>NZ_JBHVNG010000001.1:437480-1168525 GCF_042796455.1 Bacillus sp. NPDC057893 | reverse complement strand
ACAGGGGCTACTGGCGCTACTGGACCTCAAGGCAATACAGGGGCTACTGGCGCTACTGGACCTCAAGGCAATACAGGGGCTACTGGCGCTACTGGACCTCAAGGCAATACAGGGGCTACTGGCGCTACTGGGCCTCAAGGTAATACAGGCGCTCAAGGACCAACTGGTGCTACTGGAATTGGCGTTACAGGACCGACTGGACCGACTGGACCGATTGGAACTGGCTTCCCAGTAGCAACAATTGTCGTTACAAACAACATTCAACAAACAGTACTCCAATTTAATAACTTTATCTTTAGTACTGCAATTAACGTAAACAATATTATCTTTAACGGCACAAATACAGTTACTGTTATCAACGCTGGTATTTATGTAATTAGCGTATCCATTTCTACAACTGCGCCAGGATGTGCTCCACTTGGAGTAGGAATTTCAATTAATGGGGCAGTCGCAACTGACAACTTCTCTTCAAATCTAATAGGCGACTCACTTTCCTTTACAACAATTGAAACTTTAGCGGCTGGCACAAATCTTTCTGTCCAATCTACTCTTAACGAGATTACAATTCCTGCAACCGGAAACACTAACATCAGGCTAACTGTATTTAGAATCGCTTAAATTTCACTATTTATTGTTTATGACAAATAAAAAAAGAGCGAGAAACTCGCTCTTTTTTTGTTATGTACAATAATTCATTACTACTCTAATTCAATTGAAACATTCTTTTGTGGTACAAATGTAGAAATTGCATGTTTATAAATAAGCTGTTGCTTACCTTCTGTTTCCAGTAGGACTGTAAAGTTATCAAAACCTTTAATTAATCCACGAAGCTGGAAACCATTTAATAAGTACAGCGTAACGAACGTATTTTCTTTACGGAGTTGATTTAAAAACTGATCTTGAATATTGATTGATTGCTTCATGTCGAATCCTCCTCTTTTTCTCTACTTAACTATTATTCGACTTTAGTTGTAACTTTCCTTCTATGTATCGTAAAATTTCTGACGTTTTTTCACCATCAGTAACATCGAACCACGCGACATCCATTTTATTACGGAACCACGTTAATTGACGTTTGGCATAACGGCGTGAATTCGTCTTTAATTGTGATACCGATTCTTCTAAAGAGACACGATTCTCAAAATAATCATATAGCTCTTTATAACCAATCGCTTGAATAGATTGACACTCTCGCACTCCTCTTTCATGCAGACCTTTTACTTCCTCTAATAAACCTTGTTCAATCATTAGGTCAACACGCAAGTTAATGCGATCGTATAGCATTTCTCGATCCATTGTCAAGCCAATTAATGAAACATCGTACAGTAACTCGTTTTCTTGTTTTTCGAGCTGGTTACTCATTTTTTCACCCGTCGTGTGAAAAATTTCTAACGCCCGAATAACACGCCTTACATTATTGGCATGAATACGCTCCGCACTTTCTGGATCTACTTCTTGCAACTTTTTATGTACATATTCCACACCGTGTTCTAATGCTAACTTTTCCATCTGTTCTCGGTATGTAGCGTCCCCAGCCTCATTTGTAAACTGGTAATCGAATAGAACAGATTGTATATAGAGACCGGTTCCACCAACAATAATTGGTAATTTCCCGCGCTCTGTAATTTCTCGAATGCACTTACGGACACGTTCTTGAAATTCCGCCACAGAAAATGAATCTTCCGGATTTTTTATATCAATCATATAATGCGGAATTCCGTCCATCTCATCTATCGTCACCTTTGCAGTCCCGATATCCATCGTACGATAAATTTGCATGGAATCACCACTAATAATCTCACCATTCAACGCTTTTGCAAGATCGATACTTAATTTCGTCTTTCCGACAGCAGTTGGCCCAATGATGACAGCAACTTTTTCGCGTTGCACTTCTCCCATATCATTCAACTCTCTTTATGTAATATACTCCATCTATTGATTATACCCAATCTTACCAATTTTAACGGCATGATTGCAAGTTCTTTGAATCTAGCACATGAAATTACACATAAAAAAAGAGCATAGCTTGTCCAATTCTGCATATACATGATAAAAATAGCTCGGAGAGGGTGCAATGACTATGAAACAAGCGACTATCGATTTTCCATTATTAATAAAAGACCTTATTTTAGCTACTGCTACAAAAGAACAAAATTGTTCACAAGAAGAATTATACTTCGCACTAAATTGTTTACTACGTTCCTTTCATTCTACTCTTCAAGAAACAGCGTTACATCCAGAAAATAAAAATACAGAGTATATGCAAACTCAATTTTGCACCGCGTATAAAATTATTACAGGCAAAACAATTTACCCTTTTCAATAATTCTTATATAAAAAAAGCGGCCGCTTAGACATTTTCAAGCAGCCGTTTTTTATTTTAATAAATTATTTTATAACTTTCACCTTAACAGATTTACGACCCCAACTATCAGCAGTGCTATCTGAACCAACTAAAACATCAATACGGTTTCCTTTAATCGCACCACCAGTATCTCCAGCAATCGCTTCTCCATATCCTTCCACCCACACTTTTGATCCGAGAGGAATTACTTTCGGATCAACAGCAATAACTTTCATATTTGGATTCGCTGTTAAATCATGCCCCATCGCAGTTAACACACGACCACCATATGTGCCATTTTCACCCGGATTCGCTGTGTAAGCTGTCGCTTCTACTGTTATTTCACGACCACCAGCAGGTGCACTTGTTTCAGTAGATTTCGCTGCTGGCTTCGCTTGTGCTACTGGTTTACTTGATGCTCCACTTTTAACAGATTCTTTTCCGTTAACTGCCGTATCATTTTTAGCCGGAGTTTTCTCCTTAACTGATGTATCATTTTTAACCGCCGTTTTCACCTTAGTTGGCGCTTCAGCTTGAGCTGGAACTTCTTTTCTTTCAATAACAGGTGCTGTACCTGTTAAAAATGGTACGTGAACATACGCCGCTTTCCCACCATATTCGAATTGTAACCATTCGTTTTGTACTTGATTTGTCGTTTCAATCAAGTCATCTTTTTTAAGCGTGCCCAGAATTTCTGAATCAGTATTCGCTCCAGCACGAACGTTTAATACGTTTGCTGTTACATAATAAGAACTTTTCGTAAACTCAGCACTTACAAACGCTTCTTTGCCATCTAATTTAATTTTGGACCATCCGTTTTCTGTATTTATAACATCTAATTTATTTCCACTTAACATTTTACCTACAAGCTTTGATTCTACAGTTGGGTTTTCTCTAACGTTTAATACATCTGTTGTTACAATCGTTTCTGCTTTAGCAGAACCTGCAAAAATCCCAAGACCAAAAACTGCTGCTGTTGCTATACCTAATAATTTTTTCATGAATAGCCTCCATTTGCTTTGTTTTCGTGTTCTCATTATAGCAACAGTTTTTTGTAGAATTTCGAAAATCACACAATTACAAAGCATTCGTAATAAACGATTAATGATTTGTAACATAAATTTCCATATTAAAGAATTGTATTTCCACCAAAATTAGCAATAGTTTTCATATATTTCTCACACATTAGTATAAGAATTTTTTTCCAAAAAAAATTACAGTATTACTCTTTTGTTACAAAAAAATCACTTTTTATTACATCTTTTACCAAAATCAATCATAATCCAATTATTAAATTACTTTTTGTAATGAAAAAGGAACAACTCCTATTAGCTGTCCCTTTTTATCTTTTATTTAACTTTCTTCTTCCAAACCCCTATCATAATAGCTGAAACAATCGTCCCAATTAATATAGAGAAAATATATAGCAACGGTTTATTCACTAATGCGATAACAAACAATCCACCATGCGGTGCCGGCAATGTAATTTGGAATAACATAGATAAGGCACCCGCGATGCTTGAACCAACAACACAGCTTACAATTACACGCACCGGATCGGCAGCTGCAAATGGAATAGCACCTTCTGTAATAAACGACGCTCCCATAATATAATTTGTTAAACCAGATTTACGTTCCGCTTCTGTAAATTTTGTTTTAAAGAATGTAGTTGCTAATGCAATCGCAAGTGGCGGTACCATACCACCAGCCATAACAGCAGAGTGCACTCCGAAATTCTTTGCTTCTATTGCAGCAATACCAAATGTAAATGCAGCTTTATTAATTGGACCACCCATATCAATTGCCATCATACCACCTAAAATAAGGCCTAATAATATAGCATTCGTACCACTCAAACCATTTAACCACCCTGTTAACATTTCATTTAATGCTACTACAGGCGGGTTTACTACTTTTTGCATAACAACTCCTGTAATCAACAATCCAAAGACTGGATATAACAAAACAGGTTTAATTCCTTCTAACTGTACTGGTAATCCTGAAAATAATCTTTTCAACCCTAAAACAACATATCCAGCTAAGAAACCAGCGATTAATCCACCTAAAAATCCCGCATTCGCTTGTGCTGCTAAAAACCCACCTACAACACCAGGCATAAAACCAGGTCGATCAGCAATGGAACTCGCAATAAATCCAGCTAAAATTGGTACAAGGAATAAGAAGGCTCCTTTTTCTCCACCGCCAATAGCCATTAATATTTCAGCAATAGGACCTTTTGCCTTAATTCCACCGAACATAAACGCTAGCGCGATTAAAATCCCGCCACCAACAACGAATGGAAGCATATTACTTACACCGCTCATTAAATGCTTATAAATTCCTAATCCTTTTTCTTTCTCTATACTTTCTGCCTTCCCATCCTCTTTTTCACCTTTAAAGATTGGTGCATCTTGTTTTACAGCTCGATTAAGAAGGATTTCAGTTTTTCTAATACCATCAGCGACCGGCACTTGAATGACATGTTTTCCAGCAAAACGCTTCATTTCAACTTGTTTATCTGCCGCAACGATAATCGCTGTTGCACGCTCAATATCCTCTTTCGTTAAACCATTCTTTATACCTGTTGATCCGTTCGTTTCAACTTTAATCGCAATCCCTAACTCTGCTGCTTTTGCCTTTAAACTATCCGCAGCCATATATGTGTGAGCGATTCCAGTTGGACAAGCTGTAACAGCTAATACGTATGGTTCATCCCCTTCTGGCTTTGCTACTTCAGCTTCTTCTTCTTTTTCCTTCTCTTTTTCATCAAATAAACGAAGAAGTTCCTCTTCATCCTTTGCTTCTAATAATTGTTTACGAAAACCTTCATCCATTAATAATGTAGATAGACGCGACAACGTTTCTAAATGAGTATTATTCGCCCCTTCACTTGCAGCAATCATAAAGAATAAATGTGCAGGCTGTCCGTCAAGCGATTCATAATTGATACCGCTTACACTTCTACCGAAACAAATCGATGGTTGTTTAACAGCCTTCGTCTTCGCATGAGGTATTGCAATACCTTCACCAATTCCTGTTGTACTTTGTGACTCTCGCTTTAAAATAGCTTCTTTAAATTCAGCTTTACTATTTAAACGATTAGCACCATTTAATTTCTCAACTAATTCATCTATGACAGCTTCTTTATTTGAAGCTGTCAAATTCATAATGACTGTATCCCTTTTTAATAGTTCTGTAATTTTCATATGCTGTTTCCCCCTATCGCTTAACTACAACTACTTGCGACAATAATTCTTCTACTTTTTCCTTTGTACATAAATCTGCTGAAAATGCTGTTGCACTCCCCGTTGCAACACCATATTGAAATGCTTTTTCAATATCTTTTATCTGTTCATATTTACCTACAAATCCAGCAACGAGAGAATCTCCTGCCCCAACTGAATTAATTACAACACCTTTTGGAACAGTTGCTTCATATATACCTTCTGCCGTAAATAATAAAGCTCCATCTCCTGCCATTGATACGATAACGTGCTCTACACCTTGTTCGATTAATTTTCTTCCATACGGTAATATGTCTTCTACGGTTGAAAGCTCCACTCCGAATAACTCACCAAGTTCATGATGATTTGGCTTTATTAAAAACGGCTTATTTTTAATTACATGCTGCAGTGCACTACCGCTTGCATCTACCACTACACGAATACCTTTTTCCGCTCCAAACTCTGCGATTGATTCATAAAATGTATTTGGAATAGAAGAAGGTACACTTCCAGCTAGTACAACACAATCTCCAGATTGCATACTTTCGATTTTTTTCATCAATTGTTCAAATTGCTCATTTGTCACAATAGGACCTTGTCCATTTAATTCTGTTTCTTCTTGCCCTTTTATTTTCACATTAATTCGAGAATCTCCATCTACTTGGACGAAGTTTGTTGTTACACCTTCATCATGCAATACATCTTTAATAAATTGGCCTGTAAATCCACCCGTAAATCCAAGCGCTACATTTTCAACACTTAAACGATGAAGAACACGAGAAACATTAATCCCTTTTCCTCCAGGAAACTTCATATCTTTCTCTGCTCGGTTTACTGTTCCTAAATCGAAAGAATTAACTTGTACTACATAATCAATAGATGGGTTTAAAGTAACTGTATAGATCATTGTTTATCAGCCTCAATTACATTGGTTTGTCTTTTATATTTTTCTAAATCAATTTCTATATGGTTTGTAATAATGCTTGCATCTTCAACATTTGCAATTTTCGCAAACGCAACTTCTGAAAACTTGCTTTCATCAATTAAGAAATATCCTTCGTTTGCTAATGTTAATGCCATTTGTTTTAAGAGTGCCTCTTCTGGATCTGGCGTTGTAAAACCAAGCTGTTCATGTACACCATTCGCTCCTAAAAAACATTTATCAAAGCGATACTTCTGCATACTTTCTTGCGCCATTGCACCAATTAAAGCTTTCGTCCTACTCTTCATCATCCCGCCCAGTAAATATGCACGAATATTATTTTCAACTAAAGCTTCAATATGCATAAGTCCATTCGTAACGACTGTAACATCTTTATTTATTAAAAATGGAATCATTTCAAATGTTGTACTTCCTGCATCTAAATAAATACAATCACCTTGTTCAACAATGTTAGCCGCATACCTCGCAATTTGGTGTTTTATTTGAATGTTTTTGGATGATTTTTCAACCATCGTTGGCTCTTGTCCTTTTCCTGTTAAAACAGCAGCACCACCGTGAACTCTTTTTAATAACCTTTGCTTTTCCAATTGTGCTAAATCACGACGAATTGTTGATTCAGAGCTTTCTGTTCTTTCCACTAATTGTTGTAATTTAACAACCTTCTGCTCTTTTACAAGTTGCAATATCATTTGATGACGTTCAGGAGTTAACATTTTATTCACCTCTTCTTTGATTACAGTATAATGAAAACGATCACAAAAATCAACCATAAACATTCACAAATAATCAAAATCAGTCACAAACGGTTATAGACAACAAAAAAGAAACCTATTTGATACAATAATCAAATAGGTTTCTTTTCTCGATTCACTTATAAAGAAGCTTTATATATATTTAGAACATCATCTTTATTTAATTTTTTAAAGTTACCGAATTCACCATAAGCCATCGCTTTATCCGCCATTAAGTCAATTTCACTTTCTCTAATAGCGTAATCAGCTAATGTTACTGGAGCTTCAATTGAAGTCCAAAATTGACGTAACGCCTCAATTCCCTCTAACGCAACCTCTTTATCTGTCTTCCCATCTGTTTCTACATCGAATACACGAATAGCGAACTGTTTAAAGCGACTCACATTTTCATCTATAACATGCTTCATCCAATTTGGGAATAGAATCGCGAGTCCGCCCCCATGCGGTATGTCATGAACAGCAGAAACTGCATGCTCAATATTATGAGTTGCCCAGTCTCCTTTTACTCCCATCGCTAAAATGCCGTTTAACGCCATAGTACCGCAATATAAAATTGTTTCCCTATGCTCATAATTTTCTAAATCACTTAAAAGCTTAGGAGCTGTTTCAATTACTGTTCTTAAAACAGATTCACAATAACGATCTTGTAATTCTGTATTCATGCCGTGATGGAAATATTGCTCTAATACGTGCGACATAATATCGACCATACCGTAAATTGTTTGATCTTTCGGTACAGACGCAGTATGAACTGGATCTAAGATTGAAAACTGCGGGAAAGTAACTGGACTACCCCATCCATACTTTTCATTCGTTTCCCAGTTTGTAATTACTGAGCCTGCATTCATTTCAGAACCTGTCGCCGCAAGAGTAAGTACAGTACCAAATGGTAACGCCTCGCCAGCGAATGCTTTTTTCGTTACAATATCCCACACATCTCCATCATATTTACTGCCAGCAGCAATCGCTTTTGTACAGTCGATTACACTTCCACCACCAACTGCTAAAATAAATTCAACTCCATTGTCTTTACAAATTTGAATTCCTTTCTTTACAGTTGATAAACGTGGATTCGGTTCAACACCAGTTAATTCAAATACTTCCGCATTTATTTCCTGTAAAATAGAAATTACATTTTCATAAATACCGTTTCTTTTAATACTTCCTCCTCCATATACGAGAAGAACTTTTTTACCGAACTGTGGAATTTCAGTCTTTAACTGCTCCAATTGTCCTTTACCAAAAATAAGTTTTGTTGGGTTACGAAATACAAAATTTTGCATATACCTTTACCATCCCTTCCATATGAAAAGCAACTATACTTTTGTATACCACACTTTTTTAATTTCACAAACAAATTTGCTTAACAAAAAAATCCCAGCCTTTAGGCTGAGACTTTTTATTGGTAATAAGGTGAGATCATTAAGTAAACAATAACACCAGATAAACTTACATATAACCAAATCGGCATCGTCCAACGTACAATTTTACGGTGACGTGTTAATTGATTCGTAAAACCAAATACAAGTGCGAACAATGCAAGTGGTACAATAATTGCAGCAAGGATAATATGTGTAATTAAAATGATGAAGTACACATATTTAATAAATCCTTCTCCACCAAAATGTGTTGCCGGTGCCAAGTAATGATACGATAAATATGACACACAAAATAATAAAGTCGTTGTAAATGCCGCAAGAATAAAACCGCGGTGCATCTTTACATTCTTTTTAATAATAGAAAATAAAGCTGCTAATAAGAATACAAACGTAAAGCTATTAAAGATTGCATTTAACATTGGTAAAATTGTTACATCAAAATGTACTTCTCCTTCATAGCCAACAGGTCCAAAGAACAAAAATAATATAATCGCATTTACAATTACAGAAAGCGTTATCACAATAGGAGCATAGCTTTTCTGACTTGTTGATTGATCCACCAAAATGGTCACTCCCTCTTCCTTCAAATATGTATACGTAACCTCACTATTTTAACATATTATTCACAGTGTAAATGTGACAATAGTTTGACACAGTAAGACAAAACAAAGAAAAAATCCTTCTTAACAATACTTCTTAAGAAGGATTTTATCGCTTTATTATTTTAATAGCAATGCAATTAGTTTTTGTTAAAAAACGTATTGCTATACGCTTGATATATTTCAGACACTTGATATCCCATTAGTGAAATTGCTGTTAATGAAAAGAAACCAATCATAAGAAATCGAAACCACATATAAATCTCCTCCTTGTATTTAGCTTAAAAAACGTTAGCTATCTTACAAGTTAAGTGGCACTCTTCTTCATCACTTTCTTTCCTCTTCACAATCGCTGTTATAAAACGAATCATAAAGAAAATCACAAAAGGAAATTGTTCGTAATTTACCTTGGCATAGTTCAGCAACGGCTCGCGCTGCACATCGAACGGAGATGAGAAGGAATAGAACATACCTTGCTCTTCCATATATACAATTACAATTTTCATACAAAATACTATTCCTAGAAACGAAACAATATCTTGCCATTCTGTCGTATATAAAAAGTTATACAGCTCCAATACGTACTCTTCCATCATCATCCCCCCTTCCTTTTTTACCATTTTGCTCGCCTTCGTATAAAAAGTCAAGAAAAAAGTTTATATTCACTATGACAATAGTAATTACTTGTTTCTATGTTTATATATGATTCTTTTATAGCAATGATTGGGTGTAACTCTCTTCCAAAACAATAAATTAGAATCGAACAGATTCTTCCTTTCTACTTTCAGGTTTCAAAACTGTGCTATTTTTATTTCTATTAAGAATAAAATAAGAAAGTATTATAAGAACAGTAACAAGCATCGTTAAAAGCGCTTGCGAACGTAAAGATTCAATTGCTAGCATTGCAACTAAAACTGCTATTATAGCGGCAATTGTAACATACGTTACATACGGGAAAAGCCACATTTTCACTTTCAAATTTTGTTGTTCTACTTTTCCCATTTTTTTACGCATCTTTAAATGTGAAACTGCAATAACGAGATAAACTAGTAATGCGATCCCACCAGATGCATTCACTAAAAATAAAAAGACTTTATCTGGAGATATGTAACTAAAAACAACTCCAATATAAGCGAAGAAAGTTCCAAATAAAACTGCCCGAACTGGAACACCACTACTGCTCAATTTTAAAAATACCTTTGGGGCATCTCCTCTTTCTGCCATCGAAAAAAGCATTCTTGAGTTTGTATATAAGCCCGAATTTAAGCAAGAAAGTACAGCTGTTAAAACGATAAAATTCATAATTTGTGCTGCTGCTGGTATTCCTATATGTTCAAGTACAGCTACAAACGGACTTTTTAGTATGTTTGCTGAATTCCATGGAAGGAGTGTAACAACTACAGCAATAGATCCAATGAAAAATACGAGAATACGCCAAATTACGCTATTTGTTGCTGTTTTTACTGCTTTTACAGGTTCAGCAGACTCACCAGCCGCCACTGCAACAATCTCTGACCCCATAAATGAAAATATAACGACGGTTATTCCAAGCAGAACCGAACTTATCCCATTTGGCATAAATCCCCCTTGCCCTACTAAATTTGAAGTGCCAGGTGCTTCCGTTCCTGGTACAAACCCTAAAATAACAGCAAGTCCAAGACAAAGGAATAAGACAATACTTATTACTTTAATAAAAGAAAACCAATATTCAAATTCTCCAAATGATTTCACCGAAAAAACATTCGTCAACGTTAATAAAATTGTTAATAGTAAGCTTAATAACCATAGTGGAATTTGTGGAATCCAGTATTGAATGATACCAGCACCTGCTGTAGCTTCTATTGCAATAACAATTACCCAGAAGAACCAATATAGCCACCCAATTGTATAACCCGCCCATGGACCAATTGCTTCTCGTGCATATGTTGCAAATGAACCACTTGTCGGGTTAATTGCTGCCATTTCCCCCAACATTCTCATGACGAAAATGACTAAAAGTCCTGCTAATGCATATGAAACGATAGAACCTGGTCCTGCTGAATGCACAACTGCACCACTTCCAACAAACAGACCAGCCCCTATTACGCCGCCAATTGAGATCATTGTAATGTGACGTATTTTGAGATCTTTCTTTAGATTTTTATCCAACTCTTGTACATCCCCTTCCAAACTTAATTTTGAAATTTATGTAAGAGTATTATGCATAAAATCTTGTCCTACACTTTAAGGTATATCAAAATATTCTGAATTCGATAATTGTAATTCAACCTCCTACAGAAATTATTACATTAGGTTTAATAATTTTCCATACAAAATTGTTGAGAAAATTATAGTCACCTTAAAAAAAGAACGAATTTTCAGATGCAATTAAATAAACAAGATTATACATCTAGACAACTTTTTGTATAGGAGTGTTGATATGTTAAACAAGTTCAAATTCATTTGTTGTCTGTTAGTAATTTTCTTACTGCTACCACTAGTCCCCTTCCAAACACAAGCTGCAAACAATTTAGGATCAAAACTACTCGTTGGATATTGGCATAACTTTGATAACGGTACTGGCATTATTAAATTAAAAGACGTTTCACCAAAATGGGATGTAATAAATATATCTTTCGGTGAAACTGGTGGTGATCGTTCCACTGTTGAATTTTCCCCTGTGTATGGTACAGATGCAGCGTTCAAATCTGATATTTCCTATTTAAAAGGTAAAGGAAAAAAAGTGGTTCTTTCAATAGGTGGACAAAATGGGGTCGTTTTACTTCCTGACAATGCCGCTAAGCAACGTTTTATTAATTCCATACAATCTCTTATCGATAAATACGGTTTTGATGGAATAGATATTGACCTTGAATCAGGTATTTACTTAAACGGAAATGACACTAATTTTAAAAACCCGTCAACTCCTCAAATCGTGAATCTTATCTCAGCTATTCGAACAATTTCAGACCATTACGGTCCAGATCTTCTATTAAGCATGGCACCTGAAACAGCTTATGTTCAGGGCGGTTATAGTGCATATGGAAGCATATGGGGTGCGTATTTACCAATTATTTACGGAGTGAAAGACAAACTAACGTACATTCACGTTCAACATTACAATGCTGGTGGCGGCATTGGGATGGACGGTAATAATTATAATCAAGGAAACGCAGACTACGAGGTCGCGATGGCCGATATGCTCTTACATGGATTTTGTAGGTGGTAATCCAAATAACATTTTCCCGGCTCTTCGTTCAGATCAAGTAATGATTGGGCTTCCTGCAGCACCGGCAGCAGCTCCAAGCGGTGGATATATTTCTCCAACTGAAATGAAAAAAGCTTTAGATTATATTATTAAAGGCGTTCCCTTCGGAGGAAAGTATAAACTTTCTAATCAGAGTGGCTACCCTGCATTTCGTGGTCTAATGTCTTGGTCCATTAATTGGGATGCAAAAAACAACTTTGAATTCTCTAGTAACTATAGAACATATTTTGATAGTCTTTCCTTGCAAAAATAATAAAAAACAACAATAGGTTTTATATGACCTATTGTTGTTTTTTATTTATGTAAATTACTTTTTCACTTCTATATGATGAAGAAATTCTTTTCCATCTCTTAAATAACTATTCACAAGACTTAAAAGCAACTTCCCACCAGCCAACATCGCACGTTCATCAAAATCAAATTGAGGATGATGATGTGGGTATGTTGCTCCTATTTCTTCATTACCCGCACCTGTGAAGAAAAATGCTCCTGGAACATGTTCTAAGTAGTATGCAAAATCTTCCCCACCCATAATAGGTGGTACTTCCATGACCCTTTCTTTGCCAAGATCATGTTCCGCAACCGTCATAAAATGATGTGTTTCATCTACATGATTTATTAATATTGGATAACCTCGTTTATATTGAATATTAACTTCAGCATGAAGAGACTGACAAATCCCCTCAACAACTCGTTTAAATTCCTTCTCCATATATCCTCTCACTTCAGGGTCTAACGTTCGAATGGTCCCTGTAAATGCAGCAGTATCCGCAATAATATTATCCGCTTGACCAGCATGGAATGTACCGACTGTTAATACCGCAGATTGAAGCGGATCTATTTTTCGACTCACTAAAAGTTGTAACTGATTAATTACTTGTGTTGCAACGATAATAGCATCAACAGTATGATGCGGCATACCGCCGTGACCGCCTCGCCCTTGAATCTTTACTTCAAAAGTATCAGCTGCCGCCATCATTGCTCCAGCTTTCGCCCCAACCATTCCTAAAGGCATTTGAGAAGATAAATGTGTTCCAAATACAACATCTACTCCTTCTAAACAACCATCCTCAATCATAGCAATTGCTCCGCCAGGCTCTTTCTCTTCTGCATGTTGATGTATCAGAACTATTTTTCCAGAGAGCTGGTCTCTATGGTCACTTAATATTTTTGCAACACCTAAAAGTGTTGCTGTATGTCCATCATGGCCACAAGCGTGCATTACGCCGGGAACCTTTGATTTATATGAAACTTGTTTTTCATCTTGAATAGGTAGTGCATCAAAATCAGCACGCAGCGCTATCGTCTTCCCAGGTATTCCACCTTCAATTACGCCGATTACCCCTCTTCCCCCGACATCTGTTGTCACATCAATATGAAAACTTTTTAAGATTTCAGCTATTTTTTTCGGTGTTTCTATTTCTTGAAACGATAGCTCTGGGTATTGATGAAAATCTCTTCGCCATGAAACCATTTGGTTATATATACTTTCCAATTCTTTATGCCATGTTTCTATCATAGAAATTCTCCTTTCTTTTTAACACTTTACATAAAAGTACATAATATTCTGCACTTAATCAATAAAAAAGAGAACTTTCTTTAAAAGTACTCTTAATTCTCCAAAATATGAAACGTTCTACTTTAGTTACTACTTTGCTTCAATACAAAAACTGAAAGTTCAGGTACACTCCAAAACCTAACAGGCATTCGAGTCGTTCCAATACCGCGATTTACATATAAATATAACGACTTACTCTTTCCTTCTAATTCATACATTCCTTCAACATACTTCTCTGCTAATTTTGTGGTAATTAAAGGACCTACAAAAGGAATCTGAACTTGTCCTCCATGACTATGTCCTGAGATTTGAAAATCAACTGGATAACCAGCTACTTTATCTACAACATCAGGCTCATGTACTAATAGCATATTGAAATCTTGTTGTCTTAAGTTTTTTAAAGTCGAATCTATTTGTGGTTTCCCTAATAACAAATCATCCAAACCTGATATTGTAATATACTTGCCATTTTCCACTTTAATTTTCTGCACGTCATTTACTAAAACAGAAAAACCAGCTTCCTCCATGTACCTTTTGTAAAATAAACTACCGCCCCCGCCTCTATCATGATTCCCAAACACAGCATACTTTCCGAGAGGAGCATGAATTTTCCTCAAAATTTCTTTTGCCTCTTCTCTTTCCTCATTATAAGATCCGAACTTATCTATTAAATCCCCTGTGAAAACTACTATATCTGGACATAACTCATTCATTTTCTCCACCAAATTATCTAGTTGCTTCAATGTAAACTCTGGCCCTAAATGCACATCTGAGAATTGCAATATCTTTTTATTGTTAAACTCTTTAGGAATCGTAGGAGCTTCTATTTCATTCCACGTGACCGATACTAACCTTCGTTCTATTTCTGTTGCATAGAAATAGAAGCTTATTGGAATCATTAATATACTTATTAAACTAATAATAAATTTCTTTAAGATTGATTTTTTTTGCTCTTTTTTTACATGATGCGTATTCATGTTTTCACCTCTAGAAGTAGTTTAAAACCTTTTTGTTACATTGATGTGACAACATGAAATAATGTTAGCTATATTCGATTTTATCCCTATTTCAATTTGACAAATTTATACATAACCCATAACATATTTTTATAATACATAGATTTCCAAAAATGTTCCTTCTATTCGTTCCATCACAATATTTATGGAGGGGTTAATCATGTCTGTATTTACACCAGAAGAAGTTACGGAACTTGCTGCTAATTCCGGAAGAAAAAAAGCTCATTTATCATTACTCCCTATGCTAATTCTCGGTTTTTTTGGTGGTGCTTTCATAGCATTAGGGTATTTACTCGATATTCATGTTATTGGGACAATGCCAAAATCTTGGGGATCATTTAATAGTTTTTTAGGTGCAGCTGTATTCCCTATCGGTCTTATACTCGTTATTCTTGCGGGCGGTGAATTAGTAACTGGTAACATGATGACAGTTTCAATGGCTTGGCTTCAAAAGAAAATCACCCTATTTCACTTCATACGCAATTTAATTATTGTTACGTTTAGCAATTTCATCGGCGCTATATTCGTTGCTTATTTTTTCGGCCATATTGTTGGATTAACAGAGGGAGCTTTTTTAACGAAAACAGTTTCCATTGCACAAGCTAAACTACAAGATACACCTCTACAAGCCTTCATTTCTGCAATCGGATGCAATTGGCTTGTTTGTTTAGCTGTTTGGCTTAGTATGGGAAGTAAAGAATTTATCGGAAAGATTATCGGCATTTGGTTCCCAGTTATGACTTTTGTTGCGATCGGATTTCAACACGTTGTAGCCAATATGTTTGTTATCCCAGCTGCAATTTTTGCCGGTCATTTAACTTGGATTGAATATTTTCCAAACTTCATTTTTGTTTTCTTTGGAAACTTAGTAGGAGGTATGTTATTTGTAGCATTACCTTATTTCATATCTTATAATAAGAAACTGCCTCTAAATAAAGAGAAGACTGAAATAAAGAACAAATCTGTATCCGCTTAAATTAAATGTCTATAAAGTGGCCCTAAAAAATATTACAAATTCCATTTTTTTTGCGAATATATGTACGTACACTTGTTCTCGAATGTTTTATACGTTATAATAACAACTTAAATAGCATTATTTACATATGAGGTGAAAAACATGAATAAAACAGAATTAATTAAAAACGTAGCACAAAATGCTGAGATTTCTCAAAAAGAAGCTACTGTAGTTTTACAAACTGTAGTAGAATCAATCACTAACTCTTTAGCTGCTGGCGAAAAAGTACAACTTATCGGATTCGGTACATTCGAAGTTCGTGAAAGAGCTGCTCGTACAGGCCGTAACCCACAAACGGGTGAAGAAATGCAAATCGCAGCTTCTAAAGTACCTGCTTTTAAAGCTGGTAAAGAACTAAAAGAAGCTGTAAAATAATGAAAAATAGCCTTCTCGTTTATGAGAAGGCTATTTTTTCATGATATAATTAATAAAAATCTGACCATTATGCTGCTTATTTTGTTCCTTTATGCAAATAAAACCTTTACTTTCAAAGAAAAGTTTTGCTGTAATACTCGCTTCTGTAAATATATCTCTATGCTGCAAGTTCACCGCTTCTTTTTCTAACTTCTGTAGTATGTAAGAAGCTATCCCTTTCCCCTGATAGTCTTTATGCGTAAATAAGCGATCTACGTAATGTTCCTCATTATAATCCCCAAATCCTACTATCACACCTTTATACTCTGCAACATAACAAATATTCTTTTCTAAAGATTGTAGCCAACTTTCTCTATCTAGTCGCTCTGGTGCCCAGGCATTTAACTGTAGCGTATTATAATCTTTTGCATTAACCGTATGAACCGTTTCATAGAATAATTGCAATACTTGTTCTAAATCCTCTTTCTGAAATGTTCTAATTATAATATCTTTAAACATATATAAATCTCCTCATCAAGCTATCACTTCTATTTCTGCTATATTATATCTTTTTTCTTTCTATACGAACAAAAAACAATACTTATTCAAAGTATTGTTTTTTGTATAAAAGCATATTCAATTACTCTATAAATTAAAATTTTTATTATTTTAATTTAACTCTTTGCAATCTTAATGCATTTAATACGACTGATACAGAGCTAAACGCCATCGCTGCACCCGCAACCCAAGGAGCTAAGAAACCAAGTGCTGCAATTGGGATTCCTAGGCCGTTATAGGCTAACGCCCAGAATAGATTTTGCTTAATATTTCTAATCGTCATTTTACTCATAAAGATGGCATCGGCAATACTATTTAAGTCACCACGGATTAATGTAATATCCGCTGCTTCCATTGCTACATCTGTCCCTGTTCCAATTGCCATTCCAATGTCTGCTGTAGCAAGAGCAGGAGCATCATTAATTCCATCTCCAACCATCGCTACTTTCTTACCACTAGCTTGAAGTTTTTTCACTTCTTCTGCTTTTCCTTCTGGTAATACTTCTGCAATTACGTGATCAATACCAACTTGCTTGGCAATTGCCTGAGCAGTTTGTGTATTATCACCTGTAATCATAACGACATCGAGACCCATTTTCTTAAGCCTTGCAATTGCTGCTTTTGAAGTATCTTTTACTGTATCTGCAACGGCAACAATCCCAGCATATTCCTTATCTATCGCAATAAGCATTGCTGTTTTTCCTTCTCGCTCTAGTTCTTCCATTGATTTAGAAACTTCTTCAATATCAATATTGAATTTTTTCATTAATCGGCGTGTACCAATTAATAATTGTTTTCCTTCGACAACCGATTCAATACCAAATCCAGGAATTGCTTCAAACGTTTCTGAACTTGGGATATCAATTCCCTTTTCTTTAATTCCTTCTACAATCGCTTCTGCAAGTGGGTGTTCAGAGTTTTTTTCTGCCGCACCTACTAAACATAGTATTTCTTTTTCATGGAATCCATCTACTACAATTACGTCTGTTAATATTGGTTTTCCATTTGTAACTGTACCTGTTTTATCCAAAATAATCGTATCTAATCGATGTGTCGCTTCTAGATGCTCTCCACCTTTAAATAAAATACCATGTTCAGCTGATCTTCCTGATCCCGCCATAATAGATGTAGGTGTTGCAAGACCTAAAGCACATGGACAAGCAATAACAAGTACTGCTATCATTTTCTCAAGTGCTCCTCCAAAATCACCAGGTGTAACAAATACCATCCATACTACAAAAGTGATAATAGCAATCCCAACTACAACAGGTACGAAAATACCTGAAATTTGATCCGCTACCCTTTGAATAGGAGCTTTCGAACCTTGAGCCTCTTCTACTACTTTAATAATTTGTGCTAATGCAGTGTCTCTTCCTACTTTAGTTGCCTTAACTTTTAAAAATCCATTTTTATTCATTGTAGAACCGATTACTACATCCCCAATTGTTTTATCAACTGGAATACTCTCACCTGTTAACATCGATTCATCTATCGCTGATTTTCCTTCTACAATTTCCCCATCTACCGGGATTTTTTCACCAGGTTTTACATAGACGATATCACCTGCTACCACTTCTTCGATTAAAATTTTTATTTCTGTTTCATCTCGTACAACTGTAGCAGTTTTCGCCTGTAATCCCATCAATTTTTTAATAGCTTCTGATGAACGTCCTTTTGCTTTTGCCTCAAATAATTTACCTAAAATAATTAATGTAATAAGTACTGCGCTCGTTTCAAAATATAAATCTGTCATATGTTCCGAAGAACCAATTGATTGAATGCTTAAATACACACTGTAGAAATACGCTGCAGAGGTTCCAAGTGCCACGAGAACATCCATGTTGGCACTTTTATTGCGTAACGCTTTATAAGCACCAATATAAAACTGGCCTCCAATTATAAACTGTACTGGAGTTGCAAGAGCTAGCTGCACCCAAGGATTCATAAGCATATCAGGTAAATAAATAAACGATGTAAATGAGAAGTGGCTCACCATTGCCCACAATAACGGGAATGATAAAATAAATGAAATGATAAATTTCTTCTTTTGTCGCTCAATTTCTTGTAATCGATGATCAGTTGATGCATCCTGCTCATCTGATTTTACTTCTAATTTATATCCTAACTTTGTAATCGCGCTCTTCATTTCATTTACACTGATTTCATCAGGATTAAAGTCAACTGTAGCCGATTCTAAAGCAAAATTTACTGTCGCTTTATTCACACCTTCTAGCTTATTCAAACGCTTTTCTACTCTATTCGCACATGCTGCACATGTCATTCCCGAAACAGTAAACTCAGCTTTATCACTTACAATTCCATATCCTAACGATTCAACTTTTTCTTTAAATTGTTGCGGATTTGTTTGAGTGGGATCGTACAAAATTTTTGTTTTTTCAAGCGCAAAATTTACATTTGCCGCTTGAACACCTTCTACTTTTTTAAGACCTTTTTCAATTCTATTCGCACATGCGGCACATGTCATTCCTGATATTTGAAGATTGGCCTCTTTTTTCTCATTCATTTCATTCACCCCTACCATATACCCTCAAGAGGTATATTTTTTAGCAAAATAAATCGCACTTTATTTAAAGTACGATTTATTCCAGTATTTAAAAATTTTTATATAACATCGTATCCTTGCTCTTCGATTACACTAACAATATCTTTTAAAGTAATGATTGATGAGTCAATGGTAACTTCAACTGTTCCTTCTGCTAATTGTACTTTTACTTGTTCAACACCATTTAGTTCTTTCACATTACTTTCAATAGAATTTACACAATGGCCACAAGACATACCTTCAACTTGTAATGTTAACTGTTCCATTTAAAATCCTCCTCTTGTTTCTTCATTGTTTGTTTATCACAACTACATCTTACCATACCCCCCTAAGGTAATCAATGGTTTTGTATCATGATTTTAAATTTTTTCTAAACTCTTTATTTCTTTGCTCCAATTATGAATTTGTAATCCCTTCCCCTATATAAAGAAAAAGCCAAGCTAATTAAATACTAGCTTGGCCTTTATGCTTTTGAAAAACGTTCAAATACTGTCATTAATTCTTCAATTGCTTCGTCACCATTACCATCTTTAATAGCTCCTGAAACACAATGACTTGTATGGTTTTTTAAGACACCCATTCCTACTTTTTTCATCGCTGCATTAATCGCAGAAATTTGAACTAAAATATCAACGCAATAACGATCATTTTCAATCATGTTTTGAATACCACGGACTTGGCCTTCAATCCTCTTTAATCTATTTATAATTTGTTCTTTTTCTTTTTCTGATCTATGTGTTACTGATTCATGCTCTTTATGATCCATATTATCACCTTCTCAAAGTTTCTCTTCATCCAATAAAACAATTACTTTTACGAGTATACCAATTATAGCATTAAATATCTATGTATGATACCCCATATGAGTATATTTCCTCTTTATGATTATTCTTAACACATTATTAGCTTCTCAGTCCCAATTATCATTATACCCTTCCCTTTTTCTCAAAAAAGCATTACATCTCCCCTCAAAATTCAATAAAATGAAACATCAATAAGCGGGGATTGTCCGTCCCCGCTTATTAATGTTTCACAAATATAAAAGTCTCAATCTTTACATATCTAAATTGAGACTTTTTTCTTCCTATATATAATTATTGTTGATCGCATACTTTTGTATCATTCACTACAGAAGTTCCTTCAACGGTTACCGTATGAAAACAATCATTCACTCGAACTGTCACAACATTATCTTGCCGATCAATGATATGATATTCATTAAAATTTTTATTCAGAGCACTGCGAATTTGTTCTCCTTCATAAATTGGAATGCCATGTGATAAAACCCAAATAAGCCCAGCGATAGCAAGAATAGTTTTCATACGATCTACCTCCTTGAGAATATAGTGAACTTTTAATCCGCGCTTTTTCAGCTTTACTAATCATAAATTGAATTAACCAAGCCTTTTGGAAGTAAGTTCATTTCGTCTATTTTATGTTTATGCTAATTGCGACGGAATTGTGACAACTTTTTGTCTCTTTAGACGAAAAGTTGAAACAAAACGTTCAAAAAGGACAATTCTACTTACGTGAACAAAAAGGCTATGGAGAATTTCCTCCATAGCCTTTTTGTTGAATTTTATTAAATGACCATTTCACTATGCTTAATCTTAAGCGTTTCAATTTGAATTGTAGCATGTTCAATATGGAACTCCTGTTTTAACATAGTAATAATATTTTGAAGCACTTCTTGATCGTCCTGTTTTTTATCGATCATTACATGGACACTTAATGCATCTAATCCTGATGTAATTGTCCAAATGTGGAGATCGTGTATATCACGTACACCATCTACTTCTTTAATAGCTTGCTTAACTTGTTCTATCTCAATTGAAACAGGTGTACCCTCCATAAGTATATGAATGGAATGTTTTGTTACTCCCCATGCACTCTTTAAAATTAATAGCGCTACAATTACTGAGATAATTGGATCTGCAATATACCATGAAAATAAAGACATAAGTGCACCAGCTACTAACGCACCAACTGAACCTAAAGCATCTCCAAGAACATGTAAATATGCGCTACGTAAATTGACGTTATTTTTCACATCACCTTGTCTCATAAGAGCCCATGCACTAATTAAATTTGCTAGTAAACCAATTGATGCGATTAACATCATTGGACCACTCGCTACAGTTGGTGGTTCAAAAAACCTTCCGATTGCTTCCCACACGATAAGTCCCGCCACAACAAATAATGTAATTCCATTAATTAATGCAGCTAAAATTTCAAAACGATAATATCCATACGTTTTTGT
Source organism: Bacillus sp. NPDC057893 (assembly GCF_042796455.1). Classification (NCBI taxonomy): domain Bacteria; kingdom Bacillati; phylum Bacillota; class Bacilli; order Caryophanales; family Bacillaceae; genus Bacillus; species Bacillus sp. NPDC057893. The sequence goes on along the minus strand of NZ_JBHVNG010000001.1, from coordinate 1,146,713 downwards.
AGAAGTAACTGTTCTAGCTGCTAATCCAATGGCAATTAAACTTAATAATAACGAGCTTGTATCACTTAACATATGTCCTGAATCAGATAATAAGGCTAAACTATTTGTAACTAGTCCTCCAAAAAATTCAAGAAACATAATAATTGCCGTAATTACTAATGCCGTAATTAAACCTTTCTTATTCCCTTCTCTACTCTCTTCAAAATGATGATGTCCGTGGGAATGCCCATGATGTTGGTGACCGTGATGATGTCCCATATAAATTCCTCCTTTTATTAATCTATTAACATTTGTTCTGAAGTTCACCACTTCTATCTGTCTATTGCTTTTATTAATATAGAAATGCGGCTTTAATCCATTCTCATACCATTTTCTAATTTTTGATTTTCAAACGACTCTTTTCCTACTCGAATCGAATTTGTCGGACAACTTTCATATGCTGCCACCATTGCATTCAAAAATGTAGTTGGAATTCCAATTATTCCTTCATTGTGATCTAATGCACCAAATGCTTTACTTTTACAATCCAATTGATATATATCTGGTGCTATAGAGCGGCATAATCCACATGATTCACAAGTTTCTTTATTTACAACAGTATAATGTAACAATATTTGTTACCTCCATTAATCTCATACAATACTAAGGTAGGGTATATCAAAATGATTATTTTACACTATTTTTCTTTCCATCACTTCTCCTTTTCCCCTTAAATAATAATGACATATCGGTTTTAAATCGTTATCTAATTCATAAACTAATGGTGTTCCTGTTGGAATGTTTACATATTCTATATCTTCATCTGAAATTTGATCTAAATGTTTTACTAAAGCTCGTATTGTATTTCCATGCGCTGCAATAATCACTTTTTTTCCATCTTTTAAATTAGGGGCTATTTCTTCATCCCAATATGAAACAACTCGTTTTTCTGTATCTTCTAGATTTTCTGTAAGGGGAAACTTATTTTCTTTTAAATCTCTATACTTCGGATGTGCCGCTTCATATCTCTCATCATCTTTTGTAAGAGCTGGTGGGCGTACATTTGTTGAACGTCTCCATAAAGTTACTCTCTCATCACCATATTTTCTCGCTGTTTCTTCTTTATTTAATCCTTGAAGTGCACCGTAATGTCTCTCATTTAATTTCCAGGTTTTATGAATAGGTATCCACATCAAATCCATTTCCTCAAGAGTAATCCACAAAGTACGCATCGCTCTTTTTAAAACAGATGTATATGCTATATCGAATGAAAATCCATCGGCTTTCAAAATCTCTCCAGCTTCTCTTGCTTCTCGAAGACCAGCATTTGATAAGTCTACATCTGTCCAGCCTGTAAACCGATTTTCAACATTCCATTCACTTTGTCCGTGTCTTATTAAAACGAGCTTAATCATACTTATTATCTCCTCTCCTTTTAAAGTTGCATTTTCATAAAGAAATATCTTTATGAAAATGCACGATTACTTATTGAATTCTTTCTTGTTCATTTCACTACTATGACTAAACGCCAATTCAATTAATCCATTTACATGAGAATCATCTAATGAATAAAAAACAAGTTTTCCTTCTTTACGCTTTTTTGCTAATCCTATTGTTTGTAACAGTCTTAAATGATGCGATGCCGTTGCAATACTGCTATGAATAATACTTGCGACATCTCGTACGCAAAGCTCATTTTCCGTATACAGCGCATAAGCAATTTTCAAACGTGTTTCATCTGCAAGTGCCTTAAACATTTTCGCTACACTACTTATATTTTCTTTCTCCAACATGTCACTTGCATGCTTTACTTTTTGCTCATCGTGATAACAAAGTTCACAATGTTCTTCTTTCATAAGTAACACCTCTTATTCAAGTATATATTTGATTATGTATACAGTATACCTTATTAACCAAAAACATTCAAATGTTTATTTGAATGTTTTTGGTTAATACTTTAAATATGTCTATATAACAAAAAGAATCCCACATAATATGGGATTCTTTTTTATGCTATTAATTCTTCTATAAATGACTAATAAATCTTAATCCTTTACTTAAAGAAGTCGGCACAACAGATGCATGATTCTCCCCTTCAGCTTCATAAAACTTAAATCTAAACTGATCGTGTTTTACTTGGAGAAGGCGCTCTGATAATTCATTTGCACCTACAACCATATGCTCTCGCTCCAATGATCCAACTGTAAGGAATACCCCTGTTTCAAACTTAGCATTATTTAATTCATTTATAAGGTTCTCTTCTTTTTTAAGCACGGATTGGTTATTCCACCAAATAGATGGGCTACTAATAAAATAATTTTGGAAGGCATTTACGTTTGTAAACAGTATATGTAAAGCAAATAGACCACCTAAAGAATGCCCAAATAACGTTTGCTTTCCCTTATCAATCTCAAAACTTTTTTCAATTTGTGGTTTCAATTCTTCTTCAATAAATGTAAAGAAGTTAGGTGCCCCTCCTGTTTTAGGCCACGGTTTGCCATCCGGTTTTAAAGGAGCATCTTTTGAAATTACAATAGGCGTAAAATCATAGCATCTTTCTTCTCCTGAAAATGCCCCTTCAATTGGATAACCAATACCTACTATAATAGCTGGTGAAACACCTGTTTTTTCCGCTCTAACTGACTGTATTTTAACCGCTTCGTGGAATGTTTGAAAAAATGCGTTTCCATCTAATACATATATGACAGGATAACCTGAATCCGGTGCTGGCTGCTTCGGTTTTGAAATATGAATTTGATATTCCTTACCTTCTAATTTTGAATACATTTTCCACTGTTCTGTATTAGATGTAACAATCTGCTGTTTTTCAATAGTAGTATTCATTGTAAATCCCCCTTTGTTAACTTGTTACATATATTTCTACTTTCTCTTCGTGAGATACAACGCTATCGTAGCCGAAACAAACAGGAGACCCATTATACGGATCAATCATGACACGCGCATCAATATGAAATACTTCTTTTAATACTTCATTTGTAATTATTTCTTCTGGGCTACCAGTTGTAACAATTTCCCCTTCTTTCATTGCAATAATTTCATCTGAAAATCTCGCTGCATGGTTAATATCATGCAGTACCATTACGACCGTACAATTATGTTCTTTATTTAATTTCTCCACGATTTGCAGTACATCTAATTGGTGTGACATATCAAGGTATGTCGTTGGCTCGTCTAATAATAAAACTTCAGTCTCTTGTGCTAAAGCCATCGCTAGCCACACCTTTTGTCTTTGTCCACCTGATAAGTTTGCAATTTGTCTCGTTCGAAACGCAGATGTTTTCGTTATATCTAATGCCCAATCAATCATCTCTTTATCTTTTGCTGTTAGCTTATTTACGTTATTTCGATGTGGGTAACGCCCATAAGAAACCAACTCTTCTACCTTAATCTCTCCCGGGGCAATTGGATTTTGCGGAAGTAAAGCTAACTGTTTCGCGATTTCTTTCGTTGAAATCGTGTTTAAATCTTGGCCTTGTAAATATACTTTACCGCTTTTTTGTTTTAAAATTCGTCCCATCGTTTTTAATAGTGTTGATTTCCCACACCCATTTGGACCGATAATTGTCGTTACTTTTCCTTTTTGTATTTCCACATTTAAATCGCGAAACACTGTAAGTTTTTCATAATTTGCTTCTAAGTTTTTTGCACTTAAAATACTCACTTTTATTCCCCCTCTTACGCTTTCGCCTTATAAAGTAAATATAAGAAATACGGTACACCGACAATAGAAATAACAATTCCAACTGGTAACTCTACAGGTGTGAAAACTGTTTTTGCAATAAAGTCTGAAGCAATTACGAGAAACATTCCAATTACTCCGCACGTAGGTATTATGTGCTTATGCTGAATTCCGACAAGTCTTTTCGCTATATGCGGTGCCATTAATCCGATGAAACCAATACTTCCTGAAACAGCAACACATGCGCTCACAAGTCCGATACTACTTAATAGTAAAACAGACTTCTCTCTTTCTACTGAAACACCTAAACTTGTAATACTCGTTTCTTCCAATTGGAATAAATCTAATAAATAAGCTTTCCTTTGTATAAGAGGAATTAAGATAATAAGCCACGGCAACATAGCAACAATATATTTCCAGTTTGCACTATATATACTTCCAGACACCCACACTGCAGCCATCTCGAAATCAGTTGACTTCATTTTGAGTGATAAATACATAGAAAAGGCTCCAAATCCTGATCCAATTGCAATCCCTGTTAATAAAAGTCGCTGCGAGTCTAGCTTACCGTTTTTCCAAGAAAACAGATAAATTATTATCGCTGCACCTAATCCACCTATTAAGCCAAACATCGGCATCATCATTATAGAAACCCAGTCTGTGCTCTTTAATTGCCCTTGAAAGAAAAACATAAAAATTACGATTGCTGTACCTGCCCCGGCATTCACTCCTAAAATACCTGGGTCCGCCAATCCATTTCTCGTAATCCCTTGAATTACAGCACCCGCAACGCCGAGGCCTAATCCTACTAATCCAGCAATTACAATGCGCGGAAGACGAAAATCAAAAATAACTAAATCATGTTCTGGTACTGGATCAATTCGAAAAAGTGTTTTAAATACATCTGTAATCGTAATATCGAACGTACCATTCGTTAAACTAATATAGATAGCACCAAAAATTAAAAATATAATAATCCCCATCGTCATTCCAAAACGCCTACTTGAACTTTTAGGCATGTCTCTCTCCTCCTCTTGTACGGATTAAATAAAGGAAGAAAGGAATTCCAATTAAAGATGTAACAACTCCAATTGGCGTTTCAAATGGATAATTTACAAACCTACTTAAAACATCACATAATGCTAAGAAAACTCCACCAATAACGCCTGCACATGGCAAAATCCATTTATAGTCTACCCCAATTATAAAACGAGTAATGTGTGGAATAATTAAGCCTACAAAACCAACTTTCCCCACTAAAGCGACTGCCGTTCCTGTTAAAAAAATTACTGATAAAATGGCCATCGCTTTAACTAATTTTGTACGCTGCCCTAGATTAATAGAAACCTCTTCTCCTAAAGAAAGAATGGTAATAGATTTTGATATTAACAGCGCTAAAACTATCCCAATTATCCCAAAAGGTATCGTGATTTTAATTATATTAGGGTCCACTTGATCTAATTTTGCATTAAACCAAAAACTAACATTTTGAGAGATTTGGAAATATGAGGCCATAGCAGCCGATACACTGCTTAAAAATGTTCCAATAACTGTTCCTATAATCGCTAACCTAACAGGGGATAAGCCATTTTGAAGGAGCGAACCAAAACCAAACACGATACCGGCTCCTAGTGCAGAACCAATCATTGAACATAAAATCATACCAATCGATGACATTCCCGGAAGAAAAATCATGCAAAGTGTAATAACAAAAGCTGCACCATCCGTCACACCCATAATAGAAGGGGATGCAAGATAGTTTCTTGTCATCCCCTGCATAAGTGCTCCTGATATGGCTAGAAATGCTCCGACTAAAAGAGCTGCAACTACCCTTGGTAAACGTGAAGTAATAATAATATTATGATCTACATCGCTTGAATCAAAATGAAATAATGCGTTCCACACTGTTTCAACATCAATACTTTTTGCCCCATACAAAATAGAAAGTATAACTGTAAATAAGATGAATATGGGTGCTATACATAATATAGTTACTGGTACTGCATTAGTTTTCTGCATATCATTCAACGCACCTTACCTATTGTATTATTTAGATAAATTTTTTACTGCTTCTTTTAAGAATGCTGTTTTACTCCAAGCTGTACCACCTTGCGCCATCGGATCTACAACGTTTACAAATACTTTCTTTTCCTTCGCAGCATTCATACTTTGCCAAATTGGATTTTTTTCAATGTCTTCTAGCACTTTTGGTTTATTATTTTCGCTTGCCTCGTATTGTAAGAAGATATAATCCGGATTAACTTCAGCAAGTTTTTCTAAAGAAATCTTTTCTTGTGCTTTTACAGTTTTAAGTTGTTCTGGAGCAGTTAATCCAAGATCTTTATAAATGACAGGATTAAAGTATACTCCTTCTGGGTATAGGAATAGGTCGTTTGCTCTTAGTCTAATGACAAGTACTTTTTTATCTTTTAACTTATCTCCAAGTTTTGTTTTTGCTTTTTCAGCGTCCGCATTATAGTCTTTAATAATTTTTTCTGCTTTATCTTTTTTACCAGTTAGTTCTCCCATTAACTTTAAGTTATCTTCCCAATTTGTTGAAACGTGTGATACCGGGAATGTAGGAGCTACTTTCGTAAACTTCTCAGCTGTTTCTGCTGGGAATTTCGTACTTGATGTAATAACATCTGGTTTTAATTGAAGTAATGTTTCGAAATTCGGTTCCATTTTCTCTCCTACAGATTTTGCACCTTCTAAATCTTTTTCAAGATACTTTGGTAATTTACCACCTACAGTAATCGCTCCAACTGGTTTAATTCCAAGTACTGCCGCATCTTCCATTGACTCTAAACTAGCTGTCGCAATTTTATCTACTTTTGCTGGCACTGTATATTCTTTACCTAAATATGTAATTTTTCGTTTTTCGTCTTTTTTCGTCTCACTAGCCTTTGTTTGTTGTTTTTGTTCTCCTGAAGTTTTATCTGCACTATTACATGCTGCTAAACCTACACTTAAAACTGTTACCATCCCTAATGTAAATAATTTCTTGTTCATCTTTATATATCTCCTCTCGAAATCTGTAAATAGATTATTTTTATATAAAAACTTAACTACATGAAACTTGTCCCATACATATATTTCATTAGATTAATGATTTTATCCGGAACTCATTCTCGTTCACTTCCCCTAAACTATAATTCTTTTTTACACCCCATCCGTTGATAATCACTTTCAGTGATAATGATTATCGTTACTAAGTATATATTTAATATTAAATTATTTCAAGAATGATTTGAAAAGTTTTAACAAATTGAATAAAAAAAGAAGTATCCCTGCTATCAGGAAGATACTTCTTTTTTTAGAAATTTATATGCAATTCAACTGGACAATGGTCTGATCCCATTACTTCACTGTTAATTTTCGCATCTATTATTTGACCTTTTATTCTTTCCGAGACAACAAAATAATCTAAACGCCATCCAATATTTTTCGCTCTTGCTCCCATACGATATGACCACCAAGAGTATGCTCCTTCCTGGTTAGGATAAAGATAACGATACGTATCAACAAACCCTTCTTCTAAAGCAAGTGTGAACTTCTCCCTTTCTTCATCAGAAAATCCAGGGTTTTTGCGATTACTTTTTGGATTTTTCAAATCTATTTCTTTATGAGAAACGTTTAAATCTCCACAGAAAATAACCGGTTTCTTTTCATCTAATCGCTTAATATGCGCCCGGAAATCGTCTTCCCATTTCATTCTGTAATCTAAACGTTCTAATCCTCGTTTGGAGTTTGGTGTATACAGTGTTATCAAATAAAAATCATCGAATTCCAATGTAATAACTCGTCCTTCTTGATCATGCTCTTCAATTCCTAAACCGTATGTAACAGAAATTGGTTCTTGTTTCGTAAAAATAGCCGTTCCTGAATAGCCTTTTTTCACAGCGTAATTCCAGTATGTATAGTATCCCTCTGGATTTAAATCAATTTGTCCACTTTGTAATTTAATCTCTTGTAAACAAAATATATCTGCATTGGATTCTTCTAGATATTCTAAAAATCCACCTTTTGCGATAACTGCTCGCAAACCATTTACATTCCATGAAATTAACTTCACTTATAGTCCTCCTCTTGATGTTCACTTCCAAATTTCATGCTATCACAAAATAGAAAAACAAGCATATTTTCATCTTTGTAATCTTGCTTTTACATTTTTGAATACGTACATACGCACTTTATTCAGGTTATACTAATTTCAGAGGTGATGTTCTTTGCACAATGAAGGATTTACGCTAACGAGTGAGTATTGGCAAGCAATTATTCATAATGATTCTTCATATGATAACAAATTCTTTTATGCTGTGAAATCAACCGGGATCTTTTGCCGGCCATCGTGTAAATCAAGAATACCGAATAAAAACAACGTACGAATTTTTCTAAATGCAGAGCAAGCATTACATGAACACTTTCGTCCGTGCAAACGTTGTAAACCAAATGGGATCATTTTACCTAATGAGGAGTGGGTAGAACAAATTAAAGACTATATCGAAAAGCATTATGACAACGCACTAACTCTCGACATACTTGCGGAAGTTTGTCACGGTAGCCCTTTTCATTTACAACGCACTTTCAAAAGAATGACAGGAATAAGTCCAATAGAATATATACAACAATTTAGGATTGTTAAAGCGGCAGAATATCTTTCACATACAAATCAATCTGTTAAGAAAATTAGTACTGCTGTCGGGATAGAAAACTCGGAGTATTTCGCAACTTTATTTAAAAAGAAAACCGGATTTACTCCTACTGAATATCGAAAAAAGAACGAAATGAAAGAGGGATACAATAATGAATTCCTATAAAAATAAATCTTTATATTGGATGCTACTTACACATGAAAATTGGCGCTTGCATATTGCTGCAACTGAAAATGGACTATGTTTCATTGGATCTCAAGACGAAAATTTTGAAGAACTAAATGTGTGGGCTAGAAAAAAACTGCCACAACATATATTGACTCGCAATCCATATTACCTGCAAACATATACGAAAGAAATTATCGAGTATTTAGAAAATAAGCGAGAAACCTTCACATTGCCTATTGATGCTTACGGAACTGAATTTCAATTATCTGTTTGGAATACGATACGTGAAATCCCTTACGGAAAAACATATTCTTATTCAGAAATTGCAGAAAAAACCCAAAAACCTACAGCTGTACGCGCCGTTGCTTCTGCTATTGCTGCCAACCCACTTCTTATTACAATTCCTTGCCATCGCGTTATAGGAAAAGATGGAAAATTAACTGGTTTTAGAGGGGGATTAGAAATGAAGGAGGAATTGCTTACATTAGAAAAGTTACAGGTGGAATTCATATGACAGCAGAATATAATAGCGCATTGACTTTAGCAGCTCCAAAAGAATTTAATTTCCAAGAAAACTTACGCTATCTATCACGTTCTAACAATGAATGTATGTTTCACATTGAAGATAACAAAATTTATAAAGTCATCCCTGTTGAACATGTAAATCCTTTAGTTAAAATTAGTATAAATACTGACGGAAATATTCAAATACGTTTTTTAGAAGAATCCTATAACTCTGAAAAATGGGTATGCGATGCTGTAGTTAACTATGTAAAAGAGTGGTTTGATTTAACTACCGATTTAGCTCCCTTTTATACATTAGCTAAACATGACCCACTCCTTCAAGGCCCTATTCAAGAGTATTATGGGCTTCGCACATTAGGTATTCCAGATTTATTTGAAGCACTTTCCTGGGGAATTATCGGTCAACAAATTAACCTCGCATATGCTTATACGCTAAAAAGAAGATTGGTTGAACAATTTGGAAGTTACGTAAAATGGAACGATAAAAAACATAGGATATTTCCATCACCTGAAACAATTGCAAATTTACATGTAGAGGATCTTAAAAAATTAAAAATGACGACTAAAAAATGTGAATATTTAATCGGTATTGCGAAGCTTATTACAGAAGGGAAACTATCAAAAGAATCATTACTACAAACACAAGATGTAAAGCTTGCTGAAAAACAATTAACCGCTATCCATGGTATAGGACCATGGACTGCCCACTATGTTTTAATGCGCTGTTTACGCTTCCCTTCAGCCTTTCCAATTGATGATGTTGGTCTACATAATGCAATTAAATTTATAAAAGGTTCCGAAAATAAACCGACTAAAAATGAAATAAAAGACTTTGCGACAAATTGGACAAATTGGGAATCTTATGCAACTTTTTATTTGTGGCGCGTGCTATATTAAAAAGAACCGAGTAGCACATTCGTACTACTCGGTTCTTTTTTAGGCTTGTTCTTCAAATCGTCTTGCGATTTCTACAATAACTTGAACAGCTTTTTCCATAGTATCTACCGAAACATACTCAAATTTACCGTGGTAGTTTTCACCACCAGTGAAAATATTTGGCGTCGGTAATCCCATATATGATAATTGTGATCCATCTGTTCCACCACGAATCGGGTGAATGTTCGGTTCGATATTTAAACTTTTCATCGCTTCATATGCAATATCAACAATTTCTCTCACTGGTTCAATTTTTTCAAGCATGTTATAGTATTGATCATTCATTTCTAAAACGACCGCATCTTGCCCATACTTTTCTTGCATTTGCTTCACAATATTTTCAACGTTATTTTTACGTCCCTCAAAATTTTCACGATCAAAATCTCGAATAATATAATACGCTTTACTTTGCTCAACATCACCATTTAAAGAAAGTAAATGATAAAATCCTTCATAACCTTCCGTATATTCTGGTGCATCTTCCACCGGTAGATGTCCATTAAACTCCATAGCAAGTTTAGTTGCGTTACGCATTTTATTTTTCGCTGTTCCAGGATGTGTATTCGTTCCGTTAAACGTTAACTTAGCACCTGCAGCATTAAAACTTTCATATTCTAAACCACCTAATGGACCTCCGTCCATCGTATAGGCAAAGGATGCACCAAACGCTTCTACATCAAAATGCGATGGTCCACGGCCAATTTCTTCATCCGGCGTAAATGCTACTCTTATTTTCCCGTGTTTAATTTGCGGACTATGTATTAAATAATTCATTGCCACCATAATTTCTGTAAGACCAGCTTTATCATCTGCTCCAAGAAGTGTTGTACCATCAGTTGTAATAATTGTATGTCCTTTATATGATGGTAATTCTGGGAACTGTTCAGGTGTTAACACAACATTTAATTCTTCATTTAACGTAATCGCATTACCCTCAAAATTTTCATGGATTTGTGGTTTTACATTTTTCCCTGTAAAGTCTGTCGCTGTATCTAAATGTGCTAAAAATCCTATTACAGGAACATCCTTGTCCGTATTAGCAGGAAGTGTCGCCATTACATAACCATTGTCATCCATCGTCACTTCTGATAATCCAATCTCTTGTAACTCTTCTACTAATAACTTACCAAATTCAATCTGTCCTCGTGTTGTTGGCACTGTATGGCTTTCTTCATTTGATTGTGTATCAATTTTTACATATCTCGTAAATCTTTCAATAAGTTCTTGTTTCAAGTTCGTTCACTCCCTTTTATGTTTCTCTCTCCATTATAATCCTTAATACGAAATATTTTAACTTTTTTGACTGTGAAGATGTATAATTCATTTACATTGTTAACAATTTTAAACGAATTATAAAAAGACATAATATTTGTACATTAAAACCTTAACAGGTAACATACATAATTATAAAATATGGGAGGTTTTAAAGATGAGGCTAACTCTCTTTCGCTATTTTCTTTTTTTCTTAGGATTAATTTTCTTTGGCCTTGGAAATGCTCTTGCAGTCAAAGTTAAATTCCTCGGGTTACATCCTTGGGAAGTTTTAAATATGGCTCTCTATGAACGATTCGGATGGACACTTGGTACTTGGAGTGTTATATGCGGGTTATGCCTCGTACTTATTTCTTTACTAGTAGATCCAAAATATATAAACGTAGGCACATTTTTAAATGCAATGCTTATCGGCCCTATTATGGACTTTTTCTTACAATCAAACATCCTTCCAAACGCTACTGATTATTTATGGATAAATTTATTCATTTTGTTTTCTGGTATTGTAATTACAGGTATTGGGGGCGGTATGTACGTTGCGGCTGGAATTGGTGCTGGACCACGCGATGGATTCATGCTTACTATTTCTGACAAAACTGGATTGTCTATTAGCCGGGCTCGAATCATTGTAGAATGCGTTGTACTAGTTATTGGATATATGCTAGGAGGTCCTGTTTTCATCGTAACTTTTCTATACACTTTTATTCAAAGTCCAATCTTTCAGCAATCATTTAAAGTATTTCAAACACTCTTACATACTTTACATAGCAAAAACAAAGAGCAAATTAATGAAAATATATAAAACATAACTTAATACCAATTACTCTTTTCATTAACTTTCTTACAAATAATTCACCCTATTTACGATTCCCACCGCAAATAGGGTGTTTCTTTTTTCATCCGATAATATATATTTAATTAAACATCAAGAGCATATACTACTCATTCACAATAAAAGTATATACATCATTATAAATACAACCATTTACTCTAATAACATACTTACCTGGTTTATTGAACTGAACTGTATAATTACTTAATTGTACCGCTTCTTTATCTCCTGAAAGAATATCAATACTTCTACCACTCAATAAATAAGATTCACTTTGATTCATCGCTACATTAATAGCATTGAACTTCTCCTCTTTCACTTGCATTGTTTCTGCAGCGCTTACACTTGGTTCTAAAAAAAGTAATCCACTTAATCCAATTGAACCCGCTAGAGCTACTCCTGCAAATTTTTTCATTTTTTTCATCACAATGACCTCCTTATAATTTTAGTGTAAAGGCGGTGTCCCCCCTTACACCACAAAGCCTATATGTTAAGAAATGAAAAGTAAACGTGTACAGTAAGACAAAATTCTACATTTTTTTCTCCTATTGAATATAAATCCAGCGTTTGGAGTTTTGTCACATTTAAAATTGTTTCTCTAAACCAATTTTCCAATGGATTATTCAAAAGCTGAATAATTACTTATTAATTTAACATTCTAAAAATAGTTGATAAAAACTATTTCTCTTCAAAAAAAGAGTGTGTTTTAAAAGTAATTTTTAAAACACACTCCATATAATCCATTTCATTTCTCTCTCCATACTCTCTCTATATTTATTAATTGCTCGTCTTTAAATTCCAGCTTATATACGTCTGGCTTTGATGTATTCATTAAAAATTCAAGCCCATATTGGTTATCAAAATAGTTCATCATCAATGTCATGACAAGCCCATGTGTACCAATTACAATTTTATGTCCTTGAAAATCTATTAATATTTCTTTTAATATTTTCACTACTCTTCTCTGACAATCCACATACGACTCTCCTCCAGTTAGTGTGAAATCTGGATTAGAGAACATCTTCTTTACGAGTGGATACACTTCCTTATCTGATATAATCTTATCCTCACTTAAAAACCTACACTCTTTGAGATTTTCATATACTACTATTTCTTTTTCATGGAAATTAGCTAACTTTTCTATTGTTAACATAGCCCTCTTATACGGACTTGAAATGAAAGTATCAATCCCCTCTGTTTTTAATATCTCAGTTACTTTATGGGCATCTAAAGTTCCCTTCTCAGTTAATCCACGTGTTCTTTCATTTCCTTCTAATTTTGGTGATTCACCATGTCTAACCATATAGATGTATGTATTCATAAGTCCTCCTTGAAAATATTTATAAGTTAATTACTTATTTTAATCTTTGCCGTCTCAAAACTTGCGTACAATCAAAATATTAATTCTTCTTTTAAACTATTTTATGAACTTTGCTAAGCTGTTCGTCTATTTTCATTAACACAATTCTCCAACCATCCGGATCCTCTATCGTTATCCCCTTATCTTTCCAATATGGATTTTCTGGTTCTACTTCATCGTATCCCATTGCATGCAGCCTTTTACTCAATTTTTTCATTTCACTATCTTCACGCATGTAAAATACAAGTAAATTGTCTTTTGTTGGAGCCGGACAAGGGCTCCCATCTATATGTCTTGTAAATTCTAAATGATACTCTTCATCTGGTAGACCGAACATGATCCCATCATAGCCTTCATGATCGTAGAATTCACCTATACGTTTTAAACCTAACCCTTTTTCATAGAATGCTATAACCTCTTCAAATTTATCAGTTGGACGTGCTATTCTAAACTTCACCCATTTCATGATGATTTTCCCTCCATATTAAAAATTAATTACTGTATTACATATTATTGTATATAATTAACACGTTTCTTTAATCCCTCATTAGTATGAGAATAGGTACATACAAAGGTCTTACTTAATACTCTATAATAACGAAAAACTCCCCTCATCTAGAGAGAAGTTCCCATCACTTTATATGCAATTTTACATCTCCGCTTGCAAATCACTAAAAAACCTTTAAAATCTAAAGGATGACTAAATATACAAATTCTATCTGCATTCCTTATAAACTAAAAATTATTGAACTCAATACTTTTTCAATTTTAAGAAGTATCATACTCTTCATTTTTTCCTTATAATCATGTTTTTTATAAGGAAATCTGATACAATCCTTAAGTAATATTAATATGTATAGATATTACGAATATAGTACATACTTAAAGAAGGTGATTTTATTGAAATTAAATAAAAATTTACAACTATGTATATTAATCACAACATTAATATGCTATTCAATCTATTTTATGTTTTTCTTTCTGTTCCCTACTCATTTTTCAAATTTCAATGTACGCTTCGCTTCACTCATCGTTGAAGCCATTACATTTGTATCACTAATATACTCTATATATTCTAAAAGAGTTAGTTCAAATCCTTTTTGGATATGTATTACAATAGCAATTGGTAGTTTTTTATTAGGAAAAATAGTATATACGTATCAAGCTAACTTTTTCGAATTTCCATTACATCATTTTACTGTTTCTGATGTATTTTACATGTTTTTTCTATTCTTCTGTCTTATCGCTTTCTGCTATAAAATCTTAAAAGAATGCAATAAATGGGAAAAGGCGTTCTTTATTTGTGATATATGTATAGTACTTACTTCCATATTCACATTAGAATGGTATTTATTTAATCAGCCAGATTTAAATATATTCTCACTTTCACTCGGAGATGTTTTCCTTTCATTTCTATATCCAATTGCAGATCTATTATTTCTTCTACTAGGTGTTAGTCTCTTTTTCCGTCCAACAATTTTTAAGTCCAAGCGGAAAATTTATATTTTTATTTTTGTATTAATAAGTTCTGCAACTTTTAACTATATTTATTTTTACTTACATAACCATTTATCAACTGACACGATAACATCATTACGTCTTTTATATAGAATACCTATATTACTTATCGCAATAGCTGGGGCTATTTCAGAAGATTATAATAGTCATAAAAATTATTTCATTGTAAACCCTATACTAGGAAAAAAAGTATTAGTCGTATTTCCCTATCTTGCTGTTGCAATACTAATCTGGTTTACCTTAAAAGAACAAACATCATCTTCAACTCTCATTACAGGAAATTGTATTACTTTTGTTTTCGTACTCATCCGTCATTCTATTGTACATATGCAAAATAATTCCCTAACAAAACGTTTACAGGCATTTAATGCTCAACTAGAAGAAAAAGTTACTTTAAGAACCTCTGATTTAGTCCAAAAATCAGAGGCTTTATCTCAAAAACAACAAAAATTCAAATCTTTATATGAGTATCACCCTGATCCTATTTTTACGATTGATTTAAATGGAATATTCTTAAATGTAAATAAAGCTGGGAGTATACTACTTGGAGCACCAACGAACGAGTTACTTGGTGAAACATGTTTTTCGATTATTTTAGAAGAAGATAAACATAAACTAGCATCTGCATTAGAAAAGGTTAAACAACAAGAATCAGCATCTTTACAACTTAGTTCTCAATATAAAGATGGCTTTACTTATTTTTTATACGTTACCATCGTTCCTATTATGATAGATGGACAAATTTCAGGAAGCTATATTATGGTAAAGGATATTACTGCGCTCAAAAAACAACAAGAAGAAATAAAATATTTAGCATTCCATGATACGGTAACGAAAATTGGGAACCGTGCCTTTTTCCATAAGAAATTAAGAAAAGTTATAAAAAATGCTAAAACAGCACAAAGTGAGTTCGCATTATTATATTTAGATTTAGACCGCTTTAAAGTAATTAACGATACACTAGGACATTCGTCAGGTGATTACATATTAGAAGAAGTAGCAAAACGTTTCCAATCATGTCTTCCATCACATACTCATGTGTCAAGAATCGGTGGCGATGAATTTACAATTTTAATCGAAAACTATATAGACCAAGATTCCTTATTACATTTATGTAACAAACTATTTGAAAGCATGAAAAAACCGTTTGTCATACATGAGCATAAATTAACTTTATCACTTAGTATCGGGATTGCTATATATCCATCTGGTGGAATCGATACTGCTACACTCTTAAAAAACGCTAATGTTGCAATGTATGATGCTAAGGAAAAAGAGCTTAACTCTGTCTCTATTTATGACGATGTAATCGCTAAAAAAATTGAAAGACGATTAAAATTAGAGAAAGATTTACCAAATGCAATTCAAAATGAAGAATTATTCCTTTTATATCAACCTCAGGTTGATAGTGAATCTAATAAAATTATCGGTGCTGAAGCTTTAATCAGATGGAACCATCCCGAATTAGGTGTTATTTCTCCATATGAATTTATTCCGATTGCCGAGGAAACACTACAAATTATTCCAATAGGAAAATGGACATTACAGCAAGCCTGTCAGCAAATGAAACGTTGGCACGCACTCGGATATTCACATTTAAAAATAGGAGTAAATTTATCTGCTAAAGAATTTGAACAAGAAGGTTTTGTAAAGTCTATTTCTTCTACTTTAGCAACTACAGGTTTACCAGCAAGTTCTCTCGATCTTGAATTAACAGAACGAATTGCAATGATGGATGAGCGAGAAACATTGATAAAACTGCGTACACTAAAAAACTTAGGGATTTACATTTCAATCGACGACTTTGGTACAGGCTATTCTTCGCTAGCCTACTTACCTTTATATCCCATCGATACGTTAAAAATCCCGAGAGAATTTATTACAATGTCTGAAACGTGTGAAGATGGAATGGAAATCATTAAAACGATCATCACATTAGCACATACATTAGGAATGTCTGTCATTGCTGAAGGTGTAGAAACGAAAGAACACGTGAATTTCCTTCAAAAAAATAAATGTCAGTTTATTCAAGGTTATTATTACAGTAAACCTATTTATACAAATGCATTTACTAAGCTGCTAGAAAACGGTATTCGTCCATAGTATATAGCTCTATACAGAATATAATAGGCTACATAATAATAAATTTGAAAAACAAAAGGAAAGAAGATACCTTCTTTCCTTTTGTTTTTCCATTTAACCCCCTATTATTTCACCACTTCATTTATTAAATCTATTAATTGATGAATCCCCTCATCATTTGTTTTCTTATATCCATTCATGTTTTGAACATATTTCTCCTTATTTGCATATAGCTGGTTTACTGCATGTGTAAATGTACTAGTGTTTACTCTATCTTGAAGTAAAACTTCCGCATATCCTTGCCTAGAAAAATGGTCAGCATTTAAAACTTGATCCCCTCTACTGGAACCATTAGTTAAAGGAATAAGCAACATCGGTTTCTTCAAAAATAACAATTCAGAAATAGCAGTAGAACCCGCTCTGGAAACTACAACACTTGCCATATTCAGTATATGCGGTAACTCTTCCCCTATATATTCAAATTGCATATAACCTTCCATTCCAATAGCTGAGTCCACCTTCCCTTTACCACACATATGAACAATATTAAAATTTAATATTAATGTATCTAAACTTTTCCTTACCATATCATTTATCCACTTAGCACCTTGACTCCCACCCATTATTAACAATACCGGTTTATTTTGCTGAAATTTACAATAGCCTCTTCCTCGTAATACGTTACCTCTCTCAATTTCTTCCCTTACAATTGGCCCTACATAAACCTTCTTCTCATTACTTACATTACCCCCTGTTTGAGGAAATGTTGTACATAGTTTTTTAGAAAAAGGTAATGCTATTTTATTTGCCAACCCTAACGTACTATCTGGTTCACGTATTATTATAGGTACACGATTTAACCATGCCCCTATAACTACAGGAACTGAAACAAATCCTCCTGCAGAAAAGATAACGTCAGGCTTCATTTTCTTAATTAATTTATAACTTTGTAAACAACCTTGTATAATTTTGAAAGGATCTTTAAAGTTCTCCCAATCCCAATATCTCCTAAGCTTCCCGGTTGAAATACTATTATACTTAACATTTTGAACTAATAATTTTTCAATCCCATTTTGAGATCCAGTATACTCGACTCTCCATCCCTTTTCTATAAATTTAGGAATCAATACAATGTTAATCATAACGTGTCCGGCTGTACCGCCCCCAGTAAAAAGAATCGTTTTGCTCATAACCTATATCCACCTTTATCATTAAAAATCTAGCTTTATATTAATCTTTCAAATGTAAATATGCTTACTATTATTTATATATATCTTCAACTCAAGTCCTATATCTTGTAAAAGATCTTTGATGAGTTCATAAAAATCATTTCCATACTCACTACACTCATACTGAGCAAAAACTTGAATCACATGCCTAGTTCTTGTCTCTAGTGCTGGCTTTATTCGATCAACCTTTTTTCCTTCCACATACGCTCGATATTGATTTATTGCCTCATAGAGGTGCAACACATGCGCTTCTTCATCTTTCCAATCCAGCGTATCAACAATCGAAAGTAATAGCGTATTTTGATTATCTATTGCTTCATAACCATTCATATACTTCTTACACCCTTTTTTATTTTTCATTGAATGCAGATGTCACTGCGCTTCGCATACTCAAGTACATCTTTTAATGATTGATGAAATTGGATTTTTGGGACCCAACCTAACTTTTTTATATCCTCTAACACTAAACTTTTATTTGAGTCATCCTCAAAATTCTCTGTTTCTTTTATAGTAAAGTTCTGCTGTGTTAATCCTTTATATTGTTCTAATACATCTAATAAAGATCGTTTTACTCCTGACCCAATATTATATTCTTTTCCATTTATACCATCACGCAATAACACATGATACGCTATAACTGCATCACGTACATCTAGAAAGTCCCTACTATCTTTCAAACTGTTTACTTCAATAATTGGTTCACTTTTACCCGACTCTATATCTATCATTTTTTTTGCAAGAATAGAACAAATACCATTCGATACTCCTGGACCAATTAAGTTCGAGGGCTTTGCAATGATAATATTTGAATTCATTAATCCACCCCAAGCCTCTGCGACGATTACTTGCATAGTTTTACTTAAACTATATGGATTTGAAACTTTTATGTTGTTCATACTATCTGCTTGCAATGCAGATCCTATAACTAATGTTCTACAATGTGGTGCTTCTTGCTTAATTGCTTCTAATAAATATAACGTCCCTATTACATTAATCTCCATGTATTCAAGAGCAGCTGTCCAAGACTCTATGACCGAATTCCTTCCTGCTAAATGCAATACATAGTCTGGCTTTATTTGTTTAATTACCTTCATTACTTCGCTCTTATTAGTTAAATTACAAGTAATTCCATTCCTGCATTTTTCTCTATGTGAACGATTTTGAAACATGGGAATTACATGAAAGCCCTTGTCTAAAAAATATTGGCAAGCATGGCGTCCTGTAAAGCCATTTGCACCAGTTATTAAAAGGCTCGCATTTTTTTTCATAGTAAAAATCCTCCTTTTTCTAACATTTGTTTCACCTCATGTTTTGCAAGTAAGTCTTGTTGAGAACTAAAACTCTTCACATCCACAAGCGGATAACTAGCATAATATTCTTGAAGTCCTTCTATGGGAATAGTCGGTAGTACCACAAAATAATTTTGATCAAAACTTATACTTGTTTTACTCTCTACCTCAGATAAAAGCATTTCACTTAATTTTTCACCAGGTCTTATCCCTACCTCTTTTATCTTCACGTTTTCTTTTTTCGAATCTTCAATCAACACTTTTGCTAAATCCGTTATTTTACACGCTGGCATTTTCATAACAAAGATCTCCCCTCCTCTTCCTTCAGATGCTGCTTTAAATAACAATCCAACAGCATCTTCAATTGTTAAGAAAAATCTAGTCATATTTTCATCAGTAATCCCTACCTGTGAAGACTTTTTAATTTGCTTTTTAAAAAGCGGTACCACACTTCCACTCGTCCCTAAAACATTTCCACCACGAACACAAATGAATTTTGTTTTCTTTGTTTGCACATTCGCATGAACCATTAACTTTTCACCAATTGCTTTTGTCATCCCATACGTATTTGATGGGTCGGCCGCTTTATCAGTTGAAACATATATAACTTTCTCAACTTGCTTCTGGATTGATGCTTCAATCACATTTTGCGTACCATGTATATTTGTTTTTATAGCTTCATAAGGATAATACTCACATACTGGAACATGTTTTAAAGCTGCAAGATGGAATACATAATGTACACCTTGGCAAGCATAGACTAGTTGGTCTTTATCACGAATATCTCCAATAATAAATTTTAATCTATCGTCATTTATAAACTGTTGCTGCATTTCAAACTGAACTGTTTCATTCCTTGAAAAAACCCTAATTTCTTTCGGCGATTTTTCTAATAGTTGTTTTATAAGTTCATGTCCCCACGAACCTGTGCCACCAGTAATTAAAATTATTTTATTAAGCATTCCTTTTCCTCCTACCATATATTTCAATAAAAATTGTACTTACCAAAGCTATTGAATTATTTTCAATTGATTCAAATCATAATCGTCGTTTGTTACATTAAATTGACAAAATAAAAAAACAGAAACTATTAAACATAGTTTCTGTTTTTTTATCTTACTTCTTAACGATACGATTTTCTTTATACTGTTTGAATCATAACTATAATACTTGTTTAAAAAACACCGTTCATTTATTTCTCATACTCGTAATAAAATAAATGGAATGATTCATAACCAATACCACATTTAAATTCATGGCAAAGGGAGGTAATGGAATGTACCGAAGCAATTCAAGCAACACAAATAACGAACCTTCCAAAGTACTCCCTCTCTCCCTATTCGACGTGAAAAATGAGTTAATACAAAAAAGCGACCTCATCCATTCTGATACAATGTGTAAATTAACGAAAGAAGAGCAACTCATCATCGACAACATAAAAGCACAAACAAAACAACTAAATAAAAATAATGTAACAAGAACACGTGCATACTACCAATTTTACATTCAATATCCAGAAATACATTGGGCACTACTTGGGCATATGGTATCACGTAACGGTGGTTGGAATATGACCGATTTAAAGGGAGATTTATATACGAGAATTTTATCTGAGAAAGATCAAATTACATTTTTTTCTTTCTTAGAAAGAGGAAATTGGCTCATTTTCCAAGATGTATATCCTCAATTTTTGCTATATGAACAAAGTGTAAAAAGATCACAAAGGCTATTTCACCTTCTCCCTCACCTAAATGTTTCTACATTTATGGAAACGATGTGGAACGATTTTTGGAAAACAGGTAACAAAAAAACATTAGCGATTGCAACTATTATTAATGAACAAAACTACTTAGAAAAAAGAGTTATTCAAAATGTACACTTTAAAAAGACTGTACTAAATAGTATTGGATTTAAACTCTTTGATTTCTTTCAGTTTAATCATATCCTTTTCCCATTCTACGAAAATGATAAGGAACAAAAAGTATTACTATTTGGTGATACAATGAAGCATTTTACGTCCTTGCATGAACGAATCTTAATTGGAAAAAGGTTGTATTCACTATTATTTCGGGATACACATATTTTATCTCAAATAATAAGTTGGGCCGAGCATCATCCACACACAGGCTCAAGGAAAGATTACTGGCCTCATTTATTTTCAAGTGTAAATGAATCTTTTTCCCGTGAGTTTTATAAACGCCGAATAAAGAAATGCCAGTTGCGTAGTGGCGCATATCGTATATACAGCCCTGCACTCATCTACGCATGGCGCGATATGAAACATGAAGAAGATGAAAGTAAAGATTGGTTTACTGATTGGCAAGTTGTAAATTACTTAGTTGATAAGGAGGAAAGTATAAGTGGACAAATTTCAGAAGACTACTGCAAAACACTCGAAAAAATTGAACTTGCCATTCTCGCAAAGAAAAATGTCCTCCTCCGAGAGGAAGAATGACTTTCTAGCTTTAATAATTACAGTTTTTTTCTCTGCTATTATTGGAACTTGTTTAGATGCTTTCTTTGTTAATAAACAACTATATTCCTTTCCAGTTAGGCCCTTCTCATCCATATTTTCAGTTAACATAGCTTTTACGTTGTTTGTACTGCCGATTTTAACAGCCTCTTTTATACAAATTTCAAAAAAATTATCTACAGTTTCTAGAACTCTATTTATTTTTTCAATAGGTATTTGTGCTAGTATTTTTGAGCAAGTTGCTGAGAGATTAGGTTTATTTGTACATAGTGCAGATTGGAACCATACATATTCTTTATTTGGTTATATGATTTTCCATTCTTTTATTTGGAAAGTATATAATTGGTTACAAAAATAAAGAGACCATTATAGGTCTCTTCTTAAGCATACTCTTCAGTTATGGCTAATGATGTAGGTGTTTGCAGACTCTTAGAGCGTAAACGATAGGCAACGACTTTCTTCTTATATTGCTTTATTACATCAACATGTTCCTCATAGCTATATAGAGAAAATCTAATCTCTTTATTCCCTTTTTTCGTATCAATGACTATTGGCGTTCCTTCTCCTTGAGGTGGAAAATAATGTTTATCCAAAAATAAGGCCTCATTAAATTCGTTAATAACTTGTAGTTTCATTTCTCCCTCTATATTTTTTCCATCTATCGATATAGAGGTATTCTCCTCCTCAAGTTTTTGATGTAATTCAAATCTACTAATAATAGATTCTACAACAGAAGTTGGCATACTAGAAACTAGTACTTTAAGAGAACCAAAAATAAATAATGTAACTATAAACCATGTTGTCACTTTTATCATCTCCATTACATTTTAAAATATAAGTTTCGTTCCATACGGTATTAATATACTAATGAGTATTCCGGTTACAATCATCGTTACCGAACCGATAGTCGCTTCTTTCTCGCCTTCCTTCACTAGACGACTCACACCGATAATATGTGAGGCGCAGCCCATTCCAACTCCTTTTCCAATCGTACTTGTTATATGGAAAAGCTTAAGTACTGTTGGTCCGATAATAGCACCTGTTATTCCTGCAACAACTACAAAACTAGAAGTCATAGAAGGAATACCACCAATTTGATCTGCTAATGAAATGGCAATAGGCATCGTCGCTAATTGCGGTAGAGTTGTTAGTATAAGTTCCTTATCTATATTTAAAATTCCACCAATCACTACATTCATACTCGTTAAAGCCACTATACCTATCACTACGCCGATCAGTATCGATAAAAAGTTTTTCATAAGTATCTTTCTCTCTTTAAATAGAGGTATGGCTAACGCTACAATTGCAGGGCTCAAGAAGCCTGAAAGAATGTCTCCTCCATTTTCCTTATACTCATGATGAGAGATTCCAAAAATAAGGAATAAACAAATCATAATCGTCGTAACTGTTAACACCGGTAAAGTAAATGGAAACGTAAATTTTTTATATAGCTTTGTCGCCAATATATAAATCACTACAGTAATAAAAATTAAGACCATTTGAATAGCGCACCTTGTCGATTTTATTTTTTTGATGTTACTAACAATTGACTTACATACCCTGAAACAATCAATGTTACTATCGTACTTGCAACAACTAAAAGGAATATAACACTCCCCTTACTTAAAAGAAAAGATCCGTATTCCATTAACCCTGTTGTCGAAGGGATTAGAAATAACGGTAAAAATACTATTAATTTTTCCGCACCTACCTCAAACCACTTTAATGGCAAAATACGAGTAGAAAGGAGTAAGAACAGCATTAACATCCCAATTAAACTTCCTGGCATCGATAGATGGAATACTCCCTGAATCCAAGTACCAGCTAAGCTAAATACATATAGCACACCTACTTGAAGTAGAAGCGTCACGTACTTCATCTCTTTCCCTCATTTCAATATCGTGCATCACTATTCTTAAATTTCATTTAAAGTGTCCGCAAATCTCATAATTCCAAGTGAAATTTGTTCTACATCCACTCGTCCAAAAGTAAAACGAATATATTCACTTTTAGAACCTAAAACACTTCCCGGAACGAATGCTACACCATTTCGTATAGATTCACCTAATAAATGATATTCATCAAACTTTCCTTGCACTTTGCACCATAAATGTATTCCGCCCTCCGGAACGAAAAATTCAACTCGATCCCCTAATAATTCTTCAAGCTTTCTAATTAACTCATCTCTTCTTTGTTTCAATTGTCCACGAAGCATTGTAATATGCGCATGAAAATCCTCTGATTCTAAAAATTGATTTGCTACCCACTGCGTAAATACACTATGACCAAAATCAACTTGCTGCTTCGCATCTGCTAAACGCTCTATTACGCGCGTAGGACCAATTACCCAGCCAATACGTAATCCTGATGCAACAATTTTTGATAATGAACTTACATAAAGGACATTTCCATTTTGATCCATTGATTTTAATGTTGGATTCACTTCTCCATTAAAAGAAGTTAAACTGTATGGGTCATCTTCTACAATCGGTATACCGAATTCAGAAGACAGCTCTAAAATCTTTTTACGTCTCGCTAATGAAAGCACAGTGCCAGTTGGATTTTGATAATCTGGATTCAAAAACACCATACGAATACGATGCTTTTTGTGCAAATCAATTAAATCATCTGGATTCATTCCGTGCTGATCGACAGGTAAATGGAATATTTTTAAACCAGCGGATTTAAACATCGGAAGTGAGAAACAATACGACGGATCCTCAATTGCAATCGCATCGCCAGGTTTTAATAAACATTGAACGATAAGATTAAGCGCCTGTTGTGCTCCAGATGTAATGAGTATAGAACTTGAATCCGCTTCAATTTGTTTATATTGCTCGACATGTGCTGCAATTGTTTTTCTCAACATTTCATTTCCAAGTGGATGATCATAACCGAGATTTTCCATAAATGTGTTCTCCGACAAAATCGTTCGAAATCTATCGCTCGGAATTAATTCTGGTGACAATTCACCACTCGCTAAATTAATTAAATCATCTTTTTGTGTTTCCGTTCTAATTTGTTGAACAAGTGGTACATTAGGTAAGAACGATCCATCCTCAACGTACCTACCCCAGTTCGGTATTCGTTTATGTGACACACCCCATATGTCTGTATTTACCCGCGTTCCGCTTCCTTTTTGCCGTTCTACTACTCCAAGTGATTTTAATTCTTCATATGCAGCTACTATTGTGCTCCGGTTCACTTGAAACTCCTTTGCCAACATACGCTCAGAAGGTAACTTACTATCAGAAGGAAATTCACCTGAAGAAATACCTCTTTCAATATAATCAGCAATTTGTTTATATACAGGTGTCTTATCTGCACGATTTGGTTTCCATTCCATATAGTTGCCTCCTCTCAAAACTAACTATACCTTACTCACTAATAACAGTATTCACTGTTATAATGGTGTTAATTAAGCGCATGATTTAAAAATGTTTCTACCGTCATATTAAAGCTAATCGGCTGTTCTAAATAAGGCAAGTGCCCGCTATTTTTAAACTCAATGAAAGTTGTATTTTTTAAATGTTTTTCAAACTCTCTTACATATTTTTCTGGGACAAAATCATCATTTTCCCCTCTTATAATTAAAGCAGGACATGAAATATTTGAAAGAAACGGTCTTTGATCATAATCAACTAATTCAGCAAATAATCTTTGAATATGCACCGGATTAATAGACAGTAAAGATTGATAAAATCCTCGAACGATTCCTTCATTACCTTCTACTCCCATCGCCTTCAATAATGTATCCGCCCATGTTTTTCCGTTATCATGTAAGCTAAGTAAATCATATACTTCAAGTCGTTCTTTCCGATCTTTTAATTCCAAATAGGGAAATGCATTTACAACAATTAAGCTAGAAACATAACTTGGATATTGAATAGCAAAATCAATTCCTACTCTAGCCCCCTTTGAAAGACCACAAATGACTACTTTTTGTAACTTTAAATAATTACATAACTCATACAAAACATTTGAGTATTTTTTAAAGCTAATTTCTAGTCCTTCAGATTTCCCATGTCCAGGTAAATCAATTGAAACCACTGTCCAACTTCCCTTAAAATATTGCCTTTGATATAACCAATTATTTGAGTTTCCTCCAAGACCGTGTAAAAACAATATGACAGGACCCGATCCTTCTATATTGTAAAAAATCTTTCGATTCTTATATTCAAAATACATATTCATCACCTTCAGCTATAGCATCACTTATTCTTATCTTTGAATGGATATATCCAAAACGGTTCTCTTTCTAACCACTCGACTGTTTCCGGGATACCATCTGCATACTCTCTCTTCAGTTCCATTACCTTAGCGGAAAATTGTGATGCATGCCCTCGCAATGCCTCCAACTTTTTTGGTACATATTCTTTCACTTCATTTTTAAAATTTGGAGGCCCTATTTCTGCTTCATGATTATTTGAAAAAGCTACAGCATAAAGTGTTGGCCTTTTATTTTCTGGGATATTAGCTAACGCCCTGGCTACTGCTTCTCCTGTTGCATCATGATCTGGATGAACTGCATATCCGGGATAAAAAGAAATGACTAACGAAGGATTCAATTCTTCCACACATTTTTGTATTACACTTCTTAATTCTCCAGGAGTTTCAAATTCAAGAGTCTTATCACGGTATCCCATCATACGTAAATCTTTAATCCCTAAAATATTAGTAGCTCTCTTTAACTCTTTTTCTCTAATAGCGTATAAAGATTCACGTGTTGCAAATGGGGGATTCCCCATCGCTCTCCCCATTTCACCAAGTGTTAAGCAAACATAAGTGAGAGGGACTTTTTTCTCAGTATAGGCTAAAATTGTACCAGCCACGCAATACGACTCATCATCTGGATGTGGAAAAACAACTAAAACGTGGCGCTCATTTTTCATCAATACATTAACTCCTTCATCATATACAAACTTTATAAAATAACGACCGCATACCACGTAACTCCTACAAGAAGCCCTAAAAGAAGAATGATATAGATAGCGGATAAGTTTTTCACATTTCTTTTTGTAGACTTACCGTAATTCTCCTCCACATTTCGTGCAACTAGTACGGTCCCAAACAGCGATACAACTACAATAATAACAACTAGTGAAATTGCAAAACTCATTGTATTTTCACCTCTCTAAGGCCAGTCTATTTTAATAAAAAACTTCCTCTTTAAAACGTCGATAAAATACTACCTTTCTTCTCTTATCATAATAGATGTTTGTAAAAAACGGACCAACCACTTTTGTGTTTTTTTGCTCATCCACTTTAAAAATAAAAAGCAACTGATTTCCTAGGATCAGTTGCTTTTTTACAAGGCTACTTATTTTCATTTTTCACTTAAAATTAATCCGATTCAGAAGTTTGGTCTTTTCATAATGAAACATCGATTGAGATAACTCAAAAATTGTTCCATTTACAAGATAAACTGTATTTTCAATAAGAAGCGCCGGATCACCTTCATTTAGTTCTAAAAGCTGTGCATTTTCTTTATTTACTTTTTCACAACTAATAACTTTATCGGCAAAACCAATATTTAATCGTAAATCTTCAATGAAATAGCTGTATACAGAGCTTAATGCTATCTCTTCATTCAAATACGGAATGATATCTTTTTTAAAATAACTTACTTCAATAGAGAATGGTTTCCCATCTACAATTCTTAAGCGCTTCAAAAAATATAACCTATTTCCAATTTCACATTGCATCCGCTTTGCTATCTCTTCGTCTGCATCTATTACTTCAAGCTCTAACACTTGCGTTTCAATATTTTGCGAAACGAGGTTTTTCGTTAATCCACGTAAACTTCCTAAATTAATGTAATCTGTTACAGAAGTTTCGCGTAAAAACATCCCACTACCTTGCACTTGAAAAATATAGCCTCTATTCACAAGTTGACTAATTACTTTTCGTATCGTATTACGGCTTACTTCAAATCGATTCATCAATGCTTCTTCTGTAGGTAGTTTTTTTGTTTCATTAAAAAGTCCATCTCGAATGTTTTGCTCTAACACATCTGCAATTTGTTTATACTTTGCACTCATACACTTTCTCCTAAAATACTCTTTTATCTGTTATAATTCTTCTCCTCTCGTTTCAATCACATGTTTATACCAATGAAACGAAAGTTTCTTCTTACGTTTTAAGTGATCATTATGATCGACAAAAATAAAGCCATATTGCTTTTTATATCCATTTAGCCAGCTTAACAAGTCAATAACTGACCATGCATAATAGCCTTTTAAATTGATTCCCTCTTGAATCGCACGTTTCATTACTTTTAAATGCTCTTCAATAAATTTAATTCTCGGCACATCTACAATTTCCCCGTCAATAATTGGGTCTTCATCACCAAGTCCGTTTTCTGTCACATACATCTTTATATCACCGTAACGATCTTTCAACATATGCAAGCCATCTAAGAAACCATCCGGAGATATTTCCCATCCCCATTTTGTATATGTTTTATCATCCATTTTAACTGTTCGATAAAATCCATCAAAAGAAGGATTACCTGGAGCAAGTGTAGAGTTTTCTCGAGAATGTTCCTCATTCTTTAGATCCACATCGTATCTTTCCACTCGTATCGGTTGATAATAATTCAAGCCAATAAAATCATTTTTCCCAGCATTTTGTTTAATGATTTCTAATTCTTCAACCGTCCAATTAGGAGTCCATCCTTTTTCCTTTAATTGTTGTACAACATAGGACGGATACTCGCCTTTTAAAACTGGATCATAATACCAATACGTTTCATATTCATTCGCATGATTTGCTGCTAGTATATTTTCTTTTTGATCATCCACACTATAAGCAGGCAAGAAAACATGCGTGATACCAATCTCGCCATATTGTTTCAACTGCTTGTACACTGCAACTGTTTTTGCATGTGCATAAAATACATAATGAGTCGCTTGAAAATACTTTGGAACATCATTTTGTATCCCTGGTGGATGTGCACCTTTTAAGTACCCTAATCCACAAAACATCACTGTCTCATTAAAAGTAATCCAATGTTTAACTCTATCACCAAACGCCTTAAAGCAAATCTCTGCGTACTTTACAAAAGCTTCCGCTGTTCTTTTATTCGTCCATCCACCGTCCTTTTCTAAAGATAACGGTAAATCCCAATGATATAAAGTGACAAACGGTACAATCCCATATTTTAAACATTCATCAATTAAGTTGTTATAAAATTCTATTCCTTTTTTATTTACCTCTCCATCTCCAGTCGGCAATATTCTCGCCCACGAAATAGAAAAACGATACGATTCTAATCCCATCTCAGCCATTAAACGAACATCTTCCTTATATCGATGATAATGATCAACAGCTACATCACCATTTGTTCCATTATATGTCTTGCCATGGATTTTTGAAAAATCATCCCAATTCGTAACACCTTTTCCATCTTCATTCCATGCACCTTCTACTTGATAAGAAGCTGAAGCAGCCCCAAATAAAAAATCATGTGGAAACTTCATAATATATACCTCCGTTTCATTACAATAAATAAAATTCATTACTACATATAAAATTTATTGGTACAAATTTTATATGTGTAATTATAGCTTAAGTTTCAATTTTTTTCTATCATGAACGTATGATATATAAAACTATATTTAATGTTAATTATTAGAAAACAAAAAAGAAGCGACGTATTTCATCGCTTCTTACTCTCATCAGCTTTACTCTTTTACAAGTGACTTATTCGCTCTTATAACTTCTTGATAAAGTATTGGTGACCATTTTTCATTTATATAATCTTGAATCATCCAGCCTACTCTTGTAGGATTCTTTTGTTTCATATAGTTTGCAATTTCAGGATTTATATAAGAGGCGTAATAATATGGACTATTCCATGCTGTACCGCCAGAAGACAAGCTTGTAAAATTAATATACAGATGATTACAATCTTCACTATTGTTATTCGTTTCATTTATCGTTTCATTTATCGTATCTTTAATAGATTTTACTTTCTCATCATAACTCACTTTATATTTATCTTGTACTGTTACATTTACATTTTGATTTACAGTTGTCGTAAACGTCTCATTATCTGGCCAATAAAAATTATTATATCCTCCAGATTCATTACTACCACTATATCTTTTTAGTAGTACAATTTTCCCTCGAGCATCTCCAAGCTTTATATTCCCTTCTGTTTTTAAAAAGATAGGATCAAGAAAATATTTTTTTTCAAACGTACTACTAAATGAATCTTCTGCCCCTTTCATATCCTCATACTCTTTTTTTAAAGACATAATAATCGTTTCACTTGGGTTATCTTTTAAAAATTGTTTCGCTTCATTTATAAATTCGTGCAATGTTACATAAAGATATAATGGCCCATGATGAAGAACTATCGTATTATCATCTGTTAAACGCCCTCTAATATCAAAAATTCTAGCTCCGTGATCCATTTGGTAACGAAAATCATATTCTTGCGTCATTCCCCATACTTGCTTTATCGGATTTTGCAACTTGAACGTTCCACTATCATGTGTTCCTGGAATTGAAATTCGTGTTAACGGTATGTCATCAGGTATAGGTTGCATCCATTTTGACCAGTTTTCAAGCCCATTACCAGAACTAGCTGCAACTGCTTGCTTATCATTGAAAGCAAATACAAATGTGCTAAGTATAGTACTACATATGAATAATTTCAAAATAAACTTCTTATTGCTCATTATTATTCCTCCCTTTTTCTGTTTTATATCAAACTTATTGAATATAATATAAGCTAGCTAGTAAAAAATAAATAACATTTCATAAATATGAAATGTTTCATAGAAGTAAAATTTAAAAATCATTCACATATTCTTGATATACTAAAAAACTTTAAAGAAATAAAACAAAAGGAACTTGTTTAGAAACTCCTTTTGTTTTATTTTATATTCAATACATACGAACCATCTTTATTCTCATACTTATAAACATAAAGATAATATTTACCTGGTTTTGCACTATATGTTCCTTTAATTACATTTCCTTCGTTTTCACCATATGCTACATAGGTATTTAAATCTGATTCATGATGAAGCACCCATGTCATTCCAATATTCTTTTCATTTAGTAGAGAAATATTAATATTTTCTGGCGAGTCAATTTGGAAAGTAAATACATCCACATTATCGCTATTATGGAGTTTTCCTTTCATTGGTGTATGAAAGTTAACTTTATTTGCCTGTCTAGGTTCATTATTTGGTTCATTTTCTGTTACTTGTAACTCATTCCCACCGTTTGGTTCTCTTCGTTCATACCCTAAGTTTACTAATATAGACTTCAAATCTGGTAAAACACCAATTTTATCTGAATATGGATCTTTAGACTTCGTTCCAGTGTTATGGTTACTTAATATCGTTCTTAGTTCACTTGGTCTATATGGTTGCCCTAAATTTTCTTTAGCAATACTTTGTACTAAAGTCGCTGCTCCGGCAATAATAGGCGAAGCACTAGACGTGCCACTAAAGCTGGATGTATAAAGATTTACAGCGCTTCTACTTTGCTCAGCTGTAGTTGTATCTACGTTTTCTCCCCAGCCGTACACATCAATACGGCTTCCATAATTCGAAAACCACATACGTTCATGAGGGAAAGATGAAGAGCCCGCTCCTACCATAATTGCACCTGAATCTTTAAAGTCTTTACTATTACGATTTGAAATTTGTTTACCATTTCTATCTTTAAATTGATCTAAATCATTCCAACCATTTGCTCCAGCCTCTATAATTACAACACCCTTATCTGTACCAGCACGAATTGCATCAAAGATATCCGGTTGTACTTCAACAGGTAAATATTTATCACCATATCCATCAAAGGAAGCTTGTGCCTCTAATAATAAAACATCCCCAGCTTCTAAATGATTTACAGCACTTAGTATTGCATCAGCTGTATTATACTGTCCGTTATCTCTTATTTGAGAAATCACTTTTGCTTTCGCTTTTGGCGCAATCCCAATATTCCCCACTTCATTATCTTCAGAGGATACAATTCCTAATACAGATGTCCCATGGCCGACATGTTGTTCTATATTTCTCCCAGACATCAATTCAATGTTTTGATGCACTAAATCCTCATGATTTAATAACCAACCATATTCCATATCAACAAAAGTTATACCCTTTCCATTTCCTCCTTGAACTCCCCAGGCGAAAGGTGCATTAATACCGTATGGTGCTGCTTCAAGATAGCCTTGTTTATTAAATCTAGGATTATTATTAGGATTAATGGATACACTTGATGGTTGCATTTCAGGTGGCGTTATTTTTTCTTGTTTCTTCATATACACATCTTCTATTAAAGAAGATGCTTTTAACTTATCTACTAGAGCTTCTTCACGCTCACCATTTTGAGTTTGAAGAATATAGTAGTTTAATAAGCTTGTAGATACATTATTAGGTGCTTGCACTTCAAGCTCTTGTATTTCTTCCGGACTTACAGATGTGAATAAACGAGTAAATGTTACATCTGGATATTCTGCCAAAAAATCTTCTAGTACTTTATCGTTCGTTTGAGATTGTATCTGTTTTTCAATACCATCTTCATATGGAAATTTCAAATCCGCTCTGAATTTTACAATGATTTGCTTATCTGTTTCTTGTTCTATCCCTAATTTACTCTGCTGTTCTATAGAATCAGCATTTACAATATTAATAGTGCCTCCAATTCCTATAAGTGTTGAAACAATTACAGCTGAAACACATATCCTTTGAAATATTTTCATTACATCAATCCTCCTATCAATAATTATCAATCATTATATTAATCTATAATGATTTAATTTCTATAACATATTAAGGTACCTTTCTACTAAATAGATTATAGTAATCAGCAATATGAACTTCAATATATTTTTATATGCAATATTTCATATTTGAATCCTATATGATATAAATAAAAAACTTATAATGATTATTTGTTTTATATGTGCTAATATACTTACATTAAAATATTTATATTTACATATTCTGAATTACATCACTCAACAGTTACACCTTAATTTTTTAGGAGGATTCACAATGAAATTATTAAAAATAAAACATATAATTCCTTTATCTGCAGTAGCAATTACATTCGTATGTAATCAAGGTACAGCTGAAGCTTCCACCATACATACAGTAAAAAAGAATGATACACTTTGGGGCATTAGTAAACAATATGGAGTTTCAATACAAGCTATTAAACAAGCGAATAATAAAGGAAACGATCAAACTTTTATTGGTGAACAGTTAAATATTCCAGGATCCATGAAATCAAATGAGGTCACTGTTCATCAAAACGACAAACCTAAGAACATCTCTGGACAAATTATTTACCAAGTACAGCCGGGAGATTCATTAGAAACGATAGCAAAGCGTTACAATGTTACCGTTCAATCTATAAAACAAATTAACAATACAGTTGGAAACAAGCTTTATACAGGACAACATGTGAAAATTAATTCAAGTATTTCAGAAAAAGAAAAAGAATTAATGGCACGCTTAGTTACTGCTGAAGCGGGTGGCGAATCATATAAAGGAAAAGTGGCAGTGGCGAAAGTTATTTTAAATCGTGTAAATGCAAAAGGTTTTCCTAATACAATAACAGGCGTTATTTATGAACCTATTAAACACGGATATGCATTTACTCCTGTTACAGATGGAAGAATTAATCAGCCTGCAAGTGCAGAAGCAAAAATGGCAGTAGAAGAGGCTATCTCCACAAATGGAATACATTCTGATTGGCTTTATTTCTACAACCCAAAAACATCAACAGACAAATGGATTACGACACGTCAAACAGTAGCAGTAATCGGTAACCATGCCTTCGCTAAATAAAACTATAATTCCCTTCTAATTTATGTACTTAACAACTTTTTTAAATGATGAACAGACCTTTTTACTGAAAAGGTCTGTTCTTTTTATATGCTTTTATGAATCATATGACAAAGTGATTATTTAAAACTATATCTCCTTTCAAATAAAAACATTTGTATTTCATCCACCACTCAGAGAAATTGAAAAAGTATAAAGTTCAAAAACTTTCTCTTTATTCATGAAAGCTATTTCTTAACTTCATAAAAGTGTTATACACTAGGAAAATAGCAAACAAACTATTCGTTAGCAGGTGAAAGAATATGTATGATGTTACAATTATCGGTGCTGGAGTGAGTAGCATTTTTATGGCTTATACATTAGCCAAAAGCAACAAAAAGGTTTTAATTCTTGATAAAGGCAAATCGTTAGAACATCGAAATTGCTCTTTAGAACAAGGGGAAATATGTAACTGTACTGTATGTGATAAATATTTCGGGTTTGGTGGTTTAGGAAAGTCTGAAGGGAAATTTAATTATACAAACGGCTTTGGAGGCGAACTTGAGCAAAAAATAGGTAAAGAAGGTTTTATGCACCTGATGGCTGAAGTAGATGAAATTCTATGCCAGTTTGGCGGAAGTTCAGTTTCAAAATATTCTACAGAAAATCTAAATCTCACTAAGAGAGCTGAAGCGTGTGGTTTACAAATGTTAACAACGGAAGTAAGGCATCTGGGTACTAAACTTTCCAACAGCATTTTTCAGCAGCTCTATGAATTTTTACTTACGAAAATAAATATTCAATTTCATATAGATGTACAACATATTATGAAACAGAAAGATCATTTCAAAATAGAAACAAACCAAGGAATAGTTCATTCTAAACAACTAGTATTTGCAACTGGGCGCTCTGGGGCTGATTGGTTAAAAGAAATGTGTACTTCTCTAAATATTTCTCAGGAGCAAACACGTGTAGATTTAGGTATTAGAGTAGAAATGAAAGAACATCAATTACGTTCTATATTAAAAGATACTTTCGAAACGAAACTTTCTTATCAAAGCGAAAATTTCACAGCAACTACTTACTGTATGAATCCAAAAGGACGCATTATTCGGAAGTACGAAGAAGGTTTAGTTATGCCTGACGGTCAAAATTTTCGAGAACGAGGAACTGGCACTCCTAACTTAAATTTCACTTTGTTTATCCCGCGCTATTTTCCAACTCTCAAAGAAGCAAATGTATACGCAAGTTCAATTATTAAAAGCATTAACCAAGGACGAGATCGGATTGTTATACAGCGCTTAGAGGACTTAATAAAGAAACAACCTACTATGGAAAAAGATATGAAACATAATCGTATACACCCTACACTACACGGAGATTATGGAGATTTGCATAAAGAAATCCCTCCATTATATATTGAAGGGCTCAAAGCATTTTTATTACGTTTAGAACAATTTACCCGAGAACCTATCGATCAAGATACTTTATTATATGGAATTGATGGAAAGTTCTATGCTCCTACGATAAAAATCAATAACCATTTTGAAACAAGTATGAATGGGCTATTTTTAATTGGAGATTGTTCAGGCGTCACTCATTCATTATCTCAAGCAGCCGCAAGCGGTCTGTATGTTGGAAAATATTTATCAGATATTTAAACTCTTTAATTAAGATGCCAGTCAAATGTTTTAAGTCTCACCACCACTTTACTTATCTAATAATAACGTTAATGAAATCCTTATCCCTCCCCCGCTAATGATTAACCCACAAAGAATCAGGATTTTACGGGATATATGAAAAACTACATTCTATGTAGAATGTAGTTTTCTACTAATTAATATAACCGTTTACTTTAAAATAACTTTTTTTAAATTCTAACTAATTTAATGTCAATAATTTAAAAAGGGTCTATTCATTTTCACTTTCATTTGTTCGATATTTTGTAACATCATCATAGTGTTTATTATGTTAGGATGTCTATAAGCCACTTTCGCTACAAATATGACTTTTTCTGCTCCGTTTCTAAAAAAAATTAGATTTATGTTACTTCGCTTTAAAATTCCCCATCATATGTATATGAATACTTCAAATTATTACCTTTAGAAAAACATAATCTAAATGGTTCATTACACTCTAATAGTTATAAAAATATAATATATAACACTGGTTAAATAATCCATATAAAGAAGGTGTAAAAATGAAGAATAAAATAAATTTACAAATGCAAAATATAAGCTTTGTTATACTAATTGCTTTAGCAGTATGGTTAAAAACATACCTTATTACACGATTCAGTTTTGATTTAAAAATTGAGTCTTCTACACAAGAGCTTATTTTATTTATTAGCCCCCTAGCTGCATCATTAGCATTTGTTGGATTAGCATTATTTGCAACTGGTGAAAAGCGAAATTATATAGCGCTATGTATTAATTTCTTATTAACTATAGTTCTCGTTGGAAATGTAATGTTCTATGATTTTTATAGTGATTTCGTTACGTTACCAGTACTTGGACAAACATCAAACTTTACACAATTAGGCGGTAGTATTAAAGAAATATTAAACTACAAAATTATACTCGCATTCGTAGACATTATTTTCTTCTTTATTTTGTTAAAGAAGAAATCAATAGTCTTTAAAACAGGACGTGTAACTCATTCTGCACGCTTGTTATATTTTCTCTTAACGATTGCTGTATTTTTTGCGAATCTACATCTTGCAGAAAAAGAGCGTCCTGAATTATTAACGAGATCCTTCGACCGAGTAATGCTTGTTAAAAATTTAGGACTATATACTCATCAAGTATATGATTTAACACTGCAAGTAAAAGCAGGATCACAAAAAGCACTTGCTGATAGTAGTAAACTACAAGAAACAGAAAACTACGTAAAGGCAAACCAAAGTGAGCCGAATCCTCATATGTTTGGTGCAGCGAAAGGAAAAAACGTAATTGTCGTTACTCTTGAATCCTTGCAAACCTTTTTAATAGGTGCATCCGTCAATGGTCAAGAAGTTACACCGTTCTTGAATGAATTCATAAATGAAAGCTATTACTTTGATAACTTTTTCCACCAAACTGGTCAAGGAAAAACATCCGATTCTGAATTTCTAATAGATACATCGTTGTATCCATTAAATCGAGGAGCTGTATTCTTCACGCACGGTAACAACGATTATACTGCGACTCCAGAAATTTTACGTCAGCAAGGCTATTTCACTACTGTATTCCATGCGAATAACGCAACATTTTGGAATCGTAATATCATGTACTCTGCTCTTGGTTATGATCGTTACTATAATGAACTTGATTACAAGATTACGCCAGAAACAAATTTAAATTGGGGATTAAAAGATATCGAATACTTTGATCAATCAGTAGACATATTAAAAACAATTGATCAACCATTTTATGCTCGTTTCCTTACTTTAACAAACCATTATCCATTTACGTATGATGAAGATACAAAATTCATTGAACCATATAACTCTGGTAATGGCGTATTTGATCGTTACATCGTAACAGCTCGTTACTTAGACGAATCAATTAAAAACTTTATTGAGCGTTTAAAAGCTGAGGGGCTTTATGATGATTCTATTATTGTCTTATACGGTGATCATTATGGCATTTCCGAAAAACATAATCGCGCAATGGCGCAGTTTTTAGAAAAAGATCAAATAACAGAATTTGATACTTTAAATTTACAACGTACACCTTTATATATTCATGTCCCTGGACAAAAAGAAGGTCAAATCATTTCAAAGCCCACAGGACAAATCGATATGAAACCTACGATTCTAAATTTATTAGGGGTTGATACTACTAACGATATCCGTTTTGGCCATGATATGTTTTCAGATGAATATACCGGATTTGTTGTTTTCCGTGATGGTAGCTTCGTTACAGACAAGTACGCCTATACAAATCATACTTTTTATAATCGAGAAACAGGTGAGGTTGTAGATCTACCAAAAAAAGAAGCTCAAGAAATGATTAACCGTGCACAAAATGAATTACGAATGTCTGACAAAATTATTGAAGGCGATTTATTACGTTTCTCAGAAAGTAATAAAATTAAAACTGGAGAAGTAAAAACTAAAATTAAAGAAACTGAAAAATAATCTATATATGCGAAGGGAGCAACTAACTACAGTTGCTCCCTTTTTACTCTCTTATAACACATGATGCAATTTAATATAAAAAAAGTCCTGACATATTATATGGACGTAAGCAAAAAACAACTCCAAAATCTACTTTCAGTGTATATTTTGGAGTTGTTTTACGTTTATTCTATGATTGTTTCTAAAGTTAAATCTGTATAGGCATTATACTCACCTATATTTAAGATTACTTCACATTGACGTAATCTCAATTCAAAGAGCGTTATAGAATCATGATAAACTTCAGGATTTGATTTCATTTTATGTAATATCTCTTGTTTTTCTTGTATTTCTAAATGAGTATTTTCTACAGCTTGTTTCAAGGAGTTAAATGGATTCCTAAAGAACATATTAATATCCCGCTCTTGTGTGTTTTCAAACAGCTCAAATTGCAAGAAAAATTTCTTCATAATAGAAGCCGTTACCTCGGTATAATCTTCATTTTCTAAATACTGTTTGTATTTGTTATATAGCATCGCTCTATTCTTTGGAAGAACCCCAAATAATTTGCCGGCACTTTTCAGTAAAAATTTTGCTGGCGTAAATCGGCGTAAAATATTTACTTCTTCCATTTGTATTCTAGTCGTCATTCTATCAGTATCTCTGCGCCAGTCATCAAGCACTTTAAAGTCACATTCTAACTGTATTCGATTTTCTCCAAATAAAGAATTAAGTCCTTCACTGAGTTCTTCTAAGTACGATTGACTTTGAAGGAACTCATTATTAGAAGTTGCAATCCAATTTTGCATAGAACGAGCAAAATTAGGTAATACAGTTTGTTCTAGATATTGTTGCACCCTTTCATTCATCGCTGTATTTAGTTCAATATCAATGTGCCCGAAATCGCTGTCTTCACTAATTAAATCAGAACAACTCTGTAATAGCTTCGGAATACGTTCAGTAAGATCATTAGTAATCTCAGTTTTCATTGCACGATATGATTCTGTAATTAAATGAATTTTTTCCTTTTCAAAAGCAGTAAGGTTATTAATACAACCATTTAGTTTAACTAACATATCTTCATTCCAATTAATAACATCTACTAGATTGTTTTCCTTCTCAACGCGTTTATCCAGAAGATATGTAATTGTTTTTCGAATGAAAAACAATAGCTTTTCAGTACGTTCTGCATCGATATTTTTATGGTTAAAGTTAAAACGAATAAACTCAGTTAAATCATTTAGTTGTTGACTACTTGTATATAACGAAGAGTAAGGGAAAAGTCTCGCATGCGGGAAATATGCGTTTATTCTCGCTTGCGTATCATGTAAAACTCTTTTTACTTCTGCTTCACTATAAATGTTATCGATTTTATTTAATAAGAAATGTATTTGTAGATTTGGTGTATGTTCTTGAATGCTTAATAGAATGTCACGTTCTTTATCAGTAAAAGGTGAATCCGCATTCAATACGAACAATAATTCGTCTACTGAATTTAAATATTCAAATATTTCATCCCTAGTGTCGTTATTCCTATTAAAGCCAGGTGTAACTACAAATGTAAGTTTATTTTTACTTAAAAATCTGCATGGTAATTTAAATTCAACACATGCTCTCTCTCTATATGTTTGATGATGCACTGCCATCATATTATGGTAATCAGAGAAATTCTCAGTTGTTGTAATTGCTGAATCTGTTATAGCATTAATTTCTGTATGAGCATCATTTTTTAAAACCACTACATTTGAGATTGAGCTTTCTAATATATTTTCTCCTAATATAGAGTTAATAAATGCAGTTTTTCCGTTTCCTGAAGTTCCCGTTACTAAAATACGATTTGTTCTTAAATCTGCAAGCTCGCCAACTAACCATCTAAATCTGTGACCCATTTCTATATCATGCTTTTGTGCCCACTGTGTAATAGATTCAAAAAGATGTAAACTATACTCTAAGCCATTCACATGATTAATAGAATATGACAGTAGGTTTTCCGCATGTTTTATGTTTGCTGAATCTATTTTGGAAGGAAAAATCTCATCCCATGCCAATACAGCTGCAGATGGAAATACAGCGTGAGATGGATTGACTACCTTTAGCCAGTTTGTTAACAGATTTGGAATGATATCGTGTAATTGTCTAAGCATATATTGACCTTGAATTAATTCAAAGTACGTTTCCTCGTAAAGAGAAGAAATTTTGTCCCATATATCGGACGAATGTATTTCGATATGTAAGAAAAATTCATTTATTGTGTTAAGCCATAATAAGTAATTTTGTTCATTTTTATAACTGTTCCAAAGTGATGAAACAATTTGCGTAAATTGTACTTGATCTACATTATTTAATGTAACTAATATTTCATAAAAATAATCTGGTGAAATATTTTTAGTAAACCCTTTATCGATATACCCTTTTAGAACTTCAAACCACGGATAAGATTCTGTTCGAATTAACTCATTCACAGCAAGCTCTACTGCACTATCAAAATCTTGCTGTTCCTCATAAAAGGAACGGGCAATTATTGTGACGTTTGGATAATCGGGATTTAAATTAACTGCTTCTTTAATAACATTGAAAGCTGAATCAAAATTATTTTGCTCGATGTAAAGAGAAAGTAATTGCAGTCCAATTTCGGTCATCAATATTTTGTTATCAGTAGTAATGGAAGTATAAACATCTTCAGCAACTGATAATCGGTTAAGTTCGAAGTAAGCATCAGCAATGTTTTTTTGTGCCCATGGTGCTAGTTCATTACTAACTTTCTCCCATTTAAAAATAGCTGCTTCAAAATCTTGATGGTGGTAATAAAATTCTCCCTGTGCAAAACGAATATAAGACCCATCGGAAATCTCATCTTTTTCTTCGTTTAAATAAGATTCTCCAAGTACTTGAAGAGGTGGTTGTGTTTCATTCTCTATTAGGAATGTTTCATAATACATCTTTTTTATTAATTGTTTTTCTAATCTCATCTTTTCCCCCACTATATCTGAAAAATACGTTTTTCTCCAAATGTCAATACTTTTTTGTATGTATGCTTTTTATCTTAACAAAGAATTTCTTTTGGAAAATTTCATTTTCCTTTCATTTTTCAAGTAAGATTGAATTTTTATGAGAAAAGTTTCAGTTCTTTTTCAATTCCCTTTCAGTTGTGAGACAACATTAAATGTTCCTAATAACCTAATAACACTATAATATTCCACATTATTTTATTAGGAAAATTCAATGTGGGTTGAATTATAAAAACAATCTATAACGAATATATATGCAACGTTTGATTCGCTGACAAACAAAAAACTTCATATAATAGTTGTTAGATGAATCTATATGGCACGTCTCTTCAGAATTTCAGATACATCACAATAACTTAAAAAACAACAATATTAGTCAACGGCTTTTCATACAATATCTTTCTCGAATTGTTTTCCTATAAAATATTTCAATAGTTATGTAATTAAATTCCATTAACCTATATAAATAACTAGTCCAAAAAAATATATATGCATATCATGTTATAGTAAAGAATTTAGGAAATCCTAAAAAGGAGGCATTTTCATGTTTGAAGATAAATCTAAAATAAATTACCCATATGAATTTACAGAAACTACAACAGTTCCTCTAAAGAACCCCATTGATAAAAAATTCAAGAACGGCACAGATACACATAACTTCCCAATTAAAAAGCATTATAAAGAGCAGGTTTTATATACTGAAAAAATTAATAATAATAAAAATAAATAATCGTATAGATCATCATTGTGCCCATGAACAGTTACGTTTTAAGTAGTGTCTGAATCCTGATTTTGCAGCTCACACACCCTTTAAAAAGGAGAGTTTACTGGAAACTTTCCTTTTTAAAAAGTGCTGATATGCCGCGCTTTCTTTATTCTTAGTAGGATTTGATAATAGGATAAAGTAACCATAGCCAAGAAAGTAATTCCTTCAAAAATGAATACATACTAAAAAACAAAATACCGTTATAGCCTCTTACATACTCTTTCCAATTCTTATTTCAAAACTAAACCGCTTCACACTCATTGAACAATAACAAATCTACATAAAAAAAGAGGGCAACTAATTACTGTTGCTCCCTTTTCAATCTAACTTTATCTTTATTAAATCCAAACATTTTAGAAGAAAGCAATTCCCCCTACATAACCCTCTTAAACATCTTCTCCAACTCATAAGTAGAATGATGCACAAGAATCGGTCTCCCGTGCGGGCATGTGTATGGATTTGTTGTTGTGCGCAGCTCTTCAAGTAAAGCAAATATTTGATCGTTCGTTAAATATTGATTTGCCTTGATAGATGCTTTACAGCTCATCATAATAGCCGCTTCTTCACGTAGTTTTTTAATATCAACTTTTTTTAGTTTAACAACCTGCTCCATCATTTCATCAATAATTTCTGTTTCTTGCCCTTTTGGGAACCACGTTGGGTGCGAACGAACGATAAAGGATTGATGGCCGAATTGCTCTAAAAATAGACCGACTTTCTTTAGTTCTTCTAACTGCTCTTCGACACACAAAAATTCAGTAAGAGATAAATCAATGCGGTACGGTACAAGTAACTCTTGTACTTCTTGCGTAACTCGTCCCACTTTATCACGGAAATATTCATAATTGATGCGTTCCTGCGCTGCGTGCTGATCAATCATATATAACCCGTTATCATTTTGAGCGAAAATATATGTTCCATGCATTTGTCCAATTGGATAAAGCGGTGGTAAATCGTTACCGTTCATTTCAATCTCTTTTATTTCCCCGACTTCTTCTTCTAATTCCTCTAATTCAAAGTCTTCTTCGTTACTGTTCCATGATTTCTCTTCCCGAATTTGTTCTTCGATTATCGGTTTAGTAGATGGCTGCCAACTTTGTTCTTCTCTTACTAGCGACTGTGGTGGTTGCCATTCTTGCTTCGGCTGTTGCCACAGTTGTGCTGGCTGTTTTACAGTCGTTGTTTCTTTTTGTTTTTCATCCATGCCAGTCGGTAAAATAATGTTTGGCACCTGTGATTCTTTCGGCTTTGTATGCTCAAAATGGAACTGCCCTTGCACACTTTCATCTTTTTCTTTTTTCTTCGTTGTTACACTTGCATCTGGAATGAGCTGTATTTTTTTGAATGCAGCTTGCAATGTTTCTTCGATAAGTTTTAGCAATTCTTGTTCTTTACTAAAACGAACTTCTAATTTCGCTGGATGTACGTTAACGTCAACAAGCATTGGATCCATTTCAATTGATAAGAAGCCGATTGGGTATCGTCCGATTGGCAGTAACGTATGATATCCTTGCTGAATTGCTTTCATTAATACGAAATTTCGAACGTAACGGCCATTTACAATCGTTGACATATAGTTACGAGACGCTCTCGTTACTTCTGGCAATGTTACATAACCCTTAATGGTAAAGTCTAGAGACTCAGCTTCAATCGGAATCAGCTTCTTCGCAACTTGAATGCTGTAAATCGATGCAAGTACTTGTCTTACATCACCGTTTCCTGATGTATGAAGCAATTTCTTTTCATTATGAAACAGTTTTAACGATACTTCAGGATGTGACATTGCAATACGATACACGATATCTGTAATGTTCCCAAGCTCTGTATGAATAGTTTTCATATATTTAAGGCGCGCTGGTGTATTAAAGAATAAGTTTTGTACTGTAATATCTGTTCCTTTTCGGCTCGCCGTTTTCTCTTGTCTTATAATGTCTCCACCTTTAATAATAAGGTGTGTACCAGGCGCATCACCGGTGCTTGTGATTAATTCTAATTCACTTACAGAAGCAATACTCGGCAGGGCCTCTCCGCGGAAACCGAGCGTTCTTATACGAAATAAATCATTTTCATCTTTAATTTTGCTCGTTGCGTGGCGTTCAAATGCAACGATACAATCTTCTTCTGCAATGCCATCTCCATTATCAATGATGCGAATTTTCGATAACCCAGCTTCTTCTAAGTGGATTTCAATAGATGTACTATTCGCATCGATGGAATTTTCCACGAGTTCTTTTACAACTGAGGCAGGGCGCTCTACTACTTCCCCTGCCGCAATTAAATTAGAGAGTTGATCATCGAGTTTGCGAATTTTCCCCATCTACTTACTCATCCTTTCTTTAACTTTTTCTGTAAACGATACAGTTCGTTCATCGCTTCTAAAGGCGTCATATCGAGTAAATCAATCTTTTTAATTTGTGCAAGTACTGCCGTTTCTTTTTGATCGAGCACAGGCTTGTCTTGTTTTTTCGAAGACTGTTCTCCTCCAAAGAAAGATAGTTGTGATTCTTCGTCTGTCTCTTCTTGTATTTTTGCCGGTTCTTCTTTTACAACAACTGGTTCTGGAGCAACTTCTTGCACTTTCACTTCTACTCGTTTCGGAATAATAATTTCTTCCTGTCCTTCTAGTTGCGCTAACACTTCTTTCGCGCGAGCGATTAAGCTCTCTGGAAGCTCAGCAAGTTGAGCAACGTGAATTCCGTAACTTTTATCAGCCGCTCCATCTTGAATTTTATGAAGGAAAACTACTTTTCCATTCTCTTCAATTGCTGAAACATGTACATTCTTTAGTTGGTCTAAATTTTCTTCTAACACTGTTAATTCATGATAATGTGTAGAGAATAATGTTTTCGCACCAATTTGGTCATGAATATGTTCAATGATTGCTTGTGCAAG
The DNA here is from genome assembly GCF_042796455.1 of Bacillus sp. NPDC057893. Taxonomy (NCBI): domain Bacteria; kingdom Bacillati; phylum Bacillota; class Bacilli; order Caryophanales; family Bacillaceae; genus Bacillus; species Bacillus sp. NPDC057893. The sequence goes on along the minus strand of NZ_JBHVNG010000001.1, from coordinate 1,102,135 downwards.
TGCCATACCATCGTACGTAGATGTACCGCGTCCAATTTCATCGAATAAAATTAAACTTCTTTCTGATGCATTTGCAATTGCATTTTTCGCTTCTAACATTTCAACCATAAATGTACTTTGACCTGAGATTAAATCGTCCGCTGCACCAATTCTCGTAAAGATTTGATCGAAGACAGGTAATACTGCTTCTGTCGCTGGTACAAAGCAACCAATTTGTGACATAACAGTTACAAGTGCTAATTGTCTCATATACGTACTTTTACCAGACATGTTCGGTCCTGTAATTAAAAAGACATCCATCTTCTCCGGCATAATACAATCATTCGGTACATACAATTTCCCGTTCAATACTTTTTCAACGACAGGATGACGACCATCTTTAATAAAGATTTCGCGTTTAGTTGTTAAAACAGGTTTTACAAATTGCTCTTCTTCACTAACTGTCGCAAAGCTTTGCAGTACGTCTAGTTCACTAATTACTTTCGCTAAGTGTTGCAATTTCGGTATGAATACTTTTACTTCTTCGCGAAGTGCTGTAAATAAATCGTATTCTAATTGTACAATTTTCTCTTCTGCTTCTAAGATTAATGTTTCTTTTTCTTTTAGTTCATCTGTTATGAAACGCTCTGCATTTGCAAGTGTTTGTTTACGCTCATAGCGCCCTTCTGGAAGTACTGCAAGATTCGCCTTCGTCACTTCAATGTAGTAGCCAAAAATACGGTTGTACCCAATTTTTAATGATTTAATCCCTGTAATATCACGCTCTCGTTTTTCAAGCTCAGCGATCCACGTTTTTCCATTTTTACTAACGTAACGATATTGATCAAGCTTGTCATTATAACCATCTTTAATAATATCTCCATCTTTAATAGAAAGTGGTGGGTTCTCTTGAATACTTCTTCCTAGTAATTCAGTTAAGCTCTCACATGGATCCGCACCTTGAATTAGCCTTGCTGCATAAGCATTATCTAAAAGACTAATCGCTTCTAAAATAGCTGGTACTTGCAGTAAAGAACGTCTTAACTGTAATAAGTCCCGTGCATTTACATTACCAAATGCAACTTTCCCTGCTAAACGCTCTAAATCATATACTTCTTTTAACTTTTCTTTTAAATCTTCACGTAAGAAGTAATCATTTACAAACGTTTCAACCATTTCTAAACGCTCTTCAACTTTTTCTTTCTGGATAAGTGGACGTTCCATCCACTGTTTTAACATACGCCCACCCATAGCCGTTTTTGTTTTGTCTAATAGCCATAATAATGAGCCTGTCTTTTCCTTCGTGCGAAGAGTCTCTGTTAACTCTAAATTGCGTTTTGAATGCACATCAATTTTCATAAATTGATTCGTGTAATAAATTTCTACTGGTTGCAAGTGATCTAACGAACGTTTTTGTGTTCTTATCACATAGTTAAATAAGCGTCCAATTGCTTTAATTAATTTTGCTTGGGAAACATTTTTCACAAGATGTTCTAATCCTTCTGGAATAGTTGTTGCATCTTCATACGAAATCGTCATTTTTAATGTTTCAGTTAATTTATTTAACTCATCTTTTGAAAATGTAGAATCTACAACAATTTCTTTTGAACCAGTTGCATACACTTCTAATAAAATATCTTCTACTGAACCTGTTAACAACGTCACTGTATTTTGTCCAGTCGTTAAGTCATTGCAAGCTAGCGCATAAGATCCATCTTCAAAATGTGTTAATGCTGCTAAGAAGTTATTCTCTTTCTCGTCTATTGTACGCCCTTCCATCATCGTTCCTGGCGTAATTAGTTGTACTACTTCACGACGTACTACACCTTTAGCTGTTTTTGGATCTTCCACTTGCTCACAAACAGCTACTTTATATCCTTTTTCAACAAGTTGTTCAATATAATTTTTAGCTGCATGATGCGGTACACCGCACATCGGTATACGTTCACTACTACCACCATCTCGGCTCGTTAATGTAATTTCAAGTTCATGAGCTGCTTTAACCGCATCTTCAAAGAACATTTCATAAAAATCACCTAATCGGAAAAATAAAAAGGCATCTTGATAGTCTGCCTTAACCTTTAAGTATTGCTGTATCATAGGCGTATATTGCGTCATGTCTTTCCTCCATAATTCTTACATAATAATCTATATTCATATATGTCACACTTCACGGACACCCATATCTCCTATTCCAGGAGTCTTTCCTCATTATAGCACATTTCATAAGGAATCATGGTTATTCAGCACCACTTATGTACTGTAAAAAGCTAGGAAGAACTTCTCCCTAGCTTTCTCTTACTCTTCTTCTGCGTCAACGATAAAGTTCGGATCTAATTCTTCAAACTCATCATCATCGACTTGGAAATCCTCGTCTGATTCTACGCAACCTTCAGGATTTACACTTACACAAATTTTCGTTTCTCCAACTACTTCTGTTACAAATTCACGTTCTACCGTCACAACAATTTTATTACCATTTGGCGATACAAGAGCTTCTAAACAATTTGGCGGCTGAATTACACGAGCGATAATTTCTAAATCGTCACCAGAGAAGTTTTTATCACGATACCCAATGCTTACTTCATCAGTGTAGTTAACACGTTCTGTTACAACTTCAGTCTTTGTGTTTCCATCAAATGAATACCAAGTGTTTACATCATAGAAACCTTCAATTTCCACATGTTTCCCATTCTTTCTCGCTTCGTACGAATGGTTAATTACCCAGCACCCTAAAATACTTGTTGGCTCATTATTCGATTCACATGTATGCGTTGACTTTGTATACTTACGTCCTTTTCCAACCACTGCTTTTGTAATAATCTCTCTAAATTCGGACATTCGTAACCCTCCTCAATCACTATTCACTTAATCATATGCGTGACAATAGCGGAATGTGTCATTCTTTTTTTTGAGAAGAATTTACGATATAACCCACTAAAAAAAGAGATGTCAATAAGACACCTCTTTAACAACCACAATTTCCTTTTTTACTTTCTACCGCCGCACCAGTTTCACCCTTCAACACATCGCCACCAGTTGAAACTAATATTTCATCTGTTACATTGTTAGAAATGGTACTAGCAACTAGCTGTAGTAAGTCATTTACATATGTTTGTGAAGATTTAAACTCCTGTACAACTGGGATATTATCTAACTTATCTTGAAGCGCATCAATTTCAACTTCTACTTTTTTCAAAGCTTCCCATTTCCCATAATGTTGCAAGTTTACTGCTTGTTTTTGCAAAGCTTTTATTTCTTCAATTGCTCGCTTTACATTTTCATTTTTATGAATTTGTGCTTCTGCTCGCTTAAAGAAATCGACTTCTTCTGTTTCAGAGATCATTTTTGCTAATTCTTTCGCTTGCTCAACAATTTCATCTTTCGTATATACTTTCATCTATTATTTCACCTCAATCGGTTCCTTAACCAATTCCCCGTTAAGAGACCAAGTTTTTGCTTCCGTTACTTTTACTTTCACAAGCTGACCAATTAAAGATTTTGAAGCAACAAAGTTTACAAGTTTATTCGTACGTGTGTATCCTGCAAGTACTTCAGGGTTATTCTTACTTTCTCCATCAACTAATACTTCTACAATTTGTCCTATATAGCGCTTATTCTTATTAACTGCATATTCATTCACTAGTGTATTTAAGCGTTGTAATCGCTCTTTCTTCACTTCCATCGGCACATTATCCTGCATTTTTGCAGCTGGTGTACCTTCACGCGGAGAATAAATAAATGTAAATGCCGTATCAAATCCTACTTCACGATATAACGACATCGTCTCTTCAAACTGCTCATCCGTTTCATTTGGGAAACCAACGATAATATCAGTCGTTAGTACTGCATTCGGAATGGTTTCTTTAATTTTTCGTACAAGCTCTAAATAGTGTTCTCGCGAATATTTACGCGCCATAATTTTAAGCATATCTGTACTACCAGATTGAACTGGTAAGTGGATATGTTCTACTAGGTTACCACCTTTTCCAAGAACATCAATTAAATGATCATCAAAATCACGTGGATGGCTTGTTGTAAAACGAATACGTGCGATATCGATTTTACGAAGTTCATCCATTAAATCGCCAAGACCATATTGTATATCTTCAAAGTCTTTACCGTATGCGTTTACGTTTTGTCCAAGTAACGTAATTTCTTTATAACCGTTCGCAGCTAAATGGCGAATTTCTTTAATAATATCTTCTGGACGTCTGCTACGCTCTTTTCCGCGTGTATACGGTACAATACAATATGTACAGAACTTATCACAGCCATACATAATATTTACCCAAGCTTTAATATCACCACGACGTACTTTCGGAAGGTTTTCAATTACATCCCCTTCTTTTGACCAAACTTCAACTACCGTCTCTTTTGAGAACATTGCGTCCTTTAAGATATACGGTAATCTATGAATATTATGTGTACCAAACACCATATCTACATGCTGATTTTTTTGCATAATTTTATTTACAACAGATTCTTCTTGAGACATACAACCACATACACCAATTAAAAGATCCGGATTTCTTCGCTTTAATGATTTTAAATGACCAAGTTCACCGAACACTTTATTTTCAGCATTTTCACGAATTGCACAAGTATTTAATAAAATCACATCTGCCTCTTCAGTTGAAAAAGTTGGCTCATATCCAAGTGTTGTAAAAATCCCAGCCATTACTTCTGTATCATGTTCATTCATTTGACAGCCATATGTACGAATGTAAAACTTTCTTCCTGCACCAAAATTGCGGAACTCTTCAGGTAAGCCAAAATCTCGTTCAATTTTAACTTCTTCTTTCCCACGCTTTTTCGCCAATTTCAAGGAAGGTGGTTGGTATACACTTTCAAAGTATTTACTATAATCTTTCTCTTCTTTTTTCGTAGAGGAATTTGCTTGTCGACTTGCTAATCGTTGTTGCTCGTTCATCGGTAATCTCCTTTCACCCTTAACTATACTCACTCTGTAGTCCATTTTAATGCGCTTAGACCCATCTCAATGATGTTAGATAGCTTGAGAGATAACTTGCCCTTTGAAACTTGAGTAATCGATCTAATCATCCGTAAGAATGAAGTCTTCCCCACACAAATAGACATTCCCTTTTTATTATTTCATCTTGTCCTACCCAAAAGCATATTGCTTTATCCCTATACACATTACCATAGTATGCAGCGTTTCGCCAATTTAAACAAAGAAGAAGCCTTATCCTATATTACATTTCACAGTTAATGAACATGCTATTTTTATACAACGATTTATATATTATTTTATCATTCTGAATTTTCCAAGTAAACAAATCTATTAATTATTTTTATTCACTCAAAAAGAAGGTTGCCAAGTGGCAACCTTCTCTCCAATCATTACATAAATTCAGCAACAAGCTCATCAAACATTTTCTGATCCATATTTAAATCAGCTTGCACTAAAGGCTTTTCACTATAGTCTTTTACAAGCTCTTGGTAAGAAGGCTGCTTTGTATTTTGATAAATTAAACCTGTTACTAACCCGTTCTTTTCCATTAATGTTTGCATAGCCATCATGCGGTTAGATGGATCATATCCTTCTACTGTACTTAGTTTCGTTAAATTCTCTTTAAACCAATCATAAGTATTTACTTTATTGTAAGTAACACATGGACTAAATACATTAATTAATGAAAAGCCTTTATGGTTAATACCAGCTTCAATAATTTGCGTTAATTCTTTTAAATCACTTGAAAAGCTTTGCGCCACAAATGTCGCACCAGCTGTTAAAGCCATTTCCATAACATTTAGTGATGGTTCAATTGAACCTTGTGGTGTACTTTTCGTTTTAAATCCAGCTTCACTACGTGGTGAAGTTTGACCTTTTGTTAATCCGTAAATTTGGTTATCCATTACGATGTACGTAATATCAATGTTACGACGAATAGAATGGATTGTATGTCCCATACCAATCGCAAAACCATCACCGTCACCACCGGATGCAATAACTGTTAAATCACGATTTGCCATTTTCACACCTTGTGCAATCGGAAGAGCACGTCCGTGAATACTATGCAAACCATATGAATTAATATACCCTGAAATACGACCGGAACAGCCGATACCAGAAATAACAGCTAGCTCATCTGGATTTAAACCAACGTTAGCTGCCGCACGCTGAATCGCAGCCTGCACCGAGAAGTCTCCGCAACCTGGGCACCAGTTTGGTTTTACACTGTTACGAAAGTCCTTAAATGTTGCCATTTAATACAACCCCTTTTTTACATTCGTTGTAAATCTCTTTCGGCAAGAATGGATTTCCATCGTATTTTAAAAGACTAGAAATTTTCTCACCATTGCCAAGATTCATTTTCATAATGTTAGCAAGCTGACCAGTTGCATTGTTTTCTACTACTACAACACGCTTCGCTTTTTTCACAAGTGGATCGATTTCAGCTGTTGGGAACGGATGAATTAAACGTACATGGGCATGGTTTACTTTCATTCCTTCTTGTTCCAAACGCTGCATTGCCTCTTCGATCGCACCACGAGTTGAGTTAAAGCCAACTAACAATACGTCTGCGTCATCATGCTTAGCATTTTTGTAAATAGGGTTATTAAACTGCAAGTTCGCCATTTTACGGAAACGTTTGTCCATTTGATCTTTACGATTTAACGCTGATTCAGATGGTTTACCCGTTTCATCATGTTCTACACCTGTAACATGGTGAATACCATTTTTCATACCAGGTAAAACACGTGGTGAAACTCCATCTTCTGTTACTTCATAACGCTTGAAGTATGCTTTATTTTCACGTTCTGGTAATTCTACTTCTAAATCAAGCTTACCACGACGAATTTCAACTTTATCTAACTTAAGTGGTTCTACTGTTTGCTTTCCTAAAGAAAGCTGTAGATCTGTTAAGAAGATAACAGGCACTTGATATTCTTCTGCTAAGTTAAACGCTTCTACAATATCATAGAAAGCTTCTTCAACTGTACTTGGCGCCATTACGATTTTTGGAATTTCACCATGCGTTCCGTAAATCATAGCCATTAAGTCAGACTGCTCTTGTTTTGTTGGTAAGCCCGTACTTGGACCACCACGTTGTGTATCAATGATAACTAGTGGTGTTTCAGTAATACCTGCTAAACCAATTGCTTCCATCATTAATGAAAGACCAGGACCAGCAGATGCTGTTAATGTACGAACACCAGCGTAGTTTGCACCAATCGCCATTGTACAAGCTGCGATTTCATCCTCGGTTTGGATTACTGTTCCGCCGACTTTCGGTAACTTTTTAATTAAATATTCCATAATTTCAGATGCAGGTGTGATTGGATATGCGGACATAAAGCGAGCACCACCAGCTACCGCACCAAATGCGATTGCGTCGTTTCCAATCATAAACATGCGTTTCTTACCATCAGCTTTTTCAAGCTGCATCATGTTTACTTTCTCACCAAGCAATTCTTTCATATATTGAGAGCCGCGTTTAATTGCTTCCATATTCTTTTGAACGACTTGCTCCCCTTTACGACCAAAGATTTCTTCAACAACCTCTAAATAAGCTGTTTCGTCTAACCCTAATACCGAACTAGATGCCCCAACAGCAACCATATTTTTCATTAATGATGTGCCTAACTCTGAAGCGATATCTGTAAACGGTATCACATATAGATTTACATCTGTATTATCAGGTATTGTTGGATTAAATTTCGCATCCGCAACTACAATTCCACCCGGACGTAGTTCGTGGAAGTTAAAATCAATTGTTTCTTGATCAAAAGCAATTAAAATATCTAAATCATCTGAGATCGCGCGTACTTCTGTTGTACTTACACGAATTTTATTATTTGTATGGCCGCCTTTAATACGTGATGAGAAGTGGCGGTAACCGTATAGGTAATATCCTAATCGGTTTAATGCAATACAGAAGATTTCCCCTGTACTTTCAATTCCTTCACCTTGTTGGCCTCCAACTTTCCATGAAAGTTGACTAATCATCTCCTACACCCCTTTTGGCTGCATTCATTGTAGTGTATTTTTTCACAGTATTAGTTTAGCATTTTTTATGCAAATAAACTACAATGGACGCAAATTATGCCTCTTCTGTTTTCCCTGAATCTTTAGTATAATGCTATTTCGTTCACCATTCTAGTATTAGGTCTTAAAAAAACCAATAAATTACCGCGAGCGAAATTTATTTTCTGAATTTTTAAAAATAAATAATTAGAAAGCAATTCGATCAATAAAATTTTCATACAAAAATCGCTCTATAGTTGATTCACTATACTTTTTACAAAGTTGATTAATTATATTTTCATAATCCCTATATGCTTCTACACCTACAACAGTTTCTAAAATCCCATCAAAATCAGAACCAAACCCTATATTTTTTTCTCCACCTAATGAACAAATATATTCCACATGCCTTAATATATCTGCTATATTCGCTTGTCTTTCATTCGTTAAAAACTGTGGTACGAAAGTAATACCAATAATGCTATTTTTCTTTATAAGAGCTCTTATTTGTTCATCGGTTAAATTGCGTGGATGCCCACAAAGTTGATAACAGTTTGAGTGAGATGCAATTGGGTTTTTAGCAATTTCTATAACATCCCAAAAGCTTCTTTCATTTAAGTGAGACACATCAGTCCATAAATGTAACGTATTAAGCTCTTGTACAACTTGTCTACCAAATGTAGTTAAACCTGCCCCACGTGCCTCTAGCGCTCCATCAGCTAACAGATTGGCATAGTTCCATGTCAATCCAAAGGAACGTACACCTAAGCGATAAAACAAACGTAATTTCATCGCTTCTTTTCCAATTGCTTCGCATCCTTCTAATGTTAATAATGCTCCAATCTCGTCCTGTTTTAGCATGTTAATATCGTTTTTTGTCTGAATAAACTTCATTCCTGGTAGCGATAGAATTTCATTATGAAAAATATCTATCATTTGCAGTGCAACTTCAAAACGCCCTTCATACGCTACTGTTTCTGGTACATATATAGCAAAGCATTGTATACTTCCTTTTCTTTTCTTTAATTGTTCAAATGTAATATGTAATTGTGAATCGTTTTGAAAGTCTTTTTTCCCTTTTGCACTCCATAACTGAAAGAGTACATCGCAATGAGCATCAAAAATTTTCATTTTCATTCCTCCATTACAAAAACAACCTGTTCGCATACATGCAAACAGGTTGTTTCAACTTAACGAGGTTCTACAATTAATTTTATCGCTGTACGCTCTTCACCATCAATCATAATATCTGTAAAAGCTGGGATACAAATCAAGTCCAAACCGCTAGGCGCTACAAATCCTCTTGCAATTGCTACTGCCTTTACCGCTTGGTTCAATGCACCTGCACCAATAGCTTGAATTTCTGCTGTTCCGCGTTCGCGAATAACACCTGCAAGTGCACCAGCTACAGAATTAGGGACCGACGTTGCTTTAACTTTTAATATTTCCATTCCGCGTTTCCTCCTCGTTTCTATAAAAAGTAATAGCAATTATTTCACTTTAACTTATATTCACGAGGAATGGCACGTATTCCTGCTAAATTTCTGTAATTTTTCTAAAAAATTAAAATATAACAAATTCTCTAACTTTTTATTAAAAATCAGTCAAAAAACGGCTGGTCATCATTAATTAAAATGCGCTCAATTTTCTTCGCTTTCCCTGTATTAGGATCCACATCAATTAACACTGCACTTAATTGCGTTCTACCATTCGTCACTTCAAAACGCACTGGTAAGTTCGTTAAAAACTTCTTCAATACCGCTTCGCGATCCATACCTAAAATCCCATCATATGGGCCAGTCATACCAACATCTGTAATATAAGCTGTTCCGCTTGGTAAAATACGATTATCAGCTGTAGGAACGTGTGTATGTGTACCTACTACCGCTGTAGCACGACCGTCTACGTACCAACCTAACGCCTGCTTCTCACTTGTTGTTTCAGCATGAAAATCAACAAAGATAATGTTTGTACGTTTTTTTGCAATGCTGATTAACTCATCCACTTTACGGAATGGACAATCAATTGGAGGAAGGAACGTACGTCCTTGTAAGTTAATAACTGCAACTTCTGTTCCATTACAATTTACAAAGATAAGCCCTTTTCCCGGCGTTCCTTCTGGGAAGTTAGCTGGTCTTGCAAGATATTTTGCATCATCAATAAATTCAAATACTTCACGGTTATCCCAAGCATGGTTTCCAAGCGTAACCGCTTGTGCCCCGCACTCTAAAAAGTTTCGATATATTTTTTCCGTAATTCCACGTCCACCCGCAGCATTTTCTCCATTAATAATTGTTACTGTAGGTGTATATTTTTTCTTTAATGCCGGTACGTACTGTTGAATCATGTCTCTACCAGGAGATCCTACTACATCCCCAACAAATAATATTCTCATATGTCTTACCCTTTCTATGTACTACATTTTTTATTACCATACTATAACGTGAAGCTATTTCCTTACAACAGTTACAATTTATCTATTATAAGTTTCTTTCACTTGCACACTGCTTATAAATAGTTTTCTTTATTTTACCCAATTCCAACACAAAAAAATAAAGTGGTGTTTCACCACTTTATTTTGCGTATTCCACTGCACGTGTTTCACGAATAACAGTTACTTTAATATGTCCTGGATAATCCAGTTCATTTTCAATACGTTTTCGAATATCACGAGCTAAACGATGAGCTTCTAAATCATCAATTGTATCTGGTTTTACCAGAATACGAACTTCACGTCCTGCTTGAATTGCAAAAGATTTTTCTACACCTTCATAAGACTCTGAAATCTCTTCTAACTTTTCAAGACGACGAATGTAGTTCTCAAGCGTTTCACTACGAGCCCCCGGTCTTGCAGCTGATAATGCATCTGCTGCAGCAACTAGAACTGCAATGATAGAAGTTGGTTCTGTGTCACCATGGTGAGATGCGATACTGTTTATTACAACAGGATGCTCTTTATATTTCGTTGCGAGTTCAACACCAATTTCAACGTGACTACCTTCTACTTCATGATCGATTGCTTTTCCGATATCATGTAATAGACCAGCACGTCTTGCTAGTTTTTCATCCTCACCAAGCTCCGCTGCCATAAGTCCAGTTAAATATGCAACTTCCATAGAGTGTTTTAAGACGTTTTGTCCGTAACTTGTACGGTATTTTAAACGACCTAAAATTTTAATTAAATCTGGATGTAAGCCATGAACACCCACTTCAAACGTTGTTTGCTCTCCGACTTCACGAATATACTCGTCCACTTCACGTCTTGATTTTTCGACCATCTCTTCAATACGCGCTGGGTGAATACGTCCGTCCTGTACTAGTTTATCAAGAGCGATACGAGCTGTTTCACGACGAATCGGGTCAAATCCAGATAGAATTACCGCTTCTGGTGTATCATCGATAATAAGGTCAATACCTGTTAACGTTTCTAACGTACGAATGTTACGACCTTCACGTCCGATAATACGTCCCTTCATTTCGTCATTTGGAAGATTTACAACCGAAACGGTTGTTTCAGCAACATGATCAGCTGCACATCTTTGCATTGCAAGAGATAAAATCTCTTTTGCCTTCTTATCCGCTTCTTCTTTCGCGCGAACTTCACTTTCTTTTACCATAACGGCAATTTCATGAGAAACTTCACTTTCCACTTTACCAAGAATAATTGCTTTCGCTTGTTCGCGGGTCAGATTGGAAATGCGCTCTAATTCTGTTTGTTGCTTTTGAACTAACTCTCCCACTTTGCTTTCCAACTCTTCAATCTGTTGTTGTTTCGCTACAAGAGATTCCTCTTTCTTTTCTAACTGTCGCTCGCGCTTATCGAGCGTTTCGTCTTTACGATCAAGGTTCTCTTCTTTTTGCATTAAACGATTTTCTTGTTTTTGTAATTCGCTTCTACGGTCACGAATTTCTAATTCAGCTTCTGTACGAAGTGTATGAATTTCATCCTTTGCTTCTAAAAGCGCTTCTTTCTTAAGTGCTTCAGCATCACGATTCGCTTCGTCTAGAATACGTTTTGCTTCATTAGCTGCACCATTAATCTTCGCTTCAGCAATAGACTTTCGAACAAAAAAGCCAACAACTGCACCGACTGTTGCAAGCAAAATGGAGATGAGTATCCAAACTGTACTACTACTCATGATTTCACCTCCCCTTGCTATGAATGAAAAAAGACTGTCGGCATGTACATTGAATTACAACGTACAGCAAAGACCGTCGTCCCGCTTTTTTAAGGGACTTTCTTCATTTCACAATTAAAATGTCATATTATTATTTCGGCAAGATTTAAGTCTTACTCCGAATATTACTTCTCTTCTTGAGAAGAGTGTATCGTATATAAGAAAAAATATACATTCTCATTGTATCTATCGCAATTTTCATTGTCAAGCGTTGTCTACTTTTACTTTCTTTACCTTCAGCCCTGAATCTTATATTGATTAAAAAAACAGACGGCATATTATCCTGGAAAACCTTAGAAAATCCCAATTCATTCACTTAAAATATATGAATATTCCCCTTTACACATAGCCTTTTGGATAGAATAAATATTTTATCTCCAGCTATATATAACGCTTTCATAGTGGATTAAAAAATAAAAGACACGGGACCGTGTCTTTTATTTTTTAATCTTGACGAGTTGAATCTTCCGTGTCTTCAACACCAGAGTTTTCACCAATTCCGTGATGTTCACGAACAAAGAAGGCAATTTCCTCTCTTAAATCCGTATTCTCTTTTAAGAATTGCTTCGAATTTTCACGACCTTGTCCTAAGCGTTCTTCATTATAAGAGTACCAAGCACCGCTCTTTTGAACGATATCAAGTTCAGAAGCCATATCTAAGATTTCACCTTCTCTTGAAATACCTTCTCCGTACATAATATCAACTTCAGCAACACGGAATGGCGGTGCTACTTTATTTTTAACTACTTTTATTTTCGTTTTATTACCAACAATATCGTTACCTTGCTTTAACTGCTCAGCACGACGTACTTCAAGACGGACAGTTGAATAGAATTTCAACGCACGACCACCTGGAGTTGTTTCTGGGTTCCCGAACATAACCCCAACTTTTTCACGAATTTGGTTGATAAAGATTGCGATTGTTTTTGATTTGTTGATTGCACCTGAAAGTTTACGAAGTGCTTGTGACATTAAACGTGCTTGTAAACCAACGTGAGAGTCACCCATGTCCCCTTCAATCTCAGCTTTCGGTACAAGAGCTGCTACAGAGTCAATTACGATAATATCAACCGCGCCACTTCGTACAAGTGCTTCTGCGATTTCTAGTCCTTGCTCCCCTGTATCAGGCTGTGATAATAGTAATTCATCGATGTTAACACCTAATTTTTGTGCATATACAGGATCCATCGCATGCTCCGCATCGATGAACGCCGCTTGTCCACCTTGACGCTGCACTTCCGCGATTGCGTGTAATGAAACTGTTGTTTTACCTGAACTTTCAGGTCCATAAATTTCAATAACACGGCCACGTGGGTATCCGCCTACCCCTAGTGCCACATCAAGTGCTAAAGAACCACTTGAAATTGTAGAAATTCTACGCTCCGCTTGTTCTCCTAATTTCATAATTGAACCTTTACCAAATTGCTTCTCTATTTGTTTTAACGCCATATCTAATGCCGCTTGACGATCGCTCATTCAAAATTCCTCCTTAACTAAATTGCTAATCTCATTATACCTATTTTCAATTCAATTTGCCAACAAAAATCGAACATTTATTCGATTTTTTTATTTTATATCGAATAAAACTAGGTTTTCCAAAAAAAAAACTAGAAGAAATTTATATCTCTTCTAGCTTTTTAAATAAATGATAAAATCCATATTTTGTAGAGCGTTCTCTAATTTGTTGACGACTTCCACTTAAATTAAGCGAGAAGACTACAGCTGGTTCATCTTTAATCGCCAATCCAACAAATACTGTTCCTGGCTCTTTATGCTCTGAAGCATCCGGTCCTGCCACCCCAGTGAAACTAATCCCGATATCTGCTTTTAACAGTTTCTTTACATTTTCAGCAAGATAACGAGCACACCGTTTACTAACCGCGCCGTCAGTGCGTAACACTTCTTCAGGTACATGTAAAATTTGTTGCTTCACATCATTTTGATAACAAATGACACCGCCTTTAAATACAGACGAAACACCAGCATTTTCTGTTACTTGATTTCCAAAAAGACCACCTGTTAAACTTTCTGCACATGCTAAAGTTAACCCTTTTTCCTTCAATAGCCTTATTGCCTTGTAATGAAGGAAATCTTGGTCATATCCGTAGAAAAATTCTCCTACTCTTTCTAAAATCAAATCTTCCACATGCTGAATCAGTTTCTCCGCCTCATCAGCATCATGATGTTTGGCAGTTAAACGTAATGTCACTTCTCCATCATTTGCGAGTGGTGCAATGGTTGGATTCGTTTGATCATCAATTAAATCTTGAACTTTCACCTCTAATTGAGATTCCCCAATACCAAAAAAACGAAGAACACGAGAATAAATATTTTCCCCCGTTGTAAACTTACATAAAAAAGGCTCTACGTAACTTATATACATCGGCTTCATTTCTTTTGGTGGTCCTGGTAATAAAATATAAACTTTTCCGTTCTTATTTAACCCCATACCAGGCGCCATACCGTGATCATTCGCAAATACAGTCGATCCATTTAAAACGAGCGCCTGCTTTTTATTATTCTCTGTAAATTCACGGCCTGTACGCTTAAAATAATCGCTTATCGATGTTAATGCCTTTTCATCATACACAAGCTCTTCATCTAAACTAGACGCTATTGTTTCTTTCGTTAAATCATCTTTTGTCGGTCCTAATCCACCTGTAAAAATGAGCATATCAGCTCGTTCTTCAGCCAATTCAATTGCCTTCTGTAATCGCTTGTTATTATCCCCAACAACAGTATGGTAGTACACGTTAATTCCGATTGAAGCTAACTTTTCAGATAAAAACTGGGCGTTTGTATTTGCAATTTGTCCAAGTAATAATTCCGTTCCAACTGCAATAATTTCAGCATTCATCCCAATTCCCCCATAAACTTCTATTTTGATTTTACAAAAGCATCTTTATTTTTCCAGAAATAATCCCACCCTGAAATAACGGTAAAGAATAATGCAATCCATATGAAAATATCTGCAACTGGAATATGAAGTAAATTTAACGGTACATCATGTAATAAGTATGCTGCAATCGCAATAATTTGTGTCCATGTCTTAATTTTCCCTAGCTGATTTGCTGCAACTACTTCCCCTGTCCCAGCAAGTACAAGGCGTAAACCTGTTACTGCAAACTCACGGCTTATAATTACAATAACGATCCAAGCGGGTACATATTGCATCTCTACCAACGTGATAAGTGCTGCAGAAACAAGTAATTTATCTGCTAATGGGTCTAGAAATTTCCCTAAATTCGTTACAAGATTATATTTTCTTGCATAATATCCATCAATCCAATCTGTAGCTGAAGCAATTATAAAGATTAGTGCTCCTACTAAATGTTGAATTGGTAAATTGACATCACCAATTGTATATGAGCCCCAGTTAAAGGGCGCTAGCATAATTACCATAAAAATTGGAATTAAGCAGATTCTAGATATTGTAATTTTATTTGGTAAATTCACAGCTATTCCTCCATCATGTCAAAAACATTTGTTCATTGAAAAAAGTCATCGAAGCGATGACTGTTATTGCGCAGCTTGCCCTATCCCTTGGTTTTTTATCACCAATCTTTGGTGAAGTTCTTTTGCTGGATCCAATGGGAAAGCAACCACTTGACCATTCAGTTTAACTTCAACATTCGTTGCATTTCCAATATTAAGTCGCACTTCTTTTACTGTTGATAAATCACGTTTTTCTATTTGGCCACCTTGTACTGTAGTGTTTAGAATTTCGTTCCCAGCATCATCTTTAACATCTACATAACTCGCACCTTTACCCGATATTTCCAGTTCTAATGTTTTATTATTATGAATTTCCAAAGTAGATACCTTACCAGTTGTTCCAACTACCTTCACTTCTTGTTGTCCAGTTGGTTGCACCGGTTGTTCCTCTTTCTTTGGCTCTTCTTTCTTTGGTTCTTCTTTTTTAGGTTCTTCTGCTTTCACTTCATCTTTCTTCGTATCTAGCGGAGAATCTTTTGCTTTTTGAACTTCAATTTTCTCACCTTGAGCATTCGGAACTTGCCTATCATCTTTTCCAGTTAACGCTTGAATAACAAACCAGACTACCACTCCAAATGCGATTACTAACAACACAATCATAATTTTTGGCATATGATCTGCAATTGGCCATGATGAAGATTTTTGCATTGTTTCTTGTGTTTTTTGTCCAGTTGATACTTGTGGAACTTCACGATTTTCAGATTGTGGTATCGTACTCTGATATTCTACAAGCAGTTCCTCTCCATTTAATCCAACAGCATCTGCATATTGTTTAATGAATGCACGCGCATAAAAAGCTCCTGGCAACACATCATAATTGCCTTCTTCAATCGCTACTAAATGGCGTTTTTGAATTTTTGTAATCTCATGCAGCTGATCAATAGCCAAGCCTTTCGCTTCTCTTGCTTCTGTCAGCTTTTGTCCTAATTCCGTCACTACTAACACCTCAATATTTCTTTAAAAGTCGAACATAGAGAAATTATTTCGCGTACCTTGCTCAATTTCATCTACTAAATTATATTGAATTTCTTCATCATAATCGTTACGCAATTCGATAATATAATCAAAATCATCCAATGTATATTCTGACTGACTCACAAACACATCCGGATGTTCCACAACTTTCGTTGCAGGCAATCTCATAATTTCACGAACGAGCTGCCAGTGTCTTTCATTAGCACGCTTTGTCGACACAATTCCATCTAGTATGAAAATATTATCGTCGCTATACTCATCTTCAATCAATTGGCTACGAACAGTTTGCTTAATGAGAGTAGATGATACGAATAACCATCTCTTATTTGCACAAACACTTGCGGCAACAATAGATTCTGTTTTTCCGACACGAGGCATTCCTCGTATCCCAATTAGTTTATGACCTTCTTTTTTCATTATCTCCGCCATAAAGTCTACAAGTAATCCTAATTCATCACGCACAAATCGAAATGTTTTCTTATCATCTGCATCTCGTTGTATGTACCTACCATGTCTAACTGCTAGCTTATCTCTAAGCTTTGGCGGACGATATTTCGTTACCGTTATATTATCCATCGTATTTAAAATTGATTCAAGTCTAGAGATTTGTTCTTGATTATCACACATAAGCAAAAGTCCGCGTCGTGCATTATCTACACCATTAATTGTGACAATATTGATGCCAAGCATACCGATTAACGAAGAAACGTCACCAAGTAAGCCAGGTCGGTTTTTATGTATTTCATATTCAAAATACCATTCAATCATCCAAAATCACTCCCCCACGCTTACTTTACACCTACGTACTATATTATATGATTTCACCTTAATAGGGAAGCTAAATGTATAATCTATTCGTCCTAATTATTATACAAAAAAAGTAGAGAGGAGCTTCTCCTCTCTACTTTTACTTATGTTGTACAAACTTCACCATTAAATTTGCGATTATATGTTGCTCTTGTTCATCAGCAACTTTCCAAAGCTCAGCTAATAATTTTTCTTGATCATTGCGAGCTTCTACTTCATTTGCTAAATAATCACCAACACGAAATGCCATATCTGATACGGCACCACCATCAAGCCCTTTTCCCCCCGCTTGTTCTAAACGTTCTCCTAAAAAGCTCTTCCACTGATCAAAATTATCTAACACTGACATGTTTAAGCACCTCACTATTGAGTAATAGAATCATGCTTAATTTGTCCATTTTTTTTATTTTTTATGTAAGAAATTTTTAACAATGCCAACCGCCATTGACTCCAATAATTTGCCCCGTAATATAAGAAGCTCCTGGCGAAACAAGGAAGGAGATTGTTTTTGCTACCTCTTCGGGTAGTCCTATTCTACCTAATGGAATATCTTCAGCAATTTCATTTTTATCATCTTCTGAAAATACATTTAACATTTCTGTTTCGATCGCACCTGGCGCTACCGCATTAACGCGCAATCCACTTAAAGAAACTTCTTTCGCTAAAGCCTTCACATATGAATTTTGTGCACCTTTCACCATTGAGTACAGCACCTCACAAGATGCTCCTATTTGCCCCCAAATGGATGAAATAATGACAACATTACCACTTCTCCGCCCGATCATCGGTGGAAGCGCCATCGATAAAAGTCTATATACACTCTTCACTTGAAGCTCCACCATATAATCTAATTCTTCATTCGTAACATCTGTTACTAATCCAAAGATACTCTTTCCAGCTGCGTATACAATAACATCAATAGGATGTTCGATTTGTCCCCACAATTCCTCCGCTCCATCGATAGAAGCTAAATTTGCTTGCACAGGAATCACTACATCAAATTCCTTTTGTAACTCCCTTACCTTCTCTTCGCTTTTATTGTAATGAATATAGACTATATAACCATCCTCGATTAACTGCTTCGAAATAGCAGAGCCAATCCCTCCGCTTCCTCCAGTTACTAATGCATACTTTTTCATAAATTCCCTCTCTTATCTTTTATGTATAAATAAATAATACCCTCATCTTACCATTTGGCAATAACCAAACGTTAGATGAGGGATATAGATACTGCGTTTTTAATTCAAATATTACTTCACTTTTTTGGTAACACTTGGCAGACACTCATTTTCTCTTCAATTAATAGTGTTTTTGCTGCTTGTTGTAGGTCTTGAACAGTCAATCCTTCTAACACTGTAAGAGCATCAAATAAACTAGATTCATTAAACGCATATCGTGTAAACTGATTTGCAATATATTCAGGTGAATTCAACGATCGTAAAAATCCACCAATTTTCTTTTTCTTCACCCGTTCCAGCGCAGTCTCATCTAACTGATCATAATTCGTTTGTAGTAAAATACCTTTTAATCGCTCTGCCAATTCATCAGGGTGCTTCGTATCTCCACCAACCATTGCAAAACCGAAGTTATTTTCTTCTGTATAGTCATACGAGAACGAATCATCAATAAGACCTTCATTATATAAAGATTCGTAATGAACTGACCCTTTTCCAAATAAATAATCTAAAAGTAATGTAAGCGCAATTTCTTGTTTTAACAGGGCTTGCCCTTTTTCTTTTAAATTCGTTGCCTTAATACCAACTAAACATTTTGGAGTTTGAACAGGCATTGAAATAATCTTTTTCTTTTCATTTACTTCTTCTGGTTCCTCTTCAAAAGAGCGAACGATTTCCGGTTGATTTTCGTAATCTTTTTTCGCTTGATTTTCACGAACTAAATCCATTGTTTTTTCAGGATCAATCGCTCCAACAACAAATAATAACATGTTGCTCGGATGGTAAAAAGTCTCATAACATTCATACAGTAGGTCTTTTGTAATTTTACTAATAGACTCAATCGTCCCTGCAATATCAATTTTAATTGGATGTTTCACAAACAAACTATCGATTAACCCAAAGTATAAACGCCAGTCTGGGTTATCTTGGTACATTTGAATTTCTTGACCGATAATACCTTTTTCTTTTTCAACCGTTTTTTCAGAGAAATACGGTTCTTGTACAAAGTCTAACAACGTATTTAAATTTCTCTCTACATTTGATGTACAGGAAAAGAGATAAGCGGTTCTTGTAAAAGATGTAAAAGCGTTAGCTGAAGCACCTTGTTTACTAAACAATTGAAACGCGTCATGGTCCTCTTTTTCAAACAATTTATGCTCAAGGAAATGAGCAATTCCATCTGGTACACGAGTCATGTCTTCTTTTCCAAGCGGAACAAATATATTATCAACAGAACCGTACTTCGTCGTAAATGTTGCAAATGTTTTGTTGAAGCCTTGTTTCGGTAAGATATATACGTCTAATCCATTCGGAAGTTTTTCATAATATAGCGTCTCTTTTAATTGCTCATATACAATTTTCTCCATTTATTCTCCCTCCGTTCCATGTAAAAAGTAAATTGTATCTAGTTCAATATTATTAGCAACTTTCACAATCTCTTCTTTCGTCACGCTTTCTATGCCCGTTAGCCATTCTTCAACTGGACGCGTACGCTCTGAGATTACCCCGTGATAAAGCATTTCAACAAAACCACGTGGTGTATCAATTGCCTCTAAGATTTGATTTTGAATTACACTTTTCGTTTGCTGAATCTCTTCCTCTGAAAAATCACCGCTTTGCATTGCTTTCATCTGTTCTTTAATAATTTCAACAGCTTTTTCAAAGTTCTTCGCTTCAATCCCAGACATAACGAAGAGCAAACCTTTATGACTTTCAAATCTCGATGCTGCATAGTACGCTAAACTATTTTTTTCACGGACATTTACGAATAACTTCGAATGAGAAAACCCTCCAAATAATCCGTTAAACAATTGTAATGCGAAATACTCTTCATCTTTATACGTAATGAATGTGCGATAGCCTATATTTAATTTACTTTGCTTTAGTTCTTGTTTTTCAACAATTTCTTTTTCTTCATTATTTCGTTTATGAAGAAGTACATTTCTCTCTTTCATAGCGCGAGGTGAAATCGAAAAATACTTATTTACAAGCTCCACGGCATCTTCTGAAATGTCACCAATGATATATAAATCCATTTCATCTTCAGCTAACACTTTTTGATAATATTGATACAAACTTTCATTTGTAATAGAAGCTACACTTTCTTTTTTTCCATTTGCACTTAAGCGATATGGTTCTACTTTGCACATTTCTTCAATTAAACGCTCGTTTGCATAACGCATTTTATCATCATAAGTAGCTTCAATTCGTTGCAAGAGTGCTCGTTTCTCACTTTCTACAATAGAAGATAAAAAACCGTCCCCTTCTATTGCTGGATTTAAAACAATATCAGATAACATAGAAAGCGCCTTTTCAAATAACGGTGGTGCATCGCGTAAATATGTTTCATTTGCAATGTCTACATAAATAGAGATGATATGGTCTTCCCCTTTTTTACTTACATCTACCGCTAAAGAAGATCCATATAATTCTTCTAAATATTGACGAAGACGAATTACAGAAGGCAGTTTTTCTGTCGCACTTTGCAATACGTACGGCAATAGAGCACGCTCTGTCACCGTCTCCTCATTTAAAGGTGCTTTAAAACGAAATACAAAGGTATTCGTTTTAAATTTATCAGTCGGAATAATATGTACTCGCAAGCCACCTAATTCATGCAGTTGCTGTTCCATTAGTTTCATTAATAGCCCTCCTTTACGTATGTAGGAATATTCCTCTTCAATATACAGTTTTTAGAAATAAAAAATCAACTTTTCTTCCTTATTATGCTTACATTTGAGTCTTTCTAAAAACTTTAATATGTAAGGAACATAGTAAAATTCCGTATTAAATATATTCTATGTAAAAAAGCCCGCACTAATGTGCGAGCTTTTCTTATACTTTCTAAATACTCATCGTTTTCCTTTTTCATAAGGCGTTCCTAATGCTTTCGGAGCTTCAGATCGGCCTACAAAACCAACAAGTGCTAATATTGTAAATACATACGGTAATATCGTTAAGAATACACTTGGAATTTCTTTTAATACAGGAATTGTACCACCTGTTATCCCAAGTGATTGAGCAAACCCGAAGAACAGTGCTGCTCCAAGAGCACCAAGTGGATTCCATTTACCAAAGATCATAGCTGCTAGTGCTAAGAAACCTTGTCCAGTAATTGTAGCACCTGAGAAGTTACCAGAAATCGACATTGCGAAGACCGCACCACCCACTCCTGCAAACATTCCAGATATACAAACTGCAATATAACGCATTTTATATACATTAATCCCCATCGTATCTGCTGCCATTGGATGTTCACCAACAGCACGAAGACGAAGACCGAATGGTGTTTTATAAATAATGTACCAGACAACAAAAGCTAAAATAATAGCAATATACGATGTTAACGGTACATTTGAGAAAAAGATTTTCCCGATTACCGGAATATCCGAAAGTCCTGGAACATCGATTTTTTCAATTCGGTATTGAATAAAATCAGTCTGTCCTTTACCAAAGATTTTCTTAATCGCAAATACTGTTAAACCGAGAGCCAAAAAGTTAATCGCTACCCCGCTTACTACTTGATCCGCGCGGAATGTAATGGATGCTACTGCGTGAAGAAGTGCAAATAATCCGCTACCAATAGCTGCAAATAATAGTGCAATCCAAGGAGTCATTGCTCCCCACGTATCACCCATTAATAACGTTGTAACGATACCAGTAAATGCACCAAATAACATTAAACCTTCTAATGCTATATTTACAACCCCAGAACGTTCACTGAACACTCCACCTAACGCCGTAAAAATAAGTGGCGCTGCCGTATATAACGTACCAGTCACAAGAATGGCTAAAATATCTATAAAGCTCATTTATTTCCCCTCCTTGCTCATGCGTGTAAGTGCCCAGCGTAAAACATAACTGCAAGCAACAAAGAAAATAATACATGCAATAATAACATTAATTAACTCAGAAGGTACATCTGCTTCAAAATTCATTTGCGGGGCTGCACTTTTCAAACCACCGAACAGTAAAGCCGATAATAATATACCAAACGGATTATTTCCTCCAAGAAGAGCTACCGCAATCCCATCGAATCCAATACCAGTAAACGATGTCATTGCCGTCATACTTTGGAATGTTCCTAGACCTTCCATTGCCCCACCAATTCCAGCAAAAGCGCCAGCAATTGTCATTGATAATACAACATTACGAGAGACTTTCATCCCTGCATATTGCGATGCATTTTGGTTAAAACCAACCGATTTCAACTCATATCCTAACGTAGTTCTATCTAATAAGAACCACATTACAATAGCAATTAAAATAGCTACAACAATTCCCCAGTGCAAACGAGATCCATCTGTCAATGAAGATAGCCAATCAGAAGCTAATGAAGCACTCGCTTGTACATCATAAGATTTCTCATTACCTTCATGTATAAAACGTTTAATAAGATCATACGTAACATAAAGTGCAATGTAGTTCATCATAATTGTGACAATTACTTCATTTACTTTAAGCTTTCCTTTTAAATATCCAGGTATAAACCCCCATAAACCACCGGCAATCGCGGCTACTAAAATAGATAACGGAATATGCAAAATTGCTGGTAACGACACTGCATATCCAAACCAGACAGCGGCAAGCCATCCAACTAATAATTGTCCTTCTACCCCAATGTTAAAAAGACCTGTACGAAACGCAAATGCAACAGACAGACCAGCTAACACAAGTGGAATCATCGTACGTAGCGTCTCACCGATAGCCTGCGGATTTCCAACCATTCCTTCCCAAAGCGCTGCATACCCAACAATTGGATCATATCCACTAACTAACATTACAATGGCACCAACAAGTAAACCAAAAATAACGGATAATACAGGAACTAAAATGTTAATTGTTCGCTCCGTTAAAAATTTTTTAGCCATTTGTATTCACCTTCTCTTTCTCCGTTCCGCCAGCCATCAACAAACCAAGCTGTTGTTCATTTGTTTCTTTCGCATCGACAATTGCTACAATTTTCCCTTCATATATAACAGCAACTCGATCACTTACATTTAAAATTTCATCCAGTTCTAGCGATAGAAGTAATACCGCTTTCCCATTATCTCTCTGCTCGATTAATTTTTTATGAATAAATTCAATCGCACCTACATCTAAACCACGTGTTGGCTGTGCTGCAATTAATAAATCTGGATTACGATCTACTTCACGTGCAATGATAGCTTTCTGCTGATTTCCACCTGATAGAGCACGCGCTAATGTTTGTTCACTAGGTGTACGTACATCAAACTGTTCAATAAGCGCCTTTGCTTTCTCTGTGATTTTGCTAAAATTTAAAATCCCCTTCTTAGAAAATGGGTTTTTATAGTACGTTTGCAAAACTATATTGTCTTTAACAGAAAAATCGAGAACTAGCCCGTGTTTATGACGGTCTTCTGGAATATGACCAATTCCTTCCTCTGTAATTCTTCGAACAGGCCAATTCGTTATTTCTTTTCCTTTAATTGCAATAGAACCTGACTCAACTTTTCGTAAACCAGTAATCGCCTCTATTAATTCACTTTGTCCATTTCCATCAATCCCTGCAATCCCAACAATTTCTCCTGCACGAACAGTTAAGTCAAGGCCTTTTACAGCAGGTAATTGGCGTGCATCATGAACGACAAGATTCGCAACAGACAGAACCTCTTCTTTCGGTTTGGCCTCTATTTTTTCTGTTTTAAAATTCACTTGACGTCCGACCATTAATTCTGCAAGTTTATGTTCATCCATTTTCGCAACGTCAACTGTACCAATCCCTTTACCTTTACGAATAATTGTACAACGATCGCAAACTTCCATAATTTCTTTCAACTTATGTGTAATAAGAACGATAGATTTCCCTTCTTGCACAAGCTTTTTCATAATTTGAATCAACTCATGAATTTCTTGAGGGGTTAACACTGCAGTCGGTTCATCAAATATTAAAATCTCCGCACCACGATAAAGTGTCTTTAATATTTCAACCCTTTGCTGCATCCCAACCGAAATATCTTCAATCTTTGCATATGGATCAACAGCTAAACCGTACTGTTCAGATAATTGTTTAATTTCTTTTGCAGCCTCTTCAACAGCGATTTTCCCTTTTCTCTTTGGCTCATTTCCTAGAATAATATTCTCTGTAACTGTAAAATTATGAACAAGCATAAAATGCTGATGGACCATCCCAATTCCAAGGTCATTTGCTATATTCGGATTTGTAATTTTTACAGGTTTCCCTTTAATTTTAATCTCTCCCTGTTCTGGTTGATACAAACCGAACAGTACATTCATTAGCGTTGATTTCCCTGCACCATTTTCTCCAAGTAAAGCATGTATTTCTCCCTGTTTTACTTGCAGCGTAATATCATCATTCGCCACAATGCCTGGGAATACTTTTGTAATATTGTTCATCTCAATTACGTATTCCATTTTGTTCCTCCTTCTAGCAGGGAACACTCCCCAATTACACTCTATTAAAAGTATTTTTATATATACAAAGGTTAGTTCTAAGAACTAACCTTTGCTATTGCTCTATCATTATTTCTTTAGAGCAGCTTCGTATGCTTTATATTCATCATCAGTCGCAGGTACTTTAATTTCACCAGCAGTGATTTTCTTCTCAAACTCTTCTACTTTTGTTAAAATTTCTGGGTTTACTTTTTTCACATTGTCAGTTGTTTTCGCAATGCCGACACCTTCATCCTTTAAGCCAAACTCTTCTACTTTACCGCCTTTTAACTTACCATCTTTCGCTTCTTGTGCCACTTTTGCAACTGCAATATCAACACGTTTTACCATTGAAGTTAAAGTTACGTTTTCAGGCATACCTTCTTGGTTTTGATCACGGTCAACACCGATTACCCAAACGTTTTCACCTTTTTTCTTGCGGTTTTTCGCTTCTGTGAATACACCGTTACCAGTTGCACCTGAAGCGTGATAAATTACGTCAACACCTTGACCGTACATTGCTGAAGCTAATACAGATCCTTTTTCTGGCTTATCAAACGCATCAGCATATTGTGATACAATTTCGATATTTGGATTTACTGCTTTTGCACCAGCTTTAAAACCTGATTCGAATTTTGTAATTAATGGACTCTTCACACCACCAACGAAACCAACTTTATTTGATTTTGTTGTCATTGCTGCTACAGCCCCAACTAGGAATGAACCTTCATGGTCTTTAAATGTAATACTTGTTACATTCGGCTTCTTTACAACTGTATCTACAATCGCAAATTGTTCTTTCGGATACTGTTCAGCGACCTTTTCGATTGATTTTTCCATTAAGTATCCAATACCAAATGTTGTGTTATAGTTATCTTTCGCAAATTTCGTTAAATTCGGGATATAGTCTGCATCTTTACTTGATTGAAGATAACGGTATCCTTCATTTTTCTTTAAATTGTTGTCTTTACCAAATTTCGTTAAACCTTCCCAAGCTGATTGGTTAAATGATTTGTCATCAACGCCCCCAACATCAGTAACCATACCAACTTTGAACTCTTTTTTGTCGCTACTCTCTTTATCCGAGTTACCACATGCACCTAACACCGCACTTACTGCTAACGTTAACGATAATAAAAGACCTGTTTTTTTCTTCATACTAGAAACCCCTCCTGAAATGATTTGTCTATTGATTCATACGCTGCTGTCCCTACTTCTTGCTGTCACCTCCCTAAAAAGGAACTTACCTACATACGTTTTCTTAATACGTGGAAGCTAAACTTGTCAGCTCTAAAGTAATTAATAGAATATAAGATTGGCTCATCATTTTGGTCATAGTGCATTTGTTTTAAAACTAGCAATGCTGTCTCAGGTTCACATTCTAAAATCGGTGAAATTTTCGGATGATAACCTATTGGCTCAATGTGAGCAACTGCGTATGTGATTCGCTTGTGCGTATTATTATGTATTACTGTAAGCAGCGATTCCTCATTGTATCCCGATAAATCTGGTAATATCTCTTTTGCCAGTTTATCAATGCAATATACAACTGGTTCCCCATCCGCTGTACGAACACGCTCGATCATTACTGCACTAAAGCCATCTTCACAATTGAATTTCTCTTTTTCTTCTTCTGTTAAAGTTGTTGTAGATGATGATAAAAAGATTGTTTCCGGTGTTTTCCCCACACTAGAAATCATATCTGTAATACTAGAAAGCTGCTCTATTCCAGAAGAAAATAACGGTTTCGCATTTACAAATGTCCCTACACCATGTCTACGAATAACAACATTTTCTTCTTCTAAAATGCGTAGTGCTTCCCTTAAAGTTGCCCTACTTACACCAAGTTCTTTCGCTAGATCAAACTCTGAAGGTAACTTTTGCTTTTCTTTGTAAGCCCCATCTTTAATTTTTCCTTTGATGTGATCAATCACCCGCAAATATAGGTGACGACTATCGGATTTTACTGACATAAGACTCCCCCGCATTTCAATTATTCGACCTCTGATGTAAGACTTCTTTTCTCTTTTTTCAACTTACAACACAGCATAATTACTAAATACTAAAAATAAGTGTAATTATCGAACAAATATTAATAATTTTTCAAGGTGAAATTTTCACTCTTTATTCCATAAAAAAAACTTTGCACCATAAACATTCCTCATATCGAGAAAAAGTTCGGCACAAAGATCCCTTACATCCTTTGTTACACACTTTTCCCCCATAGTCTAGCAATTCATGGTTGCCAGGTAGAAACTTATGGACCTTATCTCCAAGATTATATGAGGCAGTGATTCTTTTCGAAGTAATCTTACCACTTGCTCTCATATGTGTCAACAGAATTCAACATTTTTCTACATTGAATATCGAACGTTTCGAAAACCAAAACGATAAGCATTCGTATTCTAAAGAGCTCTTCGTTATGTAAGTGCTTTCTTTTATGTTGACTATAGTATATAACAAAAACAGCATATAAAAAAGCCTAATTGTAAAAACAATTAGGCTTTTTTTAAGAACTTTTTTCTTGCACATCTTTAATGAGTACTCCCCTTGGTTTACTACCTTCATAAGGACCTACTACACCATTCATTTCCATGGCATCAATTAAACGAGCTGCTCGCGTATATCCTACTCTAAATCTACGTTGTAACATAGAAACAGATGCTGTTTGCATTTCTACTACAAGCTGAACGGCTTCATCGTATAGTTCATCTTCTACTTCCTGCTTTGTTTCAGGAACATCTTGTGGAATCATATCCTCTTGATATTGTGCTTTTTGCTGCGCAATAACAGATTCTACGACTCTCTCAACTTCATCATCTGATAAAAACGCCCCTTGTACACGAACAGGTTTCGATGCACCAATTGGTATGAACAACATATCTCCACGACCTAGCAACTTCTCTGCACCACCACCGTCAAGAATCGTTCGAGAGTCTATTTGGGAAGATACAGCAAATGCAATACGAGATGGAATATTCGCTTTAATAACACCCGTAATAACATCAACTGACGGACGCTGAGTCGCAATAATTAAATGAATACCAGCAGCACGTGCCATTTGTGCTAAACGCATAATCGCATCTTCTACATCCGAAGAAGCAACCATCATTAAATCAGCTAACTCGTCCACAATTACTACAATATATGGTAATTCAGGTTGTTTCGCTTCCGATTGGCTATTATGTTCTTTAATATAATCGTTATACCCTTCAATGTTACGCGTACCGCTATGCGCGAATAATTCATAACGACGCTCCATTTCACTCACAACTTTCTTCAAAGCCTGTGACGCTTTTTTCGGATCAGTTACAACTGGTGTCAATAAGTGCGGAACACCGTTATATACATTTAACTCTACCATTTTCGGATCAATCATCATTAATTTTACTTCATGCGGTTTCGCACGCATTAAAATACTTACAATAATTCCATTAATACATACACTCTTCCCACTACCAGTCGCACCAGCCACTAATAAATGGGGCATTTTATTTAAACGTGCCAATACAGCCTCTCCTGTAACATCACGTCCAAGACCGATTAATAACTTCTCTTCTGGGTGATTATTCGCCTTTGAATCAAGAACTTCTCTCAGCGTTACCATAGAAACTTCTGAATTCGGAACCTCAATCCCTACAGCTGATTTCCCGGGAATAGGTGCTTCAATACGAATGTCTTTCGCTGCTAAAGCAAGCGCCAAATCATCACTTAAACTAACAATTTTACTTACCTTTACTCCCATATCAGGATACACTTCATACTTCGTAACTGCAGGACCTCTATGTACTTTTGTTACTTTCGCTTTCACACCAAAACTTTGGAATGTACGTTCCAATTTACGAGCATTTTCATAAATTTCCGCATTTTCATTTGTAACTTGCTTATTTTGGGGAAACTTTAATATATCAAGCGAAGGAAGCTTATAATCTTTATTTTCCACATTAGAAAATTGCATAGGAGGTGCTTTCGTTTCACCTTCTAGCGATTCAACAATTTTTTCTCCTCGTTTCTTTTGAGGTTGTTCTTCTGGCACAGGCGGAACTGCCTCTTCAATAAACGGAGGAGTGATTAAATCATTTTCTTCTATCTGCTTTTCCGTCTCTTCACGTACTGGATAATTCTCAGTAAAATTTGAAATAATTGGTGGACCAATTTCTATTTCTTCTACTGGCTCAATAGCTTCTTCTTGTTCAGCAACACGTTCACGCCTCTTGCTTCTTGTTGTTTTTTTCTTTTCAGTTTGCTCGGCGACCCTTTGAGATTTCCAATCTTTATAATCCCCTTGCATTACTTGAAATTGACTTCTAAGAATTCTCCCTACCGGAGCAAGTACTTCTCCAATATGTTTATTTGTTATACAAAGTATTCCAAGAATAACTAAAATAATTCCAATGATATATGCCCCTACTTCGTCAAATAAGAAATAGCACGTTGCGAACATCAGTGCACCGAACATACCACCACCTAAATGAACACTATCCGGGCCCTTTTTCATTTCAAGGAAGAAGTAATCTTTTGTACTAACAATTACAGAAGTATTTTGCACAGCTCCATCTTTCGTAAGAAGGTTAAATAATGTAATATGACTAAACATTAATATTGCTAGTACAATTAAATAAACACCTATTAGCCGTTTATTTAAAAGGTTTGGCCATCCACGCTTTATTACAAACGCAACAGATAAAGCTATTACACCTAACACACCAATTATGTACCACTCACCAAAGAAGAAGCGAAAAAATAACACAAACGATTTCCCTACAACACCTAGCTGTAAAATCGTAATAATCGAAAGTGCAAAAAGAGTTAACCCGACGATTTCATAATACAAAGTTGGCTTTATCGTACGTCTTGCCTTTGCCTTCGTCCCTCTTTGCTTTTGTTTTGCCATTTCTTCACCTCGTGTTCTAAAAATTAAGTACAACTTCCTTATAAAAAAGTTCTACTTATATGTCTTTCTCTCTATTTTTCAGGTCTTTATATCTTCTATTTTTACACTTCTTGTAAAATGTTAAATAAACAGAAGAAAGCAGCCTACTCATGGCTGCTCAACCGTCTTGTTTTGTATATTATACCATAGCTCCTAAACAAAATCCTTCTTTTTGCTAAAAGGTAATTTTCTGTCCAGGCTCAAAATCTAGGTAGTGAGACGGATTCGTACTTAATACACGTACAATAGAGTAACATTGATTATCCTCCTCAGAAACCACTAATTCCACGCCATTTATATTCACAACTTTTTGGCTTTCGCATTGTGAATAATCGGCCGGATACACAAGTTGCTCTGGCATAATTGTATATAAAATCATTGTAGCATTGTCCCTTCTGCACTATTGTCCATGCGTTCATCAATCAATTCGTTTAATTTTCGAAGTGCGCTACCAATACCACCGACACCATCTATAAGACCATACTTCACTGCATCTCCACCTATTACATTCGTCCCAATATCTCGCGTCAAATTCCCTTTTGCGAACATAAGCTCTTTAAAACGATCTTCCGTTACTTTCGAATGCTTTGTCACAAATCGAATGACTCTTTCTTGCATTTTATCCAAATACTCAAATGTTTGCGGCACACCTATAACAAGACCTGTTAAACGAATCGGATGAATTGTCATCGTCGCTGTTTCGGCAATAAATGAATAATTAGTCGAGACCGCAATCGGTACACCGATTGAATGCCCTCCTCCTAAAACAAGAGATACGGTTGGTTTTGAAAGCGAAGCCACCATTTCAGAAATCGCTAACCCAGCTTCAACGTCACCTCCAACTGTATTTAATATTAACAGTAAACCTTCAATTTTTGGATTTTGTTCAATCGCGACAATTTGCGGAATGATGTGTTCATATTTTGTTGTTTTATTTTGTGGTGGCAACTGAATATGACCTTCCACCTGCCCAACAATTGTTAAGCAATGAATACGCGATTCATTCATTTGTGGTACATTCGTCTGTCCAAGTTGCTGAATTTTCTCCACTATAGAAGCCTCTTTTGGAACTTCTTTCGGCTCAGCTTCTTTTTCTTCATTTGTATAACGATCACGTTCTGTCATATCGCATCCCCTTTCACTCGTATATAACTATTATTTCTTAAGTTATAAATTTCATTCGATAGGGTTAAAAAAGAAAAAGATCACCTGTAAAGGTGACCTTCTTTATACTTCCATAATAATCGGTAAAATCATTGGCTTTCTCTTCGTTTCTTCGTACAAGAACTGCCCTAATAATTCACGAATATTTTGTTTCAGCATAGACCATTCAATCGTATACTCTTTAATTGATTGTTCAACAATCATACGTACAATATCTGTGGATCGTTCGATTAATGCTTCTGATTCACGAACATATACAAAGCCGCGTGAAATAATTTCTGGACCAGAGATTATTTTCTTTTCATCCTTACCTAGTGTTACAACAACAACTAAAATTCCATCTTGAGATAACATCTTTCTATCTCGAAGAACGATGTTACCGACGTCACCTACACCTAATCCATCAATTAAAACATTGCCAGCTTGCACTTTACCAGCTAATTTTGCTTCATCGTCACCAAAAGCAATTACATCACCTTTTTCTACGATAAAGATATTCTCTCTCGTAATACCTACATCTTCCGCTAAATATGCATGTGCTTTTTGCATACGGAACTCACCATGTACGGGTACAAAATACTTCGGCTTCATTAAATTTATCATCAGCTTTAATTCTTCTTGGCTACCGTGACCTGAAACGTGAACTTTTCTTTCACCGTAATAAATAACCTCAGCACCAGCTCTAAATAACAAGTCAATAATTTTTGATACAGATATTTCATTTCCTGGAATTGGAGAAGCTGCAATAATAACAGTATCACCTTTACGAATTGAAATTTGTTTGTGAGCTTGCTTCGCCATTCTAGAAAGGGCTGCCATCGGTTCCCCTTGACTACCCGTCGTTAAAATAGCTACCTTTTTTTCCGGGAAATTGTCTATTTCTTGTAATGAAATAACCATACCTTCTGGAACATCTAAATAACCAAGACGTCTTGCAATATCTACCACTTTCACCATGCTACGTCCTACTACCGCTACCTTCCTTCCAGTTTCAGCAGCTGCATCAAACACTTGTTGAATACGATGTACATTGGAGGCAAATGAAGCAACGATAATACGTCCTTCTGAACTATAGAACACTTTAGAAATCTCTATACCAACTTCTTTTTCCGAACCTGTATAACCAGGACGTTCAGCGTTTGTACTATCAGATAACAAGCAAAGTACGCCTTCATTTCCAATTTGCGCCATTTTCCCAAGATCTGCTCCACTATTTCCGATTGGAGTTTGATCAAATTTAAAGTCTCCTGTATATACTACAGCACCTTTTGATGTATGGAAACAAACACCCACAGAATCCGGAATACTATGTGTCGTTCCGAAGAATGACACAGTTGTTGAATTAAACTCTACTGTTGAATTCGAGTCAATTGTTTTTAAGTCTACACGACCTAACATTCCTGCTTCGCCAAGCTTTTCTTGTATAAGTCCTACCGTTAATTTCGTCGCATATACTGGAATAGATAATTTACGAAGCACATAAACAATTCCACCAATATGATCTTCATGACCATGGGTAATAAATAGTCCTTTTACTCGCTCTTGATTTTCTACTAAATATGTAATGTCAGGAATAACAATATCAATCCCAAACATTTCATCTCCCGGGAACATCAATCCTGCATCTACAATAAAGATTTCAGAATCAATTTCAACACAGTACATGTTTTTTCCGATTTCACCTACTCCGCCAAGAGCAAATACTTTAACAGACTCATTCTCTTTTCTCTTCATGTTGTTGCCTGGTTTAAAAATCTTGCAAACACTGATTTCACTAAAATTGCAGAGACACCAGGGGAAACTCTACAACCACCATATATTCACCGTCCAAGACGAATGTCCTTACCGTTATGCGATATCATGTCCTTGTTAATTTTTTAAACCAGGTTTCACCTCTCTTTCATTATATAAATCAAATATCTTATTCGATATGATATGAAAATTTCATTGAATCGTAATTTTTACCAATTTTGCTAAGCATACCCGTACTAAGCTACTTAGCCATATTATACCTGATACAAGAAATAGAACACAAGTTAAATTATACGAAAGACAAGAGAAGACGCTAAAGTGAGGCCGTAATTTTCGGGGGGGATTTTCATATCATACTCACTATTTTTCCTACGTAATAAGAGTTTAATGGAAAAATATTCATGTGCGTTCTTTACATAAACATGAAACGATATTCACTAAAAAAATCTTATCTCTGTAATCCGTTTCTAACTAATCCTACACTCTGCCATCCCCTTCTTATTACAGCCTATTAACTATAGCTAATTTTCACCACTTACATATAGTTAATCAAAATAAAAATGACCTAGTTTCACACTAGGTCATTTTTATTAACGAGGAATAGATTGCATTACGGATTGTAACGTTATTCTTTCTTCTTCCGTTAATGGAAGAAGTGGCAAACGTACAGAACCTACATCTAATCCCACCATTTGTAATGCTGTTTTTACTGGTGTTGGGCTTGGCGCCATAAATAGTGCATCCGTTACTTTTACTAGTAATTGATGTAATTTCTGCGCTTTTTTGAACTCTCCAGCTTGGAATGCAGCAATCATTTCTTGCATTTCATTTCCAATAACATGAGATGCTACAGAAACAATACCTTTTGCTCCAATTGCCATAGCTGGTAATGTTAAACCATCATCACCGCTGTATACTGCAAAGTCGTCCGCTGTTTTTTCAATGATTTCTGTCATTGTTAACACATCGCCGCCTGCATCTTTAATCGCAACAATGTTTTCTATTTCTGATAAACGAACAACTGTATCAACGGAGATTTGTACAATAGATCGCCCTGGAACATTATATAGCATTACCGGAAGCGGAGTGCTTTCAGCGATTGTTTTAAAGTGCTGGTACATCCCTTCTTGACTCGGTTTGTTATAATACGGTGCCACTAGCATAACTGCATCAACACCAACTTCAGTTGCCTTTTTTGTTAAATCAACAGAAGCATGCGTATTATTGCTACCTGTTCCAGCGATTACGGGCACCCTTTTATCGACAACAGATACGACATGGCGATATAACGCTACTTTTTCTTCTGATGTTAATGTAGGAGATTCTCCAGTCGTTCCTCCTACCACGATTGCTGTTGTACCGTTATCAATTAAATAATTTACCAATTTCGTTGTCTTTGCAAAATCGATATTACCGTTTTTATCAAACGGTGTTACCATCGCGGTTGCAATTGTCCCAAAATCTATCATGATCTCACTCCTTATTGTTCCAGTTGCTTTTCTTTTGAAAGCTCAAATGCACTATGTAATGCATTCACAGCCTCCACTAAATCGGCTTCTTTTACAAGAACCCAAATTGTCGTATGACTATCTGCTGATTGCAGAATTTGAATACCTTTTTCCGCTAAAGCTGTGACAATTTTCGCTGTAACCCCTGGAATACCTGCCATTCCAGCACCAACGATAGAAACCTTCGCACAATGCTCTGTCACAACTGGATCATATCCAAGTTGCTTTAAAACCTCAACTGCACGCGCTGATACACTATCCTTTACGGTGTAAGCTACACCGGTAGGAGAAATGTTAATTAAGTCCACACTAATCCCTTCATTAGCCATTTCTTTAAACACGTGTTGTTGTAAATCATATGCAGTTTCTTTTGCAAGCACTTTAATTTGCGTTACGTTTGACACATGGGCAATCCCTGTAACAGGACGTTCTTCTACATCCTGCCCTTTTGTAGCACCATCATATGCCGCAATAAGCGTACCTTCACTATCAGAATACGTAGAACGTACACGAAGTGGTACTTTTGCATGCATCGCAATTTCAACCGCACGCGGATGAACAACTTTCGCACCTTGATAAGCCATGTTACAAATCTCGTTATATGTTACAGTTTGAAGATGACGCGCATCTTTTACGATACGAGGATCCGCAGTCATAACACCTTCAACATCTGTGAAGATATCGATATATTCAGCATGAAGCGCAACACCTAATGCTGAAGCTGAAGTATCACTACCTCCGCGTCCAAGTGTTGTCGTATCTCCATTTTTCGTTTGACCTTGGAATCCAGTCACGACGATAACATCTACATTTTGTAACTCTTCATGTATACGATCGCAA
The DNA here is from genome assembly GCF_042796455.1 of Bacillus sp. NPDC057893. Classification (NCBI taxonomy): domain Bacteria; kingdom Bacillati; phylum Bacillota; class Bacilli; order Caryophanales; family Bacillaceae; genus Bacillus; species Bacillus sp. NPDC057893. The sequence continues at coordinate 1,066,922 of NZ_JBHVNG010000001.1, read as the reverse complement.
TTCATTTCAATAATCTTAGCATTCGTAAAGTCATTATTCGTTACAAAACCAGCTTGTGCACCATTTAATGCTGCTGCTTTTATACCATTCTCATTCAACATGTTAGAGAAAACAATTGCTGAGATTAATTCTCCGCATGATAATAATAAATCTTGCTCACGTTTAGAAATATTAGATTCCTCTTGATTTACAAGACTTAATAACGTATCAGTTGCATACGGTTCACCTTTACGGCCCATTGCTGACACGACAGTAACTACTTTATAACCAGCAGCTAACGATTTTTTTATATGGTGAAGCGCATGCTTACGCCCATTGTCATCACGTACTGATGTTCCACCAAATTTTTGAACAATAATTTTCATATTTTGCACCTTCTCTTAGCCGTTTACACTAATTGTAATTTTACTAAGCGCTCTGCAATTTGAACAGAATTCCATGCAGCGCCTTTTAATAAGTTATCAGATACGACCCAAAGATGGAATCCTTTATCATTATTTAAATCTTTACGGATTCTTCCAACGAATACTTCGTTTTTACCTACTGCAGTAGCTGGCATTGGATATAACTGCTCTGCTGGATTATCTTGCAATACAATACCTTCTGCATTTGCAAGTAAGTTTTTCATTTCTTCTACTGTTACGCCTTCTTTATCTACTTCAATGTACACAGACTCGGAATGACCCGATACAACTGGTAAACGTACACATGTCGCAGCTACTTCTAATTCAGGCATATGCATAATTTTTTTCGTTTCATTAATCATTTTCATTTCTTCAAATGTAAATCCATTATCTTGGAATTTATCAATCTGTGGAATAGCATTAAAAGCGATTTGGAAATGCTTTTCGTCACCTGATACAGGTAAAACATTCGCCTTTACTTCTTCACCATTTAAGATTGCTTGTGATTGTTCATGAAGTTCTTCAATAGCTGCCGCACCAGCACCTGATACAGCTTGATATGTGGAAACGATTACTCGTTTTAAACCATATTGCTGGCGAACTGGCTCAAGAGCTACTACCATTTGAATTGTAGAACAGTTTGGATTTGCAATAATACCATTATGTTCTTTTAAATCATTTTCATTTACTTCAGGTACAACAAGTGGCACGTTTTCTGTCATACGGAATGCACTTGTATTATCAACAACAATTGCACCGCGCTTTGCTGCTTCTGGCGCTAATTGTTTCGATACAGATCCACCTGCACTAAATAGTGCAATATCTACTCCTTCAAAACTTTCAGGAGTTGCCTCTTGAACTGTAAATTCTTCGCCTTTAAATACAAGTTTCTTACCTGCAGATCGTTTAGATGAAAGTAACGTTAACTTCCCAATTGGAAATTCTCGTTTCTCTAAAGTATTTAACATTTGTTCACCAACTGCGCCGGTTGCTCCAACTACAGCGACATGAAAAGTTTTTTGCTTTTCCATCACTATGCCCCTTTCTAGATACCAATCCTTCTATAACTTAGAATTAGAAGGAGCTTACAATGCCCCCTCTAATCTTAATAACGTTAATTTTATCATATTCTACAGTAAGAATGATGGTTTCAACAAAAATTGTACGTTTTTTTTTCGTTTTTTAATTCATATATCTGAATTTTTCTACAACAACAGGTTGTAATTGTTTTCCTTGTAACGCTTCTAATACTGTATCTTCAAGTAACTCCATACGAGCTACCATTGAGTTCGGTTTTTTCTCTGGTGCATCTTGGCCGAATGGTACGAAGTAGATGTCTTTTGTAGCCATTAGGCGCATGAGGTTGACGCCAACAGGGTGATGACAATATAAACATTTCTTTTTTCTTCTATTATATGTTTATTTCACAAGCTGTAAATTTATTTTCATTTCAAAGCATGTATATCATATTCTTCATTAATAAAATAAACAAATTTTACGGTATTGCATTGATTGTGTAGTCAGTTCCTATTTCGTTCCTCAACCTTTAGAAGCATAAAAAATCCCAAACACTGAGGATGGGATAAGGAGAAATTTTTTAAAAAGCATACGATATGAGATTCTCTAAAACCGTAATACACGTTTTCATATTGGTAAAACACTCAAAATCTTTCTTAAAGACAAAAATTTATATATCTTATTTATGTAATTTATGTTATGGTTCCATATGTTAATTAATTACAATAATTTCAAAAAGGAGTATACATAATGATAACAAAGAAACTAATATGTTTAGCACTTCCACTTATGTTATTAGGGGTAGGTTGTGATATGTCTAAAGACCACCCTGAAGATAGTACAGCGAAAGAAACTATAATTAAAGAGGATACAACGAAAGAAACTCCAGTTAAGGAGAACCAAATGCAAGTAGCAGTAGATTATAAAACTTCTGTACTTGACTTAAACAAAGAACTAGAAAGCGCTATGAATGAACTGTTTACGATAGTTACTAAAGATAGCACTTTAAGTGTTTCAAAAGATAGTTATAAAAACGCGCTATTATACTTAAGAAACGTAACAAAGAAGTATGATAACTTGAAACCAAGTCATGATCCAGCCTATAAACAAGAAGAAACTCATAAACTTATTTTAGACTCAATGAAGACTATGCAAGATGCAATTAGTATTCAATATAATAGCATAGACAACATAGCAAGCGAAGAGTTTATGAGAGGATTAACCCAAACGAACGAAGCTTCAAACAAGTTTATAGAAGCAATAAAAACATTGAAATAAGAAGGCTTTAGTTATCAAGGGGGATTCATAATGAAAGCAAAAAGACTTATAACGTTAGCTTTACCTATCATTTTATTATCTGCTTGTACAACAGAAACATACGGACTTACTCAATCAGAGTTTAGACAGGTAGACAAAGAGTTTAAAGCAGATAAAATGATAGAAGATATGAAAAGAATGCATTATAGTGATGAAGAGATTGAAAAACAACTAAGAGGTGCATTAGCAACTATTACGGCTAAGCAGGAAGAAGCGGAAAAAAAGTCTAAACCGAAAAAAGACATACAATTAGACTCATTCAGTAAAGAAACGAAAACAGATACAGACAAACAATCCTCTGATAAAGACGATACAGAAGGTTTTCCTACAGATGATATAGATAAGAAAGAAAAGAGTACAAATAAACTATCCGAAAAAGAATATGTCAATCGTGCATTTGAGTTACGTTTAGACTTACAACAAGAAATAGATAGTATAAAAGCAAAAGCTAAATCAATGATGGAAGATGGTAAATCAATTACAAAGCCTACAATTGATGCCATTACGGATACGAGACTTGTATTGGATGATTTAGAAAGCATGAATCCACCGAAAAAGTATGAAGAGCAGCAGGAGTACCTCATTAAAGAAGCTGTAACAAAGAGTAGAGAAGGATTAAATAGAGTAGAAGAAGATATTAGAAAGTTCGGCGACGGTAGAATTGGTACTGTAAGACTAAAAGAAGTACTAGAAAAAGGTATGAATGAGGTAAACTACGGACCTGTTTTGTTGGAAACCTTATTCGAAGATTTTGAAGCAGATTATCCTGGGGTAAAACAGAAAGCAATGGATAAGAAACAGAAAGAAAAGAAAGACTCTGATGAAGGGACTGTTAATATCTCTGCAAACGGTAAAGAGTTAGTAGCTGATTGGGGTACATATCGAAATGGTGAATTTAATCTAGGTTTTGACTTAAAGAAAGATGGTTCTTTCCTCATGTATGAGAGTGAAAACAAGGAAGAGCGTGATCAAACTCATATGATAGGTGAATGGAAGTATGACGGGATTAAGAAAGAAATTACCTTCAAGTATAAGAAGTTTATAGAGCATGGTTCAGAGAAAGAAGGTATAGACTTACCACCATATGCGGAATTCAAGGTATTATCCTTTAACGGTGATACATTTGAAATGATGGAATTAGAAAGTGAAGTAGTAATGAAAGCAAGGAAACGCTAAAGAAACAAGGAAGCGGTATAAAAACGTAAACAATAGAGTATAAAGGGAATCTACAAAATAAGAAGTAAAGGGGTAGGAGAAATGAAAAACAAGAAACTAATATGTTTAGCACTTCCAATCATGTTATCAGCGATAGGTTGTTCAAATAATGACATAGAAAAAGAAAAGAAAACTGATAACTTACAAGTAGCAGAGTCAGAAAAGAAAACTGAAACAAGATCTGATAAGGATGTTATAAAATCGTTAAATGAAGAAGTAGATAAACTACATAAAGAAAAGGACGAGTTAGAAAAGAAGATACAAGATGAAAAGGCTAGTAAAGAAAAAATAAGTAAAGAGAAAGACGAGTTAGAGAAGAAAATACAAGATGAAGAAGCTAGTAAAAAAGAAGTAAGTAAAGAGAAAGATGTAATTAAAAAGGAAGACAAGATAGAAGACAATACGAGATTCAGTACTATAAAAGAGTATCAAGAGGCAGTGTATAAACTTGCTAATAAGTTTGAATCTGAATTACGCGCAACGAAACCAATAATTGAAAAAGATAAAACACTATTAACAAATAAAGACGAATTAAAAGCACAGTATGATAGAGTACAAGTACAGGCTGAGAAGATAAAATCCCTTCGCCCACCTAAGGAGTACACAAATTTACAAATCGGACTGATAGATTCCTTAATTGTATATCAAAAGGCAGTATACGGCATGTTTTCAGGCCTAGACGAAAGGGATAAAGAAAAGGTTAAAGGGTATGAACAATCTGTAATGGATGGTTTGGCATACTTTAAAGATTCACTAAACGCAATAAAAGAAATAAAGGAATAAGATATGTCCTTTATTTTAAGGGGAGCATCTTCATGAAGGTTGTACGCTCTATATTTAAAACTTTTCGTTTAATAGGTTTAATTGTAAAGCCAGTACTTAAAGCGTTATCTAAAAGTAAATTTTAAATCTCATAAATATTAAAATCCCCTTCTGCATATAGGTGCAAAAGGGGATTTTTTCAAATTAATCTATTCGTTCTACAGATACTGGTTCATAGATAAATAAGAAACGGTACCTTTACACTAACATCTGTAAAGATGAAAATCAATATATAATTATCTACATATAGAACCAGATAATAATTTTTGTTCATAAAACTATTCTTTTGTTAAAAAATGATTAGTTAACTTTAATATATTCATACCACCACTTGCCAGCAGGTCTAGTATCCATCCACCAAGTGATCTTGTCTAATTCTGGATTAGGTAATACTTCGGTCTCGATATAAGCCAGTCCTGTTAATGGATTAACAATAACTTTCCCTTTTGTTCCACGTTCGGCCATAGCTTGAATCGCTTCGTTTAAATAATTCGTGCCGAATCCACCTGATCTTACATATTGATATCCACTGTTATTACTCGTATTACCGCCTCCAGAATTATTAGATGCACCTGAGACTGATTGTCCAGTTAATGCGTATACAATAGAATTTGCGATTTTATCAACGCTCCATTTTGCCATATCTGAATCGTTGTCAATGAAACCAAGTTCAATCAGAATAGCTGGTGCTTTAGTGCTATTTAACACATAAAGGTCAGTACGTTGTTTCGCCCCACGATTAGACCAACCAATATCTTTTGAAAGTTGTGCTGATACTTTTGCCGCTAAAGATTGTTGGTCGTAGTAGCAAACCTCAACACCGTTAGCTGTTCCGTTATAGGCGTTTAAGTGAAATGAAATAACAAGGTCCACATTATGCGAATTACAATTACGAACGATGTTATTTAAGTTTTGCGCCTGAGTTGAAGCCGTTTCATCCGTATCATCATAAACTGTGTGACCTAACGCTCTTAATTTAGATGCCACCGCATCTTTTACCTGACGATCCATAACATGTTCTTTTCTACTTCCGCAATTTGCACCTTGTACAATACTATTGTGACCACCATGTAAACTATATTTACCCATTACTCAACATCTCCTTTTAGTGTAAGTTATTTTTTTCTAATACATCTTTTTGTTGTAATCCTTTATTGCTTAAATAGTTGTTTTTCCAAGCCATATACAGAGTGAAAGCTCCACTAATGACAGCCACCAAATCGTTTGTGATTTTGTCATCAATCGTTTGGTATCCCACAAGATTTAAAACACTATTAATCACAGCAATTACTAATACGACATAGCGACTAATTGAAGCTGTATCTAGATTTTTCATACTTTCACCTCCTTCAAATGAAAAAAGTGACCGTATATACGATCACTTCCCAGCGAATTTAAAAAGAGCCATTATCCCACCGGTGATAATAGCCCCAACAACTGTAGTTCCAATCCAAAACACCAATTTATCTAATCGATCTACACGCATATGTGCACTCTTTGCTGATTGCTGGGCTTCAATGGCAACTTCTTTTACATTTCCTAAAGTATCGAGTTTGGTTTCTACCCTTGTTAGCCCAACAAGTAGTTCTTTCATATCATCATGTTTTAATTCAGCCATCTTTTCACTCCTTTATACAAAATAAAAAAGAGTGGTGAATTTCACCTCTCTTTTTTATTTTACTATTAGATTTCTAAAAACACTTTGTTCCCTTCCTGTTTAACCGTTATTTCGCTGTCAACAACACAACCGCCCTCACAGGATATATAAACTTCACTATCAGGATTCAAATTCAACAAATTTGCAATTAATTCTTCAACAGTCAAATCTGCACCTCCCGTGAAATAGATTTTTAACTATATACAGGAATACCGACTATATATGGTGGCATTCCTTCTGAATACCGCTTGAATGATTTAGAGTAATTTTTAATGAAGTTCTCTTCTTCCTTGACCTCTGCTAACCATTTTCTTGCAGAATCTATTAAGCCTCTGCAAAATTGTACTAGATCAATATTTAACACGTCATCAATTACATTATTATGGAAAAAGAACGCTGGATTCGGTTCAACAAATATAATTCTTTTGTAGTTTGATTTCTCGTGTTGTGTACTTCCTTGGTGTAAGAAAGAACATCTAAAATAGTAACAATCAGCAGCTGACATTCTAAACTTATCTCCTACATATCTGTTGTACCACTCTCTATATTTATTCCCATTAGCTTTCCCATCTTCAGATTGCAAAGCAGCACAAATATCAGGTATACACAAGGCCATACCTAAAGATAAATGATATACTCCTGCATCTAATCCTCTTTCAATTTCATTAAACAAATCTTCCATCAACAAGCCCCCCTTATCATGAGTTTATTATACATGGATAAGAGTGAAAAACTCACATGAAATTTTAAAAAATGTTATACAAGCCGTATTTTATACAAAATAAAAAGACCAGCCTATGACTGCTCCGGTTTCATATTGATTAAATTTTGAACTAATAATTGTTCTAACACTTCAATTCTACGGTTCGTTTCTTCTTTAACCTCTTTAATTTCTTCTTTTAATTGCTTGTTCTCATCTTTAAGTTCAATATATATTTTTTGCGTTGCATCGATTGTAAGAGAAACTACAGGATATAGATTGATAGCTTCCTTTTCTGCTGTAGTAAATACATCATCTGAATCCTCTGCTATAAACCCGTATTGTAGAGGAATATCTTTAACAGTAGGTAATGGATCTCCCTCTTTTCTGTTCTCTCTCATTTCGTACAATCTATCCATATCAGACTTAAAGTAATACTGTTGCGCTTTAAGTCCCATAAGCTTATCAAGGGAATTAATTTCAATATCCTTAATAGCTGTTTTAATTTTTCTCGTTGATGTCTGCTGTACGGATACCGCTTTAATATTACGAGCTTCTAAATCCCTAAATTCATTACCATTAACGCTTTTAATTTGAAGGCTACCTTGATAACCAGAGACGTGAGAAGACCTCATTAGAACGTAAGCAAGCCTAAAATCAGCGTTCATTCCATCGTCTTTTATTCCTGGTGCATTTTGTTCACTAGGTTTGTTGGTTCTTGAAAAAGTCCAGTTACCATTACCGGATTCTATATATACTTCTTTGTTCGCCTTTATCCATGCATAGCTAGCCGCACTTACATACACACGACCACCATAAGTTCCAGCAAGACCTTCTGTTCCTATATAAACATCATTTTTAGATTGTAATGTAAGTTGTCCATCAGCATAAAACTTAGCGTGTCCACCATCTCTAATGAAATCGATATAACTGTTATGCGAAAAAGTATTTGTGCTTGCATTATACCAGGCAATCATACCGATTCTTCCTGTAGCTTGTCCGTAATCGTAAGAACCACCAGACTTAGGAACGACTTGCGTAAATGACATTGTTCCGCTTAGGTTGTATCCTGCACCGCTATCTCTACCTAAAAGGAATGTAGGTTGTAAGCCGCTATCATCTCGTCCATAAAAACCTAAATAAAGACGACCGTTGTTGGTATCGTCGAACATTTTAATGTTAGATTGAGTGATTGAAATGTATCTTCCGTTAGAAGTATTTGCTACTGTTCTTAACTCCACACCTTCTAAGACTTGCCCTTTGATGTGTGCTGCTGTAACGTATCCCACCAGGTTAATTTTGTTTGCATTCAACGTAATATTTTCTTTACTCATATTGAACGCTGCGATGACTTCGTTTTCTTTTACAGATATACTAACACCTTTTTCAGTTATCGTAAGACGTGATTCCATATCTCTTACATATCCTGAGGTAGCAAATTGTCCGTTTGCTTGTTCTTTCGTATATACCTCTGTTTTCTTTGCTGCTGCATTAATACCTTGTTCATTGATAGTAAAGCGATTATCAATGAGAGTCATCTTTTGATTGTATTGTTCTGTTGCTAGTTTGTTAGCTAATTCATTTAGTAAGTCGGTTTTATTTTGATTAACCGTATTCTTCAAATCAGGAATCTTAAAACCAGCAACATAATCCTCTACTTCCTTGATTGCTACTTTAGCTCCGATTTCCTTTGCCTGTTGTTCGAGTTTAGAATTGGCATCAGTAAGCTTCTTCCCTTGAGAATCGACTACATTGTTTAAATTACTAACTGTGGAAGATAATCCGCTTGCTGTTTGCTCTACTGTAGTCATACGCTTTTCGAATCCAACTTGACTGTTTTGAACGTTTGTTACAGTTGTTTTAACACCATCTACACTTTGCTCCAGTTCATATGTTGACTTACTAAAGTCTGTTGGAACAGATCCTTTTTCTAATTTAGCTTTCTTGAAACGGAATTTCTTACCCTTTGAGTTTTCATTTCTTTCAAACCTTAATCGCAATCCCCAGCCAGTTGCTCGCACATCAAGCTTAAACGTAAATGATCTTCTGGACCAATTAGCGACAAGGAATTTATTTTGCAAATTTTCTGCCCACGCTCCATTAATAAACTGGAATACCATTAGATCAATCGGAACGTCGTTTTGCAAATCGATACTGAATGTCATATCTTTCCCTTTTTCATAGTCACTCATCTTAGTATTATCTAAATGAAATTGATAGAAAGAGTCGGTATGATCTGTACATTCTACAATCATATAATCCTCAGAGAATGCTTGACCAGCCTTGTTAACTTGTGCACCTCCAGACATTCCAATTGTTTGTGGTCTTTGATTTTGTCCAGTATTGATTAGCCAGTTTTCACCGCCTACAGTACGAGCATCAACCTGTTCTAACTTTGTCGAAATCTTCCCAGCTTCTTCTTTAATTTCAGTTGTTGTTTTCTTAAGTTCACTTGTTGTTTGCTGCACATCAGAAATAGTCTTTTTTGTACCTTCTACAGTGGATTCGACTGTATTTAATTTATTACTAATTTCACTATCTTTTTTCGTTAAAGATTCAATAGAAGTTTTAAATCCCTCTGCGGTTTGCTCTGATTTAGTAACACGTTCTGTAAGCTTCCCTTGTTCGTTTTGAACAGCGGAAACGGAGTTTTTAATACCGTTAATGTTATTTTCGATTTCTACTGTTTTCTTAGTGAAATCAGTCGCTGTTACTTGATCTTCTGGTGCTGGTGTCCATGCAGTTGGTACAGTACCAATTTCTAATTTAAGTTTTTCAATTAACGTGTCCCCAGTGAAATCACGCGCTAAAACGTAAACTGAAATCTCTTTAATAGGCTTATCCATTACTACCGAACTCGCTGTGAATCTTTCCTGGTTATACTGTTTACCTAGTGTTATTCGATTCTCTGCGCGGCAACCTGAATACTGAGATGTATTGTCTGCGAAAGTAATCTTCACTTCAAAACCAACCCATTTATTTGTTGTCCCCCATGCAGTAACTTTACCTGTAAATAGGAAACTCATAGCAAGATTCTTCCCCTGCATTAAAGTAGCTGCATCCTTCGCTACATCAAAATAGGTATGTGGTTTGTTTTCCCCAGTCTTCACTAAATGTGATTTAATAGCTGTTTCTAGTAATAAATTTCGGACACCAATTTCCGTATTTTCAACTGTTGCTTTAAGCTCCGTAATCGTTTGTATTGTACCCTCAGCAGTCTGCTTTGCTTCATTAGCAATTTTCGATACTTGCGTTACATTATTTCCTAAATCAGTAACACTTTGTTTCTCTGCTTTAGATCTAATAGCTTCATTCGTTTGCTCAAAAGATGTACTGATTTCTTGAAACTTTTTAACGTTTCCTTGTTTGTCAGTTTCATAAATTTGTTTACCTATAAATCCATTATTAATCTCATCTTTTGTGAAAATACCTGATTTATCGGCTTTATCTTTAATTTGTTCCTTAACAAAATTTGAGTCTACTTTTCCCTGAACCTCTTTTTTTACATCAGAAATTTGCCCTGCTATTGCTTGAGCTTCTTTCTGAACATCAGCTACTTTGGTATTCAACTCTTTTTTTGTGGATTCAATTTGTGTATTTACTTGCTCTAAGGTTTCTTTCTTCACTTTCTCCACATCTGGAACAACCGATTCCCAAACCGTACCTGTCCATATTTTCAAAATACCAGGCTTCCCATTACTAATATCACGCCAAAGCGTTTTATAAGGTTGCATCCCCGTTGTCGGTGGATTCTTAGCTTCAATGATTTCTACCGTGTTATTTTTAAGATTCTCTTGAACCTTTTCAGCCAGTGTTTTCGCTGCTTCGGAGTCTTTCTTAGCATTATTAGCTGTTTCATTTGCATCTTTCACTAATTTATCTAACTGATCTATCAGTTCTTGTTTACTTCCTAGTGAACTAAGAATACGATTGTATATCTTTCGTAGTTCTTCGTTTGGATCAGTAATTTCACGATAATCACCAAACACATATTTATCTTGCAATGGATTTTTATATGATTCATCACCAGCAATTGTTCTCGCTTCTAAATAAAGCTTAGGTGTGAATCCAATATCTTTAATTCGGATTGCATCTCCTTCATTGATTAACTCGTGAGCTAGTCCAAATACACGCCCTATACTTTGTGCTTGAACATCATAAGAAATAGAGGTATTCACACGTTTTGCTAACTCTGTTTTCATCAGAATCAATAAACGTTCTGGTGTTATATCTTGTTCTGTTTCTGGTGTGTAAAATCCAAATTTATGTTTACCTTTTTCATTCCAACGTTGAAAAGCATCGTTATCCACAATATATGGCATACCTTTGTTTATATCTGCGATGGTGAGAACTTCTCCACCTTCTTTTTTGATAAAGCCAATTAAAGCTGTACAAATGTTTTGTGAGTTTTCAATACGTTTAATTCCAACTAAATCTTTACCTAACGTGACTTCCTTTCCTGTTTCTCTTCCTCTTTTTTTCACCATGTCTACATACCAACCTGCAATTTGAGAACCAGCCACTTCAACACGGTATATAATTTCTAGTTCAAATAGGGAAGCAATCTTTTTTAAGAAACTCAATGGATCTATAAATTCGTCAATAGTCATAGAATGAAATCCAGCGTACTCCGTTTTACCACGCTTCCATTTTGTACCTACAAGAGCAATATCCATAAATTCATTTACTGTCTTGCCTTCAATTTTCTGTGGACGAATATAATCATCTTTAGCAAGATTAATCCATGCACCTGATGCGTAAGTAATTACGGATCTATCGTTAGGGTCTTTCTCTACTTCAGTGATTACATACGGAACAATACGCCCATTCCTTACTTCTTTTAATACTAAGTTTTGTTGCATAAGTGTTGCGGCATATTTAGTGTTATCAAATACTTTAAACTCTAAAGTATCAATATTATTCTTGATTTCCCAATGACGTTTATCATCCCAATAATCTTTTGGTTGTATAGCTGAAACGGTTTGACTCGTTTTAAAATCAATAATATGTAAGATTCCACCTGGTGTTCTCATCTAAACCGCTCCCTATATTTAACCTTTGCTGTTCCGATATCAGAAGGCATGATTTCTAGTGTATTCATACCTTTATTAATGACAGGAAAATTACTGAAAAAGTCCTTAATATTAATTGCATCCTTACCTTCAATCGTTACATGACTATTTTCAGTATCAATTACAACTTTATCGCCAAAATCTACTATATAAGGCGGTGTGTTTTTCGTATTTAAATTTACTTTCCAAAACTTTAAATCACTAACTGACATCGCTTCTACTGGTGGTACATCTTGCCATTGCATAATGCTAATCTGTATTTGAGCTGCTTTTTCCATGTGATAGTTATTTTCATCTGTCCAGCGTGCAAAACGTTCTGAATCATCTTTTTCTGTCCCAGGAAGAAATTTTGAAATATATGCTTCCCATACATTTCCTGTTCTAGCTATCCACAATCGACCAAAATATTGATTCCATGTATTCGGATAATCACCGCTCTCATAAATCAACCCTGTTTTCCCTGGTTTGTTATCGTATCCAATAACCATTGTTCCAAAATTTTGTTCGGCTTGCCAATAAAGATCGTTCATAGCAATTTTTGAAAGTACCTTACTATTTTCATCGAGTATTGCTATCTCAACTCGGCCCATTTCATTGATTTTCTTACTCTTACAAGTAACGTAGGCTTGCATAATAAAATCTTGCACTGGGCCACCAGGTATACTCTTTTTAACAGCTGCACCATGCCATCCTTTACCTGTTCCGGTACCAAAATCAGAACAATAAAATTGATATTTATCTGATTTCATTTCGCCGACTGGCTCACCATCTTCCATCGCACTGACTTTACTCCATCCGACCGTAGTAGCCATTTCATCCCATACTATACGTTGATTCCTTTCTACAGGCTTTTCCACAGTTTTTAGTGGCATACCGATACGAAAATAATCTCGATCACTTAAGGATACCCCACCGAACCATACATCTAAAAAAGTGTTTGGCTTTTTAATGTCAATCTCAATAATAGGATTAGAATGAACTGTTCCTTTGTTTTGAACATTTGCTGTTAACCCTAGCGCACCTGTTTGAAAATCTACTGTTCGAGTAGGCCCTAATTTATAAGGCATTGGACAAATAAATTTCAAAGTACCTTTACCTAACGTAACGAAATTATCAGGGTTAAAATCTTCATCAATTATAGCTAAATATGTTCGATCAGGAGTTGCATCAAATACTAGCTCAACTGCTTCTTCTGTAATTAACCATGCTGCTATTTCTTCTTTTAACGTTTCTAAACCTGTTCCATCTGGAACGATAATTCCTACAGGGACAGGAAGTGGACGAGGATCTGTATCCGTTCCTAATAATCTTGCGCCTGGATATCCAGGTGTTTTTAAGAAATTACGTTTTAGAGGTGCCCATGTTGGTGGACTCCATCCTTTTTCTATTTGGATATATTCTTTTCGTTGATTGTTGAATGTAAAAGAGCTCATTTTGACACCCCGTTTCTTTATAAAATAAAAGAAACCCAAACCTAAAAGGCTGAGTTTCTCTTGTTTTCTCTATCTTGATATTCAGTTGTATATCGATAAGTACCTCGTGCAACTTCTCGTCCATCTAAATTAACAGGCACTTCAATTGCTAATCCACCACCTGGGATCGCAAATTCACCATTTACCCCTTGACCTTGATATAATCCGTTAGCTTGTAATCCTATATTGCCAACATTAACTGTCGGTACTGCTGCTTCGCTCATTGCTTGAGATGCACGGTTTATTATACCGATTGAGTTTTCCATACCAATCGCAAGACCAGCTCCAATATGCTTACCAACTTGATCTCTCATTAATCTTGATGGACTGTGAATGTCAAAGAATCCAGTAAAACCATCTAAAATACTGCTACCGATGGATTTCACCTTATCTAACACTTTTCCAGCCATACTTCCTAAACCGTCTATTAATCCACTTATTATATCTTTACCTATCTTAAATAAGTCGATCTTTCTTAAAGTATCAACAATCTTCGGTATAATATCAGTCACAATTGTAGAACCTAACTGTCCCACCATACTTACAATACCTTTTATTAATGCCCAAATTAATTGAACACCAGCTTCAAGTATCTTTGGCAAGTTTCTAATTAATTCCCCTGCTAACGTGATAATAAGATTAAGTGCTGCCCCAACTAACTGTGGTAAGACTTGGACAATCCCTGCAATTAACATAAGCAAAATTTTGATACCCGCTTCAAGTATCTTTGGTAAATTCGCAATTAATGTGGATGCTATTTTAACAATTAAATCTAAGGCTGCATTAATAAGTTGTGGTAAGACTTTTACAATCCCATCTATAATAGCCATTAGAATTTTTATACCGGATTCAATTATTTTAGGTAAGTTCGCTAGTAATGTATCTGCTATTTTCGTTATAAGATTTATTGCTAAATCTATTAATTGCGGTAGCATTTTAATGATTCCATCTATTAAGCTAATTAAAACTTTAACACCAGCTTCAATAATCTTTGGTAGATTTGATGTAATTGCTTCAATCAAAGTTGTAATGACTGTAATAATCGCTAAAGCGATCATAGGTAAAGCTTGTGTAATACCTGTGATTAACGAAACTAATAAATTTATTCCTATTTCAATTAACTGAGGTAAAAACGACATAATCCCATTAATAATGGTTTCAATAATCGTTACAGCTATTGGAATTAATTGCGGAATCATCTGCATAATTCCATTAATTAAAGTCATAATCAATTGAAGCCCTGTCTCTATAAGTGTAGGTAAGACTTGTACAATTCCAGAGATCAATGTTTGAATAATTTGTATTCCAGTTTGAACAATCATAGGAAGATACGTAACAATCATTTGTGAAATTGTATTTATAATCCCTACTATCGCTTCAAGGATGATTGGAGCCGCTACGACTAATCCGTTCACAAGACTTGAAATCATTTGTGATCCAACCTCAAGAAATTGCGGTAAGGCTGTTGTCACAAAATTAGCTATATTAGTAAAAATGCTTGTAATGGTTTCAAGGATAATCCCTGAGTTTGCATTCAAATATTCTGCTATCGCTGGTAAATAACGAGATACAGAGACAAGAACACCAGGAAGACCACCAATAATTGCTCCTGCTATAGAAGGACCAATCGTCTTAAAGATTTCACCTAACCGGCTAAAATCTCCTGAAAAAACAGCTTTTATGGCATCAAAAAGATGAAGACACGCTTCACGTATTTTACTAACTGCTAATCCTATTATTTCAGCTGCATCTTGGAATCCTTTTGGTAAATGGGTAATCCAATCATTTAAGTGATCGCCATCTGCGGCCGTCCAAAATAAGTATTTACCTAATGAAACGAGTATATCTATAAAGCTCTGTATACCACTTATCACGCCAGAAATACTATTTTTAAACCCCTCGTTATTTTCCCACAGTTTTTTCAATCCAATTACCAATCCGACTATTGCGGCGGTGGCGGCTATAAATCCTCCTACCACTAATGCTACTGGACCAGCGACAGCCCCAATACTTACACCTGCTATTCCAGCTATACTGGATAAGGTCACAAATACTGGGGCTAACGCCATGCAAGCTCCGATTAGAATTCCAATAGCAACAGCAATCGTTGTTAATGCGGCTGCTAATGCTGGATGCGCTGAAACCCAACTTGCAAAGGCACCAATTATATTAGCTATTACACCTAAAAGTGGTTCGAGAGCCATTTTTAAATCGCCCATTGCTTTTTGGAACTTTACAGCCGGACTTGCATCCATCTTCTTTATCATTTCGTTTAATTGCTCTTGACTCACATTCAAATCAACAACTTTATCTTTTGCGCCTAATAACGTATTTATAATATTTTGCCCTTGATCTTCGTACATTGTACCGAAAATTTGAGCGCCAATTAGATTTTTCTTTGTTGCATCGTCTACACCATCTAAAGCTTGTGCAATTTCCACCATAGCTTGTGAACCGCCTTTACCACCTTCAGCTACAGCTTTACCCCATTTCTGCATTTGGTCAGCAGAAATCTTTGTTCCTTCAAGTAAATCTTTGAGAGCTTTAGGAACTTCATTACCAAATTCAGCTACTCGAATACGCCCTTCTTTCAAACCGTCTAACAGGTTATCAATATTCCAAGTACCAGTTTCAACACCGGCTGCCATAATAGCTTGTACTTCTTCTGCTGTATACCCAGCTCTTGTTAGTTGTCCACCGTATTCAGCAATAATATCTAATTGCTCAGGTGGGAATCCCATTTTTAATAAGGCGTTTGTTAAAGCTAAAGCACTATCATTAGTTATTCCTAATTCATTACCAATTTCATTTGTTTCTTGAATTAATTCGGTAAAGTCTATACCGGCATAAGAAGTTGCTATAGCTGATGCACCTTTTACAATAGCTGTATTCGCTTCGTCGCTCACATTTTTATTTAAAGCCCACTGTCTTCTTGTTCCTTCAAGTGCTTCCTCCACATCAACGCCATAAGCTTCAATTCCTCGAACAGCTTGTTCAACGGATTTCTTTGAAGAAGGCGGAACTTCAAACGTTACATCGATTTTGGTTTTTAATTTAGAAGTATCAAGTGCTTTTTCAATTGTCCCTTGAATACCACCAACCGCCATCGCTCCACCTAACATATTTTCTAAACCAATATCTAATTCTTTAAAACTTTTACCTGCTCTTTCAGCTTCTCGTGAAAGGTCTCTCAAATCATTTCGAACTTGTTGTATTGAATTACCGTCGTCTACAGATCTAAGAGCACGTTGTAACTTCTCAATATCAGCTTCTGCCCCTAAAGCTTCACGACCAATAAGCCCAATCGCTTGACCTAACTGTCTGCTTGTAGCCGTGCCACTTTTAATTGCATTCACAAGACGATTTCCTAACGCCCCTGCAAAATCATCAACACTTTTCCCTGTAGCTCTAAATAATGTTTCTAATTGTCTTGTTGAACTTGCTACACTGTCTTGTTCAGCCTTCATGTTTCCAAGTTTATTTTTCAGACCATTAAGCGATCCTTCTGTAAATTCAATTTCACGTCTAAAAGCGCGGTATTGTTCTTCGGAAATTTTCCCGTTTTGGAATTGAGCTTGAACTTGCTGCTCTGCCGCTTTCAATTTGTCTAGCTTTTGTGTTGTATTTTCAATTGCTTGTGTAAGTAGTTGCTGTTTTTGAGCTAACGCTTCTACATTGCCTGGATTAAATTTTAAAAGGCGCTCAACATCTTTTAATTCTTGAGTCAAATCATTACTACGTTTATTGACATCTTTTAAAGCATTTTGCAACGGTTCAGTATTACCACCGATTTCAATCGTAATCCCTTTAATTCTACCTGCCATTTTCTCACCTCTCTTTCTTAGAATTTGTTAAAGTCGTTTTGAGTTGCTTTACGAGTTTTTTCTTGTGGTGGCTTCTGCATTTCTAAATATTCATCAATATAATCAAGGCACATACCAATTGTCATATCCTCTAAATCAGCTTTTGTGAGTTTGCACCTATAACACAAAACAAGGAACGTTTCAGTTGTGAATACATCACCCTGATCCGCTCCTTGTTGACTATTATTATTGCTATCTACAACTTTTTTTAGATTGAATTGTGGAAGCTATCATATCTTGAATATCTTCTAAGATTTCAATGATTGGAAACTCATCAAATGACTCTAACCACACCATAGGCTCCGGTATGTCTTTATCTGCTGTTTTCGCCATTGTCCAAACTAGATTATAGAATACCTCGAAATCTACACTATCTAACTTACTTGGATCTAAATTTTCCATATCGATTTTCCCAAGTGGCGCTAACTTAAGAAGCTGTGCGAAATAATCTTTTCCGAATTGTGCTTTAAATCGGACTGGCGTTCCTCCTGTGCTTTTCAAACGAACGTCTTTACCATCTACAACAATTGTTTTTTCCATCTAATTACGCTCCTTTTGGTGCTGCTGGTGTTTTTACATACACTTTTTTGTACCAGTCTTTATAAATTGCTGGTGTTGTTTTAGCAGTCGTTTTCGTTTTAACCATTGGTCTTCCACCAGGTGCTAAAACAATTGGACTAGAAACAAATTTCAATTCATTTGTATTCGGTTCAGCTGAGTTTGTCTTTGTTTTAGATGCGATTGTCGGACGACTTGCTGAACAGTTATACATAACATGGCGGGTTGCATTCACATCACCATCAAACTCAAATAATAAAGCGAATGGTTTTCCTTTTGCATCAGCCAATTCATTTAACACGCCATCCGTTTCGTCTAATTCCTCACCAAGTGCATCAATAGCAAATTGCTCTGGAATAGTCGCAATGGATAACGTTCCATCATAGCCTTGATTGTTACTTGCCGCGTAATAAAGCATGTCATCTGCATAGAATTCAATTAAATCACCGCGTGGCTCAAAAGTTAGTTCAACTCCACCTGGTAATGGAATTGGTGTCCCGAATTTAACTAAAAAATCCTTAGTATCTAATGGTACATAATGTACATTTTTCAAACCGAATGTTACCTTATTTTCATTCATTTACATCAACCTCGTTTCATAAAATTTTTGATATATTTTTTCTGTTTCAATAATCCCTTCGAATGGCGAATCATAAGGTATTTCATGATTGTCCAGGACCTGTTCAAGCTTGGCTTCTGCAACTGAATCTTTTCTATTTGTATAAAGCTCTATATTTAAATCATTTATCTTGTGATAGACCTTATTATCAGCCATGAGATTGGCTGAACCGTCCACAAGAAAACAAATATAAGGTGGAGCTGGAACAGGATTAGTCGGCGTTGCTGTGAAATGCGAATAAGCCACAGGATAACCTGTAGCTTCAAGAATTTTTGTTAATTCACCTAATGTCATCGTTGAACCGCCCTTTCAATTCGTCTTGGCAATTCGTCGATTACATACTCTTCAACTGGAAGAATATGCACTTTCTTCGGTACTCGGCCTCCACCAGCTTTCGCATGTCCATTTTCTAAAAGATGTGTTAGTTGTCCTTTTGTATTATGAAGAACAACGCCCTTCCCTTCTTTTTTCTTGCGCCAGCCTTTACGATAGCCGCCCGTTTTTTTAGGACTATTTTGCTTTAATTTACCTACAGCAATATCTGCTACTTCATCGATTTCATTTTCCAAATCTTCTTCTACAACTTTTGCATACCTTTGCAACTCCCTAGCAAGATCACTCGCAAAATCATTCATATTAAGTATGCTCCTTTGCGATAATAGTCAATGTTTGATACATTTCATCATCATTCATTGGCGGTTCGATAATATCAAAGATACGGCCTTTCATATTAATTCGCATTTCTTCCGTAATACCAGAAGTATATGAAATCACAAAACGATACACCCGTGTAGCCTGTGAAGCTGAAGCTTCAATATACTCGGAACCTTTCACCGTTTTTATCATCGCCCATGCCTTTTTTAATTCTGGCCAAGATGTTTCGATTACCTGGTTTAATTCATCTTTTGTTACTACAGGTTGTTCGATAATAATTCGATTCCTAAAATCACCTGTATTTAAAGGTTTTTTATATTGAAAAGGACGCATATTAATCACCGTCCAATTTAATTTCTTCTAAAGCTTTTCCGATGCTTAAACTATTAATCTGACTTAGAAAATTCTGATCAAAATATTCTAGTGCATCGTTATAAACATAACGAGAACGTTCAAAGACTAACTCCTTGAACACCTCGTCATTATTAAGATCATAATCGCCACAAACTCTGACTAAATCTTTATTTGATGCAAATAAGATGCGTCTTAGGTTGTCATCTTCGTCATCACCTAAACGCATCCTATCTTTGAATTGCTGTAATATTTCATTTGAAATTACTGTTTCCATTTACATCATTCCTTATTTAGTTGCTGGTGGTGTTTCCTCAAGGCTTAATGTGTAAACTTGTGAAGTATATTTGTCCTTCGGCTTACCCGTAGCATATTGTTTAGCAATATAAAGCGTTGCATCCTCTAAAGCTAATGTTTCTTCATATTTTTTAATTGGCTCCGTTCCACCCATTGCTGCAATATACTCTCCTTTAACAAAAAACAGGACCTTACCTTGAGGTACAAATACTGATTCTGTAGGAGTTGGATTGAACGGTAAGCTTGTCACATACACTCCAGCCGCATTTTGAATTGTTGCATTTGCTTGGATATCAAAAGTATCAAACGGATTTGTTACCATAACAACTTTCCCAGCAATATTTTTTGGTCTGTCTGCATCAGTTTTCCCATCAGGATTTAGCTTTTTAGCCAGTAATTTAACAACGCCTTTTAATTCATTGATTGTTTTGCGACCTGGTTCAAACGTTAAAGTCCCTGCTGTTTTTTTATCTGGATATACTCCTCCAACAACACTTCCATTTGGATCTTTTAACAATCCGATAGGCTCATCTTTACCTGTACCAATTACAAATCCACGTTCTAAACCTACAGACATAGCTTCTGAAATCATTGTACGAACATATCGTTCCACCCACACTGGACCAAGTTTAAGCATGTCATTTGCCAATGGGATAAATGCCGTTAATTTAAGTTGGGAGATAGACTCTTTTCGGAATGTAGCATTTAGTTGTCCTTTAATATCACCGAATAATGGTCCCCATACAGCTGCACCTTCTGGATCTCCATAGATAAATTCTGTCACAGCACCTAAGTTTTCTAATCCGATATGTTCTAACAACGGATGACCTTGAACTAAATCATCAAAAATTCGTTCTTGCGTTGTCTTAGGTAATGTTTCAGTATCTTTAAATCCACCATCTTGAACGACTGCATTGAAGAATTTCATTTCCTCACTCGTTAATACGTTAGAACCACGAGACTGCATAATAGAACGGTCTACAATAGATTCATTGACTTGATTCAAGATATCCGAACGAACATCTGTAGCAAGTGCTTCAATCATGGAATTTAAAGCCGCTGTTTGTTCTTCTGGCGTTCCTTCCTGCGTTGCTTTTGCAAAAGCTAGTTTTTTATCTTCAAAGTTATTAAATTTAATTACCATAATTTATTTTCCTCCTAAATTTAAAAAGAGCGTACTCAGATTCTGTTTTGTTTTAACAGGCTCTTGAATAAGCTCTTTTGGTTTTTGATTATTTGGCTGTTTCGTATACTTAGCTACTAAATCTTCTTTAAAATTTTCTACAACTTCCTCTTCTTCCTCTTCCTGCGTATCATCTATTTCAATTTCATCAGCAATTTCATCAGCTAAACCAAGAGCAACTGCTTCCTCTGCCGTTAGCCAAGTTTCATCTTTTAAAAGTTGTTTTAATTCTTCATCTGTTCCAACAAACCGTTTCTTATAAGATGCTGCTAAGGCTGAATCAATCTTCCGTAGATCTCGTGCTGTTTTTTCAAATAGATCTGCATTTCCATATTCAAAGGTACTCGCTTGATGAATCATCATCATAGTATTACTAGGCATAATGATTTTATCACCTGCCATTGCAATTACAGATGCGGCACTTGCTGCCCAACCATCAATATGAACTATAACTTCGGCATCATGCTGCTTTAACTGATTACAAATTGCTACACCATCAAACGCTGAACCTCCACCCGAATTAATATGAACGTGAATTTTTTCTGCTTTTACATCTTGAATCTTTCTTCTTACTGCTTCAGCGTTATTTTCACTAAACCATCCACCGATTGACCCGTAAACGGTTAATTTGTACTCATTTTCACCTTTTGCCTCAAAACGAATATCTCGTTTTAAATTTAAAAGTTTATTCATGTTCAAATGTTCCATCATTTCTCACCTCCTTCAGATTCATTTAGTTTCTTATAGTTCTTTGTAATATGATGGATATTTAAGTTTGGATCATCAGAATCTTCATAATCTACTTCTGAACGAATCTCATTTCCTGTAAATGCACTTGAAGAAATAAGCTTATCAATACTTGTTGCAAGGTCAAATATACTCTGATAAGAAACAGCCTTAACTATAATCTTTTGTCCTGAAAGATATTCATTCATTTCAAAGAATTTAACATTTGCTTCATCAGATAGCTTTTTTAATAACGGTCTTACTGTGAAAAGCATATAATTTTTCGTTTGCTTCTCTACATCAGCCATTTCTCCATATAATAAAGCTGTCGGAATACCGATGGCCATTGCTACTTGATTTAAAAAACCACTGGTTACTTTGTTTATTTCTTCCACACTCGGCCCATTCGCAACACCATTATATATTTCGTTATAATTAATACCCTTTTGTTGTGGAACAATAGCGATATCTTTCGTACCAATCGCCTTATACATATTGTCGATAAACTCTTGTAACTTCGTTATTTGTTCTTCTGTTTTGGCACCAATCATATCCATATCGACCGTGCCACGAACTTGATTTTTACGTTTTTGAGAGTTTAATATCCTACTAAATAAGTCCCCATAATCTGCAAATAATCCATCAATAAGCGGAGACAATTTATCATTTCGATACTTTAAATGAATAACTTCACTTTGCTTAAAACTTCTCTTAAACATGTAGTCTTTTACTATTACATCAGTAAAAGTATCTTCATACACAGCATACTCATTATGTTGAAATCCATCGGCAATAAGTAAATCGCCATCATCTGCTTGTATAACTAAGCATTCATTATCATAAATAAGTTTACGAATAAATCTTTCCCAGAAAGTGCTGGCCGTCATGTTTTTGTTCGGTCTAACGTTTAATCGATAATACAGCTCATTCTTCTCAAATGCTTTACCGTTTCTTACTCTGAATTCAGATTGACTAATCGTTCTTCCTAGAAAAGATACGCATGTATCAAGTGCTAATCGTTTCATATGAACCCTGTTTGCTGTATCAGCAATCAAATCCAGATCAACCATAAATTCTAATTCTTTATTTCTTTTAAATACTGAACCTAAGCCTAACCATCCAATGATTATCACCCCCTTTATTAGAACTTAATATCGCTTAATATAAAGTCAGTTGCTTCTTGTATTTCATCTGCTCGATAAAGAGCGTGCACAAAGCTCTGGAATCCGTCAGTTTTTCTTCGCACCGGTCCTTTCTTTTCATACATTTTGTTTCCGTCACCTTTAATTACAACCAATACATTTTGTGTATACCAGCGCATAAGAGGATTATCGCCGAAAACAATTTGCTCATTTGCAAATGCCATTTCAATCCGCGGTGCTAATAAACTATGAATTGCTTTAGGATTTCTTATAACTTCTATTTCAAATCCTTCTGCAACTAATAAAGGTCTGATCGCTTCCATCCGGAAGTTATCGGCAATAATTT
The DNA here is from genome assembly GCF_042796455.1 of Bacillus sp. NPDC057893. Classification (NCBI taxonomy): domain Bacteria; kingdom Bacillati; phylum Bacillota; class Bacilli; order Caryophanales; family Bacillaceae; genus Bacillus; species Bacillus sp. NPDC057893. The sequence continues at coordinate 1,043,507 of NZ_JBHVNG010000001.1, read as the reverse complement.
TCTTAACACCATATTGTTCACGCATTTTTACAAACCAATCAACGATGTGTTGAGGATTGATAGTTGGCTCGTCCACAACAGTTAATAAACCTTGTTCTTCCCATTCTTTTATGGGCGCAAACTTCTGTTTTTTGAACTCACCTGCTTTTTTGGAATATCCATAATAAATATCAACAAATTCTTTTCGTACAAAGGAATGTGTTTTAAAAAGATAATCACCAGATTGCCTAAATAAAAGACCACACGCTGCGAAATCCCGGATACTTGCAAAGTCCAACGAACCAATACATTCTTGTCCATGTAAATCTGGAAACGGTCGGTCTGTAGCAAGAATTTCTGACCACTTTGCAACAGAGCGTTCTAAATTAGTAACAGGTAAGTTCATACGCTTTGTCATGAACTCTTCTCTATTACTCGGGTCGTCTTCTAAATCTTCATATTCTTCCTTAATTGTTTCAAGTAACCCTTCAGCATACTCACTTAAAGGCTTAGATAACATGGGATTCGCAAGCTCCCAATTATCAAGATCATCTACTTCATTTTCTTCATTCAATTTACAAATAAAAGGAAAGACAGCATTCGGACGTGCTTCGCCGTTTAATACCTTCATTGCCTTTTCTTTTTGCTTATCTAAAAAACCGTCACGAACATATCCATCTGTACCAATGTAAAATTCACGTGGGTTTTTCTTTTTCCCTAAACCACTGATATGAACACGGACATCTTTATTGCTTTCGTATTGATGTATTTCATCAAATACAACCGCACCATCACGCAAACCATCTTTTGTATCTCCATTTGAAGTCCTAAATTTCAGTACACTTTCAGTAGCCTTTGAAACTGTTTGAGTTAACGTTGTTTTAAAGGCTCTTTTCAAGACCTCATTCTTCTTCACACATTTATGAACTTCGTCAGGGCTTGTTTTTGCTTGTTCTTCACTATTCGCTACAACTGAAATGTTATACTCTGGAATGCCATGTAATTCACTAATTAAAAAGTGAATAATAACAGAAATCAGACCGTTTTTACCGCCGCCACGACCTAACATCCATAGGAATTTTCGATAAAATACACGTCCATTTTTCTTATAAAATAAAAAGACGAATGCTATTAATAATTTTTGAAATGGCTGCAATGGAAAATACCACTTCTCACCGAAGTTGATACAATCCTCAATCATTTCATCATCAAAATACAAATCGTCTCTGTTTAAAACATGTTTTTCTAGATATTCAATTAACAGTTCTCTTTCTTTATTGAACTTTACTTTCCCACTTCGATAAAGTTCAGTATATTCTTCCACATACTTTTGCTTAATCATGTAAGATCACTTTTGCTATAACCTGCATTAGGGGTATTATTCTTAACAACAAATTTTATATCTCTCCCTAATGCAATTAAAGAACTGTTAATTTTATTCCTCTCACTTATAAGAGGGTGGGCCTTAACGAAAACTTGAGTTCCATTTTTAATTGTTACGGATTCCCCTTCTTTAGTTATCGTTTTATTAATTTTTCGAAATGCTTTAACTAGATCAATATAGCGTTCTACTTTTTCAACTTCAACTAAATCTGTCGTATCAATACTATTCATAAGCTGTTCCTTTAACCTTACAATACTAACAGCCATCTACCCACCCCCCCTTACGTGCGTATTTCCGAAAAAAACCTGACAGTTAACCCCCTCCTCCGGTGCCCCTTAGACGAAAAAAAGCCCAATTCTCGAACCGGGGGGGTGTTTATGCCGAATCATTTTTACCACTTTTCATCATTTTCCCATTTATTCTGTTTCTTTTTGAATGTTCTACCGTGTTCTTTATTATGGCAATCCACACATACTGTTTCTAAATTGTCTATTTCTAATGCAAGTTCTGGATGATGTTCAAGTTCTTTTATATGATGGACAACGAGTTGAATCTTCTTACGCTTTGCACTCTCACTATACTCATTGGTATCTGTTTGAACTCGACCGTTACGTTTACATTCCTGGCACTCATAGTTGTCTCGCTTCTTTACTTGTTCCCGTATACTCTTCCACTCACCACTATCATAGAACTTACGCTTCTGTTGTTTGGTTTTATATTCATTCATCCGTCTTTACCCAACGTACTTTATTACCTTTATCTCTTTCCAGTAATTCTTTTATTGATGTTTGTTCCAGATATTCTACAGAATAAAGCATGTGGTTCTCGCCATACAGTTTGTAGTACTTGAATCGATTAACATCAATCCCAGCCTTCTTGTACGCTTTCTCGTGCGGCTTAAGGTATTTGATATACGCTTTCTTATCAATAGGTATAAGACCCATCACAGCAATCTTACCGTTTAAAACACTGTCCAATTATCCTCACTCCTTACTTTCAAGGAATACATCCATTGTTTTATCAAGCAAACTAATTATCGCTTCTCTTCTTTGCTTTGGCGTTGTGTTATCATGTAGCTCATTATGAATTATACTTGCCTTCTCTAACTTGTCAGGATTAATATGTTCATTTACTACTTGCTCACCCAATATTGAAATGAATGTACCAATCACAACTGATTGTTCTTGTTTAGTTATTTTCATTTGTCTATTCACTCCTTACGGTAATCCCTTTATAAAATAAGTATTGCTACTTGAAATACCTCAATGTAACATTAAATTGAGGTGAACATAATGCAAACTTTAAAATCTTTAAAACGTGACCTATACATATTCATTCCATTGTTCATTTATTTTTCTTCGATCTTCATTTCAATATATATTATTGACAATACATTTAACTGGCTAAGTTTTATACTTGCAATAGGAATGTTATATGTCTGGGTATCAAGCTTAATGGATATTAAGAAGAAGAATTATAAAATAAAAAAGCATCCTATTTAGATGCTCTCTGCGCTTAATTTTTCTATATAATACTGATCCCTATTGTCATAAGGCTACCTAATACAATACATACTAATCCTATTAATATTAAAAACTCTGGTAACTCAAAGTGTCCGAGTATCATACTTAGAATTAAACCTATAGGAAATGCAAGGACTTCTATCCAACTTATATCCCCATTTTTCCTTATTATATAGGACGTAGTTATACCGATAATTAAAACTCCTAATACAATTAAACTTAATCCTAATGCCATTCATCCACCATCCTTTTTTCATTCATATTACCATAAATAAGCAATCATTAGAGTTACTTCCTTATAAAATAAAAAGCAACCGAACGGATGCTTTTTCGATAAGTATTAATTTATACTTCAATTACGGTAAATGAAGTTTTTTTCTTCTTCCAATCACCTAATGTTGTTTACATTTATCTGGTCCAATAATATTAAGTAACTGGAAGAAGAGCAAAAGCCCTTCTCCGTATACATAACGTGAATTACAATTGAATATGAAATCAAGAAACAACTATTAATTCAATCTGCAACCATCGCCACCGGTTATGACGATCCATTTTCAGTTATAAGGAATTTTGTGAGAAATGTTTTCCGCCACTTCTCACAATACAAATATATCACGTTAATTCCAAAACAACCGGCACATTTACTGCCAAAAAGCGGTCACGTCTCTGCCACTAGAATATAGCAGGTTCATCTAATGTTGAATGTACAACTGGAATATTCTCTAACCCATATCTTTTTAGTACATCCTTAACTAGAATCGCAAACCATCCTGGTAAAGTCGGAGCTATATATATCTTTTCAATTAATTTTTCATAATCAACTCTTACAATTTTCCCCTGTTCATAAACATGTTCCTGCTTAAACGTTTTCGCAGCAGGGTGTGAAATTAAAACCCTTAACTCTTTTTCATGTTCAAATGATTTTCGTTTATGAAGAAATGGTGCAATATGATCAGGCATATCAGATGTAGTATCGACATTATAATCAATATATCTAACTGGTTCCATAAAGATATTTTGCATCCAATTCTCTTGCTTAATTCCTTCTATATCCAAGCAGCCTTTCAACCTTCCATATGTACTTTGAATGGCTATCCCTTCACTACTTTGAGAATATAATTTCCACATTGCTTCTGATTCATATTCATTCATATGCCAACAATTAATTACTACATACTTTCTCATTTCTTCTGCATCCATGGAAGTTGTTTCTTTAATTACCCTTTTAAATTTCTCCATTTTCTCCTCAATTTCTGGAGAGTCTAAATGTCTTTTTGCGTCTTCTATATGGCTTAACCACCTCTTTTGATCATTAACCGCAAGTGAACCTTCAAATTGATCTTCAAACTTATCTGCTCTACAAAAATATAAACCGTATTCTATAAGGCTTAAAAACTTAGTAAACCCCATATATCTCCATAATTTTGTTTCATCTAATATTTGGTTATTAAATTGATTCCACATTCTCTCACCCCGTATAAATTTCAAGTACATACATATATTACAATATTTTTCAACGAATTACCTATATCTTATATTTTGTGTAAATACGACAAACGCTAGAGCCCGTGATATTCATAACTTCATAAAGCTTTCTTTTCGAGTTACATAGCACAATAAAAATAGTTAACTGTATACAATTAAAAAGAATAAGATAAAGATAGCATTTTAATTTTCACCATGGCTTTATGCATCCCATCTATTTTGTAATTTCTACTTTCTAGTTTGTGATGGTTTTAAATTTAATTCCTTTTCTATCTCAATAAGTGGTTTTTACCATTACTCGCTCTTTATATTTCAAATATTTTATCACGGTCTGAACTACGTTTTCTCGCCAACTACAATTCACCTACCTCCCTTGTACCACAAATGGTTAAATAAAAAAAGCAGCCTTTTTTAGGCTACTTTATAATTCAATTACTAAGTGTCTTACATTTTTATTAACAGTCGGATCATTATCGGCTACAAGATTATTAAGCATTGTCTGCGCAATAATAGAATTATAATTAACTTGTTTCAAATACTTATCAAATGTCTTTATCAGATTTCTTTCAACTTTATTTTGTAAATGATTACCTGCCATATGCACTAGTTGAATACCATTTTCAGAATCGACTAGTTTTGGCCCTTCCCCATCATTTTTTATGGTATAGGCCAATATCTTCCCATTTTGGATTCCACCCACAATAAATTGATTTTTAGTTTCACTACGAGGATATTGTAACAATTCTTGTTGAATCTCTAACACTACTTCTTCCAAGTTATACGACTCATATTTGAATTTATACTTATTAGCTATATTTGTGCAGATTTCTGCACTCCCTGTAAATGCAATAAACTGTTTCTCGGAAATTTTTTTGAATTTCTTATAGTCAGAACTCAATTCAATAAATTTCCCATCAACCTCTATTGATTGCATTCCATCAGACATAACTGTGATAAATTTCTCTGATACAACTACTGATACAAAACTCATATTCCCACTCCTTATTATTAATACAATCAATTATAATGTATTTTGAAATTAAGATATACCAAAAACTAAATTATCTATTCACTTACCCATATCTTATATTGTGTGTAACTGCCCCCTTCGCTAAATCCCTTGATATCATTGATTTCATTTAACTTTCTCTTTTGGGTTACACAGTACGAAAATTATGAGTAACTGTATAGGGATACCACCAACATTTTGTAAAATAACCTACGCTATGCGGAAAAATAAAATAAGCTGCCCATGTGGACAGCTTATTTACATAATTATCGAAAGCGGAAGTTACTTTTTAGATTGTAGTTTAAAGGTTTCTATTTTATCATTCCAACTCATAGTAATCTTTATTACATCATTTTTATTAGTTATGGTACAACCTTCACAAATTATTTTAGTTTTAATAGAGTTTTGATCTAGTAAAACATTTCCGTCCCCTTTTCGACTACCATCAGTTTCATATTTATATTCAATATTACCTTTAATTTCTGAAGGATCCCCTTTATAAATTAGAGTAAGTTCACTTGCTTCATTATTTTCATCATATGTATAGCCTTGGTACGTACCCATCCAATTTTCACTCTCACCTTTAAGGGTAAACCACTTATCATTAGAACAAGCTCCTAATATAAGGATTATTAAAACAAACAGGAATTTTATTTGTCTCATCGAATCCTCCTATGTATCTTATTTATATTACCTTATATTCCCATTTTACTGTATTAAATTTATAGTGAGTACTAAAAAATTAATGAATATTAAATACATCCCTAGTCAACATAACGTCTCATTATCGGTAGCAAGGAAAAGGGAGGAAACCGTACTCTCACCAAGAAACCTTCTTTTTTTATTCTATGGATCTATGCACTTTTTTATACATTCCTATCCTAGCACGGTTTTTGGATTCTTGTTTGTTACTAGAACTGTATAAAATCTTGCATACTCTTAGCATGAGTTTTTCCAAAATACTGCAATACCCTAGATTTAAAAAGAAATAAGCAGTGATTAGATTTTAAACCTAGTCATTGCTTTATCCATTGCATCTTGATTTACACCTATATAACGTAACGTGACCTTCTCTGACGAGTGATTGAATATCTCCATAAGTAATGCTATGTTTTTGGTTTGCATGTACATGTGATACCCATACGTCTTTCTCAAAGTATGCGTCCCTATCTCATCTAATCCAAACTCTGCTGCAGCTCCACTTAATATCTTATATGCCATACTGCGACCAATCGGACGATTCTTCCCTTGTCTACTTTTTAATAGGTACTCATCATCTTCTCTATTTTCATTGAACCATTTAAGTTCTCTCTTTAGTGCTGTTGTAATCTGTATACGCTTCTGCTTACCTGTCTTCATTTCACGCATTGAGATGTGGCTGCTTTTTAAATCTCCAACCTTTAGTTTTAAAATATCACTTATACGTAACCCTGTATTAATTCCCATCACGAATAAGATATAATTACGGTCACTCTTTTCTTTCAAATATTCTTTTATCTGTTGTATTTGCTCTGGATTACGTATTGGTTGAACAAAATTCATTATTCATTACCTCCAGTCTCTTCTGTCTCGTAAACTTCTAATCCAAGTGCAAAAGCTAGTTTATAAAACGCTTTAGACTTCCAACGGCGATAAGTACGCTCTGACATTCCGATTTCGTTATAAACCATGTAATCACATACATCCTCTTCTTCTAAATAACGTTTACAAATAATATCCCTTTGGATACTTCCTGCACGTCCGTTTCCTAATCGATTTAGAAATTGATCAATACGTAATGACATTCTTTCGAGCCATTCTTCACGTTTACTTTGTTGAATATTCGCTATGGCAACATCTTCTAATGGCTTACCAACTGCATGTGTAGGACCGTGCTCGCGCATTTCATAAGAAGGAGTGACTTTCATTTCTTTACGCATCATCCCAAATTGTCTATGTATACGTACACTTTCCAACACGCCTTCTAATTCCTCTTGTGTTGCCGTTCTATCGATTTTTGGTAAGAAAGATAATTGTTTAGTCATGTAAGACCACCCCTTTTTATTTTTTAATTACTTTTGTCTTAAAGCTCCACGTCTACGTTCATAACGTGGTCCGTGAATACCCATTAAATCTTCAATGCCACGAGTGCTTAATTTCTCTTTTTGTTTTTTCTTGTTTTTCTTCTTCGCTTGTTTTGATTGCTTATTCCACTCACGCAATTGATCCCTTAGCACCTTCATTTCTCCATCTCCCTTTTCAAAATAAAAAGGACACCATTTCTTAAAACAGCTCTATTGCTGCTCTAAAAATTGGTATCCTCTAGTTTTCTAGCCGGACTGTATTCTGTTTTCATTTATTTGATAATACCAGCCTGCACAAAGATGTTTCTCCAAGCTTTGTTAACTTGGTATTTATCAACGTCTATCGCACGACGAGCGATAGCTTTTCTTATTTTCTTTTTCTTTGCATTTGCCATTCCTCTCATCCCTTTCATGCAAACGTCTCTCATTTCCATTTTGGAGCGTTTCACTCCTCTTGATACCTATATTACATTCAAAAATAATCTAAACGTGAATTGTACCTATTTTATAAAGTCCTTTTCCCCACAAAAGGATTATTTCATTAAAATCTTCACAAACCATAACTTCGAATTCTTAGATCCAAATGAACCTCTAGACGAATACACCATATGCTAATTTAAATACTTTCTAGGAAAGCAGGTGAGTACTATGCCATCAGTTGTAGCAAACCTTGTCGTACAAAATAGTGCTGGTTCTTTCAATTTAGGGGATTTTTATAACGTATCTCCGAAAGAAAATACGAAAGCTTATAATGGTTCGGGCTCCTCAAATGTTGGATTTGTCGTTAATACCTTTAGCGGTGTTAGCGCAACAAACACATTTGATGCTGATGTTGCAGACCAAAATCAAGTTGGGACAGCTTAAATTTATTCACTTCCTTCTCCCCCCTGAATAAAACTCAATATCCCGTCCATACTATAGATAACCCATCTTTAATGTACTGTAACCATTTAAATCTTCTTCAAGACTGAGCAGTTAGCTTTTGCTAGCTGCTCTTATTCTGTAAGTACATCTCATCTATAATTACATCTTTTTCAATTAGTTCTTCATCCTCCACAAGACCATTACGTACTTTATCAATTGCTTTATCTAAATCAGGTGCCTCCACAAATGCTTCATAAGATTTAGTTTCAGTAAATTCGACGCGATATCTTTTCAAATCCATCCCTCCTGAATAAAATTTAATAATTCGCAAATACTATACACAGGCGATAAGCCAGAACTCATTTAACTGTCCCTGTAGTTCTTCTCTTCTCTTCTCTGTATTAAGCAGCTAGCTTTTGCTAGCTGCTCTTTTTCTGCAATTGGTTACATTTACCTGATGTTTTCAACGTAATATTACGTTAAAATATAAAAGAATAAAATATATTGAGCTGTTATACCATTACCTTAGGAAACTAGGGTTCTTTTTTTTATAAAATAGCGTTTTTGTTTAAAATAATATCTTTAAATCAATTGGACACATTTACCGGTTTGTTTACCACAATATTCATGTTAAAACCCCTTGTGAGTATGGCATAACTCAACCTTTTGAAGCCCTGTAACATTTCCTGCGGGGCTTCTTTTTTTTCAACAAGCCATTAGTTAATTGCGCTGACTACCTTGATGTACAAAATAACGATTTTGTTCACTTTTATAGCTTACTATTCCTCATAGTTGTGTTTTTCTTCTAGGACTTTTATAAAGTTAAAGTGTCCATCGAGATAACAATCATTGATATAACCCCAAAAATATATTTCATTAACTTCGCTTAAAGTAAAATTTTCATTTTTTCATTCAACCAAGTTCATAACATATTCTTTTCCTCCGATAAAATAATGATTAGGTGCCCCACGCGCATTTTATCCGCTGGAAATAACACCTTTTACGTACTTAACTATTAGAAACTTCATTTCTGCTACTTCTGCAATAGCAATTTTGTTCACTTTTTCGATACATTTATGAAACATTCATATGTTATCTTCAGTATGTTCTAACCTTTTTATAAAACCGTGTGAGATATACCAAAACAAGAATCCCTAGAGCCCTAACTCTAGGGATTCTTGTTTTTAAATAAGGATTTTGTTTAAATTAAATCTAAATCCCACTCGATGATTTTCTTTAGTGACATGCTTCATAAATCAAATTAAGGCATACAATATTAAAAATTTACTCATGAAAATCTGATTACATTTTTTTGCTTCTCATGAGACATTCTGATTACATTTCTTCTACGAGCACACATATTTGTGTGCTCTATTCATTTATGGTTAAATAACTATTTTATTCAACTTTCCATTAAGCTAATTTTTCTAATAAACCTTACAAATTTGTAATACTAATGTCACCTAAAAGAATGTCTTCCTGGTTAATAATGGTTTAATATATAGATTGTTAACTTGATTAAACAAAACACCATTGGTAGGTGACAGTTTGTGGAAAGAAAATTATTACGTTATGGCATTGTATGTATAGCTTTTATTACTATCCCCATTTTATTTATACACTTTGTTTCATCTCAATTCGTTCCAAAAGAATACAGTGAAGAATGGCCGGAAGTAAGTAAAACTGCTAAACTAGTAACTATCGGTTACTTTAAAAAAGAAAAGGATCTTGATATTATAATTAAAAAAGTTGAACCTTCCGAAGAATATAGAACACATGAAATCCACCTATGTGGACATGTGGCAGATAATAAAAAGCAAAAAATTTCTGCTGTTGTAAATTTTCGTGATAACTATTCAATTAGAGACACATCTGAAGTTAAAATCAAAGAGCCTTTAAATAAAGGTTGGATGCTCTTTCAGTTAAAATAACGCTTTTGTTATAATTTATGAACATATTTTAGACCTAAAAATCCTACCGAATATTTTTAGGATAAATTTACCGGATGAATTAGCAGAAATTTCGTGTTATTCTGAACGTGTTGAATAACCCAATACATTCAACAATGCTCTTGATTGCATACTTAGTATGCAGCCATCCATCCAGATACCTTAGCTAATACGTCCCCCTAATCGTCGTTATTGCTAAGGTATCTTTTTATACGCCCTGTGTGCAGGGCTTTTTTATTTCAGTGATGATGCTCTTTTTCCCATCTCATTATCGATGCTTTTAGTCCAATTTTTTAATAAAATTCAAATTTGATTAAAGTAACTGTGTTTTTCGTTCTTCCATACGAATTACTTTCCCACTTTGATATACAAATGATTGTTCACCAAATCCACCTTGAGGTGGTTCTATTAGTTGGACTTGACCATTTTTAACAACATATATTCCGTTTATTTTCAAATCTATTTCAGCTGTCATTTCTACAAGATTTTCTTTTCTGATTCCCACCAAGATCACTCCCATATGTTATAATTACTTTGTCGAAGTAAGTCGGGAGCAATCTCGGCTTTTTTGTTTGTCTACAAATATCGCACAACATTTTCTGGAACAAATGATTGTTCAAGTGATAAATGAAGCCGTATTGGAATCGGCTTTTTTTCATCCCGTGCTTGCTTACACATTTTTTCTGCTTCTTCCCATACAAATTCTTTATCCTCCGCTCGCTTATAACGCCAAATTCCAATTGTGTAATCTTCAAATAACTCATAACGTTTATCAGGCGCTGTCGTTGGTTTTAATTCATCAATCGCTTTGGCATGACGTGGTATTTTTACAACCACATCTGCATACCGTAATTTTGAATTCAAACGGTTAATATGAGCTTTCTTAGGATCAAATGATACAACTGGTTCCACGTCAAAAATTGTTAATTGCTTTGGCATTGTTCTTTCCCTCCAATACCTGCAAGCTTGCAATTAAGATTCCTTCAAGCTGCGTTAACGTTAGCTGATCTAATGTTTGTCCGTTAATTTCAGCTAATCCTAATCCCAATAATTTACGAATGATCGCTAGTTTTCTACGCTCTACTTCCTGACGTAACAACATGATTAAGCCTCCTGTTGGTGATTGAACTTCCGCTCTAAATTTACAAACTTACTAAATTCTTTAATGAATGCTAATTCAACAACACCAACTGGACCATTTCTCTGTTTCGCTAAAATGATTTCCGTTATGTTTTTATTTTCTGTTTCACGGTCGTAATAATCTTCGCGATATAAGAATGCGATCAAGTCCGCATCTTGCTCAATTTGACCATTCTCACGTAAATCTGATAGTAATGGGCGTTTATCCTGTCTGCTTTCAACAGCTCGGCTTAATTGTGATAATGCAACCACACATACATTTAGCTCTCTTGCCATAAGTTTCAACTTGCGACTAATCTCCCCAATCTCCTGCATGCGGTTTCCTCTATGCTTCGAATCACCTACAATAAGCTGCAAGTAATCAATTGCGACTAGCACCTTTTTATCAGGATACTTACGCTTTAATTTCCTAGTCTTTGCGTAAATCTCTTGCATCGTTACATTTGCTTTATCGTAAATTTCTAATGGTAAATCATTTATCAAGCCCATAGCCTGACTAATCTTTTCCCAATCCTTTAAATTACATAGCTTTTTAGGGTTCTTTAATTTCGTAGCATCTATATTTCCAGTACTTGAGATCATACGCTTAAGTAACTGTTCTTCGCCCATCTCTAGAGAAAAGACCCCTGTTGCTGTATGAGCGCTTGCTGCATGGAATGCAATGTTTAATACAAATGCTGTTTTCCCCATCGAAGGGCGGGCACCGATAATAATTAAATCACCTTCTTGCAATCCTGCGGTCATTCTGTTTAAGTCGTCATAACCAGTTGGTATACCGGTTAAATCCCCTACATCAATTTGCATGTTCTTATACAGATCAACTAGGGTTTCCTTTAGGTTAAATTCATCTGAATAACCCGTCTCCTCAATGGCGCTTAATTCATCTATCGATGTACTAATAGCGCTCATATCTCTTTCATGCTGAAGACGATTATATAAATTACCAGCAACCTCTTGAGCATGTCGCATCTTCCAAGCTTCAATCACTAAACCTTCATGATACGAGAAGTTTTTAGTTGTTGTTACAACTTCTGTCAGGTTTACAAAGAATTCAATTCCGCCAATCTGATTCATAAAGCTTTCATCGAATTTCCCCATGAGAGCGACAAGGTCTATTGGAACCTCAGCATCCTCTAACTCTCTCATCGCTTTAAAAATCACTTGGTGTGTTGGTAAAGAAAACTGTTTTGCCTTTAGCTGGCAATCTTTAATTAAATCGCCTTCTTGGATAATGCTACCTAAAACACTTTGTTCAGCTTCTGTGTTACGAATCATATCGTTACTCATTGAACCATCCACCCACTTTTTTGATTAAACGCTGCAAGTTCTTCATCCGTTGGAATGTTTTGTTCCCATGATTCTTGCTGCTGTATTACGTTTTTAGTAGATTCCGATAAGCCTTTTTGTTGATAAGGTGCTTGTGTCTGTTGCTGCGCTTTTGTTAATCGCTGAGTACGAAATGCTTTATCAGCTGCCTCAACGTCCATTATTGTTTTCAATCCCTTAAGATGCCAATCTCTTAAAATCGTATTTACGTAATTCATGTTTCTTGTATTTTTCTCTAAAGCGATTTCCATAGCTTTTACAACAAGCTCTGCATTTAAATCATCTACCCATGCATGAATACCATCTGCAATAAAAGGTGTAATCAGTCCGAAGTTTTGTTCGTAAAAAGAAATCGGATTAACCTCAACAACTTCTTCCGCGCTTGCGCGTTCTTCTTGTTGTTGTTCTTTTTCTTCTTCTTTTTCTTTTTCTTCTTCCTTGCTAGGGTCTTGGAAGCCCCTTATAAGCCCCTCCAAACGGATTGATAAATACTCCTTAATACGAGGGATTTTGAAATCTTGTTCACGTTCTAATTGCAAACATGTTTCATAGAAATCAGCTAAAAAATCTTGGTCCTTCACAGATTGAATCTCTTTTAATACACACTTTTCAATGTTTACATTTTTAATCGGATTGAATTTCAACCAGTTGATTAAGAACAACTCTTTTGTTTTTTGGTTGTAATTAATTTTTCCGTACTCAGCAAAACGTTCTAGTAGCTTCATAACAGTTTCACGGTTATATCCTGTATCGGTTTCAATAATACGAAGTGGAAGCTCATAGATTCCTGATTGAGACGTCTTACTGTTTGTCATCAAATATAAGTAGAAATACTTCTCCTCCGGTGTAAGATCTAAAACAAATGAATCCTGCCAAAATGAAACGTGTACTGGTCTATAAACTGCCATATTATTCATCCTCCCGTTTACATATCGCAAATCCGTCCTCTACACGTAATAAGCGATAATTCTTGTATCCTGTTTTGAGATATTGGTTTACTAAGTAAATTAGGTGTTGCTCTGATGTCGCTTGCTGAAATACCTTAGGGTTCAGCAACACACTCCGTTGTTATACGAATGCTAATTTGATATAATTAATCCTAAGATCTTTTGCAAAACCATTTATCTATCACTCTGCCAAGTGATAGATTTTTTATTTTCTACGTGTTACTAAAGAGGCGTTAACTCCTCTTGCTCTTAAATCTTTAATCACTACACGATAACTCATCGATGCCTCATGTTCTTCTTTTGTATCACGAAGCATTTTAAATTCTTTCATACATCGCTCCAATTCTTCTTCCCAGTGATTTGATTCTTCGGTTGATTCTGCATTAAACATGTTATGAATACATGCAGCCATACAGTTATGAAGTTTATTCGCGAATGAAAAATCTCCTGGAAGAACTAGATCATGAAGACGATCGTTTTTATATGTCATGAATTACATCTCCTTTCTATTTGAGTTGATGCTGTACGCATCGTTACAACCAGAAATAGGAATCATTTAAGGGGATGGGAGGAACAATCCCTTTCTGGTCATAACGACAAGCACAGTGGCTTGTCCAAACGATTAATAAAATGTTATAATTGCTTTAGAGAATTTTTTACAGAGCTACTGTTGTCTAGGCGGTAGCTTTTTCTTTTGCCCATTTATGTTTTAAAATGAATGATGCTTCGATAATTTTGATTCGAATCCCCACTAACTTCTTCTCTTGCTTTAACTCCACTGAATTTGAATCCTCACCAAGTATTTGCGCTATTTTAATTTCACCAGTTAGTTTTGCATCATAGCGAATTAACTCCTTATATTCTCTTAAGCTAGGTTGCTTATAATCTACTGTCATTTTTCTTCCTCCTTTACAGCATTTTTGTTAAAGACATTAAGCTATCCACCGATTGAATAATAACGTTCTCTGACATAGCCTTTTGCAACCAACTTCTTTGTATTTGTTCCATAATGCCAAAATGCACTTGCTCAAGAGCTTGTACTACACATTGAGTAGCTTGGATTGTATCGAAGATTTCTTTTGCATGAACTGCGTATTCATGTTTCTTTTTTTCATCATGCTTCCATAATCTAGTTGTAACTTGTAAATTCATAATTTCCTTCGCTGCCGCAATGCCCTCTTCAGCTTGCTTAATGTAGTTCATCAATTGTAGATTTACATCTTGGGTTAAGCGTGGATCTGTAGGCGGTAACCCAACACCATAAATATGTTTAATCGCTTGTTGATTCAAATTTGCTCCTGTTGCATGACACCAATCCATCGCAAGCTCAAATTCTGGTTTAGAAAGTCCAGATTCAATACGAGTTAAACGTTCATGTGTAATGCCAAGGTACTTAGATAACCCTTTCTTCGTTTTCAGCTGAACATTATCACAACATTCTCTAGCATTCTGTAATAATTCCCCTATTGCTGAATTGCAGTATATGCTTGTTCCCATATCTGTTCGCCTCCATATTTAGTTTTCAAATGGTTACAATGAATTTAGTACATATGTAACTTGTCTATTTTTCATGTAAAAAGAGAGGAACTATTCCTCAATGTTTTCTTTCACTTGCATTTCTTTGATAATGGCCCAACCAGCCTTGTAATATGCTTGAAGGAGTTTATCAATATCCTTTTGCGCTTTCGGCTCAGGAGCCACAACATGGACTTTCGTTTTTCCAAATTCATAAGTCGCTGCATATTCTTCTTGTTGGCTCATGGTGTCACCTCTTGAAGTGCTTTTTATATGTTTATGCGACTGATCTGTTGGTACTGCCATGTTAGTTGATGGCATTTTCTCACCCCCTAGAAACACTTCGTTTCCTTTTTAACTAAAAAAAAGATTATCAATTGTAGTTTTATAAAAATCAGCTATTCTTTTAGCTAATTCTAATGAAGGCGTCCTATCGCCACGTTCAATTGCCCCTAGCATTTGAGGCGTAATTTTCAAATACTTTGCTACGATTAGTCTTGATTGATTACTTCTAAATTCAATCATTTTATTTCTTTTTTTATTCAAAATGCCACCTCCAAAAGAAACATTTCGTTTCCTTATACCTCCAATATATAGAAACGAAACGTTTCTGTCAATATTTATTAGAAACTTTTCGTTTCCTTTGTAGATTTAGAAACTAAACGTTTCTATAATTAATAAAAAGCGCCTATTCTTATTTAGAAAGAAGGAAGAATTTATGCTTGGAAAAAAAATTTCGGAACTTAGAAAAAAACAAAAACTAAGTCAATATGAACTTGCTGATCGCTTGGGCTTTTCAAGAGGAAAATTGGCTAATTATGAGCAAGGTCAGCGTGAACCAGATTATGATACTTTAAAGAAAATCGCAGACTTTTTTGAGGTATCAACAGATTATTTATTAGATAGAACACAAACAAAAGAAATGATATCGAATAATCCATCTAAATTATCGATTAAGGAAGAACGTGATATCGCACGTGATTTAGAAAAAACCTTAGAAGAGCTAGAAAACAGCGATGAAGCGTTAATGTTTGACGGAGAACCAATAGACGAACATACAAAAGAAATGATTCGTATTTCTCTGGAGAACTCCATGCGTATGGCAAAACAATTAGCAAAACAAAAATTCACTCCAAACAAGTACAAAAAAGATTGAACGGAGCGAGAAATGGAAATTAAAGAATACGCACTCAAAATCGCAGAAAAACATGCAACAACAAATCCATTTGAAATTGCTAGACGAAAAAATATTATAGTGTTGTTTGAAGACCTTGGGAATACTCTTGGTTTTTACAACACTTATAAACGCTTTAAATTCATTCATATTAATAATAAAATTAACGAAACTACTCAACAATTTGTTTGTGCACATGAATTAGGTCATGCTGTACTTCATCCTAAAGCAAATACCCCCTTCTTGCGTAACCAAACCTTCTTTTCAGTGGATCGCTTAGAAATCGAAGCAAATACATTTGCTGTAGAATTGTTACTTACCGATGAAATGATTTCTGCTTATAAAGATACTCGTTTATCTATTCAAGAAATTGCGGAGACCCATGGGATTCCTGGAGGATTCGCTCGTTTAAAAACTTACGTTTATTAAGAATGCAGGCGTAATTCTATTAACTTATGGAGGATTAATAATGAAAAAATACCTAGTACCATTTACAGCGCTCTTTTTATCTATTGGACTAGTTGGTTGTGATACTAACAATCCAGTTAAAGAAGACGAACAACACGCACAAGAAGAAACAAAGAATGTAGAAGAACAACGTCAGGTAGAAGAAAAAGAAAAAGTAAAACAAGAAGAACAACAACGTCAAGAAGCTGAAGTCCAACGCCAAGCAGAAGAAAAAGCGAAGCAAGAACAAGCAGCCAAAGCAGAACAACATCAGAATCAAGAAAAACAAAAACAACTCGACGAAAATGATTCCAGTAATCAATCAGCACCAAAAATAGAAGGACCCGAATTGGAGCGATTCAAGGAGGAGCAAATAAAAAAACTTCAAGCCGCTGATCCAAAAGAGAAAGAGGAAGCTTTCGATAGGGCGGCAGCCTCTCGCCGTGAACGATTCGAGAGACAAGAAATTGAAAAAATGGATTGCGATACAGCACGTTCTGCGTTATCTCAATTAGAACAAATGGATGACAATCCGATCGCAAAAAAACAGGCACTTGATTATCAAGATAAAATAGCAAGTTGCAACAAAGCAAGTAATTAAACAACTCGAAAAAGGTAAAGCAATTTCAGAATTTTTTTTGTAGTAATCTAAAGTTTTTAATTTTGGTATGCTCTATTACAACCCAAAACCAATACTCCATTTTCAAGAAATAAAACTCTATTTTCTGTAGATTGATTAAAAATTAGAGCAAATACATTTGCAGTCGAACTCCTACTCTCTGATGAAATGATTTCTGAACATCAAAATACTACCCTCTCAACTCGAGAAATAGCAGAAATTTATGGAATTCCAGGAAATTTTGCTCGCTTAAAATCATTTAATACATTAAAATAATTAAATACATAAATTAAAAATAGGAGAACTAAAAATGAATGCTCTATTTTCAACATTATGCTTATTAACAATTTTAGCTGCATTAGTTTTACTAGTCACATCATTTGTTTTTCTTATTAGAAAAAAACAAAATGCCAAAAAGTTTTTCAAATTCACTGGTATTGCCTCTATTTTAGCTATCATTTTTCTTATTATAGCAGTTTCAACTTACAAGCCACAGGAAAAGAAGGAAGCAACTTCTACTGAAAATGTAAAAACAACTGCAAACAATAAAGATAATGAAACAAAGAAAAATGAAACAACGCAACAAGAACAACCAAAACAGGTAGAAATCAGTGAAGATGCTTTTGTTGCTTATGCTCAAAACATTAAGGGCAATGCTTTTATTAAAGATATGAAATTGAATGCAAAAGAAGCAGAAATTACATTCCATGATTCATTTTCAGCTTTTAAATCAGCAAAACCAGATAGTAATGTCACAGAAGAACAATATAAACAGTATTTTTCAACTGGAGATGCTATTGAAAAAATGCTTGTAAGTGAACCTGCAAGATTACTAAGACAATTTCCAGATTTAGATGTTGTAAAAATGACTGTTCCATTTGAAGGAAAAACATACAGTATCAACTTAGATAGAAAATCTTTAAATACATACTTAGGCTTTAAAATTGAAGATTTAAAAGTTGAAGACAAATCTTGGGTCAAAAAGTTTAACGATCCATACGTGTATGATAAGGCAAAACGTAAGGAATTCTTTAAGAAATTTGTTACTATACAATAATATTCCCTTAAAAAAAACCAGCCTTATCCAATATCACTAATATACTCCAAAATAAAAGGCTGATATCCTCACGCCTTTTATTTTTACGCAAAAACGAACATACGTTTTTATTCTGAACTCAAAATATATATATTTATTCGTATGATTTTTTATATAATGAATAAAACAAAGGAGGTTCTCCCGCTATGAAAACCGCAATCTACCTACGTAAATCTCGTGCTGACCTAGAAGCTGAAGCACGCGGCGAAGGCGAAACGTTAGCAAAGCACCGCTCTACCCTGCTGAAAATTGCCAAGGAAATGAACTTAAATGTTTTAGCTGTCCGTGAGGAAATCGTTTCTGGTGAGAGCTTAGTGAAACGGCCTGAGATGTTAGCACTACTTGAAGAAATTGAAGATAACAAATATGATGCTGTTCTTTGTATGGATATGGACCGTTTAGGTCGTGGTGGTATGAAAGAGCAAGGAATCATTTTAGAGACGTTTAAACGCTCGAATACGAAGATTATGACACCTAGGAAGACTTATGACCTTAATGATGAGTGGGACGAAGAATACAGCGAATTTGAAGCGTTTATGGCACGTAAGGAGTTAAAGATTATTACACGCCGTATGCAACGAGGCCGTATTGCTAGTGTAGAGGCTGGGAATTACCTTGGTACACATGCACCGTTCGGATATGATATCCATCGTTTAAATAAGCGAGAGCGTACTTTAACGATTAATTCAGAAGAGGCTTCTGTTGTAAGGTTGATATTTGATTGGTATGCAAATGAGGATATGGGTGCTAGTGCAATTAGGAACAAGTTAAATGACCTTGGCTACAAAAGTAAGTTAGGGAATGATTGGAATCCTTATAGCATCTTGGATATATTAAAGAACAATGTGTATATCGGAAAAGTAACATGGCAAAAACGAAAAGAAATAAAGCATCCTGATGCTGTGAAACGTAGCTGTGCAAGACAAGATAAATCTGATTGGATTATTGCTGACGGAAAACATGAGCCTATCATACCCGAAAGCTTGTTTGAGCAAGTGCAAGAAAAATTAAACTCAAGATATCATGTTCCTTACAATACGAATGGCATTAAAAACCCTCTAGCTGGCATTATTAAATGTAGTAAATGTGGTTATAGTATGGTTCAACGTTATCCGAAAAATCGAAAGGAAACGATGGATTGTAAGCACCGTGGTTGCGAAAACAAATCCAGCTATACTGAATTAATTGAGAAACGTTTACTCGAGGCTTTAAAAGAATGGTATATCGATTATAAAGCTGACTTTGAAAAACATAAGCAAGATGACAAATTGAAAGAAACGCAAGTTATTCAAATGAATGAGGTCGCATTACGAAAGCTTGAGAAAGAATTAGTGGATGTCCAAAAACAAAAAAATAATTTACACGATTTATTAGAGCGTGGCGTTTACACTGTCGATATGTTTTTAGAACGTTCAAATGTAATTTCCGATCGTATTAATGAAATTACTTCAACGATGGAAAACTTAAAGAAAGAAATTAAAACAGAAATAAAAAAGGAAAAAGTAAAGAAAGATACAATACCTCAAGTGGAGCATGTTCTTGACCTGTACTTCAAAACAGATGATCCGAAAAAGAAAAACAGCCTCCTAAAGTCGGTTTTAGAAAAGGCTGTTTATAAGAAAGAAAAGTGGCAAAGACTCGATGATTTCGAACTTGTGCTTTACCCTAAGCTCCCTCAAGATGGCGACATATAAGCGTTCGCGCTTTGTCGTCACCTTGTTGGTGTAATTAGATTTACCCCATTTAACCCCAACGCATCATTCGTCGAAACAGCTAACACAACAGGCTTTCCATTTCTAAGCGTCGCTTTTGCTGCCATTAATACTGGAGAATCTGTCATCGCATTCGCAAATTTACTCATCGAATTTCCAGTTAAAGGAGCAATTACCATACAATCTAGCGGGATTTTTGGTCCGAGTGGTTCTGCTCCGACAATTGAATTAATTGCTTTAAACCCTGTTATTTCTTCGATCTTTTTAATCCATTCTTCCCCTTCGCCAAATCTAGTATTTGTTGATTGGACAGTATAAGAAACAACGGGACGTACTTCTGCACCTTCTGCAATTAACTTCTCTAAATGTGGCATAACTTCTTCATACGTACAATGTGAGCCTGTAAATCCGAAACCAATTCGTTTTCCCTTCAAACTCATTTCTCATCATCCTCCTTTGCGATTGCATCTGCTATTAATAACTGAGAAAGAACATTCGCTAATATTTGTCCTGCTGTTTTCGGTGCAACAATCCCAGGAAGACCAGGTGCTAATAGTGCCTTCACTCCACGCTTCTCCGCATAGCGAAAGTCCGTGCCACCTGGCTTAGAAGCTAAATCAATAACTAGCGTATGAGCTGGCATTTTTGAAATAACATTCGCTGTCACAACGAGATGCGGAATTGTATTAATAACAATATCGATATTACCTACTTCTTTCTCTATGTCTTGCATATGAAAAGGAGAAAACATCATTTCTGTAATACGAGCAATATGTTCCGAACGTCTCGCTCCAACTTTGACATGTGCTCCTAATGATTGAAAAGCTCTTGCAACACTCATACCAGTTCTACCAAATCCTAAAACCATTACATTCGATCCATGAATTGTGTAATCAGTATGTTGAATAACCATCATTAGTGTACCTTCTACGGTCGGAATAGAGTTATAGATTGCAACATCATCACGATCAAATAATTTTACAAGTTTGCGATTTGTAGTAGATACGAGATTTTCCAAGTAAGGTGTACCAATACCTGAATATATAGTGAAGTTTTCTGGCGTCTTTTCAATTTGTTCTTTCGTTATGGAAACTTTTTCATTTGAAAAAATAGTATCTACTTCTCCTCTGGCATTCGTCCCTGCAACCGGCAAAATAATCGCATCTAAAGAAGTGAAATTTAAATCTTGTATACTTTCCTTTGCTGCCCCTGTGAAGCCATGATCTAACTGTTCAAACCCTATTAATGAAAGTTTCGCGTCCAGTTCGACTAGCTTGCGAATTACTTCTAGCTGCCGTGCATCTCCTCCTATGACAGCAATATGCATCTCAGTCAACATTCCCTAATTCACCTTCTTTTTCTTTCATTTATAAGAAAAATGCCTACTTTTTCTTTTTCCTCCACATCATATGTAATGTACGAGTTTGAGGTGATTGAAAAACAAAAGGCACACGTGATTTATCTTCTTTATATAAAGATAAAAAAAAGACAACCAAAATGGTCATCTTTCACTATGATCTTGAATGGTTCGTAAGATCGCAAAGTATCATATCATTTCCAACCTTCTTTATTTTGCTCCATTCTACTCTCACTTCTTGCTGTTCTCTTTTAAAACCTCCCCATTTCCCAGCAGGTATAATAAGCGCTTGTATTTTTCCATCTCTCTCATCAATTTCTAAATCTGCATGACCTAAAACTCCCATTTTTTCTGCTCTTTCTAAATCCACAATCTCTTTGCCACTTAATTCACTTAAACGCATTAAATCTCCCCCTATCCTACTTTTTATGAAGGTTATCCTATAATAAGTACCTATTCTGCATATATAAAAAAAATAACCGTATCTCATATAAAAGAGATACGGTTATTTCCGAAAGCGAATGAATTACAAAATCGATTAAAGTTTCATTCCTTTTGGCAGTTTTCCATCTGGACTAATAAGTGCCGCAGAGAATTCATCAGTAAACATGTTACGAATTAACTCGTCTACATTTTGCTTTGTTACAGTGTTTACACTTTCAATAATCTCATCAAGAGAACGATGTTTACGAAGAAGCAATTCGTTTTTACCATTACGGCTCATACGACTATTCGTACTTTCTAAACTTAACATTAAGTTTCCTTTTAATTGTTCTTTACTGTTAACAAGCTCTTTTTCTGTAATACCTGTATTTTTCAACGTATTTAACGTTTCTTGCATTGTTTCATATAGTGTATCTAATTGTTTGCTACCTGTTCCACCGTAAAGTGTTAACATTCCTGTATCTTCATAAGAAGAGTGATAAGAGAATACTGAGTACGCCAATCCACGTTGCTCACGTACTTCTTGGAATAAACGGCTACTCATACTACCGCCTAAAACATTATTTAATACAATTAAGTTATAAATATCTTCGTGACCCATTTGCAAGCCTTTATATCCTAAACATAAATGAGCTTGTTCTGTTTCTTTCTTACGTGCTACTTTATTGAAATGGAAGATTGGGCTATGTACTTGTTCACGATTTGTTGTTCCTTCGTAATTACCGAAATATTGCTCTACATTTTGTAAAAATGCTTCATCAATATTTCCTGCAATTGATACAACAACATTTTCAGGTGTGTAATGATCTTTCATATATTGACGTAACGTATCACCTGTAAATGTTTCAAGCGTTTCTTCTGTTCCTAAAATAGGATATCCAAGCGGATGCGTTTCATATGTTGCTTTCGTTAACATATCATGCACAATATCATCTGGCGCATCTTCGTACATTTTTATTTCTTCACATACAACATTCTTCTCTTTTTTCAGTTCTTCCTCATCAAATGTTGAATTAAAGAACATATCTGCTAAAACATCTAACGCGTATTTAGCATGCTCATCTAGCACTTTTGCATAGTAACATGTATATTCTTTTGAAGTAAAAGCATTTACTTGTCCACCAATGCTATCAAATGATTCTGCAATCTCTCTTGCACTTCGCGTTTCTGTCCCTTTAAAGAACATATGTTCTAGGAAGTGTGAAACCCCATTATTTTTTTCATTTTCATTTCTTGAACCTGCGTGGATCCATATACCAATCGCAACTGAGCGTACAGTTGGTATATTCTCCATAACAATTCTTACACCATTTTTACAAGTATATTTTTTAATCAAAAACTTTCCTCCTAATGCCAGTTTCTCTAAATAATTGCTATTATTTAATGATAACAAGTTTAGAGATGAATGTCATGCAAATGTATTTAATCCACACGTTTTTCATCTAGTAATTCTGTAATATTCCCCACTTTATATCCTTGTTCCTTTAAATTTTTAATCATAGTATCTAGCGCTTCTGTTGTAGATGAAGTAGGATGCATTAGCACAATAGCACCTGGATGTATTTTTCGCATTACTCTCTGCAATAACACACCCGGTTCTGGCCGCTTCCAATCAATTGTATCTACAGTCCACATAATCGTCCCCATTTGGAAATCATCCGCTATTTTTACTACCTCATCCCGAAAGCTTCCGCTTGGCGGAGCAAACCATCTCACTTTCTGATTTGTAGCTGCTTCTATCATTCGATTCGTTTTTTGTAATTGATCTCGTATTTCATCTGTAGACAGCGTTTTCATATCAGGGTGTGTGTAAGAATGATTTCCTACTTCTTGATTTGCATCGACAATCATTTTGGCAAATCGTAAGTTTTCTTTCACCCAGCGTCCTTCTAAAAAGAAAGTCGCCTTCACATCATGTTTTTTCAATACCTCTAATATACGTGGCAAATACTCATTACCCCAGGCCACATTAATTGTTAATCCCACCATTTTTTTATTTGGATGTCCTCGATAAATGGGAGCTGGTGGTAAATCTTCTAAGTGAACACTCGGTGATACTTCCTTAAATTCAAGTTGTTTTTGATCAAACTTCTTGATTTTCTTCATATTATTATAGGACGCTTCTATATCCACTTGTTTTCCATTATACCCAGGCGTCGCCTTCCAAATCTTATCAATCATCGCATTTTGCGGCATAATCTCGTACTGTTTTACATGCTTTTGAATCTCTTCATGCAAGTTATCCTGCGCAAAAACGGAATAAGAGCCAAAACCCACATATAAAGAAAATATAAATATGTACGCTAATATACGAGCTTTCATATAAACCCTCCCATTAACTATAAAAAAAGAAACCATTTTCTTCTTATCTTTGTTAATTTGAGCGTTATGATGAAAACTATACCTATACTCACATAAAAATCTAAATGAATCACATTTTTTATATAACAAAAAAAGCCAGCTAAACTGGCTTTCACTTATTGTTGCTCTTGTGCGTTTTCTTCTTTAGCCACTTCTTCTTTAGCAGCTTCTTTTTCTTGCTCTTCTTTTAGCAATACTTTTCTAGATAAGTTTACACGACCTTGTTTGTCAATCTCGATAACTTTAACTGAAATCTCATCACCGATTTTCACAACGTCTTCTACCTTACCTACACGCTCAAGTGCAAGTTCAGAGATGTGAACAAGTCCATCTTTACCGCTAAATAATTCAACGAACGCACCGAATTTTTCAACACGTTTAACTTTTCCTAAGTAGATTTCGCCTACTTGTACTTCGCGAACGATATCTTCGATAATTTTCTTCGCTTTTTCATTCATCTCTTGATTAATTGATGAAATGAATACTGTACCATCTTGCTCGATGTCAATTTTAACGCCAGTTTCTTCAATGATTTTATTAATCTGTTTACCACTTGGTCCAATAACATCACGAATTTTATCTGGGTTAATTGCCATTGTAATAATCTTCGGAGCATACGCAGATAACTCAATGCGAGGTTCAGCGATAACAGATAACATGTGATCTAGAATGTGCATACGACCAACTTTCGCTTGTTGTAATGCTTCTTCTAAAATCTCACGAGATAAACCATCGATTTTAATGTCCATTTGTAGTGCAGTTACACCTTTTGCAGTACCTGCTACTTTAAAGTCCATATCACCTAAATGATCTTCCATTCCTTGAATATCTGTTAAAATTGTGTAATGCTCACCAGATTTCACTAGACCCATTGCAATACCAGCAACTGGCGCTTTAAGTGGTACACCCGCATCCATCATCGCTAATGTACTACCGCAAATACTCGCTTGTGAAGTTGAACCATTTGATTCTAATACTTCAGATACAAGACGAACTGTATATGGGAAATCCTTTTCAGATGGAAGTACAGGTTCAAGAGCACGTTCTCCTAGTGCACCGTGACCAATTTCACGACGACCTGGTCCACGCATTGGTCTTGTTTCACCAACACTAAATGAAGGGAAATTATAATGGTGCATAAAGCGTTTTGACTCTTCTACACCTAGACCATCTAAAATTTGCACATCGCCTAATGCACCTAATGTACAAATACTTAATGCTTGCGTTTGTCCACGTGTGAATAGACCAGAACCATGTGTACGAGATAAAATGCCAACCTCTGATGCTAAAGGACGAATTTCGTCACCTTTACGACCATCTGGGCGGATTTTTTCAACTGTAATAAGACGACGTACTTCTTCTTTTACAATTTTATATAAAATCTCACTTACTTGTCCTAATGTATCAGCATCAGCTTCCTCAGCTTCGTAATGCTCAATTACACGCTTTTTCACTACGCTAATTGCATCTTCACGTGCATGTTTTTCGTGCACTTGAATTGCAGAATGCATATCTGTCTCAGCCATTTCACGTACAGCTTGGTTCAAATCAGCATCCACTTCATAAAGTTTCACTGCTGTTTTCTCTTTACCGACAGCTTGTACAATCTCTTCTTGGAATGCAATTAGACGTTTAATTTCATCGTGTCCGAACATAATTGCTTCTAACATTGTTTCTTCAGGTACTTGATCCGCTCCTGCTTCAACCATGTTAATTGCATCTTTCGTACCAGCTACAACAAGGTGAATATCACTTTGTTCTTGCTGTTCTACTGTTGGATTAATAACGAACTCGCCATTAATACGACCAACTGTCGCACCTGCGATTGGACCTTCAAATGGAATATCTGAAATAGATAATGCTAATGAAGAACCAAGCATAGCTGCCATCTCAGAAGAACAGTCTTGATCAACACTCATTACGATGCTGACAACTTGTACTTCATTACGGAAACCATCTGCGAAAAGCGGGCGGAGTGGACGGTCAATTAAACGACTTGCTAAAATTGCTTTTTCACTTGGACGGCCTTCGCGCTTAATAAAACCGCCTGGGATTTTTCCGACTGCATATAAACGCTCTTCATAGTTTACTGTAAGCGGGAAGAAATCTACATTTTTTGGCTCTTTTGATGCAGTTGCTGTAGATAGAACTGCTGTGTCGCCATATCTTACTAATACTGCTCCGTTTGCTTGTTTTGCAAGCTGACTTGTTTCAATTGTTAGCTGACGACCAGCTAAATCTATCGAGAAGACTTGCTTTTCCTGACTCATTTAAGTACCCCTCTCAATTTAAAATATTCAATTCTTCTATGTAAATGGATAGTATATCACAATATTCTTTCCTCTAGTATTGCCGAAAATTAAGTAAGCTATAAAGAGTAGAAGATATATTTTTACCTAACAAAAAAGCGGGAATATTCCCGCTTCTTTGACTATCGACGTAAGCCAAGCTTTGTGATTAATTCACGGTAACGTGTGATATCGCTATTACGAAGGTAAGTAAGTAAGTTACGACGTTTACCAACCATCTTTAATAGACCACGACGTGAATGATGATCCTTCTTGTGAGTACGTAAGTGCTCGTTTAGAGTGTTAATTTGCTCCGTTAGGACAGCAATTTGAACCTCTGGAGAACCAGTATCAGTCTCATGAGTTCTAAATTGTGCAATGATTTCATTTTTACGCTCTTGTGTTAAAGCCATCCTATTTCACCTCCTAATAATTAAACCCCCAGTTACCTAGCAAGCATCGGTGAGTCGCAATGCCAAGTAATGGTTGTCATAAAGTACATAACATAGAATACTACTTTTCATTTGAAAAAGCAAGTATATTCTTTACGCTCGCAAAATATTCTTGAGCAACCTTTTTATCTTGAGCGATTTGCGCAACTAACTCATCAATTCCATTAAACTTTTTTTCTTCTCTTATACGCATGTGCCACTCCACTGTAACACTTTGATCGTATATGTCTTTATTAAATTCAAATAGATGTACTTCAATAGATAATTGACGCTCATTCTCTTTGAAAGTTGGTTTATATCCGATATTACATACACCATCATGCCATTCATCATGAACCTTCAACCTTACCGCATATACACCTACAGATGGCAACAGATATTCATCACTTAAACCTACATTTGCAGTCGGAAAACCAATTTGACGTCCACGCTTATCACCGTGTACAACTGTTCCTTCTACCGTGTAAGCTCTCCCTAAAATAGATGGAATTTGTTCCATTTCACCGTTTCGAATTAACTTTCGTAATGAAGTAGAACTTACTTTTTCTTCTTGATATTCAACTTTTTCGATCACGGTTTGTGTAAACTCCCCTCTTGCATGAAATGGTAAAGTCTCCATCTTCCCTTTTCCTAAACGTCCATATGAATAATCAAAGCCTGCTACTACATGCTTTACATTTAAACCGATAATATACTCATCGACAAACTGTTGTGGCAATAATCCAGCAAATGGCTCATCGAATTTCACCACATATAAGATATCAATTCCTAAACTTGCGATGATTTCTTCTTTAAGACGCATCGGTGTAATATACTCCACATGCGCTTCTTTTTTCCCTAATACAACAGATGGGTGTGGATGGAACGTCATGACAGCACTTTTACATCCTCTTTCATCCGCTATTTTTTTCGCTGTTCGAATCACACGTTGATGTCCTAAATGAATGCCATCAAAATATCCTAATGCCATTACAGTAGGTGGTAATTCTATTTTATTTTGTTCATGTGGATGAGTTAAATGAATAAGTTTCACGCTTGAATTCACCTTTTTCTGTAATAATCCTTCCAATAATTCATTATAGCTTTAGTTCTTGATTATTCACAAGTACTTTCATTGGCTTTAGCATGCCAGGGTGTTTTGGGTGATGCTCATAAATTGCTAAGCAACGATCATTTTTATCAAATACTGTAATAAATGGTGCTGTTGTTCCTAATTCATTCTTTAAGAACATACCGTTCTTAATTTTTTCAGCTTGCTTTTCATCTACAACCATTTTTGGAAACTTACTTAGCGCCTCATCAATTGAGATGAAACTAGACTCTACTGTTCCATTTTGCACGTTTTCTTCAATTTCTTCAAATGATATGCAATCTTCTAGTAAAAATTCACCTGATGCTGTTCTTACAAGGTGAGACATATGTGATGGAAATCCAAGTTTTTCACCAATCATTACTGCTAGTGTTCTTACATATGTTCCTTTACTACACGTTACACGGAAACGAAATGAAATGTTTTCTCCTTCAAAAACTTCACGTTCATCAAGTAATACAAATTCATGAATTGTAATTGTACGAACTGGACGTTCAACTTCTTGTCCTGCCCTTGCATATTCGTATAGTTTTTTTCCGTTAACTTTTACAGCTGAGAACATCGGTGGCATTTGTTCAATTGTCCCTGTTAGTTCCGCTAGTACCTCTTCTACTTCTTTACGTGTAATGACACGATTTACATCTTGTTTCTCCACAACCTCACCAGAAGCATCTTCTGTTGTTGTTGAAAATCCTAATGTCACTTCACCTTCGTATGTTTTTGTTTCACTTGTCAAAAATTGCGCGATTTTTGTTGCACGCCCAACGCAAATAGGTAATACTCCTGTTACATCTGGATCCAGTGTCCCTGTATGACCAATTCGTTTCTCACGCAATATCTTTCTTAATTTGAACACACAATCATGTGATGTCATTCCCTTTGGCTTATGTAATAATACTACACCTTCCATATATTCACCTCATCGTTATTCTTTTGTAGTAATTGCAATTATGCAAAACTTATTTTACATTGAAAAAATGGATAGACAAATGTCTATCCATTATTCTTCACGTTTACCGTCTTTATTAATTTGATGTAAAAGTGTATCAATTCGATGACCATATCCGATAGACTCATCAAACTCGAAGGAAATTTCCGGTGTTTTACGAAGACGAATACGTTGGCCAATTTCTGAACGAATAAAGCCTTTTGCCTTCGCTAAACCTTTTAATGTATTTTCTTTCTGTTCTTCGTCACCTAAAACAGAAATATATACTTTAGCAATTTGTAAATCTCCACTTACTTGTACATCTGTTACTGTAACAAATCCAATACGTGGGTCTTTAATTTTACGACTGATAATGTCGCCTAATTCTTTTTTCATTTGCTCGCCCACACGGTTCGCACGTAATTTCATAACTCTTCACCTCATTCAATACCATTCCAAATGTGTTATCGTACGTTCAATTTCAGGAAATGAATCGATATACTCAAGTACACGATTCATTTCTTTTTCACAGACAACACGATTTGAGGATACGGAAACAATTGCAATTTCTGTACGTTGCCATACATCTTGATGCCCAACTTCAGAAACAGCTACATTATAGCGCTGTTTCACACGAGTTAACACACGTTGCAAAATTGCTCGTTTCTCTTTTAAAGAATGCACATCGTAAATCATACACTCGAATGAGAGTGAAGCGATAATCATCGCTTCACTTCTTCCATAACGTATGCTTCAATGATGTCCCCTTCTTTAAGATCATTATATCTCTCAATTGTAATACCACACTCATAGTTTTGTGCAACTTCTTTTACGTCATCTTTGAAACGTTTTAACGTATCAAGTTTTCCTTCAAAGACTACTACGCCATCACGGATAATACGAACGCCACTATCACGTGTAATTTTACCGTCTATTACGTAACAACCTGCGATTGTTCCAACTTTTGTTACTTTGAATGTTTGACGAACTTCCGCTTGACCGATTACTTTTTCTTCGAATTCTGGATCCAGCATACCTTGCATTGCTGATTCAATTTCTTCGATTACTTTATAGATAATACGGTGTAAACGAACATCAACTTTCTCTAATTCAGCTGTACGCTTCGCATTCACATCAGGGCGTACGTTAAATCCAATTACAATTGCATTAGATGCAGAAGCTAAAATAATATCAGATTCTGTAATCGCACCTACGCCTGTATGGATAATTTTCACTTTTACGCCTTCAACATCAATTTTACGAAGTGATGCTGCCATTGCTTCTACAGAACCTTGTACGTCTGCTTTCACGATTAAGTTAATTTCTTTTACATCGCCCTCTTGGATTTGTTGGAATAAATCTTCCAGGCTGAATTTAGATTTCTCACCACGTTGTGCAACTAACGCTTCTTGTGCACGTGATTCACCGATTTGACGAGCTTTCTTCTCATCAGCGAATGCCATGAAACGATCTCCCGCTTGTGGCACTTCATTTAAACCTGTAATTTCAACAGGAGTTGATGGACCAGCAACTTTTACACGACGACCAATATCACTTACCATTGCACGAACACGACCGAATGATGTTCCAACAACAATTGGATCTCCAACTCGAAGTGTACCATTTTGAACAAGTAATGTCGCGATAGTTCCTTTACCTTTATCAAGCTGCGCTTCAATTACAGTACCAGCTGCATAGCGATTTGGATTTGCTTTATATTCTTCTACTTCACTCACAAGAAGGATCATTTCTAGTAAGTTGTCAATTCCCTCGCCTTGAATTGCAGAAATTGGTACGAAAATCGTGTCTCCGCCCCAAGCTTCTGGAACTAATTCATATTCTGTTAATTCTTGCATTACACGATCAGGATTTGCCGCTGGTTTATCCATTTTATTCACAGCAACAATAATTGGTACTCCAGCTGCTTTCGCATGGCTAATCGCTTCAACTGTTTGCGGCATAACACCGTCATCAGCTGCAACAACAAGAATTGTAATATCTGTTACTTGTGCACCACGAGCACGCATTGTTGTAAATGCCGCGTGACCTGGTGTATCTAAGAACGTAATTTTCTTATCATTTACATCAACTTGGTATGCACCGATATGCTGAGTAATTCCACCAGCTTCGCCAGCAGTTACTTTTGAATTACGGATAGAGTCAAGCAATGTTGTTTTACCATGGTCAACGTGTCCCATAATTGTAACAACAGCTGGACGTTCTTTTAAGTTTTCTTCATCATCTTGCTCATCGATGAATGTTTCAAATTCAGTTTCACTTACAACTACTTCTTCTTCTACTTCAATACCGTAATCAGTTGCAATTAACTCAATTGTATCTTTATCTAAGTCTTGGTTAATTGTTGCCATAATTCCTAGCATGAAGAGCTTTTTAATAATTTCAGATGGCTCTTTGCTTAACTTTTTAGCAAGGTCACCTACTGTAAGGCTTCCAGAGAAAGTGATTTTATCTGGTGTTTCTACTATTTGCGTTTGTTGTCTTCCAGCAAAGTTATCTTGACGTTTGTCTTCATTTTCTTTGCCTTTTTTCTTCTTCTTATTGCTGTTCTTTTTACTGCGAACAACTTTCTCTTCTACTTCAAACTCATCTGCAACAGAAGGTTTTTCCGCTCCAGTGTTATATTGATTATCTAATTTGTTTACTACTTCATCTTCTAACATTGTCATATGATTCGAAACCTCGATATTCATCTCTTTTAGTTTTGTCATAAGATCTTTACTTGAGATATTATTTTTTTTTGCATATTCATGTACTCGAATTTTACTCATACCTTCACCCCCGGTAATTTGTATCGAGCATGCTACGTAGCTTTTTCGCAAAGCCTTCATCTAAAACAGCTACAACGACTCGCTCGTCTCTCCCAATCGCATGCCCTAATTGTTGTCGATTTTCTACTTTTCTCATTGGTATGTTGTAGTACGTGGTTTTATCAATGATGCGTTTTGTAGTGTTCGCTGACGCATCTTCAGAAAGCAATACTAGCTTTGCTTTGCCACTTCGTACTTCTTTTAAAACGAGTTCTTCACCCGAAATAATTTTTCGAGCGCGGTTTGCTAGTCCTAAAAATGATTTCCAATCAGACACTTATTTCGACTCCTTCTCAACAAGCTCAAGAAGCTCTTCGTACAGAGAACTGTCGATTTTCGCTTTTAGATGATGTTCCAAAATATTTTTCTTTTGGGCTTGAATAATGCTTTCTTTATCTTTTGATAAATATGCACCTCGTCCTGATTTTTTTCCTGATAAATCAATAGACACTTCGCCCTCTTTGGAACGAACAATGCGAACTAGCTCTCGTTTTGATTTCATCTCTTGCGTCGCAATACATTTTCGTAACGGAACTTTTCGATTGCTCATACTCATCACCTCTATTCGATTTCGTCTTCAACTGAATCGAATCCGAATGCGATTACGCTATCTTCTTCTGTCACAATACCAAGTTGTTTCGCATCAGACTCACTTTTAATATCAATTTTCCAGCCTGTTAATTTAGCTGCAAGACGCGCATTTTGTCCACGCTTACCAATCGCTAATGAAAGCTGGTGGTCTGGAACAACAACAGTTGTTGCTTTCTCTGCTTCATCTACAAGTACTTTAACAACCTGTGATGGACTTAAAGCATTTGCAACATATTCAACTGGGTCATTCGACCAGCGAACGATGTCAATCTTTTCACCTTTTAGTTCATCTACAACGCGTTGTACACGTTGTCCTTTCGGTCCTACACAAGAACCTACTGGATCAACATCGATATTCTCTGCATATACAGAAATTTTAGAACGGTCGCCTGCTTCACGTGCTACAGAGCGAATTTCTACAGTTCCATCATAAATTTCTGGAACTTCCATTTCGAATAAACGTTTTAAAAGACCAGGATGTGTACGTGATACGTAAATTTGTGGTCCTTTTGTTGTCTTTTCTACTTTTGTAATAAATACGCGAATACGATCATGTGGTTTATATTGCTCATTTGGCATTTGCTCACTTACAGGTAATAAAGCTTCTACTTTACCTAAGCTTACATAGATGAAACGAGCATCTTGGCGCTGTACAATACCAACCATAATGTCTTCTTCACGATCACTAAATTCTGAATAAATAACACCACGTTCCGCCTCACGAACTCGCTGTGTTACAACTTGTTTTGCAGTTTGCGCTGCAATACGACCAAAATCTTTTGGCGTTACTTCAATTTCTAGTACATCGCCATCTTGGTAGTTTGGATTAATTTGTCTTGCCTCTTCTACAGAGATTTCAAGACGTGGATCAAATACATTATCCACAACGTCCTTACGTGCTAAAACTTGAATTGTTCCCACTTCTGGGTTAAAGCTCACACGAACGTTTTGTGCTTGGTTAAAATTGCGTTTATAAGCAGAGATTAATGCTGCTTCAATCGCATCAATAATAATATCTTTGCTAATACCTTTTTCTGACTCTAATACGAGCAAAGCATCTAACAACTCAGTGCTCATGAAGATCCCCCTTCTTACTAAAACGTAACAGCAAGTCGCGCATTTGCAACTTTATCCATTGGAATTTGGATTTCTTTTTTACGTGTTTTAATTGTTAATAGTAGTGTAATTGTAGTACCGTCGTAGGAAAGTAGCTTTCCTTCAAACATCTTCTCACCATCAATCGGCTTATATGTTTTAATTGCCACTTGTTTTCCTACCGCTTGCTGGAAGTCTTTCTCTTTCTTTAATGGGCGTTCCGCTCCAGGAGATGATACATCCAAAAAGTAAAGATGAGGAATTGGATCCTCTTTATCTAAAGCTTCGCTTAAACGTTCACTTACCGCACCGCATTCTTCAATTTCGACTCCCTTTTCAGAATCAATGAATACGCGTAAGAACCAGTCTTGTCCTTCTTGCACATACTCTACATCTACAAGTTCAAGATTTAACTCTTCAACGATTGGCTGCGCAAATGCTTCTACAATTTCTGTGACTTTCTTATCCATAAACAGCCTCCTTCCTGCCGCCATGTACCATTTACAAGAAAAGATCCCGTTCATAAAGACGGTCTATCTTATTCTTTCTCGTTAGCTAACAAAAGCCCCTGCCGTTAAGCAGGGAATATCTGTCTTAGTATTACCAAATTTAAGAAGTAAAACTTGTAACAAAATATGTATATACGACAGAAATATCATTACTATCTACATAAGCAAAATGTAGATAGTAACACGAAAGAGTGGGTTTCCCCACTCTCTTTTTCACAAAATATACATGACATGGTTATCTCGGTTTATAGTATACCATAGCAAATGTTGATTTGCAAAGATTTTTCCTACCTATTAGAACAGTGACAATTGGTTTTGATCCGGTAAATCTCCTAGACAACCTTGACCATCTAAATACTCAATAATCGTTTTAGAAACCTTACTGCGCTGCTGTAAGTCTTCTTTTGATAAGAAATCACCATTTTTACGAGCTTCAACAATACTGAAAGCTGCGTTTGTACCAAGACCAGGAACTGCATTAAATGGAGGAATTAAAGTATCCCCATCAATTATAAATTCGGTTGCATGCGAGCGGTATAAATCAACCTTTTGGAATGAATAACCACGCTCACACATTTCAAGTGTCATTTCCAGTACCGTTAATAAACTCTTCTCTTTCGGTGCTGCATCCAATCCTTTTTGTGCAATTTCATCAATTTTTACACGTATGGATGCTGAACCTTTCGCCATCGCCTCTACATCAAAGTCATCTGCACGAACTGTAAAATATGCCGCATAGAATAAAAGTGCGAAATGTACTTTAAAGTATGCAATACGTACAGCCATAAGTACGTAAGCAGCCGCATGGGCTTTAGGGAACATGTACTTAATCTTCTTACATGAATCAATATACCAACCTGGTACATTGTTATTTCTCATTTCCTCTTCCCATTCTTCTGGTACACCTTTACCTTTACGTACCGACTCCATGATTTTGAAGGCTAATGATGGATCCAAGCCTTGATAAATTAAATATACCATGATGTCATCACGACAACCGATAACTTCACTCAGTGTACACGTACCGTTATAAATTAATTCATTCGCATTACCTAACCATACATCTGTACCATGGGATAGTCCAGAAATTTGGACAAGCTCTGAAAACGTCGTTGGTTTCGTTTCTTCTAACATTTGTCTTACGAATTTCGTACCAAACTCTGGTATACCAAGTGTACCTGTTTTACAGTTAATTTGTTCTTCCGTTACCCCTAAAGATTCTGGACCAGAGAAAATTTTCATTACTTCTGGATCATCCGTTGGGATTGTTTTCGGGTCAATACCACTTAAATCTTGAAGCATACGAATAACAGTCGGATCATCGTGTCCTAATATATCAAGTTTCAATAAATTATCATGAATTGAGTGGAAGTCAAAGTGCGTTGTTCTCCACTCAGCACCTATTGAATCAGCCGGAAACTGAATTGGTGAAAAGTCAAAAATATCCATGTAATCTGGTACAACGATAATACCACCTGGATGCTGTCCGGTCGTACGCTTTACACCTGTACATCCCGCAACTAAGCGATCAATCTCTGCATTTCGAATTGTTAAGTTATGATCATTAGCATAACCTTTCACATACCCATAAGCGGTTTTTTCCGCAACCGTACCAATTGTTCCTGCGCGGTATACATAATCTTCACCGAACAGTAATTTCGTATAGTTATGGGCGCGTGGTTGGTATTCTCCGGAGAAATTCAAATCGATATCCGGTACCTTATCCCCTTTAAATCCAAGGAACGTTTCGAAAGGAATGTCATGCCCATCTTTCACATATGGAACATTACATGTTGGGCATTCTTTATCTGGTAAATCAAAACCAGAACCTACAGAACCGTCATTAAAGAACTCTGATTGTTTACACTTTGGACATACATAGTGCGGTGGTAATGGGTTTACTTCTGTAATTTCCATCATCGTTGCAACAAATGATGAACCTACCGATCCACGCGAACCTACTAGATAACCGTCCACTAACGATTTTTTCACAAGCTTATGTGAAATTAAATAAATAACGGCGAATCCATGTCCAATAATACTTTTCAATTCTTTTTCCAAACGAGCTTCTACAATTTCCGGTAGTTCATCTCCATAGATACTTCTTGCCATTATATAGCTCATATCACGTGTTTCATCATCAGCACCTTCAATTTTCGGTGTGTATAAATCATCTTTTACTGGATGAACATCACCAATTAATGATGCGATTTTGTGTGTATTTGTCACAACAATTTCTTTTGCTTTGTCTTCACCTAAGAATGAAAAACAATCTAGCATTTCATTTGTTGTACGGAAATGTACAGGCGGTAATGAATGGCGATTTAACGGATTAGCTCCGCCCTGCGAACTGACTAAAATTTTTCGATATATCGCGTCCTCTGGATCTAAATAATGCACATTCCCAGTAGCAACAACTGGCTTATCTAACGTCTCACCTAGTTTTACTAGGTTAGAAATTATTGTTTTTAACTGTCCTTCATCTCGAACGAGTTCACGTTCTACTAAATGACGTAACACTTCTGGAGGCATGACCTCAATATAATCGTAGAACTGCGCAATTTCTTCTACTTCTTCAGGCGCTTTTTGCATCATAGCTTCAAACACTTCACCTTTGTCACAAGCTGTTCCTACTATAATGCCTTCACGATATTTTTTTAATAGTGATCGTGGTACACGTGGTACACGATAAAAGTAATTCAAGTGAGAATATGAAACAAGTTTATATAAATTTTTCAACCCAACATCTGATGTGGCAAGTAATGTCATATGACTTGGACGCCCACGTTTATATGCATCCCCTTGTCCCATACTATCGTTTAGTTGATCGTGATATTCAAATCCCTTTTCAATTACATCTTTTAACATCTTCACAAGTAAATATCCCGTTGCTTCTGTATCATAAATCGCACGGTGATGTTGCGTTAATTCAATATCAAGCTTTTTACACATCGTATTTAATCGATGATTTTTCATTTCCGGGAATAAGAACCGTGCAAGTTCTAACGTATCAAGAACTGGATTTTTCGTTTTTTCTATCCCAGCCTTTTTAAAACCTACGTTAATAAAGCCCATATCGAAGCTTGCGTTATGAGCAACAAGTGTATGGTCACCCATCCATTCCTCAAACTTTTTAAACACTTCGTCCACTTCTGGTGCATCAGTTAACATATCATCTGTAATACCTGTTAATTCAATAATCGTCGCCGATAATGGTTGATGAGGATTTGCGAAAGATTCAAAGCGATCAATAATTTCTCCACCTTTTACCTTTACAGCAGCTAACTCAATGACTGTATCATATACAGCAGATAACCCTGTTGTCTCAACGTCAAAGACAACATATGTTTCTTCTGCAAGTAGACGATGCGCTTCGTTATATGCTATCGGCACACCATCATTAACTAAATTTGCTTCTACACCATATAGAACTTTAACTCCAGCCTTTTTACCAGCAGAATATGCTTCTGGGAACGACTGTGCAACAGCATGGTCTGTAACTGCAATAGCCTCATGCCCCCATTTTCCGGCTTGGGCAACGAGCTTAGAAACAGAAGTAACAGCATCCATTTGACTCATTGGAGTATGAAGATGAAGTTCTACTCTTTTTTCCCCTTCTTTTGCTTTATCTTTACGAGAAGGTCCCGTTATTTCATTTATATCATTTGCGATCATAACTAAATCACGCACGAATGTATCATTTTGAACTGAACCACGCGCTTTTACCCAAGTTCCTTTTTTCAAGGATTGTAACATCGGGATATCTTCTTTATCACGTGAGAACATCTTAATCATAATAGAGTCCGTATAGTCAGTTATCTTTAAAGTTAATAATGTACGTCCACTACGAAGTTCTTTCGTCTCTACATGGAAAACATACCCTTGAACGGTTTTTCTTCTTTCTTCATCTTGAATTTCACGCAGCGGCGTAATCTCTTCATCTGGCTTAATAAGATAACCAAGTACAACTGGTCCTTCATGAACAACATCACTTTCTTCAGCTTGCCTTTTAGCCATCTCTTCCATAGCCTGTATAACTCGTTGACGATCTTCTTCCTGTGTTTGCTCACGAAACTTTTGCATTTCTTCTGCATTTTGCTTTATATGTGTGTCTAACTGAAAACGCGGGAATCCAAAAGCTTCGTATTGATCACCTACTGGTTTCGCAACGTTTTTCTTTAAAGTAGTAGATTCCAGCTCATTATTCACATTTAATAGCAACTTCACGCCATTAACCTGCGGAAGTTGCTTCTTTAAGTACGCGAACATAGGTGAAAATGTAATTCGTTCTGTACAAAGCGGCCAATATGCCTTCACTTCTTCTTCTGTAAATTGTTTATTCTCTGCTTCTAATGCAAATGTTGTTCTTGCAATATGAGAAAATGATTGCTTAAGCTTTGTTTCTAGCAACTCATATAATTCTGTCGGCAAAATACGTGGCACTTGTAAGTCAAAATGCCAACTTTTATTCACTTTATCAATAACTAGCTTTTCAATTCCACCGCCATGTAAATATTGATTTATAAGGTCTTCTGGTATTTGCAACTGTTGGAGCAAAATTTGAAATCGCTCTTGTTGTTCATTTGTTAATGACATAAGCACTCTCCTTCCATTTGCTATTATAAATTGAAACGTACTACAAAGAAAGATTTCTTCCTTCTTCTTTTACAAAATACGTTTACAAAGAAAGAGAAGGTACCTCATTACGAGGTACCTCTTCTTATTTTAAAATATTAGCAATATATGTTTGAAGTTCTTCTACTTTCACTTCTTCAGACTCGCCTGTAGCACGTACTTTCACTTCTACAATACCTTCATCTGCTTTTTTACCAACTGTAACACGAACTGGAAGACCGAATAAATCTGCATCTGCAAATTTAACACCTGCACGTTCTGCACGATCATCTAGTAATACTTCGTATCCTTGCTCTTGTAATGAGTTGTAGATATTTCCACCCATTTCACGTTGTGCATCAGATTTCATATTTACTGGAATTACATGCACATGGAACGGTGCAACAGCTTTTGGCCAAACTAAACCATTCTCATCATTAAACTGCTCTGCAATTGCTGCCACTGTACGAGATACACCGATACCGTAACAACCCATAATAAGTGGTTTTGTTTTTCCGTTTTCATCTAGGAACGTTGCGTTCATTGCTTCACTATAACGAGTTCCTAATTTGAATACATGACCTACTTCAATTCCACGTGCGAAAAGAATTGTTCCATTTCCATCTGGAGATTGGTCTCCTTCTTGGATGAAGCGTAAATCTGTATATTGACTTACTTTAAAATCACGTTCTGGATTTACATTTACATAATGGAATCCTTCTTCGTTCGCCCCTGAACATCCATTGACAATTGATGCTACAGCATGGTCAGCGATAATTTCGATATCCCCTGTAACACCAATCGGTCCTAAAGAACCCACTTCACAGTTTAATAACTCTTTTATGTCTTCATGTGAAGCAAGCTCAACGACTGAAGCTCCGTATACATTCTTCACTTTTACATCGTTGACTTCATGATCGCCACGAACAAGTACTACTACTAATTTCTCATCTACTTTAAACACCATAGATTTAATGCATTTTTCCGCTGCAATATTTAAGAATGTAGATACTTCTTCAATAGCTTTTTGATCTGGAGTTGCTACTTTTTCAAGTACTTTTTCGGCTTCATCACTCTTCGTATACGTAGCAACAACAGGAGCCATTTCAATATTTGCCGCATAATCAGATGTATTAGAATACGCAATTGTATCTTCACCTACATCAGATAACACCATAAATTCGTGTGTATCTTTTCCGCCCATTGCTCCAGAATCAGCGATAACTGCACGGAAATTCAAACCACAACGAGCAAAGATATTAGAATACGCTTTGTATAAACTGCTATATACTTCATCCAAACTTTCTTGTGTTGCATGGAAAGAATACGCATCTTTCATTAAAAATTCTCTTCCGCGTAATAAACCGAAACGTGGTCTTTGCTCATCACGGAATTTTGTTTGAATTTGATATAATGTTAATGGTAGTTTTTTGTATGATTTAATTTCATCACGTACAAGATCTGTAATTACTTCCTCATGAGTTGCCCCTAGCGCAAACTCGCGTGCATTACGATCTTTCATACGCATTAATTCTGATCCGTAAGAATACCAACGGCCTGATTCTTGCCATAATTCAGAAGCTTGCATAGCTGGCATTAATAGTTCTACTGCCCCTGCGCGCTCCATTTCTTCACGAACAATACGTTCTACTTTGTGTAACACTTTTAAACCAAATGGTAGAAAACTATAAATACCAGAAGCATTTTGACGCATAAACCCTGCGCGAAGTAATAATTGATGACTCTTAATTTCAGCATCTGCTGGAACTTCACGTAATGTAGGACTGAATACCATACTTTGTTTCATTTATTCGCACCTCTTCATTTTACTCTTACACGCAATAAAATCCCTCACCTCGAGTTAGGTGAGGGATTTTATTCTACGAGCTCTATTTCATTATAAACTTCTTCTTATTTTACAAGAAAAACTTACGGATGTCATTCCATGTTACAACTAACATAAGCAACATTAATAATGCAAACCCAATAAAGTGAACCATTCCTTCTTTTTGACGATCAATTGGTTTTCCTCGTAACGCTTCAATTAAGAAGAAGAACAAACGTCCACCGTCTAAAGCTGGGACTGGTAATAAATTAAATAAACCAAGGTTAATACTTAAAACTGCCGCTAAACTTAGTACACGCGTAAATCCATAATCTACAACTTGATCTGTTAGATTATAAATTCCTACTGGACCTGACAACTCATTAATAGAAAATTGACCCGTTACTAATTTCACAAGAGAATCAAAAATTAGTTTCGTCCATTCGTATGTTTGTTCAAATCCTGATTTAATAGAACCCATCACTGTTTTCTCTACAGGAGAATAAACACCAATTC
The DNA here is from genome assembly GCF_042796455.1 of Bacillus sp. NPDC057893. NCBI lineage: Bacteria > Bacillati > Bacillota > Bacilli > Caryophanales > Bacillaceae > Bacillus > Bacillus sp. NPDC057893. The sequence continues at coordinate 1,002,377 of NZ_JBHVNG010000001.1, read as the reverse complement.
TACCAACTTCGTCTTTTCCTTCTTTATCAAGCGTTGGTGTTACTTTCACATTAAATTGCTCACTATCACGCTTTACATGTAACGTAATTTCTTTATTTGGGTTTTCACGTACAATCGTTACAACATCTTTCCATGTACTAGTGTTCTTCCCATTGATTGCTTGAATTGTATCGTTTTCTTTTAATCCAGCTTGTTCTGCAGCACTATTCCCCATTACTTTTCCGACCATCGGTTTATCAACAGGAACTCCTTGTATAAATCCAAGAATCACAAAAATAACAAATGCTAGAATAAAGTTCATTGCAGGACCTGCAAAGATTGTTAGAGCGCGTTGGCCCAATTTTTTAGAGCCAAATTGTCTATTGTACGGAGCGATTTGAATTTCTTCTCCCGCAGAAATGATACGAGCTTTTTCATTCACTCGGAATGTTTGCAGCTCTTCCTCGTACTCTTCATAACCCGAAATTGTAAGATTATGCTCTAAATCAGCTTGTTCGACTTCAATGACACGAACATTTGGATATTTTTCATGTCCGTCAAAAACTAATTTCACAACTTCTTCTTTTTCATTTAATACAAGCCCAACCTTTTTTCCAGGTTTTAACTCAACTGTGTCCGCATCCTCGCCAGCCATTCTTACATAGCCACCAAGGGGCAGTAATCGAATCGTATACACCGTTTCATTCTTTTCAAATGAGAATATTTTCGGACCAAAACCAATCGCAAACTCGCGGCACAAAATACCTGCTCTTTTTGCGAAATATAGATGCCCTAGCTCATGGAAAAATACGAGTGCACCGAAAATTAATATAAAGGCAATCGCTGTATTCAATTCCATAACCACCTTTGCTAAATTTGTTCCATCACAAACCGTCTTGTGGCTGCGTCAATTTCCTGAATTTCCTCTAAGCTCGGACGTGCAATGACAGTGTGATGGTGCATTGCTTTTTCAATGAGGTCTTCCACTGTTAAGAAACCAATTCTCTTTTGTAAAAAAGCTTCAACAGCTACTTCATTTGCCGCGTTCATTACAGCCGGCATACTTCCACCTGTCTTTCCAGCTTCATACGCAAAACGTAGACAACGGAAACGCTCTTGATTCATTTTCTCAAAATGCAATGTTCCCATTTCCCATAAATTTAACTGTTTCGTGTCCGAAAGAGGTAATCTATCAGGATATGTAAGCGCGTATTGAATCGGTACTCGCATATCAGGTGAGCCAAGCTGTGCCATTACACTACGATCTTCAAATTCAACCATAGAATGAATAATACTTTCTTTATGTAGAACAACATCGATTTGCTCATAAGGGATACCAAAAAGCCAGTGTGCTTCAATTACTTCTAGCCCCTTATTCATCATTGTAGCAGAATCAATTGTAATTTTCGAACCCATTGACCAGTTTGGATGACGAAGTGCATCTTCTACGGTCACTTGATGCAATTCATCTCTCGTTTTATCACGAAAACTTCCGCCTGAAGCAGTTATAATTAAGCGAGAGATTCTTTTTTCATTTTCACCATTCAAGCATTGAAAAATAGCTGAATGTTCACTGTCTACTGGAAGTAACGATACATTATGTTTTCGTGCTGCTTCCATTACAAGATGCCCTGCAGTTACTAACGTTTCTTTATTTGCAATTCCAATTGTTTTTTTCGCCTCAATTGCGCGGAGTGTCGGTAACAACCCTACGCTACCTACAACAGCATTCACTACAATTTCTGTATCTGGGTGCAGCGCTACTTCTAATAAGCCTTCGCTACCATATACTACTTTTGTATTACCAGAAACAGCTTGTAATTTTAAAACATCTTCCTCTCTTTGCACAGAGACAATTTGCGGAGAAAATTCTTGAATTACCTTTACTGCATAATCAACATTTTTCCCTACAGAAAAAGCAACGAGACGGAATTGGTCTGGGTGCGAGCGTAACACATCTAATGTTTGTGTACCGATTGATCCGCTTGCACCTAGTAAACTAATGTTTTTCATGACTCCAACCCCTCGTTCATTTATTAATTGTATTGTAATAAGAAGTATAGAATTGGTAACACAAATAACCAACTATCTGTTCGATCTAAAATACCACCATGTCCAGGTAAGATTGTACCTGAATCCTTTACACCATAATGGCGTTTAAAGGCAGATTGCACTAAATCACCAATTTGTCCAAAAATAGAAATGATAATCGTCAGAACGATTAAAATTCCTACATTCGCTTCAACTGGGAAGAACATGTTATAAACAAGTGCAACAACAATTCCACAAACAATACCGCCTAATGAACCTTCAATCGTTTTATTCGGACTAATTTCTGGCCACAATTTTCTTTTTCCAAATGCTTTTCCTATGAAATAGGCACCTGAATCAGTTGCCCATATGATAAATAGTGCACAGAACACATATTTGATTCCTAATATTCTCGTTTCATTTAAATATAAGAATCCCATTCCAACATATGTCGTTGCCATAAGTAAAAATGAAGCATTGTCAAAAGTAAATGTATTCTTAGAAAGGACTGTATATGATAAAAGTAATAAAACAATCACAAATGTGATTTCTAATTTACCTAATCCAATCCACGTAAACAGTTCTGATGCACTACTCGGAATTAAAATAGTCCACAATAATACTGCAGCTAAAACTGTTGGTACCGAAATAAGCGTAAGCTTGTTCATACGAATTAATTCATATAAACCTATAGAAGCAAGTGCATACACTAAAACTGTAAAAGGCACGCCACCGTAAATTACGATGGGAATGAATAGCGCGGCAGCAATCACTCCAGTAATAATTCTCTGTTTCACTACCAAACCCTCTCTTTCTACACGCCTCCGAATCTGCGCCCTCTATGTTGAAAGTCTGTAATCGCATTTAGCAAATGTTCCTCAGTAAAATCTGGCCAATACACATCTGTAAACCAAAATTCCGAATAAGCAATTTGCCATAACATGAAATTACTAATACGTAGCTCTCCGCTTGTACGGATTAACAACTCTGGATCAGGTAAAGAACTCGTCATTAAGTAAGAAGAAATCATTTTTTCACTTATTTCTTCCGAACGAATTTTTCCTTCCTCACTATCTTTCATCATATGTTGCACAGCAGAAACGATTTCATCTCGACTCCCATAGTTTAACGCGAAATTAAGAATTAATCCCGTATTCTCTTTCGTATCTTCCATGGCTTTTTCCATCGCTCTGCGCGTATGCGTAGGAAGACGATCTTTTTGCCCTATTACTCGGACTTGTACATTTTCTTCAATCAACTCTGGTAAAAATGCACCTAAAAATTCTTCTGGAAGCTTCATCAAATAATCAACTTCTTTTTTCGGTCTTTTCCAGTTCTCAGTCGAAAAAGCATAAAGAGTTAATACTTTCACATCAAGCTTACTTGCAAATTTTGTGATTTTCTTCACAACTTGCATACCTTCATGATGACCAGCAATGCGAGGCATGGCTCTTCTCTTTGCCCATCTTCCATTACCATCCATAATAATAGCAATATGTTCTGGGATATATCCTTTTTTCACTTTTTCAATGAGATGATCAAACGATGTGACCTTTTTACTTTTAAAAAAAGGAAACTTTTTAAACATCATTCATACCCTCCAACAAGCAGACGTATGCCTAAAAGTGTAAAAAGACCCCCTTAAGAAGAGGGTCATATTTGCGAAATTATCGCTATTACACTTCCATAATTTCTTTTTCTTTATTTTTTGCGATTTCGTCAACTTTTGCAATATATTTATCTGTTTCTTTTTGGATATCTTCAGTATATCCTCTTAAATCATCTTCTGTAATGTCGCCAGCTTTTTCAAGCTTCTTAAGGTCATCATTACTGTCACGACGTACGTTACGAACAGCAACTTTTGCTTCCTCAGCATATTTTTTCACAACTTTTACAAGATCACGACGACGCTCTTCTGTTAATGCAGGGAATGCAATACGAATTACAGTTCCATCATTAGAAGGGTTTAAGCCTAAATCTGCTTTTAAAATTGCTTTTTCAATATCACCGATAGAAGTTTTATCATAAGGTTGAATTACAAGCAAACGTGCTTCTGGAACTGTAATGTTCGCTAATTGCACAACTGGTGTTGGTGCACCATAGTAATCAACTTGTACCTTATCTAATACAGACGAGCTTGCACGACCAGCGCGAACTGTTGCTAATTCACGAGAATAAGCAGCAACTGCTTTTTCCATTTTTTCATTTGAAGACTTCAATACTTGTTGTCCCATAATTTATTTCCCCCTTACAACTGTTCCAATATTTTCGCCTAAAACGGCACGTTTAATGTTACCTTTTTCCATAACCGAGAATACAATTAATGGAATATCATTATCCATACATAAAGAAGAAGCTGTAGAATCCATTACACCTAAACCTGCTTTTAATACATCTAAGTAAGTAAGTGTTTCGTATTTCGTAGCTGTTGGGTCAATAGATGGATCTGCACTATATACGCCATCCACATTATTTTTCGCCATTAAAATAACGTCCGCTTCGATTTCAGCTGCACGTAATGCTGCTGTTGTATCTGTAGAGAAGTATGGGTTACCAGTACCTGCAGCAAAGATAACAACACGTTTTTTCTCTAAGTGACGAATTGCTTTACGACGAATGTAAGGCTCTGCCACTTGACGCATCTCAATTGAAGTTTGTACGCGAGTTTGAATTCCAATATTCTCTAAGCTATCTTGAAGAGCTAATGAATTCATAACTGTTGCCAACATGCCCATGTAATCTGCTCCTGCACGATCCATGCCCATTTCGCTTCCAATTTTCCCACGCCAAATGTTACCGCCACCAACAACAACAGCAACCTCTACATCAAGTTCTGCAATTTCTTTCACTTGTTCCGCAACTGACTTAATAACAGCTGGGTTAATTCCAAATCCTTGCTCGCCAGCTAAAGCTTCTCCGCTTAGCTTTAAAACGACACGATCATATTTCGGTTTACTCATAATGAACCTCCAATTGCTTACATCTTTATTTTAAAAAAGGGAACACAATGTGTTCCCTAATCTGTATTAGTTGTTACCTTTTACTTGGTTCATTACTTCTTCAGCAAAGTTGTCTTCGCGTTTTTCGATACCTTCACCAACAGCGTAGCGAACGAATCCTTTTAATGTTCCGCCTTTAGACTCAACGAATTGACGAACTTTCATATCAGGGTTCTTAACGAATGTTTGGTCAAGTAAGCAAATCTCTTCAAAGAATTTGCCAAGACGGCCTTCTACCATTTTCGCAACGATTTTTTCAGGCTTGCCTTCGTTTAAAGCTTGTTGTGTTAATACTTGACGCTCATGCTCAACTTCTTCAGCTGTTACAGCATCGCGGTCGATGTATTTAGGGTTAACTGCTGCGATGTGCATTGCTACATCTTTAGCAGCTGCTTCATCAGTAGAACCTTCAAGAACTGTTAATACACCAATACGTCCACCCATGTGTAGGTAAGCGCCGAATGCATCAGCATCAGTTTTTGATACGATTTCGAAACGACGAAGTGTAAGTTTTTCACCAATTTTAGCGATTGCTTCGTTGATGTGCTCTTCTACTGTTTTGCCGCCTTCGATTGTTTGAGCCATAGCTTCTTCAACGTTAGCAGGTTTGTTAGCTAATAAGTGAGCAGCTAATTCTTTAATTAACGCTTGGAAACCTTCGTTTTTCGCAACGAAATCAGTCTCAGAGTTTAATTCTAAGATTAAACCTTCGTTACCGTTTGTTTCGATGAAAGTTAAACCTTCAGCAGCGATGCGGTCTGCTTTTTTAGCAGCTTTCGCAATACCTTTTTCACGTAAGAAGTCAATTGCTTTCTCCATGTCGCCATTAGTTTCAGTTAAAGCTTTTTTGCAGTCCATCATACCTGCGCCAGTTTTTTCGCGAAGTTCTTTTACCATTTGTGCAGTGATTGCCATATTTTTCATCCTCCTAAAATATGTATTTATACCTTTTGTAAAGGTGTTTATACCTTAAAAAAGGTGATAAAAGGCCGAACCCCTTATCACCTTTCCAAATTTGTTACGCAGTAACAGTTTCTTCACCTTGTTTTGTTTCAAGGATCGCGTCTGCCATTTTAGATGTAAGAAGTTTTACAGCACGAATTGCATCATCGTTTGCTGGAATAACGTGATCGATTTCGTCCGGATCACAGTTTGTATCAACGATACCGATGATTGGAATGTGTAATTTGCGTGCTTCAGCAACTGCAATACGCTCTTTACGAGGGTCTACTATGAATAATGCACTTGGAAGACCTTTCATATCTTTAATACCGCCTAAGAATTTCTCAAGACGCTCTAACTCTTTTTTAAGTTGAACAACTTCTTTCTTAGGAAGTACTTCGAAAGTACCATCTTCTTGCATTCTTTCGATATCTTTAAGACGCTTGATACGCTTTTGGATTGTTTGGAAGTTTGTTAAAGTTCCACCTAACCAACGTTGGTTAACGAAATACATACCAGCACGAGTTGCTTCTTCTTTAATAGCTTCTTGTGCTTGTTTTTTAGTACCTACGAATAAAATGTCTCCACCTTCAGCAGCGATGTCACGCATCGTTCTGTAAGCTTCCTCAACTTTTTTCACAGTTTTTTGTAAGTCGATGATGTAGATACCGTTACGCTCTGTGAAGATGTAACGCTTCATTTTTGGGTTCCAACGACGAGTTTGATGTCCGAAATGAACACCAGCTTCAAGCAATTGTTTCATAGAAATTACTGACATAATTTAGTTCCTCCTAAATGGTTTTTGATATCCTCCGTTTACTTCACCTCTAAGCGAAACTACGAACGTAGCACCAACACTTAAATCAGTAAACGTGTGTACTTTGTACTGACACCACTGCTTACTATATCATACTGAAATATTACAATCAAGTCGAAAATGCGAACAATGTAAAACTTTCTTTTTTTCACGCTCAAATTCTAGTATTACCAACCTTCAATTCCTTTAAGCAAGGAATTGAAGGTTAATTAATAGTTTTCTAATGAACGTTGTCATGACGCCTTACGTAAGCAAAATCATCCTCTTAAAAAAACAAAAAACTCTCCTCAACCGAGGAGAGTTTTTTTATAAATTAGTTTGTTTTCAATTTAGCAAGTTCCTGTAGAAACTTGTCGTTTAGCACTTTAATGTATGTTCCTTTCATACCTAAAGAGCGAGACTCAATAACACCAGCACTTTCTAATTTACGTAGTGCATTTACGATTACAGAACGAGTAATCCCTACACGATCAGCAATTTTACTTGCAACAAGTAAACCTTCTGTTCCGTTTAATTCTTCGAAGATATGCTCGATTGCTTCTAACTCACTGTAAGATAATGAGCTAATCGCCATTTGAACAACAGCTTTACTACGTGCTTCTTCTTCGATTTCTTCTGCTTTTTCACGTAAGATTTCCATACCTACAACAGTTGAGCTGTATTCAGCAAGAATTAAATCATCGTCTAAGAACTCTTGACCAAGACGAGCTAATACTAGTGTACCTAGACGCTCACCGCCACCAACGATTGGTACGATTGTAGTTAAACCTTGACCGAATAATTCTCTATTTTCTACTGGGAATGCTGTGTAGTCACTATCCACACCTAAATTTGAAGATGTTTCTGTAACATTGAATAAGCTTTGCGTATACTCTTCTGGGAATTGACGCTCTGCAAGCATGTGCTTCATACGTTCGTTCTCGATTTGTTGGTGAATCGCATATCCTAATAATTTACCGCGACGACTTACAACGAACACGTTCGCTTCAATTACTTCACACATTGTGTCAGACATCTCTCTAAAGTTTACAGGCTTTCCTGCTGCGCTCTGTAATAACGCATTTAATTTTCTCGTTTTTGCTAATAATTCCATTTCAAAATTTCCTCCTACATGTTACTTACATATTTTTTCATCACTTGGAAACTAGGGCGAGTCACCTGATGACACTATTACAAAATAAACTGGCTCACATCTTTATTTTTAGCTATTGTCGCTAATTTTTCCTCAACATATTGAGGTGTTATCGTTATTTTCTCTAACGTAATTTCAGATGCCTCAAACGATAAATCTTCAAGGAGCTTCTCCATAACAGTATGAAGTCTTCTCGCTCCAATATTATCTGTATCCTGATTAACTTGATAAGCAATCTCAGCAATCTTACGAATAGCTTCGTCTGAAAATTCAATTTCTATACCTTCGGTCGCTAATAACGCCATGTACTGTTTAATTAGCGCATTGTCAGGCTCGATTAATATTTTAACAAAATCATCCGCCGATAATTTTGTTAATTCTACTCGAATCGGAAATCTCCCTTGCAATTCCGGAATTAAATCCGACGGTTTAGACATATGGAACGCTCCAGCTGCAACAAATAAAATATAATCCGTTTTTACTGACCCGTATTTTGTTGCTACATTCGATCCTTCTACAATCGGTAAAATGTCACGTTGCACACCTTCACGCGATACATCTACGCTATTCGACTGCTTACCAGCAATTTTGTCAATTTCATCGATAAAAATAATCCCGAGCTGTTCAGCACGATAAACAGCCTCTTGTGTAACTTCATCCATATCAATTAAGCGCTGTGCCTCTTCATTTGTCAAGAGTTTTCTTGCTTCTTTTACAGAAAGTTTACGTTTTTTCGTTTTTTTCGGCATGATACTTCCTAGTGCATCTTGGAAATTCATTCCCATTTGCTCCATGCCAGTTCCTTGCAACATATCAAACATAGAAGACTGTTGTTCCGTCACTTCGATCGATATCACTTCATCTTCAAGAAGGCCTGCCGCAAGCTTTCTTTCCACATCTTGACGTTTCTTTTCGATTTCATCATCTTCCTGTGCATCAGATGTTTGGTTTGAATTTTGATTACCACCAAAAAGCATTTCTAATGGATTTTTAAATCCAGATTGTTTCTCCGGACTCGGCACTAAAATTTCAACAAGACGTTGATTCGCTTGCTCTTCTGCTTTATCTTGAACTTTAACTACCATTTCCTCTTTCACAATGCGAACAGACGTTTCGACAAGATCGCGGACCATCGACTCTACATCTCGACCCACATATCCAACTTCTGTAAATTTCGTCGCTTCAACCTTAATAAAAGGTGCTCCAACGAGTTTCGCCATTCGCCGTGCTACCTCTGTTTTACCAACACCTGTCGGTCCAATCATTAAAATGTTTTTAGGTGCAATTTCATCACGTAAATTTTCAACTAATTTACTGCGACGGTATCGATTTCGTAGAGCTACAGCAACCGCTTTCTTTGCATCTTTTTGACCGATGATGTATTGATCTAATTTTTCCACAATTTGACGCGGAGTAAAATGTAAATGCATATAAAATGCCTCCCTTACGATTCTACAATTCTTCAACAATTATGTTGTGGTTCGTATAAACACAAATATCGCCTGCAATTTCTAAACTGGCCTTCGCAATTTGTTTCGCTGTTAAATGTTCACTTGCATGTTGCTTTAAAGCACGACCAGCAGCAAGTGCATAATGTCCGCCTGAACCAATTGCTAAAATACCATCATCTGGTTCAATCACTTCTCCTGTACCTGAAACAAGGAGCATCGTTGTTTTATCCATGACAATGAGCATTGCTTCTAGCTGACGTAGCATTTTATCACCACGCCATTGTTTCGCCATCTCAACTGCAGCGCGCTGCAAGTTGCCATTATACTCTTCTAATTTCCCTTCAAACATTTCAAAAAGAGTAAATGCATCAGCAACTGATCCTGCAAAACCAGCTAAAACTTTCCCTTGGAAAAGTTTGCGGACTTTGCGAGCTGTATGTTTCATTACAACAGCATTCCCCATCGTTACCTGACCATCTCCAGCCATTGCACATTCTCCATTATGATGAACTGCAAATATCGTTGTAGCGTGGAAATTTCCCATAGAAAAAACTCCTTTATATGTTTTTATAGCCTTAAAAGCAATCTATGCCCGCGGGTGATGCTTCATGTACACAGAACGCAATCTTTCTTTAGAGACATGCGTATAAATTTGTGTCGTTGACAAATTCTCATGACCTAATAGCTCCTGCACAGTACGTAAATCCGCTCCTTCATCCAACATATGTGTAGCAAATGTATGCCTTAACATATGGGGACTTATCCGCATTGTAAGTGAAGCTTTCTTAATGAGTTCGTTCAAAACATAACGTACACCCTGATCTGTTAACGGCTTACCTTTCGCATTTAAAAATACCATATGAGATTGTTCTTCAGTCTTTTGAGCTAACTGTTTTCTCCCGTTCTCTATATAAGTAATTAAAGCATCTTGTGCATAGCTTCCGAACGGAATATATCTTTGTTTTTTCCCTTTTCCCATCACTAAAATTGTTCCCACTGCAAAGTCAATGTCGGTAAGTTGCAAATTAACGCATTCGCTTACACGAATCCCAGTTGCATACATCAACTCTAATAAAGCTTGATTCCTTTGGCCTAATGGCGCCCCTGTATCAGAAACTTCAAACAATTCCTCTAACTCTTCAGCATATAAAAACTTTGGGATTGACAATTCTTTCTTGGGAAGTGACGCAAGTGCAAACGGATTATCTTTTTGATAACCTTCACGCATCAAAAAACGATATAAACTTCGTAAGCTTGATACTTTCCTTGCGACAGATTTACGGGCTAACTTCTGATCGTGCAACGTCGTCAAGTATAAACGAACATCCGCGTATGTAACATCTAAAAAAGAGGATATGCCTTCTCGCTCCATAAATTGCACAAAATGTTCTAAATCATTTTGATAACTTGCAATTGTATATTTTGAATAATTTCTTTCAATTTGTAAATATCCAACGAATAATTGTAACAATTTCTTCACATTCACATCCATATAACTCACCTCAATAAAGGCTACTAAATCGTATCACAACTTAGTAGCCTTTGCAAGAAATTTAATTAAATATTTACAAAATTTTGAATTGTTTCCAAAGCGCGTGTAGCATATGCTTCATTTCGCTCTTGTTTCTTTTTAATTTTCTTCTCTAACGGTGTAAATAAACCGAAGTTTGCATTCATTGGCTGGAAGTTTTTCGCATTTGTCGCAGTAATATAATTTGCCATACTTCCCATTGCAGTTACAGGTGGTAATACAACTGGCTCTTCACCTTGTACAAGTCGAGCAGCGTTAATACCCGCTAATAATCCTGATGCTGCTGATTCAACATAACCCTCTACCCCAGTCATTTGACCAGCGAAGAATAAATCATCACGTTGTTTATATTGATATGTTGGACGAAGTAAATTAGGCGAATTAATAAACGTATTACGATGCATTACACCATAACGTACAATCTCTGCGTTTTCTAGTCCTGGAATTAGCTGTAACACTTCTTTTTGTGGCCCCCACTTTAAATGTGTTTGGAAGCCTACAATATTGTATAATGTTCCTGCTGCATCATCTTGACGTAACTGAACAACCGCATACGGTGTTTTCCCTGTTTTCGGATCTTCTAACCCAACAGGCTTCATCGGTCCAAATACTAACGTCTGTCTTCCTCTACTTGCCATAACTTCTACTGGCATACAACCTTCAAAGAAAATTTCTTTTTCAAATTCTTTTAAAGGCACTGTCTCAGCAGCAATTAAAGCCTCATAAAAACGATCAAACTCTTCTTCTGTCATTGGACAGTTTAAATATGCCGCTTCACCTTTATCATAACGAGATTTTAAATATACTTTATTCATGTCAATGCTGTCTTTCTCAACGATTGGCGCTGCAGCATCATAGAAATAAAAATAATCTTCACCTGTTAGTTTTTTTAATTGTGCAGAAAGATCCGGAGACGTAAGTGGACCTGTCGCAATAACAGTTGGTCCCTCTGGAATTTCAGTGATTTCCTCATTCATTACAGTTACGTTCGGATGATTTTTCACATATTCAGTCACTTTCGCCGCGAATTCATGACGGTCTACAGCTAAAGCACCTCCTGCTGGTACAGAGCACTCATCAGCTGCACGAATAATGACAGAATCCATTAGACGCATTTCTTCTTTAATAACACCAACAGCATTTGTTAATGTGTTTGCACGAAGTGAGTTACTACATACTAATTCAGCAAATTTATCTGTATGATGAGCTGGTGTTTGCCTTACTGGTCTCATTTCATATAATTTTACTTGGACACCACGCTTTGCAATTTGGTAAGCTGCTTCGCTTCCTGCAAGACCTGCGCCAATGACGTTTACTACTTGTGTTGTCATATATATCACCTTTCCTTTTCTTCCCGAAAAAAATGTGAGCAGTTACGCTCACATTTGTTGTTCTTCTTCATAATCACACGAAATACATTGTACTTGCACGCCTTTTTTCAACTTTTTCTCTACGAGCATACTTTCACACTTCGGACATTTACGACCAATCGGCTTATCCCAAGATACAAAGTCACATTCTGGATACGTACCGCATCCGTAGAAAAGACGTTTCTTTTTATTACTACGGCGTTCAATAATTTGCCCTTTATCACACTTCGGACAAGTAACACCGATTTCTTTTACAATCGGTTTTGTATTACGACATTCCGGGAAATTCGAACAAGCCATAAACTTCCCATATTTACCCATTTTAAAGACCATCGGGTGACTACATAATTCACAGTCTTCCCCAGCTGGTTCATCTTTAATTTCCACTTCACGCATTTCTTTTTCCGCTTTTTCTAAGCGCGGTTCAAATCCTACGTAGAAATCATCAACAATTTTCACCCAATTTGCATTTCCTTCTTCTACTTCATCAAGGCTTTGCTCCATATTGGCAGTAAATTCAATGTTAATAATTTCTGGGAAAAACTCTAAAATAAGTTCGATTACTATTCCACCAAGCTCAGTCGGAACGAAGCGTTTATTATCTAAAGCAACGTATCCTCGTTTTTGGATTGTTTCAAGTGTCGGTACATAAGTAGACGGTCTCCCAATTCCAAGCTCTTCAAGTGTTCTTACTAGACGAGCCTCTGTATAACGCGGCGGAGGCTGTGTGTAATGTTGCTTCGGTTCTATATCTTTTGAAAATACCGTTTCACCTACTTCTAACGGTGGCAACATCTTATCCTTTTCTTCCGCAACATCATCTTTCGACTCTACATACACTTTCATAAATCCTGGGAACTTTACAACTGATCCACTTGCACGGAACTGAACATTGTTATTAATGAGTTTCGCTGTAACAGTATCCATTATAGCAGATGCCATTTGACTTGCAACAAATCGCTCCCAAATCAGTTTATACAAACGGAGTTGATCACGACTTAAGAAACTTTTTAGTTCCTCTGGCTTTCTCATTACCGAAGTAGGACGAATCGCCTCATGCGCATCTTGTGCTTTCGACTTTTTCGTTTCTTTCTTCTTCTCTGTTCCTATGTATTCCGCACCAAACGCCTCAGTAATGTAATCACGAGCCTCTGTTTGCGCTGTTTCTGAGATACGTGTTGAATCAGTTCTCATATACGTAATAAGACCTACAGTCCCTTGTTTTCCAAGATCCATCCCTTCATACAGCTGCTGTGCAAGCATCATTGTTTTCTTTGCTCGCATATTTAACTTACGCGCTGCCTCTTGTTGCAAGGAAGATGTTGTAAACGGTAATGCAGGGTTACGCTTCCGCTCTTTTCGCGTTACATTTTCAACCGAAAACGCATTGTCTTTCATCTTTTCGATTATTTCGTTCACTTGTGCTTCGTTCGTTAATTGAACTTTTTCACCATCTACACCGTAAAAGCTTGCTTCAAATGTGTCTTTCCCTTTCACAAATTCTGTTTTAATTGTCCAGAATTCTTCAGGTTCAAAACTTTGAATTTCTTTTTCACGTTCGATGATTAAACGAACTGCTACAGATTGTACGCGTCCTGCACTTAATCCTTTTTTTACTTTCTTCCATAATAAAGGACTAATATTGTAGCCAACAAGACGATCGAGTATACGCCTTGCCTGTTGTGCATCTACTAAATCCATATTAATTGCACGAGGATATTTAAATGATTCTTTTATTGCATCTTTTGTAATCTCATTAAATACAACTCGGCAATCTGATTCAACGTCCACATTTAACGTATTTGCTAAATGCCAAGCAATTGCTTCTCCTTCACGATCCGGATCGGCCGCGAGATAGACTTTCTTTGCTTTTTTTGCCGCTGATTTTAAATCTTTTAAAACGGGACCCTTACCACGAATGGTAATATACTTCGGGGTGAAGTTATTCTTTACTTCTATCCCCATTTGGCTTTTAGGTAAATCGCGGACATGTCCCATGGACGCGACGACTTTGTATTTTTTCCCTAAATATTTTTCAATGGTCTTCGCCTTAGAAGGCGACTCCACGATTACGAGGTAATCTGACATGCTAGTGCCTCCTTAAGAGGTGGATTCAAGTCTTCATCAATCTTATTGATTTCTCTTGTTTTTGTCAATCAAGAATGAATATACCATACAGCGACAATCTACCATTTGTCAATAATTGTTTAATAAAAACATAAAAATATATGGTTAATTTAAAATTTCTTCAAGGATATCCTCCGCATTTCTTACTAGCTTTGCACCTTGTTGAATTAGATGATTCGTTCCCGCTGCACTCTCTATAAATATAGGACCTGGAAGTGCAAACACCTCTCTATTTTGTTCTAACGCAAGGTCTGCAGTAATAAGGGATCCACTTCTCCTTTTTGCTTCTACAACTAAAATACCTTTACTTATACCGCTAATAATTCGATTTCTTTTTGGGAAATACCATTTTTTCGGCACATAATGCGGTGGATACTCTGTCAATAACAATATATAATCTTTCCACGTGTCATATAAACCTCTATTCTCCTTTGGATACATATAAGATAATCCGTGTCCTAATATTGCAATAGTCGGGCAATGCTGCCTTACTGCAACTTCATGAGCAATTGTATCTATCCCTCTTGCAAACCCACCAACAATAAGCCATTCTTTTTCAAGTAAAGGTTGTAAAATAAACTTCATACTCTCCTTTCCATATAAAGACGGTTCTCTCGTTCCAACAATTGCTAATTTATTTATCTTGCCAAGAAAATCTCTCTCTCCTTTTCCGTATAAAACAAAAGGGGGATCTTGTATTTCCTGCAATAGTTGCGGATAATCCTCATCCCATATGGTTATATAAAATATTCGATTTTTTTCTAAATAGGATACATATTGCTTTAGATTTGAAGTCTGAAGGAAATTTACTAGTTCTGAAGATTTTTTCGGGGATATTCCAGCGTAATATTCAAATTGTTTCGGACTAAAAGTGTATATTCCCTTCAGTTCTGGATCAACATATAGTAGTCTCTCCATCGCCTTCCAATGATCCGCCAACATGTAATGAAGGTGCAATAAACGTTCTCTTTTCATCTTGATTCTCCTTACCCATAATTTTTATTATGTAAACAAAAAATGTGTAAAAAGACACCCTCTAATAAGAAGGTGTCTTTCAAAAAGATTAGTAGTTTTTACAAGTCTCAAATAATCCCTTTTCTTTTAAAACAGAGATTAATGTTTCACCCATAACAGCTGGTGTTTCCGCTACTTTAATACCACAAGCTTCCATTGTTTTAATCTTTTCAGCAGCAGTTCCTTTGCCGCCAGAAATGATTGCCCCAGCATGACCCATACGTTTGCCTTCAGGCGCAGTTTGACCGCCAATGAAGCCTACAACTGGTTTTGTCATATTAGCTTGTACCCACTCAGCTGCCTCTTCTTCTGCCGTACCGCCGATTTCACCAATCATAATTACAGCATGCGTTTCTTCATCTTCATTAAATGCTTTTAACGCATCAATAAAGTCCGTACCGTTAACAGGGTCTCCGCCGATACCTACAGCAGTAGATTGGCCGATACCTTCTTGTGTTAACTGATGTACAGCTTCATACGTTAATGTACCAGAGCGAGATACGATACCAACATGACCTTTTTTGTGAATATATCCTGGCATAATACCAATTTTACATTCGTCAGGTGTAATAACACCAGGGCAGTTTGGTCCAAGTAAACGTGTATGTTTACCCGCCATATATCTCTTAACATTTACCATATCTAATACAGGGATTCCTTCAGTAATACATACTACTAAATCAATCTTTGCATCAACAGCTTCCATAATTGCATCAGCCGCAAAAGCGGGTGGAACGTATACAACTGAAGCGTTTGCGCCTGTTGCTTTCACAGCATCTTCTACTGTATCAAATACTGGTACGCCTTCAATATCAGTGCCACCTTTACCTGGTGTTACACCACCTACAATTTTCGTACCGTATTCAATCATTTGCTTTGTATGAAATAACCCTTGAGAACCTGTAATACCTTGAACAATAACTTTTGTATCTTTATTAACTAATACGCTCATTTTTCTCCCCCGCTTTCTATTAGCCCACTAGTGAAACAATTTTTTGTGCACCGTCAGCCATAGATTCTGCTGCAACAATATTTAAACCAGACTCATTTAAAATTTTCTTTCCTAACTCTACGTTTGTACCTTCAAGACGTACAACTAAAGGCAACTCAAGACCTACCTGCTTAGTTGCTTCAATAACACCTTCTGCGATAACATCACACTTCATAATGCCACCAAAAATGTTAACGAAGATACCTTTTACATTTTTGTCAGAAAGGATAATTTTGAATGCTTCTGTAACTTTTTCAGCTGTTGCGCCGCCACCAACATCTAAGAAGTTAGCCGGGTCACCATGGTAATGTTTAATGATATCCATTGTAGCCATTGCTAAACCTGCACCATTAACCATACAACCGATATTTCCATCTAAAGGAATGTAGTTTAAGTCATATTTAGAAGCTTCAATTTCTTTTGAATCTTCTTCTTCAAGATCACGAAGTTCTAAAATGTCTTTATTGCGATATAACGCATTAGAATCAAAGTTTAATTTTGCATCTAACGCCATAACTTTACCGTCACCTGTTGTAACAAGTGGATTAATCTCAGCGATAGAGCAATCTTTTTCGATAAACGCACTGTATAAGCCCATCATAAACTTCACAGCTTGTCCTACAAGTTCTTTTGGAATATTGATGTTAAACGCGATTCTACGCGCTTGGAAACCTTGTAAACCTACTGCTGGATCAATATATTCTTTAAAGATTTTTTCAGGCGTTTTTTCTGCTACTTCTTCAATTTCTGTTCCACCTTCTTCAGATGCCATTAAAACAACTTGAGAAGTTGCACGATCTAATACAAGACCTACATAATATTCTTTTTTAATATCGCAACCTTCTTCGATAAGTAAGCGTTTTACTTCCTTACCTTCAGGACCTGTTTGATGCGTCACAAGTGTAGTTCCTAAAATGCTTTCTGCATATGTACGAACTTCTTCTAAATTTTTCGCAACTTTTACACCGCCAGCTTTGCCGCGTCCACCAGCGTGAATTTGCGCTTTAACTACACATACTTCCGTTCCTAATTCTTTCGCTGCTTCTACAGCTTCTTCTACTGTAAATGCAACCTTCCCGTTTGGAACGCTAACCCCATAGCTTCTAAGGACTGCCTTACCTTGGTACTCATGGATATTCATAGTCCCATCCTCCCCTGTTTTCCTGTTTTACTCAAAAAGTTTTTTAATGTTTAAAAAACATTACATTGCCATTGTATAAGATGATTGGCACGCTGTCTACAATAAAGTGTCAGAAAACTGAAATCGCTTTATTCTTTTTCGAAAATAATAATGTTTATATACCAAAATAAAAAATAAGCTGTGAATATACAGCTTATTTTTGAATCATATCTTTAATTGGCGCAAATGATTTTCGATGTTCCTCTAATACTCCATGTACTTCAATCGCTTCTAAATGCTGTTTCGTCCCATATCCCATATGTTGTTCAAATCCATATGCAGGATACTTTCCTCCTAACTCTTTCATCATGCGATCTCTCGTCACTTTCGCAATAATAGATGCAGCTGAAATAGAGACACTTTTCGCATCACCTTTAATGATTGATGTTTGCGGAATTGATGTAGGAAGCTTCATCGCATCGATTAATAAATATTCTGGTGTACATGATAAATTAGCAATGGCATCTAACATCGCTTGCTTCGTCGCTTGATAAATATTTATTTCATCAATAACTTGTGGTGATATAATTCCAACTCCAATCGCAATTGCATGCTCTTTAATTTCATCATAAAAACGCTCACGTTTCGCTTCACTTAATTTTTTCGAGTCATTTAATCCTGGAATATAAAAATCTTCCGGAAGGACGACAGCCGCCGTCACAACCGGTCCTGCTAACGGCCCACGGCCCACTTCATCAATACCAGCAATGTACGTGAGCCCTTTTTCACGTAACTCATTTTCGTACTTTGACATTTCTAGAAATTTCTCTCTTTCTTTTTGCGCTAACTCTTTTTGTTTATACCACTTCAAAATTAGTTTTTGAACACCTTTTCTCTCATCTTTCACTAACATTTGAAAACGCTCGTCTTCTTCACTCATAATTTCTTGCAGCAAACATCCCGCTTCTTGAATAGTCATTTTTTGCATTCATTTACACTCCTTTTAAACGTAACCAAAAAGAAAAGACGTACAAACGCACGTCTTATACTTCTTCTACTTTTTCTACATCTTCCACCTGCTCTGCAAACTCTTCTGGTGTTTCAAATGTCATTTTCCCAAATCTTCCACCACGAAGCTCACGAAGTATAAGCTCAGATGTTTTATCATAATCAATCATTCCGCCGCCCATTAAGCAACCTCTGTTTTTTCCAATTGCATCAAATAACTCCACAATTTCTTCTGGAATGTCATTTAACTTATATCGCTCTTTTAAACGTTCTGGATAATGTTTTTCCATAAAACGTAGTGCATAAATAGCTACATCCTGTAGATTTAATATAGAATCTTTAATTGCACCCGTCGTCGCTAAACGAAGACCAACTAATTCATCTTCAAATTTAGGCCACAAAATACCTGGTGTATCTAATAATTCCATTTCTTTCCCAACTTTAATCCACTGCTGAGCCGTTGTCACACCAGGACGGTCTCCTGTTTTTGCTATATTTTTCTTCGCTAATTTATTAATCAGTGTAGATTTACCAACGTTTGGAATACCTACAATTAAAGCACGAATTGCTCTTGGTCTAATGCCTTTAGCAACCATTTTATCGAATTTTTCTTTGACAAGCACTTTACAAGCTGCTGCAATTTCTTTCATACCTTGTCCAGCTTGTGCATTAATTGAAATTGCCTTTTGACCTCTTTCATCAAAATATGCAATCCACTGTTTTGTAAGACGATCATCCGCCATATCCGCTTTATTTAAAACAACAAGCCTTGGTTTATGCGTAATAATTTCATCAATCATTGGATTACGAGAAGATAAAGGTAATCGAGCATCTACAAGCTCAATTACAACATCAATTAACTTTAATTTTTCTGTTACTTGGCGTCTAGCCTTTGCCATATGTCCCGGGAACCATTGGATTACCATGTTGCCACCTTCTTTTTCTTTTATTTCACAATACGTGCATCTTTTAACGGCCAATATAGCATATTTGCTTTACCAATCACTTGTTCCATTGAAATTGTACCAATCGAACGGCTATCTTTACTAAAACGACGATTATCGCCTAAAACAAATAATTGACCTTCTGGAACAGTTTTCTTTCCTGTCATTTCTTCAAGAGTAAAATCATATGTAAGCGGTCCGTCAGCAAGTTGTTTTTTCTGCTTATCTAAATACGGCTCCTCATAAGGTTTCCCGTTAACATATAGTTTATCATTACGGTATTCGATTTCGTCGCCTGGCAGGCCAATAATACGCTTAATGTAATCTTTTTCTTCCGTCGCTCGGAATACAATAATATCAAAGCGTTTCGGATCACCTATGTGATAGCCAATTTTATTAACAATCATTCGATCACGGTCATGTAAAGTCGGCGACATCGATACACCATCTACGAGAATTGGGGCAAAGAAAAACTGTCTAATTACGCCCGCTAATACAACAGCAATCAAAATTGCTTTGATCCATTCCCAAAGTGAGCTCTTCTCTTTCTTCATGCTTTCCCCTCCACAGTTATGTAAGCTGTTCGTATTATACCAAAATTTCATATAGATTGGAAAAAGGGAGCTTGTGTATTTACAAGCTCCCATACATGTCTTATCGAATTTCTTTAATACGTGCTTTTTTACCGCGAAGGTTACGTAAGTAGTATAACTTAGCACGACGTACTTTACCACGGCGAAGTACTTCGATGTTCGCGATTCTTGGCGTGTGAACTGGGAATGTACGCTCAACACCTACACCGTAAGAAATCTTACGAACTGTGAATGTTTCACTGATTCCGCCACCACGACGTTTAATTACAACACCTTCGAAAAGCTGAATTCTTTCACGAGTTCCCTCAACTACTTTTACGTGTACACGTAAAGTGTCTCCAGGACGGAATGAAGGAAGGTCAGTTTTCAATTGGCCTTTTGTGATTTCTGTGATTAATTGTTGCATATTAAATTCTCTCCTTTAAACAGATGCTCTTATAAAGTCTTATTAAATTACAGCGGAACATCGTTAATACGGCTACTGATTTCAGTAGCACAAATGTTATAATAGCATATTGCTAGGACTGTTGCAATAGAAAATATATCAAGCCCTTATCGGTCTTCTTTAATCTGTTCCAGCCATTTCTCTTCTTGCTTAGATAATTCTCGTTCTTCCAGTAAATCCGGTCTACGTGTGTACGTACGACGTAGTGACTCTTTATGGCGCCATTCATCAATGTTTTTATGATTTCCTGACATTAGTACATCCGGTACCTTCATACCACGAAAATCAGCAGGACGTGTATAATGTGGGTGCTCTAACAAACCTGTGCTAAAAGAGTCTTCCACTTGTGACGTTTGATTCCCAAGCACTCCTGGCAAAAGACGTACAACACTGTCAGTGACTACCATAGAAGCCAATTCTCCACCCGTTAATACGTAATCCCCAATAGAAATCTCATCTGTTACAAGATGCTCACGAATTCGTTCATCATATCCTTCATAATGGCCACATACAAAAATAACATGCTCTTCTCCAGCAAGCTCTTCTGCCTTCTTCTGCGTGAAACGCTCTCCTTGTGGACACATTAAGACGATTCTCGGCTTACGGTCTGTTTCCTTCGTTAACTCTTCTACTGCGTCAAAGATAGGCTGCGGGGTTAATACCATACCAGCGCCCCCACCATACGGATAATCATCTACACTATTATGCTTACTAGTTGTATACTCACGGAAATTGACAACACGAAGCTCTACCGCTTCTTTTTCTTGTGCTTTCTTTAAAATTGAAGACCCAAATACTCCCGTAAACATATCTGGAAACAATGTTAAAATGTCAATTTTCATTATAGTAGCCCTTCCATTACATGAATGGTTACTAATTTTTTTTCAATGTTAACTTGAAGTACAACGTCATCAATATAAGGAATTAACAGATCTTGACCCTTTGGACGTTTAATCACCCAAACGTCATTCGCACCAGGAGATAGAATCTCTTTGATTGTCCCTAACGCTTCTCCTTCTTCCGTTACAACGTTGCAACCAATAATTTCATGGTAGTAGTATTCACCTTCAGCTAGTTCGCCTAACTGCTCTTCTGGTACTTTTATTAAAGAACCTTTAAACTTCTCTGCTTCATCTACATTGTTGTATCCTTCAAATGTTAATAAATCAAATGTCTTATGTTGACGATGGGCAGTTACCTTCACTGTAAGATAGTCTGTACCTTTCTCATCCCATATGTATAACGTGTTCCCTACTTTATATCGCTCTTCTGGAAAATCAGTACGAGAAATAACACGAATTTCTCCTTTTACGCCATGAGTATTTACAATTTTCCCTACGTTAAACCATTTTGTCATAAATAGTATGTCACCCCTGGTTTCTATATAAATTAAGCATTTCCATTTCATATATGGAACATGCAATTTCTCTTTAAATGTTAAAAAAGGGAGAGGAAATAACTCCTCGCCCTTTTTACGTTTATTGAATTTCCAGTGTGACGTTCTCATCATTATGATGTCCCACTGAATACAAGAGCATTCGAATCGCTTTCGCGACTTTCCCTTGCTTTCCAATGACTTTTCCAACATCCTCAGGATGTACAGTTAATCGATACTTTATTTCTCCGTTGCAAAGTTCCTGTGTAACTTTTACATCTCCAGGATGATCCACAAGAGGTTTAACAATTGTCTCGACTAACATTTTCATTGTCATTGCCTCAATTACTTACCTTGTTTAGATAAGTGGAATTTCTCCATGATACCTTGGTTAGAGAAAAGGTTACGAACTGTATCAGATGGTTTAGCACCATTTCCTAACCATTTTAATGCTGCTTCTTCGTTGATCTTAACTTCCGCTGGTTGAGCAACCGGATTGTAAGTACCGATTTCCTCAATGAAACGTCCGTCACGAGGAGAACGAGAATCTGCAACAACTACACGATAGAAAGGAGTTTTTTTAGCTCCCATACGTTTTAAACGAATTTTAACTGCCATTTATAAAGCACCTCCGAATTTATTTCACACAGATAATTATATTAGCAAAAAGACTATTGCTTTGTAAAGTATTTTTTCTTAACAGAGCCATCTTTTTTCCTTACATGAATGGAAACTTCAATCCACCTAGTCCTTTTTTCTTACCTTTTTGCATTCCCGTCATCGTCTTCATCATTTTTTTCATATCATCAAATTGCTTGATTAGACGATTGATTTCTTGTACCGTTGTACCGCTACCTTTGGCAATGCGCTTTTTACGACTAGCATTGATTATTTCCGGTTGTTCTCGTTCTACTTTAGTCATAGAACGAATAATTGCCTCAATATGCCCAATTTGTTTTTCATCAACTTGTGCATTTTTCAGCCCTTTAATTTTATTTGCACCGGGAAGCATTCCTAACAATTCGTCAAGCGGTCCAAGTTGACGCACTTGTCCAAGTTGTTCTAGGAAATCGTCAAGCGTAAACGAAAGCGTACGCATTTTTTGCTCAAGTTCTTTTGCTTTCTCTTCATCAACTGTAGCTTGCGCTTTTTCAATTAATGTTAAGACGTCACCCATCCCTAAAATACGGGATGCCATACGTTCTGGATGGAACGCTTCAATTGCATCTAGTTTTTCACCCATACCAGCAAATTTAATTGGTGTATTTGTTACAGCCTTAATAGATAATGCCGCACCACCGCGCGTATCACCATCTAATTTCGTTAATACAACACCTGTTAATCCTAACTGTTCATGGAAACTTTGTGCTACATTTACCGCGTCTTGTCCTGTCATCGCATCGACAACAAGGAAAATTTCATCCGGTTTCGCAACTTCTTTGACTTTCGCTAATTCATCCATTAGTTCTTCATCAATATGCAGGCGACCCGCTGTATCGATTAAAACATAATCGTGATGATCTTCTTTTGCTTTCGCAATCGCTTGTTTCGCAATTTCAACCGGACTTACTTGATCTCCTAAGGAGAAAACAGGCATGTCCAATTGCTTCCCTAATGTTTCAAGCTGTTTAATTGCTGCTGGACGGTAAATATCCGCTGCAACAAGCATCGGTTTACGATTATGCTTTTTACGAAGCAAATTCGCAAGCTTACCTGTCGTCGTTGTTTTACCCGCACCTTGCAGACCAACCATCATTATAACAGTAGGTGGCTTATTAGCAACAGCAATTTTGCTTTGCTCTCCGCCCATAAGTTCTGTAAGTTCTTCCTGTACGATTTTAATTACTTGTTGTCCAGGTGTCAAACTTTTCATTACATCTTGTCCGACAGCACGCTCAGACACACGCTTTATAAAATCTTTTACTACTTTAAAGTTAACATCCGCTTCTAAAAGAGCTAGACGAACTTCTCTCATCATTTCTTTCACATCGGCTTCAGAAACTTTTCCTTTGCCGCGGATTTTTTGCATTGTCTGTTGAAGTCGGTCGGCTAATCCTTCAAATGCCATATTGCCGCCCTCCTAATCTAATTTTTCGATAGCTTCAACAACTTGTTTCATTTCTTCATACACATGCTCTTCTTCGCTGATTAGCTGTTTTAGCTTTGCAACAAGTCGCTGTCGCTCTTGAAACTTTTGAAGTAATACTAATTTATCTTCATATTCTTCAAGCATCGCTTCAGTCCGTTTAATGTTATCATACACGGCTTGGCGACTTACATCAAATTCTTCCGCAATTTCACCAAGAGATAAATCATCTAGATAATAAAGCGACATATAACTTCTTTGTTTTTGCGTTAACAACGATTGATAAAAATCAAATAAATAATTCATTCTCGTTGTTTTCTCGAGCATGTTGGATCATCCTTTGTTAAGTGATTTCCCTTTACATGATTTAGTTTACATGGAGTACAAAAGAGTGTCAAGTTTTTTTCTTAACATCACATATTTTTATAGAAAAAGAAGCGGAAATACCGCTTCTTTCACTTACACTTCTTCTGTTTCTACTAAGTTCGCAAACAAACCATAAACATATTGTTCTGGATCAAACTGCTGCAGATCATCCATTTGCTCTCCTAGCCCAACAAATTTCACCGGAACATCCATTTCGTTACGAATCGCTAAGACGATACCACCTTTAGCAGTTCCATCTAACTTCGTTAAAACAATACCAGTAACATTTGTTGCTTCACGGAATGTTTTCGCTTGGCTTAAGCCATTTTGTCCTGTTGTTGCATCAATAACTAGTAATACTTCATGAGGAGCCCCTGGTACTTCACGCTCAATTACGCGCTTCACTTTCTCTAACTCTTTCATTAAGTTTACTTTATTTTGTAAGCGTCCTGCTGTATCACATAGTAATACATCCACTTTACGGGCCTTTGCCGCTTGTACAGCATCATACATAACCGCCGCTGGGTCAGATCCTGATCCTTGTTTAATTACTTCTACACCAACACGATCGCCCCATACTTCTAATTGTTCAATCGCCCCAGCACGGAATGTATCTCCTGCCGCCAATAGGACAGACTTACCTTCTGATTTAAATTTATGTGCAAGCTTACCAATCGTCGTCGTTTTCCCCACACCATTAACACCAACAAATAAAACTACCGTTAATTGATCCTCTTGTATATTAACTTCATTACTAAAGTCGCTGTCACCTTTGTAAATTCCCACTAGCTTTTCAGAAATAACAGCCTGTACTTCTTTCGGATCTTGAATGTTGCGACGTTGCACTTCTTCTTTCAACTGATCAATTAATTCCATCACTGTCGAAACTCCGACATCCGCACTAATTAAAATTTCTTCTAATTCCTCAAAGAAATCTTCGTCTATTTTACGGTAACGGTACACTAAGTCATTTACTTTATCAGCAAATGAATTTCTCGTTTTTTCTAATCCTTGTTTAAACTTCTCTGTTACCGTATCCGTTTGTTTTGAAATTTTTTCTTTTAATTTTTTTAAAAAACTCATACTTCCCATCCTTCCTATCTACTTGCAACAAGTTCTTCGCCATCATCTAAACGAACAGAAACAAGCTTCGATACCCCTGATTCTTGCATTGTGACACCGTACAATACATCAGACTCTTCCATTGTACCTTTTCGGTGTGTAATTACAATAAACTGTGTTTCATCACTAAATTTCTTTAAATACTGCGCAAAACGAGCAACGTTTGCCTCATCAAGAGCTGCTTCTACTTCATCTAGTACACAGAATGGGACTGGACGTACTTTTAAAATACCAAATAAGAGCGCAATTGCCGTTAAAGCACGCTCTCCCCCTGAAAGTAAACCTAAGTTTTGTAGTTTCTTTCCTGGTGGTTGCGCTACAATGTCAATACCAGTATTTAGTAAATCTTCTGGATTTGTCATTACTAAATCCGCTCTACCGCCTCCGAATAGTTCAGAGAATACATATTGAAACTCTGTTCGAATCCCTTCGAACGTAGTAGAAAAGCGTTTTTTCATCTCTTCATCCATTTCCATTATAAGTTGATGCAATGTCGATTTCGCTTCTTCTAGGTCATCTCTTTGCTCTAATAAGAATGTATGGCGCTCTGCTACACGTTCATATTCATCAATTGCCCCTAAATTTACTGCGCCTAACTCTTCGATGGATAGTTTAATTAGTTTCACCTTTTTACGTGCATCTTCTGCAGGCATCATCATTGTATACTTAAGTTTTGCCGCTTCAAATGAAATAGTATATGTTTCACGTAAATGTTGCAATCTATTTTCCAGCTCTACATCAAGTCGGTTAATTTTCACTTCTTGATCTTTCAGCATCTCAAGAATATATTTATGTTTACCTATTGTTTCTTTCGCACCGCGCTCTAAATGCTCTACTCTTTCTTGCAATGATACGCGTTGGTCACGACGAGAACGAATTAACTCCGAAGTTTGATTACGATCATACGCTTTCTTCTCAATCATATTCGTAATTTGTTCTTCGCCACTTGAATTAGATGTCATCTCTTGCTTTAAGAACGCTAAATCTTCCTTCGTTTTTACAAGCGTCGCATCAGTCTCTTCTTTTTCCTTCGTCAATCGTTCGACTTTTTCTTTGTGATTAGACAAACGTTGTTGTTGTTCAGCAGCTTGTACTTTTAGCTCCGTCATTTCCTTCTGAACTTTTTCTTTTGAAGAATGTTGTTCACTTTTTTGTTTCGTTAAAACGACGATTTTGCTATCTAATTCCCCAATCTCCGCTTGAAGAGTCGCTAAAATCTTTTCTAACTCTTCTTTACGCCCTTGCATTTTTACTTGATCTTGTAAAAATCCTTCAATCTCTAAATCGTAAATCGATAAACGATCATTAATACGATGTTCATCTAATTCTAAACGATTAATTTCTTCTCTTAGCTTCTGTTCATCTACACGTTCGGTCTCTACACCTTGGCGTAGCTCTCGTATTTGTACTTCTTTTTCTTGAATCTCTTGCTTTACTGCTTTAACAAAGTTTTCTAGCTTCGTTGTTTTTTCTTCCATGTCAGTTAGTTTTTTAGTCCACTCTTCAAGTTCACGTTGACGTCCCAATAAAGAGGATTTCGCCTGTTTTACAGCTCCACCCGTCATAGAACCACCCGGATTCACTACGTCACCTTCGAGTGTTACAATACGATAGCGGTATTGCAGTTGTTTCGCTAACTCATTTGCTCCGCGTAAATCTTTCGCAACAACAACAGTACCTAATAAACTGGAAACTACATTCTCATATTTATTATTGTACTGCACAAGTTCTGCCGCTACACCGACAAACGATGGATGCTGGTTCACAATGCGTAATTGATCAAATGATAGCGATCGGCTTTTAATAACAGCTTGAGGTAAAAACGTTGCACGGCCATGTTTATTTTGCTTTAAAAATGCAATTGCATTACGAGCATGTTCTTCTGTTTGTACTACGATATGTTGCATCGCTGCCCCAAGGGCGATTTCCATTGCGATTTCATATTCTTTCGGCACAGTCAGAAGTTCTGCAACAGCTCCCTCAATACCTTGTAGCCTATCTTCTCTAGCCTTTAATACTTCACGTACCCCTTGATAGAAGCCAGAATAGTCCTCTTGCATCTCTTCTAACATTTCTTTCCGAGAGCTCACCTGTTGCACAAATTGATACGCTTGATACAGTTTCGTTTCATTTTCACTATACTGTGACTTACATTTCCCAAGTGCCGTTTCTGTCTTCTGTATGTTAGAAATAATGCCAGCTATTTTCTCTCTCGCTTGCTCATAACTTTCTACAAGTTTCGCCTTTTTCGCTGTAATTCCCACACGCATCTGTACATACTTTTCATTTTCTTCATCAAGTCGTTCGTTTTTAGAGTTTTGCTGTTTTGATTGTTCTTCAATCATAGATAATTCATTACGAAGACTTGCTTGTTGATTTAAAAGTTCAATATAGTCACCTTTTAAATTCTCAATTTGTTCCTCTAAATTCTCAGCAAAAGTCGCAAGTAATTGCTCGTTATCATGCAATTTCTTCTCCAATTCTTTTACTTGATTCACAAATTGCATTAACGCTTCTGTACTTGTTTCAATTTCGTCATCATAACTTGTAGCTTTCTCTGTTAACTCAACAATTAGCTTTTCAAGCTGCGTACAATGCGTCGTTGCATTTTGCTTTCTTTCCTTTAACAGCTCGCGTTGCCCTTCTAGTTTTTCTAGTTCTTTACTAGACAGAAGGAGAACTTCTTGTAAGGAATTTACAGATTCATCAACAGCTTGTAATTGCCCGCGTAATTCCTCAAGCTCTTCTTCACTTTTTTGTAAATTCGCCGACATTTTAGCTTCTTCATCTTTATTATGCCCAAATTGATTTCGAAGCGCTTCCCACTTTTCATGTAATTCTTCAATTTCATGTACAATAAGCGCAGCTTCTACTTTCTCTAATTCTTCTTTTTTCTCAAGATAATCTTTCGCAATAGAAGCTTGTCTTTCTAGTGGTTCTACTTGACTACTTAATTCGTGAATAATATCTTGTACACGATTTAAATTTTCTTGTGTTTCCGCCAATTTCCCTTCAGCTTTCTTTTTACGAAGTTTGTATTTCAGCACACCCGCAGCTTCTTCAAATACACCACGACGTTCTTCTGATTTACTACTCAAAATTTCTTCGACTTTCCCCTGGCTAATAATTGAAAAAGCTTCTCTTCCCATACCAGAGTCCATAAATAAATCAATAATATCTTTCAATCTACAAGATTGTTTATTAATATAAAAATCACTATCACCCGAACGAGATACACGACGCGTTACACACACCTCGTTATATTCAATCGGTAAGCGTTGGTCTTCATTATTTAAAGTTAATGTAACTTCAGCAACATTAACCGCTCTTCTCGTATCACTACCGGCAAAAATAATATCCTCCATCTTTGCACCGCGTAATGACTTTGCAGATTGTTCACCAAGTACCCAGCGAATTGCATCAGTAATATTACTTTTCCCGCTCCCGTTAGGTCCTACTACAGAAGTTACACCTGGAACAAAATCGACAGATACACGCTCAGCAAAAGATTTAAATCCTGCTATTTCTAAT
Source organism: Bacillus sp. NPDC057893 (assembly GCF_042796455.1). Lineage (NCBI taxonomy): Bacteria > Bacillati > Bacillota > Bacilli > Caryophanales > Bacillaceae > Bacillus > Bacillus sp. NPDC057893. The sequence goes on along the minus strand of NZ_JBHVNG010000001.1, from coordinate 973,403 downwards.
CTTTTTAAAAACACGAAAGGCCTTCCTCCTATTCTCCGTTGTTGTAAACGTTGTCTGTACGAAAACAAGCTACTATACGGATTTCCCACTCCTTTTATTTATAAATAAAAGGAAAGTTTCATTCTATGCATAAGGAATCCCCCTCATTCAAAGGGGGATTCCTTATGATTGTTCTTTTAATTTTTTCAATGCTTCTGCAGCAGCTTGTTGCTCTGCCTCTTTTTTTGACTTACCACTCCCAAGACCTAATGCCTCATTATTTAAAGTTACACGGGACACAAATTCTCGGTTGTGGGCCGGTCCTTTTTCTTGCAAAATTTGATACTCAATATTGCCACTACCATCACGCTGAATCAATTCTTGCAATTGACTCTTATAATCCATCACATGAGAAAAAGCACCTTCATTAATTTTTGGATATACAACTTCTTTTAAGTATCCCCAAACTGTTTCTAGCCCTTGATCAAGATAAAGGGCACCAATAAACGCTTCAAAGACATCCGCTAATAAAGCTGGTCGTTCACGTCCACCCGTCATTTCCTCACCTTTTCCTAATAAAACAAGGCTACCAAATGACATTTCGTTTGCAAAACGAACCAGAGATGGCTCACATACAATAGCTGCACGTAGTTTTGTTAACTCTCCTTCGCTCATTGTCGGATATTTTTGAAACAGATACTGTGATACAGTGAGTTCCAATACAGCATCGCCAAGAAATTCAAGACGCTCATTGTCCTCATGCGGTTTTTTTCGATGCTCATTCACATACGATGAATGCGTAAATGCTTGAATCAATAATTTTTCATCTGTAAACGTAATACCTATCTTTTCTTGAAATACTTTAAAAGCTTCACGATATTTTGTTTCGTATTTTTTTTCTCTATGTTTTCGGTACGGCATAGGTCCCTCCAGATATAAGCCGAGAAGCCCCGTTAAAAAACGGGACTTCACTTAAGCATTATAGATGACTCTCTATGTAAGTCACAGCATCGCCAACAGTAGCAATCTTTTCAGCATCTTCATCAGAAATTTCCATTTCGAATTCATCTTCTAATTGCATTACAAGTTCTACTACATCTAGGGAGTCTGCGCCTAAATCTTCTTTGAAGCTTGCAGCTGGTACTACTTCAGTTTCTTCTACTCCTAAACGATCAACGACAATTTTTGTTACACGCTCTAAAACATCTGCCATTTTATTCACCTCCCCTCAAATATTATATAAAATATTGTCCAAAAAAACTAGGTGAAATCGATTCTTTTATTACATTACCATACCGCCGTCAACATTTAACGTTTGACCTGTAACATATTTACTTTGATCAGAAGCGAAAAACGTTACAGTATTTGCGATATCTTGTGCTTCTCCAAACTGAGCCACAGGAATTAATTTTAACATTTCTGCTTTAATATTTTCATCTAATACATCCGTCATATCAGTCGCAATAAACCCTGGAGCAATTGCATTTACAGTAATATTTCGGCTCGCTAATTCTTTTGCTGATGTTTTTGTTAATCCAATTACACCAGCTTTAGCAGCAACATAATTTGCTTGTCCTGGGTTTCCTGTTACACCAACAACAGAAGCGATATTAATAATACGTCCATGACGTTGACGCATCATATAGCGCGATACTGCTTTCGTACATAAGAAAACACCTTTTAAGTTTGTATTAATAACTGTATCCCATTCTTCTTCTTTCATACGCATTAATAAATTATCTTTTGTTACACCAGCGTTATTTACAAGAATATCAACTTGTCCAAACGTATCTACAGTTTGTTTCACCATTGCAGTAACATCATCAGCATTTGCAACATCTGCTCTTACTGCAATGGCATCTGAACCTAATTTCTTTATTTCATCAACTACTTCATTCGCCTTTTGCTCATTACCGGCATAATTTACTACAACATTTGCCCCTTGTTTCGCTAAATCAATGGCAATCGCACGACCAATCCCACGTGACGCACCAGTTACTAATGCTACTTTCCCTTTTAACATCAGCTTTCTCCTCTCAAATTTGAAATGGTATCTTTTAATGTCTCTTCATCATATATCGCATATGCTTTCACTGAAGAATCAATCGACTTCATAAGACCAGCAAGTACTTTTCCAGGTCCGATTTCAATAAATGTATCTACCCCTTGATTCACCATATACTCAATAGATGGGTACCATAATACAGGCGAATAGAGCTGTTCAATTAGCTTTTCTTGAATATCTGTACCACGTGTAATAACATCTGCCGTAACATTTGCAATAATAGGAATATTCGTGTCTTGAATTGTAATTTCATTTAAAACACTTTGGAATTTCTCAGCAGCTGGTTTCATAAGAGAGGAATGAAACGGTCCACTCACTTTGAGCGGAATTGCTCTTTTAGCACCATTTTCTTTCGCTCTTTGAGAAGCAAGTTCTACTCCTTGCTTTGTTCCAGAAATAACAATTTGCTTCGTACTATTCATATTAGCAATTTGTACTGCGTATCCTTCACTTGTTACTTCTTCTGTAACTCGTTTCAGCATATCTGGATCTGCACCTAGAATAGCTGCCATTGCACCTTCCCCGCCTGGAACAGCTTCTTCCATATATTCCCCACGTTTCCTTACAGCATATACAGCGTCTTCGAATGTTAATGCACCAGCAGCTACAAGAGCGCTATATTCACCTAAACTATGTCCTGCGACAAAATCAGGTGTAATATCATACTCCTTCAAAGCTGTTAAAATTGCAAAGCTCGTTGTTAATAGTGCCGGCTGCGCATTTGTCGTTAATGTCAACTTTTCCTGCGGTCCTTCAAAAATCACTTCTGAAAGAGAATCATGCAAAACCTCATCCGCTTTTGCAAACACTTTCGCAACCTCTTTATTATTCTCCGCTAACTGTCTACCCATTCCAACTGCCTGTGAACCTTGGCCCGGAAAAAGAAATGCTATTTTTCCCATTTCAAATCCTCCTCTTATTGAAGCGGCTCCTTCTCCATTACACTTGAAATTGTAGGAATTACTTCTTTCGCTACCATTTCTCTCGTTTGACGAATCGCACTAAATATCGATTGGTCATTAGAAGAACCGTGAGCCTTAATGACAGGAGCTTTCAATCCAAACAACGCCGCTCCTCCATACTCCGAATAATCCATTTTATCTTTCAATACCATAAGTTTTGGTTTTAATACCGCTGCTGCTAATTTGCTCGTAAACGAACTCATTAATTGTTCTTTTAACATAGAGAATAACGCAAGTGCTGTTCCTTCTAATGATTTTAGCGCTACATTACCCGTAAAACCATCACATACAACAACGTCTGCTACACCTTGCAATAAATCTCTTGATTCAACGTTTCCAACGAAATTAATTGGTGCATCCTTGAGCATAGCAAAGACCTGTTTTGAAAGCTCGTTTCCTTTACCATCCTCTGTTCCAACGTTTAAAAGTCCAACGCGTGGATTTTTAATTCCTCTTACCTTCTCTGCGTAAACAGAGCCCATTACTGCATATTGATATAAATGAATTGGTTTTGCATCAACGTTGGCTCCAACATCTAACATAACAAAACCTTCTCCATCAACAGTTGGCATTGTAGGTGATAAAGCTGGTCGTTCAATTCCTTCCATACGACCAACAACAAACAATCCAGCTGCCATCAAAGCTCCTGTACTACCTGCTGATATACAAGCATCCGCTACACCGTCTTTTACTTGCTGCGCCGCTAGTACCATTGAAGCTTGTTTTTTTCGACGAACCGCTCTTACTGGTTCGTCTGTCGATTCAATTTTTTCGTCCGTATGAAGTATAGTAATTCGCTCTTCACTCGTTAAATATTGACGAATTCCCTCTTCTTTCCCTACTAACGTAATATGTAAATCTGAGTATTCCTTAATAGCTTTCATTGCTCCTAATACTACAGCCTTTGGTGCATGATCGCCGCCCATTGCATCTATTGCGATTTTCATAAGTTGTTACCTTCCTCACTATAATTACTAGATCGATACATTTCAAAAGTGCCTGTAAAAACAAGTTCTTCTCCAACAAAGCTACGCACTTTGACAACCGTCCGTCCTTTATCATTCTCTACATCTTCAACACGTGCTTTTGCAACAACACGCTCTCCTAATTTTACAGGACGAATATATCGAATGGTGGACTTTGCAGTTAAAGCTAATTCTTCATCAATAACCGCAACAGCTAGTGAGTTTGCTTGCGCAAACAAATGATGCCCACGAGCAATTTGATTTCTTTTAAATACATGTTCTACCTTTACTTCAAAGATAGAAATCGCATGTCTATCTAATTCTATATCGATAATTTCTCCGACAACCTCTTCTAACGGTAAAGATTTCACATCTTCTTCATGTTGTTTTGTAGCCACATGCTTAATTCGTTCTCTTAATTCCGGAATAGATAATTCCATACGATCAAGACGAACAGTTTGTATGCTCACTTGAAATTTTTCCGCTAAATCTTCATCCGTTATAAAAGGATTCGTTTCTATTGTTTGTTGTAATAATTCTTGTCTTTCTTTTTTACTTCTTCTTTTTTTCATACCGCACCATCCATTTTTTATGACTAGGTACTAAAAGTAGTATATAATCATTAAAAGTAGAATGCAACAAAAACTTTTGCAGACCACTTTTAATCGAGCTTCTCTCCCTGAAACACACCTGTCCCATCAAGATAAGTACGCAGCGAAGCATACTGATCATTATGCCAAAACGCTTCTGAATCAACTAGTATCGCCGCATCTTGTCTTGCTGTTTCTAACGCCCGATAATCATGCACCATATCAGCAACCTTAAATTCTGGTAGACCACTTTGCTTACTTCCAAAGAAATCCCCAGGACCTCGTAACTCTAAATCTTTTTCTGACAATACAAATCCATCATTTGTTTCAGTCATAATGCGCATTCTTTCTTTTCCCGTTTCTGATTTGGGGTCCGCAATTAATAAACAATATGATTGTTCACTACCACGCCCAACACGTCCCCTCAGCTGATGGAGCTGTGATAAACCGAAACGTTCCGCATCATAAATAACCATAACAGTCGCATTTGGTACATTCACACCTACTTCAACAACTGTTGTCGACACAAGAATTTGCACTTTATTTTCACTAAACTGTCCCATTATTTCTTCTTTTTCTTGGGATGATAGTCTCCCATGCATTAATCCAACTTGGCATTTCCCTTGATAATGATGAGTCAGCATACTATGTAAGTCGATAGCATTTTGTACATCAAGCTTCTCAGACTCTTCAATAAGAGGGCAAATAACATATGCCTGTCTTCCTTTTTTTATCTCTTTCTCCACAAAGCCAAGAACACGATCTAACATATCATGTTTTGCCCAGTACGTTTCGATTACCTTTCTACCAGCTGGCATTTCATCGATAATAGAAACGTCCATCTCTCCAAATGCAGTGATAGCTAACGTACGCGGGATTGGGGTCGCCGTCATAAACAACACATCTGGACTTTCACCTTTCTCACGTAAAACCCGGCGCTGCGCCACACCAAATCGATGCTGTTCATCGGTAATAACGAGACCTAACCTATGAAATATAACTTCGTCTTGAATTAAAGCGTGCGTCCCAACAAGGATGTCTACTTCTCCTTGTTCTAATCTCGACAAAATTTCTCGACGTCTCGCACCTTTAACAGAACTTGTTAGCAATTCAACCTTCATACCAAAATGTGAAAACGTCTCCGCGAGCGACTGATAATGTTGTTCGGCTAAAATTTCTGTAGGAACCATCAAAGCACCTTGATAATGGGCCAATTTCGCCGCATAAAGAGCAATCGCAGCAACAACTGTTTTCCCAGAACCTACATCCCCTTGCAATAATCGATTCATTCGGTACGGAGATGTCATATCTTTCATTATTTCATCTACAACCCGGCGTTGTGCACCAGTTAACGGAAACGGAAGTGCATCAGTAAACTCTTGCAATTCTACTAATGAAATTTCTTTTTTCGTCCCTTTCGAGTTTTCCCTTTCCATTTTCCGTAATGTTTGCATTTTCAACTGAAACAAGAAAAACTCCTCATATACAAAACGGCGACGCGCTTGCTTTAAGTCTTCCTGTCCCACTGGAAAATGTAACCCTCTGAGCGCTTCATAGCGTGATAATAATTTATATCGACTTAACAAACCATCTGGTAACACTTCGACTATAGAATCTCCATACTCCTTAAATGCTTGTGCAACAAAACGGCGCATCTGTTTTACTGTCAGCTTTCCTTTCACTGAATATACAGGTTCTACTTCTTGTTGTCGTACAACCGGTCCAAAATTCAGTTCTGATACAGCAATTGTTTGGCGATGCTGATCCCATTTACCAGTAATCGTTACCGTTTCATCTAAATTTAACTTTTGTTTATAGTATGGTCTATTAAAACATACAGCTGTAATTAAATAACGACCGACGAGAACACGAACTGTAAGACGTGACTTCTTCTTCCCATAATATTGAAGTAAAGGAGCACTATGAACTTTCCCCTCAACTGTTACACGCTCGTCATGCTTTACTTCAGCAAGATCTTTCATCGCATAGTCTTCATAGCGGTACGGAAAATGTTCTAATAGATGAGAAACTGTATAAATTCCCATCTCGTGTAACAATTCAGATGTTTCTCCTCCGATTCCCTTTACATCCGTAACAGGAACTTGTACAACTTCATTCAAGATTCTCACGCTCCGTCACATTATTTTCTTTGATTCATTCTATTGATTATCCATTAATATCATTGACATCTGTAATCGCTCTCTTTCACCTTATATATTCTATCATAGGCATTCTAAGAGAAACTACTCTAATCCCTCTGTATAAAACAAAGTTGTACAATACGTAAGAAAAGAGCCTCACTATTAGCAGCAAGGCTCTTTTCTATCATCAATATGCTAGCCTTTTGAATAAAAACTAGTAATAAATTTCATATCACTATTTCTTATCCATTAGCAAGTAAGTAACCCATTTATTTTCAAATCGAATCTTTTCTTATTCTACAGAGAAGATGAAAGAATACACCGGTTGGTTCCCTGCATGTACTTCTACTTCTGCATCTTCAAAGTTCTCTTCTACAAACGCAACTAATTCAGCCACTTCTTCATCTGTTGCATCTTCACCTTGTAGGATCGTTACGATTTCAGAATCCTCATCAATTAGCGCTTCTAGTAATTGCTTTGCAGCTCCTACTTTTTCAGCATTTGTAGATACAATTTTCCCATCTGCAAGACACATGAAATCATCTTTTTGAATCGCTACACCGTCAATTTCCGTATCACGAACAGCATACGTAATCTGACCTGTTTTCACATGAGCTAAAGCTTCTTTCATGTTTTCTTCATTCTCTTCTAGCGTTCCAACTGGATTAAATGCTAACATTGCAGCCATACCTTGAGGAACTGTTTTTGAACGAATAACAATAACTTCTTGTTCTACAACTGACGCTGCTTGTTCTGCTGCCATCACGATATTCCCGTTATTTGGTAAGATGATGATTTTTTCAGCATTCGCCTCTTCAATCGCCTTCACAATATCCTCCGTACTCGGATTCATCGTTTGGCCACCTTCGATAACTTTCGTTGCGCCAATGCTCTCAAATAAAGTTTTAATACCCGATCCCATAGCTACAGTTACAATACCATACGGTTGTTTCTCTATTGGCTGATTCGTTTGTTCAGGAACCATGGTAGGTTCATCTAATAAAGCAGTATGCTGTTCACGCATATTTTCTACTTTGATCTTAATTAGACTACCATAACGTTGTCCATAGTTCATAGGTTCTCCAGGATGTTCCGCATGAATATGAACCTTTACAACCTCATCATCCGATACAACAAGTAGTGAATCTCCGTACACACTAATATCTTCACGGAATTTTTGTTCAGAGAAATTATGTTCCTTCATTTTTTCAGGCTCTAATTTCACCATGAATTCCGTACAATATCCATACTTAATATCTTCTGTACTCAATTGGCTTTGTACACTACGGTGATGTTCTGCGCGTACCATGTCATTCATAGATGGTTGGGCAGGCATATTAGAAGAAATCGTTTCTCCTTTTAAGTCAGCTAAAAATCCTTCATACACAACAACAAGACCTTTACCACCGCTATCTACAACGCCAACTTGTTTTAATACAGGTAATAAATCTGGCGTACGATTTAACGATGCGTTTGCTTCTTTTACAACGTCTTCCATAAACAAAACAAAGTCGCGCTGTTTTTTCGCAACTGTCACTGCATATTTACCCGTTTCTCTTGCAACCGTTAAAATCGTTCCTTCAATTGGTTTCATAACCGCTTTGTAAGCTGCCTCTACTCCAGCTTCTAAAGCTGCAGCAAAATCAACTGTCGTTAATTCTTCTTTTTGTTCAATGGATTTAGAGAAACCACGGAATAACTGAGATAAAATAACCCCAGAGTTACCACGAGCCCCCATTAATAATCCTTTAGCTAAACTTACGCCGACTTTACCAGCATGCTGTGAAAGATTTGCTTTCACTTCACGTGCGCCTGAAGTCATTGATAAGTTCATGTTTGTACCGGTATCGCCATCTGGAACTGGAAATACGTTTAATGCATCAACAAGCTGAACATTATTTGTTAAATTATTGGCTCCTTGAATGATCATTTGTGATAAACGTTTTCCATCAATTTTTTGAATTGACACAGATTTTCCTCCTTAATGCACATTACAAGTTTATTACTTTAACTCCTTGTACGTAGATGTTTACAGAATCTACTGCTAGTCCTACAGTTTGATCTAATGTATATTTCACTTTAGTCTGCACGTTATGTGCTACTTCTGAAATTTTCGTACCATAGCTCACAATAATATACATATCAATATGTACTTCATCTTCATCTTTACGAACAATAACGCCTCTAGTGAAGTTTTCTTTTCGTAAAATGTCTGTTAATCCATCTTTTAACTGATTTTTTGATGCCATACCTACGATACCGTAGCAATCTACTGCGGCACCTCCAGCAATTGTTGCAATTACATCTGTACTAATATCAATTTGACCGTACTTCGTTTTAATTTCAATTGACATCTCGTTTCCCCCTTCATAAATGGTGAAAGTGAGCTAGACTACTTTAGTTACTATCATATAATCTTTTTAAAGAAAATTCCATCGTTCTTTCTTTTTCACTCTCATATTTTATGTTTTAAATTACATTTTTTTATGATGAGCAAAATAGTCCATTGTTATTATACAACATGTATCACTATAATATGTCAAGCAATTTTTCTTGATTTCACCTTTTCTTCATTGACATATAGTGTCAAGTATTTTTTCTTGATTTCTTTTTCCTACGGTGTTGCATTCTCTTTTTAGTTGTGTTAAATTATAGTAGTGTTTTTAGCATCGCATAAAAGGCTAACATTGAAAAATTACGTATGTTACGGTAGTTAAGGGAGGGAAATATAAATGGCTCGTGTTTGTGCTATCACTGGAAGAAAAGCTCGTTCTGGTAACTCTCGTTCTCACGCAATGAACGCTACAAAACGTAAATGGGGCGCTAACCTTCAAAAAGTTCGCGTACGCATCGACGGAAAAGTTCAACGTGTTTACGTTTCTGCTAGAGCATTAAAATCTGGCAAAATCGAACGTGTTTAATAATAAAAAAAAGAGCCGCTAGGCTCTTTTTTTATTATACCAATGGAAAAAGCACCGGTAATAGGTGCTTTTTTTAGTCTTTTTTGAAGGTATTTAACATCGCACGAACAATTCCACCAAGAAATTTAGGTAACTTAATTGTATAAAATCTCATGGTTTCCCTCCTAATCCCCATTACTCCACTTGTTCACTATATGATGCAAGGAGCAAAATTGTTTCTTCAATCAGTGCTTCTTATCATCATTAATATGCCAGAAGTAAATGAAAAATTACCTTTTTCCTCAATGAGTTCATTACTAATACAAAGTGTCGATCCCCACTCTATTGTTTTATTAGTAAGAGGGTACTTAAAACCGTGAAGTGTAATACCTTCTACCCTTTCAGTAACTGGTACAAATGATACGTATGGAAAATGTTCGTTTCCTTCAATTATATACATACCAAACTTTTTCACCATTATTTCATTTTTATTGTCCACAATACACATTTCTATGTTTACTTCTAATCCCTTTAAAAGCATCTGAATATTTGCTAAACCATGATCAAGTCTTCCACCAGTAGCACCAAAAATACGAATTAACTTTGGTTTCTGTTCTAAAGCCCAGCTAATTGCAATTTCTAAATCTGTTTGATCTTTTTCTCGTGGGACAATATGTAATTCATTTGTTTGCTGCCTCATCCATGCTAATTCCTCATTAGTAACTGAATCATAATCCCCAAACGCAACAGCCGGAGTGATTCCTCTTTTCAACAAACGGTACACTCCTCTATCAACGGCCGCCCAAACTACTTCTTCATTTTCATACCGAGAAAAATCTGCGCAGTATTCTGCAGGTCCTCCCGCTAAAATATGAATAATCATTTTTCTTTCCCCTTCTATTGTAAAAAGGCAATCTGCCATTCGGTAGATTGCCTTTCTCCTTATTTGCCACTCTAACATGTATAAATAGTGAAGTCTTAATGAACTAGAAGCTTCACTAGGATAAAGGTTCATTCTTTATCCGCGAATTACACGAATTGCTTCACCGCGGTCTTTTTGATTGTATACTGCTGATCCAGCTACAAGAACATTCGCTCCTGCTTCAATACAAAGTCTTGCCGTTTCAACGTTGACACCACCATCAACTTCAATTTCCACTTGTAGATTTCGCTCTTTAACCATTTCTGCAACTTGTTTGATTTTCGGTAATACAGAATGAATAAATTTCTGTCCGCCAAATCCAGGATTTACTGTCATAAGTAATACCATGTCTATATCTTCTAATACATGCTCAATTGTTGAAACTGGAGTATGTGGATTTAATACAACTCCCGCTTTAATGTCATGAGATTTAATTAACTGAATTGTACGATGTAGATGTGGACAAGCTTCTACATGGACAGTAATAATATCAGCTCCCGCTTTTGCGAAAGTTGGGATATAGTTATCAGGATTTTCAATCATTAAATGTACATCTAACGGTAATGATGTAATCGGACGGATTGCTTCTACAATTAATGGTCCAATCGTAATATTTGGTACGAAATGTCCATCCATTACATCGACGTGAATGTAGTCAGCTCCACCTTTTTCTACATCTTTAATCTCTTCCCCTAATCTTGAAAAATCTGCTGATAAAATCGATGGTGCAATTTTAATCATGACTAATACCTCGGCTTTCTCTCTCTAATTTCTTCTACGAATTGTTTGTAATTCTTATAACGATATTCGGTAATCTTTCCTTCTTCAACCGCAGCTTTCACCGCGCATTTCGGTTCAGCAAGGTGTGTACACCCTCTAAATTTACAGTATTGGCTCGCTTCTTTCAATTCTGGAAAACAATATGTAAGATCTTCTACCTCTATATCTATGAAATCAAGCGAACTAAAACCAGGTGTATCCGCAACAAGTCCGCTTCCAACTGTAATTAATTCCACGTGTCTTGTCGTATGCTTTCCACGTCCTAAATGTGAAGAAATATCATTAGTTTTCAATTCTAAATCTGGACGTAATACGTTTAGCATTGAAGATTTCCCAACACCAGATTGGCCTGCAACGACGGAAATACAACCTTCTAAGAATGGTTTCAGAATATCAATACTTTCCGATGTATTTATAGAAGTAAACAACACATCATAACCCATTTCACGATAATCATTTGCATAAGATTCAACAGTTTCTCTCATTTTTTCATCTACTAAATCCATCTTACTAATACAAATAATCGGTTTAATGTTATGATATTCAATCAATACTAAAAATCGATCTAACAGTCCTGGATTAAAATCTGGTTCTACTGCAGAGAAAACAAGAATAGCTTGATCAACATTAGCAATAGGAGGTCTAACAAGTTCATTTTTTCGATCAAATACTTCTAACACATAACCTTCATTCGGATTATCCGCTTGAAAAACAACTTGGTCTCCTACAAGTGGTGTAATTTTATTCTTTCTAAATACACCACGCCCTCGACATTGTGTAATCCCTTCCTCATTCTGCACATAATAAAACCCACTTAGAGCTTTTACAATTTTTCCTTCTGGCATATAATTCTCCTTTATTTTGTATAAAATGACACTGCAATTAAATATGAATAGACTAGAGTTCTTTAAACAATTATTTCAAAGCCCACCAAATATATATCCAGGTTCATATATTTAATCTACCATCAAATTTGAAATATTATTTACAACAGTATCACTTTTACAGCTTTTTGAATCATATATTTTTGCCTGTTATACAGTCCACGATGTAGACAGCATAACAGGCAAGAGTAATGAATTCCATCTTCTATATAAGGACGATGGAATTCACTATTATTGAGCTGGATATGGTACTTCCTTGTCCATAATCGTTACTCCATCTCGGACAATCTTATAGTGTCCCTTTGCACCTTCTTGAATTACAAATTCTAAAGAAATAATCGCTGACTCAGTAATTGTTCTCGTTTCAACTGGTTTATCCATTTTTTGCTGCATATCTTCTTTATAAATTTCTATTGTTTGCGGCTTTTTATCACCTGTTGCAGAAGCTTCATATGGGATAGAAATGTTATCCACTTTTACCGTTTTCGTCACTTTAGGCTTCGGACCATCGGAGATAACAATCGATACTTTATCTCCTTCTTTTAAAGGTGTCCCAGGCTTTGGTAACTGTGAAATAACAAGGCCTTTATCAACCGTATCTGAATACTCTCTTTTTATATCAGAGACGAGCTTTCTTTCATTTAAATAACCTTTTACACTATTTTCAGTCCACCCTGAAAAATCACCTGGTCTTATTTGATAAGGTCCTTTACTTACCCAAACTTTCAGTTCTTGTTCAGCTTCTATAACCATTTGATCAGGTGTTGGTATTTGCTCTACAATTTCACCTTTCGGCTTATCATTTTCAATATAATTTATTGTAACTTGTTTATATTTTTCTTCTAACTCAGCTCTTATACTATCGAAATCTTTTCCTGTCAAATCACGCATCTTACTTTTCTTTTTCCCACCTGATTGATAGATAGTAATTTTAGAGTTTTCTTTCACTACTCTTCCTGCTATAGGATCTGTTTTTATCACTTTTCCAGCTTCAACATCATCTGTATATACAAGATTAGGTTCAGTAACTTCAAACCCTTTTTCAACTAATGTATTTACAGCTGTCGTATATTTCATACCAGCCACATCAGGAACCTTCACATCTTTCGGAATAAAGAAGCCTGGAATAACAGTAAGTGCTAAGGTTATCCCTATTGCTAAAAGTAAAAATGTTGTAATTAAAACTTTCAGCCATTTATTACTTCGTTTTTTCTTCTTACCTGATTTGGTCTCTTCTTTTCTTACTTGTTCATCCACTTTACTTCCTTTTAATACAATCGTTTCATCACTTACATTTTGAAATAGTTGTTCTTGTTGAATAATTGGAATCGCTTTCGTTGCTTCCATATCTTCTGGTATGTAAAATGGTTGTTCATTTATTCGTTCTGGGTATAGTGCTGTTTCAATATCTCGTTTCATCGCGTTAGCAGATTGATATCGATGGAATGGATCTTTCGCAGTCGCCTTTAATATAATATTTTCAACACTTTGTGGAATATTTTCATTCCATCTTTTTGGAGATGGCATTTCATTTTGTAAATGTTTTAACGCAATTGCAACAGCAGATTCACCAGAAAACGGTTGTCTTCCTGTTAACAATTCAAACATAACAATCCCAAGTGAATAAATATCTGATTGTTTATTCGCTATACCGCCGCGCGCTTGTTCTGGTGATAAATAATGCACCGAACCAAGCACCGAATTTGTATGTGTAATCGTTGCTGCACTTGTAGCTGTCGCAATTCCAAAGTCTGTTACTTTTATCACTCCGTCATCTCGAATCAAAATATTGTGCGGTTTAATATCACGATGTACAATCTCAAAATGATGGGCGTGTGCCATAGCGGACGTTAACTGCTCCATTATATCAAGAGCTTCTCCTATCGGTAACATCCCTCGATCAATTATGTATTGCTTCAATGTTCGTCCAGGTACATATTCCATTACAAGATAATATATACCATCCTCTTCCCCAACATCATACATATTCACAATATTTGGATGCGACAACGTTGTAACAGATTGCGCTTCTCGATGGAAACGTTTAATAAACTCTTCATTATTTGAATAGTCGAGTCTTAATATTTTTACCGCTACATCTCGGCCAAGTATATCATCATGAGCTAAATATACATTGGCCATTCCTCCACCGCCAATCATTTTCAGCAGCTTATAACGGTCATTTAAGCGTTTTCCAATCAGCACGTTGCACTTCACCTACTTTCGTTTGTCGAATCCGCATAATCAATAATAACGAGGGTGATATTATCTTCTCCACCACGATCATTTGCTAATTGAATGAGATGCTCTCCCTTCGCCTCGAGCTGTTCATTCAATTGTAAAATTTGTTGCATATCAGCCATAGGGACTTTGTTAGACAATCCATCAGAGCAAAGAAGCAATTGATCGTCTTCTTCGAGCACCAATGTTTTAACATCTAGTCCGACTTTTTCTTCTGTTCCTAACGCTCTTAACAGAACATTCTTTTTCGGGTGATATTCTGCATCTTCTTTTGAAATTTCACCGTGCCTAACAAGTTCATTTACAAGTGAGTGATCTTCCGTTACAAGCGATATTTCTCCCTCTGATACCATATAACAACGACTATCTCCTATATGACCTATTGTTACAAAACTAGGTGTGCAAATCGCCACGATAACCGTTGTTCCCATGCCATTACATTCTACATGCTGCTGGGAGTAAGCATATATGCGCTCATTAATAATTCCAACGTTAGTATGTAACCACTTTTCTACCTTTTTAGGTTCATTCATATTATGCGTTTGCTTCCAATAATCATGGAATAATTGAATAGCCATCGAGCTAGCTACATCGCCAGCTCGATGACCTCCCATTCCATCTGCTACTACCGCTAAAATATTTCCATCTAAATTGCGAAAAACTCCTGCACTATCTTCATTATGTTGACGAACTTTCCCTTTATCCGATAGAAACACGGCTTTCATCTCGTCACCTCGTCTCTTCTTTGCGCTCCTTTGCACGCAACTGACCGCAGGCTGCATCAATATCATGACCTTGTTCACGGCGAATTGTTACATTCACTCCACGATCTTTTAGCGTCTTTTCAAATAAGAAAATTTGCTCTCGTGGCGTACGTACATAATCACGTTCTGGCACGTAGTTTACCGGAATTAAGTTTACATGACATTTTACACCTTTTAAGAGCGCAGCAAGTTCTTCAGCGTGCTCAACTTGGTCATTTTCTCCTCCAAATAAGCCATATTCAAATGTAATACGACGCCCTGTTCTATTTACATAGTATTTAACAGCTTCCATTAAATCAGGTAGCTTATAAGCACGGTTAATCGGCATTAATTTTGAACGTATCTCTGTATTTGCAGCATGCAATGAAATCGCAAAATTGATTTGCATATCTTCTTCAGCGAACTTATAAATTTTTGGAACAATTCCACTTGTTGAAACTGTCATATGTCTTGCACCAATATGAATTCCTTTTTCATGATTTACAATGCGTAAGAATGACATTAAGTTATCATAATTATCAAATGGTTCTCCAATTCCCATAACAACAAGAGAACTTACACGTTCTTCTGTTTCATCAAGCGCACGCTGAACTTCTACTACTTGCGCTACAATTTCTCCAGCCTCTAAGTTTCGTTTTAACCCACCAAGTGTAGATGCACAGAACGTACAGCCAATGCGGCAACCCACCTGTGTTGTTACACAAATAGAATTTCCATACTCATGTCGCATTAGTACAGTTTCAATAGAGTACCCATCGTATAACTGGAATAGGAATTTAATCGTTCCATCCGAAGACGTTTGTTTTACTAAAGTGCTTAAAGTAGTAATATCAAAGGAATTCGACAATTTATCGCGCAATCCTTTAGCAAGGTTTGACATATCCTCATAATTTTTTACACGTTTTTTATATAGCCAATCAAAAATTTGTCCTGCACGGAACTTAGGTTCTCCTTGTTCCTTTAACCAATCTTGCATTTCATGAAGTTGTAAAGAATAAATTGATGGTTTCTTTGTCTCTAGATTTTTCTTTTGTTTTTTTACAGTCGTTTCCATGATGCTACACCTTCTTTCTTAAACAAGCAATATAAAAGCCATCTGTTGCAAAATAATGCGGTAAAATTCGTACTTGACCTTCATCAATATACGGATTTAACTTTTCTGGCATACGATCTTTTATCGTAGTATCCCATTCAAATTCAGGATGCTCTTGTAAAAATTGCTTTATTACTTGTTCATTTTCTATTTTTTCAATTGTGCACGTACTATAAACAAGGCGACCACCTTGTTTTAACAATGGTGCTATTTTTTCTAGTATCGCAAGTTGAATCGTTGATAACCTTTCACTATCACCCTTATCTTTACCTAACTTAATATCAGGTTTACGTCTAATAACACCAAATCCAGAACATGGTGCATCTACTAATATTTTGTCAAAAGATTCATTTGCAAAATGCTCTTGAACTTTTCTAGCATCTAAAGCCATCGTTTCTACATTTTCTAAACCAAGTCTCTTCGCCTGTTGTTCAATTAAACGTACTTTATGTGCGTGTAAATCAAGCGACATTACCTTACCAGTTCCGTCCAAACGCTCTGCAATATGAGTTGTTTTTCCGCCAGGAGCAGCACAACTATCTAGAACTGCATCTCCTTTATTCGGTTCTAAAGCACGTGCTACAAGCATTGAGCTTTCATCTTGAATAGAAAGGAAACCTTTTTTGAACGCTTCTGTATGTGCGACATTTCCTCTTTCAATTTGAATTGCATCCTCTGACAATTCGCCACGTTTTGCTTCTATCCCCTCATCAGCTAATAACGCAACCGCTTCTTCTACCGTTACTTTATCAACATTTACACGTGCTGTTGGTACAGGTGGCAACATATTCACTTCACACATTTTCTCTGCTGTCTCTAAACCATATTCGGATGCCCATTCTTGTACAAGCCACATTGGATGACTCGTTGCAATTGCAAGACGTTCTACTGGATTTTCGATTTCTTCTAACGAAGGTACACCTTCTCGCTGAATTGAACGCAATACTCCGTTCACCATGCCTGAAATCCCTTTATGCCCACGACGCTTTGCAATCTCAACTGCTTCATGAATAGCCGCTCTTTCGGGAACTCGGTCTAAATATAGCATTTGATATAAAGATAGGCGAAGCAACACTCTTACCCACGCTTCAACCTTTTTTCTTAAAAATGGTTGTAAATAATAATCTAGTGTGTCACGACGTTGAATTGTTCCATATACCATTTCAGTTAATAAACCAATATCTTTTCTGTCAATTGTATTTTTTTCAATCAGATTATTTAAAAGTAAGTTGCTATATGCACCACTTTTTTCTACTTGAATTAAGCCATCCAGAGCTAACTCACGAACATTTTGTCTCATTCATTTTCTCCTAACTTCGTACCAATTTCAGGTTTTGTTCCACGTAAAAATTGTGAACAACTCATACGCTTTTTACCAGATGGTTGCAATTCAGTGATTTTAACGCCTGTCTCATTCCCTGTTGCAACAACAAATCCATCTTCTTCAAGAGCTACTATTGTACCTGGTTCAGCTTTCTCTGTAATAGAGACCTTCTCTCCCCACCATACTTTAATAACTTGTCCTGCCAAAGTCGTATAAGCAACTGGCCATGGATTCAATCCGCGAATGTGATTGTATACTTCTTCACCTGTTTTTGTCCAATCAATTATCTCTTGCTCACGTTTAATATTATATGCAAACGTCACTTCAGCTTCACTTTGTTTAATTGGTTCTAGTTTACCCTGAATTAATAAAGGAACCGTTTTAGATAAAAGGTGTGCTCCTGCTTCGCTTAACTTATCAAATAATGAACCTGTTGTTTCACGCTCTTCAATTTCTACTTCTACTTGCGTTAATATATCGCCAGCATCTAATTTTTCTACCATATACATAATTGTAATACCTGTTTTCTCTTTACCTTTCATGATCGCATAATGAATTGGTGCACCACCGCGAAGTTCTGGAAGTAATGACGCGTGGACATTAATACATCCATACTTTGGTGCTTCTAAAATTTCATTCGGTACGATTTGTCCAAATGCCGCTGTTACAATTAAGTCTGGCTCTAGTGCTAATACTTTTTCATATTCGTCTTTTTCACGAATTTTTAACGGCTGTAATACTGGAATACCATGTTTCTCCGCTTCTACTTTAACAGGAGTAGGTGTTAAAACCTTTTTTCTACCAACTGGACGATCAGGTTGCGTTACAACACCAACTACGTCATATCCGTCCTCGATAAGACGACGAAGCACCGGCACAGAAAAGTCCGGTGTCCCCATAAATACTACTTTCATCATTCAAAAACCGCTCCTTTTAAACCTATTCTAATTCGCCTGCTTCATAATATCTTTTCACTTTAGATGTAAATAAAACACCGTGTAAATGATCGATTTCATGCTGAATTGCACGCGCTAAGAAGTCATCCGCTTCTAATAAAAATATTTTACCGCGACGATTTTGTGCACGTACTTTAATGTAATCTGCACGCTCCACTTCACCATAAAGTCCCGGAAAGCTTAAGCAGCCTTCGGGACCTACTTGTTCACCACGTTTTTCTAAAATAACAGGATTAATTAATTCAATTTTCCCCGTATCATCACCTATATCAACAACAGCAACTTGTAAGCTTACACCTACTTGTGGCGCAGCTAGACCAACGCCGTCTGCAATTAACATTGTTTCATGCATATCTTTCAACAATTTCACTAACTTTTTATCAAAGTTAATTACTCTTTCGCATGGTGTTTCTAACACTTCATTTGGATGCTTTACAATTTCTAAAACTGCCATATTTCCCTCCGCTACATTAACATTGTTGGATTAAAATCAATTGAGATTTGTAGCTCTTTTTGCATTTCTGCTTGATAATGTTCATTTACCATTTTGAGCACGTTCTTTAAGTTTGGTTCCCGTTTGTATTTTATCATGCATTGGTAACGATATCTATCTTTTATCCTTGGAATTGCTGAAGCAACCGGCCCTAACACCATTGTTTGCCTTGAACAATGCGTTCGTAAATGACCGACAATTTTTTCCGTCACTTGGACTGCCTTTAATAATTCCGGATGAGAGACAGTTACAAGTACAATGTAGTAATATGGCGGATATTGTCTCATTCGCCTCATTTGCATTTCTTGCTCATAAAATACATCATATTGTTGATTCTTTGCTAATTCTACACTGTAATGTTCCGGCGTATACGTTTGAATTACAACTTCCCCTGGCAATTCATGTCTTCCTGCACGTCCACTCACTTGTGTCAATAGCTGATACGTCTTTTCACTCGCCCGAAAATCAGGTAGATGAAGCATCGTATCCGCCGTTAAAACCCCAACAAGCGTCACCTTCGGAAAATCAAGCCCTTTTGCAATCATTTGTGTCCCAAGTAATATATCTGCTTTCTCTTCACCAAATGCCTTTAATAATTTTTCATGCATTCCTTTACGGCTTGTTGTATCCACATCCATTCGAATGACCCGCGCCTCAGGAAATAGTTTTGTGATTTCTTCTTCAACCTTTTGCGTCCCTGTACCAAAGAAACGAATATACGTACTATTACAAGCAGGACACTCCGTTGGCATATTTTCCTCATGACTACAATAATGACATTTTAAACGATGGTTCATTTTGTGATATGTCAACGAAATATCACAATGCGGACATTGTACGACATACCCACAATCACGGCACATCACAAACGTAGAATGACCCCTTCTATTTAAAAAGAGAACCATTTGCTCTTTCTTTTCTAATCGATCTGCTATTTTTTCATGCAGTTCCTTTGAAAACATTGAGCGATTTCCATCACGAAGCTCTTCACGCATATCAACAATTTCTACAGTCGGCAAAGCTTGTTTGTTCATACGTTTTTCCATTGTAAGCAACCCATAGACACCTTTTTTCGCTCTAGCAAACGATTCAAGTGTCGGCGTTGCACTTCCGAGAACGATTGGACACTTATGGTATTGTCCTCTCCACACTGCTACATCTCTTGCATGATACTTTGGGTTATCCTCTTGCTTATAACTTGATTCATGCTCTTCATCAATAATAATGATTCCTAAATTTTCAAATGGAGCAAAAATAGCTGAACGCGCACCAACTACAACTTTCACTTCTTTTCTTAATATTTTTCGCCATTCATCATATTTCTCGCCAACAGAAAGCGCACTGTGAAGAACTGCAACTTGCGAACCGAACCTACCTTTAAAGCGATCTACCATCTGGGGCGTTAGCGCAATTTCAGGAACAAGCACAATTGCTTCTTTTCCTTTCTCGAGCACCGCTGCTATAGATTGTAAATACACTTCAGTCTTACCACTTCCTGTAACACCATATAGTAAAAATGGATTGTAAGTTTCATTTGTAATTGATGACAAAATCGGTGTAATTACTTGTTTTTGTTCCTCAGTAAGCGGAAATGGTTTTGTTTGTTCAAAATCATCATCGTCATACGGATTCCGGTATACTTCTACATATTTTTCTGAGATTAGACCCTTTTTAACAAGTGCTTTTATTGGAGCATCTGTTATTTGTAATTCTTCTGTTAAATTTTTTAACGATACACTTTTGTAGTTTTCTACAAAATAATAGAGTACGTCTTGTTGTTTTTTACTTTTCAGTTCGTATGCTGCTAATTCCAATTTATTTGCCGGCAACTCCGGTTGAACTACTCTTTGTTTCTTCTTCTGCACTTTATCCTTTACTTGATAAACCACTTCAATCGTACCATTTTTAATTTCTTGTTGAATAGTGCGATATAGGTGCGGCTGCGCTTCGATAGCTTCCCAATCTATCGTTTCCTTCCCTTGAAATAAAGAAAGAATTTCTGGCGCTACTTCTTCTTGGTTACGAAGTTGCAGACGCTTTTTATATGTTGCTTTTATCGCCGTCGGAAGCATTACCTGAAAAGCTGAAATCATATAACATAACGTTTCACTTGTAAGCCAATACCCAAGCTTTAATAATTCATCATTTAAAACCGGAGTGACATCTAATATTTCATACAACACTTTTAACTTTTTACTTTCTAGGTCAACCGAATCCTTTATGCCAATAATAAAACCTTGCAATTTCCTCGGACCGAATGGGACTACTACACGCATTCCTGTTTGCACGATATCTTCCCATTTTTCAGGAATAATATAATCAAACGGTCGATCTGTTTGACGTGCAGGTACATCAACAATTACACTTGCAAACTTCATACACGATCATCTTCTAACATCATTTCTATTTGCTTTAATATTTCACGAGCTACTTCTTTCTTCGTTAAAAGTGGCAGCTCAATAATTTCTCCATTTTTTCTATACATTGTCACAATATTTGTATCCGTACCAAACCCAGCCCCTTGAGCTTTCACGTCATTCGCAACAATCATATTTGCATTTTTCTCACGTAATTTTCTCGTTGCATATTCCTCTATGTTTGTCGTTTCAGCTGCAAAACCGATAAGTAACTGTCGGTCCTTCTTCTCACCTAACGTTTTTAAAATATCCACTGTTCTTTCTAATTCAATTACAGCATCGCCATTTTTCTTTTTCATTTTATTATCATGAACATATTTGGGACGGTAATCTGCAACTGCTGCTGTTTTGATGACAACATCCACATTCTGATAATGTTGAAGGACCGCTTCTAACATATCTTGTGCAGATTCTACTTGTATTGTTGTTACATGTAATGGTGACTCTAATGCTGTCGGTCCTGACACAAGTATGACATCAGCACCTAAGCTTGCTGCAACTTCTGCGATTGCATACCCCATCTTTCCAGAAGAAAAATTCGTCATAAAACGAACCGGATCAATCTTTTCACGTGTCGGTCCAGCTGTTATTAATATTCGCTTTCCTTGCAATGGTTTTTGTTCTGAGAAAGCCTCTTCTAATCGTCCAATAATCACTTCAGGTTCTTCCAGTCTTCCTTTTGCTACATAACCACATGCTAAAAAACCTTCCCCAGGCTCAATAAATGTATATCCTAATGTTTTTAACGTCATCATGTTTTTTTGAACAATTTTATTTTCGTACATATGCACATTCATAGCCGGTGCAATCCACACTGGAGCTGTAGTAGCTAACAAAGTAGTTGTGATCATATCATCAGCAATACCGCCAGCTAACTTTCCAATGCAATTAGCTGTAGCCGGTGCAACAAGTACAATATCTGCCCAATCCGCTAAATCAATATGAGCGATAACAGCCGAGTCTTTCTCATCAAACGTATCTGTATATACATCATGACGGGAAAGTGCTTGAAATGTAAGAGGCGTAACAAATTTCATTGCCGACTCACTCATCATTACTTTTACAATTGCCCCCGCTTGTGTCAATTTACTCGTTAACGCCGCTGCTTTAAAAACCGCAATGCCTCCTGTTACACATAGAAGTATTTTTTTCCCTTTTAGCATATGACTCGTCCTCTTTCTTTTTCAAACTTATTCTGCTGAAATGGAATTTTTTCAGCTCGTCAGTGCTAGCATTTCGTTTCATCTTTATCCAAGTTCTTTTCAGCTCTGTCGTAAAAAAATAACAACCTACTTGTAAATAGGTTGTTACCGTTACATAGAAAATTATAAAGTCTATGTTTTAATTTGTCGAAAAGAATGTCTTAATCAATTATTTTGTCATCACTTGGTACATATTTTAATACTTCTAAATCGATTTCTTCTAATGATTTACCTACACATTTATGAGAAACAGGATTTTCAATAACACAATTGTCAGCAATTTGCATTTCACGTGCACGCTTTGCAGCTACTGTTACAAGTGTATATTTAGAATCGATTTTTGTTAATAATGAGTCAATTGATGGATTTAACATAATTATAGACCCTCCGTCATTTCTTTATAGTATTTTGCCACTCTTTCGCGGCGGCAATGTTCACCAACCACAATTGCTTTAATTCGGTCGCAAGCTAATTCAACTTGATCGTTTTCTACAACATAGTCATAAGCGTCCATCATTTCGATTTCTTCTTTCGCTACAGTTAAACGATTTTCAATAACATCTTCAGTTTCTGTACCACGGCCGACAATTCGGTTCTTTAGTTCAGATAAACTTGGAGGTGCTAAGAAAATAAATACACCTTCAGGGAAGGCTTTCTTAACTTGAATTGCTCCTTGCACTTCAATTTC
Source organism: Bacillus sp. NPDC057893 (assembly GCF_042796455.1). NCBI lineage: Bacteria > Bacillati > Bacillota > Bacilli > Caryophanales > Bacillaceae > Bacillus > Bacillus sp. NPDC057893. The sequence goes on along the minus strand of NZ_JBHVNG010000001.1, from coordinate 950,037 downwards.
TAAGAACACATCTTTTCCTTCTTGTAACGTTTTTTCAACATAATCAATCGGTGTTCCGTAATAATTACCAACGAACTCAGCCCATTCAAGTAATTTTTCATTACGAATCATTTCTTCAAATTCTTCTCTCTCTTTAAAGAAATAATCCACCCCATCTACTTCACCTTCACGCGGTTTACGTGTCGTTACTGAAATAGAGTACTGAAAACGTGTGTCTTCATGGCTAAACAGCTCTTTTCGAACCGTTCCTTTCCCGACACCAGAAGGTCCCGAAAGAACGATGAGCAATCCTCTTCTACTTCTCATAAATATGTAAAACCTACCCTTCCTCACTTAAATCTTCTTTATTATTCAAACGATGTGCAATCGTCTCTGGCTGAATTGGACTTAATACTACATGCCCATCATCCATAACAATAACCGCCCTTGTTTTTCTCCCATACGTAGCATCAAGCAAAGCATTATGTTCACGCGCTTCCTGTACTGTTCGTTTAATAGGAGCTGACTCCGGACTTACAATAGCAATAATTCGATGAGCAGATACAATATTTCCGTATCCAATATTTAAAAACCGCATGGCCATAGTTTGCGCCTCCTAGTAAGTCTATCCGATTTCTCCACCACGTATAACTTTATATATTTTTTGAAAGCTACTCAATATTTTGTACTTGTTCACGAATTTTTTCAAGGTTATTTTTCATTTCTACGACATATTTTGAAATTGTTAAGTCATTTGCCTTAGAACCTATCGTATTTACTTCCCTATGCATTTCTTGCACAATGAAGTCCATTTTCCTTCCAACAGGCTCTGTAATTTGCAGTGCTTCACGAAATTGATCTAAATGACTCTGTAATCGAACTAATTCTTCGTGAATATCTGAACGCTCTGCAAATATTGCTATTTCTGTCAACAATCGCTGTTCATCTAAATCTTGATTATGTAATTCTTTTAAGCGATTTTCTAATCGTTCACGATATTTTTGTGTGACAATTGGTGCATGTGGAATAATTGCATTTACACAATTATGAATCTCTTGCAAACGATATGCTATATCTTTATGTAATCGTTCTCCTTCGCCATCTCTCATCGTTTTCAACATATGAGCAGCTTGGCGAACAGCCTCATATAAACTGGTTTCAAATTGTTCATTTACATTTTCTATTTCTTCAATTGCCGTTACTTCTGGCATTCTCATTAGCTGCCCGAGTGTAATAGAATCTTGTAATTGAAATTTCCCTTTTATATTTTCCATAATGGATTGGTACTGCTTGAGAAGTTCCCAATTCACAGTTAATTTTCTTTCAACAAGCCCTTCACCTGTTATACTAATAGACACTTCAATACGTCCACGGCGAACTTGCTTTGCAATTATTTTGCGAATCTTATCTTCAAACACCATCATTTGCTTCGGAAGCCGAATACTCATTTCTAAAAAGCGATGGTTCACCGACTTCATTTCTACTGTTATTTGAAAAGTATCGTTTTCTACTTTCGATCTTCCAAATCCTGTCATACTACAAATCATCTTTATCACATCCAAGCCATGAAATAACTCAATGAAAAAGGTAATAGAGACAAGGCTCTACTACCTTCTGTAAATTATATCATATTTTCATATCATTGACTATTTCAAGTTTAATCCCTTCTTATATAACAGTGGCTTTTTCTTTTTCTCCTTTTTTCTTGTTAATAAGGATCCTACTAATAAGAAGGTCGGAATAGATGATAATCCCCCAATTAACAACCAATCTCGTGCTTGTATCGGCATTGTGCTAAAAATCGGCTGCAATGGTGGATAATATATAACTACAAGCATTAATAATAAAGAAATAATAACCGCCCCTACTAAATATATATTTCCAAACGGGTTGCGGTGAAATATAGAATGTTCACTACGACAATCAAATACATGAATAAGCTGAGCAAGTACTAATGTTGCGAAGGCTACCGTTTGTGCATACTTCAATTCATTTGGATGCTGGTTAAATGCAATAATAAACGCTACTAATGTCACTGCTCCGATTAAAAAACCACGACTTATGATTTTCCACGCAAGCCCTCTAGCGAACACCCCTTCTTTCGGATGGCGTGGTGTTCTCTTCATCACATCTCCTTCAGCCTTATCCAAACCTAATGCCATCGCTGGTAAACCGTCAGTAACTAAGTTCACCCATAAAATTTGAATTGGAACCATCGGCAATGGCAGTGCCAGTAACATCGCAAATAACATAACTAAAATTTCACCAACGTTAGATGCTAACAAATACCGAATAAACTTCCGAATATTTTCATATATGTTTCTACCTTCTTTAATCGCCGATTTAATCGTAGCAAAGTTATCATCTAACAACACAAGTGAAGAAGCTTCTTTTGCAACATCTGTCCCTGTAATTCCCATCGCAATCCCTATATCAGCTGTTTTAATAGCTGGAGCATCGTTCACTCCATCACCTGTCATAGCTACTATATGCCCCTTATTTTGCAGCGCCTTAACGATTTTCAATTTATGCTCAGGAGACACACGAGCGAATACATACGTATCTTCTACAATATCTTCTAATGCCTCTACATCCATATTCGCAAGTTCTACACCTTCAACAACGCGTCCACCCGCTGGTAAAACCCCTAACTGTTCCGCAATTGCCATTGCTGTCACTTTATGATCTCCCGTAATCATTACCGTTCTAATACCAGCTTCCTTACACTCTTTCACCGCTTGTGCCACTTCTGGTCTTGGCGGATCTATCATTCCTTGTATTCCAACAAGCATAAAATCCTGCTCGACTTCTCTTTCGTGTTCAATTGAATCTGTAGCTTTTAACGGTTTAAATGCCACCGCAATCGTTCGTAACGCCTGACTTCCTAAACTATGAATCGCTGCCTGCACTTCTTTTCGATACATTTCACTTAAAGGCTGCTGCTTATTTCCCCACAAAATTGTTTGACTCATTTGCAAAAGAACATCTGGTGCTCCTTTTGTAATAACAAATTTTTTACCTTCACGATCACGAACGATAACGCTCATCATTTTTCTAGTTGAATCAAAAGGAAATTCACGAATGACTTCAAACTTTCCTTTAAGAGCTTCACGTGATATTCCCGCCTTCATTGCAGCCGCAACGAGAGCTCCCTCTGTTGGATCTCCATCTAACACATACGTCTTTTTCTTTTGAATAACATTCGCATTATTACATAAACAGCCAAATGTAAGTAGTTGATACAATGATTTCGTCTTAGTAGGGTCAATTACTTCTTCACCTTTCATAAACGAACCTGCCGGCTCATAGCCTTGACCTGTTACTTTCCACAATTCTCCCCCTGACCACATATGCGTTACCATCATTTTATTTTGTGTCATTGTTCCTGTTTTATCTGAGCAAATAACAGAAGCACAGCCTAACGTTTCTACAGCTGGTAACTTTCGCACAATTGCCCTCTTTTTAATCATACGCTGTACACCAAGTGATAGCGCAACCGTAACGATAGCTGGTAATCCTTCTGGAATAGCTGCAACAGCAAGCGAAACCCCAGCCAAAAACATGTGATACACTTCATTCCCTTGATATACACCAACTAATACAACAAGAGCCGTCAAAATAAGAGCAACAATAATCAAAATTTTCCCAAGCTGTTCTAATCTTCTTTGTAATGGCGTTTCCATTTGCACAGCATTTTGCAACATATTTGCAATTTGCCCCATAGCTGTATTCATTCCAGTCGCTACGACTACTCCTGTTCCAGCACCTCTCGTTATCATCGTCCCCATAAATGCCATGTTTTTTTGATCACCAATTGAAACATCTTGGCCTTGTAACGCCTCTACCTTCTTTTGTACAGGCAATGACTCTCCTGTAAGAGCCGATTCTTCAATATATAAACTTGAAGATTCCACAAGGCGAACATCCGCGCCAATACGGTCACCACTAGAAAACTTAATAATATCACCTAGTACAAGTGCTTTTGACGGCGCTTTTATCCACTTTCCATTTCTTAGTACAGTAACTTGAGGGGCTGCCAATTCTTTTAAAGCTTCCAACGATTTTTCAGCTTTCCTCTCTTGAAAGAAACCGAGGACACCATTGATAATAACAATTGCAACAATTGCAATCGAATCAATATACTCTCCTAAAAAAGCTGAAATAATTGTAGCACCAAATAAAACAAGTACCATAAAATCTTTAAATTGCGCTAAAAACACCATAAGCGCAGAAGGCCGCTTTGCTTCTTGCAATTCATTTGTACCAAATCTCTTTAATCGGCCCTCTGCTTCTTGCTCTGTAAGACCTACCTCCACATTCGTATTCGTTCTTTCCTCCACTTCATGTGCTCGCATTTCATACCAATTCATCCTGCCATCGACCTCCTGATTCCAGACATACTCTAATGAAAGCTTATTCAGCCTCGTCCAAAAAAATGCTATAATTAACTTTTAGTTAGAAAGGAGTGTTCATTCATGGCATTCGATGGATTATTTACAAGAGCAATTACACATGAAATTGCAAATTCTCTTCAAACAGGAAGAATTTCAAAAATATATCAACCCTCAAAATATGAAGTTTTATTACATATTCGAGCAAACGGAAAAAACCAAAAGCTGATTCTTTCATCTCACCCTACATATGCGCGTATGCACTTAACAAATCAAAACTACGATTCACCAGCGCAACCGCCGATGTTTTGTATGCTTCTTCGCAAACATTTAGAAGGTGGATTTATTGAAAAAATTGAACAAATTGACTTAGAACGTATTATTCAAATTACAGTCCGCAGTCGCAATGAAATCGGTGACGAATCAGTAAAAACATTAGTAATCGAAATAATGGGACGACACAGTAATATTATCTTAGTAGATACGAAAACAAATGTTATTTTAGATAGCTTAAAACACGTTTCTTTAGCGGTAAACCGACATCGTACTGTATATGCTGGAGCTGAATATGTTGCCCCACCGGCACAACATAAAGTTAATCCGCTTCTTATCGAAACAGAAGATGATTTTATTAAACCGCTAGACTTTTTATCTGGCAACATGGACAAACAACTTGTCGGAGCATTCATGGGAATTTCCCCATTATTTGCAAAAGAAGTTGTAAAAAAAGCAGGTATGGCAAATGAAAAAGCATTATCTGAAGCTTTCTTCAGCTTACAAAAACCATTGCTAACACATCAGTACGTGCCAGCAATGATAACAGCAAATGGAAAAGAGTTCTTTTATCTATTCCCTCTTTCTCACTTACAAGGAAACGAAAAAACATTTTCATCTGTTAGTGAATTGTTAGACCGTTTCTTTTTCGGAAAAGCAGAGCGAGACCGTGTAAAACAACAAGCTCACGATTTAGAACGCTTTATGCAAAACGAAAAAAACAAAAATGAGAAAAAACTTATTAAACTTGAAAAAACATTACAAGATGCTGGAAAAGCAGATAAATATCAACTATTTGGAGAGCTGCTTACAGCCAATATGTACACTTTGAAAAAAGGTGATAAAGATATTGAGGTCATTAATTATTACGATGAAAATGGCGGAACTGTAAAAATCACATTAGATCCTTTAAAAACACCATCTGACAATGCACAACGCTATTTCCAAAAGTACCAAAAAGCAAAAAATTCAGTTGTTATTGTAGAAGAACAAATCGAAAAAACCAATGAAGAAATTCTTTATTTCGATAGCTTACTTCAACAAATGGAAGCTGCTTCTTCAAAAGATATTGAAGAAATTCGTGAGGAGCTAGCTGAAGAAGGATATGTGCGCAATCGTAAGAAGAAAAATGCAAAGAAAAAACCTACAAAACCAGTATTGGATAAATATTTAGCTAGTGACGGTACAGAGATTTTCGTTGGTAAAAACAATAAGCAAAATGATTATTTAACAACGAAATTTGCCCGTCGTGATGAAATTTGGTTACATACGAAAGACATACCTGGCTCTCATGTTGTCATTCGTTCTTTAGAACCTGCTGAAGAAACTTTACTGGAAGCTGCAAAAATCGCCGCTTATTACAGTAAAGCAAAAGAGTCTAGCTCTGTACCTGTTGATTTCACTAAAATACGTCACGTTAAAAAACCGAGTGGTGCAAAACTTGGATTCGTTACGTATGATAACCAACAAACAGTATATGTAACACCAGATGCTGACATCGTAATGAAATTAAAAGCGTAAATAAAAAATGCGTTGCTTGCTAGCAACGCATTTTTTATTTTTCCAGCTTAGTTCATATATCCATTAACTAATTCATAACATCTTTCTTTTGTCATCTTATATTTCTCTTCTGAAGCTTCTATACGTCTCATCGTTCCATTGTTTGGATCAGTACCAATTGCTGTAACTTTACTTTCTTTTTCTTTAACCCACGCAATTTGTTTCGTTTTTAACGACTGAAATGCATCAGGTGACATCGTATTTTTTAATGCGCTGTAAATTTCATTTAATTTACTATCCCACAATTGATAATTTCCTTCTATTTCATTAACTATATCGTTTGTTGTCATAACATTTGTATGTTTTTCTTGATTTTCTAGCGCGGCTAACTCATTTAGAACCTTAGTTTTACCTAATACTGAAGAAGATTCTTTTTTAGGCTGCTTCTCTTCTTTCGAACTAGTATACGTACTGGAATCATTTCCCTTAGCTGTTTCTTGCTCTTGAATAAAATCTTCTTTCGTTACCTTTTCTTGTTCTTTGTCATCTACATTGTGAGTAATAACAGATGTTTGGGTGTCCACAGCAACTACTCCGTTACTTTCTTTAAAAATATATTTCTTATTTCCACTATTCTCTTCTCTAACAAAAGAGACATTCTTGAAACCTTGAACTCTAAGAAGTTCGTTAGCTTCTTCTTTCGTTAACTTTAAATTTGCTAGCGTATTTGATGACCATCTATCCATTAACCATTTTCCATCTTTATAAACTAAAATAAATTCCCACGTCTCCGCTTCATTCCCCATGTCATTTGCAAGGGTAAGTGTCTCAATCTTTAAAACATCATTTTTCTGTGAATAAGTTATCCTCACGTCGGGCTCAATATGAATTGGGAATGGCAACATATCAGTTTCCCTTGACCTATTAAATGTATCAAGCAAACCTGGAAGCTGTTTCTCCAGAAACTTATCTGAAACTATACCCTTAACGCCTTTTTTAGCTGTACCCAAATCTCCAGGATTATTTCGACTCCATCCATTCTCTTTTTCCATTTCACTAAAAGAGTTTGCTATTCCATCTACGCTCTTTCTTACAATCTTTTTCGCTTCTTTTTCTGTCACTTCTGGTGCTTCATCAAGCTGTTCAATTGTTTTATTTACTTGAACTTTGTTTTCACTTTTTTCACAACCTGCTAGAACAACCATACTAGCTACCAAGCAAAATGACATTACTTTACTTAATTTTTTCATATACTCACAATCCTTATCCCTTCATATTTGTTACGTATCCCTATCTTCGAGAGAAATCCAACAATTCCCTATTATATCAATAATAATAATAGTTAATTTATATATTAAAATTTACATTAAAATAAAACGTAAACATAATGTTTTTCCAAATATATACTCTAAACATCACTTATCCTTTCCTTTCCTAACTTCAATATTGTCAAAAAATTTGACAGTGCTATTTCTTATTTGTATAAATTTTTTTACAGTGTGTAAAGAAAGTGAATCTTGAGTTGATGTTTTTTTCATTCTCCCACTGTTAATTGAAGTAATCTGTATTTCACGAGCAGCCCACCGGCCACAAATAATGGGCTAAATTTCTTATCTTCTCTAAAACATATGTAATTCCCACTATCTTTTTCTCTAAAGATATTTTTTGGCACGCTATTTGCTTTATTCAATACTGTGAAAAGGGGGAATTAACATGACTTTAAGAATTAATAAAATCCAAAATCAACTAAAAAACTATGAAATTGACGGATTACTTATTACAAAAAAAGAAAATCGCCAATATGCAACAGGCTTTACAGGTAGCGCTGGCGTCGTCTTAATCTCTGCGGATAACGCTGTTTTTATAACTGATTTCCGCTATGTAGATCAAGCGAAATCACAAATAAAAGACGCAGAAATCATTATGCATAAAGGAAATTTAGAAAAAGAAGTTGCAAATCAAGTATCCAAATTAAACATTCAAAAACTTGGAATTGAAGAAAATAACATGACATTGCAACAATATAAGAACTTACAAAAATATATGAAGGCAGAAATGGTTCAGGTGTGTGAAATCATCGAAGATATTCGTATTATTAAAGACACACCCGAAATAGAAACAATGAAAATTGCCGCTACTATTGCTGACGAAGCTTTCCAACACATTCTCAGCTTTCTAAAACCGGGAATAAGCGAAACTGAAGTCCGAGATGAATTAGAATTTTTCATGCGAAAAAAAGGAGCTACGTCCTCATCGTTTCAAATCATTGTAGCTTCTGGTGTTCGTTCTTCTCTTCCTCATGGCGTTGCATCAAATAAAATCATTGAACGAGGCGATATGATTACATTAGATTTCGGTGCACTTTACAACGGCTATTGTTCCGATATAACACGTACTGTAGCAATCGGCGAACCATCAGAAGAATTCAAAAAAATATATAATGTTGTATTAGAAGCATTGAAGCGTGGAACTGAAGCAATTAAACCTGGAGAAACTGCGAAAAGTATTGATGATATAACGAGAGATTACATTACAGAACATGGATACGGTCAATACTTTGGCCACTCTACCGGGCACGGTCTCGGGTTAGAAATACATGAACCGCTTCGCCTATCCCAAGAAAGTAAGGCAACTTTACAAGAAGGTATGGTTGTTACAGTTGAGCCGGGTATTTACATACCGAACTGGGGCGGTTGTAGAATTGAAGACGATATCGTCATTACAAAAGAAGGCTATGAGGTTATTACAAAGGCAAATCGGGAACTAATTGTCATTCCCTGTTAAAATTAAAGTAAGAAAGTGCGACCTTATTCGGTGGCACTTTCTTCTATTCATTAGCAAATATTATTTTATTTACTTTTTTAGCAATCACTACTATCGCTATTAGAATGCATATTAAATATAGCAATTTCGCGATAAATAACCACCCTTGAAACATTACAATTCCATCTATTATCTCATTTCCTTTCAATAACAAAAACGGAATCGTGCTAATTATAATAACAAACTCGATACTGAAAACAATTTTCTTTTTTCGGCTATATGCTTTCCATTCATTCCAGCGATACATAGGAGCAAAAATCAATACTCCTATACATAATATTACTGGTACCCATTCACTTTTAAGAAATTGTCCTGAAATGATAGATAATAGTAAACAACCGAGCACACCATAATACCCTATTTTTTCTCTCATTCGTACTACCTCCATTCTATCCTCTCTTTAATATGTAACTCCCTATTCTTATCATGACTCTTAGAAAAATAACGACTACAATTACAAGGTAAAGACCTTTCGCAGAAGACAACCACTGTTGAAAAATAGGCATTTTCTCCATTTGCTTCTGACCCTCTACTAAAATAATCACTGCCACAAATGAACAAACAACAATGATACCTATCATAATTCCAATACTTTTCTTATTATGTTGTTTTATATCATCCCAACGGTATAACAGTATAAAAACAAACCCGAAAACAGGTATGATATTTATCCATTCATTGTTTGTAAATAAATTTAAAATGATTACTAGAATACAAGATATGATAAAGTGAAACTTTAATCAGTGGGGGGCCATCCCCACTGATTATTAGTTGAACCAATCGGGCTTTTATGGGCAGTTGATCTCCCGCCTAACTCCCTCGCATTCGCAAATTTTGAAGTGGGAGTCTTACTGCCGTTAATGCGGGATGGATCCCCAAAAACCAATTTTTTTGCGCATAACCCCTCCTCGAATTCCATTTTTAGGATTAATTGTATTGTAACATCCATTTTATATTCTTACCATTACAGTACATGAAATTTTTTTCCTATACTCACATACTTTCACTGCTTTCATACAATGAACTACACGAATGCCTAAAGGATGTGAATGTTATGGGAGTTGAATTAACGCTTTTACATGCTCTCTATATTCTTTGTTTACTAGCCATTATTACCTTCTTTATTTTTAGAAAAGATACGACGATTATTTGTATCGTTTTTATCTTTTTATTGGCATTAACCGCAACAGGTTCTATCCCTCTTGCCATTAGTGGTATCTTTCAAAGTTTCATTTACGCCATTACCGAACTATTACCAACTATATTAATCATCTCCATTATCGTATCAATGAGCAATCTACTCGTTCATACCGGCATAAATGATACGATGATTTCACCATTTACAAAAATGATTCGTACACCTGCACATGCCTACTGGATTATCGGTCTTTTAATGATGACAATTTCCTTTTTCTTTTGGCCTTCTCCAGCTGTCGCCTTAATGGGGGCCATTTTATTACCAGTCGCTGTACGCGTCGGCCTTCCGCCAATTGGAGTCGCAATCGCTATGAACTTATTCGGACACGGCATCGCCTTATCTGGTGACTTCGTTATTCAAGGTGCACCGAAGTTAACAGCGGATGCTGCTGGTCTTCCTGTTTCCAGTGTTGTTTCTGCCAGTGTTCCGCTCGTTATCGTTATGGGTATTGTGACAACTTCCGTCGCATTTTTCTTCTTACGAAAAGAATTTCATACAGGCTTATCTATACAAGAATCTCCCCCATCAACCGAGCCTTCTAAAACCCTCATCCCATTATCTCCTCGGGCAAAGAAATGGCTTGCCATATGTATCCCTATCGTATATATCATTGATATCCTTTGCATGATTCAGTTTAAACTACAAGGAAGCGACGCAACAGCACTTATCGGCGGGACGACTGTTATTATGATTATCATCATTTCTCTCATCGCCTACAAAGGAAATGGACTAAATAAAACGACCGATTATTTTATAGAAGGACTCCAATTTGGATTTAAAATTTTCGGTCCAGTTATTCCAATTGCTGCACTCTTTTATTTAGGAGATAGCGGCTTTGTGAAAATTATCGGGGACTATTTACCGAAAGGTTCACATGGAATCATTAACGACTTAGGAATCGCCTTATCTCAAACTGTTCCTTTAAACCAATATGTATCGGCAGGAACATTAACTATCGTTGGTGTCATAACAGGCTTAGATGGATCTGGCTTTTCCGGTATATCACTTGCTGGTTCGATTGCCAATCTTTTCGGAACAGCACTTGGGCATGGAACAGCTACATTAACAGCACTCGGGCAAATTGCAGCTATATGGACCGGGGGCGGGACTTTAATTCCTTGGGCCCTTATTCCTGCTGCTGCGATTTGCAAGGTAGATCCATTTGAACTTGCACGCCGAAACTTTTTACCGGTTGTGATTGGCTTAATTGTCACCACGATCGTTGCGATGTTTATTTTATAACGTAAGCAAGTGTTCTCTTGCTTACGTTTTTTTCTTGTAAAATTCATCATGAATTACTGGTTTTCAAGAGGGATTCGTTATTACTTAGCGAAATTATATTAGGAGAGTAATTATTTCAAAACGTTTACGAGAAACAGATTACTGCAATTAGAAAAGGGGACATACCTATGAATGAATTGATTTTCGTCTTATTAATTTGTCCATTACTTATCTTTATCGCTTCTGTTATTGGAACACGTAGAACGAGAACCTACTATGTAATGCCATTTGTAACGTTTGCTAGTTTTTTAATAGTAGGTGCTATCGCCTTCCCTCCAAAGTTTTTCTTTTGGGTCGGTATGTATAGTATCTTCTCATTTATTATTTCTTATATGACTCTATTGTTTGTGAGAGGATATGAAGTTGCAGAAAGCAATAAGTAGTTATTAGTGAGGAGATTGTAATATGATTTTCTTTGATATCGATGGAACTTTACATAAAATTTTAGCAATGATATAAAAAAGACGACCGCGTTCCCCCGCGGTCGTCTTTTTTCGTGTTACGCTGTGATCCAAGCTTCATTAGCTGGATTTTTACGCCACTCTTGTAATTTTTTCGTTTCAGCTTGTCCGATCATACCTTTTTCTGCTGCAACTTCAGTTAATGCACTGTAATCACTTAAAGAATATGATGCTACGTTTGCTGCTTCTAGTTTCTCTTTTCCTGACTCAAGCTCGTACGTGAAGATTGATACGATTCCTAATACTTCACAGCCAGCTTCGCGAAGTGCTTCTACACATGTAATTGCACTACCGCCAGTTGAAATTAAATCTTCTACTACTACTACTTTTTGACCTTTTTCAGCTTTTCCTTCGATTTGGTTCCCTTTACCGTGACCTTTTGCCTTGCTACGTACGTAGCACATTGGTAAATCCATACGATCGCTTACCCATGCAGCGTGCGCAATACCAGCAGTTGCTGTTCCTGCAATAACTTCTACAGTTGGGAAGTGCTCTTTAATTAACTCTTCTAATCCAGCTGCAATCGCTTGGCGTACTTTTGGATAAGATAAAGTTAAACGATTATCACAATAAATTGGTGATTTCATACCAGAAGACCAAGTGAATGGATCATTCGGTTGTAAAAATACTGCTCCAATTTCTAATAAATGCGATGCGATTTCTTTTTTCATACTGTTACACCTTCCCACTGTTGTTTTACTATTTTATACGCTTCAAGCGGATTTTCTGCTTTTGTAATACTACGTCCAACTACGATGTAGCTTGAACCAAGTTCCCTCGCACGTTTCGGTGTTGCAACGCGCACTTGGTCATTCACATCATCACTTGCAAGACGAATCCCCGGTGTTACTGTTACAAATTCATTTCCGCATACTTCACGTAATTTTGGTACTTCAAGTGTTGAACAAACAACGCCATCAAGTCCACTTTCTTTCGTTAATTTTGCATAATGAGCAACCGCTTCTTCTAATGTTTTCTCAATACCAATCTCTTTTTTCATCATAGCTTCCGAAGTGCTTGTTAGTTGTGTAACTGCAATACAAATCGGTCTCTCTTTTCCTTCTTTCTTACCTTCCTCTAATCCCTCAATCGCAGCTTTCATCATACTACTTCCCCCAGCAGCATGAACATTTACCATATCTACATCTAGACTAGCTAGGCTACGCATAGCGCTCTTTACCGTATTCGGAATATCATGAAGTTTTAAATCTAGAAAAATCTTATGTCCTTTTTCTTTTAAGTACGTAATAATTGCAGGACCCTCTTTGTAAAATAACTCCATACCCACTTTGACAAATAACTCTTCCCCTTCAAAATGATATAAGAATTGTTCTACCTCTTGTTTCCCAGGAAAATCTAGTGCAACAATTAGCGACTGTGACATACTTACTTCCAGCTCCTTCCTTTACATTCCGAAATGTGATCAAATCCTAATTCATCTAGTAATGCTGGTAATTCTTCAATAATTGTCGGACATACGAACGGATCAATAAAGTTCGCCGTTCCAACTGCAACCGCGCTTGCGCCAGCATAGAAGAATTCAATTACATCTTCCGCTGTTTCAATACCACCCATTCCGATAATCGGAATGTTAACCGCTTGACTTACTTCATGTACCATACGAATTGCTACTGGCTTAATCGCAGGCCCTGATAGTCCGCCCGTACGGTTTGCTAAAATTGGTTTTGCAGTTTTTAAATCTAGACGCATACCAAGCAATGTATTAATCATCGTTAAACCGTCCGCACCCGCATTTTCAATTGCTTTTGCAATTTCCACAATGTTTGCCACGTTCGGTGACAATTTCACATATACCGGTACTTCAGAAACCTCTTTTACTCGCTTCGTTAAATCAGCAGCAATTTCAGGATTTGTACCAAAAGCGATACCACCCGTTTTTACGTTTGGACAAGAAATATTTAATTCTAGCGCATGAACATTAGGTGCCTTTGAAATTGCCTTCGCAACCGCTACGTAATCCTCAGCTTGTGAACCCGCAACGTTTGCAATAATCGGAAGATCAAATTGCTCGAGAAAAGGTAATTCAGAATTCATTACCTTTTCTAATCCAGGGTTTTGAAGCCCGATTGCATTTAGCATTCCGCCTGGTGTTTCAGCAACACGAGGCGTTGGGTTTCCATAACGAGGTTGTTCTGTTGTCGCTTTAATCATAATTGATCCAAGTACACTTAAATCATAGAACTGTGCATACTCACGACCAAATCCGAAGCAACCAGATGCTGGGATGATTGGATTTTTTAATGATAACCCTGGTAATTCAACTTGCAATCTGTTCATAGTACAACCTCCCCGATTGGAAATACTGGTCCGTCGCTACACACCTTCTTGTAAGAATGTCCACTCGGATCTGCTTGTAAATGGCATACACACGCGAAACATGCTCCGATGCCACAGCCCATACGTTCTTCTAATGAAATGTAGGCTTTTCTCTCCTTATAGCGTCCTTCTAATGCACGAAGCATCGCTAAAGGTCCACATGAGTAGAGAATGTCAAAGTCAATTCCATAGCTATCAATTACATCTGTTACAAACCCTTTTGTACCATGTGTACCATCAACTGTTGCAACATACGTATCACCAAGTTCTGCGAATTTCTCTTCATAGAAGACAACATCTTTCGTTTGGAAACCTAAGATGTGAATAACGCGTACTCCTTTTGCTACAAGACGCTGTGACAATTCATATAGTGGTGGTACACCAATTCCGCCACCAACTAATAGAGCCGTTTGTCCAGATTCCGCTTCTTCTACAGGAAATCCATGCCCAAGTGGTCCTAACACATCTACAAGTTCACCTTGTTTTCTTTTCGCTAATGTTTTTGTCCCTTGTCCTTCCGCACGATATAGCATTGTAAATTCGTTCTTGTCTTGATCGACATTACAAATACTAATTGGGCGGCGCAGAAGGGGCGTAATGCCCTCTGCTACCTTAATGTGTACAAACTGCCCTGGATCGTTCATTTGCTGCACTAAATCCCCTTGAAGCACTAATTCGTAAATGTTTTTTGCGATTTCTTTTTGGTTAACGACGATCATATTTTGCTTTTGCATCATGCATGTACCACCTCGTGACGCTTCGTTTGCGTAATTTCTTTCATTGAATGAGCTGAGAATGTCATAGATTCTAATACTCTCAAGATTGCTCTCGTTGTATCAAGTGATGTTAAGCAAGCCACACCATTTTCTACTGATTCACGGCGAATGCGGAAACCATCACGCGCTGGTTGTTTTCCTTTTGTTAATGTATTGATTACAAACTGCGCTTTCCCTTGACGGATAATATCAAGTAAGTTGTAGTCTTCAGAATCAATTTTGTTTACAACTTGCACCGGAATGTTTTGTTCTGTTAGCGATTGTGCTGTTCCTGCTGTTGCTAATAAGTTATAGCCGATTTCATGGAAGCGTTTTGCAATTTCCAGCGCTTCTTCTTTATCTTTATCCGCTACAGTGATGATTACTGATCCGTGCGTTGGAATGTTAATTCCTGAAGCAACAAGTCCTTTATATAATGCTTTTTCAAGCGTTAAATCTTTACCCATTACTTCCCCTGTTGATTTCATTTCAGGCCCTAATGTTGTATCAACTGAGCGTAGTTTCGCAAATGAGAATACCGGTGCTTTTACATACACTTCCTTCTCTTCTGGGTGATAGCCAGTTCCATATCCTTGTTCTACAAGGTTTTGACCTAAAATAACTTTCGTTGCGATATTTGCCATCGGTACGCCTGTAATTTTACTTAAGAATGGTACTGTACGGCTCGCACGTGGATTTACTTCAATTACATACACTTCATCTTTGAATACTACAAACTGAATGTTTAGTAATCCAACAATGTTTAAACCTTTTCCAAGCGCAATTGTATGTTCAATAATTTGTTCTTTTAGTTTTTCAGATAAGCTCTGTGGTGGATATACTCCAATTGAATCCCCAGAGTGAACTCCAGCGCGTTCGATATGTTCCATAATACCTGGAATGAATACATTCTCACCGTCTGAAATTGCATCTACTTCAATTTCTTTACCAACCATATAACGGTCGATTAATACTGGGTGATCTGCGTGAACTTTAACCGCATTTTTCATGTAGTGCAGTAATTCTTCTTGACGATATACGATTTCCATCGCACGTCCACCTAGTACGTAAGATGGTCTTACTAATACTGGGTAACCAATTTTGTCAGCGATCGCTACTGCTTGCTCTACAGTCGTTGCTGTTTTACCAACTGGTTGCGGGATACCAAGCTTTGTTAAAGCTGCTTCAAACTTATCACGATCTTCTGCACGGTCTAAATCTTCAAGTGATGTTCCTAATATTTTCACACCGTGTGCTTCTAATTTAGCTGCTAAGTTAATTGCCGTTTGTCCTCCGAATTGGACGATAACACCTTCTGGCTTTTCTAAATCGATAATGTGCATTACATCTTCGATTGTTAATGGTTCAAAGTATAATTTGTCAGAAATACTGAAGTCTGTTGAAACTGTTTCTGGGTTGTTATTAACAATGATTGCCTCATATCCAGCTTCTTTTATTGCCCATACAGAGTGAACTGTTGCATAATCAAACTCAACACCTTGACCAATACGGATTGGACCAGATCCTAGTACAACTACACTCTTACGATCTGTTACAATCGATTCATTCTCGTCACCATATGTGCTGTAGTAGTATGGTGTTGCAGATTCAAACTCTGCCGCACAAGTATCTACCATCTTATAAACAGGAGTCATATTGCTTTCTTTACGCATATCGTAAATTTCACGCTCTGTTTTGTTCCAAGCATTGGCGATGTAATGGTCACTGAATCCCATTTCTTTCGCAGATTGT
This sequence comes from Bacillus sp. NPDC057893, assembly GCF_042796455.1. NCBI lineage: Bacteria > Bacillati > Bacillota > Bacilli > Caryophanales > Bacillaceae > Bacillus > Bacillus sp. NPDC057893. Next base: position 933,287 of record NZ_JBHVNG010000001.1, on the reverse strand, counting down.
AACACTTCCATATTTCCTACATTCGCTTTTACTTCGCGTTCCATATTTACGATATTTTCAACTTTTTGTAAGAAGAAGAAGTCCATTTCACACCATTCGTTGATTTCTTCTTTCGTTACACCTTGACGGATCGCTTCTGCTACAACGAACAGACGCTCGTCATCAGCTTTTATAATACGCTTTTTCATCGTTTCTTTATCAAGCTCTTTTAAGTGGTCTAACTCTAGGTGATAAACGCCAAGCTCTAAAGAACGGATCGCTTTTAATAATGATTGTTCTAAGTTACGTCCGATTGACATAACTTCACCAGTTGCCTTCATTTGTGTACCAAGTGTTCTGTTTGCTGATTCAAACTTATCAAATGGCCAACGTGGAATTTTTGAAACAACATAGTCTAATGCTGGCTCGAAGCAAGCGTATGTTTTTTGTGTTACTGGGTTTACAATTTCATCTAATGTTAAACCGACTGCAATTTTCGCCGCTAGCTTCGCAATTGGATATCCAGTTGCTTTAGACGCTAGTGCAGACGAACGACTCACACGCGGGTTTACTTCGATTACATAGTATTGGAAGCTATGTGGATCAAGTGCAAGCTGAACGTTACATCCACCTTCAATTCCTAATGCACGAATAATTCTTAATGAAGTGTTTCGTAACATTTGATACTCACGGTCACTTAATGTTTGGCTCGGTGCTACAACGATAGAATCACCTGTGTGAACCCCAACCGGATCGATATTTTCCATGTTACATACTACAATCGCGTTATCATTCGAATCGCGCATTACTTCATATTCAATTTCCTTACAACCAGCAATACTCTTTTCTAATAGACATTGTGTTACTGGACTATGTTTTAATCCACCTGATACGATTTCAATTAGTTCTTCTTCATTATTACAGATTCCGCCACCTGTTCCCCCCATTGTAAATGCTGGGCGAACAATAACTGGATAACCAATTTCTTTTACAAATTCATGTGCTTCTTCCAGCGTATGAATAATCGTGCTAGATGGAATTGGTTCATTTAATTCCTGCATTAATGTACGGAATAAATCACGATCCTCGGCTTGCTCGATTGCTGATAATTTTGTTCCTAAAATTTCAACTCCGCACTCTTCAAGTATGCCTGATTTCGCAAGTTCAACCGCCATGTTTAGGCCTGTTTGACCACCTAATGTTGGTAGGAGTGCATCTGGACGTTCTTTACGAATGATACGGCTTACGAATTCTAATGTTAATGGTTCTATATATACTTTATCTGCTGTTGCAGTATCTGTCATAATTGTTGCTGGGTTAGAGTTAACAAGGATTACTTTGTAACCTTCTTCTCTAAGAGATTGACAAGCTTGTGTTCCAGAATAATCAAACTCTGCTGCTTGCCCAATTACAATTGGTCCTGATCCGATTACTAAAATTGTGTTAATGTCTAGGCGTTTTGGCATAACTCTTCCCCTTCTTTCTTGAAGTTTTCAATCATTGCTAAGAAATCTTCGAATAAATCATTTGCATCTTCTGGTCCTGCAGAAGCTTCTGGATGGTATTGTACTGTAAATGCTGGGAACTTCGTATGACGAAGGCCTTCTACTGTTCCGTCGTTTAAAGCAACATGCGTAATTTCAAGATCTATATTTTCAACTGACTCTTCTTCTACTGCGTAACCATGGTTTTGAGAAGTGATTGCTACTTTTCCAGTTGCAATATTTTTTACTGGATGATTTAAACCACGGTGACCGAATTTTAACTTACTTGTATTTGCACCAGATGCTAGCGCGAACAATTGATGTCCTAGGCAAATCCCGAATAAAGGAACTTTACCAATAATGTCTTTTAACATTTCAATTGCTTCTGGTACATCTTTTGGGTCCCCAGGTCCATTACTTAACATAATTCCATCTGGGCTAAGGCGTAAAATTTCTTCTGCTGTTGTATTGTAAGGTACAACAATTACATCACAGTCACGCTTATTTAATTCTCGTAAAATACCATGTTTCATTCCGAAGTCTACAAGTACAACGCGATGACCACGGCCTGGACTTGGGTATGGATCTTTTGTTGATACGCGTTTCACATGATCTGTAAAGACAGTTGCTTTCAATTGGCTAACGATGTCCTCTACATCCACATCCATATTACAAAGACGTCCGCGTAAAGTTCCATATTCACGAATTTTTCTTGTTAATTTTCTCGTATCAATTCCTGCTAATCCTGGGATATTTCTTTCTTTCAAGTAATCATTTAACGAAATTTCATTACGAAAGTTTGATGGGTGATCACAAATTTCGTTTACGATTAAACCATTTACAGATGGGTGAATTGATTCAAAATCATCACGGTTAATGCCGTAGTTTCCGATTAATGGATACGTAAATGTTACGATTTGACCGCAGTATGATGGATCAGATAAAGTTTCTTGATATCCAGTCATCCCAGTTGTAAATACAACCTCACCTGACTTTTCGATTTCTCCTCCGAAACCTTTTCCAATTAATACTGTTCCATCTTCTAAGATAAGTTGTCTTTTCATACTAATGCACTCTCCTTTTGCCATGCGATCTTACCACCAACGATTGTCATAACCGGCCAACCTTGGCATTTCCAACCTGCGAATGGTGTATTTTTTCCTTTTGATAAGAATGTTGTTGGATCAATTTTTTCTTCTTGTTCTAAATCGATAATTGTAATATCAGCTGTTCTACCTTCTGTTAGGCGCCCTGCTTCTAAACCGAATGTGTCCGCCGGTTTTTCTGTTAAGAATTGAATTAGTTGCTCTAATGTAATGATTCCTTTTTTCACAAGGTTCGTATATAAAAGCGGGAATGCTGTTTCAAAACCAGTAATTCCGAACGGTGCTCTTTCAATCCCTTGCGCTTTCTCTTCTGCAGTATGCGGTGCATGGTCAGTTGCGATCATATCAATTGTTCCATCTAATAGTCCTTCAATTAACGCTGCATGATCTTCTTTTCCTCGAAGCGGTGGATTCATTTTAAAGTTAGGATCAGCCGATGGGATATCATCTTCACATAATACTAAGTGATGCGGTGTTACTTCTGCTGTCACCTTAATTCCAGCACGTTTCGCGTCACGGATTACACGTACAGATCCTTTTGTACTTACGTGACATACGTGGTAGTGACAATTTGCAGCTTCCGCAAGTAAGATGTCCCGGGCAATATGTACGGATTCACATACTGATGGGATACCGTTTAATCCGTGTTTCTCAGAAAACTTCCCTTCATGTACACATCCTTTATTAATAAGTGTGTTCTCTTCACAGTGTGCAACAACTGCCATATTTAATTTCGATGCACGCTTCATTGCAGCTAACATCATGCTTGCATCTTGCACGCCTACTCCATCATCAGTGAAAGCGAATGCCCCAAGTTCTTTTAACGTTTCAAAATCAGTCATTTCAGAACCTGCTTGACGTACTGTAATTGCTCCATATGGTAATACATTTACATGTGCTTTTTCTTTAATACGCTTTTGCAGGTCTTCCATATGTTCTTTACAATCTGGTACTGGGCGTGTGTTTGGCATTGCGCAAATTGTAGTAAATCCACCTTTTGCTGCTGCAAGTGTTCCTGTTTCAATTGTTTCTTTATGTTCACCACCTGGTTCACGAAGATGAACGTGTACATCTACTAATCCAGGTGCGATTAACTTTCCATTTACATCGATTACTTCAGCATTATCTGCCGTAATATTTTCTGCTACCTTCGCAATTTTACCGTCTTGTACGAGAAGATCTGTTGCCACGATTTTTCCTTCTTCATTCATATAACGACCATTTTTAAACAAATAATTCATGTTTCATTCCTCCTAATACATTTGGTAAGGCGCGTTTTAGTACAGCCATTCTTACGTAAACTCCATTTTCCATTTGTTTAAATATGCGTGAACGCTCACACTCAACAAGTTCACTTGCAATTTCCACATCACGGTTGAAAGGAGCTGGATGCATAATAATGCTTCCTTCTTTCATACGTTTTTCTCTTTCAACTGTTAACCCATGTTGCTCGTGATACTCTTTCATAATGTCTGTTTCATAATGGTCATGACGCTCATGTTGTACACGAAGTAACATCATCACATCCACTTCTGGAACAAGTTCATCTAAACTCTTGTACGTTCCAAATGTGTTCTCTTCATCTTTCCAGTCTTCCGGGCTTGCAAAGTAAACTGTTGCGCCCAGTTTCGTTAATGCTTCTGCATTAGAACGTGCTACTCGGCTATGACGAACATCCCCAACTATTGCAACCTTCAAACCTTCAAATCTTCCAAACTCTTGTTTAATTGTTAGAAGATCGAGTAGACATTGCGTTGGATGATTTCCACATCCATCTCCAGCGTTCAAGATTGGGATATTCACCTGATCCTTTAATTCATCGAAGTAACGATCTTGCTCATGGCGGATGACTACCGCTTTTGTTCCGATTGATTCTAGTGTTCTTATCGTGTCGTATAAAGTTTCTCCTTTTTGTACGCTAGATGAATCTGCCGAAAAGTTTAACACGTCAAGTCCTAATCTCTTCTCAGCAACTTCGAAGCTAAATCTCGTTCTCGTACTATTCTCAAAGAACAAGTTCGCAACAAAAGTTTGCTTTGTTGTTTTTCTCTCTTTTCCATTCGCGAAATCTTCTGCGTCTTTTAGGATTTCTGAAATTTCTTGATCCGATAATTCACTCATCGTTAACAAATGGCTCATCGTCATCCCTCATCTTTCTGTTTTTTATGATAACACCACTGAATTTATATAACAACAACCGTATAAAAATACCCTAGCCTTTTGAGACTAGGGTGCGTTAAAGTAGCCACCCTTTTCTGTCTCACAGGACTGAATTAAAAGGTTGTTTTTATGAAGCAATCTGCTTAGATTGTTTTATTTGTTTCGTTTCTGGTAGTAGTAGATTTAACAGTACACCTACAATTGCTGCTAGTGCCATTCCTTCTACTTGGAACGATTCACCTACGTGCAGTACCGCCCCGCCAATACCGATTACTAGTATAACTGATGCAATCATTAAGTTTCGTTTGTCGCTTAAGTCTGTTTTATCGTCTACCATCATGCGTAAACCGCTTGATGCGATTACACCGAATAGTAAGATTGATACACCGCCCATAACTGGTGTTGGAATCGAGTGGATCAGTGCTGAAATCTTCCCGATAAATCCAAACATGATTGCGAACACTGCTGAACCGATGAATAAGTATACACTGTATGCTCTCGTAATTGCTAGCACACCGATGTTTTCACCGTACGTTGTATTCGGTGGTCCACCTATTAGTGATGCGATCAATGTTGCTACCCCATCGCCGAAGATTGAACGATGTAAACCTGGTTTTTCAATTAAATCTCTTTTAATAACATTTCCAAGTACAATTTGATGTCCGATATGTTCTGAAATTGTTACTAGTGCAACTGGTACCATTAAGAGTACAATTTTCCATGAAAACTCCGGAGTATATGTTACAAACGGTACTGTAAAGTCTGGTATGACAAACCATTTTGCCTCAGCTACTGGCTTTAAATCTACTAGCCCTTGGAAGTAAGCGAATATATACCCGCCGATGATTCCAAGTAGAACTGGTATGATACTGAAAAACCCTCTTCCGAATATGGAGCAAATGATTGTAATTGCTAATGTTACTAATGCTACTGAAAAGTGTGTAATGCTATACTTACCATCCGCACCGTTCATCGCCATGTTCACCGCTGTATGTGCTAAAGCTAAACCGATTACCATTACGACTGGTCCAACTACGATTGGCGGAAGTAATTTCATAATCCATTCTGACCCAGATTTCTTAATTCCGAGTGAGATTAAGATGTACACAAGTCCCGCAAACATTCCTCCAAGCATCGCTGCTCCAGGTCCACCTGCTGTTTTCGCTGTAATAATTGGTGCAATAAAGGCGAATGATGATCCTAAATACGCCGGTACTTGACCTTTCGTTATTAGAAGAAACGCTAGCGTTCCTAATCCACTTGATATTAAAGCTACTGATGGATTCAGTCCTGTTAAAAACGGAACAAGCACTGTTGATCCAAACATCGCGAACAAATGTTGTATACTTAATAATAACCATTTTCCCGGTTTCGGTACTTCATGAATGTCTAACACTGGCTTTTGCTCCATTGTTACATCCTCCTTCAGTTTTAATTTTTGCAATAAAAAAACTCTTTGTGCCTGTGCACAAAGAGTCCTACACTTTCGTATGCCAAATTTGACATATGAAAGCCAAGACCCTTTGGCAGCCTCACAGGACTACATTTAAAAGGGCTTTACTTATCGTATATGCTTACTCGATCTTGTTGATCTGTCTCTTGCAAATCAACTTCGATACGCTCTTCACTAGATGTTGGAATGTTCTTTCCTACATAATCAGCGCGAATTGGTAATTCACGATGACCTCTATCAACAAGAACAGCCAATTGGATTTGTGATGGTCTACCTAAATCCATAAGAGCATCCATTGCTGCTCGAACTGTTCTTCCTGTATATAACACATCATCCACAAGGATAACTTTTTTCTTCGTAATATCTACAGGAATATCAGAACCTTTTACAAGTGGTTCTTTATGTTTCGATTGTAGTGTTAAATCATCACGATATAACGTAATATCTAACTCTCCTACTTCCATCGCTTTTCCTTCAATTTGACCAATTCGTTCTGCCAAACGTTGTGCAATAAAAATTCCACGTGTTTTTATTCCGACAAGAACACAATTATCGACACCTTTATTTCGTTCCACGATTTCATGACTAATTCGTGTTAAAGCGCGGCGAATCATTTGGTCATCTAAAACGACAGCTTTCTCTTGCATGCTCTACACCTCCAAGCTTTTTTTTCTTGCGTGAGAGTAATGGTATAAAAAAAGTCCTCTCAGCGTGTGCGAGAGGACTTTTGAAAAAAGGGTACAGCATACCCTAAGTATTTCAAACCGTTACCTTCTCAACCTCACGGGGCTGTGTTAAAGGATCATTATTTAACTGTTGTCAGTATCTCAGTTTTCTTATGATTTGTCAATACTATTTCCGTAAAATATTTAGTGCTTCTTCAAACACTTCTGGAATCGGTGCCTCAAACTCAATATATTCACCAGTACGAGGGTGATCGAAACCTAAAATCCCTGCATGAAGTGCTTGTCCATTCATATCTAATGTTTTCTTCGGACCATACTTTGGATCCCCTGCAAGTGGATAACCAATATATTTCATATGAACACGAATTTGGTGTGTACGTCCCGTTTCTAAGCGACATTCTACAAGTGTGAAATCCTTAAATCGCTCTAACACTTGGAAATGTGTAACAGCATTCTTACCATTTTCATCAACGGTCATACTTTGACGTTCTTTTTTATCACGACCAATTGGAGCATCAATTGTTCCTTTATCATGTGGAATTACACCATGTACAATCGCTTTGTAGCGTCTTGTTACCGTTTTTGCTACAAGTTGATTTACAAGTGATTCGTGCGCCACATCATTTTTAGCAACCATTAATAATCCAGATGTATCCTTATCAATACGGTGTACTATACCAGGACGCATTACACCGTTAATACCTGATAGGTCTGTACAATGATGCATAAGTCCGTTTACAAGCGTACCCTTCGTATGCCCTGGTGCTGGATGTACTACCATGCCACGCGGTTTATTTACAACTAGTACATCGGCATCTTCATAATAAACTTCTAAATTCATATCTTCCGGTTGAATATCTAACTCTTCTGGCTCGGGAATTGTTACTGTAATTTCATCATTTCCTTTTACTTTATAATTCCCTTTAACTGATTTCCCATTTACTGTCACAACAGCATCTTTAATCCATTGCTGCACTTGTGAACGTGACCATTCACTGTTTATTTCTGCAACGAATTTATCAATTCGCTCGCTTTTTTGTTCTTCTGCAACTGTTACTTGTACTACTTCACTCATTCAATTACTCCTTCGTTTTCTTTCCTTCTAATACTGTTTGAATAATAATTAATACAACTCCAATACATAATGCTGAGTCAGCTATATTGAATACTGGATAGTTGTACGAGAAAATATACACGTGAATGAAATCCACTACTTCTTGTCTAAATACACGATCAATAAAATTGCCAATTGCTCCGCCTAAAATTAGACCTAATGAAATACCTAGAAGCTTGTCCGTTTTCGCATATTTTTTCATATAAAATACGATAAATGCTACGAAAATGACTGTAATAATGTAGAAAAACCACATTTTATTTTCTAAAATACCCCAGGCAGCTCCTCTATTTCGATGTGATGTTATGTATAATACATTATCGATAATCGGAATGCTCGTACCCAATTCCATGTTCTTTACAATTAGCCACTTCGATATTTGATCGATGGCAATGACAAATAACGCTATTACATAATATATCATTTTCATTTCCCCCACAAAGACAGTGTACCTCAAAATTTTAGCATAGCTGCTACCTTTTCACAATGAACCTTTATAGAAGAATAAAATAAATTTAAAAAAGGTAACATAATATCGTTGTGCGTATTCATACATTTACCTTTTCATAGAAAAATTCATGAATAGTACGGGCAGTCGGCATTGTTTTCATTTGTTTGGTAGGAATCGCTCTTCCAGTTTCTTCACAAATACCGTACATATCTATTTCCATTTTAAACAATGCACGTTCTACATCTTTTAAATCCTCTTTTATATCATGTAATAGCAATTTTTTCTTTGTCTCTTCCTTTATTTCGTATCCAAGTTCTTGCCCAAATTCCATATAGTATGTGTGCATTACTTCTTTCGCCAGTCTATCTTGCAACTCTTTTCTCATCAATTGCAATTCTTCTTTTATTTCCATATAAATTTCATTCACGTGTACATTCCTCCCAGCTGCAATGTACAATTAGTGTATCCGAAATTTCCACGCTTACCTCACACACATTTTTCCTTCATAGGAAAGAGAGTGAAAGTTATTTCGATATATCATCAACAAAAAACTGACTGCTATTATGAGCAGTCAGTTTTTTCATTATTTTACATAGTTTTCTTTAACAACCGTTGCACAACGCTCACATAATGTTTCATGTTCCGCATCTTTACCGATTGTTTCTGAAACAACCCAACAACGTTCACATGTGTCACCCGTTGCCTGAGCTACAACAACCGCTGTATGCTCATACTTAGGCGCATCTGCTGGCGCTTCTTCTATCATACCACCAAGTTTATACTCAGAAACGATAAATAGTTGCTTTAAGTCTTCACTAATAGACTCTAACATAGCTTTCATTTCTGCAGTCGGATATAGTGTAATGCTTGCATTTAATGACTTACCAATTACTTTTTCATTACGAGCGACTTCTAAAGCTTTTAATACGTCATCACGCAGTGTCATAAATGCATCCCATTTTGTTTTTAACGCTTCAGCACCATCTACTTCTACAACTTCTGGCATATTAGTTAACTGTACGCTTTCTTCTTCTGCACCAGGAACATAAGGCCATACTTCATCAGCTGTATGAGGTAAGATTGGTGTTACAAGTTTTGTTAATGCAACAAGAACATCATATAATACTGTTTGAATTGCGCGGCGATCGTGGTGATTTGCACCTTCAATGTATAAAATGTCTTTCGCAAAGTCTAAATAGAATGAGCTTAAATCAATTGTACAGAAGTTATGGATTGCGTGATATACTGCCGCAAAGTCATATGCTTCATATGCTTCTTTTACTTTTGTAATTAAGTCATTTAATTTTACTAACATGTAACGGTCCACTTCACGAAGATCAGCTGCCGCCACTTTATTTTCACCTGGATTAAAGTCATCTAAGTTTCCTAATAAGAAACGGAATGTATTACGGATTTTACGATATACTTCTGCTACTTGTTTTAAAATATCATCTGAAATACGTACATCAGATTGATAGTCAACAGAAGAAACCCATAAGCGTAAAATATCTCCGCCTAATTGATCCATAATTTTCTTCGGTACGACGATGTTTCCAATCGACTTACTCATTTTACGTCCGTCACCATCTAGTACGAAACCGTGGCTTAGAACACCTTTATACGGTGCTTTACCTGTTACAGCAACTGCTGTTGATAATGAAGAGTTAAACCAACCACGATATTGGTCAGATCCTTCTAAATATAAATCTGCTGGACGTTGTAAATCATCACGCTCTTCTAATACCGCTTGGTGAGAAGAACCTGAATCAAACCATACATCCATAATGTCTGTTTCTTTACGGAATTCACCATTTGGGCTACCTGGATGTGTAAATCCTTCTGGTAATAGATCTTTCGCTTCACGCTCGAACCATACGTTAGAACCGTGTTCACGGAATAAATCTGCTACATTGCTAATTGTTTCATCTGTAATAATTTGGTCTCCATTTTCCGCATAAAATACTGGAATTGGTACACCCCATGCACGTTGACGAGAAATACACCAATCGCCACGGTCACGAACCATATTATGAAGACGAGTCTCACCCCATGCTGGCACCCATTTCGTTTCTTCAACAGCTTGTAATAATTCTTTACGGAATGCTTCAATAGATGCAAACCACTGTGCTGTTGCACGGAAAATAATTGGTTTTTTCGTTCTCCAATCATGTGGGTATGAATGCGTAATAAATGTTAACTTTAGTAACGCACCTACTTCTTCTAATTTTTCCGTAATTGGTTTATTAGCTTTATCGTAGAATATGCCTTCAAATCCAGGTGCTTCATTTGTTAACACACCTTTGTCATCAACTGGACAAAGAACTTCTAAACCATATTTCTTACCAACAAGGAAATCATCTTCCCCGTGTCCAGGCGCTGTATGAACACAACCTGTACCAGCATCTGTTGTAACGTGGTCACCTAGCATAACTAAAGAATCACGATCGTAGAATGGGTGTTTTGCAACTGTATACTCAAGTTCGCTACCTTTTACTGTTTTCACAACTTCAGCATTTTCCCACTCTAACGTTTTTTCAACTGTCTCAAATAGTTCAGAAGCAATAATATATTTCTCATCATTTACGTTCACAATAGCATATTCAAGTTCTGGATGAACAGAAATACCTAAGTTAGCAGGTAACGTCCAAGGTGTTGTTGTCCAAATAATGAACTTCTCATCACCTTCTAATACGTTCTTTCCGTCTTTTACAGGGAATGCTACGTAAATAGATGCTGATTTTTTATCTTGGTATTCAATTTCAGCTTCTGCTAAAGCTGATTCACTCGTTGGAGACCAGTAAACTGGTTTCTGTCCTTTATAGATATAACCTTTTTTCGCCATGTCACCAAACACTTTAATTTGTTGTGCTTCATAAGCAGGCTCTAAAGTAATGTATGGATTATCCCAATCTGCACGTACACCTAGACGCTTAAATTGTTCACGTTGACGTTCTACTTGTTCATATGCATACTCTGCACATAACTTACGGAATTCAGCAACTGTCATTTCTTTACGCTTTACACCTTTATTCGTTAAAGCTTGTTCAATTGGTAAACCGTGCGTATCCCAACCTGGCACATATGGTGCACAGTATCCTGTCATTGATTTAAAACGAACAATAAAGTCTTTTAACACTTTATTTAGTGCGTGTCCCATATGGATGTCACCATTTGCATATGGAGGTCCATCATGTAGTACAAATAAAGGACGACCTTTTGTATGTTCTTGTACCTTTTCATAAATATTCATTTCAGCCCATTTTTCTTGCATTGCAGGCTCACGTTTCGGTAAATTCCCACGCATCGGGAATTCTGTTTTTGGCATTAGTAATGTATTTTTGTACTCCATGCTCAATTCCTCCTTAAATATATAAACGACAGACCTTAAAAAAGGGAATAAAAAAGAGACCTCTCATCCCCAAAAAGGGACGAGAAAGTCTCCCGCGGTACCACCCTAGTAGATCCTATACGTATGTATAAAATCCTCTTTATATTCTTAACGCGAATATACGCCTACGCTTACTCCATTTGTTCAGCGCGGAACTCCAGGGTGATATTCCCATTATCTCCTTATCCTGAGCTTACACCATCCTCAGTTCGCTATATAAGGTATGAAAAAGGTACTTATCCCTATCTTCGTTTTTCTTAATAAATATGCTGTTTAAAATTATATGTAATAATGAGAAAAACGTCAAGCTTACACTGTTTCTTCTTTTTTCAACAGTTCGTCCACTTCGTCTTCTAACTCAATTAATTTGTCCCAATCATCGTTGCTTAACATTTCAAGCTGTGTTTCTAACAACATACGGAAACGAGTGCGGAATACTTTCGCTTGTTTCTTTAACTCATCAATATCAAATGCAACTTTTCTTGATTTCACTAATGCTTCATTAATAATACGATCTGCATTTTTTTCTGCTTCACGTACAATTAATTTTGCTTCTTTTTGTGCATTACGTTTCACTTCTTCAGCAGCTTCTTGTGCGACAATGATAGATTTGTTAAGCGTATCTTCAATATTAGAAAAATGATCTAACTTTCCTTCTAATTGTGCAACCTTTTCTTCTAAAGCTTTTTTCTCACGAATGACTAATTCATAATCTTTGATGATTTGATCAAGAAATTCATTTACTTGATCTTCATCGTAGCCACGGAATCCGCGACCAAATTCTTTGTTATGAATATCTAATGGTGTTAACGGCACAACGCCACCTCCAAGTAGTTATCTAAATTTCCTCTTTCAATTATATCTTTTCTTCGACAAAATAAGAGAATTTCCTTCTAAAAAACCAATCATTTTAGTATACCATACAAAACTCTCCATTTGTCGCGCTTCGTTCTACCTTCTACAGAAAATAATTTACTTCGTCCATACCCTCTAACCGAGAAAACATCCCCCGGAAAACATTCATACGAAGTTTGCTCTACTGTTTTCCAATTGACTTTTACTAAGCCACCTTTTATCAGAGGCTGTACTTTCTGCCTAGATATATGCAGCATTTCAGCTAATAAAACATCTAGACGAAGTGACGAAACTGTTCCAGATTTTTCTCCCCACTTTTCACCTACACGCAAAACTTTCTCTACTTGTATAGGAGAGAGTGTGACTTTCATTTTCCCTATTGATTGTAAGTTCATTTCAATATAGGATACAACTTCTTTCGCAACTGCAATTTGGGCACGATTTTCTTGAAGCAAAATATCACCACATTTTTCCCTTGTTAAACCAAGTGACATGAATGCACCTAATATTTGCCTATGTTCTAGCGTGAAAAACTTGGAAGGATAGTCAATTTCTAATACTTCTACTTGAAATTCCTCTTTATTTAATTCTAGATAATCTGGATAAATTAGTGCTCTTTTCCGTTCGGCTTCAGGCATCGCACCATCAAACCGTACAGCTACATCTCCTTGCCCTATTACCATAGAAACAATTTGTTGCTGTCTTGGATCAAGAAAATCTGTTAACTTGACTTGATGGTACTCAGCAGCCTGTTTCCACTCTAATACTTTATCCACAAAGACCTCTTCATCCGGTCTAAAATGCTCGTAGATGCTCATGTATGTAGCCTTTCGCTAAACAAAATAAAAAAACAAACTTGTCAATCCTCTACTAGCGAGATTCAATGTGAAAATCGCAACAAGTGGAGAAATATCAATCATACCAAGCGGTGGAATAAATTTCCTAAAAGGTTCTAAATAAGGTTCGCAAATGCGTGCAAGAAAATCACCAAATTTTGATTCTCTTGCACCTGGGAACCAAGACAAAAGAATATAAATGATAAGCGCATAGGAATAAATTTGAATAGCATACTGCAATACTTGTACAACTGTTGTCATGGCGTATTACCACCTCTTTATATTTGTCTCTTCTTCTTCACCGAATAACTCTGAAATCGCACCAACGATATCAACATTTTCAGGTGTACACATAAATGTTTTCGGGCCTATTTTTTGAATATCCCCGCCTATAGCGTATACAGTACCACTTAAAAAGTCAACGATACGTACAGCTTGATCTGTAGACATTCTTTGCAAATTAATTACAACAGCTCGTCTACCTTTTAAGTGATCCGAAATGCCTTGCGCTTCCGAATATGTGCGTGGTTCTAGTAAAACAACTTTTGAAGATTGCTTCGCTGTTTCAATACTCACTACATTTTGCTTCGGTTGCACTTTCGCAAACGGAACATCTTGTTGTTCTGGGGGATCTTGTTGTTTTTTCATGTCTGTTTGCTCCTTTTCATAACTATATTGAGCTGCTTCTTTTTCTTCCGGTGTGTCAAAAAAGAAGTATTTTACTTTTGACCAACTCATAATAACTTTCTCCTTCCTCTTACGCTTTTCCTACTAAAACCGTTCCCAAACGAATATATGTAGCGCCTTCCTCAATTGCAATCGTGTAATCATTTGACATTCCCATTGATAATTCTTTACATGGTGCATGTAATAATTCTAGCTCCTGCACCTCTGTTTGTAGCATGTGCAATTCCTTAAAGCAGCGACGAATCTCTTCCTCTTCTCCTGTAAACGGAGCCATTGTCATTAATCCTACCACTTCAATCTTATCCAATTCTTGCAAACTTTGAATAAAAGAAATTGTTTCTTCTATCGCCAATCCTTGCTTTGATTCTTCAGATGATGTTTTCACTTGAATAAAGCATTTAACTTTCTTATCAGCACGTTTTTGAATTTCTTTTGCAAGCGAAAGACGATCTAATGAATGTAAATAATCAATCTCATTAATGATTTCTTTTACTTTTCTCGTTTGCAATGAGCCAATAAAATGCCAATTCACTTTTGAACCGAAATGCTCGTATTTTTGTAAGAAACCTTCATTTCTATTTTCACCTAAATCAATAATTCCTGCTTCAATTACTTCGCTTGTTTTTTCAATTCCTACAGTTTTTGTAACTGCAACGAGCTTAATATCTTTCATCGAACGTCCAACTCGTGCACAAGATTCTTTAATTGCTTCGTTTACATCTGCTAAATTCCCTTGCACTGTCACTTGCTTCACTCCTCCTTAAAACCTATGAAACTCAACATTCTCCCCGTCTTACCTTGATCACGACGATGAGAGAAAAATAATTGTTCTTCACAGCTTGTACAAAGAGATGACATTACAATATGTTCTTCTTTTATGCCTGCTTGTACACATAATATACGATTAACTTCTTTTAAATTAATTGCATACTGACCATTAGAAATTACTTTATAGGGAACAGATCCGTTTACTACTTGCTGTGCTGCTGTTAATACACGATCATCAACAACATAACAACACGATCCGATTGCAGGACCAATTGCGACATAAATTTCATCACTTGAAACACCTTCTGCATTCCACTTTTGAATCATTTCTTTCGCAATCTCTGTTACAGTCCCTTTCCACCCAGCATGCGCAAGTCCTATCATATCATGTGATGGTGCATAAAAATAGAGCGGAACACAATCAGCGTAACAAGATGTTAAGAGAACATCTTTGTTAGTCGTATAAATGCCATCCGTTTTTGGAATACCGTCTTCATATGAATAAACGCCTTTCCCTTTTTCTTGCAGTCCTACTTTCTCAACATGATGGTCATGAACTTGTTCAGAGCAAATCCATTTTTCTAATGGTTTTTGTAACTTATTCGCTAAAATGCGTCTGTTTTCATGAACATTCTCCACGATATCATTCACATGTAATCCTAAATTCATCGCATGAAAGGAGCCTGTACTTACTCCACCATCTTTTGTCGTAAATCCAACAGTAATGTTTCCAAGTTCTTTCCACGCTTGTAAATACAGTATACCGTCCACATATTTAAATGGTTCTCTCATAAAGCGGCTCCTTTTAATTAAAATAACAGAAAAAAGCATGGTACTTCCTGTCTATTTTACCATACTTTTATTTTTTCATAATGACAACTGAAAAAAAAGGGGAATTTGTAATATTCTTTATGAAATTGTCGGTGTTTGTATTGATCCTGTTACAGAATTAATATTATCTACTCTGACAAGTATGACATCTTCCCCAATTTTCATAATTTGCTCCCAAGGAATCACAAATTCTACTTCCTTTCCAAAGAGTCCTAACATACGTGTCTGCTTGGAAATAATAACTGTCCTAATCTTCCCTGTGTCTATATCAAAATCAATATCTCCAATATTTCCAAGCATTTTTCCATCTAAAATATTTACAACATCCTTCATTTGAAACTCCGAAATTCGTATCATATTCATCCTCTCCCTTATATCATGAATCATAAGTACGCTCTCAAATAAAGTGAAACCTTAATCAGTGGGATTTTTCCCATCCCTACTGATTATTAGCCCATGCTAATCGGACTTTTTCGGGTAGCTCCGCTTCCATCTAACTTCTTACTTCAGCCGAATTTTGAAGCGGGTAAACAGTATATAACCGCTACTAATAGAACATCCATTTTATTTTCATTATATGAACCTACCTACTCTACTATGAGCGCAAAATATTATATATAAAAAAGGCCTCACCATAACTGGTGAGGACCTTATCCTTGAATCGTCTTATTCATTTGCTTAATAGCAGACTTCTCCAAACGTGATACTTGCGCTTGAGAAATCCCAATTTCTTCAGCAACTTCCATCTGTGTCTTTCCTTGGAAGAAACGTTTTCGAATAATCATTTTTTCACGATCATTTAAACGCTTCATTCCTTCTTTCAACGCCAGTTCTTCAACCCACTGCTCGTCCTTTTGTTTTTCATCCTTTAATTGATCCATAACAAAGATAGGATCTCCTCCATCGTTATAAATCGGTTCAAATAATGAAACCGGGTCTTGAATAGCATCTAGTGCAAAAACAATCTCTTCATGTGTCACTTCAAGAACTTTCGCAATATCCATTGCTGTTGGTTCTTTTGAATTTTCAGCAATCAATTTTTCTCTTACTTGCAACGCTTTATACGCAATATCTCGTAATGAGCGAGATACGCGAATTGGATTGTTATCACGCAAATATCTGCGTATTTCCCCAATAATCATCGGCACAGCATACGTTGAAAATTTTACATTTTGGCCTAAATCAAAGTTATCAATGGATTTCATAAGTCCAATGCAACCAACTTGAAATAAATCATCAACATATTCTCCTCTGTTATTAAATCTTTGGATGACGCTCAGTACAAGACGTAAGTTTCCATTCACTAATTTCTCTCTGGCGCTTATCTCTCCACTTTGCATTTCACGAAATAATTTACGCATCTCTTCATTTTTTAGTACTGGAAGTTTAGCTGTATCAACACCGCAAATTTCTACTTTGTTTCTCGTCAAAGTGTTCCCTCCTATCGGGAGTTGCTGTACAGTGTAAAGTATTTCCTTTGAAGGGGATTTTATGCATACGGTTTTCCCATCGTTTTTCACAAACATCATATTTCCTAATGCACAAAAAGAGAATAAGACCAGTCTAGATACCGACTGGTCTTATTCTTCACACCATTTTATTAAATTCTTTTCGTAATCTTTTTATAATTCTTTTTTCCAAACGAGAAATATACGACTGTGAAATTCCAAGCATATCAGCCACATCTTTTTGTGTCTTCTCTTCGCCACCAGCGAGTCCAAACCGAAGCTCCATAATTTGTTTTTCACGATCATTTAATTGATGCAATGCTTTCATTAAAAGATGACGATCTACAGTAGCTTCTAAATCTTTTGTAATAATGTCATCATCTGTACCTAACACATCTGATAATAACAGTTCATTTCCGTCCCAATCAATGTTAAGCGGTTCATCAAAAGAAACTTCCGAACGATTTTTATTATTTCGACGCAAATGCATTAAAATTTCATTTTCTATACAACGAGATGCATATGTTGCTAATTTAATTTTCTTTTCTGGATTAAATGTATTCACTGCCTTAATAAGACCAATTGTTCCTATACTAATCAAATCCTCAATATTTATCCCTGTATTTTCAAATTTTCTTGCTATATATACAACAAGCCGTAGATTACGTTCAATAAGTATCGACCTGGCAGCTTGATCTCCATTTGGTAATTTATTCAAAAGAACTGCCTCTTCGTCTTTCGTTAACGGCGGTGGCAACGCTTCACTTCCGCCAATATAATAAATTTCATCGGTCTTAATTCCTAATTTCAGCAATACTTTATACCAAAGGTATACCAAATAAAATTTAAATTTCACCATATTATCCCGCCTCTCATAATTAAGCAATTACCATCTTTTGCGAAATCAACATTTTCGGATGTACAATGCATTGATACTCTCCATTGGTAGATAATTGTTGTGTATTTAATCCAATCAGTACTTTGTTTACAACAACCAAACCTTCATGATAAACTTGCACACAATCTGGCTTAATTGCCCATAAAAATTGATTCTCTATTCCTACTGCTCGGAAAGGAATTAAACGTAGTTTCGTCGCCCACCCAGAATCATTTTCTGGTATTTGAGGAATTTCTGTTTTGGAATAAATTTGTTCTGTTAACCAAGCTGGCAAACAATGTTCTAATGATGAAATATGCATAATCATAACGGGTGTTTTTGTTAACGGGTCATAAAGTTGGTTCCCACTATCAATTAGACCTGCCAGTTCTAGTTCCTCTCCAGCTAATTGAATTTTCACTTTCACGATTTGATCATAGTGTATCTTTGTGACCTCTACGCTTTCTATACGCTTTTTAGAAAAATAATAAATTACTGGAAAACCAAAAACAACAAACAACCAACTAATTGGATCACCGTAAGAAACTGATTTAGATTGAACTAACCCATTTACCATTTCGTTCGTTTGCAAAAAGTAATGCGTTCCAATTAATCCTCCACCAACCATAAAGGTTACAAAATAGAAAGTAAAAACAGTTTGTGCATAATTTCTAAATGTTGAAAACCCAAATGCTGTATACACAATAAGTAACGAGTACAATAGTTTCATAATTGGATGTGTCATCATAGAAGCAAAAGGCGTAAAGGCGAAAATAACAATAGTTGAACCTATAAATGCCCCTAACACAAGCCTCCATCTTTTGATTCTCTTTTTTAACACGGTGGCTGTTAATAAAAGTAAAAGAAAATCAATGCAGGCGTTTAACAACCAAACAATGTCGGCGTAAACAACCAAACAATTCACCTCTTTTTTTAAGTTGAGACTAGTATAATGCATATCCAATAGGAAAGTGTGTCAATTGGTGGAGGGGTTTTTTTGTTATTTTGTGATTTCTAGACATAATCTGTCGGTAAAAGATAAAAGTGTATTTTTCATAGAATAATATAAATTCCTTACTTGTATACATAATAATTGGATTATATATATACAAAGTTTATCTTGCAATTTGCGGGCAGTAACACCCCTGCCTCAAAATTCAGCTACAAAAAAGTAGAGAAGTTAAGCGGGAGTCGGGCTAACAATCATTTTGGATGAACAACCCCTACTAATTAAAGTTTCACTTTATTTATCACAGCTTATAGCTTAAAAATAGGACTGGACTCTCCATATGCAAAATAATAAAAAAAGATCTGCTTAGCAGATCTTTTCCATTTAGACAACAAAAAAAAGGAGCATGAAAGCTCCTTTTCTTTTATCGTCTACGACGGTTACGTAAGAATGCTGGAATATCGATGTCATCTGAATCTGTATGACGATCATGCATAACCGGCTCTTCACGTTTCATTTCACGCTTAACTTCACGTTGTTTTGAAGGTTGAGCTACTGGTTGTTGTTGCTGTTGCGTGTGATTCGCAGTCGGACGGATAATTGGTTTTGGTGGCTGTGTCGAAGCACTATCATCAAAACCAGTTGCAATTACAGTGACAACGATATCATCTTTTAATCCTTCATTAATAACAGAACCGAAGATCATATTTACTTCTGGATCCGAAGCTGAAGCTACAATGTCTGCTGCTTCTTGTACTTCATATAAACTTAAGTTTGCGCCGCCCGTAATGTTCATAATAACACCTTGAGCTCCATCAATAGATGTTTCTAGTAATGGACTAGAAATCGCTTTTTTCGCAGCTTCAGCTGCACGATTTTCACCATTACCAGAACCGATACCCATTAAAGCAGAACCTCTATTAGACATAATTGTTTTTACGTCTGCAAAGTCTAAGTTGATTAGACCTGGTGTAGCAATTAAATCAGAAATACCTTGAACACCTTGACGTAATACGTTATCAGCTTCACGGAACGCTTCTAACATTGGCGTATTTTTATCAACAATCTCTAATAAGCGATCATTTGGAATTACAATAAGTGTATCTACATTTTCTTTAAATGAAGCAATACCAGATGCAGCTTGAGTTGCACGTTTACGTCCTTCAAATGTAAATGGGCGTGTTACAACACCAACTGTTAACGCACCTAGTTCTTTTGCAACTTGAGCAACAACTGGAGCTGCACCAGTTCCAGTTCCGCCACCCATACCAGCAGTTACGAAGACCATATCCGCGCCACGAAGTGCTTCTTGAATCTGTTCTTTACTTTCTTCTGCAGCTTTTTTCCCTACTTCAGGGTTTGCGCCTGCACCAAGTCCACGCGTTAATTTTCCACCAATTTGCATTTTCGTTTCAGCTTTTGATAGATTTAATGCTTGTGCATCAGTATTCACAGCGATAAAGTCTACACCTTGTACACCGTGTTCAATCATACGGTTTACAGCATTGTTTCCGCCACCGCCGACACCGATAACTTTTATATTTGCTAATTGATCTTGAGTAGTATCAAACTCTAACATGTCGAAATCCCCCTAGAACCTCATTTTTCGTGTCCAATTTTAATCCCATAAATAACGGAATACACGTTTTACTTTTGACATCATACGGTCATCATTTTGATTAGTATTGTTTTGATTACGAGTTTTTTGCTTCGCAGGTTGCTGTTGTACCGGCATTGGTGCTGGTACTGGTTCAAAATGTTCTTGCTTTTCCTGCACATTTTTCCCACGTAATTTAGCTTTTTGATAAGAATGTTTAATTAATCCAACTCCACTTGTATATTGAGGCTCACGAACACCAATATAATCAGGAGTTGCTATACGAACATTTTCATGTAAAATATCGTATGCAAGATCAAGAACACCTGGCATAGAAGCTATCCCACCAGTTAGTACATATCCAGAAGCAGCTTGCTTTACTCCTAACTTATGCACTTCATCTTGAACAAACATTAAAATTTCCTCTACACGAGCCTCTATTATATCCGATAATTCCAACTGAGAATATTGTTCTGTTTGATCGCTTCCCATAATAGGAACCGTAAACATCTCTTCTTCAGATGCTGTATCATAAAAAGCATGTCCATATTTCAGCTTAATTTGATCTGCATTTTCTGTTGAAGTTTTCAGCCCAATCGCTATATCCTTCGTTATATGATCTCCACCTAATGGCAATACGCTCGTTGCTTGCAACTCTCCATCTTTAAAAATAGATAAGGTTGTAGATCCTCCACCCATATCAACAAGGGCTACCCCTCTATTTCTTTCATCCGAAGATAACGCAACTGTCGCTGCCGCTAAAGGTTGCAGACAAATATCAACAATTTCAAGACCTGCTTTTTCTACACAACGAAGTAGGTTATGTAGTAAAGTTCTCGAGCCTGTAATAAGTGTACCTTCCATTTCTAATCTTACACCGATCATCCCGCGTGGATCGTTAATCTCGTCAAGACCGTCTACAATGAACTGTCGAGGTACCACATCAATAAATTCACGTTCAGGAGCAATTGACACAACTTGCGCTGCATCTAGAACGCGTAAGACATCTTCATTCCCGATTTCACGATCTTCATTTGAAACAGCGACTACTCCGTGACACGGGAGCAACTGTACCTGGTTTGCATTGACACCTACTACAACTTGCTCAATGTGGATACCCACCATGCGCTCAGCTTGTTCAATTGCTTTTTTAATTGATCGAACAGTTTCATCTATATCAACTATCGATCCCTTCTTCAAACCATTTGATTTTACGTTTCCAACACCAATAATGTTTAAGCTATCATTAACCATTTCACCAATGATGACTTTAACATTGGATGTACCGATGTCAAGACTAACATATATTTCATTGCTGTTCATTCTTTGGCACCTCCTTCTTTATTTATACCATACAACTCAATATATGGAACAACAATCGCAACTTTACTATTTATAAGAAAAATATTCAACGTCTTTATACGTTTCCCTTTTTTAACCCTATATTTTTCTTATTTTTATTTAACATTCATTTAAGAATATCGCAGTAACCTGTGAATAACTGCTTTATCTTGAAATAATTATATTTCAAGTGTAAAGATTACCGCCAAGTATAAGTCTACACTAAGATGTACTTGTAGAAAAGTGAAACTTGTACCAATCCTAGTATGAATCTAAGAAAATTTACATTTTTTTCATCAAATTAAGCATTCTTGCAAATTAGCATCCATATAAAAGAACGTTTGTTTCATTTCATACGTACGCAGTAAAAACTATCATTCTATTCTTTCTTTTCTTCAGCACCTAGTTCCTTCGTATATGCACCCACTTCTAAGTCAATTAAAACCTTCTTACCAGGTTCAATTGTTTTTAAAATAAGTGGATAAGCTTCCATTCGCTTTGCGAAATTTTGAATAGTGGTGCTCACTTCATATCCTTCATTCATATATAAAGTAAGATGATCTTCATTTGCGTTCGTTGGTGTATAACGAATTTCAGAAATAGACCTTAAAATAGTCGGCGTTAATTTTTCTAGTTCTGCAATTAATTCCTTCATTTTCCCCTCTTTAAACGGTTCAAAAATTGGTGCTGCAACTGGAAGTTTTCCGTTCGGAAGTACATCGAGTGTTTTCCCATTTTCTAATAACGGTTGTAATTTCCCATCTTTGTTTATATAGCCAATTGTTAAATATTCTTCGATATGAACATCAATTTTGTTTGGGAAACGTTTTTTTACATTTACCGCTTTAATTTCTTTTCGTTTCGTTAAGTTTTCTTCTGCTTTATGTGCTGTTACTCGGAAATAACTCGTATCATATGTCACACCTGATTCCTTCATAACTTGTTCATCTGTCATATAATGATTTCCAAACACACTTATCTTTTTTATATTACTAAGCGGAGACCGAAAATAAATTAAAAAGAGTACTAATAAAAATAAAATCGATATGTATAAAATTAACCGATGATTAACAGGTTTCTTATTCTTTTTCTTTTGATTCTTTAATTTTGGTACACGATCTTGTAGTTTAATCACTTTACTATTTTTCATGTACGATCCCCCTATGTAACATAAAGAACGGCATGTTCCTCATGCCGTTCTTATCTTCTTATTATAACATAAATGATAATGAGCGGAACGAACAACCGTTATCTTCCAATTATTTCTACTTCTGTATGCATATCGACACCAAATTTATCCTTAATTGTACGCTTTATCAATACGATCAGGTCTAATACATCTTGTGCTGAAGCCACACCAGTATTAACAATAAAATTTCCATGCATTTCAGAAATTTGAGCTCCACCTATCTTATAGCCACGAAGCCCTGCTTTTTCTATTAAATCTCCTGCAAAACATGGGACTGGATTTCGAAATATACTTCCTGCACAAGGGTGATTCCAAGGCTGCGTTTCACGGCGATACTCTTTATTCTTTTGCATGCTTCTTACAATTTCCTCGCGTTCGCCTACCTCCAATTGGAATTCAGCTTCTAAAACAATACCAGGGCGTTTCACTTGCAATACAGATGTGCGATAAGAAAATCCCATTTCGGTATTCGTCAACCAATTAATTGTTCCATTTTCAAACAAAATACGAGCTTTCGTTAATACACTCGATATGTCAGACTTATGAGCGCCTGCATTCATATACACTGCACCGCCAACACTTCCTGGAATACCACTTGCAAATTCCAAGCCAGCTAATCCCTGTCGACTAAGTAAAGTTGACAATTTAATAAGGGGGTATCCAGCACCAACTCTTACTCTATGTTTTTCGACTTCTAAGTGATCTAATCCTTCTCCTAAACGAATAACCACACCTTCTATACCTTGATCAGATACGAGAAGATTTGAACCACGACCAATTGCCGTCCACCCTGTCTTGTACTTCTTTACTAACTCTAACGTCTTCTCAATACCAGCAACATGCTTTGGCACAATTAAAATATCAGCTGGTCCGCCTATTTTCATAGTCGTGTAACGCGCTAACGGTTCATTAACTAACACGCGGCCAACATTTGCTTCTAAAAGCTCTTTTACTAATTGTTCCATAGACAATCTCCCCCATATTAAGTCTCCTTAATTACAGTAATATGCAGGGCGTTCACCTAATGTTATTTTTTAATAAGCTTGTTCATTACTTCATATAGCTTATTTGCTGCATCTGGAATACCAAGTTGCTTAGTAGCCAGTTTCATATTTTGTAATGTTTGTGTATCCAATAAAATCTCATCAATGTCACGAATAAGCGTTTCAGATGTTAAATCTTTTTCAAGTAGCATTTTAGCTGCTCCTTTATCAACAACTGATCGTGCATTTTTTTCTTGATGGTTATTTGTTACATACGGACTTGGAATTAATACACTTGGTTTTCCTAACGCTGTTAATTCTGCAAGCGTTGTAGCACCTGCTCTTGAAACAACAAGATCTACACCAGTCAGTACCTCTGGCATATTATGAATAAAAGGTTTAATAATAACATTATTCGGATTCCCTTTTTGTTTCACGGCTTCCATAACTTTATCATAATGTACTTCGCCTGTTACATATAATACTTCGTAACTTTTATTCCCAAATTGTTCAATCGCTTCTACAAAAGCATCGTTAATCGGTCTAGCACCGCGACTCCCACCAAAAATAAGCACCGATTTTTTAGAAAGGGATAGTCCTACCGAACGTTTTCCTTTCATTCCATTTTGGTCCATTACTTCTGATGCACGTGGATTACCTGTCATAACCACTTTTGACTGTGGGAAATGTTCTGCAGCTGCTTCAAAGCAAACTGCAACTTTATCGACATAACGACTTAAAAATTTATTCGTTACACCAGGTACACTATTTTGTTCATGTACAATAGTCGGAATACCTAATTTAGCCGCAGCATATACAACTGGCCCACATACGTATCCACCCGTACCAATCACAATATCAGGGTTAAAACGACGAATATATCGTTTACTATCTTGAACACCTTTTAGGAAACGCATCACTGTTTTTACATTATCAAGAGATATTTTTCGTTTAAATCCACTTATAACAATAGATTGGAACGGAATACCCGCTTTCGGTACGATGGTACTCTCTAATCCATTCTCTGTACCAATGTATAAAAATCTTGCTTCCGGATTTAGTTTTTTTATTTCTCTAATTAAAGCAAGAGCTGGATAAATATGTCCTCCAGTACCCCCACCACTTACTAATACTCGCACTACTGATTCCTCCACTTCCCTGTTCTTATTCAATCGTATTTATTTCTATATACATATTGTATTTTCACACACACACGAAAAACCCTGTCTTTTAAACAGGGTTTAATAGCGAGAATGGCGACTTATATTCAATAATACACCTACTGCCATTAACATTAAGGTCAAACTTGATCCACCATAACTTAAAAACGGCAAAGTAATACCCGTAACAGGCATCAGTCCTGTTACAACACCAACATTAATCATTACTTGAATCGCAATCATCGCCACAATACCTACTGCTAAAAACGTACCATATAAATCTGGCGCTCCTAATGCTATACGAATCCCGCGCCATAATAATAGACTAAATAATAATAACACAAATGAACCACCAATAAAACCTAATTCCTCGGATAAGATTGCAAATATAAAGTCTGTTTGTGGTTCAGGTAAATAAAGAAATTTTTGTCTACTTTGTCCAAGTCCAAGCCCAAATAAACCACCAGGTCCAATTGCGAGTAACGATTGGATAATTTGAAATCCACTTCCGAGCGGATCCGACCACGGATCTAAATATGATGTGATGCGTTTCATTCGATATGGTGCTGATGCAATTAACCCTACAAATCCCGCTGCACCAAGCAAACCAAACATTGCAAAGTGAAAAACCCTTGCTCCCGAAATGAATATCATAATAATACATGTCCCAACCATTACCGTTCCCGTACCAAGATCTGGTTGTAACATAATCATCCCAAAAGCAAGAACTACAAAACTAAGAGCCGGTAGCAAACCTCGTTTAAACGAGGTAATTAATTTTTGTCGTTCCGCTAAAAATTTTGCTAAGAAAATAATCATCGCGAATTTCATAAACTCTGACGGTTGGATAGAAAATGCTCCGATTCCAATCCAACTTCGTGCTCCCCCACGAACGAGACCTACTCCAGGAATAAGAACGAGAATAAGAAGAACGAAACAAACTAGTAAAATTACTTTTGAATACGTACGCCACACCCAATAATCAATTTTCATGAGAGAAAACATAGCTACTACTCCAAGACTTGCAAATAACAATTGCCTTTTTGCAAAAAAGAATGAATCCCCCATTTTATAAGAGGCCCAAACCGCACTCGCACTATAAACCATAATCATTCCGATTGTTAACAACGCAAGTGTAACGATGATGAGAATAAAATCAGGCGTTTTCTTCATTACCCATGAACACCACCTCTTTGGGCAGAACCTTTGCCCTATGTAACAAAACATCAGTAGGTGTTAGCCTACTGATGTTTTGATTTACTTTATATAAGTTTATGCACAGCTTGTATAAAAATGTCTCCTCTTTCTTCAAATGTTTTAAATTGATCCCAGCTTGCACATGCTGGTGAAAGAAGAATAACATCACCATCGGTAGAATGAGCATACGCCTTCACTACTGCATCATCTAAAGTATCGACACTTTCAATTACATCTAATCCTGCTTTTTCTGCCGCTCTTACTAATTTTGGTGCAGTTTGTCCAAATGTTACAATCGCTTTGACATGTTTAAAGTATGGAATTAAATCATCAAATTCATTACCACGATCAAGTCCACCAGCCAATAATACAATCGGTTGTGTAAATGCAGATAATGCTTTTTCTGTCGCTAGCATATTCGTCGCTTTTGAATCATTATAAAATTTACGATTATTAATCGTTGTTACATATTCTAAGCGATGTTTTACACCTGTAAAACTTTTTAACACAGCAGTAATTGCTTCATTAGAAACACCTAGTAATTTAGCAATACTCATTGCTGCTAAAATATTTTCTAAACTGTGCTTACCAGGTAAAACAATATCGCTTACTTTAACTACTTTTTCGCCTTTAAAATAAAGAGCGTTATCTTTTATACACGCACCATCTTCAATTTCTTTCGTCGTCGAAAATAATACTTTCTGTCCTTTACTATATGCCGATAATGCCATTACATCTGCATCATCTGCGTTAATTACACTATAATCTGTTTCAGTTTGGTTTTTGAAAATATTCGCTTTCGCCAAACCATACTCTTTCTTCGTCCCGTGATAATCTAAATGCGCTTCAAATAAATTTAAAAAGGCTGCAATTTTTGGTTGGAACGATTCCACTCCCATCAATTGAAACGATGAAAGTTCCGTAACGATAACTTCATTTTCTTTCACCAATTGTGCAACTTCACAAGCTACAGTACCTATATTCCCCGCAATAACTGGGTGTTTTTGTCCTTCTTTTAACATTTCAAACGTTAACATTGTCGTTGTTGTTTTGCCGTTAGATCCCGTAATCCCAACAAACGGTGCTGCTGAAATGCGATATGCTAATTCAACCTCAGTTACAATTGGAATTTGCTTTTCCTTCGCCGCCACTAAGAGTGGATTAGAATATGGAATTCCTGGGTTTTTTACGACAAGTGAAATGTTTCTCTCCAGCAATTCTAACGGATGCCCACCACATATAACATCCATTCCTTCCGCTTGTAACTCAGCAGCAAGCAGATTACCCACTAATGGTTTCCCATCATTTACAATGACGTTTGCCCCTAATTTTTTTAATAAAGTAGCTGCTGCATAACCACTTTTAGCAATACCTAATACAAGAACATTTTTATTTTGATATTCAGTTACAGTTTTCAATTACATCCACACCCCGATATAAATTCCTAGCACAGCTAATAAAAATCCTACAGACCAAAACGTTACAACAACGCGCCACTCTGACCAACCACATAATTCATAATGATGATGTAATGGACTCATTTTAAAGACACGCTTTCCTGTTGTTTTGAACGAAATAACTTGGATAATAACAGATAAAGTTTCCGCTACGAATACACCGCCAATAATAACGAGTAACAATTCTTGTTTTAACAAAATCGCTACAGCTGCGATAGCACCACCTAAAGCTAGAGAACCTGTATCCCCCATAAATACTTTCGCTGGATTCGCATTGAATACTAAAAAGCCAAGTACAGCTCCTACAACTGCCATACAGAAAATCGCTACCCCAAATTGTTCTTGAGCTACAGCAATAATACTAAATGCTCCGAATGCAATAGCAGCTGTTCCTGATAATAAACCATCTAAACCATCTGTTAAATTAACCGCATTTGATCCACCAATAAGCATAAATAATACAAGAATAAAATATGCCCAGCCTAATTCAAATTTAACATCAGTTCCCGGAATCATGATATAAGTGTGAAATGCTTGCCCTTTTCCAATTAAAAAGAACGCAATAGCAATTACAAGCTGACCAATCAATTTTTGTTTTGATGTTAAACCAAGATTTCTTTTCTTTACTACTTTTATGTAGTCATCTAAAAATCCGATTAATCCGTACCCAAATGTAACTAATAATAACAATGATACTTCTGCACCTAAATTGTTAAATTTAATCGCCATAATAAGCGTAGTCACCATCATAGATACATATATGACAATACCACCCATCGTTGGTGTCCCTGATTTCTTTTGGTGTGACTTCGGTCCTTCGTCACGAATACTCTGTCCGAACTTTAACTTTCTTAAAAATGGAATAAATAATGGCGAAAGGGCAACAGAAATTAAGAATGCTACCCCAGCCGTTACTAATAAACCTTGTTCAAGCACATGTAGTCCTCCTCTCATGCTGTTACACTTCGTTGTTTAAACGCTCCGTGATTGCTTCTTTAGCAACTTCACGATCGTCAAAATGATGAACTTCTTTACCAATAATTTGATACGTTTCATGCCCTTTACCAGCAATAATAATAATATCTTCTGCTTTCACTTTCGAGATAGCGGAACGTATCGCTTCTTTTCGATCAACAATTACTTCATAATTATTCCCATTTGCATCATTTACCATATCATCTAAAATAGCCTTCGGATCTTCACTTCTTGGATTATCCGATGTATAAATTGCATGAGTTGCATATTTGGTTGCAACACTTGCCATTATTGGTCTTTTCGTTCTATCTCTATCACCACCGCAACCAACGATACAATATACATCACCTTTTGCAAACTGTTTTGCTGTTTTTAGTACGTTCTCTAAGCTATCAGGTGTATGTGCATAGTCAACAATAACTGTGTAATTTTGTCCACCATCAACAACTTCAAAACGTCCAGGAACGCCAGCAAGCTCTTTAATTACATCAATAATTGTTTGTAAGCTCACTCCTGAAACAAGACCTGCTGCTGTAGCTGCTAACACGTTGTATACATTAAACTTACCAATTAATTTCATCGTAACATTTACAGTTTCATACGGTGTTACAAGTGTAAATGTTGTACCGCCACTCGTCATTACGATATCTCGTGCCATAATGTCGCTTGCAACATCTATACCGTATGTTACAACAGTAGCTGCTGTACTTCTCATATACTCTTCTGCTACTGGATCATCACTGTTTAATATAGCGTATTTTTCACGATTATGATGATAACTATTGCCAAGCTGTGCAAAAAGCAACCCTTTCGCATGTTTATATTCTTCCATCGTTTTATGATAGTCTAAATGATCTTGTGTTAAATTCGTAAATACTGCAACATCGTAATCGCACCCGTGTACACGGCCAAGATCTAAAGCATGAGACGAAACCTCCATTACTGTACTATCCACACCTTGTTCAACCATTTTTGAAAATGTCTGTTGAAGTGTTAGTGCATCTGGTGTTGTATTTTTCACCTCAAATGTTTCATCACCGATTTTCATATTAATCGTTCCAATTAGCCCTGTTTTATGACCATGTGCGCGCATAATTTCATCCATAATATGCGATGTTGTTGTCTTTCCATTTGTACCTGTAATACCGATTAAATGTAACTTGTGTGTTGGTTGGCCATAAAAATAATCAGCTAAAACCGCTAGCGAACGAAAAGTATTTTTCACAAGTACAACTGGAACGTCAACATCAATTGGTCTTTCCGCAACAATAGCAGCCGCTCCTTGTGCGGCTGCTTGCTTAGCAAAGTCATGGCTATCAACCGTATATCCTTTCATACATATAAATAAGCTTCCCTCTTTCACTTTACGTGAATCCGCTTCAATAGATGTTATTTCTGGATTTTCTGTTGGAACAACGGGAAAATCATGCAAACATGATACAAGTGTATGCAACTTCATTTCACTAAACCCTCTCTACATTGTTTATTTATCTCTTATTTTAGCAAGTAACACGTTACCTCCTAGTTATATAAAAATAGGAGGTAAGTGCTACTATAGTCTAATCAATAGATTTATTTATTAATGAGACACTTATCGTCTCAAATAAAGCAATTTTTCTATAAAGAACTCACTTCCACCAATTGTACCATAAAACACAATCAGTTACCTTTAATTCCCGAAGTAAATTCTAACTTTTGAGCCCTCTTTTACTTTAGCTCCTGCTTCTGGTGATTGTTTAATTACTTTCCCACCATCACCACTTATATCAAGCTTCAAGTCTACAAGTTGCGTTTGTAAATCTTTCTTTTTCATACCAATTAAATTCGGAACTTCCACAGTTGGTGTATCGCCCCATTTATATTCTTTCTCAACTTGCTCTTTTCTCGGTTCCACTCCCATTACAGGAAGTGCGTCACGAAGAATATTCCCAACAATAGGTGCTGCTACAACTCCACCAAATTGAGTGACTCCTTTTGGGTTATCCACTGCTACATAAACAACAATTTGCGGATCGTCAGCTGGAGCAAAACCGATAAATGATACAATATAGTTATTATCTAAATATTTTCCATCTTTCACCTTTTGAGCAGTTCCAGTTTTTCCACCTACACGATATCCATCAATATAAGCCCCTTTACCAGAACCTTTCGCTACAACATTCTCTAATGCGTAACGAACTTTCTCTGAAGTTTCCTTGGAAATAACTTCCCTTTTCACAACAGGTGTCTTTTTGCTGACAACTTGATTATTCTTCGGATCAATAAATTCCTTCGCTATATATGGCTGATACAAAGTTCCACCATTTACAGCGGCCGCTACAGCTGCTACTTGTTGAATCGGTGTAACAGAAACACCTTGCCCAAATGAAGTCGTCGCTTGCTCGACTGGACCAACTTTATCTAAATTAAATAAAATCCCGCTACCTTCACCTTGTAAGTCAATTCCGGTCTTCTGTCCAAACCCGAAATTGCGAATGTATTTAAACAATCGATCTTTACCAAGACGATCACCGAGTTCAATAAATCCTGGGTTACAAGAGTTTTGAACTACCTCTAAAAACGTTTGGCTACCATGGCCTCCAGCTTTCCAACACCGCAATCTAGCTCCACCAACTTCAGCTGCTCCATCATCATAAAATGTATCTTTCTCTAAGTCTACCAAATTTTCATTCAAGGCTGCAGCTAATGTAATAATCTTAAATGTTGACCCCGGCTCATACGTACTCCATACAGGTAAGTTTCTGTTATATACTTCCGGAGAAACACTTTGGAAATCTGCTGGATCAAAACTTGGTCGACTTGACATACCTAAAATTTCACCATTTTTCGGATTCATTGCAATTGCTATCATACCGTCAGGATTATACGTTGATTCCGCAATATTCATTTCTCTTTCCATAATCCTCGTAATGCGTGAATCAATTGTTAATCCTAAATTCAAGCCGGCTTCTGGTTTTTTGAAATCATCTCCAACGTTAGGCATTCTCTGTCCTTTCGCGTCTGCAAAAAATCGCACATGACCTTTATCACCATTTAGCTCTTTATCATAATATTTCTCTAGTCCCATAAGCCCTTGATTATCACTGCCCGCAAATCCTAATACGTGTGATAAAAAATTACCGAATGGATAGTACCGGATAGAATCCTCTGCGATGTACACACCCTTTAAACTTAATCCGCGTACTTCTTTCGCTTTGTCATGCGATATTTTCCTTCCGCCTTTATCAAGCCTTACAATCGATTCTTTTTTTGTAATCCGCTTATAAACATCATCTTTTTCCACACCTAATACTGCAGCTAACTTCTCTGCAGTCTCTGCTGGTTTTTCAATTTGCCTCGGCACAACAAAGACGGTCGGTGCACTTTTATTCGTAGCAAGCTCCACACCATTTCGATCTAAAATTTTCCCTCGCTCTGGTTCAAAAGTAATATTACGACTCCATGAATCCTTCGCACGATCCGTTAACATATTTCCAAGAAAAAATTGCACATATCCAAGACGAATATCGATAATGGTGAAAATGAGTATACCCGATATAAGTATAAAAATAAGTCGTTTTCTAACTGTTACATTTGATACACGCATATTGGAACAAGCCTCCCTTACGCCTAGCTTGTTCCAATATATGCTTGTACTTATTTAATTAGAACTTCTTCCCTATTACCATTATGGTTTTTCTGCTTCTTGCTGTGGCTCAAGTGGTGGTACGAGTGTTACACCTAATTCTGTACCAGGTTGCAACAATGTTCCTTCCGCCACACTTTGTTCCGTTACATATCCTGTACCAGAAGGTTTTAAGTTAAGCTTTAATGTTTTTGCTAAATTCATAACATCACGCAGTGCCCATCCCTGTATATTTGGCATTGTAGGCTTATCTCCTACTAAGAAGACTCGATCACCCTTTAATGTTTGTTCAGTTGCTTTTGGCACTTGCTGCTGCACTTTACCTTCACCTAATACGATTGGACGAAGTTTTGCTTTATCAATTGTTTTTTTCGCTTCTTCCATCGTTTTTCCGGTTACATCTGGAACGACAGTTTGTTGTTCTTTCACATATTTTTTCGGGTCTTTTACTTCATTTGGCTTAATCTTTAAGTACTCTAAGCTATTTTTCGTTACATATTTAAAGATATCAGCTAAAGGTTTAGCCCCGTTTTCATCATCTTTTAATTTTGGTTGTTTAACGGCCACATACACAACAAGTTGCGGATCGTCCATCGGTGCCATACCTAAGAATGAGAATATATAATTCTCTCTTCCCGTCATATAGCCACCTTTCCCGTCGGGAATTTGTGCTGTACCTGTTTTACCCCCGACTGAGTACCCATCAATTTTATATGCAGTCCCTGTTCCTTTCGGTGATGTAACAACACGTTCTAGTAATTGCCTTACTTGCGCTGCTGTCTCTTTGGAAACAGGTTTTCCTACTTCTTCTGGTTTATGCTCTAGCTGTACTTTACCTGTTATTGGATCCACAATTTTATCAATTGTATAAGGCTTCATCATTTTCCCATCATTTGCAATCGCTGTTGCAGCTTGTACAAGTTGAATTGGTGTAACTGTAGAGCCTTGTCCAAATGCTGTTGTTACTTGTTGTATTTGTTGATCAAATAAAATTGTATTCGACCCTTCACCAGGTAAATCAATGTTTGTTTTTTCATCTAATCCAAAATTATGAATATATTTTCGGAAACGATCTGGACCAAGTTTTTGATCACCTAAAATTGCAAACGCTACGTTTGAAGAGCGCTCTACCCCTTCATCAAAAGTAATAGAACCCCATCCAGCGCCGCCGTTATGATCTTTTATTTTGCGATTACCAACTTGATATGTACCAGACTGATAAAAGTCTTGTCCATTGTATACACCTTCATTAATGGCCGCTGCTAATGTGAAAATCTTCATTGTTGATCCCGGTTCAAATGCATTTGCAATTGCGTCGTTGAAGAAATATTTAATTTGACGATCATTAGGGTCATAACTAGGTTTACTAGACATCGCTAATATTTTTCCCGTCTTTGGATCCGCTACAATTCCAATTAAATTTTCTGGCTCATAATGTTTACTCGCTTCTTTCATTGCGTCTTCTAAATAACTTTGAATACGTTGGTCAAGCGTTAAATACACATTATCTCCATTTTTAGGTGCCTTTACATTCACTTTCCCACCGTCAAGAGATACTCCTTTACGGTCACCTGTATAAGCTACCTCACCATTAGAAGCACCTAAATATTTATCCAAACTCTTTTCTAAACCAAATTGACCGACTGAGATTCCATTTTCATCAGGTTTCGCATGACCTATGACGTAAGATGCGAAATCACCGTTTGGATAAACTCTCGCATTTTCGGTAATGAAAGAGATTCCCGGCAATTTCAATGCTTCTATTTGTTCTTTCTTTTCTTTCGTCAAGTCCTTACCCAATGTTCCAAATTCCACTTGACTTTTGCCTTCTTTATTTAAAGTAGCTAAAATTTTATCTTCATCTTTTCCGAGTACTCCTGCGATTTTCTTTGCAGTATCCTCTTTATCCTTAACGGCGTTAGCCCCTTTTAGCTCGGCTACAAGTTTATAAGAATTTGCGTCTTGCGCTAGTACATGACCATTTTGATCATAAATTGTTCCTCGATTCGCTTCGAGAACTCCTTTTTTACTATGTTTCTGTTCAGCAAGTTTTTTCAAATCATGATTATCCACTGTTCCTGTTGCTTGTATGTAAAAAAATCGGGCTAATAATAGAAAAAAGAGCAGGAGGAAAAATATCATAAAATAACCTGCTCCCTTATTGGTATGAAATTTTGTCATATTTTTATTCATCTTTTCTTCACACCTATTTGCCTTACTTTAGGCCTTTCACGTTATTCGCATTAATTTCTAGCCCGTGTTTTTTTGCAACTTCAGCGATACGCTCATAACGACTTAACTTCTCTACTTCAGCCTGCAATTCTTGATTTTCCTTTTGTTTTTTCACAATTTCTTCTTCTATCGTCGCTGCTTCTACATTAACTTGATATAGACCCGCTTTATTCCCAATAAAAGCTACACAGGCATATAATAAAAATCCAATAAACGTTACGTACAATAGCTTTTCAATTCTTGTAATTTTCGTTTTAACTTTTGGTTTAACCATCTGCTGTGGCGGCGTTTGAATTTGTACCTCTTCTTGCGCCTGTTGTTTATACTTTACAGCTAAATTAGTCATACCTCTCTCTCCTTTTTATCGTTTTTCAGCGATTCTCAACTTCGCAGAACGCGCTCGATTATTTTCTTCTAATTCAATGTCAGAAGGTAAAATCGGTTTCCTTGTAATAAGCTTTAATTTCGGCTTAAATTCATCCGGAATAATCGGTAGTCCCTGTGGTAATTGTGGTGTTGTGCTATTTCGCTTAAACGTCGTTTTACAAATACGATCTTCTAAAGAATGGAATGTTATAACACTAACTCTTCCACCAGGCTTGACCATATCAATTGCAGATTCCAACGCTTCTTCAAATACTTTTAATTCATCATTTACAGCAATACGAATCGCTTGGAATACTCGCTTCGCAGGATGTCCACCTGTTCTACGTGCCGGAGCTGGAATACCTTCTTTAATTAATTCCACTAATTCTCCTGTCGTTTCAATAGCCTTATTCTCGCGATAAGCTTCAATTTTCCTTGTTATTTGCTTTGAAAATTTTTCTTCTCCGTATTGGAAGAAAATTCTTACGAGTTGTTCATATGACCAGCTGTTCACAACATCATATGCTGTTAATGGGGCATCTTGATCCATCCGCATATCTAACGGTGCATCATGATGATAACTAAAGCCACGCTCTGGTGTATCTAATTGTGGGGATGAAACACCTAAATCGAATAAAATCCCGTCTACTTCTGTAATACCTAATTCATGTAGTTTTTCAGATAAATAACGGAAGTTGCTCTTCACTGTTACAAATTGTTCACCATAAGAAGAAAATTTTTCCTTCGCATTTTGAATCGCTATTTCATCTTGATCAAATGCTATTAATTTTCCACCATCTGTTAGCTGAGATAATAAATAAGAACTATGTCCTCCTCCACCCAGTGTACAATCTACATATGTACCACTCGGCTTTATATCTAAGCCATCTACTGTTTCTTTCAAAAGTACTGTTACGTGTTTGAACATTGCTGCACCTACTCTTTTTCCAATTAATTATGTTAAATACATTTCTCACTCTACAAACAAAATTTACTACTTGAGGATGAAATGCTACTAAAGAACGACTCATTTAACTTCCAACAAGGTAGCATGCTATACAAATCGCTATTTTATTTTATTATATACTAAATTTTATCATTTTTTGCGGGAATTTAAACAAAAACCTGTCGAAAAAGATAATAATCCGTTTACATTTTGTGCTATTTTGTCATATATATATACCTGATACATAGCGATTCATTACATTAACATAAGATGGACAATTCAGAAATATTTCACTTCACAGTTAATTCAACAAAATAAAAATAAAATCCTGCTCAAAAGAGCAAGATTCTATAGTTTTATTACATGATGTTTTCCGTCCCACGAAAAAGATTGTTCCATTACCCGGTCAATAAAATCAAGACCGAACTGATTTAAATAATAACACACATTCCACACACGTTCTTGCGGTGCTCCTAATGGACGAATCGCAAATTGTAAACGGCGGAATTTATTCAGTTGAACCTCATGTTTCTTCTCAACATTTCTTTTCAACATTCTTTCTAACAGTTCAATTTGCTCATTAATTTTCAGTTCATTTTTCCCAGCAAACTCATTTAACCCTGGATCTATTTTTTTCACGAATTGTTGTAATGATGTATGGATATCCATTATTTCTTTTTTCGCTTCTATAAATCGCTCGTCTATCGGTTCCTCTATTTGATTAGAAAGCCAATTGTCACGCAGATTATCTATATTATTTAGAAATGGATCAATTTCTTGCAAATCTAAATCATATAAATCTGTCGCTATATCTCGCTCCATATAAGTAATCGTAAGGCGCGGAACAACAGGTGGCATTTGGAAACCGGCCGTATGAAACACTTGTTGCAATTCACTCCAATAAGCTAACTCCCCTGGACCGCCAATAAACGCTAACGTAGGAAACACATATTCTTGCATAAGAGGGCGCGTTACAACATTATTACTAAAACGTTCTGGACTTCTTTCCATCTCTTCCATCAATTCTTCATACGAAAATGAATGCACTCCATCTTTTCCAATAAACTTCCCTTGATTCTCTTCAAGCAATACTCGCTCATTATCAATTTCCATAAATATATGCACTGCATTTGTCTTTGTTTCAATAATCGGTTTAAATCCTAATTCCTTAATTACTTCCTGTTGATCATGAAGTGCTACTTGAATTTCTTTATATTTACTTATAATTTGTTGTAAAAACGGCACTTCTAATTTTCTTAATGCAGGATGATGTGAATCTACAAGAATTAAACCAGAATTTGCGAACATTTTCGTAATAAGGCGCGCAAAGAAATCTACATATGTATTCGATTTACCTAAAGCATCATCAACAAATTGTAATACATCCTTTGTAAAATTCGTTTCCGGATATGTTTTAAAAATCTCTTCGACCCATTTTCTACAGTCTTCAATAGAAAGTTCAGACTCAGAAGCACTCGCCTTTTTCGGATAACGATCATGAAAAATGGTCTTTTTTATTTTTTTATTTTTCGTTACAAATGTATGATTAATTTCATCCATATCATGGTCTTCACCAGCAATCCAAAAGACAGGAACAACCCGAACCCCTAAGCTCTCTTCTTTTTCTTTTGCAAGCTGTAAAATTGAAATGATCTTATGTACTGTATAAAGCGGACCTGTTAATAACCCAGCTTGTTGTCCAGCTATAACTACATATGTATTTTCATCTTCAAGCGCTTTTATATTTTGAATTGTAAATTCTCCCGCTTGCAATTGTGTATTATATTCTAATAAATGCGTTACTAAATCTTGACGGAAAAACTCTCTCTCACGTAAATCATGTAATCGCTGTTTAAAAGCATCCTCTGTTAACAGATAATCAAAACATGACTGTATCTCTTTTTTACCGTTCATATAGTCCGCTACAACACCTTGTAGTGGAACAGAGATCTCTTTTATCTCCATATAATTCTTCCTTTCGTATCCTGTTCTCTCACCAACCCACATTGTAGTCAATGTTTCACGTAAAAGCAAAGAAAAACACTTATAATTCCATTCCTTTTATTACATTGAACAAAAATTGAAGTGTCGGAACAGATTGTTGTTGTTCCTTAGCTTCTTCTAGTACATATCCAACAATCGCATTAACTTCCGTTTGTCTATTCGCTCTTACGTCCGCTAACATAGATGAAGTATTATGAGATGTTTTTTCACATACTTGGCATACCATTTGCCATACCATTTCCTTATCTTCTTCTTTAACAAGAAATGCAACTTCCTGAAATACTTGCTCCATCATTTGATAAAAAAACGGATTTGAAATTAACTCTCCGTTCTCAACCCGCAATAATGCCGTCAATGGATTAATACATACATTGACTACTAATTTATTGCGCATAATCCCCTTCCAATCATCTTCTATTTGAATCGGAAAATAATCAAAAGGAAAACAATTAAATACCTTTTTAAAACAACTAGATTGACCACGCACTACACCAAACTTTGTAACACCTATTCCAGTATGATGAACTGTATGTCCATCCTCTTTTTTTGCACCATGCTCCACAATCCCGACTGCTATACGTTCATTTCCTATTTTTTGCATAACTTGAAGATGTGACATTCCATTTTGCAAAAAGATTAATGACGATTCTCCCTGCATAAAAGGTAATATATCAGTTATATGATATTGCTTTACAGCAATAAATGTATAATCTAACTGTTTATCCAGCATACTTTCTATCGGTAAAATAGATGGAAATACTGTCTCACGTTCTCCATTCCTAATACAAGTTACACCCGTTAAGTTTATTTCTTCTGCTTGCTTAGCGTTTCTTGTAAACAACGTAACATCTTGATTGCTTTTTTGTAAATAAAATGTATATAGGAGACCAATAGCTCCCGGTCCAACAATTCCAATTTTCATCTTCACACAAAGAACTCATATTAACAAGTGATATAAGTCCCCTTGCCCTTCCCCCTTTACATCTTATTAAATTACAATTACATAGTTGAAGGTTCAATTATCTTTTAACAAATGCAACCTCTTCTTTCACTATGTATATACTACCTATATACATAGTTCTATTCTTAGTTTAGCAAATCCTCAAAAAAATAATGAAAGAAATATTCTATCTTCTTCATAAAAATTAAAAAATGAGTTATAATATTATTATAAATATTTTAACTTTTCTGCATTCAACAAGATAAGAAAAGGATGTGATGTAATGGGATTCCCAAAAGTTGAACGCTTGCTCATCAATTATAAAACATTAGATGAATTTAAAAAATTTAAAGGGTGCGGAGCTCAAGAACTATCCATGTTGGAAGAATTACAAGCAAACATTATTGAAAATGATAGTGAGTCTCCATTTTACGGTATTTATTATGGAGGATCGCTAATCGCACGTATGAGTCTATACATGAAAAGGAACGGTGGAGAACCATTTGAAATTACAGGTACTTACCTAGAACTTTATAAACTTGAAGTGTTGCCGACTTTTCAAAAACAAGGATTCGGACAAATGCTTGTTAATTATGCGAAACAACTACAATTCCCAATTAAAACGATAGCACGTATCCAGTCAGCTCGTTTTTGGGATAAATTAAGTTTCCATCCCGTATCAGTAACTAATGGTGATTTTTATATTTGGCAACCAGAAACAAATTCGAATGCGATTACAAACGAAGAATCTGCATAAGAAATAAAAAAAACAGCTGTTACGCAGCTGTTTTTTTATTTCTTTAATTTTTCTAATTCTCCATTCGAGCGAGCACCATTTCTTTCTGCTACCATTACACTTCTTTTTTGATCGATATAATCAAGTAATGTTCTATATTCTTCCTCATATACTGATAATCGCTCCAGAAGACGTTCTTTCTCTGTTTGTAACGATTCAATTTGTTGTTGCAACACCATTAAAGAGCTTTCATCTTTATAATTTCGCAAGAATTCAATAACATCATTCAACGTAATAGATTTTGGCTCTAATACCGTTGTCTCTTTCACTTCATAATTTTCTACCTTACGAAGTTGCTTTGCTTCTTCAATACGTTCTTTATACTGCTTTCTAACGTAAGAATTCCACCTAAATCCACAAGCTGCAGGTGTACGAGACAAATGCCTCCCCACTTCTTTAAAAGCGGAAAGTTGCGTTCCACCTTCACGAATATGCCGGAGTACTACTTCTGCCAGAAGCAAATCTTCATCATCAGTCCAAGCATCTTGTCTTGTTGTCGCCATCTCTCTAGTCCTCCCTATGCATTTTTTATTAAGCATATGCAGTTACTAGAAAAGATAGAATACAACAAATAAAGAATAAGACAAAAAAAAATAAACGTAGAAGATATCTTCTACGTTTATTTTTCCGCAATTACTTGCTGATTACTTCTTTACCTTTGTAAGTACCGCATGCTTTACATACACGGTGAGCTAATTTCGCTTCACCACAGCTTGGGCACTCTACCATACCAGGTACTGATAATTTGAAATGCGTACGACGCTTTCTTTTTACTGTTTTAGAAGTTCTTCTAAAAGGTACAGCCATTCTTCCCACCTCCTTAAAAGAAATAGTTATTTTCATATGAAGGCCTAAACCAGTCTTCCGATTATTTGTCAAAAAACTTTGCAAGTCCTGCTAATCTTGGATCAACAGTCTTTTCTTTGTTTTCTTCCGAAATCACTTGCCAGTCTTGACCTTGCATCGGTGCTCCACCAGAAACATCATCACTGAAAATTTGCATTGGAATCTCCAAAAGTATATTTTCCTTGATTACGGGCAGTAAGTCAAGTACTTCTCCTTCTAAACAATGAATTTCAGCTTCTGTTTCAAATTCTTCTTCTGAAGTTTGGAACACCTCAGTTGTTTTAATGTCAAATGGTAATGTCACATCTACTAAAGAGCGAGAACATGGTAAAACCATGCTTCCAGTTATATGTAGATGAAACGTAAACTTACCGGAGCCAAAATCAACTCTTCCTGTTACTTGAACAGGATTAATTTCACGAATATCTTTCTCGACCTCTTTTAGCTCACTTACATCTACCATTTCATTCAATGTCAATCCTTTATTTCTCAATTTGTTCAATTGATGGATGGACCATTTCATATCATATCACCTCAAGGCAACAAACAAAATTA
Source organism: Bacillus sp. NPDC057893 (assembly GCF_042796455.1). Lineage (NCBI taxonomy): Bacteria > Bacillati > Bacillota > Bacilli > Caryophanales > Bacillaceae > Bacillus > Bacillus sp. NPDC057893. The sequence continues at coordinate 892,006 of NZ_JBHVNG010000001.1, read as the reverse complement.
TAGCTAGCCATTTTATATTTGTCAATGTTTTTTCTTTACACTATAATGAAGTCATCATAGGAAATAATATATAGATTATCACGTTTTCCAAAAAGATGCTACATCGAAAGGAGAGATTACCATAAAATCCAGTGGTATTGTTGTTGAATATAACCCTTTTCATAACGGTCATGCTTATCATGTGCAACAAACAAAAAAGTTAACACAGTCTGATATTATTATCGCCGTTATGAGTGGTCCTTTTTTGCAGCGTGGTGAGCCCGCACTCATCTCCAAATGGTATCGTACTAAAATGGCCTTAACAAACGGCGTAGACCTTGTTGTAGAGCTTCCTTATGCATTCGCAACCCAAAAGGCCGAGACTTTCGCAAATGGCGCAATTTCGATTTTAAACGCCCTTGGTGTTTCTGACATTTGTTTCGGCAGTGAAGATGGACAAACTGAAAATTTCTACACTACCATCGCTATACAAAAAAATGAAGAAGAGACTTTTAATCGTCTTGTGAAGCAATTTATGAATGCAGGTAATAGTTATGCAAAAGCTACATCTGAAGCCTTTTCACACATCTTACCACCCGAAAAAAACGTAGATATGTCACAACCAAATAACATTTTAGGCTTACAGTACATTAAAGCAATTCTCTTACAAAATAGTTCCATGCAAGCGCAAACTATAAAAAGATTCGCCTCTCATTATCATGATGAAACATTTCATGATCAACATATTGCAAGTGCAACAAGTATTCGCAAACAGCTATTTAATGAAAACAGTTCCTCTACAACTATTGAGCCTTTTATCCCAAAAATAACTGCTTCTCTTTTAGAAAACTACAAGCAAAACTACGGGACGTTACATAACTGGGAAAAATACTTTTCATTTTTTAAATACAAACTTATGACGATGTCTTCAGAGGACTTACAACATATATATGAAATGGAAGAAGGTTTAGAGCATCGTATTTTATCAAAAATACAAAACAGTTCATCTTTCTATTCATTCATGGAAGCATTAAAAACAAAACGTTATACATGGACTAGATTACAAAGAGCTTGTACACATATTTTAACAAATACAACGAAGGAAGAAATACATAAAGCAAATATAGAGCAACATGCGCCGTATATCCGTCTTCTCGGAATGTCACAAAAGGGACAAACTTATCTTTCTAAAAATAAGAAAAAAATAGAACTCCCAATCCTTACTCATACAAAAACATTCGAACATCCGACTTTAGATATAGAACGAAAATCAAATGCTGTATATTTCTCCATAATGCAAGAACCTTTGCGGACACAACTGCTAAAACAAGACGCAACGCATCATCCAATTCGTTATGATGAAATAACGAAAAAATTCCTATAAAAAAAACCTCTCTTCTTCAGAGAGGTTCACTTTGTTTTACCCATTTTTTCCAAATACGTTAATGCATCATCCAGTGTGTCCACCGGTACAATTTTCATCTTTGTTTTAATATCTTTCGCAGCTTCAAGAGCATCTTTATAATTCGATTTCTCTACACCTTTTTCATTTGGTGCAAAAAACACTTCAGCTCCTGCATCACTAGCAGCTACTACTTTTTGCTGAATACCACCAATTGGACCAATTTCTCCTTTATCATTGATTGTACCTGTTCCAGCTATTTCATGTCCGTTTGTTAAATCGTCTTCAACGAGCTGATTATAAATTTCTAGTGTAAACATTAACCCTGCTGACGGGCCTCCTATTTCATGGGAATCAATTTTCACTTTCGGATCTACTACTAACTCTCTTTCCGTCACGATAGAGACCCCTATACCGACGCGTCCATTCCCATTAGGGATTGTCTTTACATTTAAATTTTCTTTAAACTGTTTTCCGCCCCGCTTGTATTCAATATTTACTGTATCCCCTTCTTTTTTCCCTGTCATATACTCAATAAATTGTTCCGTCTTGTCGAATGTTTTTCCATCGACAGCTACTATAACATCTCCAAGCTTAAGCTTTCCTTCTGACGGCATACCCTTTGCTACACCAGCCACTAGTACACCTTTATTTTCAAAAGAAACAGAGCGATTTGCACGTTTATATGCATTATAAATTGCAGCATTTTGTGAATCTTTCATCGCATACTCTTGACGAAATTGATATTCTTCATCACTCTCACCTTTTTGCAATATTTCTTCCGCCTTCGAAACGTGTGTATATTTATTAAATTGCGCGGCTATTAAGTTCACAACATTTGCAGGCCCCATTGAGACAGTGACAAGCATAAAATCACCAGACTCTTTAGTACCACCGTCAACTTGCACGTACGGCGCTAATTTCGCGGCCATACCTGGTTTTGTCACAAAGTATGGCAAACGCACATAAACAAGTAGCATCGCCAATATAACCCCTATTAAAATTGCATATATAAACCGAAAACGCTTAAACATTATGTTTCTCCTTCCACTGCTCAATTAGTAAATAAATGTTTGAAATGTGTTTTTCTGCTTCCACTTCTCCGACCCGAATGATATCTTCAATATGTGTAAAAGCACGCGAACTAAATTGTTCTACTGCTGGCCGCATCATTAAATCTGATGCTATTTGCCGATTCATCACAAGTTCATGTTGCATGATTTCAATACTTTGCATAATCACATCATAAATCGATGTAACCTCTCCATTCACCTTAATTGGAGATACATCAACAGCAATAACAATATCAGCCCCTAAATCTTTTACAACCGATACGGGAATACGGTCAATTACCCCTCCATCCACTAATAAGCGGCCATCTATTTTCTCTGGAACAAACACCCCTGGCACAGATATACTAGCTCGAACCGCCTCCGCAATCGGCCCGCTTGTAAAAACAACTTTTTCCCCCTTCAAAATGTCAGTAGCCACAACAGCCGTCGGGATATCTAACTCTTCTAAATTTTTATTATATGTAAACATTTTAATCATATCTTTGATCCTTTTTCCAGCAATAAATCCCATTTTAGGAACTGTAAAATCCAAATAATATTTCCTTTTAAAAACAGCTGCCAATTTATACAGTCTTTCAACGTTACAACTTGCTGCATAGAATGTACCAATTAACGCTCCTATACTGCTACCTGCTATCATATGAATAGGGATACCAGCTTCCCTTAATACTTTTATTACCCCTATGTGAGCAAAACCTTTTGCACCTCCGGATCCAAGCGCTAAACCGATTTTTGGTTCCTTCATTTATCTCACCCTTTAATTTTTTTCATTCCTTTTTCATACTTATGGTCTAAATTCACCACATATCCACGTATACTGAAATGAACGTTTTTGGGACAAAGGGGGATTTTCTTACATGTACGAAAAATGGAAAACTGCTTTTCTTACCATATCAATGTTATTTTTAACCTTTTCTCTTGTACTTCATCCCCAAGCTGCTTTGCAAGCTTCAATTCGCGGGTTAAATATATGGTGGGAAGTTGTATTCCCTTCACTACTACCGTTTTTCATCATTGCGGAACTTCTAATCAGTATTGGTATTGTAAAATTTATCGGTGTTATATTAGAACCACTAATGCGTCCACTGTTTCGTGTTCCAGGGGTAGGTGGGTTTGTTTGGGCAATGGGAATGGCTTCAGGATTCCCCGCTGGCGCCAAATTAAGCGCTAGACTACGCAAGAGCAATCAACTAACACAAATCGAAGCGGAACGACTCGTATCTTTCACAAATTCTTCTAATCCACTTTTTATTTTCGGAGCGGTTTCTATTGGTTTTTTCAATAATCCGAAATTAGGGCTCGTATTAGCAGCAGCACATTATATAAGTAACTTTATCGTCGGATTACTTATGCGCTTTTATGGTAATAACGATACTTACATAAAAGACAAACATACGAATCAAAAGCGTGCCTTTCAAAACCCTTTTTCTATCCTCCACCAAACACGTATGCAAGAAAAAAGACCGATTGGAAAACTACTCGGTGACGCTATCGTTTCTTCTATTCAAACATTGCTCATGATTGGTGGGTTTATTATTTTATTCTCTGTTTTAAATAAAATGATTACTGTTTTCGAAATTACAAAAGCGCTTTCTTTTATTATGCAACATATTTTATCATTCTTCCAACTTACATCCCAATTTAGTATTCCGATATTATCCGGTATTTTTGAAATGACGCTTGGAAGCCAAATGATTAGTCAAACTAATGAATCAACACTTCTTCAACAAGCGATGGTAACAAGCTTCATTTTAGCATTTAGCGGCCTTTCTATTCAGGCACAAGTAGCAAGCATATTAGCGGAGACAGATATCCGCTTTAAACCATATTTTTCAGCTCGAATTATCCAAAGTATTCTCGCTCCTATTTTCACTTTTATATTTTGGGGACCATTCTATGAAAAAGTTCATTCTTTCTCGCCTACGCAAGAAGATCTTCCCGTAGTTTTATTGAATCATTCTTACACACTAACTGATATTTGGACATCATTTATACACTACGGACCAATCTTCACCTTATTTTGTTTATATTTATATGTTATCTTATTGTTTTTACGCATTTATAAAGAAAAACCCCGTTCACTTTAACGGGGTTTGAAACTTTTCTTTTAAAGCACGCTCTACAATCGGAGGAACAAGGTCTACTACACTTCCCCCATATCTCGCAACTTCTTTCACAATACTTGAACTTAAAAATGAATATTGATTATTTGTCATAATGAAGAAGGTTTCGATATTTTCGTCTAATTTTCGATTCATTGAAGTAATTTGCATCTCATATTCAAAATCAGAAACCGCTCGCAAACCACGTAATATTGCATTTGCATTACGCATTTTTGCATATTCCACCAATAATCCACTATGTGAATCAACTTTCACATTCGGAATATCCTTTGTCGCCTCTCGAATTAACTCTAGGCGTTCTTCTACCGAAAAGAATGGTTTTTTTGATGAATTGTTTAAAACAACTACATATACTTCATCAAATACTTTTGCTCCCCTTTTAATAATATCCAAATGTCCAAGGGTAATTGGATCAAAACTCCCTGAAGAAATAGCTATACTTGTCATTCTGTCCCCTCACCTTCATACTTATAAATCGAAATTGCTGTAATCCCGTAGTTTTCTACCCGTACTTTTACAAGTTCTCCTATTGAATCAGGTAAAACCACGTCATCCCCATGCTCTGCCATAATGATGCCATCTTTATTTAACAATCCATGTTGATCGATCACACTAATTAAAGACACAATTTTTTGACCTTTATATGGAGGGTCTATTAGTATAAGATCGAATGATATTTCACGCTTTATAAGCGCCTTTACCGCACGTTCCGCATCATTTCGATACACTTCAGCTTGTTCTTGTATTCTACAGCTTTCTAAATTTTGATGAATGACTTTTATCGCTTTACTATCTCGGTCAACAAAAATCGCTTTATCAATCCCTCTACTTATGGCCTCAATTCCAAGACCACCACTACCACCAAATAAGTCAAGAGCGATACCACCATCATAATAAGGACCTATCATATTAAAAATAGATTCTTTCACTTTATCTGTCGTTGGACGTGTTGTATTACCAGGTACCGCTTTAAGTGGGTGCCCTTTACATTTTCCTGAAACTACTCTCATCTGTTGTCACTACCTTTATTTCAATCTATCGAGCGATTACAGTAAATCCATCTCAAGTCAGTAACCGCTACCAAACCATACAATTCTTCACTAATTCGTTACTTAACCTATAGAGAACGTTAGTTAAAATAACCGTTCGCTATTTCTTGCATATTCATCTCACTATTTGCGAACAAAAACCCTTTATGTACATCAGTTCCACTTTACCTTTTTTATCCTATCATAAAATAAAAAAAAGAAAAATAAAAATAAAAAGCCTAACATAAATTTTAATTTCATTATGTATATCTTCATTTAGATTGGACATAAATAAATATAACAACATCATCTTCGATGTTGTTGCCAACCGCGGAGAAGACTTACGTTTCCCCATAAGTTCTTCCTCCGGTTTCTCCTCTCCCTTTTCCTTCTTACTAGTACATACTAGTATTAGAAGGGCCCTGCTTTGCAGGGTTTTTTTATTTGTCTACTTTTCATTTAAAAAGTGAGGTGGTACAGTAAAAGAAAGAGGAGGAAAAAATATGATTCAACGCTTTATAGAACTCGGAGAAGGCTACTCTGACTTATATGAATTACTTGAAATTGCCAAAACAAACCAAGAACGTGTAACACATATGTTACAATTCGAAACTGTAAAAAACGAAAAAAAAATGTGTTCACTTGTTGTAATACTAAAACCGACAACTACTGGTGATTTCCAACCATTATACATATGTCGTGAAGGCATTCCTTTACTTGAAAATAAAAAAAGTAAACGTGTCGTTTTATTTGAAGAAATGGCGGAACAAATAGGGAAAAAAGTTACTCCCTTTACTGTAAAACCATCAACAACTTTCCCTGAAAAAGAACTATTTTTTAATCATCTAATTGGTATTTTACGAATGAACAATTTCATTCCTCCAATGAAATAACACGTTATTTCAAATAAAAAAATCCCTGCTAAATTTAGCAGGGATTTTTTCACTTAGCTATAATCGTATTCTTTTGCCCGATCAGGACGCGAATTTTCGAATTCTGTTTTTAAAAATGGGCGATACGACTGTTCTACTTTTTTCACAAAAGGAAGTTTATTCAATTTTTGCATCATATGCTCAATTTGTTCCATATCACAATATACAACGGCATATTTCAAACGTTTTGATATGTAATGAATGTTACCATATTTCCTTAAAATCTTGGCATGTTTCAATGAATGTAAATAAACAATCATACTTTGTCGTTGCCCGAACATAATCTTCTCCATCTTCTCCTTTTAAAAACTTATATTCTTATATTTTATGAAAACCAATCAAAATTTATGACATTAAAGGACAAACTCTGTATACGTTTTCTTCTATATTCTAAAAAACAGGGTAAATTACCCCGTTTTTTTACAACCACAACCGCCTCCGGTACCACAACCACCGCCACAGCCACCCGCATCAAAAAACGGATTTCCTGTTGGAACTTTAACGGAAGGAGACACCTCAGAACCAATTGCTACACTAACTTCATCTAATAACTTTTGTAAAGCAGTTTCTGCTCTTTTAAAGGCTGCAACCTTATCATGCATATCTACAGAACGCTTTAATTCCCTCATTTTCGTCGAAACGAAAGTATAATCAGGATGATATTTACCAAAACGTTGCACTTCTTCGTATCGCTCTTTCATCGCTGTAAATTGCTGAATTAGCGTCTGGACTTCTATATCTTCTTGTAAATCCTTATAATACTTACGATAATCTTCTGCTATATCTGAACAGATAATCGCTTTTGCAAGCTGCTCTGCCTTATCTAAAATCAATACGCTTTCCAGCGTCGCTACAATCATGAGAGACACCTCCGAGTATTCATCATAACACATTTGGAACAGAACTACTAATTGAAGTGTCTCACCTAAAAGAAAGATATGATTCTAACTACTTTTCATACAATCCCCTTGAACTCTTATACACTAATATGCTCCGCAATATTATATTTAAGAACATCCCATTTCCCGCTATTCTCTTTCACGTAGCTAATACATGCGTTTTTTAACGGCGTTTTAAATGTAATTTCATCTGGTGCAATTGCGTGTAAAATAGCTTTTATTGCATGTGAATGCGCAACAATGATAATACGTTTATCTCCATGTGCTACTGCAACCTCTTGTAAAGCCGTAAAACAGCGCTCTACAATTTCTTCATCCTGCTCCATTCCTTCTACATTACCTTCTGCAATTAACTCTCTAACGGTCGCAACTGGTTTCCCAGAAGCTTCCCCAAAATTACGTTCCATAAATCGCTCATCTAATAAAATAGATGGTAATCCAATAGCCCCAGCAATTTCCTTAGCTGTTTCTTGCGCTCTAATTAACGGACTACTTATAATTATATCCCACGATTCCGCTTGCAAGGCAGCTGCACTTTGACTCGCTTGCTTCTTCCCAACCTCGTTAAGTGGAATATCTTCGCGCCCTTGAATAATCTCTTGAAAGTTCCAATCAGTTTGTCCATGTCGTACTAAACAAATTTCCGTCATGCTGCAACTCCTTTTTTAAATAATGCGATTCTATTGTAACAAAAGTTTTGCATAACGGACATAGTTTTCCCTTCCAATTACGTCGTATTTTGCTGCTTCATATACTGGAACATATCAATCATAATTGAAGCAACCGCCAATTGATTTTGAAATTTTTCCACTTTATCTGGTATCGTTTTTTTGAAATGCTGCATGGCAGCTAACTCAAAAGCTTCTTTTTCTTCTGGGTTACGCGTCAATTTCCGGTACCAGTATGGCTGTTCCCGAATATAGCGAGCTAAATCCTCATCAGCTTTTATAAACTCCATAATTTCCGCTCTCATCCTCTTTCCCCCTAATCCTTTTGAAAGAAAAAAGGATTATTTTCAGAAGTACTTTGTTCTGGCTGCGCACGGTTCCCTTGAAATTGTTGGATAACTTGTTGCACGCTACCAATCGCACTCGTTACATTTGCTAAATGATGTTGCATTTGTTCTACGTCTAACTTTTTAAAGAAAGAAAGCATTTGCCCCATCACATCAGCTGTTTTTTCCTCTTCTGTTCGACTTTCTTTTTCTTCTTTATTTTCTTTTACCGAAGAAAAAGCAGGTGCTCCATCAGGTCTATATGCTGTCCATATTTGATCTTCTTCACCTAGTAAGTACCATTCTTCATAAAATTGCTGCCAAGTTTTTTGACCACTTCTAACCTCATGAACCATTTTAGGGTGATGGTTTACAAACTCTTTAAACTGTTGAACCGATGGATGTAACGGCCCTTTTGTTGTTGGCATAATCCTCACCTCTTCATGTATATCTACTATATTGTAAGAAAAAAAAGGCACATGGTTCGCCTATTTTTAGACGATTCATGCACCTTTTTATCTCCCTATTTGTGGACAGTAAGACTTCCACCTTAAACTTCTACGAATAGGCGGGAGCCTTACAAGCCCGATTGATGAAGGCTAATAATCAGTGAAGGATGCCCCCCCACTGATTAAAGTTTCATTTTATTTTCGGATAAAGTTTTGAGTATAAAATTTATCATATACCCCAACACCTAATCCAGTAAATTGTTCATTTAATACATTCTTTCTGTGACCCTCACTATTTAACCAACCTTGTACCGCCGCAATTCCATCACTATGTTGCGCCGCTATATTCTCACCAGCAAGTTGAAAAGCCACTTGCCCACGTTGCAAACGATCTCCTAACGTACCAAAAGTAGGTGAATCGTGTGAAAAATAATTATTATCCTTCATATCTTTACTATGGCCTAATGCAACATCTGCAGTTTGTTGGTCCCATGTTAACAACGGTAATTGATGACGACTTCGAATAACATTTGTTAAATCGAGAATTTGTTGCATATTTCCATTTTCTACTTGTTTCATTTTTTCTGGCGTCAGCGGCTGTTCCGCTATTAATTCACCTGAATAAACGAGTTGATATGGTCTTTGTCGTAATAACGTTTCATCATCCATATAACGAAGACCAACAAGCTCATGTGTAAAGTGATCAAAATATAATTGTGCCCATCCATCTTCTACAGGTACTAGCGGTTGTTCCATTACTTCCGTATCAGATAACTCAAATTGATAACTATTCTTTCCTCTTTTTAATGAAATCTCATGTGAAAGTGGATTCTTTTTATATACCTCTTCATACTTTTCATTTATATAATAGGGAGCCACCTTAACTTGCTCACCAGCAACATACGCCGTTACAACTTTACGTTCAGCAACTCCAAATTGAACATACTGAGCTAAATCTTGGTTATACACCCACCATTCATATCCATAAGCAGACGGCTCTATTCGAGACGGTTCGCCCCACTTCGCTAATAAATTCTCAGAGTCCCCACCAATCATACTTAAAACAGTATCTGTGGATTCTTCATTTACTTGCTTCTTCTTTTTCACATTTTTATTTTCTTGCTTAGAGTGAGATGGGGTTAATATATATTGTGATACGAGTAACTTCCCGTATAAATCAACAGCTAAAATTAAAAATGTAATCATTACGATACGCAATAATTTCTTCAAACGATATACCTCCTGAACAAAGCATAAAATCGAGATATACACAAATCCTTTTCTTTCCTTTTTTGTGTGTACCGTACTCTTTTCACTATATCATATTTTCACGAAAAAAGTCTGGAATATCCCTTTTCTCGCAATATGAATTGCACTTTCTTATTATTCATACTATTATAAAAATAATGCACTAACATTAAAATAAGGAGGTATTCTATGCAATTTACAAATACAAACTTTAATGATGCAGTCGTTGATTTAACTCTTTTAACTGAGATTATGGAAAACAATCATTTTGTACTTGCTGGACAATGGGATTACGAACGCGTTACATATGATTATAAATTTGAAATATTAAAGGATATTTATTATTTACGTGTACAAGGATTTGCTGTTGAAGGTGACATCGGCGGCAGACACGCTCAAGTAAAACTATTGCCACCCTTATTAGGAAAACATTATTATCCTCATGGCGTTGAATATGGAGATGATGAGATTTTCCCGACGAATGTACTTCAAAAAAGCGAACAACTCCTACAAAATATTGAAAAAGAGTTGAAAGAATTTCAAATTATTGAGTAAATAGAACAAGCGCATCATATCGATGCGCTTGTTCTATTTCTCTTACCTAAGAATGAATCGTCTTTTTGACTGGATACCCATAAATGGATCCATCTTTTACTTTAATCTCATCTTCCCAAGGAACCTTATATTTACCTTCAGCTAAATCTTTTACAAACGTATACGGGTTTTCTTTCACCCCACCAGGAGTCGCTACATATCCCCTTGAACCTAAATTATATATATTATTTTCGAGACCCCATCCTAATCTAGCCTGATCTGCTAGCTCTGGATATACTTCGGCAGTAACAATCTCCCAAGGGTTTCGGTGTCCCTGCACTAAAGTAGTCCCATCAAAATTACATACTTGTCCTTCACCAAAGTAATAAAATACACCATCATAACCCGCTAAGTTCACTGACAATGTATACATTAAATTTTGCCATGCATTTGAACGATTAGTTAACATCCATTGTTCACTAACTTGTGTGCTATATCCGGAAATACGAATCAAGACATTTGCACCTTTATAGGCCGCTTCACGGGCTACTTCAGGGAACATGCCATCATGACAAATACAAACAGCTAATTTACTTCCTCCAGGTCCATCACAAACAGGTAAGCCTAAATCTCCAGCTTTCCAAGGCTCGACTGGCACCCAAGGATTTAACTTACGATACTTCAAAATCATTTCACCCTGTGGATCAATAATAATTGCTGTATTATACGGTTCTCCACCATCAGGATTTCTTTCCATTATAGAAAAAACACCATATACTTCAGATTCTTTACATGCCTCAGCAAATAAGTCTGTTTCTGGTCCAGGAACTGTACATAAAAACTCTTCTGTAGTCCATTTTTTTGTATTGAGCCCCTGTGTACTATATTCGGGAAATACTATCAATTCTAATCCAGGATAACCTGATTTCGTTGAATGAATTGTTTTTATGATCTGTTTAATTTGTTTATCAATGTCTGCACGCGACTCTACTACCGGTACTGGATATTGAATTAACGCTGTTAAAAAACCACTAATCGGCTTTACCATGCTTCCACTACTACCCATTTAAATTCCCCCTTAAAATAGTTCATGTTTATTAAAGATAACAATATAAAGTGAAACTTTAATCAGTGGGGGCTTTGTCCATCCCCCACTGATTATTAGCCTACACCAATCGGGCTTTTACGGGCAGTTGATCTCCCGCCTAACTCCCTCGCAGTCGCCAAATTTCGAGGTGGGAATCTTACTGCCCGTTAATGCGGGATAAATTTGTAATTCTCTAAAAAACTTGCACTACATATGGAATTATTACGTATTAAAGCTAGTAGTAAGTTTTATATCCACTTTAGTACATGCCTACACTAACTTAACATAAAAAGTTTGAAAATTCAATCTTTTATAATTAGCTAAAACCAAAGAAGAAAAAAGTGTATGGAATCCCATACACTTTTTTTACTTAGTCTGTAAATACGGAGGCAATTGTTGCAACTGCTCTTTATCCTTTTCACGCTCTCTACGTGCCCATTTAAAGAACACATAACCGATAATCGTACCGTACACTATTTCCTGGACAATTTTCATAATGATACCGCCTGTTTGTTGGTCTTCTACTACCGGCATCCAATGTAAAAATTCTGGTCCAGTTATATTTAAATCTGATAAAGTCCCCGCCGGTACACAGAGCTCCATTGCCTTCATCCAAGCGGCCGGATCTGTATATGTTGCAAATAATGGTGCAGTCGCAAAAATTATTAACGCACAAGCTGGCGTTAATAAAATACCATTAGCAAACATATAACCAAGCTTCTTAATATCACTTAAAGTTTGATATTCTGGTAGCGGATTTAACATCGGCCACCACATCATCATTGCTGCAAAAAACAATATAGCAAGGCAAATAGGATGCGCTATTTGACTTTGTTTTACTGTATCAAAAACAACTGGCAAATGATAAAAGGAAAACAGACCGTTAAATACCAACAACGCAATAAGCGGCTTTCCAAAAACCTTTAGCACAATTTGAACGAACTTAAAAGAAGTAATATATTGATATAACCATACGGGTATACCAAGCAGTAATAACGGAGGCACCGCAATATACATTACTGCCATCTCAAGCATATGTGCACTAAATATAATATGACCAATTAAATCAATAGGTCCTCCCTTTACAAAATACAAAAGAACAATCCCGGTCGTAAAATAAAAAATTTGCTTCTTACTTACCTTCGTCGCATTTTCAAATCGCGTTCTATATGGTCCAATAACTAAAAAATAACTAATAAGAATCGAGATCATAAATAATAAAAAAATCGGACTCCATAAAGCTTGAAAACCAAATACCCATAAGTTTTCCATTTCCACACCTACCTTTTCAAAATCCTTATATTTCATATACAAAGAGGGCTATGATAAATCAGAGCCCCCTACTATCACTGTTTAAATCCACACAATTGTCATAAAGGCTAATATTGTTAATAAACCAATTAACAATCCAGAGTATAAGAAGAAACTCGCCGCTTCATGCCCTTTATGACTCATATGCATGAAATAATATAACTGAAATATAACTTGAACGACTGCTAACAATAATATAAATGGAACCGAAAAAATCGGGCTAAATGTTTTCGGATATGCCACCGCTGCAAATGCAACTAATGTTAAAAAAATCATTAGTGAAAATGTAATAACTTGGTGCTTCATTTCCTCTGCACTTTTTCTCTTCCGATAAACAAGATCCACCTTAGGATTATTCGTTTGCTTAACCGCCATTGTTTATCCCACCATTCCCATCAAATATACTACAGTGAAAATAAACACCCAAACTACGTCAATAAAGTGCCAATAAATTGATGCAACATAAAACTTTGGTGCGTTATATAAATTTAAACCTCTCTTCGCGTTTCTAAAGATTAATGTTAAAATCCAACATAATCCAAACAACACGTGGAGCCCGTGTGTACCAACAAGAGCATAAAATGCAGAACCAAATGCACTACTTCTCATAGTATGCTTAAATTCATGCGTATAATGATAAAACTCATATATTTCAAACCCCAAAAATCCTAAGCCAAGCAACACTGTTACAAGTAACCAAAGTTGCATTTTCTTAAAGTTGAAATTTTTCATATGATACATTGCGTATACACTCGTTAAACTACTTGTTAACAAAAGCATCGTCATAATGAAAACGAGCGGCATTTGAAACATCTCTTGAGATGTTGGTCCACCATTTGTAGAGTTCTTTAATGCTAAATATGTGCCAAATAAGGAAGCGAACAACACTGTTTCGCCTCCAAGAAATAACCAAAAACCAACAAACTTATTTTTTCCCTCAAGGGTTGCTTTTTCAGGCTCTGCTGGAAATGTTTCATTCGTTAATTTCTCATCTACATGCATTACGCCTTGCCCCCCTTATCATCTAAATCTTCCTTATGAATATGATATCCATGATCATCAATTACTGAACGAAGGAACATTGTACCAAATGTAATGATTAAACCGATAATTGCTACTAATAACCAAAATTTATCTTTGCCACCCTGCATATACATCGCACCAAAAGCAGCTATAAATAAACCTAGAGAAATAATAAATGGTGAAAATGAAGAATTTGGCATATGAATATCACCGACCGGTTCCGCTGCTGTCATCTCTTTATTACCCTCACGTTTTTCAATCCAAAACGGATCTAATCCGCGAACAAATGGTAACTGTTTGAAATTATATTCCGGTGTAGGTGCTGGCATTGTCCACTCTAACGTACGCGCATCCCACGGATCACGACCAGCCTTCTCTTTTGATACCGTTGTTTTTATTACATTGAATAAAAGAACAATCGTTCCAAGAGCCATAAACACTGCTCCAATAGAACTAATCATATTCCCCATTTCCAATCCTTGCCCCTCTAGATATGTGTAGTAACGACGCGGCATACCGATTAGACCCAGGAAATGCTGAATAAAGAACGTTAAATGGAAACCGATAAAGAATAACCAAAATGTTATTTTTCCTAACGTTTCATTTAATACTTTATTAAACATAAGTGGCCAATAATAATGCGCACCTGCAAGTAAACCAAATACAACACCGCCAACAATTACATAATGAAAGTGTGCTACTACAAAATAATTATCATGAAACTGATAATCGGCTGGTGCAGAAGCAAGCATAACACCTGTAACTCCACCCATAACAAAGGATGGAATAAAAGCTACCGCCCACATCATTGGTGTTGTAAACCTAATACTTCCACCCCACATGGTAAAGAGCCAGTTAAATATTTTAATACCCGTCGGAACTGCAATCGCCATTGTTGCAACTGAGAAGATAGCATTTGCAACAGGCCCAAGACCAACAGTGAACATATGATGCGCCCATACCATAAATCCTAAAAATCCTATTAATACTGTCGCGAACACCATCGAGGAATAACCGAATAATCGTTTTTTCGAAAATGTGGCGAAGATTTCTGAGAATATTCCGAAAGCTGGGAGTATAAGAATGTATACTTCCGGATGACCGAAGATCCAGAATAAATGCTCCCATATAATCGTGTTCCCACCTAGTGCCGGATTAAAGAAACTTGTGCCAAATAAACGATCTAACATTAAAAGTCCTAATCCTACAGTTAATGGTGGAAATGCAAATAAAATAAGTGAAGATGTTACAAATGTTGTCCATGTAAACATCGGCATGCGCATGTACGTCATCCCTGGCGCACGCATATTAATAATTGTAACAAGGAAGTTAATACCTCCAATTAATGTACCAATACCTGATATTTGCAAGCCGAGTACATAAAAATCAACACCATGTCCTTTAGAGGCTAAAGCTAAAGATGCATACGATGTCCACCCTGCATCAGGCGCTCCTCCTAAAAACCAACTTAAATTTAAAAATAATCCACCAAAGAAAAACAACCAAAATCCGAGCGAATTCAAAAACGGGAACGCCACATCACGTGCTCCAATTTGAAGTGGTACAGCGGCGTTCATAAATGCAAACACGAGTGGCATAGCTGCGAGGAAAATCATTGTTGTACCGTGCATCGTTAATACTTGATTATAGGCATCCCCAACAAGAAAAGCATTGTTAGGAATCGCTAACTGCAGGCGAATAAATAGTGCTTCTATTCCACCTATTACAAAAAACAATCCACCTGCAATTAAATAGAGAATGGCAATCTTTTTATGGTCTACTGTCGTCAAATAATCCCATATGACAGCACCCATCCCCTGTTTTTTTGCTACAGAACTCACGTTTTCAACCTCCCCTTCGCAAATGATCCCTCTTTACTTTTCAATCTTTAACGTTTGTAAATATGCATTTAATGCATTAATTTGATCATCCGTTAAGTTGCCATATTTACCAGTCATTTTATTACCTGGTTTCATATTTTCAGGATCTTTGAGCCATTTTTTTAAGTTCTCTTCATTATTTTCGGCAATACCAGCAACCATATCGCGATCTGCAAAGTTTGCTAAGTTCGGTGCGATACGAGCAGAAGGTGGTCTACTATCATTTGATCCAACTGCATGACAACCAATACAGCTTTTATTAAATATTTCTTGACCCTCTTGCGCCTTTGTAGAAGCTACTTCTTTTTTTCCATCAATTTTCTTCATGTCAGCAAGCCACTTTTTGTACTCGCTTTCATCCAGAGCTTTCACTTTGAACTGCATTAAAGAATGTGATGGGCCACAAAATTCTGTACAAAAACCATTATAAGTGCCCGATTTATCTGCCTTTAACCACATTTTGTTTACATTATCTGTATTTGTATCCATTTTCCCAGCTAAAGATGGAACCCAAAACGAGTGTTTAATATCGGCACCCTTCAAATTCAAATACACTTTCTTACCTGTGGGGATAACTAAATCTTGAGAAGTTACTATTTTTTCTGATTTATAAGAAAATTCCCACCAATAAAGATTCGCTGTTACATCAACAACGATAGTATCTTTATCAATATTCTTTTTCTCCATCGCACTTACATCAGCAAGCTTGAATGTATATGTAACAGTCGGAACAGCCAAGATTAACAAAAGAATAATCGGAATAACTGTCCATATAATTTCTAGTTTGTGATTTCCTTCAACTTGCTCTGGAATATAATCTTCCTCACCCTTTTTTTGTCGGAAACGCACAATTACATATAAGAAAATAATAGTAACTACAAGTACTACTCCTACCATGATTGCACTCGCTAGTAAGAGCAAATCATATTGCATTTTTGCTACTTCCCCTTGCGGAATTAAAGTAGACTGAAAAGCTTTACCGCATCCCCCTAACAGTAAAGCCAGCAGTGAAACGAACGAAAGCAGTCGCCACTGTTTCTTCATACAAACAACCCCCACTTTCTTTGTGAATTAGATTGTACTTTATAGTTAAGTAAAGTAAATCTCAACGTAAAGAAATCCAATCATGTCGTTGTCTTAGAAGAATGTAACTACAATCATTGACACAAATAAGATTGTTAAGTAATTCAGGGAATAAACAAACATTTTTACGGACCATTTGATGTCATCTTGCTTACGGAAGCCATAAAACCCTAATGCGATCCATCCGATGTTAAGCAATGTTGCAATTACCATGAATGTTATTCCAAGCCCACTCATATAAAATGGTAGTGGTAATAAACATACTGTCCAAATCATAATCTGACGTTTCGTAATATCAAATCCCTGTACAACAGGAAGCATTGGGATTCCTGCATTTCGATATTCATCAACACGCTTCATCGCTAATGCGAGGAAATGTGGGATTTGCCAAATAAACATAATTAAAAATAACATCCAAGCAATTGGATGATTTAAAGACGGATCAATTGCCGCCCATCCAATTAAAGGTGGAACTGCTCCTGATATACTACCTACAACAGTATTCAACGTATATTTTCTCTTCGTCCATAACGTATATAAAACAACATATGTGAAGGCACCAATAAATGAGATTAACACTGCCATCGGTGTAGTAAGTAATAAAAATGCAAAGCCAAGAAGTAAAATTACAAGTCCAAATGCAAGTGCAAAGCCAGGTTTATATTTACCTGTTACCGTTGGACGGTTTTTTGTTCTTTCCATTAATGGATCGATATCTCGGTCAATGTAGTTATTTAAACAACATACCCCAGCCATAATTAATGCAGAACCAACGATTGTGAAAAATAGCTTATCTAGATTGTCCATAACACTCAATCCATTAAAATGTAAAGCCAACCAAAATCCTGTAAATACAGTAAGTGTATTTGAGTTTACAATCCCCATTTTAACGAGCGCTGATAAATCTTGTAACCGAGTTGTTTCCGGTACAATTGAAACAGCTGACTCATCATGCAGCTCACTTGTTGCATGGTTCATCACTTTAACCCCCTCTTAAACCTATCATCTTTCTAAGCACATATTTCATGTGAAATATTTCGCTTCTATATAGCAATATTATTACAGTAGAAATATTGTTAACACATTCTACTACTAATCTACGCCCATACTCCAATATATTAAATCACATTTCCCGAACATTTTGTGAAGAAAACATGAACTTTTTGTGTCGAACATTAAAAAACTTTATTCTAATTTATCCTTATCATAACATGATGTTATCTTCTATAATAAACTATTTTGTCATATTTAGCATGTATTCTCCCCATTTCTTTTCAAAACAGCCTAAATTACTCCTAAAATATGTATTTAAAATCCCATTTTTTTCTTTATGCTACGTGCGTTGTCCTCGCCCTCCATTTCTTTGCTATTTTATTATTTTTTATATATCATAGGACTGTAGCACGTTTTATTCTATACATAATGGAATGAAAATATTTCGCAATAACTTCATAGCAGAAAGATGGTGAAAGAGATTGCAACGCTTTATTAAATGGTTAGCAGTCATTACAAGTCTCGATTTATTAGTAGTTTTACTAGGAGGCGCTTTAGTTACAAAAACGGGTTCAGGCCAAGGATGCGGCAAATCATGGCCTCTTTGTAACGGTGAATTTGTTCCATCTAATTTATCAATGGAAACTATTATTGAGCTAAGTCACCGCTTAACATCTGGATCAGCAGGAATCCTTGTTACTCTTCTTTGTATCTTGTCCTGGAAATATTATAAACATGTGCGCGAAACAAAGACGTTAGCAATTTTATCCTTCGTATTTTTAGTTGCACAAGCATTAATGGGGGCGGCGGCGGTTGTTTGGGGTCAAATGCCTGCTGTATTAGCTATTCATTTCGGTATTTCCTTAATTTCATTTGCTTCTGTCATCTTGTTAACGTGTCTTATTTTTGAAATTGATCAGAAATTTGATGCACGTTCACTTATTATGGACAAAAAAATGAAATTTCATATTTATGGTGTAACAATTTACAGTTATATCGTTGTCTACACAGGAGCTTTAGTACGTCACGAACGAGCTACCTTAGCCTGTCCAGACTTCCCTTTATGCAGTAAAAATAGACCTATGCCAACTCAACTACATGAGTGGGTCCAAATGGGGCATAGAGTTGCAGCTATGTTAATATTCGTTTGGATACTATACGCAATGTTTATAGCTATTCGTCATTACAAGCAGCAGCGTGTAGTATACTGGGGATGGATTATTTCCTTTATCCTTGTTACACTTCAAGCTATAGTAGGAATTTTAGTCGTATTGACAAATGCTAGTTTAGCAATGGCATTATTACATTCACTCTTCATTTCTTGCCTGTTTGCTGTACTATGCTATTTAGTTATGATAGGTACAAGAAGTACCGTCAATGCAAAAGAAACTGAATCAACTTCTAAACAAACAAAATAAAGTAAAATTTTAATACCTTGCCAATTCGGCAAGGTATTATTTACACACAAAAAAGAGCTGCTTTCGCACAGCTCTTTTTCTTTATTTTAATGATCTAATTCAATGAGTAAGTCACCCGTTTGAATTGCATCCCCATCATTTACATATACTTTTTTCACTTTACCACTGAATGGCGCCTGAACCGTCGTTTCCATTTTCATCGCTTCTGTAATTGCCATGGAATCACCTTTTTTCACTTCATCGCCTTCTTTTACAACTACTTTAATAACTGTTCCTGGCATCGTTGCGCTAATATGATTTGGATTTTCACGATTCCCCTTCACACGCTGTGCAACAGTTGCTTTCACGCTTTCATCTTTTACTACGATTTCACGTGGTTGACCGTTAAATTCCAAGTAAAGAATACGATTCCCATCTGGCTGAGGCTCTCCAATTGATACTAGTTTAACCATCAATGTTTTACCTTGCTCGATTTCCACATCAATTTCTTCACCAAGTCTCATACCGTAGAAGAATGTCGGTGTATCAAGTACAGATACATTTCCATAAAGCCCAGCAACTTTTTCGTAGTCCATAAATACTTTTGGATACAATGCATATGCGACTACATCAAAAATCGTTACTTCGCGTCCAAGTTTATGGAATAACTCTTCTTTTAAAGCATCAAAATCTACTGGTTCTAATAATTCACCCGGTCTTACTGTTAATGGCTCTTTCCCTTTTAAAATAATTTTTTGTAATTCTTTCGGGAAACCACCATATGGTTGTCCTAAATCTCCAGAGAACATTTCAACAACAGATCCTGGGAAGTCCATAGCATGTCCACGTTCTAAAATATCTTGTTCTGTCAGATGATTTTGAACCATAAATAATGCCATATCACCCACAACTTTAGATGACGGTGTTACTTTTACAATATCCCCAAACATGTCATTAACACGACGGTACATCACTTTAACTTCATCAAAGCGATCTCCTAAACCAACCGCCTTCGCTTGTTGTTGAAGATTACTATACTGTCCGCCTGGCATTTCGTGCATATATACCTCTGTGTGAGGTGCGTTCATACCACTTTCAAATGGTGCATAATATTTGCGTACATCTTCCCAATAATAAGATAGTTTTTCTAATGAATCTATATTAACATCTGGTTGTCTTTCGTTTCCACCTAATGCATAGTATAGCGTGTTCGCACTTGGCTGTGACGTTTGACCAGCCATAGAACTCACCGCTACATCGACAATATCAACACCTGCTTCAATCGCCTTTGTATACGTTAAAATACCATTTCCGCTTGTATCGTGTGTATGCAGGTGAATTGGTATCGACACCGTTTCTTTTAATGCTGAAACTAAATCATATGCTGCGTTTGGCTTTAATAAACCTGCCATATCTTTAATTCCTAAAATGTGAGCTCCTGATGCTTCCAACTCTTTTGCTAAGTTTTTATAATAATTCAAATCATATTTACTGCGTAATGGATCATGAATGTCTCCCGTGTAACACATTGTCGCTTCTGCAATTTTACCAGTATCTCGTACAGCATCAATTGCAACTCTCATGCCTTCTACCCAGTTTAAGCTATCAAAAATACGGAATACATCAATTCCGGCTTGAGCAGAACATTCTACAAATTTTTGAATTAAATTATCTGGATAGTTTTTGTATCCAACTGCGTTTGAAGAGCGAAGTAACATTTGGAATAAAACATTCGGCATTTGTTCACGAAGATCTAGTAATCGTTCCCATGGATCTTCTTTTAAGAAACGATACGCAACATCAAATGTTGCACCGCCCCACATTTCTGCTGAGAATAGATTTGGTAACATTCTCGCTGTCGGCTCTGCAATTTGATGTAAATCTTTAGTTCGAATACGAGTTGCAAGTAAAGACTGATGCGCATCACGGAATGTTGTATCAGTTAAAAGTACACGTTTTTGATCTTGAACCCACTTTACTAGTCCATCCGCTCCACGCTCATCCAAAATTTGTTTCGTTCCATTTTGGATTGGCTCTGAGTGTTTTACGCTTGGTATACGAGCATCAGGGAAAATTGGCTTTTCTTTTTTCCCTACTCCTGGGAAGCCATTTACTGTTACTGAACCAATATAATTTAACATTTTCGTTCCACGGTCTTTACGTTTCGGGAACAAGAATAGTTCAGGTGACACATCAATAAACGACGTATCATATTCTCCTGATAAGAAGTTTTTATGTTTTACTACATTCTCTAAGAATGGAATATTTGTTTTAATGCCACGAATACGGAATTCTTTTAAGTTACGTTCCATTTTTGCAGCAGCTTGCTCAAAAGTAAGAGCCCAAGTTGTAACTTTTACAAGTAAAGAGTCGTAGTACGGTGTAATAACTGCACCTTGGAAACTATTACCTGTGTCAAGACGCACACCAAAACCACCGCCTGATCGATACGCCATAATCTTCCCCGTATCAGGCATAAAGTTATTAAGTGGATCTTCTGTCGTTACACGAGACTGAATTGCATAACCATGTACAATAATCTCTTCTTGTTTCGGCACACTTACCATCTTGCTATGTAAAGCATGTCCATCTGCAATTAATATTTGTGATTGAACAATATCGATTCCTGTAATCATTTCTGTAATTGTATGTTCTACTTGAACACGTGGATTTACTTCAATAAAGTAAAATTCATCATCTTTCACAAGAAATTCAACAGTTCCAGCATTTAAATAATTTACATTTTTCGTTAACTTTACTGCAGCTTCACAAATACGCTGGCGCAAATCATCTGAAAGCGACACGCTCGGCGCAATTTCAACTACCTTTTGATGGCGTCGTTGTACAGAGCAATCACGCTCATACAAATGTACAACATTACCTTCTTCATCTGCTAAAATTTGTACTTCTATATGTTTAGGTTTTTCAACGAATTTTTCAACGTACACTTCATCATTACCAAAGGCTGCCTTTGCTTCTGATTTCGCGCGATTATACGATTCTCTTAATTCTTCACTAGTACGTACAATACGCATACCACGACCACCACCACCAAGCGATGCTTTAATAATAATCGGGTAATCATACTTTTCAGCAAATTCTGCGACTTCTTCTATTGAATTTATTGGACCATCACTACCAGGAATAACTGGAATTTGTGCTAACTGCGCTTGTGTTCTTGCTTTAACTTTATCTCCAAACATATCTAGATGCTTACTTTTTGGACCGATAAAGATAATCCCTTCTTCTTCACAACGTTTTGCAAATTGAATATTTTCTGACAAGAAACCATATCCAGGGTGGATTGCATCTACATGATTACTTTTCGCAATCTCAATAATGCCTTCAATATCTAGATAGGCATCAATTGGCTTTTTCCCTTCCCCAACTAAATAGGACTCATCTGCTTTATAGCGATGATAAGAACCACTATCCTCTTTCGAATAGATTGCAACTGTGTTTAATCCAAGTTCTGAACATGCTCGAAATACACGAATTGCAATCTCTCCACGGTTAGCTACCAATACTTTTTGAATACGTTGCAGCTTTGTCATGATTTTCCCCCTCTACTTTCCTACCACTCTAGAGATAAAATACATACACACTCTAAAGAGCGTGAAGTTCTTCACTTTCCACATTATATTATACTTAGAAAGCTTCACTTTATTTTTATCCATCATACCTTATTTTTTAACAAATGATAAGTTTTCTGTGCAATTTGTTTCACAAAAATAGTATAGCATACCTCTTCCTTTTCTAACAACACTATTGTATATCACATTCACTTAAATGTAATATACTTTTCGTTTTAAAAGAATCAATATTATATCACATTTAAAACCTAACAAAATAAAAAACACATTGAACTCTAGAGCTCAATGTGTTTTTTATTTTACAACAACAAGATGCGGTCCACCTTGCCCTATTTCTGTATTCATTTCATTCTGTAATTTCTCTTGTCGTTTTACACGACTGGCAATATTTAACAGTATACCCATTGCAAGTAAATTAGCCAATAAAGAACTACCACCATAACTTATAAACGGTAATGGTACCCCTGTAAGCGGTATTAACCCAGACATACCACCGACATTTATAAAAGTTTGAACTCCAAACAAACTTGCAATTCCGATAGCTATTAAACTTCCAAACGGATCTTTACACTTTTGTGCAATTCTAAATGAACGAATAATAATGAGTAACAAGCAAATCAAAATAACAGCTACACCAATAAAACCTAGCTCTTCAGATATAATTGCCATAATAAAATCTGTTTGCGGTTCTGGTAAGTAGCCATATTTTTGGACACTGTTCCCTAACCCTCTACCGTTTAGCTCTCCTGAAGCAATTCCAATAAATGAATTTATTAATTGGAATCCATCCTTTTGCGGATCGCTAAATGGATCAAGAAAAACTGAAAAACGTGCCTTTTGATATGGGCTTAATGCATAATTTCCGAGAAAATATAGTGCCGGAATCCACACTATAGAAGTTAAAACAATTCGTTTAATCCATAAGTTAATCCGGACTCCCGAACAAAGAAACATAATTCCTACCGTTCCCGCAATTAACAAATCGGTACCTAAGTCATTTTGAAGTAAAATTAATCCCATCGCTCCACCAACAACAGCTAGAGGAGGAATTATCCCTTGTACAAAAGCTGTTTGCGTTTCTTGTTTCTTAGCAAAAAAGTTTGCTAACGTAATAATAACCGCTATTTTCACAAACTCAGCTGGTTGTATACCTAATATCCATCCTTTTGCACCATTTACGTCCTTACCGAAAATCAAGGCTGCTGATAATAGACCAATACTCCCTATTCCCATTGCGATCAAAACTATTCGCTTTCTCCACAACTTATAAGGAATAGCAACGATAATCGCTAACATTATCGTTCCAATAGCTAAAGCAATTAATTGTTTTTTAAAAAAGTAATTTGCTGGCCAGTTATGCCTCGAAATCGCAACAATGGAACTCGAACTATATACCATTATAACTCCCAGCACACATAAGATAACAAGAGGAAGTAACAATGAATAATCCATTGATTTCCATACTTTTTTCATTTCATTTCCTCTCTCTGTTTCAAATTAATTATTGTTGTATTCCATATGTATATAGGTTCTTCCTTCTTTATTATACAAATAAAAAGCCCAAACTATTTCAGTTTGAGCCCCCTTATTTGAACCCGTTATTGTTGTTTGTTTGTAAATGCTTCATGAAGTGCAGACAACTCACGTTCGAGCTCTCCTAACATTGCTTTCCCTTGTTCTTCTGCAATAAGACCAAGGCGAACTGCAAAATCGACCTCGCGGGATAGTCCAAACATTTGTGTGTCTAAAACTTCTTCATATAATGGACATTGCGGCATTGTAAGATTGTCCATTTGTACCTTAATAAGTCTTAAAATCTTCTCTGCATCCGCTTGTAGAAGGGCTAGTGCCTTTTCCTGATGATTTGATACTGTCTCAGACGCCAAATTGATTCCCTCCGTTTCCGTCCTACTCTCTCATATCTATTAATATTAGCGATAGTTTTAATAAATTGCAATAGAAACATTTTTTGTGACAACAGTGCCTAATACTATTATACTGAAAAGTGGGAGTATAACACAAATGGGGGAACAACAATGAGCGAAATTTTATTTATTAATGGAAAAGTTCGTTTTCCAATCACTATCGATCCAACTGTATGGATTTTCGATGACCGAAAAATAGATTTGACAACCTACTTTGATGAAACTAGAGAAGAATCATCCGAATTAGAAACATACTTAAAACATACTTCAGAGCATTGGGATCGCGAAATCCGTGATGGTGCTGCCTTCCCGCCAATACAACAAAGTGTAAAGAAATATAAAAAAGAACAGCTTATTAACGGGACATTTGGCATACCACTTCATCCATTTCTTAAAAATGCTGAAATTTTAGAAGATGCTACTCAAGTCGAAATTGAAACCACAGACAATACAATTACACTTCCGCTAGAAACAGCCCATAAAGCTATTCTCGGTTTTTCAAAAGAAGGTAAACCATTACGAGAAGACGGGCCTGTTCATCTATATTTCCATGATGGATCTAATAGACAAAATCCGATTCGTAACATCCGTAAATTTACAATCATTTAAATTGTATAATTAAAAAGAAAAAAAGGAGTGAGCTTAGGCTCACTCCTTTTTATAATAAATCCGCTGCTAGTTGTGCTAAATTAGAACGCTCTCCTTTAACAAACTTTACATGTCCACTAATACGTTGTTCTTTAAACTTCTCCACAACATATGTTAAACCGTTATTATATTCATCTAAATACGGGTGATCAATTTGCTGAGGATCTCCCATTAATACAATCTTACTTTTTTCGCCTACCCTTGTTAATATCGTCTTTACTTCATGCTTCGTTAAATTTTGTGCCTCGTCAATTATAATGAACTGGTCTGGAATACTTCTCCCGCGTATATAGGTAAGCGCTTCTACTTCAATCGAACCCATCCCAGCTAAAATAGCATCTAGCTCCCCAGGCTTTTTCGTATTAAATAAATACTCTAGATTATCAAAAATCGGCTGCATCCACGGTCTTAATTTTTCCTCTTTCTCTCCTGGTAAATAACCTATATCTTTTCCTACCGGTACAATTGGTCTCGCGACAAGTAGTTTTTTATATAACCCTAAATCTTCGGTTTGCATTAGTCCCGAAGCTAATGCAAGTAACGTTTTTCCTGTACCGGCTTTCCCTGTTAACGTTACAAGTGGAATATCTTCCCGAAGTAGCAATTCTAATCCCATAATTTGCTGCACGTTTCGCGGACGTATCCCCCACACTTGCTCATTGTGAAAAATAAGTTTCTTTACCTTCTTACCTAAATGATCCACAATCCCAAGTGCAGAACTAGAACCCCCTAGTGCATCTTTCATTA
The DNA here is from genome assembly GCF_042796455.1 of Bacillus sp. NPDC057893. Taxonomy (NCBI): domain Bacteria; kingdom Bacillati; phylum Bacillota; class Bacilli; order Caryophanales; family Bacillaceae; genus Bacillus; species Bacillus sp. NPDC057893. The sequence continues at coordinate 865,658 of NZ_JBHVNG010000001.1, read as the reverse complement.
CAACAAACTGATTTGGATAAAAAGGATGATTTGCGATTTCAGATAAAGGCAGTTCACCTTTTTCATAAAAATAATCTAACTGTTCTTTTGATATATAGCCTTCTAAAAATCCTGAATATATATTTTCCACTTCAATTACACGGTCACTTAAATAATCTTCGGCCTGCAATCCAATTGCATCAGCTTTTACCCTTACGAGTACATCTTTACTTACTAAAATAACTGATTTCCCATCCTCTTTTTCTTGTTCTTCTAAAGCTAGGTTTTTTGCTACCGCTAAAATTCGATTATCATTTGTTTTTTCCACAAAAATATCTTGTAGTTGAACAAATGAGCGATGATTTAATTCAATACGAAATGTACCGCCGTTTTCTAACGGAATACTTTCATGTAGCTTTCCTATTTCGCGAAATTTGTCGATTAACTTAGATACATAGCGAGCATTTCGTCCTACTTCATCCATATAACGTTTTTTCGAATCAACCTCTTCTAATACAACTGCTGGAATTACTACTTCATTTGTTGCAAATGAAAAAATAGATAAAGGATCCTGCAAAAGTACATTCGTATCTAACACATAAATTTTATCCAACCTGTTACCCCCTGACTCCACTTTTAAATTTGTAGAACAAGGGTTTCATCCATAAAATATGGACGAACCATTGTTATAATTATATGTACCGTAAAAACGAGGTAGAATCGAAATTCATAGAAATTAAACCTTTTCTTTATTTTTTATTCATTTCTATTCAATATATTACTTTTAATTATAATTTTTCACATTAAATCACAATACTCACTTGTAAAAGTTTATGAACGATGTTCCTATTCATCTTCTTTATAATTCTTTCATTCCCACTAATACTTGATTATCAAGCTTTTTAGCAGCTCGAAGATCATATGTTTTTTCATATGTTGGTTCAGTAGCAAGTTTCGCACCATAAAACATAACATCACGAACTTCTTGCACAGTCACTTCTACTACCGTTAATTTTAGAGGAATCCCTTCCATTCTATCTGTTAAAATTTCACTTTCACCACTTATGGAAAATACGGATTCATTCGCCATTATAGTCAATACAACCCCTGCACTATGCCGTATATTCCCCACAATACGCGAGCGTTGATCTACCGCAAATCGAATACTAGTTTCACTCACTGCATATACCCAAGAAATAGCACTTACGTTAGGAATTTGTTTTTCGAAATCTGTTGTTGCTATCATAACGATACACTCTTTACGCAAAGATTGTACTAAATCACCTGTCAATGTAGGCTCAACTACATTCGCCATATTTCCACCTCCAAATATTATTTATATATCCTTATCATAACCTATTTTTCGAATTGCGAAAATATTATTTTTTCCCGCTATTATTCAAAAACATTATACTTCCATGATATACTTATACTGATAGAATTCGTATTGAGGTGACGAAATGAGAGTCAAATGTATGATTTGTGATAAAAAAGATATGTTAGATGACGAAAATCCTATGGCAAAAAAACTGCGTAATCGCCCTATTCATACATATATGTGCATGGAATGTACGGAACGAATTGCAGAGCGTACTATGGAACGCCATGCGAGTGGTAATTTCCGATTATATCGTGATAAAAAAGTAGAAGACGATTGGTAAACCGGAAATAAGTCCTTAATCATATAGATAAGGACTTATTTGTATTTTTCTGGTTCACGATTCATCTGATCCAAAAAACAATCAATGGCTTCTACCGGAAATCTTGCACACCTTATTTCTCCATCAATTTCATATGTAATCAAATACATTTCCTCGTTCTTTTCAACTTCTACATTTCGTAATTTATGCTCTTCATATATCATATTTTGAAATAATACATACGTTTCTTGTGCAGCGCTATCATCTGGACGTGCTTCCGCAACCGTTTTAATTGTTAACCAATTATATAGTGCATCTTGTACTGAGCGCATGAAAGCCCCTCCTTTTTCACCCTGTTTTTTGTTGTTTAGCTTGACGTAAACGCAGTCTATAAATTCCAAGTACAATTGCCGCTACAACGAGCCCCTCTCCAACGGGTAAAAAAACTGCAAAAAAAGTTAATACCGTGCATCCAATTGCTAAAGATGTATATATCACTATATTTTTTAGTACCGATAGCTTCCTTGCAAATCCTAAATTATATACAAGTGCACTTAATAAAATTATTGTTCCATAAAGCAACCACATCCCTAACTCTGGATTTTCATCAACTTTGCAAAGTTTCGCGAAAAATGACATTCTTTCTAACACTATCTTTCACCTCTTCTCATGAAACAAATTCTCTTTATGTACTTAATACAAGAGTAACTCGCAAAAAAAATACTGTCCACAAAAAAGAGTAAATATTCTAAAAAAATAAACATAAAACAAAAAAACAGCTACCTTTATAAAAGGTAGCTGTTCTATTATTTTATGCTTCAACAGATTTCTTTTTCTTAGCAGCTCTTTCGCGCTCACTCTTATCAAGAATCTTTTTACGTAGACGAATTGATTCTGGAGTTACTTCACAGAACTCGTCATCGTTTAAGTACTCTAATGACTCTTCTAAAGTCATTAAGCGTGGTTTTTTCATTGATGAAGTTTGATCTTTCGTCGCAGAACGAATGTTAGTTTGTTGTTTCATTTTTACAACGTTAACTGTTAAATCATTCTCACGTGTATGTTCTCCAACGATCATACCAGCATATACTTCTGTACCTGGTTCAACGAAGATTACACCGCGATCTTCAACTTGCATAATACCGTATTGTGATGCTTTTCCTGCTTCAAGTGAAACTAGAACACCTTGACGACGTCCACCCACTTGTCCAGCATGTACTGGTTGGTAGCAATCAAATGTGTGGTTTAAAATACCATAACCACGAGTTAATGTTAGGAATTCTGTTGTGTAACCAATTAAACCACGTGCTGGAACCATGAAAGTAAGGCGAACTTGACCGTTTCCGTTATTCACCATATCTAACATTTCACCTTTACGTGCACCCATTGATTCCATAATAGAACCAGTGTATTCTTCAGGCACATCGATTTGTACGCGCTCTACAGGCTCACTTCTTACGCCATCGACATCTTTAATAATTACTTCAGGCTTAGATACTTGTAGTTCATAACCTTCACGACGCATGTTTTCAATTAAGATAGATAAATGTAATTCCCCGCGTCCAGATACGATCCATGCATCAGGAGAATCTGTATTATCTACACGTAAACTTACATCTGTTTCTAATTGTGAACGAAGACGCTCTTCAATTTTACGAGATGTAATGAATTTACCTTCACGACCTGCAAATGGACTGTTATTTACAAGGAATGTCATTTGTAGTGTTGGCTCATCAATACGTAATAATGGTAAAGCCTCTTCATGCTCAACCGGACATACCGTTTCACCTACGTTAATGTCTTCCATACCTGAAACAGCTACTAAATCTCCAGCTTTTGCTTCTTCAATTTCTTGACGTTTTAATCCAATGTAACCAAATAATTTAGTTACACGGAATTGTTTTACACTTCCGTCAACTTTCATTAATGCAACTTGTTGTCCTACTTTCATTGTACCACGGAATACGCGTCCAACCCCGATACGACCAACATAGTCATTGTAATCAAGAAGTGCTACTTGGAATTGAAGTGGCTCTTCGCTGTTATCAACTGGTGCTGGAATATGTTCAATAATTGTGTCAAACAATGATTTCATATTCTCTTCTTGATTTGCTGGATTTGAATCTAAGCTTGCTGTTCCGTTCATTGCTGATGCAAATACAACTGGGAACTCTAATTGATCTTCGTTTGCACCAAGTTCGATGAATAAGTCAACTACTTCATCAACTACTTCATCAGGGCGAGCGAAGTCACGGTCAATCTTGTTTACAACAACGATTGGAGTTAAGTTTTGCTCAAGAGCTTTCTTTAAAACAAATCGTGTTTGTGGCATACAACCTTCATATGCATCAACAACAAGTAGAACACCATCAACCATTTTCATGATACGTTCTACTTCTCCACCGAAGTCAGCGTGACCAGGTGTATCTAAAATGTTAATTCTTTTATCTTCATAGTGAATCGCAGTATTCTTCGCTAAAATTGTAATACCACGTTCTCTTTCTAGATCATTTGAGTCCATTGCGCGTTCTTCAATATGTTCATTCGCACGGAACGTCCCCGCTTGACGTAATAACTGGTCAACAAGTGTTGTTTTACCATGGTCAACGTGGGCAATAATTGCGATATTTCGTAAATCTTGTCGTTTTTTCAACATGTCCAACTCCTAATGTCTTTTTAATCCTTCTCTATTATAAGAGCGAAGGGGATACAATGGCAATCAAAATAAAATCAAGAATGAAAATATAGTTGTATTCTTACTTTTGTGAAAGTAAAATGAGATTGGAGGGTGAAGAAATGGAACACATTCAATATCGCTTTTTATTAACAGCAATTATCGGTGTTATCTTCTTAATTGGTATCGGAATTATGATTGCTGAAAATAGTCCCATCGGCATTATCATTTGCATTATCGGCACATTTGTTACAGTCGGATACGGTTTTGTAACAAAAAGAAAAATGCGTAAATCGCAATAACATTAAAAAGTAAGAAGCTTCTTTATGCCTCTTACTTTTTTTTATTATTGCGATACAAATGGTAATAATTCTTCGTATACTCCTGGTTTTGCAACTAACACACTGCTTTTCTCTACAATAGAAAGAGGTGTTCCCAAGAACGTTGTCACTTTACCGCCAACTTCTTCTACAATAATCTGTCCCCCGCCAAAGTCCCATGGCGATAAGCGCGGTGTTACATATGCATCTAATCTTCCCGTTGCAACATATACCATTTCTAACGCTGCACAACCATATGACCTCGTACCTCTCGCCTTCTTAACGAGCATCATCATTTTTTCCATATTAAGCAATGGATTATCAGTAAGCCATATCGCATTCAAAGCTATAATTCCATGCTCTACCGTTCCTTTTTCCAACATGGGAATAGCCAAATCATTGCAAAAAGCCCCTTCTCCCTTTACCGCATGATATAGTTCGTCATGAACTGGATCATAAATAAGACCAATCTTTCCGATACCGTTCTCATAAATCCCGATTGAGATTGCGAAATTCCTTTTTTGATGAACAAAGTTCATCGTGCCGTCAATTGGATCAATTAACCAAACAACCCCATTAGAAGAGGTAATCTCATCTCCATAGCCTTCTTCTCCTAAAATATTATGATCCGGGAATGTTTCTTTAATTTTCCCAATTAAAAACTGCTCCGTTTCTCGGTCCATGTTTGTTACTAGATCAGCTGCATTTGACTTTGTTTCTATAATAAGTGTTTTTTTCAGTGACGCCATTAAATGTTCTCCCGCTTCTCGAATCCACTGTTTCGCGTGTGTATCGATGTCTTTCCATACTTCTTGCATGTTTAAACACTCCGATCTATACTGTTCACAGAAAAAACGAACCCTTTATAAGGTTCGCACCAACTAATTATTTATACATATACTATTATTACGCTTCTAAACGGATCATTTCAAGTCTTAACACTTCTAATTTTTGTACGCACTCTTCTTTTTTCTGGTTGTCGTTATCCATCATCGCATCATATAAAGTTGCTAATTCATAATCTAGCTCCAAACGTAGCACCGGAATTCTCTTTTCAGCATCTGTTCTCTTTAACGCATTAATCACCTGTCTCATTTTTTTGCCTCCTCCCAATATTCGTCTGCCCTCGGACTAGAATTGATTCAATTTTCTGATTTTTTGTTTTATACTATACTATGTTGGATAAATCATCTATGCAACAAAATTATATTTTTTTATTTAAATTTTTTTGTGCTGTTTTTTTTATGAATAGTACAAGCTATGCTAAAATTAAAACAAAATAGGAGTTGGAGGAACAATCATGACACTACAAACATTCACATCAACTGATTTTGAAGTCTTTACTGTTGATGGTCTTGAAGAACGAATGAGCGCAATTAAAACGAATATTCATCCTAAGCTAGACGCTTTAGGGGGACAGTTTGCAGAATATTTATCACAACAAACCGATGAAAACTTTTTCTACCATGTAGCAAAACATGCACGCCGCAAAGTCAATCCACCAAACGATACTTGGGTTGCTTTTTCAACAAATAAACGTGGATATAAAATGTTACCACACTTCCAAATTGGTTTATGGGGTACTCATGCCTTCATATACTTTGGTTTAATCTATGAGTGTCCACAAAAAGTGGAGACGGCTCACGCCTTCTTAGAACATTTAAATGATTTAAAAACAAATATTCCAAATGACTTCGTTTGGTCCATTGACCATACTAAACCAGGTGTAAAATTACATAAAACGCTTGAAACGGAAGACTTACAAAAGATGATTGAACGTTTAGCTACTGTGAAAAAAGCAGAATTATTAGTCGGTATTCATATATCACCAGAGGAGTTTTCAGCAATGACCAACGAACAATTCCTTGCTAAGATTGAATCTACGATGCAATCACTCCTTCCTTTATATGCGATTTCTAATCGATAAATCGATAGTAGAAAACGGACAATTTATATTGTCCGTTTTTAGTTGTTATCACATTATAGCACTTTGTATTTTATTTTTCAAAATATTTTTACATTTTGACAATCTTTTTTTCCGCTACTTCTTTTGCTCTTTGAATCGTACGATATATAGAATATCCACTTACTTCTTGAAATTCTTTATCAATTGTTTTCTCCGCTGCCTTCGATGGCACAATCTCTTTAAAACGACGATATAATTCCATCAAATCTTCTCTCAAAACTCCTTTTTCATATACCTTTTCAATCGCTTCATAAAACTTTACAACTGCTACCATTTCTTCATTTGACCAATCGTAATCAAGTGGATATTGATATTCCATTTTTGCACCTCATTCAGTATTCTTTCTTTTTCCATTATGCTACCTTTAAGAGAATCTTTTATTCTTCACTATAGCCACTCTGCATTATACACCATTTATCCATTTCAATGGAATTGTCTTCCTCTTTGTATTATTTAAAATATAACTATTAAACATACTCACCTTGAAAATGAGATTTTTCTATACATCTATAATTATTGGTGATATAATGCTTTTGTTTTATAGAGAATAAAGTGAGACTACCATCCCCAAAAAGGCTTTTGCGAATGGCAGAAAAACAAGTCAAGTTCTAAAAGTTTGCCATCTTAATTTCCTTTTAGAATGAGATGAAATCATATAAAACAAACTCTAATAAATATTACGAAGAAGAAGGGGTGTATAGATTGTCCCAATACGAAACACCATTGTTTACCGCTTTAGTTGAGCACAGTAAGCGAAATCCAGTTCAATTCCATATTCCTGGTCATAAAAAAGGACAGGGCATGGATCCTACATTTCGCGAATTTATTGGGCATAATGCATTAGCAATTGATTTAATTAATATTGCACCGCTCGATGATTTACATCATCCAAAAGGTATGATTAAAGAAGCACAGGATTTAGCAGCCGCTGCTTTCGGTGCAGATCATACGTTCTTTTCTATTCAAGGTACAAGTGGTGCAATTATGACAATGGTGATGAGCGTTTGCGGTCCTGGGGATAAAATCCTCGTGCCACGGAATGTGCATAAATCAGTAATGTCAGCTATTATTTTCTCAGGTGCAAAACCAATTTTCATGCATCCTGAGATTGATCCGAAGCTCGGCATTTCACATGGGATCACAATTCAATCTGTCAAAAAAGCTCTTGAAGAGCACTCAGATGCGAAAGGCTTACTTGTTATAAATCCTACATATTTTGGGTTTGCTGCAGATTTAGAGCAGATTGTAGAATTAGCTCATTCTTACGATATGCCTGTACTTGTTGATGAAGCTCACGGTGTTCATATCCATTTTCATGATGAACTGCCGATGTCAGCTATGCAAGCAGGTGCAGATATGGCAGCAACAAGTGTTCACAAATTAGGAGGGTCTTTAACCCAAAGCTCTATTCTTAATGTAAAAGAGGGTCTTGTTAACGTAAAACATGTTCAATCCATTATTAGCATGCTTACGACTACATCAACTTCTTACATTTTGTTAGCATCTCTTGATGTTGCCAGAAAACGTCTTGCTACAGAAGGAACAGCTCTCATAGAACAAACAATACAATTAGCTGAACATGTTCGTGATGCTATAAATGTTATTGAGCATCTTTATTGTCCTGGAAAAGAGATGCTAGGTACAGATGCTACTTTTAACTATGATCCTACAAAGATAATTGTATCTGTAAAAGATTTAGGTATTACAGGCCATCAGGCTGAAGTATGGCTTAGAGAGCATTACAACATTGAAGTAGAACTCTCTGATTTATATAACATACTTTGTCTTATCACATTTGGAGATACAGAAAGTGAAACAGATACACTTATTACAGCATTACAAGATTTAGCAGCAACATACAGAAATAGAGCAGATAAAGGTGTTCAGGTACAAGTAGAAATACCAGAAATACCTGTGCTAGCACTTTCTCCTAGAGATGCTTTTTATTCAGAAACAGAAGTCATTCCATTTGAAAACGCAGCAGGTCGTATTATAGCTGATTTTGTTATGGTTTATCCGCCAGGGATTCCAATCTTTACTCCGGGGGAAATTATTACACAAGATAACTTAGAGTATATTCGTAAAAATTTAGAAGCTGGGTTACCTGTACAAGGTCCCGAAGATATGACATTACAAACATTACGTGTTATTAAAGAGTACAAGCCTATCAGTTGATAGGCTTTTCTTTCACCTTTTTTCTCTTTTTTTCATACGATACTAAAGAATTTGACATTCCCACCCCTAATGGGGCCAGCTGACTAACGTCAGTGGGATTCTTGCTATGAAAGGCGAAGTCTTCTGGTATCGCTGACGTGCAAGATTGCGGTGTGTGCCATCACCACTCTCACAACAGACCGTATAGGTTCGTGTTCAGGTGTTTTAGCGCTTTGTTCTTGACGACACATATCATGCTTGAACTCGGCTATCGAACTCCATATGACATCTTTTATTCAAGGAACACATTGGCGTTTTAAAGACTTGTACTTGTCTATAGTTAACGTATACCAAAATATAAATGTTTTTCTATGAAAAAGCGATACTTTCATCCTATGTCTAAAGGCGGACTAAAGTCCAATATAGGCTTTCCCGTATCGCGAAATCTGTAACGTATAGGTGGGGATACCATTATGATTGTGATAGGCCGTTCTATTGTACACCCTTATATCACAAATGAATATGAGCCATTTGCAGCTGAAAAACAACAGATTTTATCCATAATGGCGGGAAATCAAGAAGTTTATTCCTTCCGAACAGCCGATGAACTCAGCTTTGATCTTAATTTACGAGTTAATATTATTACTTCCGCGCTAGAACTTTTTCAAAGTGGATTTCAGTTTCGTACGTTTCAACAATCTTTTTGCAACCCTCAGTTTTGGGAAAGAACATCACTTGGCGGATTTCAACTACTCCCAAACGTACCACCCTCTATTGCCCTCCAAGATATTTTAAAAAACGGAAAACTATACGGAACTGAATGTGCCACCGCAATGATTATCATTTTTTACAAAGCATTACTATCATTATATGAGGAAAAAACTTTCAACCGTCTATTCGCAAACCTCTTACTTTATACATGGGACTACGATCGCGACTTAAAGCTCATAACAAAAACGAGTGGCGATATCGTTCCAGGTGACCTCGTTTACTTTAAAAACCCACAAGTTAATCCAGCTACGATTGAGTGGCAAGGAGAAAATACAATCTATCTAGGAAACTTCTTTTTTTACGGACATGGCGTAGGCGTAAAAACGAAAGAGGAAATTATTTATTCATTGAATGAACGAAGGATTCCTTATGCTTTTATTTCAGCTTATTTAACCGATTTTATTACTCGTATTGATAGCCGTATGATGAGTCAATATGCCGCTCCTAACACGCCACAAACATCAATAGGATTTATTCCTATTAGAGATGATGCAATCGTTGCAACAGTCGGACATACAACTACAATCTATTAAAAAAACGCCTACATGTGTAGGCGTTTTTTCTTAATTATTAAGCTTTTGTATGTTCTGTATGGTCACATTCGCAATGAGATCCACATTTCCCATAAAGTACTGTTGATTTTTCATCTTCAAAATGTCCGATTGTTCCTTCACAAACTTGGCATACGATTGTTCCCATTTTCATTTCCCCCTGAGTTTTAAGAATAATCTACTTATATATGATTAAGCTTTCGCATTTTCTCTACTAGCACAGTCACAATTCGAACCACATTTCCCATAAAGTACTGTTGTTTTCTCATCTTCAAAATGTCCGATTGTTCCTTCACAAACTTGGCATACGATTGTTCCCATTTTTCATTTCCCCCTAAGTTTATGGTCCTAAAAACTTTTAGTTGTCCATTTCCTATCAATTATTGGGCTTTTGTATGTTCTGTGTGCTCACATCCGCAAGATCCACATTTCCCGTAAAGTACCGTTACTTTCTCATCCTCGAAGTGTGCAATTGTACCTTCACAATCTTGACATACGATTGTTCCCATTTTTCATTTCCCCCTAAGTTTATAATCCCAAAAACTTTTGTAACCGCTTAACTTTCTGTCTTTATTTTAATATGCTATACTTTTTACGTCAATAGGTTTTTAGTATAACACATTAAATATTTTAAAATTAAATTAGTATGCGATATTAACACAAAAAAACAGCCATATTTCATACATACGACTGTTTCTTGTTAATTATTCTTCATACTCCGCATGCAAAGAAGTAGACGGAACAAGAAATTTAAAAAACTGAGCTAATTCCTCCGCCTCCTCTTCCGATCCTAACTTAAAAGTTTCTTGTATATATGGAACATTTTCTACATCATCTCGCCCAAGCAAAGTAGATCTCCCTGTTTGCATACAAACAATAAGTGGCTTTCCAAAAAACATATTTGTATAAATAACTCCAAAATCATAACGTGTATCATGCGTCATAAATCCTAAAAATCGTACCTTCACACTTTCATGCTCATCATACAATTTTTCAAACATGAGTTTCCACCTTTCTAAATAACACTTCCTATTCATAATATATTAAACAAAAAAAGTAATACTCCTTTTAATTGTCAAAAAATTCAGTAGGATGTAGAATGATATTATTCTACTAAACTAGGGGGAAATTTGTATGCAACACGCTTTTATCACACTTGTACCTAAATCTAATCAACAATCTGTTTCAATAGAAGATATAAAACACCTTTTTCATAACTATAAAACCGTTACTTCCAAGACTGGTGATCAAATTAATTATGCTTATACAAATACAGCTTTTCCTTATGAAATATTAGATACATCAGCAACAACATTAAAACTCCAATCAAGTCACGATCGATATGATTCTATTTATGTGGGGATTGGAATAGAAAAGGAACAATCTTTCATTCAGGTTTCTTTACCTACTACAGCAACATTTGGTGATAAAGGAAAAGCAAATGAATTTAGCCGTTTTCTAGCGAAGAAATTAGAAGGAGAGTTACAACTATTTAATGGAAGAACAATGTATTTCTATAAACGTTAATTTAAAAAATAGAGAATAGAATTAAAAAGAGTATACAATTCGAACACGTAAGTAATAAAGCCTGCTTCCTTACGTGTAATAGAAAACATGCAATCACATATGCTAAATAAAGAAATACGAAAAAAAGTATTACTTTATAATGAAACTTATCACCATTCGATAATGTTAATACAATGGAAAAACCACTCCATAATAGAAAATGATAAAATATAACATGTAATATTTTCATGGAACCTTCTCCTTTGACATGCTCTATTTTATTAATATATGGGATTAAGTTTGAATCAATTACATATTATGCAACGGCATATATTCTAACGGTTCATTTAAAGTATTATATATTCATTCGACAAGTACATATAAAGACCTTGCAAGTCATTTTATGAAAATAAAAATAACCCATCTCTTTAAATAAGAGATGGGTTATTTACATTACTTAAATTATTTTACAATGTGAATTGGCATTCCAAGAGCAACTTCAGCTGCTTCCATTGTGATTTCACCTAATGTTGGGTGAGCATGGATTGTTTGAGCGATATCTTCAGCTGTCATTCCAGCTTCGATAGCTAAACCAATCTCAGAGATAATATCAGAAGCACCTGTACCTGCAACTTGTGCACCTACAAGAAGACCATCTTCTTTACGTGTTACAAGTTGTAAGAAACCGTCAGTGCTGTTTAATGATAACGCACGACCGTTTGCAGCGAATGGGAACTTAGATACAGCTACTGTCATTCCTGCTTCTTCAGCTTGTTTCTTAGTGTAACCAACAGATGCTAATTCTGGATCAGTGAAGCATACTGCTGGAATTCCGATGTAATCGATTGCTGATGCATGGCCACTAATTACTTCAACAGCTACTTTACCTTCGTAAGAAGCTTTGTGAGCTAGTGGTGGTCCAGGAACGATATCACCGATTGCATAGATGTTTGAAATATTTGTACGGCATTGCTCATCAATTTCGATGATGCCACGGTCAGTCATTTTAATTCCAACTTGCTCAAGACCGATTTCTTGAGTGTTTGGACGACGACCTACAGTTACTAATACGTAATCTGCTTCTACAGTTTGGATTTCACCTTTAACTTCAAAGCTAACTTTTACGCCAGTTTCTGTTTCTTCAACGCCTTTAGCCATAGCTTTTGTATGGATATTTACGTTACCTTTTTTCTGTAGAGCACGTTTAACAACAGAGCTCATAGCTTTTTCAAAACCAGCTAAGATTTCGTCGCCAGCTTCTACTACAGTAACTTCTGTACCGAAGTTAGCATATGCAGTACCTAATTCCATACCGATGTAACCGCCGCCGATTACAACAAGTTTTTTAGGAATTTCAGGTAAGCTTAAAGCGCCTGTAGAGTTGATAACACGTTTAGAGTATTTGAATCCAGGAATTTCGATTGGTGTAGAACCAGTTGCAAGAACAGCATTTTTAAACGTATAAGTTTGTGCTGCATCTTCAGTCATTACGCGTAATGTGTTAGCATCTACGAAGTAAGCTTCACCGCGAATGATTTCAACTTTGTTACCTTTAAGAAGGCCTTCAACACCGCCAGTTAATTTCTTAACTACGCCGTTTTTCCATTCTTGAACTTTTGTAAAGTCAACTTTTACGTTCTCTGCAGTGATACCCATGTCATCAGAATGCATTGCATTCTCATAACGATGACCTGCATTGATTAACGCTTTTGAAGGAATACATCCAACGTTTAAGCATACGCCACCAAGGTTAGCTTTTTCAATAATCGCTACCTTTTGACCTAATTGTGCTGCACGAATTGCCGCAACGTATCCACCAGGACCTGCACCAACAACGACTGTATCTAATTCAATTGGGAAATCTCCTACTACCATTGTTATTACGCCTCCATTACTAATAATTGTGGGTCATTCAATAGACGTTTAATTTGGTTTAATGCTTTTTGAGCAGTTGCGCCGTCAATTAAACGATGGTCAAAGCTTAGAGATAATGCTAATACTGGAGCTGCAACGATTTCACCGTTTTTCACAACTGGTTTCTCAGCGATACGGCCGATCCCAAGGATTGCTACTTCTGGGTGATTGATAACTGGAGTGAACCATTGTCCACCTGCAGAACCAATGTTTGTAATTGTGCAAGAAGCACCTTTCATTTCAGCCGGAGCTAAACGACCGTCACGTGCTTTACCAGCAAGATCATTAATCTCGTTAGAAATAGTGAAGATAGACTTGCGATCTGTATCTTTAACAACTGGTACTAATAGACCTTTGTCTGTATCAGCTGCGATACCGATGTTGAAGTAATGTTTATGAACTACTTCTTGAGATGCATCGTCTAAAGAAGTGTTTAACATTGGGTATTCACGTAATGCAGATGTTAAAGCTTTAACAACGTATGGAAGGTAAGTTAATTTAATACCTTTGTCCGCTGCAACAGCTTTGAACTTCTTACGGTGAGCAACAAGCTCAGTTACATCAATTTCATCCATTAAAGTTACGTGAGGAGCTGTATGCTTAGAGTTAACCATTGCTTTCGCAATCGCTTTACGGATACCACTCATTTTCTCACGAGTTTCTGGATATTCACCAGCTGGGATTGGTTGTGCTTTTGGTGCTTCTTCTTTCGCTGCTGCTGGAGTAGCTTCTACTGCTGCTGGAGCCTCAGTTGCTGCTACAGTTTGTCCACCATTTGCAAATGCATCGATGTCAGTTTTCACAACACGGCCGTTCTTACCAGAACCAGCTACTTTATGAATATCTACACCTTTTTCACGAGCATATTTACGAACAGATGGCATAGCGATTACACGCTCATTTACTACTTCTGCAGTTGCTGCTGGAGTAGCTTCCGCTGCTGGAGCTTCTACTGCTACTTCTTCAGCTTTTGGAGCTTCATCATGATCGTCACCTTTAAATTTAAGGTTTTCGTATCCAGGAGCATCAAATTTAATTAATGTATCTCCTACTATTGCAACTGTTCCTTCTTCTACAAGTACTTCAAGTACTTTACCTTTAACAGGAGAAGGGATTTCTACTACTGCTTTATCATTTTGCACTTCAAGAAGTACATCGTCTTCATTTACTTCATCGCCTGGTTTAATAAACCATTTTACGATTTCACCTTCGTGGATACCTTCACCGATATCTGGTAGTTTAAATTCAAATGCCACGGAATTCAGCCCCCTGATTCATTTCATTATTATGGAATATGTACAAAAGAAACCAGCATGTGCTGATTTCTTTTGCACATGAAAAACTAAAAATTAGAAGTTCATTACTTTATTAACAGCTTCAACAATATCTTTATGGTTTGGTAACCATACGCTCTCAGCTTGAGAGAATGGGAATACTGTATCAGCAGCTGCAACACGAACAACTGGAGCTTCTAAGTTTAAGATTGCACGGTCGTTAATTTCCGCTACAACGTTAGCTGCAATACCAGCTTGTTTTTGAGCTTCTTGAACTACAACTACGCGACCTGTTTTTTCAACAGAAGCAATGATTGTTTCGATATCTAATGGTTGAACTGTACGTAAGTCAACAACCTCTAAAGAGATACCTTCTTTTTCAAGTTCTTCAGCAGCTTTTAATGCAGCATGAACCATAGCACCATAAGCGATAACAGATACATCTGTACCTTCACGTTTGATATCAGCTTTACCTAAATCAATTGTGTAATCGCCTTCTGGTACATCTTGACGGAATGAACGGTACAATTTCATATGCTCTAAGTAGATAACTGGATCGTTGTCACGAATCGCAGAGATTAAAAGACCTTTTGCATCGTATGGAGTAGATGGAATAACAACTTTTAGACCAGGTTGTTGAGCCACTAATCCTTCTAAGCTATCAGCATGTAGTTCTGGAGTATGAACGCCACCACCGAATGGAGAACGAATTGTTACTGGAGCAGTCCAACGTCCACCAGAACGGTAACGCATACGAGCTAATTGACCAGAAACTGAATCCATTACTTCATAAATGAAACCGAAGAATTGGATTTCTGGAACTGGACGGAAGCCTTCAAGTGCAAGTCCAACTGCAAGTCCACCAATACCAGACTCTGCAAGTGGAGTATCCATTACACGATCTTCACCGAATTCAGCTTGTAAACCTTCAGTAGCACGGAATACTCCGCCGTTTACACCAACGTCTTCACCAAACACAAGTACATTAGGATCATTTTTCATTTCAACGCGTAAAGCATCAGTGATTGCTTGAATCATTGTCATTTGAGCCATGGCTTACTTCGACTCCTTTTCTTTGTAAATTTCATATTGTTCAGCTAAGTTGTAAGGCATTTTTTCGTACATGATTTCCATTAAATCAGTAACTTTTTGTTTTGGAGCTTGGTCAGCCTTAGCAATTGCTTGTTTGATATCTTCTTTTGCTTCTTCGATTACTTTCTCTTCAACTTCTTGAGACCATAGGCCTTTGTTTTCTAAGAATGCACGGAAGCGTACGATTGGATCTTTTTGTTCCCATTCGTTTTCGATATCTTTTGTACGGTAACGAGTTGGGTCATCACCAGCCATTGTATGTGGACCATAACGGAATGTTAAAGTCTCGATTAAAGTAGGGCCTTCGCCGTTTACTGCGCGCTCACGAGCGAAAGCAGTTGCTGCGTATACAGCTAATGGATCCATACCGTCTACTTGAATTCCGTAAATACCTGCTGCTACTGCTTTTTGTGCTACAGTTTTAGCTGCAGATTGCTTTTCTACTGGAGTAGAGATTGCATAACGGTTGTTTTGTACAACGAAGATTGCTGGAGCTTTGAATGCACCCGCAAAGTTCATACCTTCGTAGAAGTCACCTTGTGAAGCACCACCGTCACCAGTGTAAGTAATTGCAACAGATTTTTTACCACGTAGTTTCATACCTAACGCAACACCAGCAGTTTGGATGATTTGCGCACCGATAATGATTTGTGGAGCAAGTGCATTTACATTCTCAGGCATTTGGTTACCCATGAAATGTCCACGAGAGAATAAGAATGCTTGATATAATGGTAGACCGTGCCACACTAATTGTGGAACATCACGATATCCTGGTAAGATGAAATCTTCTGCTTCAAGTGCGAAATGACTTGCTAATTGAGAAGCCTCTTGTCCAGCAGTTGGTGCGTAGAAACCTAAACGTCCTTGACGGTTTAAAGAAATAGAACGTTGATCTAGTACGCGAGTATACACCATACGGCGCATTAACTCTTTTAATTGATCGTCTGATAATTCAGGCATAGCTGCTTCATTCACAACTTCGCCTTTTTCATTTAAAATTTGTAATGTTTCAAATTGAGCTGCGATAGCTTTCATTTGCTCATCAACATTAAATAGGGTGTTTTTTGTTTTAGTACCCATTCCGTTCACCTCTTCCTCTCTTGAACCATATTCTGAAACGCTTTCACTATCTATTAACTAGACTGAAAGCGCAACAATGTAAACCAACAAATTTGTCTGTCGGTTGAGAATAATTTTGTGTACCTAACAATCTGTACTAATGTTTTTTCAAAAACATATTAATACAATCTTGATCACGTTTTTTAGTTTACAACTATTCTAATTACGATGTCAATTACTTTGAATACGTTTTTTTATAAATAATATGCAGGTTTCCTCTACACAAACGTGTTTTTATTTTTCACATCTGTATTAGTAAGCAATAACCTACTGTTATATTATTCCCTTTTTAACTTGTTTTTTCTCTTAGAATAATATGTAAACGATTTAATTCTCTTTAGTTTTTCTCTCTTCTCAATAAAATTATACAAACACTTCTTCCTTTTATAGGTAAATACCTATACATTTCTGATCATTCCTCCATACATTATAGTAACCGCAGTATTAGCGGGAAATGATAAAGGAGGTCATCTCATGTACGGATACTCATATTGCTATCCAACAACTTGTTCATATCCTTCCTACGGTTATGGCGGTTCTTGTGGCGAATCTGGACGCGGCTTCGCCTTAATCGTTGTGTTGTTTATCCTTTTAATTATCGTTGGTGCTGCTTGCATTCGCTAATTAATGTAAAATGAAACAACTATGGAAAGAAACAGACGGCTTTGCCGTCTTTTCTTTTATTACATAACTTATCTATAGAAGATTTGTTTCCAAGTAGCTCTTCCTTACTTGCCGATGACTTTTTTTATCTCCTTTGGTAGACTAAAGAAGAAAGGAGAGATTACATATGCTTACAATGAATGAAGTAATTCGTGAAGGAAATCCTATTTTGCGCGACGTCGCAGAAGAGGTCTCCTTACCTGCTAGTGAGGAAGATACAAATACGCTTAAAGAAATGATTGAATTTGTAATAAATAGCCAGGACCCTGAAATGGCTGAAAAATATAATTTACGCCCCGGAATCGGATTAGCGGCTCCGCAAATCGGTATTTCAAAGAAAATGATTGCGGTTCATGTAACTGATACGAACGATACGTTATATAGCTACGCATTATTTAACCCAAAAATCATTAGTCATTCTGTTGAACGTACATATTTACAAAATGGTGAAGGCTGTCTATCTGTAGACCATGAAGTACCTGGTTATGTCCCTCGTTACACAAGAATTACAGTAAAGGCAACAACGATTAACGGTGAAGACGTAAAACTGCGATTAAAAGGTTTACCAGCAATTGTATTCCAACATGAAATCGACCATTTAAACGGTGTTATGTTCTATGACCATATTAATAAAGACAATCCATTTGTGGCTCCCGATGATTCAAAACCTCTCGAGCGATAATAGTAAAAAGGCGGAAGTTAACCTTCCGCCTTTTTATTATATGAAATGGGTTCCACACTTACTTATAACAAGCCAGCCCACTTTAATCCGTGATAAATACCGTCTTCATTAACATCTTTTGTCACATGATTAGCAAGTTTTTTCAAATCCTCATGACCATTCCCCATCACAATGCCCGTTCCTACTGCTTCAATCATTTCTAAATCATTTAATCCGTCCCCAAATGCATATACTTGTTCACGATTAAATCCTATTTTCTCAATAAACTTCTCAATCCCTTTTGCCTTAGAACCCCCATTAGGAATAATATCCATCGAATATGCATGCCAGCGTATAAAATGAAAATCTGGATAATGATGAATAAACTTTTCTTCTTCGTTTACTTCACAAAAAAGAAGCGTTTGATAAATATCGCGTTTCTCATAAAAATCAGGTTCATATGCCGGATGCTCGAATTGTAAGGTTCCAAAACCTTCTTTTACATAATCATGATATTCCACTGACGCTCTCATTTCTTGATGGTCAAGATATACAAGTGGATATCCTTCTTGTTTTGCAAACTGAGTAAACTTATGTAGAGCATCAGGATGTAATGGATTATTAAATAATACCTCATCCTCAAATACAACATACTGTCCGTTAAAACTAACATAATTATGTATATTGAGTTCCTCACGAATATCTT
This sequence comes from Bacillus sp. NPDC057893, assembly GCF_042796455.1. Lineage (NCBI taxonomy): Bacteria > Bacillati > Bacillota > Bacilli > Caryophanales > Bacillaceae > Bacillus > Bacillus sp. NPDC057893. The sequence continues at coordinate 846,668 of NZ_JBHVNG010000001.1, read as the reverse complement.
CAAACATAAATGGCGCACGCCCTGTCGCAATCGCTACATGCACACCTTTTTCTTGTAAATCTCTTACTGCATCTCTTGTAGATTGCGGAATTTTTTTATCATGATCTAATAATGTTCCATCAATATCAAAAAAGACAATTTTATCATTCATTTGTCAAAATCCTTTCTGGCACTCTATATTCCTATTTTGATTATCACTTTTCAAATTTCAAAAAAAAGTATAACATATTAAACATCTGTGAAGAAAGCGTTCACTTTCTGACCTTATTTATGAAATGCGCATATAATATTAGTAAAAAAATGTGGATACTTGTTCGGATGAATTTTCTTTTCTATTCTTCCTCATACTATATCTATAACTAACGGCTACTAATCGTTACTACAGGATAACTTACACTATACTAAAAAGAACAAGATTCACTATTCACTTCTTATCTTCTTTCTTGTACGGGAGACGGAGTTATCATTAGTAATATGCATGTTTAAAATAAGGAAAGGAAGGAGTAATCATGCTGAAGAAAAAGCTCAAGCGTTATTTAAACGATTTAGTCCGTAAGAAGACAATCGCTTAAATTGTGCCCATTTCGGGCTTTTTCTTCATTCTCATTCGAAAAAACATGAAAATCGTGACTGTTTGCTTTATAATAAGTAACAGATAATGCAAAACATAGACAAGGAGAGGTTTTCCCAATGATTTTTAAAGTATTTTATCAAGAAAAATTAACTGAGGTCCCAGTACGTGAAAATACAAAAGTTTTATATTTAGAGGCTACGTCTCAAAAGGATGTTCGTAAAAAATTACAAAAGTTCGCATATAATATCGAGTTCGTTCAGTCTGTTACTGGTGCTCATCTTGAATATGAAAAACAAAACGCTGATTTAATATTAGCGGAGATCGTATAGTCATATGAAATTCCTAAAAAATGATCAAGCTGCCGTTTTTGCCCTCGGTGGTCTTGGTGAAATCGGTAAAAATACATATGCTGTTCAATTTCAAGATGAAATTATTATAATTGACGCTGGAATTAAATTTCCAGAAGACGAACTCCTCGGGATCGATTATGTAATACCAGATTACACTTATTTTGTGCGAAACGAAGATAAAATTAAAGGGTTATTCATTACACATGGTCACGAAGATCATATCGGTGGAATTCCTTACCTATTACGTCAAGTAAACATTCCAATTTACGGTGGAAAATTAGCAATTGCCCTAATAAAAAACAAATTAGAAGAGCACGGATTACTTCGTAAAGCAAAACTTTATGAAATTCAAGAAGATGATGTTATTAAATTTAAAAAGACATCTGTTTCCTTCTTCCGTACAACTCACAGTATTCCGGATTCATACGGAGTTGTTGTGAAAACACCTCAAGGACAAGTCGTTCATACAGGTGATTTTAAATTTGATTTCACACCAGTAGGCGAGCCAGCAGATTTAACAAAAATGGCCGAAATCGGAAAAGACGGTGTACTTTGTCTCTTATCTGATAGTACAAACAGTGAAGTGCCAAACTTTACGATGTCTGAGCGCCGCGTTGGTGATAGTATTCAAGATATATTCCGCAAAGTAGACGGTCGTATTATCTTCGCAACCTTTGCATCGAATATCCATCGCTTACAACAAGTTGTTGAGGCTGCTGTTGAAAACAATCGTAAAGTAGCTGTATTCGGTCGAAGTATGGAAGCAGCTATTGAAATCGGACAAAACCTTGGTTATATCCGGTGTCCAAAGGATACATTCATAGACACATCTCAGCTAAACCGCCTACCAGCTAATAAAGTTGTTATGTTATGTACAGGTAGTCAAGGGGAGCCGATGGCAGCACTTTCACGTATTGCCAATGGTACACATCGTCAAATTCAAATTATCCCTGGCGATACAGTTGTTTTCTCTTCTTCACCAATCCCAGGCAATACAATTAGTGTAAGTCGTACAATTAACATGTTGTACCGCGCTGGCGCTGATGTAATCCATGGTAAACTCTCAAATATTCATACGAGTGGACACGGTGGACAAGAAGAACAAAAGTTAATGCTACGTCTTATTAAGCCAAAATATTTCATGCCAATTCATGGTGAATATCGTATGCAACGCATGCATATGAAATTAGCGAATGATTGTGGTATTCCAGAAGAAAATTGTTTCATTATGGATAACGGGGATGTTCTCGCTTTACGTTCTGATGAAGCAAGCGTAGCTGGGAAAATCCCATCTGGCTCTGTCTATATCGATGGAAATGGTATTGGAGATATCGGTAATATCGTATTACGTGATCGTCGCATTCTTTCTGAAGAAGGACTCGTTATTGTAGTTGTAAGCATTGATATGAAAGAATTTAAAGTTGCAGCAGGACCTGATATCATCTCGCGTGGTTTCGTTTATATGCGTGAAAGCAGCGATTTAATCAACGATGCTCAAACATTAATTACAACACATTTAGAAAAAGTAATGGAGCGAAAAACAACACAATGGTCTGAAATTAAAAATGAGATTACAGACACATTAGCACCATTCCTATACGAAAAAACAAAACGTCGTCCAATGATTTTACCAATCATTATGGAAATATAAGAAAAAGGACAATGCCGAGGAGGCATTGTCCTTTTCTCTTATCTTAAAAAATGCTTAAAACGATCTACTTCATCGTCATGACCAATTACAATTAATATATCTCCCGCCTGAATGTTTTCTGTAGCTCGAGGAGATACGATAACTTCTTTCCCACGCTTAATTGCTACAATGTTCAAACCAAACTTCGCACGAATATCTAATTCAATTAAAGAGTGCCCATCAATTTTTTTATTTGCGATAATCTCTACAATACTATGCTCATCTGAAAGCTCTAGGTAATCTAACACATTACTTGATGCGATATTATTAGCAATCCTTTTTCCCATATCTCGTTCTGGATGCACAATATGATCTGCCCCTATTTTACTTAGCACTTTTTCATGATAGTCATTTTGAGCTTTTACAGTAATATTTTTCACACCTAATTCTTTCAAAATTAACGTTGTTAAAATACTTGAATTCAAATTATCTCCAATAGCAACGACTACATGATCAAAATTACGAATACCAAGACTTTTTAATACCATCTCATCTGTTGAATCTGCAATTACAGCATGCGAAGCTATATTTGCAAACTCATTAATTTTATCCTCATCTGAGTCAATTGCCATTACTTCCATACCTAATTGAGCTAATTCACGGCAAATACTTCCACCAAAACGGCCAAGCCCAATAACAGCAAATTCTTTCTCTTTTTCGCCCACAGGAATTCCTCCAATAACATCAAGTACTATGTACTTTTATTGTAACATACTTTAAATTCGCTACAAAAAACTGTATATACTTCTCATTTTTGTTTTTGCATATAAAAATACTGTTGTAAATAAAACGCGATACCGAAAATTAACATACCAAATACAAATATATTTCCAAATGAACTAAATGTTTCAAAAACGAACAATAGCGTTTCTTGTCCGAAAAAAGCAAATAAAAGTTGTGTAAATGCGAATAACAGTGCCAATATGTAATGATGTTGATGGAATAAATAATGTGTTGCGCCTAAAAAAGCTACAAGCGAAACAATGAAGATCCACCAAGTTTCTAAAAACAATTGCCAATTAGTGAATTGATATCCATTTACTAATATCGCAATAATTCCTATAACTGCCATCGTCGGCACACTCCATAATAATGCACGCCCTCTAAAGAAGCGCGCACCTTTTGCATCTCCTTTTTCATTTGCGATGTATGTTAGCACGACAGTACTTATATACAAAACAGAGAGGATTGTTAAAACAATGATAAGCCAAAAATGTAATTGATAATATTCATGTTCTATATTCGTCACAATTGCAGCTAACATACATGGAATAAACATCCCTGTCCAACCATCTATTTTTCTTTCGTTCCAAAACACCGTATTACCAATTCGAATTCCTAATAGCATAAAAATAGTGATACCTAATACAAATAACGTAGTCTTATTCCCTACTAAACTCGTTGAGAAAGCAATTAATCCAATAAATAAAAAAAGAACAAATCCATTCATAATTTCTAGTACAGGTGACAAATATCTTTTCACCCATTTGTATGTTTCTTCATATTCACTATTATTTGCTAAACGATAGGCGTAAAAACTTATCCCAAAATAAACCGCCGCAATAATAACATATGCATATAAGACGAAACATAAAATCGCACTGCTAATTTGCACGTAATTCCCCACCCTTTTTTCTATGTATCACATTGATTTTACACACTTTTCATACTAAAAGTAAACCTGTATAAGGTAGTTAAATAATTATCTTACCTATTAGTACTAATTAATAATGAGCAGTGGCTAAAAACCCCTGCTCATTATTAAGACGTCAAATTTAACTCTACTCATTTGTATGAAGATGTCTAACACTAACAAATACAAAAGATGTTTTCGTCTCGGAACTAAAAAATCCCCACTCTAAACTGTTGCACAATTAGCGAGTAAGTTCACTTTCTATTTCCCTTCCACTTCACATATTGATTTAAAAATACAATCGCTTTCTCAATAACCTCTTCGTCTGGTTTTAATTTCGCATGATGTAAACCATATTCTGAATTTACTCCAAGCCAAAACATAAATCCAGGTATCTCTCGAAGCATATAGCCGAAGTCTTCACCTGTCATTGCCTCCGTACATGTAATTACGTCCATATTCGTTTGTTCACGTGTAAATTGCATAAACTCTCTCGTTAACTCTTCATGGTTATACACTTGATGATACATCGCTCCGTAGTCAATAACAGCTTCACATTGAAAGGAAGCTTCTATTCCCGCAACAATTGCCTCAATTCGGCTTTTAACACGTTTCATTGATTCCACTGATAGCGTTCGAATTGTTCCTTCTAAACGAGACTTTTCTGCAATAATGTTTTGAACTGTACCACCTGTAATTTTCCCAATTGTAATTACCGCACTGTCAAGAGGATTCACATTACGACTAATAACTGATTGAAGTTGTGTAACTAGATGACTCGCTGCAACAATCATATCATTTGCTGTATGCGGATATGCAGCATGCCCACCTTTTCCTTTTAAATCAACGTATAACTCTGATGTATTCGCAAATAATAAACCGTCTTTTGTCGCAATTGTTCCCACAGAGTATTCAGGTGCAATATGAAGTCCAAGAATCATATTAGGCTTCCATTCTTTTAACTCATCACTTTCTAACATAGGAAGTGCACCACCTGGACCTTCTTCAGCTGGTTGGAATATAAATACAAGATCATCATCTATTCTTTCGCTTACAGCCGCTGTTAAAAGTCCTAAACCGATTGTTGCATGCAAATCATGTCCACATGCATGCATCATTCCTTCATGGACAGAAGAGAATTCATATCCAGTTTCCTCTGTAATAGGTAGACCGTCTATATCTGCACGATAACCTATTATTTTTCCAGGGTTTTTCCCATTTACTTTAACAATTACACCTGTTTTCCATGTTCTCACTTCCAAATATTCGTTAGGAAGCGTTCCTATATAATCTAAAATATACTGTTGTGTTTTCCACTCTTTAAATCCGATTTCCGGAATTTTATGTAGATCTCTACGAACTTGGACAAATTTGCTTACTGTCACTTTTGCACCTCTATCTATAAAAAGCGTAAGAGCACATTCATGCTCTTACGCTTTTTGTTTTTTATTTCTCTGGGTTTAATTGACGAAGCTCTTGTTTGATTTCAGTTTTTGCTTTTGTCTTCTCATCAATTTCTTTAATTACACGTGCCGGAGTTCCCGCAACAACTGTATATGGAGGCACATCTTCTGTTACAACAGCTCCTGCTGCTACAACTGCACCTTTACCTACTGTAACGCCTTCTAGAACCACTACATTTGCACCAATTACAACGTCATCTTCAACGATAACTGGTTTTGCAGAAGGTGGCTCAATAACACCGGCAAGTACAGCACCTGCACCTACGTGACAGTTTTTACCAACTGTTGCACGTCCACCAAGCACTGCGTTCATGTCGATCATAGTACCTTCACCAATTACAGCACCGATGTTAATTGTTGCATTCATCATGATAACAGCGTTGTCACCAATTTCTACATGGTCACGAATAATCGCGCCTGGCTCAATACGAGCTTTAATACCTTTTAAATCAAGCATTGGAATTGCAGAATTACGACGGTCGTTCTCAACTACATAGTCAACAATGTGCTTGTTATTTTCATCAAGAATTGTCTTAATCTCAGACCATTCTCCGAATAATACACCAGATTTTTTATTTACAAATGCTTGTACAGTTTCAGGGAATGTTACTTCTTTTAAATCCCCTTTTATGTATACCTTTACAGGAGTTTTCTTTTCACTGTTTTGAATAAACGAAATAATTTCGTTAGCGTCCATCATTTTCATTCTTGTTGCCTCCTAAATCCATTTATAATGTTACTCTACCAAACGATAGAGCGAGTAGCAAGACAATAATCTTATTTTTCCATTTGAATTTCTTCTATAATTTCTAAAAATGCTTGTACTTGCTTCAACTGCCTTGCCGAGTCACTCGTCAATAACCATGTTTCTCTCGTTAATTGAACAGGTGTTTTATACATATTTTCCTGCACTTCTTTTAAAACAGTCGAAGGTAAAAGAGCGTAACCTATTCCATTTAAAACAAGCTGTTTGCACGTTTCAATTTGGTCAACTACAATCGTTCGCTTAGGTGGATTTGAAAATAATCCATACCACCAATTTTGTATTTGTCCATAGTAGGTCGAATCACTTTTAAATTGAATAAATGGTCTATTTGTCTCTTTTAACATCGAAATATCTTTTATTTCTTTATCAACTAAATATAATTCATCTTCAAATAATTGTTGTTTCTGCCCTTTGTATTCTTGTGATCCTCTCAGTATAGCAACATGAACGTCTCCTTCATAAAATTGCTTTTGCACTTCACTACTCCAGCCAGTAAACAGAGCTATCTTCACAGAAGGATACTTATGCACAAATTTTTTCAAAACAGGTGGAAGCCAATATTGCCCAATGACTGATGCAACAGCTATTTTTAACGTACCGTATGTTTCCGTTCTAAAAAGAGCCAGTTCACTTTTAATATCCTCTTCCCGTTGTAACATTTCTTTTGCATAATTTGCAACTTTTTCCCCTTCAGGTGTAATTGTTAATCCTTTTTGTGAACGAATAAAAAATTTCATTCCCCAGTGTTTCTCCATAGATTGTAATCGTTGACTAAGCGCAGGTTGGGAAACAAATAAACGTTCCGCCGCTTTTCTCATATTTGATTCCTGAGCTAACACAACCATCATTTGAAAATCATCAATTTGCAACTTTCTCCCTCTTTCCTTAGCTTCCATACACCTAATTTAAATAAGTATTTCATCCTTAATTTAATTGCATACTTTTATACATTAGAACGGTTTGTTAGTTCAAACTTTTCTTATGCTGTATGTCTTTTTAAATATAATACATACACAACTGATATGCACGAAAAAAAGTGACTTCGCCTTTTCAGTGAAGTCACTTTCCCTACGTTATCGATTATGCTGTCTCACTTTTTTATTCAATAATTTTAAAATAGCCCGACGTGTTAAAATACCCTCGAAGTAACCTTCTTCATTGACAGCGCAAATAAAAGGATGATCAATTGTCATTTCTAAAGCTTTTGCAAAAGAATCTTCTAACATAAGAACTGGAATCTCTTCCTTCATCACTTGTTCCACTTTCATATTCTCAAGTCTTTCAAACTCAATGTGATCTAATCCTAAAATACCATCTAAAATCATAGCAGTACTAATTAACCCATGTAATTTATACATAGGGTCTAAAACAGGAATCGCCGAATATCCAGATTTCACAAGAACGAGTAAAGCATGTTCTAAACCATTCCCTATTTGGACATGTGCTACTTTTTCTGATGAAATCATTAAATCCTTCACAAGAATTTGTTGAAACTCATCTTTCGGAATACTAATCATGTTACATCCCCCATTTCCCTTGCTTATATTCTCCAATCCTACTTACATTTTATGATAGCGTTTTCATGTTATTATTTTGTCCTAACATTCTTCTAATAAAAATAAAGATACACAGCTATTTTAGCATACAACATAAAAAAAAGACTACCATTCCGGTAGCGCTTAATACCCTTTATTTTTTAAACGGTAAAACAATCTTGTAATTTTTTTATATTGCGTCACATCTGTCTGTTTTAAACCATTCTCAATGTCTGTAAGCTCCACCGCTAAAATTTCGCTCGCATAATTTTGCTGAAACAGAATATCCAACAATAAATTTTCTTCTTCTCTTGTTAAAACAAATTCCTTTTCCATATGCTCCTCTCCTTGCACTCACATCATCACTCTTATTATATAAGATTTTCAACTTATTCAATAGATGTAATATTCGGTTTTTGCCAGAACCACTTAACGACTGCGAATATATAGACATCATTTCACATTATTTCGTATATCTGTTCGCATAACTAAATGCCGCATAAGCATCTGGCTTAATTTTTGCTGTTAATCCCATTGCTTGAATTTTCATCGTCATATCTAAAATAAATTCTTTTGTTAAACCATCATTCCCGATATCTAAATGAATTTCCATTATGAATCCTGCTCCATCTTGAGCGTATGGGTGCAATAAATCCCATATTGTTTGTATATGATTGGGAGTAAATAAATAGGCGATTTCTTGACTAAACTGTGTTTCTAAATATATTTTCTCTCGCAACGTTGCTGGCTTATTTTTCACTGATTTATGATGCAAACATCCCCATGCTCCTTTTCCAACCCGATGAATATGTATCGCTGTAATAAACCTCGTATCCTTTTGATGCGCTTGTGAGTCTGTCCCAATAGATAATCGATATAAATTTCGTGGATCCTTTTCAATGAAACTACAAATACGGTTAAATACCATATCAAAATTCAAATGTCTCTCTGAAACATTATAAAATGTATGCTCACCGTCCACATAGTCACGTCCTTTCAATTAGACAGACTTTTCGTATTCTCATTGTATGGGACAAAAATAAAAATTATAACTTACTACCCTTTATTCGTTTCAATATTTCGAATTACATAATTACAAAACCTACATGTATAAATTACATTTTGATTAGACTGGGCGGTTAATACATGATTAATTTCAGCATGACTGTGACAATTAGGACAAATAACAATCGGTAAGCGTTCCATCCTTTGCACCTCCTATTAATATTTACTATCATTGTAGGAAAAATAAAAAATTCCTATACATATACATTTGTAAAAACCTTTTATTTAATCGCGACTTAAATTGCAACTTCTACTACCTGTATAGCCCATTAATTAATATAACTAAAAAAGGTACCGCCATTTGGCAGTACCTTTTTTATATGTATCAATTAATGATATCATAAATCTCAATTGCAACCATATCGATGTTATCGAATTGATACACTTGAGGTTTTTCACCTTGTTGATACACTTCTAATTCATACATTTCACTTTTATCGAAAAATTTCACGCTACATTTGCGCTCACCGTTCACTTCAAAATAGCGTTGTGCTACTTCACCGCTTTCAGCTTGTTCTTGTAGACTAACAAGTCGAGTTAAAATTCCTTGGAGTAGAGACATGAAATCTCTCCTTTCTCTGATCTTCCTACCAATAGGTTTTACAGCTATACTCATTCTATCCGTCATAACAGAAAAAACGTTCCACAATCTAGGATAAAGGTTCTTGGCCAGAAACTCAACTAAAATTTGTCGAAATACGAAGTAAAAAGATGAAAGAGCATCTTTTTACTTCTTTATTGCGCTTTTTATACTGGCAGAATATAATAAAAAACAGAAAAAGGGAGGAATTACAATGAAAAAAATTGAGGTTTATACACAACCTGATTGTCCGCCTTGTACCATTGTGAAAGAATTTTTAAAACATAATAACGTTGTGTATGAAGAATTTGACGTAAAAAAAGACGCTGCTGCACGCAATCGTCTTTTATATGACTATGAGTCCTATTCAACTCCAACAGTTGTAATTGACGGAGAAGTTGTCGCAGGTTTTCAAATTGAAAAATTACAACAGCTACTCGGTATAGAATAGGAATAGGGGACACCTATCCCTATTCTCATAATTGTTGTAACCTTTTTATTTCAGTCAACAGTTCCTGACTTTCATGATACCCTGCTAGTTTCCATTTTCCATTATCCTTTTGCAATGTCACAATTTGATATTGTCCACTCTTTGCCCGCTCGTAGACATATAAATTTTTATGTTCTTCATCATAAGACATTTTTGTTTCTGAATTAAAGGAAAACGGAGCTTCTTTTGCTGGAAGTAAATATTCACCACTTTGTTTTTCATTTCTACTGTTTTCATCTGTAAAAACTTGAAGGAAATTATTTGTAAAATATGGTGATAACGTCTCTATCATCTTATTCATAGATATTTGCTTCCCGCGAATTGAAAATTGGGTCTCATAACCTTTTTGTATCGTTGTAAACACTTCTTTCCGATCCACTTTCACTTCTTCTTTTCCTAAAACAGTTGTGACACTATAGCCAACTAGAAAGGCAACACATATAAATAGAACAAACCATATTCCATATTTCTTCATTTTTTCACCTTCCTTTTAAAAGAGCTTGTCTTTGTAGTATTCATTGTAACAATGATTATGCAAAGAAAGGGATGATTTCGTTCGTAAAATCTTTACAACGATAGACAGCATTTTCATCATCATTTTCACTATTACCAATTTATGATAAAAACAAACAAAAAAATGCACGAATCTCTTCGCGCATTAAAATAAAACATCTTCCTCATATAAATATTCATACGATAAATCTATAAATAAAAAGTTTTCATCATCAATCGGGAATGAAAATGTTCGTACCATTTCACCAGTTTCGATATCAGCATATAAATCTGAAAGTCTTGCCTTATTCTCAAAACGCATTTTCATTATATTTTCTAGAAAATACGGGCGCCAACTCCAGTTCTTCATATAATACTCTGGCATAATGATCCATTCACCATCTTTTTTCATAATATTACCAGATTGTTGAAAACCATCTTCATTACAAATAAATATCCGAAAACTATATTGTGATATGCTTTGGCTAAATTGTAATAACCAATCATTTATATCTTCATTCTTTTTTTGTTTTGACAGAACATCACCAATTCGATCACGTAACATCTCTGTTAAATTATAAATTTTTTGCAACTTCTTCTTCTCATGCAGAATAAATTGATGACATTCATTACCAAGTCGCTCTTTTAAAACATTCGTTTCAATAAAATCAGGTAAACATTCTTTCAAATAATTACCTTGATAATATCTACCACCGTTTTTCCAAGCATATTGTAGTTGATAAAAAGCATCAATTTCTTCATATAACAATGTCGCACCAATTCTTCTAGCAAGTAAAGATAAGGAATATAAAATATCTTGATAAGATTGTAAAAGTGCAGTTTGCCTTAAATTTGTTAAATCTACTTTTAAAATATCCGGTGCTAACACGCTAATACGCTCTAAATTACTTGTACCCGTTCCGACTTTATTAATCGAAATTTGAATACCATATGTACGATAATACATCAGTAAATGATTAAATTGTTCTATATCTTCTTTACATTCATGTTCTGTTATTTCTAGAACAATGCGTTGTAAGTTCAAACCTTGTTCTTCATACATCAGCAAAAGTTGAAGTAAACTTTCATCTTCATCATTCATTAATACATTAGCATTCCGATGTATAAATAATAATAATTTTTGATCCGTTTCTAAATACCTATTTAACGCTTTTTCTACAATGATGTTATCCGCTTCAAGTTGGAACTCACTCGGAATAGAATCATCATGGAAGAAAGATGCTAAACTTTGTATGCCCTCTTCTGTTTGAATACGTCCTACAACTTCATATCCAATTACTGTATGCTCATCAGCACTAAAAATAGCTTGATAATAAGGAAGGACTTTATCCAAGTTACTCATTACATCTAATGCATCTATCAACGTGCTTCCCTCCCTTTACTTTTCAAAAATTATAACACGATATTTACGGAAAAATAATAAAAAATCCCTTCAGTTTTCCTGAAGGGATTAGAGGGGTAAAATGCTAAGGGGAATTAGCAATTCTACTATGAAGAAAAAAGAGGTCTTAAATATAACGTATATATTCCCCTTTGTAAACACATTTCTCTCACATGTCACAACTTCGTCACATTTCACCGAAGAAAAAATAATAAATCATTCATTTTCCAGCCCTTTTAAAATGGATATTGGTGCAAATGCTGGCCACCATCCATTGTCATACAAGTTCCATTTATGTATGCAGCTTCATCTGAACATAAATAATAAGCTAGACCCGCAATTTCTTCTGGTGTCCCCAGCCTACCAAGTGGGACACTTTGTATTGTACGCTTAGCCATTTCTTCTGAAATCCATAATTTATCGGCACCACCTGTACGTTCAATTGGTCCTGGTGCGATAGCGTTAACTCGTATCCCATATTTACGTCCCCACTCAACAGCAAGAGTTTTTGTCATTGCTAATACACCAGCTTTAGCTGCTGCCGAATGGATAACCCCTGGACCTGCATCCCATGCATATGTTGCCACCATGTTAATAATATTTCCTTTTATACCTTTCTCAATCCAATATTTACCGACAGCCTGACTGCAATAAAATGTACCATTTAATACAATATTAATTACCGAATTCCAGCCATTCACAGATAAGTCCTCTGCTGGACAAATAAAGTTTCCGGCTGCATTATTTATTAAAATATCAATTCGTCCAAACTTCTCATCAATATGTTCAATCATTTTTTGAATATCATCAGTATTTCGTACATCCATTTGTACAGATAATACTTGCCCTGGAAACTGTTCAATTTCTAACTTTGCTTCTTCTAGCTTTTCTTTTGTACGCCCTGTAATAACAACTCGTGCCCCTTCTTTCGCAAAACGTGTCGCCATCCCTTTTCCCATTCCACTTGATCCACCTGTTATAATAACTACCTTCGCTTTCACATACATCCCCTCCAAAAAATGAATACACATTCATTTTATCACTTTATTTGATAGAAATCTTTATATTTTTCAATTTTTCTGATATTTTAACGTAAAGGGGTTTCTTTTCGTTCATTTTTTCGTAATCTATACTACTTTTTTAGTGTCTAAAATATATTTCCAAAAAACTGAAGGGAGATTCGAGTAACCTGTATATGAAGAAAATTACAAGAAGAAATTTTTTAAAATCTGGAATACGCACTTGTCTATATTCATTTATAACCGCTAGTATCGGCTATTATTATGCTAAATATATAGAGCCCTATTTGCTTTCTTTTACGCAACACACACTTAAATCACAGCTCATACCAAAAGGTTTTCATGGTATGAAAATCCTTCAATTTAGCGATTTACATCTAGGATACTATTTCTCTCTCCAACATTTATCTCAAATCGTTTCCAAGATTAATGCTGAAAAGCCAGATATTGTCCTTTTTACTGGTGATCTCATTGATAATTACCAAACATATACCGAGGCTCCTTTTGTTGCATCCATTTTAAAGAATATACAGGCACCCTTCGGTAAATTTTCTATTTATGGTAACCACGACCATGGTGGATATGGAACTGAATACTATGACCACATCATGCGCGAATCTGGATTTGAACTTTTGCACAATAGCGAAAAGCGAATTCGTTTACTGGATAATAGTGAAATTTCTATTTTCGGACTCGATGATATGCTACTAGGTAAACCAAAAATAGCGGAAACTTTACAACATGCAAAACAAAATATTTATACAATTGTTCTCGTTCACGAACCAGATATCGCGCCACAAATCGCAACATATCCAATCAATCTTCAACTTTCTGGTCATAGCCATGGCGGACAAGTACAAATCCCTTTTTTAGGTGCTATTATTACCCCGTCGCTTGCAAAAGAATATATTGAAGGTTTCTATAACATTCAAGCTTTGACTCTTTATGTCAATCGAGGTATTGGAAGAACACGTGTCCCATTCCGCTTTATGTCAAAACCTGAAATTACACTCTTCATCCTACAACATTCGTAACAATTCGCCTATTTTCTTACATATCCTTTCTTGTACGCGCTCATCCACGCTTGGTCCACCATATGATAAAAATGAGTCCAGTAAAGGAGGTTTGTTCATGTATCCATATTATCAACCAATCCCAGTTCGTTCAGCATCTATTGGCCCAGCAGGCGACTCACGCTTCTTTCCATTTTTCGGTGTTCCATTTCTAGCTGGAATTGCTGGAGGGTTACTCGGTGGAGCATTAGCTTTCGGCCCTAGACCGTTTTATCCGCCATATCCACCGCCTTTCCCACCACCAGCACCCTTTCCTTGTTACGGAGGGCCTTGTCAACAACCATACTATTATTAATTTAAAACAACGATTCTTCTGATGTTTTTCTATCAACGAACCGATTTATCACACGCCTATAATAAAAAACTATTCTCTCTACTCATTCTTCCATTTATGGAAGAATGAGTAGAGAGAAAAATAAAAACCTCTTAATTTCGATTAAGAGGTTTTTACTTTTTCTCTATTATTCAGCATCTGTATTTTGGTACGCCATCTTAAATAAATTCACTTGGCTATCAATTTCTTCTATACTACTATTAATTATATAATAATAGTCACCATCTTTATTTTGTTCACGTGTTTTCACATTATCAGCTAAAATCAGCTGTAAAATTGCCTTTATTCTCGCTTTCATTTCAATATCTAAAATCGGGAAGGATATTTCTACTCGTTTTTCCATATTTCGCGTCATCAAATCAGCTGAAGATAAATATATTTTTTCATCTCCATTATGATGGAAATAATAAATACGGCTATGTTCTAAATATCTTCCCACAACACTAACTACACGAATATTTTCACTTACATTTGGAATACCAGGTCTTAAACAACATGTCCCTCTAACGATGAGCTCTATCCTTACCCCAGCTTGCGATGCTTCATACATTTTTTTTATTAACGGTTTATCTGTTAACGAATTCATCTTAGCGATAATATATCCATTTCCATATTGTCTATGGTAACGAATTTCCTCATCTATTAACTCCATAAACTGCTCTCTTATATCAAACGGGGCAACAGATAAATGATGAAAATGCGGTTTTTTTGTATAACCACTCAAATAATTAAAGAAATTTGTTGCATCTACACCAAAGTCTTTTCGCGATGTAATATATCCAAAATCGGTATACAACTTCGCTGTTGCATCATTATAATTTCCGGTTCCAAGATGTACAAACCTTTCAATTTTTCCGTTTCTTCTTCTTACAACTAACGTAATTTTACTATGCGTTTTCAAGTGACTTACTCCGTAAATAACGTGACATCCGGCCTGTTCCAATTCTTTAGCCCAATTAACATTATTCTCTTCATCAAACCTCGCCTTTAGCTCAACCAATACCGTCACTTGTTTTCCTTTTTCAGCTGCTACCTTCAACGCCTGAATTATTGGAGAATCTCCACTTACACGATATAATGTTTGTTTGATTGCAAGTACATTCGAGTCATCTGCCGCATCACGGACAAAATCAACGACTGGCTGAAACGACTCAAAGGGATGGTGTAATAAAATATCATGTTCTATCGCTTTTTCAAATACATCTTCCTCATCACCTAAATCTTGAGGAGGTTGAGGAATAAGAGCCGGATATACTAGATGTTCATATAAAGGCGCTAATTTTTTATATAAGGAGAATAAACATGTTAAATCTAACGGTCCATCCATCATGTACACATCTTCATCTTTTACTTCCAACACCTCATACAATAACGCTAACACTCTTTCATCAATGTGTTCTTTACCAACTTCTAAACGAACGGCAGCTCCCCACTTACGCTTTTTCAATTCTTTTTCAATTACTTTTAATAAATCGCGTGCACCCTCTTCATGGATTGTTAAATCCGCATTACGTGTAATACGGAAACGAGTAACAGGTGATACGTTATATCCTGTGAATAATTTATGAGTAAAACCACTAATTACATCTTCTAATAAAATAAATTTATGTTTTTGCCCTTCACTCGGTAAAAATATGAAACGCTCCAGTAAAGAAGGCACTTGGACAATTCCTAACTTCGTGCGATTTTCTTCCTCTGCCTGCTTCTCATCGTATAAAATAGTAGCTAAATTCAAGCTTTTATTTAATAACATGGGAAATGGACGATACGCATCAATAGCTACAGGAGTTAACACTGGAAAGATTTGTTCATCAAAATACTCTTCGATAAATTCCCTCTGCTCTTTCGTCAAATCATGGAATGTTAGACGCTCAATCCCCTCTAGTTCAAGCGCTGGCAATACGTAACCTTTAAACGTATCATACTGTACAGTCATTAAGTCATGAGCTTTTATCGCAATCTTATTTAACTGTTTCTTCGGTGTTAAACCTGCTTTATTTTCTGTCTGATTAAATCCAGCACTTACTTGATCTTTCAAACCTGCTACGCGCACCATAAAAAATTCATCTAAATTTGAACTGAAAATACTAATAAACTTTAATCTTTCTAAAAGTGGATTATTTTCATCTTGCGCTTCTTGTAGTACACGTTCATTAAAAGCTAACCAGCTCAACTCGCGGTTATTATAATACGCTGTATCATTTAAATTTACTAAATTCCCCTTTAGCAATTCCATTCTCTTCACACTTCCCTTTGAAACTTTTTCACTATAATTTAGTTACTTTTATTTTATCAAATTATAATATTCCAAAGTGTTAATTTTTCGTAAAGACATCCGTACAACTTAACATACTGATTCGAATAACAAGTTAATATTCGTTTTCAATACTCTTTCTAGCTGCTTTTTTTGTTTTTCAGCTTGCACTTTTTCCGCTAATGCCGATTGCTCGCATACAATTCTAAATGTTAATCCTTCTTTACTTTCTGTTATAGATATCGTTTCAACAAGCGCTCTTTGTCTCACATTTAAAGCGGCTGAAAATTGCAAAACAGCTCCTAATAACCGGATTTTTTTTTGTTCACTTTTATCAAACCATCCTTCAAATGGGGCTAAATGTTGTTTAAATAACATTTTTGATTTGTATGAAGCAATAAGTGCTAATCTAACTCGATCTTTATGCATCATGCCATCAATTGTTTTATTCGCTAGTAAATAAAACGTATGTAAGCGGCTCGCTTCTTCATCAATGTACTTCCCTATATTAAATACTTTCGCCGCTTGATGGAATATTTCCCAGTCTTTTTCCGACATAGAAATAAGTCCTACTCCTTCAAGTTGTTTACAAATCAATGTTCCTTGTTTAATAAGTTGAATTACAAATTCCATATCCATTTCGTACTCATATGATAATAAATATAAACTTTCTTCTACTACGTTCGGATAGTACGAAATCCCCAAGTCTTTCGTTAATTCTTCATAAAAAACACCTTCTCTTAATCCTTTTTTACTCAATATAAATGCCGGTGCCTCTATAACGTTAACAAGCATATGAAAGACTTCGACTGCTGGAATAATTGTATCTGCTCGATCTTTTGCTAACCCCTCCATCTTTTGAAGCTCTATGAACGACAATTCTTTTAATTCCTCTTTTACATGTTTAAGATCTTCTTCTTTCATTTTGTATAAATGTAATCCAGCTATAGGATAACAAATTAAATTTTGATGGATTTTCACCATATTCCTTGCACTCCCCCCAATTGCGATAAGGGGTAATTCTTTATCGATTAACCATGGTAGCGTTCGAAATTGATACCATAAATAGTTTTTTATTTCCTCTAACTCTTCTGTAGTAGGAATATCACCTTGAATAAATTGTTGCTTTAAAGAAAGTGCTCCAAAAGGAAAGCTATGATATTCTAAAATTTCTCTATTTCGAAAGTATGTAACTTCTGTACTCCCCCCACCAATATCAACTGTAATTCCTTCTGAAAATGAAGTGGAATTCATAACTGCTAAATAACCGTAACGTGCTTCTTCATATTCTGATAAAACTCTAAGAGTAAAATCTGTTTGCCCTTCAACAAGTTTTTTAATTTCATCTTGATTCTCAGCCTGTCTAATTGTTGCCGTTGCAACGCAAAGTACATGATGTAACTTATGGAATCGTGTACTTTCTTGAAATTGAAATAATGTTTGTAATAATACTTCTATTCCTTCTTCACTTAATACACCATTTACTAAATAATTTCTTAACCTAGCGACCACTTTCATATTTTCAATCTCTTTATAAAAACCCCCGCTTTGTTTTTCATAAATAACTAAGCGCATTGTATTAGAACCAATGTCTATAATGGCATATTGTAGTTTTAATATTTCTTTCAAACTTCTCACTCTTTCATTATCAAATTTCTGAAACATATTCTATCACTATTATACAAAATAGTTGTTTTTTGTAACAATATTGCTTTAATATTGAAAATATATACAATTACTTTTTGCATATAATAAAAACCCATTTTATTTATGCTATAATAAGGAAAACTTGAAAGGAGATTAAATATGAAACCTTCACAACCCCAATCTCAATTACATAATCAACATTCTATTAATAGACTAGCTCAATCTATTTTCGTTGTGAATCGTCATGCTAAAGCTGCAACTAATCCTAAGTACTTATATTGGTTAAAAAAGACTGCTTTAGAACGCTTAATTACTGAAAAAAAGGCTATCAAAGAAGGATTACATTTTTCTAGAAACCCACGTTTTAGTCAACAACAATCCGATGTTCTTATACGTTTAGGCGATTATTTTTTCCATATCCCTCCTACGAAAGATGATTTTCGCACCCTACCGCATCTTGGTCACCTTGAATCCTCCTATCGAAATCCGAAAACAACCTTATCTTTAACAATAGCAAAAAAAACACTTCAAGATTATATTGGTCCTGAAGCATTAAAACAAGAAAAAAAATTAAGCGAAGCAGTTCCATGGTATAGCCGTACCTATACAAAAAAATAAAACAGTTTGGCCCATATTAGGCCAAACTGTTTTATTTTTTATCTTCCTTAATTTTAATATTCGCTTGTTTATAGAATGCAACTTTTTCTGTATTATATGATTTCGTATATTCATTAAACTTATCTTTTTCTGTCTCAATATCTTTATATGCTTGGTTTACTAACTTTACTTTCTCGCTAATATCTTTTAATTTTGTACCTTTATCTTGTAGCATTGCATATAATTCTTTTTCTTGCTTTAAAGATTTATTATAGCTATCGTACATCTTTTGGAATGAATCATGTCGTTTCTCATAAGTACTCTTTACTTTATCCGCCTGGTCTTTTAATTTATTATCTTCAATTTTCTTCACATGCTTATCAGCTGACTTCACTTCTTCTTGCGCTTTATTTAAAGCCTCTTTTTCTTTAATAAGAACTTTTTCTCGTTCAGCTGTATTTTTCACTGCTTGATCAAGCTTATCCTTAACAGCCTGATTATTATCTTTTCCTTCTTGGACAATTTGATTATATAATACTTGCCCCTCTTTCTCTAATGACTCTAATTTTTTCGCATCTTCAAACATTGTTTTTTCTTGCTTGGCAGCATTTTCAAATGCAACATATAGCTCCTCTTCTGGTTTTGGGCCGAAACAACCAGCTAGTAAAGTCATTGATAATGCAGTTACAATTGCTAATTTATTATATTTCAACATCTTTTCCTCCTATTAATAAACGACCATCGCGCCAAAAATTCCATGAAAAACATGTAACTTCTTTATCTATTTCACGCTCGCATCTTTTTTACGAAGATCATCAATAATTATTTATACTGCTTGTACAATTTTCGCACTTGAAATTATGTAATATCTTAAAACATAAAGGCATTTACCTTAATCTTACCTACTGCAAGAAACACTATAATGTTTCACCTGATAAAAGATGATCGTTGACCTCTCACGTCTATCATTCCCTTTCTCACTTTCTATCAAATAACCTCTTTGTCCATTTTACATAGTGCAAAGGTGACCTCGCAACTCTTACAAAGATTCTTTTAATTTCTTAAAAAGGAAAAGTGTAGAGCATGCTTTCCTCTACACTTTTAAAATGAAACGCATTGTGCAAAATGCATTGACACATCCACAGACAATTATATGCTGATTTCATATATTTTTAAAGACTTTTGTTACAAAAAAAAGTTTTCTTGTAACAAAAGACAAAAAAATGTTACAAAAAATTCTTTATATCATACTTCTTCAAATCAAAGTTTCATTCATGACTTTGCAAGTTTCTATAATTATACAATTGATTTTGTGCCTTTCTAAACAAATCTTCAACAGTTTTCCCTTCTATCGGATAACTTGCAGCCCCAAATAATAGTGTGACACTTAATAAATCATTCGCTATTTCATTTTGAATATTTTTGATTAATCGATTTGTTATTGTTGACTTTTCATAGCCATTATCAACAGCTACGATAACATATTTATTTTCATCCCACCTCGTAACTGCATCGCCTTTTCGAACTGTCTTTACAATTGTACGTTCTACTCTTTGGACTAGCTCATCTAACTTTTTTTCTTGCACTGTGTCTTTTAATACATCCCATTCTTTTACGGAAAGAATATACACTGTAATATTACGAGAATCTCTTTCTGATAAAGCAGCTACTTTCTCAAAAAAATCAACGACAAAATCGTTATTTGTCATTCCTCCTACTTCAATATTTACACGCGCATTCGCTCTTTTATCGTACCAATGTCCAAAATAATAGCTTAGTATCATTTGCAATATATAAATAATAAAGACGGTAAAAAATGATCGCGAATCTAGCTTAGCAATTACATCCTGAAGTGCAATCCATTCTGTAACCGCAACTGTGTTCCCAAGTAGTAATCCACTTATTTTCCCTTTATATTTCATACTTCCCCTCCCTTCTATACCAATATATGCTTCTATAACAATAATGTTTTTCTACAAAATAAAAAATGTACATATTCCATGTACATTTCTACTTAAGCTCGTATACCTTTTCTATTTTATTTCATATATATACTATATATCGTTTTTAGAAAGGAGTGACCTATATGCTTCAAAAAGAAAATCTATCAGATATTATGCGCTTACTAGCTGGCTTTTTATTATCATTAAAATTACTATTTAACTCTTTCGGAATAAACTTCATTACAAACGATCAAATTGACGCTCTAGTAAATGTTATTTCATTTCTATTCATTCTATATTTTGGATACAAAAATAACTATGTTGGAAAAAAAGGAGTGGAACAAAAGAAATTACTCAAGAAGCACAATCTTCATTAAAAAAGGAACCTTTCGCACAGGTTCCTTCTTATCATTTTCTGACAACCACTTCATTTGTTTGTAGCGGTCCATATGATACTCCTTTATATTGAAATGTATATGTAGCCTGAAATAATGAATTGGGAGGAGCTTTATCTTTATTTGCTTTTATTTGACAAATTAATTCTACCCTTTCACTCGGCGATAGATTATCGATTCGCCACCTTACAAGCTGAAATAAAAACTCACTTATTCCCTTATCTGCTTTTAAAGAGTTTGGGATATACGCGAAATAATCACGAATCATATGACTTACAACTACTCGCGAAATCATTTCAACGCCTTTGTTTTCAACTTCAAGTCGAATAATTAGTATGTCATTAACATCATAGATCATCTCATATGAAAATTTTTCTTTATACATACTACGGATTTGCAATGTGACTGCTACATTAGATGCTTCCGTGTCCTTTTTAGAACCATCAATCCACAAAACCGGCTGTAACGGTATAGAATACCTTTCTTGATCCGAAATTCGTTTCCATATTTTCATAATATATTCACCTCATTCCAGATGTATCATCTATACAACTTTATTCTGCCTCTCGATGCAATAAACTACACTAAGAAAAAATATTCAGCTTGTTACAAAACATTTTAAATTTTTCTTTTCCTTTTATCCTATTCGACAATATAAAGAAAAAACCATTTTTAATAGGTTGACACAGGTTATTCTTTATTAAATATTTTTTTACAATTTCCTTCCTTAACTACATAAAAAAATAAATTCTTACTCTCTCTTTTCGTCAATATAATAAAATACTTTGGCTTAAGAAAACATTTACCTTTTAGTCAAATTTGACTATAATATAATTTATGATTTCCATCCTTTATATCATGTCAATGCAATTTTTTATAAATGAAGAGGGAACGATACAAACTGTACATAAAGTTTGTACGCATTGCACTAAAAAACTTAAGTTAGTTTAATTTTCATTAAAGGAGGGCTATATTTGGAAGCACAACTTTCAAAAAAAGATTCAAGTAAAACAAAATTTGTTGTTGCTGGTTTACTACTTGGTATTCTAATGGCAGCAATGGATAACACAATCGTCGCAACTGCGATGGCAACGATTGTCGGAGACTTAGGAGGGTTCGACAAATTCGTTTGGGTCACATCTGCCTACATGGTAGCAACAATGGCCGGAATGCCTATATTCGGTAAGCTTTCTGATATGTACGGGCGGAAACGCTTTTATATTGGCGGACTAATTCTTTTCTTATTCGGTTCTGCACTTTGCGGGACAGCATCAAGTATTGAACAATTAAGTATTTATAGAGCCATTCAAGGAATTGGTGGCGGAGCTCTTATGCCTATCGCATTTACAATTATGTATGATATATTCCCGCCTGAAAAACGCGGGAAAATGACCGGACTATTTGGTGCTGTTTTCGGAACATCTAGTGTTTTCGGACCTTTGTTAGGTGCTTACATTACAGATTATATAAGTTGGCACTGGGTCTTCTATATTAATATTCCATTAGGACTTATTTCCTTCTTCTTCATTACTAAATACTATAACGAGTCTCTAGAATATAGAAAACAAAAAATTGACTGGGCTGGTGCCATTACACTTGTCATTAGTATCATTTGCTTAATGTTTGCCCTAGAACTTGGTGGTAAGGAATATGCATGGAACTCTAATGTGATTATTGGTTTATTTTCAACTGTTATTATTATGCTTATTATTTTCTTCTTCGTAGAAAGAAACGCAACCGAGCCTATTATTTCTTTCCATTTATTTAAAAAACCTTTATTTGCAGCTAGCCAAGGTGTTGCCTTTTTCTATGGCGCAGCTTTTATCATCTGTACAGTTTATATTCCAATCTTCGTTCAAGGTGTTCTCGGTGGTTCAGCCTCAAATGCTGGATTAATTTTGACACCTATGATGGTAGGATCTGTAATTGGAAGTCAAACTGGTGGACAGTTAGCTTCACGAACAAGTTATCGTAACATCATGATAGTATCTGGAGTTTTCTTCGTTCTTGGTATTTATTTACTAAGTACTTTAACAATGGAAACACCTCGTACACTCGTAACAATGTTTATGGTGCTTGCTGGACTTGGAGTTGGATTCTCCTTCTCAGTTTTAAGTATGGCATCTATTCACAAACTAGAAATGAGAGATCGCGGTTCTGCTACATCAACAAATTCATTCTTCCGTTCACTCGGTATGACTCTTGGTGTAACGATTTTCGGTACAATTCAAAATCATGTTTTCACTGATAAATTAAAAGCAGTCTTCCCTCCTGAACTAGCAAAAATGGCTCCTAAAGGTGGAGACACAAGCTTTTTATTATCACCAAATGCTACTGAAAAGCTACCTCCTGAAGTACTGAGCGGCATTAAGGAGGCTCTTGCAACATCTATTGCTAATACGTTCTTCTGGGCACTTATTCCGGCCGTACTAAGTATTATTTGTATTTTACTTATGGGAAATGAGCGCCTCTTCACAGGACCAAAAACGAAACAAAAACAAAAGAAAGTAAGTTAGTATAGAAAAAAGAAACGGCATATCCCTTTATGAAAAAGGATATGCCGTTTATAATATGTATAAAGTTTCTATATACAGGAGTTGAGACAGCATGAGTATGAAATTAGTCATTCTCGGCTTGCTACTCGAAGGAGATAAACATCCATATGAAGTGCAGCACATTATGAAAGAACGACACATGGATTGTTATATTAAATACGCAAAAGGATCACTGTACTACGCCTTCGAGCAATTAGAAAAGCAAGGCGCAATTCGCATTACAACTATTGTTCGAGATACGAATAGGCCAGATAAAAAAATCTTTCATATAACAGAAGAAGGTAAACGGCTATTTCACACGTTACTATTAAAACAGTTCGAAGCAAAAAACGAAATATATAAACCGATCTATTCAGCACTCTCTTTTGCTCATTTTGGTGATGACCGAGAGTTAGTTCCTATTTTAGAAAAAAAGAAAAATGATACCATTCAATATTTACATAAAATGCAAACTATATACGATTGTAGCAAAGGGAACATTCCACGTGCACAACTATACATTTTACAAAGCGTTATTGAGCATATTACCGTTGAATTACAATGGTTAAACACCCTCCTTACAGATGCAGTGGCAGGACGTCTTTCAGAAATTGATATTGATGAAGGTTAAGTTTCCGAAAAAGATACCCCTCTTCTTCGGAAACTTAACCACAATTTATTTCAATTCTCACACCTTTTCTCCACTTATAAAAATCAGAGTATTTAAAATAATAATTAATAAAAAAACTTTTGAATTTTCTAATTTTAAAACAGTAGACAAAATTCGAAAAATTGTGTTAGAATTTGTTTCAATATCATATCGCTTGTTAAATTCCTTTCAAAAGGAAAATAGGTACACGGAAATTTCGTTTCGTGTTTAAAAGGGAAGCTTGGTGAAACTCCAACACGGTCCCGCCACTGTAAATGCTGAGATTTCTTTTTGGTACCACTGTGAAAACGGGAAGGTGAAAGAAATTATATAAAGCATAAGTCAGGAGACCTGCCTGTTTTAACAACACTGATAGACTCACGGATGATGATGAGGTGTTAAAAACAAAAAGGAAGGCTTATTTTTCTATGCCTTTATGCTTTTTGTTATAGGTATTTCCGAGT
Source organism: Bacillus sp. NPDC057893 (assembly GCF_042796455.1). NCBI lineage: Bacteria > Bacillati > Bacillota > Bacilli > Caryophanales > Bacillaceae > Bacillus > Bacillus sp. NPDC057893. The sequence goes on along the minus strand of NZ_JBHVNG010000001.1, from coordinate 821,719 downwards.
AAACGGAAATGCTTACTTTCAATTAGGGAGGAATTTAAAATGGCAATTCAAACAAGTAACTTAGGTTATCCACGTATCGGACTACAACGAGAGTGGAAAAAAACATTGGAAGCTTTTTGGTCCAATAAAATTGATGAAGAACAATTTTTAACGACAATGAAAGAAATTCGCCTTCAACACGTCAAAGTACAGCAAGAAAAAGGAATTGAATTAATTCCAGTTGGCGATTTTACATATTATGACCACGTTCTGGATACGGCCTACATGTTAGGATTCATCCCGTCACGTTTTTCAGAGTTTACCTCTTACCTTGATGTATATTTTGCAATGGCACGCGGCTCTAAAGATCACGTTGCTTCTGAAATGACAAAATGGTTTAACACAAACTATCATTACATTGTTCCTGAATATGAAGAAGGATTACAAATCTCTTTAAAAGACAATCGCCCTCTTCGTTTATATGAAGAAGCGAAAAAAGAGTTAGGCGTTGATGGAAAACCAGTTATTTTAGGACCTTATACATTCCTAAAACTAGCAAAAGGTTATAACGAAGAGCAATTTCCCACTATTTTAAAAGAGCTAGTTGCACCTTATGTACAATTATTCTCTGAATTGCACGCAGCTGGAGCACAAATTATTCAAGTTGACGAACCAATCTTTGCATCCTTAACAAAAGATGAAATTAATCAAGCGAAAGAACTTTACGAAGCTATTCATAAAGAAGTTCCGAATGCTAATCTTCTTCTACAAACATATTTTGATAGTGTAGAAGAGAACTATGAAGAAATCATTACATTCCCTGTTTCTGGTATTGGATTAGACTTTGTTCATGGCAAAGAAGGTAATGTAAATGCTATTTCAAAATATGGATTCCCAGCTGATAAAATTTTAGCTATCGGTTGTATAGATGGCCGTAACATTTGGAGAGCTGATCTTGATGATGTACTTTCTTTATTTACAACATTACAAAATCAAATCACAGCAAAAGGTTTAATTGTTCAACCTTCTTGTAGCTTATTGCATACTCCAATCGATAAAACGGGAGAAACCCAATTAGCAACTGAATTATTTGATGCACTTGCATTTGCTAATCAAAAATTAGAAGAACTAGTCCTTATCCATTCTGCTCTTACTAAAGGTGTAGAAAGCATAAGTAGCGATTTGACAACATATCGTAATGCACATCATGCAATCCGCTCATCAGCTGCACGTAATCGTGAAGATGTAAAAGTGGCACGTACATCACTTAAAGAAGATGATTTCTCACGTCCTCTTCCATTTGAAAAACGATATGAACTACAGCAAGTAGCTTTACAATTACCGTTGTTACCAACAACAACTATCGGTAGCTTCCCGCAAACATCTGAAGTTCGTCAAATACGTAAACAGTGGCGTAACGGCGATATTACAAATGAACAATATAATCAATTCATTGAACAAGAAACTGCAAAGTGGATTCGTTACCAAGAAAATATTGGTCTTGATGTACTAGTACATGGTGAATTCGAAAGAACTGACATGGTGGAATATTTTGGTGAAAGACTTGCTGGTTTCTCCTTTACTAAAAACGGATGGGTACAATCATACGGTTCTCGCTGCGTAAAACCACCTGTTATTTATGGTGATGTTGCCTTTATAAGTGGAATGACTATTAAAGAAACTGTATATGCACAAAGCTTAACAGAGAAAGTAGTAAAAGGTATGCTCACTGGACCTGTCACTATTTTAAATTGGTCATTCGTTCGAAATGATATTTCAAGAAAAGAAGTTTCATATCAAATTGCATTAGCACTTCGTCATGAAATTGAATTACTTGAATCTTCCGGAATTAGAGTAATCCAAGTCGATGAGCCTGCACTTCGTGAAGGTATGCCGTTAAAAGAAAAAGATTGGGATGCATACATTACATGGGCAGTTCAATCATTCCTGTTAGCAACATCTTCTGTAGAAAATGAAACACAAATTCATACTCATATGTGTTACAGTAACTTCGAAGATATTGTAGATGCAATTCGTGCATTAGATGCAGATGTTATTTCTATCGAAACATCAAGAAGTCATGGAGAATTTATTAATACATTAAAACATACAACATATGAAAAAGGAATTGGTCTAGGTGTATATGATATTCATAGCCCACGTGTCCCAAGTAAAGATGAAATGTTCACAATCGTAGAACAATCTTTACAAGTATGTGATCCTAAATATTTCTGGATTAATCCAGACTGTGGTTTAAAAACACGAAGAACTGAGGAAGTTATACCTGCTTTAGAGCACATGGTTCAGGCAGCAAAAGACGCTCGTTCTCTCCTAAAAACAAACGCATAATAAAAAACGTGTTATCCTTCAAAAAGGATAACACGTTTTTTTATTCTACACTCTCAAAATAGAAGTCGTATTGTACTTTATACAATTCATCGTCTGTTGGCTCTTCAAGAGGAGTTGCCTGCAAGACTACCATATATTCCCCGTTCGGAATAGGAATATGAAATTTATTAGAAAGAATACTTGTTATATATACTTCTTCATTCTTCACTGTGAAAGGAACTGATATCGTTCTAACCACTTCTTCTTTCTCAATATGATTTCCGCAAGTAACTTCTACTTCACAAGTATAGTCAGAGATTGCTTCAAAAATAATAGCTCCATCCACCTCAGCATAGCCTCTTTCAAAATCTTCAGGAGTCCAATCTACATAAGGCTGCTGACCATCATAATTCATTATCATTAATTGCGAATATGAAATTGTTAATTCCATAACTACCCCTCTCCTCCACTATGAAATGTATGCCAATTACTATTTCACTTCAAATTTCACACGCGTACCATCTGGATATTTGTCTAGCTTATTCCCTACCCAAGAACCTGCACCGCGGTTATCTGCTGGACTTATATATTCAATATGGGCTCCTTTTCCGCCTTCCTTACACATCGCCATCGGCCATTCATCACGATCATAACCTTTCTTCGTCGGATATGGCGCTAACGATAATTTCCTTCTATCCGCTGCACCATTACGATCAATTGTGCACATTTCTGAATGCCCTTCTTTTATAGCATCCGTTATATGTTTCCCGGTCTCTGGATATCGTTCTTTCGGGAACTCTAGAATTTGATCATACGTAGTTGTTTTTTTAGTACTTGTCTCCTCTGGCACAAGTACTTCATATACCGCTATCAAAAGAGAAAGAATTGCAATAATTGAAATGATAATACCTTTAAATTGCTTCATGTGTACCTCCGTGTTCCTACCAATTTCTTTTCCTCAGTTATTATAACAAACTTCTTCTACGTATGTTTTCAGACATTATTTTAGCTCTTCCTCTCCATTTCGCCAAAAACATTCATTTTTCCTCATCTTTTCACTAATGCTGTAGAAAACTAATAACCTTCCGACATTCTTTTTCAAAGGAAGTCCTCATAAAAGATTGAAATGATATATACGATACTTTTTGGGGAGGAACTATCATGGAAGCTATTTATAAGACGAAAGATGTTACAAATAAAACAGGTATCCCAAAACATATAGTCCGAAAATATAGCCAACTCTTAGAGGAACACGGTTATATCATTTCCAAAACAGCTGATGCTCGTATTTATAAATTGGATGATTTAAAACTATTGAAATCTATACATGAAAGAGCTGCTACATTACAAGAAGACATTTCAGAAACAATACCTATTATTTTAAAAGAAAGAGAGGCCCCACCTGTACCTGTTATTCAAGATAAACAAGAGATACAACCGAAAGAAGATGGACGTAACTTTGAGGAGTTCATGTTAAAACTTGAAATGCTTGCTCAATTAAATGAAGCAATTATTCATCAAAACTCTACTCTCATTACACAAAATCGTTTAAAAGACGAGAAATTAGATGAACTAATGCAACAAGTTTATGTAAAAGAAGGCTCTCAGGAAAAAATGTTACAAGAGCTAGTTGTTCATGCCGCCGAAACAGATGCACTCCAAAAAGAAAAGATGGACTTATTAATGAATCATATGTATAAGCGAGAATCCAAACAAGAAGAAAAAATGAATAAACTTGTCAATCAAATTTACAATAAAGATAGCAACCGCGATGCACAACTTATGCAAGTTATTCGCGAAATTCAAGAAACAAAAAAATTAGTCGCCGCTTCAAAAGAGCAAAGCTTCTTTCAATCATTTAAAAGTTTATTCGTTCGAACAAAACAAGATAAAATAAATGAATGAAATTTCGTATATTTTTCTAATGCAAGATAAAATAAAAAGTTACCTTCTACCGGTAACTTTTATTCCTTATATCGTACAGCTGGCAATATAATAATAGCTTCAGTTCCTTTTCCACTTTCACTTTTATATTCCAATGTACCATTATGCGCTTGTAAAATACTAAATGTTACCATAAGACCTAATCCTGTTCCTTTTTCTTTTAAAGAATAATACGGTTGTCCAAGCCTTACTAACTGTTCTTTTGTCATTCCAACACCACTATCTTTAACTCTTATTATTATCATTTCATCTTTTTGAATAGCTGTTACTTTTAAATACCCTTTGTTTCCTTGAATTGCTTCAATACCGTTTTTAACAACATTCATAATAGCTTGCTTCAATTTCGTCTTATCGCCGATAGTATAAAGGCTCTCAGAAATCTCAACTTGCAAATAAACGCCCTGCATCGCTGCAAATGATGACATAAGAGTTGTCATTTCAATTAATTGTGCTGATAAACAAATATGTTCTTTTTTTTCAATTTGAGGCCTTGCTAAATTTAAATAATCTGAAATAATCTGTTCAGCACGATCCAGTTCAGCTAATACGAGACGCATATAATCTTTGTTTTTTACCTCTTCCGTACTCTCTAGCAATTGAATAAACCCTCGTACAACAGTGAGAGGGTTTCGAACTTCATGTGCAACACTTGCAGCTAACTCACTAACAATATTAAGTTTTTCTGATTTTTGCATTTCTGTACGCAATAATGCATTTTCATTTAAATACTCAGTCAAATACACTTGAAATACCATTGTCATAACCATAATAAGTGATGCAAATATATACCCACTATATAGATTAGATATGTACGGTGTAAAACCTGTTTCTAAAAGGACATTCAACATCCCGACTACTAATGAAACAAGAACATAAAATGATGCAATCATAAAAGCTAATATTAGCTTCTTATCTCTTGAAAACAGAGACCATTTCTTTGACAAAAACAATGGAATTATCGAAAGAAATATAACTTCTACGATAGGCAACCAACTGAGCCCCTTAAAAATCCATTCATATGCAACAAAAATAATGGCAGGGATGAGTCCAACAATCCCACCATATAAAAAACCACTAACAATTGGGATTGGATGAAAATTGTATCCGCAAACAGTACCAAAACAAATAGAGTATGTCATGGAGAGAACGAGTGTAACGCTAGATAAAAACATAATAAAGTAGCGATTAGGCTTCGGAAGCATTTCTTGATAACGATTTAAACGAATCGCTTCATATAAAAATAGTGGTAAAATAATGATGGCAATTTGGATCATTAAATCACGAATCAGCTCCATAGCCTCTCATCCCCTATATGTATTTTGATATGATTATATCATTTTATAAGTATATTTGTTTTAAAATTTTGATTTTTCTTAACATTTTTGTTAATTATTTGTTAACAACTAATAATAAATGTTACAAATTTCCGAAATGATTGTAAACCCTGTACCAAATTTCCTTCGTGCAGTATACAATGAATACGGATTACAAAGAAAATAAAAAACACTTCACTAGACGGACAACTATCGCAAAATACAGCATATAATCCATACTATCTATGTTTACAAATAAGTGATCATTACTTTAGTAGGAGGAAGATAAATATGGCGGGTACTACGCTTGTTTTAAAAGAAGAAAATTTGGTTGTGCTAGAAAACGTTGAAAAATCAGTATACGAAGAATTGCAACATAAAGCAGGGGACGAAGACTGTACATGTGCTGTAAATGAATCCGTTGTCCATCTTGGCAAAGTATCTTCCGTACTTTGGAACGAAGATGAAATAGATTGGGAATACGGTTATTAAAAAGTCGCTTGCAGCGGCTTTTTTTGTTTATGCTTAAACAAATGGAGTGAAACTTTAATTAACTCACACAGCTTATACTCTTATGGACATTTGAATCCTCACATAATTTCTTACTTCCACTGAATTTTAAGATACGATTCTTATCTTTCACAAATAGCGGGGGAAATTTTATAAACAAAGCGTAATAGTTAAAAATATGATAAAATGAACTTAATTTTCAAACGGAAGAAAGGGAGATACAATGGAACAATTCATTAATCCTAGAGTGAAGGACATCCAAATTTCTGGAATCCGTCAGTTCTCTAACATGATTCAAAACTATGATAATCTCATCTCTTTAACAATTGGGCAACCCGACTTCCCTACACCTTCTTTAGTAAAAGAAGCTGCTAAACGGGCCATTACAGAAAATTATACAAGCTATACACACAACGCTGGTTTATTAGAATTACGTGAGGCGGCTTGTAACTTTGTAAAAGATAATTACGATTTACACTATTCACCTGAAAACGAAACCATTGTTACAATCGGCGCTAGTGAAGCGATTGATGTTGCATTCCGAACTATTTTAGAACCAGGAACGGAAGTAATTTTACCTGCTCCTATTTATCCAGGCTACGAGCCTATTATTCGACTATGCGGTGCAACGCCTATTTTTATAGATGTTCGTGAAACTGGATTTCGTTTAACAGCTGAAGCATTGCAAAATGCAATTACAGAACGAACAAGATGCGTCGTTTTGCCGTATCCTTCTAATCCAACTGGTGTTACCCTATCAAAAGAAGAATTACAAGATATTGTATCTGTCTTAAAAGATAAAAATATTTTCGTTCTTTCTGATGAAATTTATAGCGAACTAGTATATGAAGGGCAACACACATCTATTGCTCAATTCCCAGAAATGCGTGAGAAGACTATTGTCATTAATGGCTTAGCCAAATCACATTCTATGACAGGATGGCGTATTGGATTTTTATTTGCTCCTAATTATTTAGCAAAGCATATTTTAAAAGTTCATCAATATAATGTGACATGCGCTAATTCAATCGCCCAACATGCTGCAATTGAAGCGTTAACAGCTGCTAAAGATGCACCTAAGATGATGCGTCATCAATATAAAAAGCGCCGTGATTACGTATATAATAGACTCATTCAAATGGACTTAACAGTCGAGAAGCCAACGGGTGCATTTTATTTATTCCCATATGTCGGAAACTTAACATCTTCATCATTTGATTTTGCACTTAATCTTGTAAAAGAAGCTGGGCTGGCCGTCGTTCCTGGAACGGCATTTTCTGAATATGGTGAAGGCTACCTTCGCCTTTCCTATGCTTATAGTATGGAAACTTTAAAAGAAGGCTGCGACCGTTTAGAAGCCTTTCTAAAGCAAAAAGCTAAGAGTTAAACTCTTAGCTTTTTGTTTTATACTGATCACAAGTTTGACGCTTCAATAATTTATGCGGAATAATAATGCATTTTGAAGTAGACTCAGAATGCTCTACCTTATCAACTAAAGCTTTTGCCGCTTCATACCCTAATTGATAAATATTCACATCAACTGTTGAAAGCGGTGGACTAGCAATTTCTGATAATAAAGCATTGTTAAAACTTACAATAGAAACATCTTTCGGTACAACAAATCCTTTTTTAGAAAGCGCACTTAACACGCCAAGTCCAATTAAATCATCCGTTGCCATAATTGCCGTCGGTGGTTGCTTTAGTCCCATTAATTCCTCAACAGCCTGTTGACCACTCTCTCTTGAAAAATCAAAGTGTAAAATATACTCTTTCGGTAATATAATATCTGCTAGTTTTAAAGCATCACTCATACCTGCCAAACGATCTCTCGTTACAAGTAAATCTGATCCACCGCCGATGAACGCGATTTGTTTATGGCCTAATGAAATCAAATATTCCGCTACTTCTCTTGCTGCTGTATAATTGTCATTATCTACATATGTAATTTCATCTTTTCGATCATATGGTTTTCCAATCAATACAAACGGGAATTTTTGATTATGCAAATACTGAATAATCCGGTCATTTTCTCTTGAATATAAAAGAATAATTCCACCAATTTGACGCCCTTGTACCATTTTTACAACACCATTAAAAATTTCGTCTTCCGTTTCACCTGTCGACATATAAAGCGCATACCCTTCCATATGTGCAAATGAGCTAATTCCTCTTATAACTTCCGGGAAAAACGGATTTTGAAAAGCTTTACTTGCTGAGCTCGGCATAACGAGCCCAAGCGTTTTCGTTGTTTGATTTGCAAGGTTTCTTGCATTTAAATTTGGGTGATAGCCTAGTTCACTCATCACTTTTCGAACACGGCGCTTTGTCTTTTCACTTATACTTGGATTATCAGCAATTACACGGGAAACTGTCGATGGTGCAACATTTGCCTTCTTCGCCACATCTTTAATTGTAACTGTCATAAAAATCCCCCCTCTCACTTCTCTGCCATATTTCATATATTGTTATCTTGCAATCGTTGCAAGTAATAGGAGAAACCGCAAACTTTCATCACTTCGTTCTATCTTGCAAAAATTATTATCTTCTCCCTCTCCATGTATTGTAAGGGATATAGCTTTATTTTCCTATACTATAATATACTATTTATTTCACATCTTTTCGCATGTGATGTCAAATCTCTTTTCATCTCCCTACAAATTTTTTATAGGGAGATGAAAAGAGAAATGGGACGTAATGTCCCATTTTCATCCTTTCGTACCTCCAGCTGTTAAACCGGAAACAAAATATTTTTGCAGCGATAAGAATAAAATAGAAATCGGAATTGCAATTAATACTGAGCCAGCTGCAAATGTCGTAAATTCATTACCAAATTTTTTCGCTACCATTTCATATAGTCCAACTGCTAAAGTATAATTTTCCGGTGTGCGCAAAATAATACTCGCTAAAATGAAATCTGTAAATGGACCGATGAAAGTGAATAAAGCTACAACCGCTACGATTGGTTTTGCAAGCGGCATAATGATTTGCCAGAAAATACGGAAATGCCCTGCTCCATCCATTCGAGCTGATTCATCCAACTCTTTCGGAATCGTATCAAAATACCCTTTCATAAGCCATGTATTCATCGGAATTGCTCCGCCCACATAAATTAAAATTAATGCAAGATGTGTATCAAGTAATCCTGTTAACTGAGCTAATATATATAGTGCGATTAACGCTGCAAAATTCGGGATCATTTGCAGAATTAAAAATGTTAATAAACCATTCTTTCTTCCAACAAAACGATATCTCGAAAATGCATAAGCAGTAAAGCTAATGGCTAGCACAGAGAAAATCATCGTCATTACGCTAACTTTTAAAGTATTTTTATACCAAAGTAAGTAGTTACTTGAATCGAGATCAAGTAGCTTGCGATAATGATCTAACGTGGCATTTTCCGGAATAATACTTGACCCAGATAAACTATCCCCTGGATTAAACGATGAGCCAATTATCCATAATAATGGATAGAAAATAATCGCACACATTATGAAGATAACTAAATAACTTAATGAAAGACGTAACATCTTTTGTCGTTTAATATTCATTTACATCATATCCTCTTCTTGGAATGATTTTGTTCTCTTAAATTGCCATAACGCAACTGTAATAACAATTAACGATAAAATCATTGTAAGAGCTGCTGCTTTTCCGTACTGAGCCGAAGTCATCGTTAACTTATAGATCCATGAAATTAAAATATCCGTTCCACCCGCATTTTGTCCAGACACAGCAGGTCCCCCGCTATTAAATAGATAAATAATACTAAAATTATTAAAGTTAAACGTATATTGCGTAATTAATATTGGCGCTGTTGCATATAAAACAAGTGGCAATGTAATTTTGCGGAACTGTTGCCAAGCTGTTGCTCCATCTACTGTAGCCGCTTCATATAATTCTCCTGGAATCGATTGCAATATACCTGTTGTCATTGCAAAGACGAACGGGAAACCGAGCCACGTTTGAATCATAATTAAAGCCATCTTCGCCCAAAACGGGTCTGTCATCCAAGCAATCTTTTCAATCCCGAATAAAGCTAATACTTGGTTATTAATTGCTCCAAATGTTTCATTAAACATACCAGCAAATACAAGAATAGATACGAATGCTGGAACAGCCCACGGTAAAATAAAGATTGTTCGAATAATTGCCTTCCCTTTAATACCAGGCTGATTTACGATAATCGCTAAAAAAATACCAAGTGCAACTTGTAACGTTGTTGCAACAAACGTCCAAATGACAGTCCAAGAAAATACACTTAAAAATGTATCTCTCCACATTGGTAACGTGAAAATATCAATAAAGTTTTTAAAGCCCACCCAATCTACTAATTTAGCTGGAGGAGAGTGGTATAAATCATAATTCGTAAATCCAATTAAAATTACGAAAATGATTGGGAAAACAACAACAAAGATAAGCAATAGAAAACCTGGTGAAACCATTAAATATGGAAAACCTTGATCTAATAAGTTACGATATTGCTCTTTTACAGAGTTTAATGGCGTTCCTATATCACGTTTTTTCCCATTTTGATATGCATCATATAAGTTAAATGCATATATCCCTAGACCAAACACAACGACGATTAGTGCCAAAATCCCTTCTACTAATAGAAAGACCGAATGGTCACGTGGAACTTCTGTACCAAGCGTTACAATTCCCCATAATCCTATATTTAACAAATCAGCAAATGCTACAATAAATGAACCTGTTAATACTAGAAAAATAAGACCTTTTACAAATTGTTTATTATATAGTTGACCAATACCTGGAATGATTGATAACATGGTCGCCATTTTCCTATGCTTTGAACCGTTTAACTCTTTCTCTGGTTCCATAGATGTTTGCATGTTCCTTCCCCCTTTTTTCTTCCTACTTGGAAGGGAGAGAATTCGTGCCTCTTATATTAGAAGCACGAATTTCACCTTATTTTTTCTTACTATGATTTGCCTCAATATTACCTTTAATTTGTTTCACTGCATTATCAAGTGCGGATTTTGGTGCTTCTTTATCTGATACAACTAATTGAAGCGCATCCCCAGCTGGTTTCCAAACTTCCTGCATTTCTGGAATATTCGGCATTGGAATTCCATTTTCCGATTGCGTTGCAACTGCTTTTGCAGCTTCGTTATCTTTAATGATTGGATCTTCCATTACTGATTTTACTGGCGGAATTTCTTTCGTTTTCTCAAATCGAATTTTCGCATTTTCTTCATTTGTAACCCACTCAGTGAATTTTGTAGCTAAATCATTTTGTTTAGAGAAGCTTGTTACATGCCATCCTTTTACACCAACGAACGTTTTCATCGGTTGACCATTTGGTAATTTTGGCATTGGAGCAACACCATAATCAATTCCAGCCTTTTCCATCGCTTGGAATGCCCATGGACCATTCATAATAGATGCTGCTTTTCCTTCATTAAATAATCCATCTGCAGCTGAACCACCAGATTCACCGATAATACCTTTCGGGAATAACTTTTCTTTGTACCATTTTTGAATATAATCAGCACCTTGTACTGCACCGCTATTATTTAAACCGATATCATTTGCATTTGGTTTTCCGTCTTTCTCACCAAATACATAGCCGCCCATACCTGCCATAAATGCATTAGCGAAGTAGAAGTTATCTCCTAGTGCTAAAAATCCGTACTTGCCATCCTTCGTAAAGTCTTTTGAGAAGTTAAACAGCTCATCCATCGTTTCAGGTGCTTTTTGCATCAATTTTTTATTATAAATAAAGATTGGTGTTTCAATTGCTTTTGGTAAACCGTATAATTTTCCGTTATACGTTTGTGCTTCTATTGATAAATCTGTAAATTTACTTTTTACTGTATCATCCACTTTCACTTCTGAAAGTAGCCCTTCTGTTACCGCATTACCAATATGATCATGTGGCAATGTTACAACATCTGGCCCTGTGCCAGCTGGACCGTCGAGACGAAGTTTTTCTATTTGTTTCGTCATCTGAACCTCTTCAACTTTTACTTTTACATTATATTTCTTTTCAAAACTTTTCACTGCTGGCTCTAGACCCACACCTTTTTTCTCATCTTCCCAAACGAGAAGATCATAATCTTTCTTCTCTTTACTTACTTCCTTTTTCCCTGAATCTTTCGGTCCACATGCAGATAACATACCGATTGACAATGCTGAAATCGTTAATAGTGATAATGCTTTCTTCATCCCAAAAACCTCCCTAAATTGTCTATGTACCCTTTAATTGAAAACGCTTGCATTAGATAGTTTAATAGAAGCGCAAACAATATCTCAAATCTATGAAAACGTTTGCGCTATTTGTCTATCATTATACATCCTTTTATTCATTTTGCAAATATTAATTTTCAAAATAATCTTATCATACTCTTTATTCATTGACTTTACATAAAATGAATACTACTCTTATAAGCAATATTAAAGTTATGTGGAAGGCAATCGTTTGCAACATAATTTTTATTATTTCATTTACGGGAACTATATGTATAGAGATATTAAAGGGGGATTTTCTATATGCTTAAAGAAGCGATCTATCATAGGCCAAAAGATAATTATGCATACGCTTACGATGAAAAAACAATTCACATCCGAATACACACAAAAAGGGATGATGTTCACAGCGTCGCTCTCATCTACGGCGATCCGTACGAATGGCAAGATGGGAAATGGATTACAGCGAGTACACCGATGAAAAAAAACGGATCTACTGAGTTATTTGATTATTGGTCGGTTTCAATCAAACCAAAATTTAAACGCTTACGTTATGGATTCGAATTAAAAAACGACGTAGAAACTCTTATTTATACAGAACGAGGATTTTTTTCTAATATTCCAAATGACGATGTCGGTAACTTTTTCTGCTTTCCATTCATTCATGCAAAAGACGTTTTCAGGGCACCATCCTGGATTAAAGACACAGTATGGTATCAAATTTTCCCGGAACGATTCGCTAACGGGGATAGTACATTAAATCCAGCAAACACCCTTTCTTGGAGCAGTGCAGAGCCAACTGCTACTAATTTTTTCGGAGGTGATTTTGCTGGTATTCTTCAAAATCTTGATTACCTTGTGAAGCTTGGAATCTCTGGCATTTATTTCACTCCTATTTTCAAAGCTCATTCGAATCATAAATATGACACAATTGATTACATGGAAATCGCCCCACAATTTGGGACGAAAGAAACGTTCAAAGAACTCGTTCAGGCGTGTCATAAACATGGTATAAAAGTAATGCTCGACGCTGTTTTTAATCATAGCGGATACTTCTTTGATAAATTTCAAGACGTGCTGGACCAAGGCGAGAATTCCGCCTATAAAGATTGGTTCCATATTCATGAGTTTCCAATTATAACCGAGCCACTTCCTAACTATGATACTTTCGCATTTACACCATATATGCCTAAATTAAATACGGCACATCCAGATGTTAAAGAATATTTACTTGAAGTAGGTCGTTATTGGGTAAGCGAATTCCATATAGATGGTTGGCGCCTTGATGTAGCAAATGAAGTCGATCACAGTTTTTGGAGAGAATTCCGAAGTGAAATAAAAGCATTAAATCCTGAAGTATATATTTTGGGAGAAATTTGGCACGATGCACTCCCATGGCTACAAGGGGATCAATTTGATGCTGTAATGAGTTATCCTGTTACAAACGCTCTACTTTCTTACTTTGCTAACGGTTCCATTAAAGCAAGTGAATTTATGAAACAAATTACAGAATCTCTACATTCCTACTCTATGAATGTAAATGAAGCTGCATTTCATTTATTAGACAGTCATGACACACCAAGAATTTTAACAACATGTAACGGGGATAAAAATAAGTTAAAGTTACTCTATGTATTCCACCTTTCTTTCATCGGTTCTCCTTGTATTTATTACGGTGATGAAATCGGTATGGATGGCGGCATGGACCCTGATTGCCGTAAATGTATGATTTGGGATATAAACGAACAAGATCATGTATTATTTACACATATACAAACATTAATTTCATTACGGAAACAATATAAAGCATTTGGAGGACATGGCACTTTCAAATTCATCGAAGCAAATGATGAACATAATTATATTTCTTATACGAAGACATATGAAGATGAAACTATCTTTTTCGTTTTAAATCCTACTAACGATGAAATTACAGCTTCACTCCCTAGTCATATTACAGGAAAAAAAATAGTCAATATATATACAAACGAAGAATTTTCAGCGGAAGCAAGTATATTACAAGTTACACTTCCACCATATGGATTCTCCATATTAAAATGGTAATCGAAAAAGCCTTATACCCAGGTGGCATAAGGCTTTTTCTTATTTCAATTTGAATACCATTGCTTCATACGGACGTAATGTAATGTTGTCTATCGATCCGATTTCCACGTCGTAATTGTGTATTAATAACTCCAATTCACTATAACTAATGTCCTCAGGTAATTCAAATACACATTCACCCGCAGTAAAGTTTGCAATGACAAGAAGTTTTTCGTCTCCATATGTTCTTACGTAAGCAAAAATAGCAGGGTTATTATCTAATATTAAATCATATGATCCATACACAACTATTTCATTATTTTTGCGTAGCTCAATTAATTTTTTATAGTAATAAAAAATTGAGTCTTCATCTTGGATTGCTTGTTTCACATTAATCTCTTTGTAGTTAGGGTTTACCGTAATCCAAGGCTCACCCGTTGTGAATCCAGCATGTTCTCTATCATCCCACTGCATCGGAGTTCTAGCATTATCTCGGCCCTTTATATATATAGACTGCATCACTTTATCTATATCTTCGCCGCGCTCTATAACTTTTTCTTTATACATATTTAATGTTTCAATATCTCGATATTCATCAATCGATTCAAATCGAACATTGGTCATTCCGATTTCTTCTCCTTGATAAATATATGGTGTCCCTTTCATCATATGAAGTACTGTCGCTAACATTTTTGCTGATTCAGTATGATAAGCTCCATCATTACCAAAACGAGATACAACGCGAGGCTGGTCATGGTTATTCCAATAAAGGCTATTCCAGCCTGTTTGTTCTAATGCTTTTTGCCACTTTGTTAAATTTTGTTTCAAAGTAAGAAGTGAGCATGGTTTTACATCCCATTTCCCACCTTCTCCAGAATCTAAATCCATATGTTCAAATTGGAATACCATTTGCAGTTCTTTTCTAGCTTCTCCTGTATACAATTTAGCTTCTTCTGTTGTTACACCAGGCATTTCCCCAACCGTCATAATGTCATACTGAGACAATACGTCTTCATTCATTTCATGCAAATACTTATGAATGTTCGGACCGTTCATAAAATGTTTATGCCCTGAAACATATCCTTCTTCATCCGTTTCAACAGCTGGTAAGCCATCTTCTTTAGAAATAAAATTAATAACATCCATACGGAACCCATCAATTCCTTTTTCTAACCAAAACTTCATCATGTCATAAACATCTTGTCTTACCTTTTCATTATCCCAGTTTAAATCTGGCTGTTTTTTAGAAAACAGATGCAAATAATATTCATCTGTCATTTCATCATATTGCCATGCAGAGCCACTAAATGCTGCTCCCCAGTTATTCGGCTCTTTCCCTTCATTTCCAGGACGCCATATATAATAGTCTCTATATTTATTTTCTTTTGATTTACGTGATTCAATAAACCAATTATGTTCATCTGAAGTATGATTAACAACTAAGTCCATCATAAGTTTCATATTACGTTTATGCATTTCATGTAATAGTTCATCCCAATCTTCCATTGTTCCGAACTCGTTCATAATTTTACAATAATCACTTATATCGTAACCATTATCATCGTTTGGAGATTCATAGACTGGTGATAACCAAATTACATCAATACCTAATTTTTTTAAGTAGTCTAGCTTCGCAAGAATACCACGAAGATCACCTATACCATCACCGTTACTATCCATAAAACTACGAGGATAAATTTGATATACTACACTTTCTTTCCACCATTGTTTTCCCATTATGCTACCCCATTTCATCTATACTATTGATTCTTTTTTCTTTTTTTAAGGCGCAAACGTTTTCATTACTGAATGATAACAGATTCTATCCAAATTTAAAATAGCGCTTACAATATTTATTTTCTTTTTCTAATAAAACATGCGGAACTTATTATATATTCATAGGAATAATGAAAACGTTTTATTTTTTTATAGTGTTTTTATTTCTTTTTTGAATCTATTCGTTTATAATAAATTCAAAGAAAACGTTTGCATAAACTTTCTAGGGGGAAATATCATGGCAGAACTTAAATTAGAAAATATTTATAAAATATATGATAATAACGTAACAGCTGTAACAGATTTTAATTTACACATTCAAGATAAAGAATTTATCGTATTCGTTGGTCCTTCTGGCTGTGGAAAATCTACAACACTACGAATGGTAGCTGGACTTGAAGATATTTCAAAAGGAGAATTTTCAATTGATGGTAAGCTAATGAACGATGTTCCTCCAAAAGATCGAGATATCGCAATGGTCTTCCAAAACTACGCTCTTTATCCACATATGAGTGTGTATGATAATATGGCATTTGGATTAAAACTTCGAAAAATACCGAAAGATGAAATCGACCGTCGAGTGAAACATGCAGCTCAAATATTAGGGCTTGAACAATATTTAGATAGAAAACCGAAAGCTTTATCAGGTGGACAACGTCAACGTGTTGCATTAGGTAGAGCAATTGTTCGAGACGCAAAAGTCTTCTTAATGGATGAACCCTTATCAAACTTAGACGCTAAACTACGTGTTGCAATGCGATCAGAAATTTCTAAATTACACCACCGTCTTGGTACAACGACAATTTATGTAACACATGATCAAACTGAGGCAATGACAATGGCTTCACGTCTTGTTGTTATGAAAGACGGCAAAATTCAACAAATTGGAACTCCAAAAGAAGTATATGAAACACCTGAAAATATTTTCGTTGGTGGTTTTATCGGTTCACCCGCAATGAATTTCTTCCGTGGAAAATTAACTGAAACCGATTTCGTTATAGACAGTTCACTAAAGATTAAAGTATCTGAAGGAAAAATGAAGTTATTACGCGAACAAGGCTATGTAAATAAAGAAATTGTTTTAGGTATTCGTCCAGAAGATATTCATGATGAACTATTATTTTTAGAAGCTTCACAATCTACTACTTTCACAACAAAAATTGAAGTTGCAGAGTTGTTAGGGGCTGAATCCATTATATATATGAAACTTGGAAATCAAGATTTTGCAGCACGTGTTGATGCAAGACATACTTTTTCACCTGGTGACCAAATTAAACTTGCTTTTGATATGAATAAAGCACATTTCTTTGATAGCCAAACCGAACAACGTATTCGCTAAGTATACATGCAAATACAACACCTTCTTTTTTAGGTAGAAAAGAGAACCTAGCCATGCATAGAAACGGTCAAATCCTCTTCCTACCCCGTTCCAAATTAAAACAAAAAAATAGTGGGTACGAAATCACTTGTATTCTGTATAGTTGCTACTTATACGATAAGAAATTAGAATGGCTGAAAATACACACAAAAAAACCGTCCACATATATACTGAGGGCGGTTTTTCATTATTATACTAGGGCTTCTATTGTATGAAATGATTGTCCTCTCGTGCTAATAATACCGAAAATCGGTAAGTCACTGAGCACCACTTCTTCTTGCTGTTTCATAAAAGATGACGTTAATTGTTTTATCTCTATCCAAACGTCATTAATACAAAGTGCATTGGAATCGTTCTCTTGTTGGTCAGAAAATATAGAATCTATTTTATATAAACCAGCATTTTGAAAAAGCATATCAATACGACTATATGCTTCCATCGCAAAACTGATAACGCGTTGCCAATCTCCTTGCTTTCCCATATCATAGGATACAAAAAGTGCCTCTCCGCCTAGATCCGTAATTTCCTCTACTGTTGCTTGTCCACTTTCTTGATCAATGTCCGTCACAATTACTTTTGCGCCTTGCTGAGCCAACAAAAGAGCTGTACTACGTCCAATACCGATGCCACCGCCAGTTACAATGGCAACTTTTCCTGCAAGCTTCATTTTCATTACCCCTTCTATAAGTCTTACCGTCATTCAGTATACTCCTTTATTAGATTAGTCTGCAAGCAGGAAAAGTTAACTCGACAACTTGTAAGCGATTACTTGTTTGTTTCTTTTTTTTCTTACTATTATACTGATCGAAGGTTAAACCAATAAAAATAAGAATTCCCCAAAATATTAAGCTACCTCCAGTCATTGCAAATCCCCCTTTGTTATATAACGATATTATTTATATCCATCATACCATTCTCTTAATTTTCAATCTATTCAAAACGGAAATAGGGTGTTTGAATTAGCTACCGCTTCTTTAAACATCCTTCAGTAATATGGAAGGTACTATATAGGAGATATCCTCCCTATATAATCAAATTTTTTACGAAATTAAAAATAAGACTTTTTATATACAAACAATAAAAAGTCTTATTTCATTAGTAGCACCTATAATTTAAATATTAATTATACAAGACTCATCACTTTCGTCTTTGCAATTAAATCATGGAAGCCACAATTATCTTTGCGGAATAACATCATATATACATTGCATATTAATGGAACTCCAAGTAATAATATGCTTGGTAATAATAATAACAAAAATCGTATTATTAATGTTTGTAACGTTAGTTTTTCACTTGTTAACGAGATTATTTTTGTTCTTGTTACCTTTTTACCAAGTGTAGAACCGTTCCAAAGAAAAGGTAACACAATAAAATTTATAGCCATTAATACGAAAACAAGTGTAAGGTCATATCTATAGTCACCTAAACTTATATTAAAACGATTGAAAATAGCACTATAGTTCCCGGTAATAATAGCTACTACTGCACCGTACGTAACTGAGATTAAAAACATGTCAATAAGGGAAGCACCTATGCGATTCATTACAAGCGCTGGACGATGCATCTTTAACTTCATTTTGTGTCGACTCCTTCATATCCTTCTTTACCCGTTTCATCGTACCACTTCTAAAAAACATTGTAAACTGGCGTTTCGCTTACTTTTCTTGTACAATGTGTTACAACAGCATTGTAAAGGAGGTTCCCATATTGAAAAGATGGATAATCCTATTTGCCGCACTCTTATTAACAGGTTGTACAGGCAATACAAACCATTTAACTTATACAATTAACGATGAATATGAACTCATACATACTTCTGGAGATGCATTTGAACTTTTCCCCTCTCAGGATGCTGTATATGCTACACAATACATCCCTGCAAAAATTACAGAAATTGCTTGGGACGATAAATACATTATCACAAAACAAATTGAGGAAAAATCAGATCCAAATAATCCTGACGCAGCAATTACAAATAAAAAAAGTGAACATTATTGGATTATCGATGTAAAGCATAATAAACGATTCGGTCCTTATAATGAAAAACAATTTAACGAGCAAAAAGATGCTTTTAAAATTACAGTACCTTTTCAAAGTGTAGATTCATATGTGAAAGAGCTAAAAAAACAGTCAGCATAACTTTTTATGCTGACTGTTTTTTCTTAAATTATTATAAAGACACTTTATTTAGAGAGTGAAATATTAAAAGTTTGCGGTTCTTTAACAGCTTCATTTGTGTCTCCTGTTGCTAAATCATCTGTCGTAAACTTAATATCCTTTACTTTTTCTTTTCCATCATCAAGTATTAAACCGATAATTCCTTCTCGTGTCTCACCAGGCTTATAATCTTCTCTTGAAACACTCTTCGTACCAACGAGCGTATCTTCATCATATAAAAAGTTTTGAGTCGCTACATTAAAATGTTGTTTGTCATTTATAGTAACATCATTCATAGAGAAAAATTGCATGTTCTTATTCCCACTATTTTCTACCTTATATGTAATTTCAACATACCGAATCGTATCGCTAATCTCTGTTCCACTTAACGATGCATATAATTCAGCATCTTCTTGACTCACTTTATCTCCCAATCTACGCTTTACTTCTTCAGGAGTTAATGCAGTATACACTTTCAATGTATTTTTTGCATCTTTGCTCATTTGTGATAATGAGATAACTTTAACGTCTTGTACGTGAATTTTCATTGGGGCTACTTCAAATGTCTGATTCACAGAATGAATCTGTTCTAATTCAAAAGTCCCCCATCCTTTTTCTTTCACCTTTTGCCCTACTTTTTTAAGCTCACGCCCACCATACTCTTTTGTTTCAGGAATAGATTCTTTCTTTTTAGGTTCTGCCTTCTTTTCTTCTTGATGGAAGCAACCACTTAACATAAGAAGAAAACTACATAAAACAAAAATACTTTTCCATGCTTTCATCATTTAATTTCTCCTAACACTATCATTCATTAATATAAATTAGTCCCTTGATTTGTAAACTATAGAAACAATAAGAAGTCCACAAAACGAACTTGTCAGTCCAGATACTATTATACCTCCTATTTGGAAAATATGAAAATAGGGGTCTAATAACGCGTGAACGATAAATATAATGGCCGCCACAACGATAGATGAAGCCCAATATTTCTTTTTTTCCGAAGTTAAACTAGTATCTTGATCAGTTTCCCTCCTATATTTCCATAGTACATATATTAGTAATAGTAGACCAAAACACGTACTCCCATGCTGTAAAAATTTATAAATTGGAATACTATATACTTCTTTCTGTAACAGCGGCATCTTCATAACAAAATAGCCTGTCTTATGGGTAAAAGCATCCCAAACGACATGCGTCACCATACCGAATAAAGCAGAATAGCAAAATACAAAAATATCTTTCCATGTATAAAGCCCCCACTTTTCATCAGCTATATATTTATAGTACGTAGCAAACGGCTTAGGTAGATGTGTTATAAACGGTCCTTTTAAAATAAGATGATATGCATATGCTAATAAAAAAACGAGTGGTAAATTCAAATATAAGAAACCAGCCCATGTATGGCCAATAATACCGTATGGCCTAAAATATAAAAAATATTCAAAATCAGGTGCCATACTACCTAATATAAGAGCCGTCACTGAAATATAACTAGAATGTTTCTTAGCAAAAGGGAGAACAGCTGCTGGATGTGCAAATGTAAACGGCATGCTTTAACTCCTTTTCATAATTTCAATAGAATACATACTATCATAACGATATGAACAATCTCTATGCAATATTTATTTTCACATTGGAATATGATAGTTTAAATGTTATAATCCACATGGAATATTCAGAAAATAAGGAGATGTTCACGTGTCATTAACACTTGTCTTTTTTCTTGTTTTGTTTATATTGTTTTTAAGTACATACATCGGATTCTTTATATGGAAGCACTACAAAATTATAAAATATATATGGATTTATGAGCGTTCTTATCATTTTTATAGGAAAGAGAATGGCTTTCGGCTGGGAAGGTCTCGGTTTTGGCGCACTTCAATATACAATACTATTAGCAAGTTGTCTTACATTAGTATTTGCCGCTTTTTTAGAATCAAAATCCGTTATGAATTGAGGTTTATATATTGATTGACGTACCCTTTTTAAAAAATGTCACATTAAAAAAAGAAAATATCCCTAGCTTTTCCACATACCCTTACTGTCTACCCGCTATTCGAACTTTACAATCACTAGCTTTCCACCCAAATGTAACATTCATTATTGGAGAGAATGGGACAGGTAAATCAACACTACTTGAAGCAATTGCAATTGCTTTAGGTTTTAATGCAGAAGGTGGAACGAAGAATTTCCGTTTTAGCACAAATGATTCCCATTCATCTTTACATGAACATCTTCGAATTTCAAAAAGTTTCAATACACCAAACGACGGCTTCTTTCTTCGTGCTGAATCATTTTATAACGTTGCTTCTTATATCGATGAAATAGATGCTATAAAATCTTACGGTGGCGTTTCACTTCACGAACAATCACACGGCGAATCATTCTTCTCATTATTTATGAATCGGTTTTCAGGACAAGGTTTATACATTCTAGATGAGCCTGAGGCAGCTTTATCCCCGATGAGACAACTTTCAATGCTCATTCGCATGCACGAACTAGCTGAACAAGGTTCACAATTTGTTATTGCCACGCATTCTCCCATTTTAATGGCTTATCCTGAATCTACTATATACTCTTTAACTCAAGAAGGGATTCACGAATCGACATTAGAAGAAACGGAGCATTATCAAACGACGAAACTTTTCTTTGAAAATCGCGATCGATTATTTCATCATCTATTTGAGTCGTAAAAAAGAAGCAGCAAACGCTGCTTCTTTTTTATAATGCTTCTATAAATAAGGCAACCCCGATACCGCCACCGACGCATAAAGAGGCAATTCCTTTTTCTAATCCACGTCTTTTTAATTCATGAATTAAACTTACAGTGATACGAGCTCCTGTACAACCGATTGGATGTCCAAGTCCTACACCACTACCGTTTACATTCACTTTCTCACGGTCTAACCCTAACTCTTTCTCTACAGCTAGGTATTGTGCAGCGAAAGCTTCATTAATTTCAAGTAAATCTGCATCTTCTAATGACCAATCTACTTTTTCTAACCCTTTGCGAATTGCTGGTGCTGGTCCAATACCCATAATTTTCGGATCTACACCTGCTACTGAATATCCAACAATTCGAGCTAACGGTTGTAAACCTTTTTCTTTCGCCTTTTCTTCACTCATTAATACTAAAACGGCACTTCCGTCATTAAGACCAGATGAATTCCCTGCAGTTACTGATCCATCTTTACGGAAAGCTGGTTTTAATCCTGCTAATTTTTCAGCTGTAATATCTGCACGTGGATGTTCATCCTTCGCAAATACAACTTCTTTTCTACGTTCTTTTATCGAAATAGGAACAATTTGATCGTCAAAGTATCCAGACTCAATCGCTTGCAGCGCTAATGTATGACTACGAAGCGCAACTTCATCTTGTTCCTCTCTTGTAATTTCATATTGTTCAACTAAATTTTCCGCTGTTTCACCCATCATAATATGGTGAATCGGATCTTCTAAAACTTCCCACACCGTATCACGAATTTCTCCGTGCTGTAGACGTTGTCCCCAGCGGTGTTGTTTTAATGCATAAGGGCTCGAGCTCATTGCTTCTACTCCACCTGCAACAACAATATCACTTACACCTAATTGGATTTGCATTGCAGCAGACATAATTGCTTGCATACCTGAAGAACATTGACGTTGAATTGTATAACCAGTAACTGTGTCAGGAAATCCTGCCGCTAATGCAGCTGTTCTTGCCGTATTTGCTTCATCAGTTCTTTGAATACAATGACCTAAAATTACTTCATCAACTTCATGTGGCTCTACTCCGCCTCTTTTTACAGCTTCCTGAAGTACAGGAACAGCTAATTCTACTGGTGTTATATTTTTTAGTGCTCCTCCGAAAGTTCCAATAGGTGAACGAACTGCAGCTGTAATGACAACATTATGCATTTTGTACTTGCCCCTCTCTTATGTACCCTAGTAAGTTTTAGGTGAAATTCCATAAGTTGTATGTCTACAATTATCATACTATAAACATACCAAAAAATCAAAATATTTAATATAATAAAAATAGAAGGAATTAACCTTCTATTCTGTCAATGCGTATAGGAATTTTTGTAATATCTTCTCTGTCGTTTCATTCAATTTCGGTAACTTGTCTACTGGAAAATATTGAAGTTGTAACCCTTCATGATCGAGCTTTAATTCTCCGCTTACATGATGTGCCTGATACAGATGAATCACATTAAAAATTTCATCTCCATTTGGATAACGGAAATAAACTTCCTTTCCTGAAAGAACACCAAGAAATTGCATTATTTTTGCACTTAACCCCGTCTCCTCGAATAATTCTCTACGAGCAGTTTCTTCTGTCGTTTCTCCCAGTTCCATTGCCCCGCCAGGCACACCCCAATCATATGTATCTGAACGATATTGAAGCAATACTTCTTGATTATCATTTAATATAATAATTGCTGATCCTACTAAAATAAGTGGTCTCGTACCAACTACTTTGCGTAACTCTTCAATATACCCCAATATGTAAACTCTCCTTTCCTCACCCTTCCTTATCATAACAAAATTCTCTTCCTTTTGTTGCTGTAATTTTCAATAAAAAAGGAAGCTTCCGCTTCCTTTTTTTACCGTTATCCCGCTATTTGCGGGCAGTAAGACCCCTACCTCAAAATTCAGCGAAAGCAAAGAAGTTAGGCGGGGGTCGGGCTGCCCGTAAAAGCCCGATTGGTGAAGGCTAATAATCAGTGGGGGATGGACAAAAACCCCACTAATTAAAGTTTCACTTTATTTCTTAAAGCTTTCGTATTTTACAGCTTCAAAAGCTTCTTCAATTTCTTCATTGCTATAATGGACATACGTAAAACGCCCTAATTCTACTAATCTAGCTATTTCTTGTAACGCTTTATGCTGATCATATGTTTCTTCAATTGTAATATGTACATAAAACTTCATTAATGGATGTTCATATAAAGGTTCTCCCACCTCTACATATACATCTTCAACCCCTTGCACAACTCTTACATAGCTCGCAAATTGATAAAGAGCTTCTCTGTCTGAAACGATTTTTAATGTATACATATATTCTCCCCCTTTTCTTTACTATATCAAAAAGATGACCATACTACGTTATAGAACTATGAAATTTTTTCGACTTGTATTATATATATTCGTGCGATAAACAAGGCGTTTATCCATACATAGAATCTTTCCCCACATATATTATAGAAAGAATTTTTTCATTTGAGGTGTTCCTTATGGATTCATACGTTAATATATGTGTTTGCATTACTCCAGGCGCCGATATTTCTGACGACCGTATTGCAAAAGATTTAGCAGTTGCAGAATCAATTTGGCATCCCATTACATTTCAAATTAAAGAAGTAATTGTACTAAACGAACTTTTCCGTTTTTCTAATCGGGAAATTAGTTATAAAAACTCCATTCAAAGTCAGGAAAAATTATCATCCTTTTTTCAAACTTGTGTTAACGAAGCTCCTGAATGTGACCTTTATATTTGTTATATTGGCAGTGATTATTTCAAGGAAACTGCCGTAATTGCCTGCGCTTACTCCTTAGCGAAACAACAGCAACTTACTGGTTATATCGTTTTAACAAATTCAGCCGCTCCAATGAAAAACATATATACCCTCGCTCACGAAGTTGGGCACATTTTATTTACAAGACGAATTCATGGAAAACTTACGCACGCAGATCCCCATTCTCCAACTGGTTCTGAACACCACCCTTCTCCCTCAAACCTTATGTACCCTATAGTCCCTCGTCCTGATCAGGTTCACATCAATTCATTATTAACAAATGAACAAAAAGCGCTCTCTTTACAAAGCACTTTATTACAAAGAAAAAAACAGTAACGATATTGTTACTGTTTAAAACAACATATTCCAATCAACAAACCAAATACCGGCTGCGAGAAATAAAAACATACAACTAAAAGTAAATGTAGTCCCTCTAAAAATCCCAATATAATATTTCTTTGGAAATACTTTTTTGCATATCCAAAGCAGCCCTTTTCCTATTAAACCGAAAAACAAAACATATCCTGATGTATCTTCTAATAAAGTATCAAAATAGTCATCATGCATCTTTTTTGTAAAAACGGTATAGATCCCTAATATTGCTAATCCTAGAAACATAATGGTTAATATACATATAAATATATTTTGCATATTTGTACCCCTCTTAATAGAAAATTCCGTTTGCTAATTGTTTGCTTGTTACTATCGTACAGCTAGTTTATACTTTTCCGTTCTTCATTTTTTAAAGACCATCGCATTAATACATATAAACTTCCGTATAAAAGTAAAGGCTCTAGTATTCCCCAATATGGGTTTTGCTTTCCTAATTCTTTAAATACAAACATAATTAATAGCGGTACGATAACAGCCAATATTCCAATCCAGCCAAGTATGTACGCTTCCCCAATTAACAATACTAATAAGACAATTCCAGCTAGTATATAACTTTGCATAGTAGTTAATTGTAATACAGGTGTCCCATACCATTTATTCATAAACATTAATAACACTAGTAATAGAATAGGAACCATTACTATTATGTAAATAATACCAAATTCTACTAACTTACTTTTAAAAGAAGACATTCTAAACGCAATAATTGTTCCAATAATCGTAATTATTAAGACGATAGGATATCCAATCAACTGCACATTCGTTAATATAAATTCATGATTTGGACTTCCAAATAATATATTTGTAAGTAGCCAATATCCACCGATACCAATAATCATTCCTAAAATACTCTTTATACTCCCGCTTTTATCCTTCTCCATCTCTTTCGCTAACTCTTCCGCGTATGCTTTTGGTGAATCACCAAATATATCACTTACCGTCTTTCCCTCTTTCTCACCTTCTATTAGATGAAGTTCTGCATCTAATAGAAAAGTATCCACATCTTCTTCTTTAATTCCTTTTGTTATTAAATATACTTTCGTATCGATTAAAAACTTTTCCCCTTCTTTAGAAACTTGCATTATAACCCCTCCCTTATTTAACCGTTTCTCTTCTATTCGTCTTCATCATAATTTCAAGGAAAATTAAAATAAACAAACTTCCGTATAAACATATAATTTGAAATAACATTGGCACGAAATCTTCTGATGTAAATGTTTGAAATACTAACATAATAGAAAGAGGAATGATTAAATATAAGTTTTTAAACCATCCTGTAAAATATATATTTATAGCTAATGTGATGATAAAGATCCCACCAGCTAATATATAACTTTGCATTTGGGTGAATGTAATCATTTTTGTAGGATATATCACGTCTAATATCGTAACCGCTCCTAATAAAAACATTGGAGCAATCATGACTAAAAACCACATAGAAAACCATGTTTTTGTAAAACTTGTTACAAAAGTCATTTTACGAAGCAAGAAATTGGGACCCATTACAGCTAAAATCAATGTGAAACTATAACCAATGCACTGAATAAGTGAAATCTGTAAAATTCCATTATTCACTATTAAAATAGAAGCAATAATCCAAAACGAAACGATATTCATTACCGTAAACCCAATTTGCTTCCACGTTTCCTGTCTATCTCTTTCCATCACTTTTACAAGTTCATTGGCATATTCTTTCGGCGAGCTTCCAAAAATTTCTTCTACACTTTTCCCGTCACTCTCACCTTCTATTAAATGCAACTCTGCATCTTCTAAAAAGCTTTCCATATCGCTTTCTTTCACACTCTTTGCGGTCAAAAATAATCTCATATCTAACAAAAACTTTTGCGCTTCACTTGATAGCATTATTTTCTCCTTCCCTTCCCTTCAAGTAGACGTTCTACACTACTTTGCATCGCTTCCCAGCGACCCATAAATTCATCTAGTTCATCTTCTCCCTTTTCTGTTAACGTATAATACTTCCGTTTCGGACCAGATGGAGATTCCTTCATTACACTTGATATTAGCCCCTCTTTTTGCATTCGTATTAACAACGGATAAATACTCCCCTCACTCGCCATTGTAAAACCATACTTTGCTAGCTTTTCACTCATTTCATAACCGTATATTTCACCTTCAGAAATAATAGCAAGTAAGCATCCTTCTAAAATCCCTTTCAGCATTTGACTTGTCGACATAATTCAAATCCTCCCACTATCTTGTTTTACAAGATAGATAAGCGTAAGTATCTTGCTTTACAAAATAGTATAACAGAGACTATTTTGCAAAACAAGATAGCTAACGGTTTTTTTCCAAATGTTTGCAGGAATTTCGTAGTTCCCCCTCTAAATAGAGCAATAAGAGAACTTTTATTATGAAGGAGTGTTTTTCATCATGGTTACAAATCGAGTTGTCTTTTTAACAGGTGCTGCTAGTGGTATTGGATATGAAATGGGGAACGCTTTTGCAAAAGAAGGCGCAAAAGTTGTTATTACTGATCGCCTTGAAGATCGTGCGAAAGAAGCTGCTGAACAATTACAAAAAGAAGGCTTTCAAGCTATCGGTTTAAAATGTGACGTTACATCTGAAGAAGAAATTACAGCAGCGCTTTCTCAAACAGTTAGTCATTTCGGTTCACTAGATGTATTAATTAACAATGCAGGAATGCAACATGTTTCACCGATTGAAGACTTTCCAACTGAGAAATTCGAACTTCTTATTAAAATTATGCAAATCGCTCCATTTATCGCCATCAAACACGCTTTTCCTATTATGAAAAAACAAAAATACGGCCGGATTATTAACGTCGCTTCTATTAACGGCCTTGTCGGATTCGCTGGAAAAGCTGCCTACAATAGCGCAAAACATGGCGTAATTGGATTAACAAAAGTTGCCGCTTTAGAAGGTGCTACCCATGGTATTACTGTAAATGCCCTTTGTCCTGGTTATGTCGATACCCCTCTTGTACGCAATCAACTAGAGGATTTAGCTACTACACGAAATGTGCCACTTGAAAATGTTTTAGAAGATGTTATTTATCCACTTGTACCACAGAAGCGGTTGTTACAAGTACAAGAAATTGCTGATTATGCTATGTTTTTAGCGAGTGAAAAAGCAAAAGGCATAACTGGTCAAGCTGTCGTTATCGACGGTGGTTATACTGCTCAATAAAAATAAAGTTTGCTCACGAAGAGCAAACTTTATTTTACTTTCTATCGCGAGGATCTTCATACTTTAGTAATTGTTGAGGGAGTTTCTCAATTGCAACAATTACTCCGTCTAATTTACTTTCAATACGATGTAGTAAATATATTGTTACAACAATTGGAAACCCAACATTACCTATCATCGAGATCCACTCTTCCATCCTTCTCTCCTCCCTTCATTACATAAATAAGAGGAAAAGAGAATCTTAGGCATAAAAAAAACAAGCTATTTGTGATTAGCTTGTTTTTTCAAATAATGATGTAATTTCTTGCTTATAATCTCCACGTAAAATACCTTCCTCAGTTATAATTCCTGTAATTAATTCATGCGGCGTTACATCAAATGCAGGGTTAAATACAGGCGTTCCAAGTGGCGCCACTTGTTTCCCAAAAATTTTCGTAACTTCTGCTTCATCTCTTTCTTCAATGACAATTTCAGCACCTGTTTGTTTCGTAGTATCAAATGTAGATAACGGTGCTGCAACGTAAAATGGGATACCGAAATACTTTGCTAATATAGCTAAATTTAATGTTCCAATTTTATTAGCAGTATCACCGTTTTCAACGATTCGATCTGCCCCTACGATAATCGCATTGATTTCTTTCGTTCGAATTGCATGTGCTGCAGTATTATCCGTAATAAGCGTTACATCAATGTCTGCTTGCTTCAATTCCCATGTCGTTAAACGACCACCTTGTAAAACTGGTCTCGTTTCACACGCATACGCATGTAAACGCACACCTTTCTCTTTCCCAATATAAAACGGTGCTAATGCAGTTCCATATCTAGCAGTTGCAATACTTCCAGCGTTACAAATTGTTAAAATCTTATCACCGTCTTTAAAACATGTTAGAGCATGTTCTCCAATACTTCGGCATACCTTTTCATCCTCTTGCTGAATACAAAGTGCTTCTTCTTCTAATATTTTTTGTGCTTCTTTTATTGTAGCAATTCTTCGTATAGCTTCTCTCATGCGATCAATTGCCCAAAATAAATTGACTGCCGTCGGGCGTGATGTCCCCAAATAGTTACAATCTCTATTAAACTTCTTTTGAAATTCATCGATATTTGTAGCATCGTATTTCTTTGCCGCAAGCGCCAAACCAAACGCAGCTACAATTCCAATTGCAGGTGCTCCGCGTATTTCTAACATAATGATACTTTTCCATACCTCTTCAATAGTCGTTAACGTTTTGTATTCTGTACTATGAGGCAGCTTTGTTTGATTTAATACCGCAATTGTATCACCTTTCCAACTTACAGACCTCGGAACAGTTACAATTGTACTCATGCTTTTATGCCTCCTGAAACTGTCTGTTGAAATAATGTTCGAAACAGTTGAATATCAGCACACTTAGATTCATATTTTATTAGTTCTTTTCCTAAGTACAGCGCTTGCTTCTTAGCTTGAATTCTTTTTTCTTTATTTGCTATTCCATCTAAATCCGCTACATGAGCTAAGCCAATTGTTCTACGAATCAGTTCACATCCGGCAAACCCGACGGCATCAGTAAAGATATTTTGCAAAATAATTGGTAACCATTGTTTTTCTTTCGTATATGCTTCTACACCTTCTCCAATCCATAACTTCGTAAAAGTTTCTACAAAATAACTCCATGTCTTTTCTATATGGAAAAATAGTACACTTCTCTTTTCTTCTTCTCTAGATAAAGCATTTAATAATAGATTTGCAATAAATTGACCGATATCAAATCCAAATGGACCGTACGTTGCAAATTCTGGATCAATCACTTTCGTTTCAGAAGGTGATGAAAAAATACTACCAGTATGTAAATCACCATGAATAAGCGCTTCTTTTCTCGTTAAAAACTTATATTTATATTGTGCTACTTTTAGTTTTAAAGTTTTATCACTCCAAAGTTCATCAATCACTGACTGTAAATCTGACTCATAATCATTCGTATCGTAATGTCCAAACGGATCAGTAAAAACTAAATCTTCTGTAATTTTACTAAGGTCTGGATTTACAAATGTACCTTCTAGTAACCTTTTCTCTTCTGACTGTAAACCGAAATCTGAAGTATAAAATAAAACATGCGCTAGAAAACGACCGATATGCTGGGATAGAAGTGGATATCCTTCTCCATTTATTAATCCTTTTCGTGTAATTGTTAGTCTTGATAAGTCTTCTATTACTGTAACTGCTAACTCTTCATCATGACTGTACACTACCGGAACATAATCTGGTACATACTTCGCAAAAATTTGTAATGCCTTGCTTTCAATCGTTGCTCTTTTTATAGACAACGGCCAGCTCTCACCAACTACTTTCGCATATGGAAGTGCTTGTTTTATTATAATTGATCTCTCTCCATCATCTAATTTGAACACGTAATTTAAATTTCCATCTCCGATTTCATGACAAACTACATTCGCTTTCTTTTCAAAATAGCCATGTTCTTTCGCATATTGTACAGCTGTTACTTCTGTTAATGAATAATATCCCATCGTCTTTTCCTCCTTTTTAAATTCAGAGGTTTTTCTAACGCAGAAAAACCTCTTTCCACTAAGAAAGAGGTTTGAAGTTTATCTTCTCCCCTCTTATCTGCCAGAAATTTTACTTTCTGCTGGAATTAGCACCGTGCCTTTTGGCGTCATAAACGCCCCATTTCACAATGGTATTACGGTCGGTTGCTGGGCTTCATCGGGCCAAATCCCTCCACCTGCTCTTGATAAGAGTTATATAATTTTTTAGAATTTTTAACTTTATGTTGAAGACTATACCAAGAATAAAAATCACTTGTCAACATTTTATTTGTATAATTCTGGACGGCGATCTGCAAAAACTGGAATTCCTTTACGCACCTCTTTAATCTTCTCAAATATAAGTTCTCCAAATAAAATGGATTCCTCTTCATTTGCCTCTACTACAACTTCACCCCAAGGATCTACAATTAGAGAATGACCTGCAAACTCATTATTCGGATCCTTTCCTGACCTATTACACGCAACAACATAACACTGGTTTTCAACTGCTCTTGCTTGCAATAGCAAACGCCAATGAGCTAAACGAACTAATGGCCATTCTGCTACAACAAATAAAACTTTTGCACCTTTAGCAGTATGAACACGCATCCACTCCGGAAAACGAATGTCATAACAAATTGTACCGGCGCACTCTACATCATCTAGCTTAAATTCGCCTGTACTATTTCCAGCGATTAAATATTTATGTTCATCCATAAGCTGAAATAAATGCACTTTACTATATTCATTGACTAGCTGACCTTTATTAGTTACAACATACATTGTATTTGTAACACCTTGACCTGTTTGCTTCGCTATAGAACCACCGACAATATGTACACCATATTGTTTCGACCATTCTTTCAGCTTTTCTTTCGTTTCTACTCCATCCCTATCTGCAATTTCAGAAAGCCTCGTTAAATCATATCCTGTTGTCCACAGTTCTGGTAAGACAATAACATCTGGTCTTTCTTTCATCGCTTCACTTATTTTATTTTTAGCATTCTCAATATTTTTTTCTACATCTCCAAAGACAATATCCATTTGAATACATGCGACTTTCATTTTGTCAGCCCCATTCTTAATTTTTTCTTTACAAAATACTGGAAAGATTATATCATTTGTCACTAGAATTGTAACAACTTTCAAAAGAGGTGGAAAGTATGAAATTATTTCAACCTTCTGAGATAGTAACATCATTGCCAACACAATTTTTCGCTTCACTTGTTGCAAAAGTTAACAAAGTCGTTGCAGCAGGTCACGATGTTATTAATCTAGGACAAGGTAATCCAGATCAACCAACACCGCAGCATATCGTAAAAGCTTTACAAGACGCTGCTGAAAAGGCCATTCATCATAAATATCCGCCATTTCGCGGACATGAAAGTTTAAAAGAAGCTGTGGCAACATTCTATCAACGTGAATACGGCGTAGAATTAAATCCCAAAACAGAAGTTGCTATTTTGTTTGGCGGAAAGGCCGGATTAGTAGAATTACCAATTTGTTTTACAAACCCTGGCGATACCATTCTCGTTCCAGATCCAGGATATCCAGATTATTTATCAGGAGTTGCTTTAGCAAAAGCACAATTTCAAACAATGCCGCTACTTGCAGAAAATAATTTTTTACCGGATTATACGAAAATTGATGACACTATCGCTGAGCGTGCAAAGTTAATGTTTTTAAATTACCCAAACAATCCTACTGGTGCTACTGCATCAAAAGATTTCTTTGATGCAACGATTCATTTTGCTAATGAACATAATATATTAGTCGTTCATGATTTCGCTTACGGTGCGATTGGATTCGATGGTCAAAAACCTGTTAGTTTCTTGCAAGCAGACGGCGCTAAAGATACAGGTATTGAAATTTACACTCTATCGAAAACTTTCAATATGGCTGGATGGCGCATCGCTTTTGCTGTGGGGAATGAAAGTGTGATTGAAACAATTAACTTATTACAAGATCATATGTATGTTAGTATTTTTGGTGCAGTTCAAGATGCTGCCCGTGAAGCACTATTAAGTTCACAGTCTTGCGTCGTAGACCTTGTAAATAGTTACGAATCTCGTAGAAACTCTCTTATTTCAGCTTGTCACTCAATTGGTTGGAATGTGGACATTCCAACCGGATCATTCTTTGCATGGCTTCCTGTACCAGAAGGTTATACATCTGAGCAATTTTCTAATATTTTACTAGAAAAAGCACACGTTGCAGTTGCTCCTGGTGTTGGATTTGGTGAACATGGCGAAGGGTATGTTCGTGTTGGCCTCTTACATACAGAAGATAGATTACGAGAAGCCATTAATCGAATTGATAAATTAAATTTTTTCAAAAAGTAATTGACAACATGAAAAATATCTGACAAAATTCAGTTATCTTAAAAATTTAAACATTTCTAAATACTTCTTATCAAGAGCAGGTGGAGGGACGAGCCCGACGAAACCCGGCAACCGATCTACAATTGTAGACACGGTGCTAATTCTCGCAGCGTTATGCTGACAGATAAGGAGCTGGTTGTAAAAAAACCTCTCCTTAGCTGAGAGGTTTTTTTATTTAACTAGGAGGTTTTAACAATGAGCGGAATTATAGCAACGTATTTAATCCATGATGATTCACATAACTTAGAAAAAAAGGCCGAGCAAATTGCACTCGGTTTAACAATTGGCTCTTGGACTCATTTGCCACACTTATTGCAAGAACAATTAAAACAGCATAAAGGCAACGTCATTCATGTTGAGGAGTTAGCTGAACAAGAACATACCAATTCGTATTTACGTAAAAAAGTTAAACGCGGGATTATTAAAATCGAATATCCGTTATTAAACTTCAGTCCAGACTTACCAGCAATTTTAACAACTACATTCGGAAAGCTATCACTTGATGGCGAAGTGAAATTAATTGACTTAACATTTTCAGACGAGTTAAAAAAGTATTTCCCTGGTCCAAAGTTCGGGATAGATGGTATTCGAAATCTTTTACAAGTGCATGAGCGTCCCCTTTTAATGAGTATTTTTAAAGGAATGATTGGACGAAATATTGGGTATTTAAAAACGCAATTACGTGATCAAGCAATTGGTGGTGTAGATATAGTAAAAGATGATGAAATATTATTTGAGAATACATTAACACCACTTACGAAACGCATTGTATCTGGAAAAGAAGTTTTACAATCCGTATATGAAACATACGGACATAAAACGTTATATGCCGTAAATTTAACAGGACGAACTTTTGATTTAAAAGAAAATGCGAAACGCGCAGTGCAAGCTGGTGCTGATATTCTATTATTTAATGTATTTGCTTACGGACTAGATGTACTACAATCACTTGCAGAAGATGATGAAATCCCAGTTCCTATTATGGCACACCCTGCTGTAAGTGGTGCTTATTCAGCATCCAAGCTATATGGGGTCTCATCTCCATTATTACTTGGAAAGCTACTACGTTATGCTGGTGCTGATTTTTCTTTATTCCCGTCTCCATACGGAAGTGTTGCGTTAGAAAAGGAAGATGCTCTCAACATTTCAAACTATTTAACTGAAGACGATGCATTTTTCAAAAAAAGTTTCTCTGTTCCATCTGCTGGAATTCATCCTGGTTTCGTTCCCTTTATTCTACGAGATTTTGGTAAGGATGTTGTTATTAATGCGGGCGGCGGCATACATGGGCATCCGTATGGGGCGCAAGGTGGTGGCAAAGCTTTCCGTGCTGCAATTGAAGCTACTTTACAAGGTAAACCACTCCATGAAGTGGATGAAATAAATTTACATAGCGCACTACAAATATGGGGAAATCCTTCTCATGAGGTGAAATTATGAGTATTCAAGTATTTTGTGATTTCGATGGTACGATTACAAATAACGATAATATCATGTCCATTATGGAAAAATTCGCACCATCAGAAGCAGAGGAAATAAAGCAAAAAATTTTATCGCAAGAACTTTCTATTCAAGAAGGTGTTTCTCAATTATTTCGATTAATACCTATTAATCTACACGATGATATTATTCAGTTTTTACAAGAAACTGCTGAAATCCGTACAGGTTTTCATGAATTCATACAATTTATTAATGAAAATAACATTTCCTTTTACGTTATATCAGGTGGAATGGATTTCTTCGTCTATCCACTCTTACAAGAAATAATCCCTAAAGAACAAATTTATTGTAATGCAACTGACTTTTCAGGAGAATTTGTTGAAGTTAAATGGCCACACCCTTGTGACGAGCAATGTCAGCATAGTTGTGGTCTCTGTAAATCATCATTAATTCGTAAACTAAGCTCTAAAGATGATTTTCATATTGTGATAGGAGATTCCATTACTGATTTACAAGCAGCAAAACAAGCAGATAAAGTATTTGCCCGTGACTTCCTTATTACAAAATGTGAAGAAAATCATATTGCTTATACATCCTTTAACACATTTCACGATATTCAAGTCGAATTACAACATTTGTTGGAGGTGAAATCATGAAACAACTTTTTCGTCAATGGTATGACTTAAGTGAAATAAAAAAAGAATTAACAACTCGGAATTGGTTTCCAGCAACAAGTGGAAATATTTCTATAAAAGTCAGTCATGATCCCCTTACTTTTCTTATTACAGCAAGTGGCAAAGATAAAACAAAAACCACTCCAGATGATTTTCTATTAGTAAATCATCAAGGAGTTCCCGTTTTAGAAACTGAGTTAAGCCCTTCAGCAGAAACAATATTGCATACACATATTTATAACAGCACGAATGCCGGGTGCGTACTTCATGTTCATACAACTGATAATAATGTCATCACAAATTTGTATAGCGATAAAGTCACCCTTCAAAATCAAGAAATTATTAAAGCTCTTGATATTTGGGAAGAAGGTGCAACGATTAACATTCCTATTATCGAAAATGATGCTCATATCCCAACGCTTGGAGAAAAATTTCGAAAGCATATACAAGGAGATTCCGGAGCAGTATTAATTCGAAACCATGGCATTACCGTATGGGGCCGTGATAGCTTTGATGCAAAAAAAAGATTAGAAGCTTATGAGTTTTTATTCCAATTTCATATAAAATTATTATCAATTCAAGGAGGCGTTTCTAATGGCGCAAATTCGTATTCATGAGGAAAATACTCGTATTGAAAATGAAGTAGAGGTATCAAACTTTCTACAAGGAGAAGATGTTTTATATGAGAAATGGAATATTTCTAAACTTCCTACTCATTTAAAAGAAAATTACTCCTTAACAGATGAAAACAAAGCTGAAATATTAACGTTGTTTTCAAAAGAAATTGCTGATGTTTCAGAGCGCAGAGGTTATAAAGCATATGATGTGATTTCACTTTCAAATAGCATACCTAACCTTGACGAGTTATTAATTAATTTCCAAAAAGAGCACCATCATACTGACGATGAAGTTCGCTTTATTGTCAGCGGTCATGGCATCTTCGCTATTGAAGGAAAAGATGGTCGATTCTTTGACGTTGAACTTGAGCCTGGTGATCTTATATCTGTACCTGAAAATGCCAGACACTATTTTACCTTACAAAATGATCGCCAAGTTGTAGCTATTCGTATTTTTGTTACAACAGAAGGTTGGGTTCCAATTTATTAAGGTAGCTAGTTGAATAAAAGAAATTGGAACCCCTTTTCCAACCTTTTATTCACTCTACATATATACATCCTCCTATGGAACAGGCTTATTTCATAACATTGAAGTAAGCCTGATTTTTTATTTACTAAAATGATTTGTCCCTTTCGTTTGTTTAAATCAAATATCTCGAATCATAATTCCACTTTATCAAGTACATTTCGGAATACTTTTTGAACATTTGTTGAACTTTTTTTAAATTTTTTCTGAAAATTCTGTTTTATGTATGATATACTACAACTAATAAGAAGGAAAAGAATATTGCAAACAGAGGGGGATAATCATGAGTTTACTTATCGCACTTATACTAGGAGTTATATGCGGAGCTATTCCTGTCATTTTAGGAGCTATTATGGAAGAATTAGAAGTTGGTGTTTTAGGTTTTGCTGCATCATGTGTAAGCGCTTTATTTTTCGGTTTATATGGTGCTATTCCTGTTGCTATTCTGTGCGCATTTTATATACTACGCCATGCTCGCGCGAAACAGTTGGGCCCTAATCACATTGCACAAGTTATTCCATTCCCAATTGAAAGATGCCGTCGCGCTTCCAGCCTATAAATTATCCAACTTAAATATTATGCCTGCCTAAATAAATAAAAAGTCCTCAAATGAGGACTTTTTATTTATTTTCTTCTAGAAATTGAAACAATTCTTGCAAATGAAGTGCATCTTCACTATAGCTAACTGATACATGACATGTCCCTTCAATCTCAGCATGCATATAAAGGGCAATTCCATCCCGATCATATTTCAATGCCAAATAAAACTCCATTTCCTCTAACATCTTTTTCGAGGTTCGGATAACATAATGCCCTTTCTCATCTCTTCCATATTCAAAATCTGGTCCAAAATCGTATTTTTGTTTAAAAGCTTCTTTTTGCTTATCATTAATCTGTACACAAGTTGCTCGTTGCACAGCATCAATCATCTCGTCAAACTTTTGGAGATCCATTTCATTTACCCCCTTATATACTTTTTGTATAATACTTGTGTTCCGCTATTCTCTTTTCCATCTGCGATTAGCTCTTCATACAATTCCTTCGCTAGGGTTAGACCCGGTACTGGTAATTGTAATTTTTCAGCTTCATCTAAAGCAATCTTCATATCTTTCATAAAATGCTTTACATAAAAGCCAGGTTCAAAATCTCCTTTTAACATTCGAGGAGCTAAATTACTTAATGACCAGCTACCT
Organism: Bacillus sp. NPDC057893; assembly: GCF_042796455.1. NCBI lineage: Bacteria > Bacillati > Bacillota > Bacilli > Caryophanales > Bacillaceae > Bacillus > Bacillus sp. NPDC057893. The sequence goes on along the minus strand of NZ_JBHVNG010000001.1, from coordinate 783,668 downwards.
GCTGCTCCTGTCGAAATACTCTCTAATACTTTATCTGCATTAAGTCCAGCCTTTTTCGCATACGCTACCGCTTCACATACTCCTATCATGTTAGAAGCAATTGCAATTTGATTGCACATTTTTGTATGTTGTCCACTCCCAGCAGGGCCTTGCAACTGAATATTTGTTCCTAATTTTTCAAATAGAGGTAAGCAAATATCATATATTCTGTTCTCTCCACCGACCATAATTGCTAGTCTAGCTTCTTTAGCGCCAATGTCCCCTCCAGATACTGGTGCATCTAATGTATATATATTCTTGCTTTTCGCAACTTCATTAATACGTTTTGCCAATGTTGGTGTAGATGTTGTAAAGTCAATTGCTATCGTACCTTCATTTGCATGTTCTAAAATTCCATCTATCCCAAAGTACACTTCTTCTACATCATGAGGATAACCAACCATCGTCATAACAACATCAACTTGCTTTACTAACGCTTTCGGTGTATCACACCAAGTCGCACCCTCTTGCACTAAAGAATCCGCTTTTTCTTTCGTTCTATTATATACATATACTTTATAACCACTTTGCATTAAATGGTTAACCATACTTTTTCCCATCACACCAATACCAATGAAACCTATTGATAAATTTTTATTCTCCATCTTCTCATCCCCTTTGTTCTAATAAATCATTTACCATCTTCCGAAATTCCTTATTAAAATCATCATCCAAACTATTCTTCACATTTGAGAATAAAATAACAAACGTTCCTTTTTCTTTATTGAAATTATTAAACGTATTCCAACCAGATAATACACCATGATTATGGAAAAAATCAGGATATATGTAAAAGCTAAATGCATATTTCCTCTCTGCAGAAGGTGTAAACATCGCTTGTATACTTTGTTCAGAAAGAAGCTTTCCATTTATAATCGCTTCATCTAATTTCTTCATATCTCCTACTGTCGTATACATCTCACCAGAGCCATATAACCAGTCCATCCCTAATTTTTGCGCTGGTACAAGTTCTTGATCTTTCTTCACATAACCCTTCGTGAAGTTTTTATCTCCAGGTACCATATTTCCCATACCTGATTCATGCATCTCTGCCTTTGTAAATATATTTTCTTTTATATAATCTCCTAAAGGCTTTTTCGTTATATTTTCTATAATATAAGCGAGCACCATATAATTATAATCCGTATACTTCCAACCTGTTCCTGGTGGAAAATCTAACTTTTGACTTCCAATCCAATTTATTAAATTTATACGTGAAGCTACATTAACCTTTCCTTTCCCATTTTCCGGTAAACCAGATGTATGCGTTAATAAGTGATATAACGTGATGTTTTTATCTGCTGGAAATGAAGGAATATATTTATTTACATTATCTTGGATATTTAACTTCCCTTGTTCTTGTAACTGTAAAATGGATGTAGCAACAACGGTTTTCGTAATAGAACCGATACGATATTTTGTTTGAGGCGTATTTTCTATTTTATTTTGAACATCAGCATATCCATATCCTTTATTCAATATAACATGCTCTTTATCTGTCACCAAAACTGTCCCATTAAATTGCTTTCCTACTAAATACTGATCTAACTTTTGAGCTATACTAGCATAATCAATTTTTTGTACTTCTTCTATATTATCCTGTACCTCTGACTCAATAGCAGGCGTTACCTTTGTTGTTAATACTGCTTGTTCCTTTGGATCGGGACTATAGAGAAAATAGTATACTCCGCCGCAAACTACAGCAGACAGTGAAGCCATAACAATTATTTTTTTTATCATATTGTTCCTCCGTAATTATTTCATTTAAAATGGTCCCCCATATTCTATTATCAGGTAATAAAAAAAAATCGCAACAATTTGTTGCGAAAAATCACATTTTTTCTTTTCTATATATACATACTTGATTTTTCCCATTTTTTTTCGCTTCATATAATGCAATATCCGCTCTTTGCATTAACTCTTCTCTTGTAATCCCTTGCTCATATAACGCAACTCCAAAACTCGCTGTTAATTTTGAGATTCCAGTGAATTGCTTTGTTTCAATGAAAAAACGCAATGATTCCGCAACTTGAAACGCTTCTTTTTCTACCGTATTTGTCACTAATATTATGAATTCCTCTCCTCCCCACCTTGCAAATATATGTTGATGTTCAACTTTAGATTTCATAAGATCTGCAAGTTGTATTAATGCTAAATCGCCAAAATCATGGCCATATGTGTCATTTACTGTTTTAAAATTATCTATATCAAATAAAATAAGTGCTAATTTTTCATCGTTACGTATTGCATTGTCCCACTCTACCTCTAGTATTTGTTGGAACTTCAAGCGATTATAAATCTCTGTCAATGAATCTATCATAGCAAGTCTTTCTTGCTCTTGATAGATTTCGTCTAATTCTGTAATCTCTGTACACTTTACAATAAATCTCGATAAATCTTCTGGCAACGGTGTCGCACGTAATAAAAATGTTGATACGATCCCTTCATAATTGGACATCTTAATTCTTCTATCATATGATAATGTATCATCTAACCATGTTATATCATGAGTCGTTGAATAATATCCATTTTCTCTAATAAAATGTTCAGCAAATACTAAATGTTGCTCACGATAAGCAAACAAATTTTCATATCCGAAAAACTCTAAAAAATTCGTATTACAATCAACAATCTCATCATCTTCTACTATAAATAATAGATCATTTTGAAAATCAAACATCGTCTGAAGTAGTTCTTGTTGCAAACTTACTTGTCGTACTAAAGAAAGTTGATACAAACTCTTATTCACTTCCTCTAACACTACTTGTGGAGTTACTGGGGCTATCACAATATTACGTATTCCTAACGTAAGCACCTCTGTAAACTCGTTTGTTATCTGTTGATCCCAAATGACAATGAATGTACTATGGGGATTATACATATTCTTTATATATTTTATTTGAGAAAAATCTGTTACATACATAATTACAATATGTGGTTTAGTCTTATGAAACAATAGTTCTCCTTCTTCAAAACTATTTGCTATAAACATACATTTTGGATGGACATTTTCTATCGTTTGTTGATGTGTACATCCATCTTCTATATAAAGGACATTCAACTGAAGATCTTGTAATACATTTTGGAAAACAGTATTCTCTAATAAAAAATGTAGTATGTTCATCACTAGTCTTCACTCACTTCATATATCTTGTTTTGCTGAATTCCTCACAATCATTTTATAAAAGATTGTTCTCAAAAAAATCCGATTAGTGAGGGATACATATTAACAAGCTAATTGAGAATGTTATCTTCGCTTATCTACTCTGGAAATTCCTTTTTTAGTGTATGATTATATGAATTGTATCGTTTGTATGAATGCCCTCCTTATTACTTAAAACTTGACAATTAAAATAAAGTTATTATATTCTTAAATTCAATAACTTACAAAATGTAAGTAGAATATATTACATGTATTTTAAATTAAGCTGATATGTAATTTGGAGGATATATAATGACAAACAGTGACTTTTTTAACGTTTTATATGAACGCACATCTACACGTGCATTCAACCCTGAAAAAGAAATTTCATCTACAGAATTACATGAAATTTTAAAAGCAGCTGCTCAAGCACCTTCTGCTTGGAACTTGCAACACTGGAAATTCCTTGTTTTCCAAGGCGAAGACGTACAAAAACGATTACACCCAATTGCTTATAACCAACAACAAATTCTTGATGCTTCTGCCGTAGTCGCTATTTTAGGTGATTTAGAAGCATATAAAAATGTTGAACCTGTTTACGGCCCAATTGTAGAACAAGGGTTTATGAAAGAAGAAGCAAAAGAGCGCTTAGCTAAAAACATTGAATCTGCATATACTCGTGAGCAATACCCACGAGATGCTGCTTTTTCAAATGCTGCTTTAGCAGCAATGCAACTTATGCTTGCTGCTAAAGCAACTGGCTGGGATACTTGCGCAATTGGTGGTTTCAACCCACAAGCACTAATGGAAGAATTTAATGTTTCATCTCGTTACGTACCAATTATGCTTATTACAATTGGTGAATCAACTTTAAAAGGTCACCCTGCACCGCGCATGAGCGTAGAACAAGTGAGTGAATGGGCGAAATAATAAAAAAACGAAGGTAATTTCATTACCTTCGTTTTTTTATTATTCTGTCACACATCCGTAATATTACAATGTATTATTCGACATCTATACATAGAGAAATCGTAATTTTTATGCTATCCCCATAAACAAATATGACGTTTTATGTCGAAATTTGTTAAAGTATCGAAATATAACCGTGTATTTTTGTTACAATTGTGATACAATAATAACAAATAGATAACAAGAGAGGGATTTTCATTGAGTTCATACGGAAGCTTTATCGCACTTTTAAGTTACATAGTAACTGTACTACTGCTATATTTTATTGGCGATGCTGCAAACATATCAGTGTTACAATTCCCTAAAGAAGAAGCGTTACAATTAGAAGCAGAAAAACATACTGCACGATCCATTGCACCACTACTCTTAGCTCTTCCTGTATATATCATCGTTTTATATAAAAGTAAAAAAGTGTAAAGGCTACCTATTTCATTCATTTCGGTGGTCTTTACATTTTTTTGTGATATTTCCCCTATTTTAAACATCATTCCATACTAAATACCCATCTAGTCATTTAAAATGAGAAAATCCCCTAGAAAAATTTCCATTATCTGTCCAGTCACCGACTGCCGAACTTACATAGATTATAAGTGTGAAGGGGGTGATGAGGATTATGTTTGGATCATTTGGATGCTGTGATAACTTTAGAGAATGCCATCATCGTGAAAGAGAGTGTGACCATCGCGAGAAAGAGAGAGAAAGAGAAGAAGTTAGACCACACCGACCTGCTGTATGTAACGTACTTGCTACCATTTCAGTTGGAACAGAAATTTCTCTTTTAAGCATTAGAGGCCATCAATCATTCCGTAATGTAATTTTTGAAGGATTCTTGCTCTTTTCTCTGCTTTAGCTCGTAATGACAAAGATAACAACAACAATAATAATAAAGACGATAAGAACAATCAAAATACTTTTACTGGCATTTTACGTGTATGCCCAACTGATATTATCGCAGTCGCTATCTAATTCTGTTCCCTATCCTCTATAGTAACAAAATAAGATTTACTTTTCTCATAGAAAAAACCTGAGACCGATTTCAAATCGACTCAGGTTTTTTTACTATTATATGCTTTTAACTAATTCAACAACTTCTTCAGCAGTTGACATTGTTAATGCTTTTTCTGCTAATGTTTCCATTTCTGCTTTTGACAACTTGCTTAGTTGTGTTCTTGCAGGAAGAATAGATGTTGCACTCATACTGAACTCATCTAAACCTAAGCCTAATAATAATGGGATAGCAAGTGAATCTCCCGCCATCTCACCACACATACCAGCCCATTTGCCTTCTTTATGAGCAGCATCGATAACCATTTTTACAAGACGTAAAATAGATGGGTTATATGGTTGGTATAAGTAAGCTACACGTTCGTTCATACGGTCTGCAGCCATTGTGTATTGGATTAAGTCATTTGTTCCGATAGAGAAGAAATCAACTTCTTTTGCGAACTGATCTGCTAATACTGCTGAAGCTGGAATTTCAACCATCATACCAACTTCAATAGAATCAGAAACAGTTGTACCCGCTTGAACAAGTCTTTCTTTCTCTTCTAATAAGATTGCTTTCGCTTGACGGAACTCATCAAGAGTTGCAATCATTGGGAACATAATTTTTAAGTTACCGTATACGCTAGCACGAAGTAATGCACGAAGTTGTGTACGGAACACATCTTGCTCATCAAGACATAGGCGAATTGCACGGTATCCTAGGAATGGGTTCATTTCTTTTGGTAAATGTAAGTATGGAAGCTCTTTATCTCCACCGATGTCAAGTGTACGAACAACGACTGGTTGATCTTCTTTTACACCTTCAAGAACTGCTTTATACGCTTCGAACTGCTCTTCTTCTGTTGGAAGATTGTCACGACCCATGTATAAGAATTCTGTACGGTATAAACCAACGCCTTCTCCGCCATTATCGATAATACCTTGTACATCATTTGGTGTTCCGATATTAGCAACAAGCTCAACGTGATGTCCATCACTTGTTACAGTTGCTTGGTCTTTTAATTTTGCCCATACAACTTTTTGCTCTTCAAATTTCGCTTTCTTTTCTTCAAAAGCACGAAGAGTTTCTTCAGATGGGTTTACAATTACTTCTCCATCTAAACCGTCAATGATTACGATATCGCCGTTTTGGATTTTCTCCATAACAACCTTCGTACCAACAACAGCTGGAATTTCCATAGAACGAGCCATAATTGCAGAGTGAGATGTACGTCCACCGATATCAGTTGTGAAACCTTTTGCATACTTACGGTTTAACTGAGCTGTATCAGATGGTGTTAAATCTTCAGCAATGATGATTACTTCTTCAGAAATTGTACCAGGATTTGAGAAGTTAATTCCTAGTAAATGTGCAAGAACACGTTTTGTTACGTCGCGAATATCCGCAGCACGTTCTTTCATATATTCGTTATCCATGTTTTCAAACATAGAAATAAACATTGATGCAACTTCATCCATTGCAAATTCAGCATTTACTTTTTCGCTATTTACTTTATCTTTTACTGGATTTACTAATTCTGGATCATTTAATACTAATAAATGTGCTTCAAAGATAGCAGCTTTATCAGCACCTAGCTCAGCAAAAGCGTGGTCCTTAATAGCTTCTAGTTCAGATTTTGCTTTCTCAAGCGCAGCGTCTAAGCGTACAATTTCAGCAGCTTCGTTTGTAATTGATTTCTTTTCAATGTTAAATTCAGGATTCTCAAGTCTGAAAGCCTTTGCAATAGCAATCCCACTTGATGCAGCGATCCCTTGAATGTTAAGAGTCATTATTCTCCTAATCCTTCGTTTTTCATAGTTTCTTCGATAGCTGCTAGTGCTTGAGCTGCATCATCACCATTTGCAGTGACCTTAATTTCCGCGCCTTGTTGAATTCCTAAAGACATAACACCCATGATTGATTTTAAGTTAACGTTTTTTCCGTTATACTCTAAGTTAATGTCAGAACCAAATTTGCTTGCAGTGTTTACAAGTAGAGTTGCTGGACGAGCATGAATTCCTGAGTCGCTAGTTACTTTAAAGATTTTTTCCATGATAATTTATCTCCTTTAAATACAGTATTTTTTTAGTTGTATAGACGTGAGTACTACATCATCTATTGTATATAATAGGCGATGTTCGGTCAACCACATCGCCTATTATAATTATAAACATTTTGCGTCAAATTCCTACTGAATGTCAATAATAGCGTTTTCGCCCTTCTTAACATTTCCATCTTTTTTCAATTCGACTTGTTGCCCTTGTTGTAAATTCGTAAAGACGATTGGTGTAATAATAGATGGTGCATTTTCTTTTACAAATGCAAGATCTACTTTTAATAATGGTTGTCCTTGCTTCACTTTATCACCTTGTGCTACAAGCGCTTCAAAGCCTTCACCATTTAATTTTACAGTATCAATACCGAAGTGGATTAAAATTTCTTTTCCACCTTCAGACTGAATACCAATCGCATGTTTTGTAGGGAATACATTTACAATCTCACCATTAACCGGAGAAACTACTGTTCCTTCTGTTGGCTCAATCGCAAATCCATCTCCCATCATTTTCCCTGAGAATACTTGGTCAGGTACTTCTGTAATCGGTAAAAGTTTCCCTTCAATTGGTGATACAATGGTCTCATTTTCATCAACTTTTTGAGGAGTTTCTTCTACCTTTACAGGCTCTTCTTTTTCAACATGAGGTGTACGACCTGACATAATATCATGAATTTGTGACTTTAATGTGTCAGATTTCGGTCCGAAAATAGCTTGAATGTTATTTCCAACTTCAAGTACTCCAGCTGCCCCAAGTTCTTTCAAACGATCTTTGTTTACATTTTTTTGCTCATTAACTTGAACACGTAAACGTGTAATACAAGCATCTAAAGAAGCGATATTTTCTTTACCACCAAGCGCTACTAATACTTCACGAGGAAGCTCGCCTGCTTCTGTTTTTCCCGCGCCGTCATTAGCAGTTGCCTCTTCACGACCAGGTGTTTTTAAGTTCCATTTACGGATTGCAAAACGGAATCCGAAGTAGTAAATAACTGCTAGTACAAGACCAACAATAATTACCCACCACCATGCCGTACGACCTGGTAGTACACCGAATAATATGAAGTCAATTAAACCACCAGAGAATGTCATACCAATTTTAACACCTAAAATTTGCATTGTCATAAATGAAAGACCAGCGAATACTGCATGGATTCCGAATAATACTGGTGCTACGAATAAGAATGAAAATTCAAGCGGTTCTGTAATACCTGTTAAGAAAGATGTTAATGCAGCAGATCCTAAAATACCAGCTGCTAATTTTTTATTTTCTGGACGTGCTTCATGGTACATTGCTAAAGCTGCTGCTGGAAGACCGAACATCATGAACGGATACTTACCAGTTGTAAATGTACCAGCTGTTAATTCTACACCGTCTTTTAACTGTGCCATAAAGATTTTTTGGTCACCACGGATTAATTCGCCAGCTGCATTTGTATACTGACCGAATTCGAACCAGAATGGTGAATAGAAAATATGATGTAATCCAAATGGAATTAATGAACGTTCGATTAAACCGAATATAAATGCTGCTATCGTTCTATTTGCATCAATCATTTGATGTGAGAACGTATTTAAGCCACCTTGAATGTATGGCCAAATGAAGCACATGATAATACCTACTACTAAAGAGAATGTTGCAGTTGCGATCGGTACGAAACGCTTGCCTGCAAAGAAACCTAAGTATGATGGTAATTCAATGTTGAAGTATTTATTATAGCAATATGCCGCTACTATCCCGACGATAATACCACCAAATACTCCTGTTTGCAGCGTTGGAATTCCTAATACGTTTGCATATGCTGGATCTGAAAATCCAATTTTCACTGGATCTGTTCCAGTGCTTGTTACTTTCACTAGTTTATCTACTTCTAAGAACACACTCATCGTTTTGTTCATAATTAAGTAGCCGACGAACGCTGCTAAACCAGCTACTCCGTCTCCACCAGCTAAACCGATTGCTACCCCAACTGCGAATAATAGCGCAAGGTTAGCGAAAATAATATCACCAGATTGTTCCATAATTTTTGCAACCATTACGAACCAATCTGCTTTTAAAGCAGGAATAACATTTGTTAGTTGTGGATTTTGAAATGCATTACCAAATCCAAGTAAAATACCTGCTGCCGGTAAAATCGCTACTGGAAGCATAAGCGCTTTTCCGACTTTTTGAAGAACACCAAAGATCTTCTTAAACATGGAAACCCTTCCTCTCTTATCTATATTGATACTTTTCGACAAACGCCAAAAAGGCATGAGGAAAAAAAAGATAGAACGATAGCTATACAAAGGGTAGTATGTCCCTTTCTTTAGCTTACATTCCCAACTTTTCTCCACTCATGCCTGATCGAATCAGTAACACGTGTCAAAAATAGGATTACGTATAAGTTCACTATAATTAAAGCAAACGTTTTCGTTATTTACCTTAATGTGTTTGTCGAATTTTGTATAACTTTGCAATAGTTATTATACATAACTATTGTAAGCGATTCAATCATTTTTTTTAACGTTTTCATTTTAGACAAAAATATATGTCTTTTTACACATGTTCTGCTTTCACTAATCGTTGTAAATGCATCGTTAAATAAATACTCTCCGCTTCATAAACAGGAAGTTGTAATTCTTTCTGCATTACTTTGACTAGCTTCCATGCCAAATTGTAACAACCTGGATATTCTAATTTTAATAAGTCAGCAAAACTTTGTGCTTCTTCTACTTTTTCTCCTTTTTTCACCCGTTCAATAGCATATTGCAAATGACGAATAAGGCGTAAATAATGAATGCTTTCTTGGTCTAATGTAATTTGTAGGTTTATCTCAATTAAAGACACAAGTTGTGCAATAAGACGGGAATTTTGATTAACAGAAGATAAATCAGAGTTTGTAAGCGAACTGTAAATATGGAGTGCGATAAAGCCAACTTCTCCTTCTGGCAATATAATCTGCAAACGAGAATTTAAAAGTTGCACAACTCCTTCAGCAATTTTATATTCCTCTGGATATAGCATTTTCGTTTCAACTAAAAAAGGATTATCTATTGTAAGTCCTTGTTTCAGTCTTTTAATTGCAAAAGAAATATGATCTGTTAAAGCGATATGAATATGTTCATTTAATGGAGACTCCGCTTTTTCTTGAATGTATAACATAATATCATTCATCAATTCAATTAGCTTTTCACTCACATGTGGCACTAAAAGTTTGTATTGTTCTCGATCACGTTCATTTTTTAAAACAAACATTTTCTCAATTTGTTCTTGCTCCAACACATCTTCAGCCTTTTTTCCAAATCCAATTCCTTTACCGATCACTACTACTTCCTCGTGTTCAGGATGGCTAGCAATGATGACATTATTATTTAAAACTTTTTTAATTTCTAGATAATTACTCATATAACACCACCCTCGTACTTAAATAGCCTACTTTTATGTTACAGAACATCCTTCTTTGTCGTCAATGTAAAACATCTACCATTTGATAAAAATTCATTTTTTAGACATGTTTGTATACGATGCGTATAATGTAAGAGCAACTGTACATAGAAAGGAGATAGCAACATGATTAAAATGTTTGTAAGTGATATTGACGGTACAATGATGCAACATGGAGGTCTAATTGATGAACAAGATATTGTAGCACTTCGCAGTCTTGCTGAGCAAAATGTTATTCTTTGTTTCGCTTCCGGGCGACTTGATAATGAAATCGCAGACTTAATGAAGGCTGTAAATACAAATTTCCATCGCATTAGTGTGAACGGTGTTTTCGTATATACACAAGAAAATAAACAACTATTATCTGCAACATTCGATTCCAGTATTCTACCTGATTTGTTAGCAATGACAAATGAAGACCCTTATTTCCGTTATGTAAGTGATGAGCATAATTACTATATTGAAGAAAAGACACCTTTTATTCATGAACTCGAAAAACAAATAACAATGACTTCTGTTGAAGAACCAAATTTATTACAGAAAATCGATGATACAATTTTTCCAAATAAAATTTCTATCGGTGGAACAAAGGAAAACTTACAACTCCTTCAAAAAAAGATTGATGAAAAATTCCGTGGAAAAGTTAGTACTTTCATTTCAGCTGAACAATGTTTAGATGTAATGCCACCAAATATTAGTAAAGGTTCTGCTATTTCTGTTTTATTACAAGAGTTTCAAATACAACCAGAGGAGGTTGCGTGCATAGGGGATTCTTACAATGATATTCCAATGTTTTCTTTAACTCCTCATAGTTTTGCTATGTCTCAAGCTGATGACGCGGTAAAAGAGCACGCTCACTATGTAGTAGATACTGTCAAAGATGCCGTTAACCAAGTGCTTGTTTATAATGAAGAAGCAAATAAAAATACGACTCGATCCTTATAAGGATGAGTCGTATTTTTATTTCTTTACATGTTGAAAACATCAAAGTTCACTGTACTTCACAAACTGAAATATATTACTTGTTACGTGCGATGTTCGTAATAAATTTGTAACGATCCCCACGATAAATACATTTCACATACTCTAACGGTAACTCACCTTCTGAATATGACCATTGACGCATTACAAGTACAGGCGCCTTTTTAGGAATATGCAGATGTTCAGCTTCATTATCCGTTGCAATTGAAGCTTCAATTGATTGAGTAGCGCGAACAAGCTTAAAGCCCAGTTTTTTCTCTAAATGTTCATATAAAGATTGTTGCAATATTTCTTCGTTAATATCTTTCACAAGAGTTGGCGACAAATATGTCGTCTCAAATGCAATCGGTTCGTCATCAGCTAAGCGCGTACGCCTCACTTCATAAACCGATTCCCCCTCTTGTATTCTCAGCCGGTCTGCTATTTTAGCAGTAGCTGGAACTAGGCGGAAACTTAATAACTGGCTGCTCGGTTTCATACCACGAGAAATCATATCTTCTGTGAATCCCATCATTCCTTGCAACTTTTGCTCCACTTTCGGAAGTTGGACGAACGTTCCAATCCCACGTTTCCGGTATAAATAACCTTGTTCCACTAAGTTATTAATCGCCTGTCTGATTGTCATACGACTCACTTCGAACTTATCACAAAGTTCATTCTCAGATGGAATTTTATCTCCCGGCTTCCATTCGCCTTCCTCAATTAGCTGTTTCACCCACTCTTGAATCTGATAATAGATCGGAAATGGTGAATACTTGTCGATGTTCATCAGCAATCGCCTCACTGCATAAAGATAGAGCTTCTGGATCTGCGATTACGGTTACATTCGGATGACGTTGTAGAACTGTAGCAGGACACGCCTCACTATATTCACCTTGCAATAATTCTTTAATAGCTTCTGCCTTTTTAGATCCCATAGCAACAAGTAGAATTTGTTTTGCTTTCATAATACTTCCAATTCCCATTGTAATCGCATGAGTCGGCACATCTTCTTCATTTTCAAAGAAGCGAAGGTTTGCTTGGCGCGTAGATTCTGTTAATTCTACAATGTTAGTTGGAGAATTAAATGGTGTTCCTGGCTCATTAAATCCGATGTGACCGTTTTCACCGATTCCAAGAATCTGTAAGTCAACTGGGTTAGCTACTAGAATGCCTTCATAACGCTTGCACTCTTCCTCTAAATCACTTGCCATCCCATTCGGTACATAAGTTTGTTTAAATGGAAGATGATCAAACAACTGTTCTTGCATGAAATAATGATAGCTGTTTTTATCTTCGTGTGGTAAATTTACGTACTCATCTAAGTTTACAGTGGTTGCATGACTTGTATCAAGTTTATTTTTTCGCATTTCTGCATAAATACCTAATGGAGAGCTTCCTGTAGCCATTCCTAAAGTTGGATTTTCTTTTGATTTTACAACCTCTTTAATTAACTTATAACCTGCTTCTGCTAATTCCTCTGGAGTTTTTACAACAAGAATATTCATCTAATTACTTCCCTTCCTTCATATGAATTCCTAAACGAACCGTATCATATACATGTAATTCTTCAGTCATAACAACAAAGTCTGCATCTTTACCCGCCGCTAACGCGCCTTTATTATTTAATCCAAACTCTTCTGCTTGGTTAACTGATGTCATCAACACTGCATCCTCGATTGAACATCCTGTAAATTCAATTACATTTCGGAAAGCTTGATCCATTTTCAAAATACTACCAGCTAACGTTCCATCTTCTAATCGGGCACTGCCATCTTTTACATGTACTGGCTGTCCGCCAAGTTCATATAATCCTTCTTCAAGACCTTTTGCACGCATTGCATCTGTAATGACACTTACTTTTTTCGGCCCTTTTAATTTATACGCTAATTTCACCATATCAGGGTGAATGTGAATACCATCTGTAATTACTTCAACCATTACATCCGGATTTAATAACACATGACCAACAACTCCTGGTTCACGATGATGTAATCCACGCATTTGGTTGTATAAATGTGTTGCATGTGTAATTTTTCTATTTTTCAGTTGTGCATCAATCGCATCTGTATGCCCCATTGTGCCAACAACACCTGTTTCAGCAAGATACTGTTCAAACTCTAACGCACCTTCTTCTTCCGGTGCATATGTTACTAATTTAATTAGATTACCGCTTGCTTCCTGCCATTGTTTAAATTGCTCGATACTCGCAGGAACAATATGTTCAAGTGGTTGTGCACCCGCACGTTTTTTTGAAACATATGGTCCTTCTAAGTGAATATATTCGAAATGTGCTCCTTTATTTTTCGCTTCCTTCGCAGCACTTAGCGCCGCTTCAATCGCTTCTGGAGCTTGTGTCATTGTTGTTGGGAAGTAAGTTGTAACTCCTTCTTTTAACATTTCTTTACCAAGAGTTACTAATCCATCGCTATTTGCATCCATCGCATCAATATCGTATCCACCATGAATATGAACATCAATCATACCTGGAATCACAATCTTTCCTGCCGCATCTAACACAGTTTCATTTTCTTGTGATACATATTGAGCCATCAAACCAATTTCTTTAACTGTTTCTGCGTAACGAATAAATCCGTTTCCCACTACTTCTTTACCTGTATAAATTTTGGCATTGATGACAACTTGCGTTTTCATTTTCATCGATCCTTTCCCATGAAATACCTACTTATTATTATTACCTTATTCGCCTAATTCCATCTTAATATACACACAAGTAGTTGTCTATACATTCTAATGAAATTTCCTCTTCGTTCAGTGAAAAAAGGAAATTGATTTCTTTTTCATTATAATATATATTATCCATTTTTTCCAAAATGGATAATACCCTCTTATATAATTAGTTACTTAAGTAATGGCATAAGACCGCTTGCCCCCATAGTAATATGTTCACCATCTGTTTCTATTTCTACAGTTCGCTTGTTTGTTCCATATATCATTATACCACGCTGTTTTAATCGTCTTACTACACTTTGATGAGGATGCCCATACGGATTTCTACTCCCGTACGAAAGAATAGCGAATTGTGGATCTACTTTTTTTAAGAATGTTTCACTCGTTGAAGTATACGAGCCATGATGCCCAACTTTTAATACATCTGCATGTACATCAAATTGCTTTAATATTTCATTTTCCGTCCGTATATCAGCATCACCCATTAATAAAAAGTCCGCTTTACCATATCGAATCTTTAACACAATTGAGGACTCGTTATTCTCGTCTTTTGATTTACCATTGTTCAATACTTGTATAGAAACATGTGGATCTAGCGGTATGTATTGTCCTTCCTTCACTGAAATGAAAGGAATGCCCCTTTTTTTAATGTTATTCCGATACGTATGATAAGTAAATGAACTATATGTTTTCCCACTATCTAATACGAGTGAAACTGGCATTTGTTCTACAATTGGAATAAGCCCCCCTATATGGTCCATATCAGGATGAGTACTTACAATCACATCTAAATGATTAATTCCTTTTTCAATTAGTTTTTGAATAATAACCTCTCCCGCTTCATAAGGGCCCCCATCTATTAACATCGTTTGACCATTTGGCAATGTAATAAGTGTCGCATCACCTTGTCCAACTTTTAAAAAACTCACTTTCATTTTACCGAAATGTTGCCGCTGCATATGTATAGAAGACGTAGTATGAATAGACATCATATATCTTTTAGCCGATGCGCTGTTTAACGAAAAACATAATAAAACAGAAACCAACAATAGAATACTCCGTACACCCTTCATAGCTCGTCTCCTTTTTTCATTTAGTATGGCACGCTCTGTAATTGATATACAAAAAAAGCTTAGCAAAATGCTAAGCTTTTATTTTGATAATTCCTGTAAAGAACCAAAGAATAAATCTGCTTCATTCATTTGTTCATTTTCTTCCGAAAGAGGTGGTAAATCATCTAATGTTTTCAATCCAAACGTATCTAAAAACTCTTTCGTCGTTCCGTATAAAATAGGGCGCCCCGGTCCTTCCGCTCTTCCCGTTTCTTTTATAAGTAAGTGTGAAACTAACGTTTGTAATGCCTTGTCTGTTTTCACTCCTCGAATCTCTTCCATTTCTGTCCTTGTAATCGGTTGACGGTACGCAACGATTGCCAACGTTTCAAGAGCTGCTTGAGACAGTGACGCCGTTGTTGGGGTATCTATTAATTTTTGATAGTATGCAGCATGTTCTTTCTTTGTTGCAAAACGAAACATTTTTGCATATTGCACAATTTGCAGACCGCGATTCGATCCTTCACATTCTTTTTGCATTTCCTCTATACTGTTTATTACTTCTTCCACTTCAACTTCCAGAACTTTAGCTATCTGTTCCGGATAAATCCCTTCGTCACCTGCAACAAATAAAAGCCCTTCAATAATCGCTTTTTGTTCTTTTCTATCCATTTTACGAACTCCTTCCTCCTAGTTCCCATAAAAAATACACATAAAAAAACCGAATCACAGTAAATGCGTTCGGTTCAATATTTCTTCTCTCGTTCCAAACGATACATTAAAACCTAACATAAGATAAAATATTTCTATCCCATCTTCACATGCTGGCTCTATACAGATTTATTAGAGCTTGATACGAAAATTTCATCAAAATTATGTTCTTGCTCAATTATGATTTGTTGATTTTTCATTAGCTCAAGAACCGCTAAAAATGTTACAACCATTATTTCACGTTCTTCATCAGCAAACAAATCATAAAAACTTTGACGACCGCCTCTTACTTCTAACTGTTGTAGAATATCAGTCATTCGCTGTGCAATCGGTATTTCTTGGCGAGTAATTCGCGTTGTTACGGGGGTCTTTGCTTTTTTACGACGCATTAGCTTTTGAAATGCCGCTAACATATCATATAACGTAACATCAAGAGGTAAGCTTGTCTCCTCTTCTTGCTGAAATGATGTAAAATCAATTGGCGGACGTGTATATAGCTGTGCTCTTTCTTGTTCTCTTTCTTTTAACTCAGTAGCAACTTGCTTATATTTCTTATATTCAATTAACCTCTCCATCAATTCTTGACGAGGGTCATCTATAAAGTCTTCACCGTTATCAGGTACATCTTCTTCTTGTTTCGGTAACAACATTTTACTTTTAATTTGTAATAACGTTGCAGCCATTACTAAATACTCGCTGGCAACATCTAATTGTAATTCTTTCATCGTATGGACATAAGATAGATATTGCTCTGTAATTTCCGCTACAGGAATATTATATATATCGATTTCGTAACGATGTATTAAGTGTAACAATAGATCTAAAGGCCCTTCAAAAGCCTCTACTTTAAAATTATACTGCACAAAGCATCCCACCACATTTTTTCTATAACACCATAAGTATAGAGCATACTCATGTTCTATCCAACCTTTTTAAGAAATTTAATTAAAAATAGACCTATGCCCATGTCATAATGCCCACCGCTTCATATGATAACAATGTAGTAAGAACAATGTAGGAGGTCAAAAAACTATGGGTCACGTTGATTGTGGTTTTAGCGGTGGGTTCGCATTACTTGTTGTACTGTTCATTTTACTAATCATTGTAGGAGCAGCTTGCTTCTGCTAATATGAAGCAATAAAGCGACTAGGGATACTTCCCTAGTCGCTTATTGTTAATATTTCTATGATAAACTGTACATATAACCGTTAGACAGGAGCGAAAAAAATGTATCCTACCGAGTACATACAATTTTTAATTCATTTTCACGGAGACTGTGATTATTTTGAATGCCATGAAATATTAGAAGAGTATTGGAAATTAAAACCTAGAGGAGAACGCGACACTTACTTAGTCGGTCTCATTCAAATTGCTGTTTCCTTATACCATCACAGACGATCCAACTGGAATGGTGCAGAGAAGATGATAAAAAGCGCAATAGCACTTTTAGAAAAGAACAGTTCGCCGTTACATCAATTAGGAATAGATCATAAACAACTTATATTCTTATTAAATGAAAGATTACAATCTATCCACAAAAAGGAATTTTTCGCGCCGTTATTTTTACCATTATTAGACGCATCGTTAGAAAAACAATGCATACAGTTATGTAAGAAACAAAACCTCTCTTGGAAAGATGTGAATTTCATTCCTGGTGAATACATCATAAATAAGCACACATTGCGTGATCGAACAGAAGTCATTTCTGAACGACACGAACAACTACAAAAAAGAAAGCAGAGATAATAAACTACTTATCCCTGCTTTCATGAATGTATATTTTGTTCAAGCTCTTTACACTTTTTGCAAAAACTTGCTGTTTGCTCATTTCCGCAAATTGTAAACTCAAGAAATTTACTCTTAAGCTCTTGAACCATCTTCGTCCCAATCCCCATATGACGGTGAGACGGATTCACGCTCAAATGCTGAATTTCCAATACCTGATCTTCTTTTTTTATAATCCCCATTATCCCAACAAAATCTTCATTTTGTTTCCACAAATACAATTGCCAATCCTCTTTCGCTTCATACTCTTTCATTGTCAATTGTAATGTTTTTACATCTTTTTCAGTTGGCATAAATGAAAGAAGCCCCATTGCAATTTTTTCATAACTTTTTTTAAAACGAATTAACATAACCCTTATCCCTTCTTACAAAAGTTACAAACTATTTATCCCATCAATCACTCTTTTCATATCACATTCATTCTACAATATTTTTACCAGAGTGAGAAGAGGCTGAAACAACTTGATAATCATACAAAGCGTTAAGAAGAAAGTCAAATATATGTTTCCACGCTATTTCTTTCTATTACACCGCTCAAAAAAAAGACAATACTATACAGGAACTACAAGGAAAATCCCTTTCTCATCACATTTCACTTATTAACCACTTTTGAACAAAGTAGTTCTACCAAAAGCAATATGTTAAGAGAAATACATTTATTGAAGCATATAATTTGTACTCCATCCTATGTATTTTGTTAAAAGTGTGTTCTCATGAAACATATAATTTAACGTTAGTAGCCGTCCTATTTGTGTCATATACTTTAAAATATATACCAATTCCTGTTTATAGGAAATAAAAAAAGAGAGCAAAATCGCTCTCTTCTTCTCATAACTTATTCTTCCCAAACTTTAACTTCTTTCATTACATCGCCTTGACGCATGTTTAATACCGTTTCAATACCGCTTGTTGCTTTACCGAATACAGTATGTACGCCATCTAAATGCGGTTGTGGCTCATGAACAACAAAGAATTGGCTACCACCTGTATTACGACCAGCATGTGCCATAGAAAGTGATCCAACAAGGTGTCTACGAGGATTTCCATCAGTCTCACATGGAATAGAGTAACCTGGGCCACCTGCACCTGTTCCTGTTGGGTCTCCACCTTGGCTTACGAAGCCAGGAATAACGCGGTGGAATGTCACACCGTCATAAAATCCTTGCTCTGCTAATTTCTTAAAGTTTTCTACTGTTTTTGGTGCCTCTTCTGGGTAAAATTCTAAATCGATTTTTTCGCCATTTTCCATTAATATGTATCCTAAAGTTTTCATATGTATATGTCTCCTTTCAACTATCTCAGCACTATATTACCATATTCATGACGAGAAACAAAAAGAATCCGACAATCTGCATACTTCTTTTTCGAAATGCGGAAAATGCTAGGTGACAAATTTTAAAAATATACTATAATAACTGTGTTGCCCGAAAATTTCAGAAAGAGAAAGGGAGCGATTTTTCGTGAAAGCGAAATTACTAGCTCTGCTATTAGCTGTAGCCGTATTTATTATGCCAACAGCTTCATTTGCAGACATCATTGAGGGAGAATCAATTGTTACACTAGGAGAAAACTTATCTGAACAACAAAAACAAGAGCTGTTAAAAGAAATGAAAGCACCAAAAGATGCTACAATCATCACTGTGTCTAATGCGGAAGAACATAAATTTCTAGAAGGAATTGTTCCAAAAGCACAAATTGGTACAAGAGCAATTTCCTCTTCTATGATTACATACACAAAACCAGGATCAGGTCTCATTGTACGCTCAAAAAACATTAATTCGATAACAGATGCAATGTACACAAATGCACTTATTACAGCAGGTGTGAAAGATGCAGAGATTCAAATTACTGCACCATTTAAAGTTTCCGGAACTGCTGCTTTAACAGGTTTAATGAAGGCCTATGAAACAACATCGAACAAAGAAATTCCAGAAGATGTTAAAAAAGTAGCCAATGAAGAAATGGTACAAACAGCAAAACTTGGTGATAAAATCGGTGAAGACAAAGCAGTTCAACTTGTTGCAAAAATTAAAGAAGAAATTGCAAAAGAACAGCCAAAAACAACTGAAGATTTACGTTCATTAATTAAAAAAATTGCTGATCAACTTGGCATTACATTAACAGATGAACAGTTGGATAACTTAGTATCGTTATTTGATAAAATGAAAAATCTTAATATCGATTGGAACCAAGTTGGTAGTCAATTAGATAAAGCAAAAGACCATGTGTCTGCCTTCTTAGGATCTGAAGAAGGACAAAGTTTCCTAGATAAAGTAAAAGATTTCTTCTCTAGTATCATTGATTTCGTTAAATCTTTATTCAAGTAAAAAAGAAGCTCGCCAGTGACGAGCTTCTTTTTTATACAAGTAACGGTAATTTCATAATAGCTTCTTCAACCGAACGAACAACATGATTTGCTTTCTCCTTCACATACGGATGAGCATGATGGAGGGTGAAGGAGTGCGGGGTTACTTCAAACATAGAAATATCATTGAAAGAATCTCCAATACATGCAACTTCATTTGCTTCAATTTGTAAATGTTCCATTAATCGCTTCAGAGCGCTTCCTTTACTTACACCTCTTGGCATAATGTCAACATAGCGCTTACCCGATATAAAAACTTCTGCTTCGCTATGAAATGTATCTCGCAACTCTTGATCTAATGCTACAATTTTTTCTTCTTCTCCAAAAACAAATAATTTCGCAGGATGTACAGTCTTCCCAAATTCCTCTTCTAGTTCTTCGATTTCAGCAATATGCACTCCCATATACTCTTCAAAATTATGATGATGTTCATTCTTCCTTTTTGTATATCGCTGCTCATTTGCACAAACAATATCTGCTAGTCCCTTTTTATGTATATATCGATATATTTCCTGGGCAACCCCATCTTCAAAACTCGATTCATGAAATACTTTTCCATCCGGTAGTATCATTGTCGCTCCATTTAAACTAGTTGTGTAATACGGGAACGAAAACCTTTTTACCGCCTCATCAATTCGGTGAGTAAAACGGCCAGAGGCAAAACAAATATTTGTCCCTTTTTCAGCTAGCCAACAAAGCGCTCGTTCATCTTCTTTTTGCATATGATTCACATTGTAAACGAGCGTATCATCTAAATCACTTACAAATAGTTTAATCATGTCCTCTTCCCCTTTCATACACAATATCTACTCTAATTGTACAAAAAAAATGTTTGATTTTTGTTAAAAAACAATAAATTTTCAATAAAAAATAAGCGGAGCATAATCCCGCTTATTTTTGTCTTCGCACATTTTGAGGTCTTACAATACTTGGCCGAACCTTTAAACTAGACATAGTTGGACGAAGTAAAATTTTCGTTAACGCGCCCCAATCAAACGGTAAAAACGGCCATAAATACGGTGTTTGCAAGCTTCTTATAGATGTTAAAAATAGAATCAACATCGTCATTCCAATGACAAATCCCATTTCATGAAATATGCCTGTTAAAATAATAACAAACAATTTTCCTACCTTATTTCCAAGTCCAAGTTCATAACTCGGCGTTGCAAATGATCCAATCATAGAAACCGCTACATACAAAATAACTTCTGGTACAAATAAACCTACATCAATTGCAATTTGACCAATTAATATGGCAGAAATTAATCCTGCTGCAGACGACAATGATGTCGGTGTATGGATGGCAGCCATTCTTAAAAATTCGAGTCCGACTTCCGCCATCAAAATTTGTAATAAAATTGGTAAGTGCGTCATCTTGTTTGGTCCAATGAAAGCAAGACTATCCGGTAAAAGAGTTGGATTAAAAACAAAAACTAACCAAAATGGCAGTAAGAACAGCGAAAATATAACACCTAAAAAACGTACCCAACGTAAAAATGTACCTACAGCTGGATTTTGTCTAAACTCTTCTGCATGCTGTAAATGGTGGAAATATGTTGTTGGAGTGATCATAACACTTGGTGATGTGTCAACAAGTACTAACACATGTCCTTCTAATAGATGATTTGCTGCTACATCTGGTCTTTCTGTGTATCGAATAAGCGGGAATGGATTGTAACCTTGTTTAACTACAAATTCTTCTACTGTTTTATCCGCCATCGTAATCCCGTCTACATCAATGTTATTTAATTCTTGTTTTATAATCTTTACTAAATCTGGATTTGCAACATCTTGAACGTATGTAATACAAATATCCGTTTGCGATCTATCTCCGACTCGAATCATTTCATTTCGAAGACGTGGATCGCGTATCCTTCTACGAATTAATGCTGTATTTACAACGATATTTTCAACAAAACCATCCCTTGCACCGCGCACTACCTTTTCTGTATCTGGTTCTGTCGGTGTCCTGCCCGGATAACTACGAACATCTATTGCAAACGCTTCCGTTTCGCCTTCCACAAATATAATAATGAGTCCTGATAATACTTGGAGCATTACCTCATCCATCGTTTTCACTTTACTTACTTGTTGATGAATTAAACGATTCTCTAAAAGCTTCACTGTATCTTCTTCTACATCCCTTATTTCATTTGTATCCACCGCTTCTTCTAAAATAGGGATAATATAATTCGTATCACAAAGTCCATTTACAAATAACACACCAATTTCTTTATTTAAAATTTGAAATTTACGAATACCAACATCGTATGTAACACCGAGCCCGACTGTTTGCTTTAAGTAGTTTTCATTATCACTTAAAAAAGATGAAATCGGGATATTCACTTTTTTAGGCTTCGTCATAAAACCCACTCCTTTCCAAAATTAATTGAATCGCTTTTCTAGTAATAGGTGATCCTCTCTCCCATTCATCATTTCCGCACATCTTGCCAATATCACCGACCCCCACTATGACAGGAACATTCAGACCATCTAAACAATAAATCGTATCCCCACTAATCCTGCCAATTTCACCATCTGAGAGTCCAAATTTATCAACGCCATATTCTGTCAAATCTCCATTCCGATCTACACTTACATCTACACGCGCCCATTCCCAATGATGTGTATTAGATGCTACTGCTAAAATACCCAGTACATCAACTTGTTTATGTGTTGCGACATACTTTAACGCCTTTTCACCAGATCCTTCTCCTATAAATCCGCTGTCATCAAACATGACAAATACAGGGTCATATGGCGTTTGCATAATAAGCTCAACAACTTTCTTCCCTGTCAATTTGGTCGGATTACTTTGCGATGCTGAAATACACCTTCCCCCAAATTCCTTTGTTAACAACTCAATTGTCCGCTTTGCATATTCATCTCCATCTGTGACCAAAACAACCCTTCGTCTCATTTGATTTATCCTTTCGGTTTACATATAAGTGCAACAAAAAATGAAAATAATATCGCTGCTGAAATCCCCGCAGACGTTAAGCTAAACATACCGATTCCAATTCCTAAATATCCATGTTTTTCTGCCGCATGCATTGCCCCGTGCAATAGTGAGTGTCCAAAACTTGTAATAGGGACCGTTGCCCCAGCACCTGCAAATTTTATAAGCTTATCGTACAATCCGAATCCATCTAAAATAGCTCCGGCGACTACAAAAGTTGCCATTAAATGTGCCGGTGTTAACTTTGCGAAATCTAGCAACACTTGTCCAATTACACAAATAGCTCCTCCTACAAGAAATGCGTATATAAAATCCACCATTCACTCTCCTTTAACACTTTCAAACACAACACCATGCGCAATCGTTGGAATCGTTTCCTTTTGTTGCATCATCATGGGGCTTAATAAAGCTCCAGTTGCAACGACAAAAATTCTTTGTAAATTCCCTTTTTGCATTTCACGCAATAAATGGCCGTATGTTACAACAGCTGAACAAGCACAACCACTGCCCCCTGCAAACACTTCTTCTTGATTTGAATTGTAAATCATTAATCCACAATCATTGTATACATTCCCCAAATCATACCCTTCCTCAAGTAAAAGTTGTTTCGCAATTGGTGTCCCAACAGCTGATAAATCACCAGTAACAATAAGATCATAATCAGCTGCACTTCTTCTCAAATCTTCAAAATGCTGTTGAATTGTATGAGCAGCAGCTGGCGCCATTGCTGATCCCATATCTAAAGGATTAGCAATTCCTAAATCCTGTACTTTGCCGATTGTTGCTGCTGTTATTTTAATTGCACTCTCCTCATTGCTAATTAATATTGACCCTGCTCCGGTAACAGTTGAGTTTGCTGTCCCTGGCTTTTGTCCTCCGTATTCTGTTGGATAACGAAATTGTCTTTCAGCCGTCGCATTATGACTACTTACCGTAGCTAAGACACGATTCGCAAATCCACCATCTATAAAAGCTGATCCAATCGCCAAAGTTTCCATTGACGTCGCACAAGCGCTGAACATCCCTAAAAAAGGAATACCATACTCACGAGCAACGTAATTTGCTGTCACTGTTTGGTTTAATAAATCTCCCGCTAAAAAGAAATCAATTTGTGATGTTTTTATATTTCCTTTTTGCATCGCTTGTTGAATCGAGTCTGACATTAACCTTCGTTCAGCAAGTTCCCAGTTTTCCTCTCCGCAATGTAAGTCAGAATATGAAATATCAAAATCCTTTCCAAGAGGGCCTTCAGCTTCTTTCGGACCGACAGCAGTACCAGTTGCATTCACGAAGATATCATTTTGAAATACCCACGTTTGTTTTCCTGTCAATCTCATACCTATCCCTCCTTTAAGACATTAAAATTTGAAATGTATATCTTATTAACCCGATAACGTATGCACCGACGACTCCAAATACAATGACACTTCCTGCAAGCTTAAACATGTTAGTAGCGATTCCTAGAACAACGCCCTCACTCCTATGTTCTAGCGCGGCACTCGCCATAGAATTCGCAAATCCAGTAACTGGTACTGCTGATCCCGCTCCAGAAAACTGCCCGATTTTATCATATACACCACACCCTGTTAAAATCGCTGATAGTAAAACAAGCGTTGCAACTGTCGGATTTCCTGCCTCTTGCTCACTAAAGTGAAAATAATGTATATAAAATTTCATCAATATTTCTCCGACTGTACAAATGAGCCCACCTACAAGAAATGCCTTCACACAATTTAGCAAATAGTTTGGCTTTGGATGGTACTCCTTCACTTTATTTATGTAATCATCTTTCATTTTTCGCCTTGTCATATATATTGCCTCCTACTTTACGAAATAAATCCAGTGAAACAATGAGCCTATTACTTTTCCAAGTACAAGAGCAACGAGTAAAACAACAATTTTCCCCTCAACCCCGACTCGTTTCGCTAAAATAGGTAAAACATTTAATACTTCTGTTAATGCCGCAGCAAGCATTCCAATGAATGTGCCACAAAATAACCCTAATATTACAAGCCAATATTGCGATGTTTGAAATGTAATGTTTTTCAAACTACACCAAGCCCCAGTTAAAGTACCCGCAATGACAGCCCACTCAAAATATTGAATATGCTTTCCACTTCTCGTTAATTGAGCTAAGCGCGGGATAATACCGAGAACAGCTAAAAAGGCAACATATCCGCTACCTACTGCAATCCCGCCAGCTAAACCAATTAATATAACAAATACACACTCAATCATCAGCAATCTGTTTCGTATTATCCCTATTTTCATGAACGATTACGTATTGATCGAGCGACTGCTGATATTGAAACATCTCAACTTCTAACGGGCTCGGCTCTTCATTAATTCGCTTTTGAAATACATGATTAAAAAATAAAACCATACCTAATCCAAGACCTACTGAATATGGAACTTGAAATAATAGTGGTTGCTCCTTAAACTCTCCAGTAATCATGTAATATAACCGTTGATGTACTTGTTGCATACTTACATCTTCATGAAAATAAATAATTGCGAGTGCTGCTCCAATGAAAAGCAACAACCATACAAGTCCAAAGAAAACCGGATGCACTTTCTTTTTTTCATATATAATTTCAACAAGAGTTTGTCCAGAACCCAGTAAATTAATTTGTACATGAGATGCTTTTTGTTGAATAATCTCAATTACTTTCATGACATCAATTACAACATGCGTCTTATCATGTGCTGTTATGTTGTAAACTATCTCATTTTGTAACGACTCAACTACAAAAGAATCTCCTGCAAGTTGAGCAACATCGCTCAGCTTTACTTCATAAGAAGGAGAAACTTTTAATCGATTTCGCATTTTGAGATATATTGTTTGTTCCAATTTTCATTCACCCCTTCACTCTTCCTCGTAGTTGTAGTATGGTTATTGGAATTTTTTCTAATACAATTTTTTCATAAAAAAAACATCTGTACCGTTTCGGTACAGATGTTTTTTAGCTACGCCTTTTTCTTAAATAAATTTGCAATACTTAATGCAAGTCCTCCCCAAATGACTACCATACCTATAACCATCATCATAATCGCTGATCCGCTCATCATGAAACACCTCGGTCCTTCCATTCTTTTTCAAGCTGGGCAGAGTCTGAATGTATTTGTGCATTCCATTTTTTCAAGCTAATGACTAGCGCAACTATAAGAAACGCTGCCGCTATCGACCAACCATACGTTACAACAAAAAAAGATCGAATAGATGGCTATTCATCTATTCGATCTTTCATCTGTTTTAATATTTTCTTTTCAAGTCTTGAAACTTGTACTTGCGAAATGCCTATGCGCTCCGCTACTTCTGATTGGGTTTGGTCTTTATAATAGCGCAAATACACAATTAGCCGTTCTCGTTCATCCAATTCTCTAATTGCTTCTTTTAAAGCAATTTTATCAAACCATTTCGTTTCCGATTGATCTGCAATTTGATCTAAAATAGTAATTGGATCTCCATCGTTTTCATACACAGTTTCATGTATCGACGAAGGAGCACGACTCGCTTCTTGCGCCAGAACAACTTCTTCCGGCGTTAGTTCAAGAGCCTCTGCTACCTCATTAATCGTTGGAGCCCTTCCAAATTCCTTCGAAAGCTCATCTCTCATCTTTCGGACTTTGTTTCCTGTTTCTTTTAAAGATCTACTTACTTTAATTGATCCATCGTCACGTAAAAATCGTTGTATTTCACCGATAATCATTGGAACTGCATATGTTGAAAATTTCACGTCGAAAGATAAATCAAATTTATCTACCGATTTTAAGAGTCCAATACATCCAATTTGAAATAAATCGTCTGGTTCGTATCCTCGATTAAGAAATCGCTGCACAACCGACCATACGAGACGCATATTACTTTGAACGATTGTATCTCTCGCTTGTTGATCTCCATCTTGACTCTTTTGAATTAACGCTTTTAGCTCGTGGTCCTTTAACTGAGGTTTCTTCTTCTCATTTCTGACCTCTATGTCCATTGGCTATTCTCCTTAATTGCATAGAGCGTTACTATTTGATAAGTATTTTGTCAAATGGATTGTTGTCCCGAAAGATTCGTTTGAAATAACTTCTACTTCATCCATAAAATTTTCCATGATAGTAAATCCCATTCCGGAACGCTCTAATTCAGGTTTAGTTGTAAAAAGGGGTTGTCTTGCTTCATCTAAGTTAAAGATACCAATCCCTTCATCTCGAATCGTGAGTTTCACCATCGCTTCTTCCAAAATCACTGAAATATAAACAACACCTTCTGCATTTCCTTCATACCCATGAATAATTGCATTTGTAACCGCTTCTGACACAACTGTTTTAATCTCTGTTAGTTCTTCCATCGTCGGGTCTAATTGCGCAATAAAAGCAGCTACCGTAACACGAGCGAATGATTCATTCTGACTTAACGCTGAAAATTGAAGGTTCATTTCATTTCTCATCTATGCCACCCCCAACGTCGCGAGCGCATGCGCTTCACTTTCTTCTAAACGAACAATTTTGAATAGACCTGACATTTCAAATAAACGTTTAACAGGCGGTGAAATTGCACAGACAACCATCTCTCCACCTAATCCCTTTACATGTTTATATCGGCCTAATATAACGCCTAAACCTGAACTATCCATAAATGTTAAGTTCTCTAGGCTCAAAACAATATGATGAACACCATGTGTCTCAATCATATCTGTTACTTTCGTTCGCAACTCTTCAGCAGTATGATGATCTAATTCACCCTCTAGCCTCACACATAAGACGTCACGTTTTACTTCTAAATGCATGGAAAGACTCACACGATTTCCTCCTTATGCTCAAACTTTATTCTTTAACATAAGATTTTCGTGATATAAAACAAGAATCCTTCCTACTGACAAAAGAAGAACTATTTCGCCATAAAGTGAAACCTTTCAGCAATTATCCCCGTAAATACGAACAGAAAAGCGGCAAAATTTTCACCGCTATTTTGATGTTGAAAACATCCCAAAGCTTCGTTTAAATAACTCCCACCAGCTAGCTGCATCAACATCTTCTTTCGCTACAATTGTTTGTTTTAATAAAACATCTTTATCTCTTTTAATAACAAGTGTGCCAAGTGCATCACCTTTTTTAATCGGTGCCTTCACTTTCTTTTCAGCAATCACTTCTTGTTTAACTTTGTCCATATTTTCGCCCTTCTTCATAAGAAGAGACACATTGTCTGATGCAACCAAATCTACTTTTTCTTCCTTACCTTTTCCTACTTGTACAGTCTTAATTTTCTCACCACGTGTATACAATTTCTTTGTCATGTATTGTCCAAATGCATAATCAAGAAGCTTCGTTACTTGATTGTTCCGCTCTTTTGATGTAGGTGCTCCCATTACAACTGAAATAACACGCATACCATTTTTCTCAGCCGATGCCGTTAAACAATATTTCGCTTCTGTCGTAAAGCCTGTTTTCACTCCATCTACTCCAGGATAAAAACGTACTAACTTATTCGTATTAACGAGCCAAAACTTCTTATCCGTATTTTCACGTAAATAGTCTTCATATTTACCTGTGTATTTTCGAATAAGTGGATACTTCATCAACTCTTTCGCCATAATAGCCATATCATTCGCTGTAGAATAATGATCTTTGGCCGGGAGACCTGTCGGATTTTGAAAATGGGTATTTTTCAGTCCTAAATCTTTCGCTTTTTTGTTCATCATATTTACGAAGCCTTCTTCTGAACCAGCGATATGCTCAGCTACTGCAACAGATGCATCATTTCCAGATGCAATTGCAATGCCCTTTAACATTTCATTTACAGTCATCTCTTCCCCAGGTTCTAGAAAAATTTGTGATCCGCCCATTGAAGCTGCGTGTTCACTCGCTCTCACTTTATCTGTCAGTTTTAATTTTCCTTTTTCAACTTGTTCCATAATTAAAAGCATTGTCATAATCTTTGTCATACTAGCAGGTGGTAACTTTTCATTCGGATTTTTATCAAATAAAACTTTACCTGTATCTTGCTCAATTACGATCGCTGACGACGCTTGTTCCGCTAACTTCGGCGTGGCTTCTTCTGTTTTCTCCTGCTTCGTTTTCTCAGATTGCGCAAAACTAACTGAAGTACCAGAAAGCAATAACATGAAACAAACAAGTATTCCAAAAACTCGCTTCATGACTAACCCTCCATTCTATATCAAACCTATTTTTCCCAATTTACTCATTTTTAATACCATATTTTTCTATTAATTTCATTTGACAAATAACGTAATTGTCGATATTGTATTAAGTGTATTACATGTAGTAGTACACTTAATACTCACCAGGAAGGAGACATTGCTCTTGCATATTCAACTTGATCCAAGAAGCAACACTCCGATATGGGAACAAATTGTTCAAAATATAAAAGAACTCGTATTGAAAAACATGTTAGCTCCAAGTGATAAGCTTCCTTCTGTACGCGAACTCGCTTCTTTGCTCGTCATAAATCCAAATACAGTTAGCAAAGCATATCAAGAATTAGAACGCCAAGGAATTATTGAAACATTACGAGGAAAAGGAACATTTGTATCCCAATCGATTACCCCAACATTAGACGAAAGGAAAATCGCTATGGTTGAAAAGCAATTTCATCAATTATTACTAGAAGCCTCTTATCTTGGGATTACGAAAGATAAAATTCACGATTGGATAGATTCATACTATAAAGAGATTGGAGGAAATACAGATGCTGAATGTGACAAACTTGAAGAAAACAATTGATAACCAAACGATTTTAGACGATGTTTCTTTCACATTACAAAAAGGTAGTATCGTCGGATTGCTCGGAAGAAATGGCGCAGGGAAAACAACTTTATTACGAACGATGGTCGGCATTTTAGACCCGGATGAAGGAACTGTTACATATGAGGATACAGATGTTCATAAGCATCCTGAAATTAAACAAAAAGTTGTATACGTTCCGGATTCTACTAACATACTGAACGGATATACAGTAAAGGAAATTGTGAAGTTTTATAAAGCAGTTTATACAGCATTTGATGAATCATATTTCTATGAACTGTTAGAACGTTTCAACTTACCAAACAAACGTATTCGTAGTTACTCAAAAGGAATGAAAGCACTGCTTGCGATCATTTTAGCTTTCGCTGCAAAAGCAGAATATATCATTTTAGATGAACCGACAAACGGACTTGATCCTATCGTTAAAAGACAGATTCTACAATTTCTCGTTGAAGAAGTAGCAGAAAAAGAAATTACAATTTTCATCTCCACTCACCATTTAGATGAAGTTGAAAAAATTGCCGATACAATCATTATTTTAAAAGGACATACAGTAGATTCTATTACATCACTAGATGATGCAAAATCACAATTTGCTAAAGTACAAGTTGCTTACGAACGATCACTACCTCAAAAACTAGAAAACTTAAGCAATATTAAAATATTAAACCAAACGGGAAAAGTATATACGATTTTAATCGAAGGAAATGTGGCTACAACACTGGAGAAGTTTTATAAAGAGCAACCAATACTCATTGAAGAATTAACAATGTCACTTGAAGATGTCTTCGTTACGACACTTGAGGAGGATGGGTATGTTTCATAAGGCATTGTGGATGTGGAATTGGAAGCGCGGGAAGTATGCTGCGTTACTATTTTTCTTGAGTACACTTTATTATTTATCTTTCAGATACTATAGAGAAGCTCAACTACAACTTGCTAAGTATTATGACTTGAAAGAAAAAGGAACATTCGATTATAGTTACACATTTTGGTCAAATGATAATAGCCTTTGGTTAACTATTCTTATTATTTCTTTAGCGTGTCTATTAATAGGATGGGAGCGTAGCAATCAATCTATTACTTTACTTATGGGAATGCCTTTTAAACGAAAAGATGTTTTCTTATCTAAATGGGCTTTCGGTTCATTCTGTATTGTATGCTCATTTCTTATAAATTGGGTTCTTATGTATTTTATTTATAGAACTACAATTCATTTTGATTATCAATCATTTGGACCATTTCATCGATACTTTCTGTATGCAATCGTTTCATATGTCGCGGTATATACAGCTGCTTTATGTATCGGTACTTTTACTGGAGGTATCGTTTCACAAGTCGTTTTTTGTATTCCTTGGTTACTAATGGGGCTTACCTTTATTTCATTACTACACAATTTTACAATTAATTCTTTAGATATTACATATAAGAAAGACCGACACTTATATGTAAGTCTTTCGGAAATTAATGCAAAAGCAAATATCGTTGCACCGATAAATTACTTTTCTATTAATTACTACTATAATCCGGAAAAAGATAAGGACGCACCCGATTCATCGCTTTTAAAAGGTCCAGAGTTCCATAGTTATTATTCAGCTAAATCGATGCTAGTTCCTATTTTTTATACAATCTTCTATTTACTAATTGGCTCATATTTATACAAGCGGTCACCAATTGAAAATAGTCAAAGAATATTTATTTCCAAAAAACATTTACGAATATGGATATGGGGAACGACGATCTATTTCGCATTACTAGGTAGCTATAAATTACCTTTATTTAATTTCTTATTTAATCAGTATACCGGTATGTGTTTCGCCGGAATCGTCACTTATTTCGTACTAAAGCGCCTTACAAATTATAAAGTCTTTTAAAGGAGAGATCCTATGTTCCAAAAAGCATTATGGCTACGGACGTACCAACAAAGTAAATATATGGTCTGGTTATTTTGGTTCGTTAGCTTCTACAATTTGTCATACAAATACTATATGGCAGCTATTGGACAACAACACTTTCTAACGATGCCAAAAGAAGAAAACTATATATATTACTACCAGTTTGGTTTATCACTAATGGATCCTGTTATATTCCAAGGTGTTGCACTTATCATTTTAGCTTGTACGTTAATCGGATGGGAAAGACAAAATAACTCCATTGATTTTCTTTGGTCTCTGCCTTTTAAACGCTCACACTTTTTTATGACGAAATGGTTGTTTGGTATTTGTAACATTGTAGCAGTTGTCAGTATAAACTGGGGTCTATTTGCTATTATGAAAAAGATAACTTTTCATAATAAATATCAAGTGTTTTCCCCATTTCATTCTTATTTTATATACATGTTAATTGTATTAATCGCTATTTATACACTTGCATTATGTATTGGAACAATTACAGGGAATATTATCTCGCAGGGCCTTCTCACTGCAGCTATATTCATGTTTCCATTGTTACTTCCATCTCTAGTCTCAGGAGTCATCGCTGTTCACTCAAATATAGACTTTTATGAGAACAGTAATAATATGAACCATTTCTTAGAAAACATACGTATTTCTGGTCCAGCAGAAGATTTTCGTATTAGATTTGATTATGATCCACATAGTGCCTATACCGATCCTGATGGAGTACGTCATAATGAGCCAAACTTTACATATGTTCCTACAGCAAAATTATTGATTGCACCTATTACACATATCATTATTTTATTACCACTCGGTCTGTATTTATATGCTCGTTCAGTCAATGAGCGAAATGGAAGCTTCTTACTATATCCGAAGTTACAAAAAATAGTTATGTACTTTGCTATTTTCTTTATAGGAATAGTTGGTGGTTTAGTCTTAGGGAGAGACAAATCATTACTTAATTTTTATATTGGATTTTTTGGCGCAAGCATAATTAGCTATTTTCTTCTATCAAAACTATTAAAATGGAAGTTCTCTTGGAACACTAAATAAATTCAACATTATCGTAATTTTGCTACTGGAGGGATTACATGTTTCATACAGCTTTATGGCTCCATCATTACAAGCAAAGTAAGTACATTCTTTTACTCTTTGCTTGTAGTAGTTTTTGGTTTTTACCTATTAGCTACTTTAATGATTTACAGGTTCAACCAAACGAAGATGGCTATTTCAACTATAGTTTAAATGGGGATACTCTTATCATCCCCTTCATTCCAATTTTCATATTACTTGCCTGTTCATTAATCAGTTGGAAAAGACAAAATCAAACAGACTATCTGTTATTCGCAATGCCATTCACGAGAAAAGAGCTTTTTCTTTCTAAGTGGCTGTTCGGGACAATCGCAATTATATTCATAATGAGTCTTAATGCCATCTTAATGTATTTCATCCTAAAGATTAATCTTTTTAACCAATACCAATCTTTTGGGCCAATGGGTACATTATTATGTTATGTTACCATTACATGGATTGCGATTTTTACAATAGCTATTTTTATCGGAACAATTGCTGGTAATGTCATTTCGCATAGTGTATTAAGCTTAATTTTCATTATATTACCATCTGGAATAAGCGTGTTACTGTTTCATTTTGCTTGGATTCACACAAGTGTATCTACAACTGAATTTTTCCTTAAGAAAGAGAATTATGCATCATATATAGAAAACATTGAAGTTTTTGCACCTACTAATAATACTTATATATCTTATACATTTAATCCAAAAGTAAAGGAAGTAGACATTAATAATTTAAAAGAATCCGTTAAGGAGCACCATAAATTCGCACCTATTTGGAAGATTTTAACTCCATCTCTTTATATTCTCATTCTTTTACCATTAGGAGTATTTTTATATGATCGGACTCCAAATGAAAATAACGGTAAAATATTATTATTCACTAAACTTCATGGTTTATTTATACCATGTGCTACAATATGTTTTGCCTTATTAGGAGGCCGGATAACAGGTGAAAAAAATGACCCGCTATTAAGTTATTACGCTGGGTTCATAATAATAGGACTATTTAGCTATATAATACTTCACTATTTGATAAATAAAAAATTTTTACTTCATACGAAATAACCTCCTTCAAAAGGAGGTTATTTCACATTCTCTCTCCTATCCCCATATACCATCTCTTCTTTCATCCCAAATCCATCACCGTTTTGCACAATTTGTTCTGTCGGTGCGACTACACTTTCAGTAATTTTCCATTCCCCGCGCTCTTTCAGAAACACTTGCAAAAAATAGTTCATACCATTTAGTTGATATGCATTTTCTTTTTTTACATTATAGTGCACCGCAATGTAATACACTTGAATATTTTCTTTCCCTGCTTTTGATACGTATTGCGATAATCTTGGAATGTACATTGATGCTTTCTTAAATGGTAATTGCTTCGCTTTAACGAGCGATGAACTTGTTACATTACGCAGAGTGTCCTGATTACGAATATTATCGCTATGATGAAATAATACTGCGTTTTGCATAGAACGAACCCATAATTTCGAATACAGGACAGTATTATCGTTTTCAATGTACTTCACTTCTTTTTGCACCACTTGGATAGGGGTATCGGCGTACATGAATGTATGAAAGCAGAAGAAACTTCCAAGTAAAATGGTAAGTGCAGCAATATATTTCATAATCTTTCCTCCGATCTGTTTAATTAAAGTATCGGAGTTTCAAAATATTTTTATTCAAAAGAAAAAGGATAGGAAAGCTCTCGCTTCCTATCCTCATTTATTATAATACGCGGCCAAATAGTTCTAAAACCATTTCTATCTCTTGGTCGCTCCAACCTTTAAATTTCTCTTTATAATATTCTTTACGCACAGCTTCAAGCTTTTCAGTTACTTCTCGTCCGTTTTCAGTAATTTCTAAGTATACGATACGACGGTCCGAATTTGAACGTTTTCTTTCAACAAACCCTTTTCGCACGAGACGATCTGTTACAGCTGTAATATGACTGGAGGTTACGTTTACTTCACTCGCAATTTGCGAAGCCATCTGTGGACTTTTTAAAAATAACGCACGTAATACAGAGAATTCATTATATGGCATATGCTCTGAAAAACGTGTATTAATATCATTTTGTAATAAACGTATCATCTTTCGAAATGATGCAGATAAATCTAAAATCAGTGTTTCTCTATTTTCGTTCACTAGCCTCGTCCCTTTTTTATCATATTTACACATATTATAATCTATAAATACCTATGTTGTATATGCTTTCTTCTCACAACATTCTCATTTATGTAACTTTTTTCATACGATTTTCTTTTTTGTTCACACATATACATGTAAAAAAGGATGGTGAGCATAAATGCAAGGTGGAATGAATCCGTATTTACATAATATCCGTACGACAAATACTGGTAAAGAAGCTACTATTACTGTACAAGGAGAAGGTATTATAAAGGCAAAACCAAATGTTGTCATATTAACACTGGGCATTCGAACAGATAGTAAAAATGTAAAACAAGCGCAAGAAGAAAATGCAGTGCAATCGAAACAATTGCTTGATGCACTCAAACAGCTAGGTATTGCCGATAAAGATATAGAAACCATTTCTTATACAATTACTCCTCAATACGAATATGTAAATGATAAAGCATTACTACAAGGCTACCGTGTGGAGCATTTGTATGAAATTACCGTTTTAAATGTGCAAAAAGCAGGGGAAGTATATGATATAGCCGTTACGAATGGTGCAAACGTAGCAAAAGGATTACGTTTTCGAATATCTCATCCAAATAAATATTATGAGCAAGCTCTCATTCAAGCTCTGCAACAAGCAGTAGACAAAGCTCGTACAATTGCGAGTACCTACAATTTAAATATTAATCCTGTTCCCCTCTCACTCGTTGAAGAATCTGTCCAATTACCTCGGGAGATCGCATCATATGCTACTTTGCATGCGCAAGCAGCTCCACCCATTCAATCAGGAGAACTAGAAATCATTTCATCTATCCGGGCAATTTTTACGTATTTATAAATAAACTCATTCATAAGTAACCGTTATCATTTTCGTTGTTGTAAAAACATGATGTTCTGATATAATAAAGGACGGTGAGCTCTTACATAAGAGATATCACGGGTGGGAGAGGGATATGAAAAAGAAGGTTTAACATGAAAGGAATACTTGAAAGAACATTTAAATTAGACTTACACCAAACATCACCAAAACAAGAAGTTTTAGCTGGAGTCACGTCATTTTTCACAATTGTTTATATTATGATTGTAAATGCGTCAATCTTATCAGATGCCGGCATTCCTCTTGAGGCAGGAATTTTGGCAACTGTTTTTAGTTCATTTGTCGGATGTCTACTTATGGCATTTTGGGCAAATGCACCTGCTATTCTTGTCCCTGGTATGGGTGTAAATGCATTCTTTACGTACACTGCTGTGCATACGCTTGGTTTAACTTGGCAAGAAGCATTGGCAGCTGTTTTTATTGCCGGTATTATTTTTTCAATTGCTGCTTTTACACCGATTGCTCGCGTGCTTTCGGTATCGATTCCAAAGTCATTAAAGGAAGCGATCACTGTCGGTATCGGGTTGTTTTTAGCTTTCATCGGCTTGCAAAAAGGTGGTTTAGTCGTTTCGCATCCTAATACTGCTGTTGCAATGGGGAAATTAAGTAGTCCTGTCGTTCTTGCCACACTACTTACTCTTATTGTCGCACTTGTGCTATTTGTGCGTAACGTACGTGGAAGCTTTTTATGGACGATTGCAATTGGCACTGGTATTGCATGGCTGTTTGGTCTTGTTGATACGAGTCAACTGGGAAATAGTTCGTTTTCATTCGCTAATTATGGCGATGTGTTTGGAGCTATGTCATTTGGGAAACTTTCTTCCTTGCCATTTTGGATTGCAACATTCTCCTTAAGCATGGTGCTTATTTTTGAGAACATGGGACTACTGCACGGTTTATTAGAAGATGACCGTAAATTCCCACGTGCTTACCAAGCAAATGCAATTTCAGCAATGACATGTGGTCTATTTGGCACAAGCCCTACCGTTTCAACAGTAGAGAGTGCCGCAGGTATTACTGCAGGCGGAAAAACAGGTCTGACGTCTATCATTACAGGGTTGTTATTCTTCGCATCACTGTTTGCGCTTCCGTTTGTCAAAATAATTCCTGATAGTGCCATTGCACCAATCTTAATTATTATTGGCGGGCTGATGATTACAAGCATTCAACAAATTCCTCTGAACGACTTTTCAGAAGGATTTCCAGCGTTTTTAATTATCGTTATGATCCCGCTCACATATAGTATCGCTGATGGCATTGCGTTCGGATTTATTGCTTATCCTATCTTGAAAGTTGCTCTTGGAAAGCGTAAAGAAGTCGCACCGTCCATGTATATCATTACATGCTTATTCTTAGCCATGTTCGTATTACACGCTATTGGCTAAGAAAAAAACACCGAGGATTTCCCTCGGTGTTTTTTTACTTAAACCAACCTTTTTTATAAAACCAAGCCATCATTCCGCCGCCAATTAACGCCATTAAAATTAAGCAAATAAAATAACTATACTTCCCGCCAAGCTCTGGCATATGTGCGAAGTTCATGCCGTATACCCCTGCAATAAATGTTAACGGCATGAAAATAGTTGAGAAAACCGTTAATGTTTTCATAATGTTGTTCATATGGTGGGAATTCAACGAAAAGTAACTATCTCGAATATCTGCTGTTAATTCACGGCTTGCTTCAATCATCTCTGTCAGTTTAAGCAAATGATCATGTATATCTTTAAAATAAATTTCATGATCGCTTATACCGTAAAAACGTGTTGAATTTAATATACGATACAATAAATCACGCATCGGAATAATCGTACGCCTTAGCTTAGATAAATCCGCACGAATATCAAATACTTCTTCTAGCACGCTTCCTGCTGTCTCACCCGTTAAATTATCATCAATTGCATTTAAATGGTCTTCGATGTAATAAACAGGTGCGAAATAATCATCTACAATTTGGTCAACAATTGTATGTGCTACATGTAAAGGACTCTTCTTAATACGTTTCTTTTCACCGAGCGTTTTCCATACTCTTTCAATCGCATTATTATGAGAGAAATGGAAAGAGACTATATATCGATCACTAACAAATAAATCGATTTCATGCGGTTCTAATCCATCTTCTCCGAATGCATGAAGAACTAAAAAGTTATACCCATCATAAAAATCTACTTTTGGCCTCTGTACATATTCTACACAATCTTCAATTGCAAGGGGATGGAACTTGAAGTGATCTTGTAAAATATATGTATACTCTTCTTTCGTCGGCTTATATAAATCAAGCCAATACCATACAATGTTTTCTTGTCTCGTTTCTTCTAACGAGACATCATATAAAACTTCATTTTTTTTCGTTATTGCACAAATTCTAATCATAATTTCACCCATTACTATTATAAACAAAAAATAGTAAAAAAAGCCAAGGAGAAATCTCCTCAGCTTTTTTTATCCCGCTATTTGCGGGCAGTAAGACCCCTACCTCAAAATTCAGCGAAAGCAAAGAAGTTATGTGTGGGATCAACTGCCCGTAAAAGCCCGATTGGTGAAAGCTAATAATCAGTGGGTGATGAAGCCCCCACTGATTAAAGTTTCACTTTATTACTTCGTTACAATTCCGTGTACTAAAGTCGGTGCATCTACGTGGTCTTTAGCGATTTTCATGTTCTCATAAATTTTCGCTTTTACGTCTTCAACATTTTCGCGGTTTGCGTAAATTGTAACAAGAGAGTCACCTTTTTTCACGCTATCGCCTACTTTTTTGCGAAGCATTAGACCAACTGCTAAATCAATTTCAGACTCTTTCGTTGCACGCCCTGCTCCTAAAAGCATTGCTGCTGTTCCGATTTCATCTGCAACGATTTCCGATACGTAACCGTCTTCTTTCGCTTCCACTTCAATTTTAAATTGTGCTTGTGGCAATTTAGAAGGATCATCAACAACAGATGCATCGCCGCCTTGCGCTGATAAGAACGTTTTAAATGATTCTAGCGCTTTACCGTTGTTCATTACTTCAATTAACTTTTCACGAGCATCTTCTAAAGATGAAGCTTGTCCAGCAAGGTATACCATTTGACTTCCAAGCGTTAAACATAACTCTTCTAAATCTTTTGGTCCTTTACCTTGTAATGTATCAATTGCTTCTTGTACTTCTAATGCGTTACCGATTGCCTCACCAAGCGGCTGGCTCATATCAGAAATAACTGCCATCGTATTACGACCAACGTTATTACCGATGCGTACCATTGCTTCTGCTAAACGTTTTGCATCTTCGTCTGTTTTCATAAATGCTCCTGCTCCAGTTTTTACATCAAGAACAATTGCATCTGCACCAGCAGCAATTTTTTTACTCATAATCGAGCTAGCAATAAGAGGAATTGAATTTACTGTTGCCGTTACATCACGAAGTGCATATAACTTTTTATCAGCAGGTGTTAAGTTTCCACTTTGACCGATAACAGCAATTTTATTTTCATTTACAAGACGCATGAATTCATTATTTTCAATTTCAACATGGAATCCTGGTACTGCTTCTAATTTATCGATTGTACCACCCGTATGTCCTAGACCACGTCCAGACATTTTCGCAACTGGTACATCTAAAGCAGCTACTAATGGACCTAATACAAGTGTCGTTGTATCACCAACACCACCTGTTGAATGCTTATCTACTTTTACCCCTTCAATTGCTGATAAATCAATTGTATCGCCGCTGTTTACCATTGCCATCGTTAAATCAGCACGTTCTTGTTCATTCATATCTTGGAAGAAAATTGCCATTGCAAGTGAACTCATTTGATAATCTGGAATATTACCATTCGTGTATCCTTCAACGATAAAGCTAATTTCTTCTGTCGTTAATGCATGTCCATCACGTTTTTTTGCAATTAGGTCCACCATTCTCATTGTGAGGTCACCCCTTCATTTGTTTTACAATTGCTTTTACTAATGCTAAGAAGTTAGCTTTAACACGTTCTGTCGTTTCAATCACTTCATCGTGGTGAAGTGGTTGATCTAAAATACCAGCTGCCATATTTGAAATACAAGAAATACCAAGTACTTTCATACCCGCATGACGCGCTACAATCACTTCAGGTACAGTTGACATACCAACTGCATCTCCGCCAAGTGTACGAAGCATACGAATTTCAGCAGGTGTTTCATATACAGGACCTGTCATTCCAACATATACACCTTCTTGTACTTTAATATTTAAATCTGCTGCAACTTGTTTCGCCATTTCGCGAAGTTCTGGCGTATATGATGTAGACATATCAGGGAAACGTACACCCATGTCAGAATCATTTGGTCCGATTAATGGGTTCGTACCCATGAAGTTAATGTGGTCTGAAATTAACATAAGATCGCCTGGTTCAAATGATGTATTTACACCACCAGCTGCGTTCGTTACAACAACTGTTTCTACACCTAGTTCTTTCATAACACGAACTGGGAATGTTACTTTTTGCATATCGTATCCTTCGTAGAAATGGAAACGTCCTTGCATAGCTACTACTGTTACACCTTGAAGTGTACCGAATACAAGTTGACCTGCATGTCCTTCTACAGTTGAAACTGGGAATTCAGGGATTTCACTGTATGGTACTGTTACTGCATTCTCGATTTCATCTGCTAATACACCTAGTCCAGATCCAAGGATTAGTCCTACTTGTGGTGTCTCTTGAAATTTCTCTTTTAAGTATGAAGCTGATTTTGTAATTAGTTCACGATTCATCTGTTTATCCCCCTATTTCTTTAGCTCGTTTAAGAAGCTTGTTCCATGTTCTGGCATTTTAACATTAAAGTTTTCTGCTACAGTTGCACCAATATCAGCAAATGTTTGACGAAGTGATAACTCTTGTCCGCCTTCTTTCATGCTTGGACTATATGCTAATAGCGGTACATATTCACGTGTATGATCAGTACCGTAGTGAACTGGATCATTACCGTGGTCTGCTGTAATTAATAATAGATCATCTTCTTTTAGTTTTTCGAATACTTCTGGAAGACGTGCGTCATATTCTTGCAATGCTTCTCCGTACCCTTGTGGGTCACGGCGATGACCAAATAATGCATCAAAATCAACTAAGTTTAAGAAGCTAATACCTGTAAAGTCCATATTTAATGTATCTACAAGCTTGTCCATTCCATCCATATTTGATTTCGTACGAAGTGATTCAGTTACCCCTTCGCCATCATAAATATCAGCAATTTTACCAATAGCAATTACATCATAATCGCTATCTTTTAGTTCATTCATTACTGTGCGACCAAATGGTTTTAGTGCATAGTCATGACGATTTGGTGTACGTGTGAAGTTTCCTGGCTCTCCAACGAACGGACGAGCGATAACACGTCCTACCATGTACTTCTCATCTAATGTTAATTCACGTGCGATTTTACAAATTTTATATAGCTCTTCAAGTGGTACTACTTCTTCATGAGCTGCGATCTGTAATACACTATCAGCAGAAGTGTAAACAATTAAAGAACCTGTTTCCATTTGTTCTTGACCAAGCTCAACAAGTACCTCAGTTCCAGAGGCTGGTTTATTACCGATAATTTTACGACCTGTCTTTTCTTCTAATTCATCAAGTAATTCTTTCGGGAATCCTTCAGGGAACACTTGGAATGGTGTATCAATGTAAAGGCCCATGATTTCCCAGTGACCTGTCATTGTATCTTTACCTGTAGATTTCTCTTGCATTTTTGTATAATATCCAAGCGGTTTCTCTACTTTAGAGATTCCTTTCATTTCACGAATATTGCCAAGGCCTAATTTCACCATGTTTGGCATGTGTAATCCATTCATATGTTCAGCGATATGACCAATTGTATCAGAACCTAAATCACCAAACTGCTCAGCATCTGGTGCTTCACCGATTCCCACAGAGTCCATTACGACTAGGAAAATACGTTTATATTTATTCATAACTGCAACCTCCTATATGTTCAGTTCTACTTCTTGTAGTATGTTCAAAACGCTATAAAGTGAAACTGTTAT
Organism: Bacillus sp. NPDC057893; assembly: GCF_042796455.1. Taxonomy (NCBI): domain Bacteria; kingdom Bacillati; phylum Bacillota; class Bacilli; order Caryophanales; family Bacillaceae; genus Bacillus; species Bacillus sp. NPDC057893. Next base: position 741,792 of record NZ_JBHVNG010000001.1, on the reverse strand, counting down.
CAATGGGAATTACCTTTCGTCCTCATTATTAAACAGTACTGCTTTAAATCATTCTCTAACTTTTTCGTTTTACTTTCAAACGAATCAAAAAAATTTCTAGTTTTTTCTAAGTCAGATGTCAGACATCTGATATTGATATCATAACATGTTTACGCTTTCTTTTTAATACCTTTTCGTAGAATTCCTCATTTTCTTTACCCTTCTATTGTAATCCATTCTGCAAAGAAGTGCTAATCATTTCATAACATATTTCCTAATATAAAAATAAAAAGCAGCTCTAAAGAGCTGCTTTTTATTTTACTTCTACTGTTTCTTCTTTATGTTCATGCAGTTCGCCTTTTCTTACATGCACTTTCACTTTGTAAGCACCGTTCTCTTTGAAAGTATGTTTACTTTCATACTCTCCTTTATTCCCTTCTTTCGCCGGAATAAATTCGTGTTTTTCAACACCATCTTTCCAAATCTCAAGTTGCACTTCAGCACCAGTTAACGCTTCTTCTTTTTGCTTTAAATGGACTTTCATTGTTGATTCAGCATTTGCTTTTATGTCACCGGCCATAAGATGAATCATTGTGTCACTTTTATGATCACCGTGTCCTGCACTATGATCACCACTTTCTTTTTTCGCATCTTCTACTTTCGCATTCCCTACAGCAAATTTGTGTTCTTTCATAACGTGCATATCACGTGCATTTGTATGAGGAATAATATGATATACTCCATCAGTTTCAAATGTTTTCTCTACTGCATAAACACCTTTGCCTTTATGCTTACCATCTAACATCTCGTGTTTCTCATCGCCATCTTTCCAAATCTCAAACTTTACGTCATCAGCATCCGTTACTTTTTCTTTTCCTTGTGTAACAAGTGCTTGTACTTCTGTTTTTTCACCAGGTTTAATTTCTTTCGGATTCGTTTGAACTGCTACTTTTATAGCTTCAAGTTTCTTTTCTTTTTTCGGTTCTTCTTTGTTTGTATTACAGCCAGCCAGTGCTAGCATCGCGATAAATAATGTAATAATAAGTTTTTTCATCTTCATTTCCTCCTTCATACTTTCCTTAGTATAGAGGAAATACATTGTAATATTCTAGTCTTCTGCTGAAAACAATGTACGAAATGTTTGTGAAGTTTCTGTGAAATGGTTCACTCTTCTTAATCTATGAAAAAAGAGCATAGTGACTATGCTCTCGGGTGAAACTGTTTATATACATCTTTTAATCTAGTTTTTGAAACGTGCGTATAAATTTGTGTCGTCGAAATATCTGCATGTCCAAGCATCTCTTGTACAGCACGCAAATCTGCCCCGTTCTCTAATAAATGCGTAGCAAAAGAGTGACGCAACGTATGCGGTGTTAGCTCTTTTTCAATATTTGCTTCTTTCGCTAATCGTTTTAAAATTTTCCAAAATCCTTGTCTCGATAATCGATTACCATGATGGTTTAAAAAGAGTGCATCTACTGCTTTTTTACCCATCAATTCTCTTCTTCCTTTTTCAATATACTTTTGAATCGCTTCTGTCGCTAAGCTTCCTAATGGAATAATTCTTTCTTTATTCCCTTTCCCAATGCAGCGAACAAACCCCATCGTTAAGTGTACATCTTCTAAATTTAATGAAATTAATTCTGAAACACGAAGTCCTGTTGCATACAACAACTCTAACATTGCCTTATCACGAATCCCAAAAGCACTTACCGTTTTCGGTGTTTGAAGCAATGCTTCCACTTCGTCGATTGATAATACTTTTGGTAATTTCCGTTCCCCTTGCGGCGTTTCAATATGTACCGATGGGTCATGCTCCACTGCTCGTTCCCGAAGTAAAAATTGATGAAACGAACGAATCGATGCAATATGACGCGCCAATGTTTTTGAAGATTTTCCGTTTTCTTTTAAATACTGCAAAAAGTTAACAATATGCAAGCGTGTCACTTCATGAAACGTCTTCGTTTGTTCTACATTTTGCAAATACTTCACATAGCTTTTCAAATCGCGTTCATAAGATACAACTGTATTTTTCGCTAAACCTTTTTCAACAATCATATAATGAATAAAATCTTTTAATTGATCTTCCAATCTACACTACTCCCCATTTTCATAGAAAAACATCATTCTATTTACGAAAGCATCCTTTTCCGGCTCCTCATTCCCTGATACTTTTTCTACAGTCTCTTCTTTTGGCTTTTCATAACGATGGTAACTTTCATATTCTTCATTTATCCATAGTATAGCGAAATAAAACAAAATCGTACAACTTGTAAATAATAAAAATACTTTCATCCCATCAAAAGTTAATTTTAAAGCTCGGCGCATTGTAAATTCCTCCAAAATATAAGTTATTACAACATATGCCAAGCTTTCACCAATTTATACCTTATTCAAATAAAAAACCTCTTCCTAGTTAAATAGGAAAAGGTTATTTTTCATCCGTTTCATTTTCTTGACAATTTTTACAAATCCCATGGAATGTTAAACGATGATCTTTCACCTTAAAGCTCCAGTCTCGTTCCACTTTATTCTCCACTTCACCAAGTAAATCTTCTTGTATTTCTTGTACAGCACCGCATTGTGTACAGATTAAATGATGATGGAAACGCTGTGCACCTTCTTGGCGTAAGTCATAACGCGAAACACCGTCTCCAAAGTTAATCTTATCGACAACTTTCAACTCAGACAATAACTCTAAAGTTCGATAAACGGTTGCTAATCCGATCTCTGGCGACTTTTCTTTTACAAGGAGGTATACATCTTCTGCGCTTAAATGATCTTCTTCATTTTCTAGCAGCACACGAACTGTTGCTTCACGTTGTGGTGTCAATTTATAGCTCGCTGCATGTAATTGCTTCTTAATTCGTTCAATTCTTTCTTCCATTCGGTACTACTCCCTCCTCGCCACTCTTACACCATTATATCAGAAGAAGGGCTCCTGTCAAAAGAAAAACAATAAAAACAAATTGATAATTATTCTCATAAAGTATTTATTGTTTGTTAATAGCCTCCACAACTTCTTTCATTAAAACTGGTGATGCATACGCTTCGACACTGGAAGCAATAGCTAATACCGCTCCAATCACGAGAAAAAAGCATGTATAGCGAATTAATAACGGCAATAGTGGCTCAGTTATTTTCCGGATAAATTGGTGCCTAATCATTCTCAAGGAAAAGCTTGCAGCAATTGTTGTCATTACGAGAAATACAGGAATTATAATTAAATTTTGTGGCAATACAGATACAAATGCTAATAATAGCCCATTCCATCCGTGCTGACTTACTAAAAAACCTACTGTAAATCCAACAACTACCCCTTTTAAAAATAGTAAGATAAAAATGAGTGGTAACCCAATAATTGAAATCCCCAAAATCCAAATAAAGCCGATATATTTTAATTGCGAAAAGTAACTTTCTCGAAACATTTCGCCCGCGACAGCAAATTCTCCTTTAGAAACTTGTCCAAAAAAACGCTGTAAATAAAATGATAAATCTTGCTTTTGGTTTATTTGTAAACTATTCACAAGAATCGCTCCAAATATTACTCCCATCAGTAATAAAACCGCATTAAATATATATAGTGAAGAATTTTCCTGTATGTGAGACATTACACGGTCTTGCCACGTTTTTCGCCACATTTTCCTTCCCTCCGTTCACACTCTTACTAAAAATGTATGAAAGAAAGAAAAAAAGTATGACGAATTAACATTGAAATTCCGCTCTACTTTGCTAAACTAAAAAGTAGAGAATAGGAGGGATTTCTCTTGAAACCATTATTATTAGATTTTCCAACATTATTTCAAACTGAGCGCTTGCAAGTACGTAAGCCGTTTCCAGGTGATGGCACAGAAGTATATGAAGCAATCCAAGCTTCTCTAGAAGACTTATTACCATGGATGCCAATTACAGCTGAAACAGAAGAACGTGCTGAAGAAATTGTTCGTGAAGCTCACGGACAGTTTTTACTTCGTGAAACACTTGATTTCCACTTATACGATAAAGTATCTGGTACATTCATCGGAGCTATTACTCTCAAGCCTGAAAACTGGGATATTCCAAAGTTTTCACTTCACTTCTGGCTACATAGCGCTTATACAAAGCAAGGCTATATGACAGAAGCCATTAAAGGTGCGATTCAATTTGCATTTGATAAACTAGGTGCTAGAAGAATTGAAATTCGTACTGATGCAACAAATATAAACGCATGTAACTTAGCAGAGCGTCTAGAATTTATTTTAGAAGGTACAATGGAAAATGATTTCCTAGCACCCGATGGCAGCTTACGCGATGCACGTGTATATGCAAAAATCAACTAAAAACACTCGCCTTAGGCGAGTGTTTATTTTTGTAATTGTAAATATTGTACTGCAAACATCGTCTTAGCATCATGTATGCGAAGGTCTTTCATAAGATCAATCGCTTCTTCTAATGACACTTCCATTAATTCCACAAATTCATCTTCATCTAAAGCTGCTTTATTTTCTTTTTGTTTTAATCCTGTCGCTTTATACACATATAAAATCTCATCTGCAAAACCAGGTGATGTATAGAAAGATGTAATAAGCTCCATATTTTCACATACATATCCTGTTTCTTCTTCTAATTCACGAACTGCTGTTACCTCTGGCTTTTCCCCAGGTTCTAACTTCCCAGCAGGAATTTCCACAATTGCCTTTTCGAGAGCTTTACGATACTGCTCAACGAGTACAATTTTCCCCTCATCAGTAATAGCAATAATAGCAACTGCCCCAGGGTGATTTACGATTTCACGTTTACTCATTTCTCCATTTGGTAATACTACATCATCAACACGAACTTTTATAACTCTACCATCAAAAATCGGTTCAGTTTTTACTGTTCTTTCTGCAAGATTACTCATACTACTTCATCTCCCTGTTCTATTTCCTAATCGTTCTTCATACATTTTACCACATTGAAAGGAGCGTGATAGAAATGAAAGTTTACATTTTACCAAATCGCGTCACTTTAGTCGGCAAAGCATGGCAAATTCGTCATAAGCTAAAACAATATGGAAAAGAGTATACAACTGTACAAGAGTGGATTACAGCAAATACAAAGTAAACGTTTGTCAACCTCCTTCCCCTTTCGTACAATAAAGATAAGGAGGTTGACCTATGAAAAAACGTCAATTAGGAAACTCAGATTTATATGTTACGGAAATTGGATTCGGCTGTATGTCTCTCGGTACATCTGAGGCTGAAGCTATGCGTATTATCGATGAGGCAATCGATTTAGGAATTAACTTTTTTGATACAGCGGACTTATACGACTATGGATTAAATGAAGAATTTGTTGGAAAAGCTCTGAAAGGAAAACGCGACCAAATTGTTCTTACAACAAAGGTTGGAAATCGATGGACAGAAGAAAAAAACGGCTGGTCTTGGGATCCTTCTAAAACTTATATAAAAGCCGAAGTAAAAGAGAGTTTACGTAGACTTCAAACAGATTATATTGATTTATATCAACTGCATGGCGGGACGACTGAAGATCCTATAGATGAAACAATTGAAGCCTTTGAAGAATTGAAGAAAGAAGGTATTATTCGTCATTATGGTATCTCTTCTATACGTCCAAATGTCATTCGTGAGTATGCAAAACGTTCAAATATCGTTAGTGTATTAATGGAGTACAGCCTTTTAAATCGTCGTCCTGAAGAATGGTTCCCACTGCTTAATGAATATCAAATTAGTGTCATCGCACGCGGACCACTTGCGAAAGGCATTTTAACTAACAACAATGCAAGCAAGATAGAAAGAGTAAAGGAAAAAGATTACCTCTCCTATTCTTATGATGAATTAAATACAACACTCGCGAGTGTAAAAGAAATTATAGGAGAAAGATCTTTAACTGGATCAGCCATTCAATACTGCTTACATAATGAAGCTGTTGCATCTGTTATACCTGGTGCAAGCTCTATTCAACAGTTGCAAGCAAATGTACATGCTGGGGAACAAATGTCTTTAACAAAAGAAGAGTATACACAACTTCAGCAAATTGTTAAATTTGATACATATGCTTTACATCGTTAAAAAGGCGCTACCATACTGGTAGCGTCTTTTTATAACGTATCATATTTATCAGGATTCGTTCCTACATGTAAATTACGATTTAACGTATTAATTTGATCCATCTCTTCTTCAGTTAATGAGAAATCAAAAATAGTAAAGTTCTCTTTAATACGAGATGGCGTAACAGATTTAGGAATAGTCACAATTCCACTTTGAATATCCCACCTTAATATAACTTGTGCAGGTGACTTTTCATATTTTTTAGAAATAGCCTGAATAATTGGATGCTGGAATACTTCTCCGCCTCTCATTAAAGGACTCCATGCTTCCATTTGAATTTGCTCACCTTGACAGAAATCACGCAATTCAAATTGCGCTAGCATTGGATGAAGTTCAACTTGGTTTACCATCGGCTTCACTTTGCAATTTGGTAATAACAGTTCTAAATGATGTTTATGAAAATTAGAAACACCAATGGCACGCACTTTACCTTCTTCATATAGCTTTTCTAGAGCACGGTACGTATCAACATACTTCCCTCTTATCGGCCAATGGATTAAATATAAATCTACATAGTCCATTTGTAATTTCTTTAAACTTTTTTCAAACGCCTCGAGCGTCTCCTCGTACCCTTGATCGTCATTCCAAACTTTTGTTGTAATAAACAAGTCTTCTCGCGAGATTCCAGATTCACGAACCGCTTCTCCGACACCGCTTTCATTTTCATATACAGTTGCTGTATCAATCGAACGGTATCCAAATTCTAATGCTGTTTTTACTGCTTGTTTAACTTCGTTGCCTTCTTTCGCTTTATAAACGCCTAGACCAATCATCGGCATTTTCACACCATTATGAAGTGTAGTTGTTGGAATATGCACACTCGTTCTCCCTTTCAATGTTACATTTTTTATAAACCACCACTTTATTTCAACAAGATTCATCCAAAAAGTCAAAACATACGTACAGTTTACATAATACTTTTATACACATTTAAAAAAACAACGTGAACTCAGCCATTCACGTTATTTTCTATCCATTCTTTCGCCTTTTCATCTACATTACGTACAAACTCATTTTTTCCTTCCGTATACATCGTGCCATCATATGTATATTTTTCCGCTAGTTCTTTCTTTAAAGTTGCATACGCCTCTGCTTCTTCACAATGAGCCATCATGTAATCACGAAACGATAAATGCCTTGTAATCTCAGGATTCCCTTTTTCAAATACGTGCAAATGATACGAGCGTTTCTCCTCAGTTCCATGAATAAAAAAACGACGACCTGAAATACCATTTTCCCCTTTCACGATGTAACCAAGCTCTTTAAATCGTTCATTCCAATGATCTACTCTGTCGATACTTTCTACTTCCATAATCATATCAATAATAGGTTTAGCTGCTAGTCCTGGCACTGACGTACTTCCAATATGATGGATTTTTACCGTTTCTGGCATCGCCGATTTTAATCTTTCGGCCTCCATTTGAAATTTCTCACTCCAATGATTTTCGTACGAAACGACTACAATTTTCCTCATTCTAACTCCCCTTTTCTTACAAACTCGTCAAAAAAATGATCAGTGGCATTTCACTGATCATTTTTTATTATTTAAAGTCTTTCCAAGTAAGGCTACTTTCACTTAACAGTTCTTCAAATGATTTATTCTTTTCACGTTCTTTTTGTTCTTTACGCTTTCTTTCTTGTTCTGCTGCCTCTTTTTTCTCTTCTCTCACTTGCAACTCTTTTTTCTTATTCTTTAATTGTTGCATTAACGAATCGTTCAATTGATCACCTAGTGTAAGTGATTCTTTCTCTGGTTGATTCATTTGAGAGTGTCTTTGTGTTTGTCTTTGCTTCTTTTTCTTCATACTACTCACCTTTTACTTTTTTCTCCATTATAGAGGATACATGATGAAATCAACAATAAAAAAGGTTCCATACTCTATTATTCATCTTTTGTAAATATGTTAATTTTTCGAAAAAACTAAATTTTTATATAGATATAATCCTATGAATCTATTAAAATTATGTCGTATGATGTCAGATTATAAAAAAAGGAGAAATGAATTATGTGGAAAAAAATCATTCCCGCTGTCGCTGTTTTAAGCACCATTACTTTTTCGAGCGTATTCGCCGCTCCCCCATCCCAGACTCCAGCTGAACAAAACCGTTACATAGACGTACAAATGCTCGGCATTAATGATTTCCATGGTCAACTAGATACTGTTAAAAAAATTAATAACAAAGAAGCTGGTGGCGCTGATTACTTAGCCACTTATTTAAAAGAACGTAAAAAACAAAACCCTAATACACTTCTCGTACATGCTGGCGATATTGTCGGAGCTAGTCCACCAGTTTCAGCATTGTTACAAGACGAACCAACGATTGAATTTTTAAATGACTTAAAGTTTGATGTTGGTACAATCGGAAACCATGAATTTGATGAAGGCATAGACGAAATGCAACGACTCATTTACGGTGGTTACCATGAAAAAACAGGGAAATTCAAGGGAGCAAACTTCCCTTATGTCGCTGCAAACTTCTATAACAAATCAACTGGTCGCTTATTTTTACCACCATTTACTGTAAAAATGGTAGATGGTGTTCCTGTAGGGTTCATTGGTGTCGTTACAACTGATACACCAAATGTCGTTATGCCTACTATGCTTAAAAATGTACAAATCACTGACGAAGTTGAAGCAATTAATAAATCAACGCAACAATTAAAACGTCTCGGCGTTAAATCCATCGTCGTTCTCGCCCATGTTGGCGGAACTACCGATGAGTCTGGCGTAACAAATGGAGACCTTACTCGAATTGCAAATGAAACGGATCCAGAAGTTGATGTTATTTTCGGTGGACATAGTCATACGTATGTAAATGGTACTGTTAATAATAAGCTTATCGTACAAGCGAACTCTTACGGGATGGCTTTCTCTGATGTAGATGTAACGATTGATAGAAAAACAAAAGATATTGTGAAGAAAAAAGCTGAAGTTGTTACAACATACCATGAAGGTGTCGAACCTGATAAACAAGTAAAACAAAAGTTAGATCAATATAAAGAAAAAATCGCACCTCTTGTAAATGAAGTAGTCGGAAAATCTACAGCACCTATTGACCGTAAACAAAACGATGCTGGTGAATCTACACTTGGAAATTTAGTTGCCGATGCACAGCGCCAAACGATGCAAACTCAAATCGCACTTATGAATCCTGGCGGCATTCGTAATGACTTAGACGCTGGCGATATTACATGGGGCGAATTGTACGGCATTCAACCTTTTGGAAATCAGTTGATTAAAGTAGATTTAACAGGTCAAGATATTCGTGATATTTTAAATCAACAATGGCAAAAAGGAACAACGAGAATGCTGCAAATTTCAGGTATTCAATATACTTGGGATGCAAGCAAACCAAACGGTGAAAAGGTTACGAATATACGCTTAACAAATGGAGAAGAATTATCTCCATCTAAAACGTATAGCGTAGTTGCAAATGCTTTCTTAGCTTCTGGTGGTGATGGATTCGTATCCTTTAAAAATGGAAAAAATGCTGAAACTGGTCCAAACGATTTTGAAGCATTAGTCGATTATGTAAAACAAGTGAAAGAACCAATTCAGCCAATTATTGATGGACGTATTCAAAAAATCAACTAAATACTATTCAAACTAGTACGTGACACTCGAAAGAAGAAGCTCCTTTTATATGCAAGGAGCTTCTTCTTTTAGAGTCATACGTATTGTCATTCTTCTAGTGCAGTAAAGGATAAGCACATAGCCCTTGTTTCCTCGTAGTATATAGAAAACTATAATAGGAGGGTTTGTATGTATTTCTATCCAAACAATGACGATACATTATATCGACAAAACGACAAACTCATTCGTAGTATTGAGAAAGCCATTAACGAAGAATATAGCGCCATTCATTGTTATGCTGATTAGCTAATTTAGCTCCAGACATAAATGAACGAAATCAAATCCTTGAAATTCGGCAAGATGAGCAACGAACAGTTGATTTTCACTTAGAAATTGCAGACGAAGCGACAAATCAACAAGTGAAAGAAACATTTCGGCGCATAGCTGATGATGAACAAAATCATCCCGTTTGGTTCCTATATTACTTTTCGAAACAAAACAAAGAATGAAATGAAAGAAAGGATACACGCTCTTATATGGAACATAGTATCCTTTCTTTTATTTCTCTGGATACGTTTCATGATTAACATCATACCGTTGCAAAAATTCATGTAGTGCTTCTTCTACAATTTTAGACTTTTGAATCCCTTTCGCTTCCGATATAACATCTAGTCTTGCTAATACTTCTATATTAATTGAAAAGGTTCGTTTCTTTTTCTCTGTGCTCTTACTTATAATTTGAACACTTATTTCTTCTCTTTTTCTTAGTAATTCATAAATGCTTTGTAATTGTTCATAAATTAGTAATTGATAGTCTGTTTTTGCATATTGAAGGGCAGTAGCTTCTTGGATTTGCAAATGACGTGGCTCTTCACCATCACCTATAAAGATACGTTTTTTCTGCTCTCCATCATATTCATATCCAATCACCCTTAACTTCTTTGATAATGTATACGGGCTCATTTCAAGCCGTTTCGCTATAATAGCGATCGATTCGCGTCTATTTAAAGAATCAATAATTTCTCCAATCGTCACATTCTCCCTCCTCTCTTAATCGCCTAAACTTGAAATCAAACCAGTATGTTATGATACAATGATTTTCTAGTAGTATATGCAAAAGAAAGAGCCTGTGCGATTCATACCATTTAAGAAAAGGAGGTTTACATATGCTTTTTCGTAGCCATACCCCTCGGTTTTATAACGAAAAGAAGCAATTAATCCCTAACAGTATCGCTACGATAGAAAGCGTTATGATTAATGACCGGAAACAATCTCTCCTTATACGCGGCCAAAACATGGAACAGCCTATTTTATTATGCTGTCACGGCGGTCCTGGTATGGCACAAATCGGCTTTATTCGCCATTTTCAAAAAGAGTTAGAAAAGCACTTTATCGTTATTAATTGGGATCAACGCGGGGCAGGTAAATCCTTTTTATGGCGAGATATCCAAACAAATTTTACGATTGATCAATTTATTTCAGATGCAAAAGAAGTCATCCACTATCTTCTTAGACGCTTTAAAAAACAGAAATTGTTTCTCGCTGGGCATTCCTGGGGGAGTATTATCGGACTGCAAATCGCTAGTCAATATCCCAAATATATAGAAGCATACATCGGCATCGGTCAAATCGTACATATGAAGCAAAACGAAGAATTACTATACCGACATTTAATTAGCTCTGCAAAAAAACATGACCATAAAAAGGCATTAGCTTCTCTTTTAAAATTAGGGAAACCACCCTTTTTAGATACGAGACGTCTCATTATTCAAAGAAAGTGGCTTGGTACATTTGGCGGAGCAATACAAAACGGATCTTCCTTTTCTTTCATACGAAAAGGTTTCTTTTCTCCTGAATATACGCTATTAGACTGGTTCAAATTTCTCGCAGGAAATTTGAAATCTGGAGTTTTATGGGAAGAGATGCTAACAATCGATTTCTTTTCGTCTATTTCAAGTTTATCTGTTCCTGTTTATTTTTGTTCTGGTCGCTATGATTATCAAACTCCTTATGCACTCGTTCAACAATATTGCGATATCATTCAAGCTCCTATTAAAAAGATGGTTTGGTTTCCAAACTCGGCACATTCTCCAGATTTAGAAGAGCCTGAACTATTCGCCAAATCTTTACAATCAATTAAACAAGAATTATCTTTTCAACATACATAACGAAAGGCTCTTTTACATTTCATAGAAAACATTTTATAATGATATGTCGCAAGTATATGTCACTGCAAACATTTGCTTGCCTTAACAGAATAAAAATTAGGGAGATTACATTTATTATGAACGCTGTACTCATCGCAGTAGCAGTCATGCTACTGCTTAGTTTGTTACGTGTCCAAGTCATTGTCGCCATTATCGTTGGAGCTTTAACGGGCGGACTTATCGGCGGACTCGGTATTTCAGAAACAATTAGTACTTTTACAGCCGGTCTTGGGAACAGTGCTCCTATCGCATTAAGCTACGCAATGCTCGGTGGATTTGCTATTTCCCTTTCAAAAACAGGACTTCCTGATGCAATGATCCAATCAGCTTTAAAATGGATTGGTAACGAACAAGACACGAAAAAACAAGTCTATTCTAAAATACTTATATTATTTATCATTTTAACAATGGCTTGTTTCTCACAAAATATTATCCCTGTTCATATCGCCTTCATCCCAATCTTAATTCCAGCACTTTTAAAAGTATTAAATGAGCTGAGGGTGGATCGTAGGCTTGTAACATGTCTTATTACATTTGGATTAATTACCCCTTACATGTGGGTCCCAGCAGGATTCGGAAAAATTTATCATGACGTATTACAAACAAATGCTGCGCAAAGCGGTCTTACATTTGATGTCGCACTTATTCCAAAAGCGATGACTATTCCAGCAATCGGTATGATTATCGGATTATGTGTAGCAGTTTTCATTACATACCGAAAACCACGTACATATGAAGCAGAACAAATTCATGCTGCACAGAATGAAATCGTTCCCTATACGAAAAGAAGCATTACTTTTGGTTTATTATCAATACTCGCTACATTAACTGTGCAATTAGCAACAGAATCAATGATTTTCGGTGCTTTAGCAGGTATTATCGTCTTATCAGTTAGCGGTAGTCTCCCTCTTAAAGAAGCCGATGCTATTTTAACGAGCGGAATGCGTATGATGTCCTTTATCGGATTTGTTATGATTTCTGCCGCTGGATTTGGCGCTGTTCTTCGAAAAACTGGACATGTTGAATCTCTTGTGCAAACGAGTGCACATATAATCGGAAATAATAAACCGCTTGCTGCATTTCTTATGCTCGTTATTGGACTTCTCGTTACGATGGGAATTGGTTCTTCCTTTTCAACCATCCCTATCTTAACAACAATTTTCGTACCGTTATGCGTCCAGCTCGGATTTAGTCCAATGGCAACAATCGCAATTATCGGTACAGCTGGTGCACTTGGTGATGCAGGTTCTCCAGCATCTGATAGTACACTTGGACCAACGTCCGGTTTAAATGCTGATGGTCAGCACCATCATATATGGGATACATGTGTCCCAACATTTCTACACTATAATATACCGTTACTTATATTCGGCTTTATTGCCGCAATTACACTATAAAAGGTGCGTTTTAAAAACGCACCTTTTACTTTGTTGTTTCTCTCTCAATGCATCTAAATTCTGTTTCCACTTCTTCTTGTTCCACTTGTTTCTTCTTTATTTTTCCTATTAACTGCTGAAAAGCTATTTCCCCATTTTCTTCGATATAACTTCCAATCGTCGTTAATGATGGACTTATCCATTCACCCTCTACACTCCCGTTAAATCCAATGATTTGCAACTTACCTGGTATATGAATATTAAGAGTTTTCGCCGCCCTGATTAGCTCAATAGCGACCTTATCACTTGAAGCTACAACTCCATCTATGTATGGATGCTTTTGTAACAATTCAAGAAACTGTTGATTCGTATACCCTTGTACAATTTCCTCTCGATAAGAAAGTCCTTCTTTCCAAGCAGTATCTAAAAACCCTGCCACATGCTCTTCCATTTCTTCACTCTCTACTCCCTCACCGATATAAGCAAGAAACTGGCAGCCTTTCTCTTTTAATAAAGAAACAGCTTTCTGTCCACTTTCATAATAACTAGTCAGAGATTGTCGTTCTTCAAGCACAGCGAAAGGAAGTGAGATTTCTCCTATACTTCGAAAAACAGATTTCGTCATTATAACGCCTGCAATGTTATTTTGTTCCAACATATCTATGTATCTATTCTTATTTTCTATATTACAAACTATTACTTGATACCCTTCTTTATATGCTATTTCCTCAACAAAACGGAGCAAAGTGATGTATGATGGATTATGCAAATTATCTACAAGTAATGCAATCATCGTTGAAGGCTGTTTAAATAAAGGCTTTGCTGTAGCATTCGGTCTATAATTTAATTCTTCAATTGCTTTTTTTACTTGTTTCACCGTATCTTCATGGACATATCCTTTTTCGTTAATGACTCTTGAAACGGTTGCGACTGAAACACCGGCCAATTTTGCAACATCACGTATAGTTGCCACATCGTCACCCCTTAATATGGTAATAGATTACAATTTTAAACTAAACCAAAATATAACATTCGTCAAGGTTATTGTTTTATATTTCTGAAAATTGTTACACAACTTCCACTCTACTCATAAAGTGAAACTTTAATCAGTGGGCGTTTACGGGCAGTAAATAGCGGGATAAAATATACTCCAGCTGAATTTCATGTGAAATCGCGATATTATCATAACCAATAAACGGGATTTCTTTCTTTATTTTTCGTGCTTCCTTTACCGCATCAATATACAAGTTCGTCATCATGAAGTTACGTTTCTGATAAAAACGAAGTGCGTTCATATTATCATTCGTCGTGATGAGCCACACTTTTTTACATTCGTTCTCTTTTGCCACTTGCAACACACAATCCACCAGTTTTGTACCAATCCCCTTTCCTTCCTCAAAACTATTTAATGATACAATTTCACAGATGTTTTCTATCACTTTACACGTTATAATTCCCACTATTCTGTTATTTCTAAGTGCAACAAAACCGGGTAATTCTTCTAATTGATGTACTCTGCCTCGCGAGACCATCATTGAGCTTCCCCAGTTTTCACACATAAAATCCTGAATTGCTTCTTTCATTTCTAGTGTAATTTTTTGTATATGAACCATATACGATTTCTCCCCTTTTCACATCATTGTGATACAATGTTAGTGTATCATATGTAGAGGTATTTGGAGGATGAGGTAAAGTATGAAACGTTTTTTTACAGCATTGTTTACTATACTAGGTGCACTAACTGCGATTGGGATTTTCTTTACAAATAAAGTTATGTACTTGAAGAAAAAAACAGAGGAAGAAGTTTTAGAACGCGAAACGAAAAAGCATTTTCATTTAGACGATTTTAAGGCTATTCAAAAAGAAGAGGTTCACATCCCTTCTCAATTCGGATACGAACTTCACGGATATTACATGCCAGCTGGTCATTCCAATAAATTCATGATTTTTTGCCACGGTGTGACCGTAAATAAAATCAATTCCGTTAAATATGCAAACTTATTTTTAAATAGAGGATATAACGTATTTATTTATGATCATCGCCGTCATGGTAAAACCGGTGGTAAAACAACAAGTTATGGCTATTATGAAAAACATGATTTAAAGTCAGTAGTTGACTGGCTAAAAGATCGTTTCGGAACGAATATTACACTCGGAATTCATGGTGAATCTATGGGTGCTGCAACTCTTCTTCAATATGCAGGACTTGTTGAAGATGGTGCTGATTTTTATATTGCTGATTGTCCTTTCTCTGATTTTTATGGACAGTTACAGCATCGTTTGAAAGTTGAGTTTCATTTGCCAAAATGGCCTTTATTACCTTTAGCAAATGCCTTTTTAAAAGTTCGTGATGGCTATACAATTCGTGAAGTTTCACCAATTGATTGTATAAAAAACATTAACAATCCTGTTCTCTTTATTCATAGTAAAGATGATGACTATATTTTATCTGATATGACGAAATCACTTTATGAAGCGAAAGAAAATAATAAACAGCTTTATATTGCAGAACATGGTGCACACGCTTGCTCTTATAATGAAAATAAAGAAGAGTACGAAGATGCCATCGATCAATTTTTAAACACATATGTAAAAGAAACAAAAAACAGGCTTGCATAAGCCTGTTTTTTTACTGCGCTAAAACGTCTGTAACTTGTTCCATATTTTCAGAAATCCACTTTACTGCCTCGTCTAGCGTTGGGAATTCCGTCGTTTGAAAAGTCACCTCATCTTGAAGTAACCAAACATCTTTCGGTTCTTGTCCTACACCTGCGATTGACCAATGAAGTAAACTATATGGATGATTATCATTCAAAAATGATGCCCATGTGCGCTCATTTGCAATATTTTGTAGTGTTTGTAATTTTTTATCCATCTTTCGTCACCTTACTCTAGTCAGTTATAAAAACTATTATAACACTCTCTTCTCTCTCAAACAAAGTGCTCTTTTTATATTGTCAAGTACTCTCCCTAATTATATGATGAGAGTAAGCGTTTGGAAAGGAGGGATAACGTTGGCAAAAGTACAAATTAAAGTAAATGATAATGGCTCTTTTCGCGTTACAGGGGACGTGGAATTAGTTGACTCACAAGGGAATGCATTCCCAGCAAAACCGGCATTTTCTTTATGTCGTTGTGGTTTATCAAAAAATATGCCTTATTGCGATGCTTCGCATAAAGGAAAATTCGAGTCTGTTGTTAGAGCACCAGAGGCAGAATAAATATTTAAAGAGCATGCACATTTATTTGTGTATGTTTTTTCTTTTGACCAAAGCCTATACAGCCCTTCCCCTTTCAACATTTCTATTACTTTCGTCCCCATTCAAATCGGCATATATTTTCACACAATTCTTCACATTCGAACATTTTTCACTATGCTTTTTTCTTTTTTGTGCTATAATGTGAGCAAACAACATCCTTCGGGGTCGGGTGAAATTCCCAACCGGCGGTGATGAAGCGAAAGCTTCTAAGTCCGTGACCCGTTTTCAACGCGAAAACGGTGGATCTAGTGAAACTCTAGGGCCGACAGTATAGTCTGGATGGGAGAAGGATATGTTTTCTAGTAATTATATATAGCGAATACACTTTTATTTCAGTATGCATATTTTTAAAGGTTCATTTTGACTCTTTATATATGTTTTATTTTGTATACTTATGTTTCTATACTGAAATAAAAAGATACGACTAGCGTTTGAAAAACTCGATATTTTGCTAGGTTTTTTTCTTATACCAAAATATCAATCATCGTTAGGTTTCTTTCCTATACTTTCGTATTCGAACTATATTTCTAGAAATCACGTCTCCCAAACCCCAAGGATTCTATATCCTTGGGGTTTTTTGATTTTTTCAGGAGAGGTGAAGAGAATGACAGATCAAGAATATATGAGGATTGCCTTGCAGTTAGCACAAGGAACATCGGGACAAACAAGCCCAAATCCTATGGTTGGTGCTGTTGTTGTAAAAGATGGAAACATCATAGGAATGGGAGCTCACTTGCGTGCTGGTGAAGAACATGCTGAAGTTCATGCTCTTCACATGGCTGGTGAAAGAGCAAAAGACGCTACTGTTTATGTAACACTTGAACCATGTAGCCATTTTGGAAAAACACCACCTTGCTGTGAATTACTCATTGAAAAAGGAGTCCAGCGGGTTGTAATTGCTACCCTTGATTGCAATCCACTCGTTTTTGGAAATGGAAAAAGGAGATTAGAAGAAGCTGGAATCGAGGTAACTACTGGTGTTCTTGAGGCGGAAGCCACTTTATTAAATCGATACTTTTTTCACTATATGAAAACGAAACGTCCCTTTGTAACAATAAAAACAGCAATGAGCTTAGATGGAAAAACAGCAACTGTAACGGGTGAAAGCCAGTGGATTACAGGCGAAGAAGCACGCGCTGATGTTCACCAATATCGTCATATGCATGATGCTATCCTAGTCGGTGTGAATACAGTTCTAACTGATAATCCACACTTAACAACACGAATTCCAAACGGAGGTAAACATCCTATACGCGTTATTTTAGATACCCACTTACGAACGCCACCATCTTCTCATGTCATAACGGATGGCTTAGCTCCGACATGGATTATTGTCGGTAAGGATGTAAATAAAGAGAAAATAGCGTCTTATGAATCTAACAATATAGCTGTATTCCAAATGAAAACGAAGCAAATTGAAATACAAGATGTCCTACACCTACTCGGTGAGAAACAAATCCTTTCTCTGTTTGTTGAAGGTGGTCAAACGGTACATGCAAGCTTCTTAAAAACAAATAGTTTTAATGAAATTGTGACCTATATAAGCCCGAAATTAATTGGCGGAAAAGATGCACCTACTTTATTTGGTGGAACTGGTTTTTCAAAATTACAAGATACACTTTCCTTAACGATTCAAGAGATGAAACAAATTGGTAATGATATAAAAATTGTTGCAACCTTAAAAAGCGAGGTGACGGAATGTTTACAGGAATTGTAGAAGAGTTAGGAACGATATCAAGCATGACTCAAAACGGGGAAGCCATGAAGCTAACTATTAGCGCAAATCAAATTTTATCAGATGTTAAGTTAGGTGATAGTATCGCGGTTAACGGCATTTGCTTAACCGTAACTAGTTTTACGACTACTTCATTCACTGTCGATGTAATGCCTGAAACAATGAAAGCAACATCACTTCGTATGCTACAGACAAGCGCCAAAGTGAATTTAGAACGGGCGATGGCTGCAAACGGAAGATTCGGTGGACATTTCGTCACCGGACATATCGACGGCATCGGTACGATTTTAACTAAAAAACAACATTACAATGCCATCTATTACAAAATAGCAATTTCTGATGAATTACTACGCTATTGTTTGCATAAAGGATCCGTTGCTATTGATGGCACTAGTTTAACAATATTTGATATAGACGAATCTTCAATTACAATTTCACTCATCCCCCACACAGTAAGCGAGTCTATAATCGGCGAAAAAAAAGCCGGGGACATCGTAAACATTGAGTGTGACATGATTGGAAAATATATTGAACGCTTTATTTCAAAGCCCGCAAAAAGAACTGATTCAATGACCGCAAGCTTTTTACAAGAAAACGGATTTCTATAAGGGGGAAGCACAATGTTTCATCGTATTGAAGAAGCTCTAGAAGATTTAAAACAAGGAAAAGTCATTATCGTATGTGATGATGAAAACCGAGAAAATGAAGGCGATTTTATTGCTTTAGCAGAGTGCATTACACCAGAAACGATTAATTTTATGATTACACACGGTCGTGGTCTCGTTTGCGTACCGATTACGGAAGGGTACGCAGAGCGTCTACAGTTAGAACCAATGGTTTCTCATAATACGGATTCACATCATACTGCTTTTACAGTAAGCATCGATCACGTTTCTACAACAACAGGCATTAGTGCTCATGAGCGTGCTACAACAATACAGGAATTATTGAATCCCGCATCTAAAGGAACTGATTTTAACCGCCCTGGACATATCTTTCCATTAATTGCGAAAGAAGGTGGCGTCCTTCGCCGCGCAGGTCATACAGAAGCTGCTGTTGATTTAGCAAAACTTTGCGGAACTGAGCCAGCTGGCGTCATTTGCGAGATTATAAATGAAGATGGGACGATGGCACGTGTACCTGATTTAATACAGTGTGCAAAACAATTTGATATAAAAATGATTACAATTGAAGATTTAATTGCTTATCGCCGCCATCACGAAACACTTGTGACGAGAGAAGTGGAAATTACATTACCTACAGATTTCGGTACTTTTCATGCAATTGGCTATTCTAACTCATTAGATATGAAAGAACATATCGCACTCGTAAAAGGTGATATTTCAACAGGCGAACCTGTACTTGTACGTGTTCATTCAGAATGCTTAACAGGAGATGTATTTGGTTCGTGCCGCTGTGATTGCGGACCACAACTACATGCTGCACTTGCTCAAATTGAGCGTGAAGGAAAAGGTGTTCTTCTCTATATGAGACAAGAAGGACGAGGCATTGGCCTTCTGAATAAGCTTCGCGCTTATAAGTTACAAGAAGAAGGGTTAGATACTGTAGAAGCAAATGAAAAACTTGGGTTCCCAGCTGATCTTCGTGATTACGGTATTGGCGCTCAAATTTTAAAAGATTTAGGCTTACAAAGTTTACGATTATTAACGAATAATCCACGAAAGATTGCTGGCTTACAAGGTTACGATTTAGAAGTAACCGAGCGTGTACCGTTGCAAATGCCAACAAAAGAAGAAAATAAAACGTATTTACAAACGAAAGCAAGCAAATTAGGACATTTACTAAACTTATAATTAAGGGAGAGATACACTATGGTATTCGAAGGTCATTTAGTTGGTACAGGATTAAAAGTTGGGGTTGTTGTTGGACGTTTTAATGAGTTTATTACAAGTAAGTTACTTGGCGGAGCTTTAGATGGATTAAAGCGTCACGGTGTAGCAGAAAATGATATTGATGTTGCATGGGTTCCTGGCGCATTTGAAATTCCTTTAATCGCTAAAAAGATGGCAAATAGCGGAAAATATGATGCTGTTATTACATTAGGTACAGTAATTCGCGGTGCTACAACGCATTACGATTACGTTTGTAATGAAGTAGCAAAAGGTGTTGCGTCTTTATCACTACAAACGGACATTCCAGTTATTTTCGGTGTATTAACGACAGAAACAATTGAACAAGCGATTGAACGTGCAGGTACAAAAGCTGGTAACAAAGGATATGAATCAGCAGTTGCTGCGATCGAAATGGCTCATTTATCAAAACAATGGGCTTAAAAAAAGAGGTTAACATTATCAAGAATTAATTTATAAATAACGTTATAAAATCACTCCTCTAACATGTTATATATGTCTAATATGTTAGAGGAGTTTTTAATTAAATTAATCAAATAAAATTGATTTAATTTTATTTGATTAAACAAGAATAACCCCGTTCTAAATTTAGTACGGGGTTATTCTTGTTTAATTTTTGATCTAAGATACTTCACTACACTAAAAAATATAACAATAAAGTCATTTGAAAATCTAAGTTTTATTCAAAAAATAGCAGCCAATTTTAGCTAGGCAGCGGCCCAGCTAAATTCATCTATTTCTTCTTGAACGTTTATACATATTCATAGTAACCAACCAGCTAATGACGATGTTCCCGGCAAAAAGAAGTAGCATATTACTGTACAAATGAGTGGATGGATCAGCATTTATAAGTAGCCATTTTCGATTTAACAAACGTATCGATAATAATCCACCTACAATTGCAATACCCATTCCTTCTAATAGAAAGCTTGTAAAATTAAGCAAACTCATTCCAGCACCAGCTTCCTTTTGTTCCAAACTACTTGAAACAATGGTGGAGATAACAGTTTTCGTAAAAGAAAGCCCCCCAAAAACAAAAATTAATATAATTGTCATGAGCCATGGTGTTGTTTCTATAAAAAGGGCAGCTACTAAAAAGCTGATAGAAAGAAATGCAACTCCAGTTGTTAACACAAATAAAGAGCCTTTCTTATCAACAAGAACTCCACCAATATAACCGAAAACAATAACACTCATTGCACCAGGGAAAATAATCCCACTTCCAATTGCAGCAGTACTTAATTGATACACATCTTTCATCATATAAGGGACCATAGAAAGAAATCCTGCTACAGTTCCGAATATAAGTCCTCCACAAATGATTCCAATCATAAATGGGACATTTCTTCCTAGCGCAGGATCAACAAAAGGATTAGATACTTTCCTAATATGTTTAACAAATATCAGGAAACATATAATGCTAACGATTAGAAAGGAAATTCTATAGGATGTCGTAAACATCATAAAAAATACAATACCTACGGACATGAATATTATTCCTACAGTATCAAAAGAGCCTTTTATTAGGTCTTCCTGTTTCATTAATTTTGCAAGGAATGGAACAGTGATAATCGTCACAAGTGGTAAAAGCAGTAAATAAGACCAATGGATATATTCAGCAATCACTCCACCAATAAATGGCCCTACACCTTCTCCCATTGCTACAATTGACCCAATAAGTCCAAATGCTTTACCCCTATCTTCTTTTGGAATATAACGCGCCACAACAACCATCACAAGTGCTGGAAATGCAGCTGCACCCGCCCCCTGAATAAACCGAGCCAAGATAATTACAGGAAAGAACGAATGTCCAACAAATCCGATCACTGATCCGATGCAGTTCACTATAATCCCAAATAGGAGTAGCTTTTTGATGCCTAGCTGATCCGATAGCTTTCCATATATAGCTGTTCCTATGGAAAAAGTTAATATGAACGCTGTGTTTACCCAGTTTACACTTGCTGGTTCCTTATTAAAATCGCTAGCAATATCAGGTAATGAAACATTCAAAACCATTTCATTTAAAACGCTGAAAAAAGAAAGAACACAAAGCCATAATAAAACTTGATTATGGCGTAAATTTGACTGTGAATGAGATGTATTCACATTTAACCCTCCAATAAATAATGAGGGTAGACGTAGTTTATAGGGTCATTGATACGCTTTCCCTCTTCAAATGTACCCAATTATATTTATTGCACTTCATAAATAACTCCTCCTAAAATATGATTCGTATATTTTATCACATATAGCTTATGATACGAAACTATCTCATAATAGGGCATAATTATGGAATAGAATAACTCGCATTTTTTCAAACAACTTTTTTATTTTTTAAACGACTTTTTTTGTTACTTTACGAATAATACTAAAGAAAGACCGTGAATATTTTGAGCATTTGCTCTAGTATATTGACGGTCTTTCTTTATTTTTTTCCGGAAGTTTTAAGTGTGTATGATAAAATTACATTTTAATATTTCCTTTTTTTATTTTTCCACCTTTTTTCGTACATCTTCTATTAATTCATCCATCGTTTTTCCTTCTGTTTTTATACGAAGAGTTTGTGCTGTTCTCCACACATTTTCTCTCTTTTTCGCTTCTTCTATAATAGAAATTTCCTTCCTTACTTCTTTTAAATCTTTTCCTTCTGTTTCAAGTCCAAAATGTTCAGCTTTCGTTCGAAAATGCTGTTCAATTCTTTGTTGCATTTCTTTTTGTTCAGGATTTTCAGCCGCCTTAACTGGATCAGCACTTATCGCTTTTATTAAAATCAGACAAGTCATAATGGCTAATATGTATTTGTACATGTAAAATCCTCCAACCCGATATAACTTACATTTTTACTATGTACAATTAGAGCTTGGAAAATTCGTCCACAAAATTATTTTTCTCATCCAAAAGTGACTACTATCAAGCGTTAATGGACTTTTATTACATTTTATTTACAAAAAAAAGCAAACCCTTTAAAGAGTTTGCTTTTCATCTATCTTATAGCGCACATTCTTCAATCTCAAATCCTAAATCTTCAATCATACCCCAGTCCGCAGTCGGCTCTTGTCCAGCTGTTGTTAAATAGTCCCCGACAAAAATAGAGTTTGCTGCAAATAAACCAAGTGGCTGTACAGAACGTAAATTAAGTTCTCGACCGCCTGAAATACGAATTTCTTTTGTTGGATTTACAAAACGCATCATCGCCAGCACTTTTAAACATTCTACAGGTGTTAATTCTTTTTGTCCTTCCAGCGGAGTGCCCTTTACAGCAACAAGGAAATTACACGGAATAGAATCCGCATCTAAACGTTGTAATTCAAAGGCAATTTCAGCGCGCTGTTCAATCGTTTCTCCCATTCCGAAAATCGCTCCAGAACATGGAGAAATACCGGCTTGCTTCGCTTTTTGGACTGTATCAACACGATCGTCATACGTATGCGTTGAACAAATGCTATCATAATTGTTGGCATGCGTATTTAAATTGTGGTTATAACGATGCACACCAGCTTCTGCTAACTGACCTGCTTGATCTTCATTTAAAAATCCTAAACAACAGCAAATTTTCAAATCTGTCGTTTCACGAATTTCCTTAACTGCTCCAATAACGTGATTTACTTCTTTATCCGTCGGACGACGACCAGATGCAACAATACAATATGTCCCCGCTTTACGACGAATTGCTTCGTGCGCTCCTTCAACAATTTTCTCTTGTGTTAACCATGCATACTTATCAATCGGTGCTTCTGAAATAATAGACTGTGAACAATACCCGCAATCTTCAGGACATAATCCAGATTTCGTATTTATAATCATGTTCAACTTTACTTTCTTACCAAAATGATGATGGCGAATGATGTAAGCTGCATTCATAATTTCTAAAACCTCTGTATCATCAGCTTCTAATATTGCAATTGCATCTTCTTTCGCAATCATTTTCTCCTCTACTACGTCGTATGCAAGTTTTTTCCAATCCCTTTTTGTTTGTACTTGTTTCATTTCATTCCTTCCCCTCTTTTGTTATATACGTAAATAAAGCATGATATGTTGCTACTATCCCTTCTTTTTCCGTGAAGTCTCTTTCGTATATACGGAGCATCGTACGAAAGAGTGAAGGGCTTTGACAATAAGACTCTTCATTACTATTGGTCGCTCCTACTTTTCGAATAGAGTGTAGAAACTCCCTAACTTCTGCAAATCTTTCTATGTAACATGTTTCAGAAACATGCACATCCCCTGTTTCTATCCTACATATATCGAGTAACTGATCTTTCGAATAAAAACGTTGACCAATCGATGTTTCATTTCGTATATTTTTCTCTTCTTTTGCCCGCTGGAATGAAGCATGCAATTCTTGAAATGTTTCATGTCCAAACGTTGAAAAGAGTAGTACGCCATCTATAGACAATTGATGAAATAAATTTCTTATCACTTGTTTTACATTATTCAGCCATTGAAATGTGGCATTTGAAATAATGACATCATACGATTCTTCTAGTCGTAATCGTTCAATATCCTCACAGTGAAACGTTACATTTTTCACATTATGTCTAGTTTTCGCAACTGCGATCATACTTTCAGCAAAATCAACAGCTGTAATATGCGCTTTCGGAAATAAATTTGATAATTGCTCTGTTACATATCCTGTCCCGCACCCAAGTTCTAAAATACGTATTGATGCTGTTGTACTATATCGCCGATTCAATATAGAAAGTAACGAATGTGCCATTTTCTTTTGTACACTTGCATATTGATCGTAAGATACGGCTGCCCCATTAAACCGTTTTTGCAGTAACGTTTTGTTGATCATGTCGTATCCCCTCTACAAATTGAATTATCTCATTTGCGCAATATTCAAAATTCACAACACATAATGCATGCCCAGCTTCGCTTACTACTTTCAGCGTGACGTTCCTATTTTCCGTCATACTACGCGCTGCAGACAACGGGCATATTACATCCTGCTCTCCATGAATAAGTAGTATAGGGACCTTAATTTCTTTAAGTTCCTCTCTCATATCTGTTTCTATTAAATAATCCAAACCTAATTGTAAAGACTGAATAGAATCACCTTTAAAACGTTTTACAATGTCTTCAAAACTTTTATTCTCTTTCAGCTCATCTTTGGTAAACATATTTGCATAGAACCGCTTCAACGTATCTTCTTTCTTTCTCGCCAAATTCTTTTTCAACCGTTCTACATGCAAAGAATTCCATCCACTTGTATAGTCACTCGTATTTGTAAATTTAGCAGTACCACCAATTAGTACGATACCTTTCGCCTTAATATTTTTATAAGCTTGAATTGCGGCTAAAGCTCCCAGTGACCATCCCACTAAAATTACATTTTCATCATGCGCTACACCTATTATTCGTCCCTCAAACTCACTTTGTTCTTTCACGTTACGCCACTCTACACATTGAACAGAATATCCTTTAAAATATGGCAAAACTAAAGTCCAAGCATCTTCTTCCATTCCCCATCCAGGAATAAAAATGATCTTCAGCTCTTTCATACTAAAAACCCCTCTTCTTTACCAATGCGAATAATATGCTGCGTTGCCCACTTTAAATCAGCTCTCATATGTTGTGACGTAACTGCAAAGCGAATTCGGGAACTACCAACAGGAACAGTTGGTGGACGAATTGCAATTGCTGCAATACCTACCTCTTGTAATTCTCTACTAAAGCGCATAGCATTTTCATTGGAACCGACTATAATTGGAACTATATGCGTTGAACTATTCCCAATATCAAAACCGGCTTCTCGTAAACGACTTCTGAAGTATGCCCCGTTTTCTAAGAGACTCTCTCTTCTTTCGTTATCTTCTTTCACTATTTCAATTGCCTTCTTTATCGCTCCTAATGTTCCTGGTGGTAAAGCTGTAGTAAAAATAAAGCCCCTCATCATATTTTGTAAATACTCTATACAAGTCGAATTACCTGTTAAGTAAGCACCATAACATCCTAGCGCTTTACTAAACGTCCCCATATGTATATCAATGTTATTGGCAATGTCTTTTTCAATATGAGATAATCCGGCACCATCTTTCCCAAATATTCCACTCGCATGCGCTTCATCAACCATAAGAAGTGCCCCATATTTTTCTTTCAGTTGCACTAAATCTTGTAAATTTGCGGTATCTCCATCCATACTAAAAACAGTATCTGTTACGATTAATTTTCTCTTTTCAGATGATGCCATTTTCAATAGCTTCTCTAAATGATCCAAATCATTATGACGATATCTTTTATGTTCTGCTCCGCTTAATATGATTCCATCAACGATACTTGCATGATTTAATTTGTCACTAAAAATAATATCGTGGCGACCAACTAACGAAGAAATCGCCCCAATATTCGCGGTATATCCACTATTTACAATTAAGGCTTTTTCAGTGCCTTTCCAATCGCATATACTTCTCTCAACCTCTTCATACAGTGGATAATTTCCTACAACGAGACGAGATGCTGTCGCTCCAGTTCCATATTTTCTTGTGCAGGCAATAGCAGCTTCTTTCAGCCTTTCATCTCCAGCTAATCCTAAATAATTATTCGATGCTAGATTTAGCATCCTTTTCTTATTTCGAATAAGCCATGTCTCTTCAGATCGCTCTGTTACATGTAAATTACGATACTGCCCTTGCTCCTTTAATTGTTCTACTTTAGATTGAAGATGCGCGCGCCACGTTTGATTCATTTTGGATGAGCTCCTCTAATTTTGAAATCATAATATGCTCTTTTGCCGATTCTAATAATTCTTCCTTTGTAAACTCTCCTTCAAGGAATGGTAATAATCCTAAAACCGGCACTCCACTTAACTCCTCAATCATTATTTTATTTTCTTGCACTCTTTCTTTTTCACATTTTTTACAACCAGATAAAATTACACCTGCTACTGTTAAACCATGTGCCTTCGCATAAGAAATTGTTAAAACAGTATGATTAACTGTCCCAAGTGTAGGACGCGCTACTACAATAAGAGGGAGCTTTAACTCTTTTGCGAAATCAATTACTAAAGCGCCTTCTGCATATGGGACGGCAAGCCCACCAGCACCTTCTACAAATAGGCTATTAAACTCTTTTAGTAGTTCATTATAGTGATCAGTAATTTCTTTTAACGTTACTGTCCTTCCAGCTCTTTTCATAGCAAGTCTCGGAGCAAGTGGTTCTTCAATTGAATAAGGGCAAATTTCATCCTCTTTTGTCGGTACACCCGAGAACGCTTTTAATCTTGCTGCATCTCCTTCTGGATTTGAAGCAACATGACCACTTTGCAACGGTTTATATACACCAACATTATGTCCACGCTCTCGAAATATACCTGCCAATGCTCCTGTCACTACCGTTTTGCCAACTTCTGTATCCGTTGCTGTTATAAAGAAACCACTCATTACTCTCCCTCCGTAACATCCGAGATTGCTTTATATAAAATGCGTAACATCTCATCAATTTCAGCCATTGTAGACGCAAGAGGAGGCATAAATACAATGGTGTTACCAAGCGGACGTAAAATCATGCCAAGCTCTCTTGAGCGTTTACATACTTGAATACCGACTCTTTCTGTCCATTCAAACGATTCTTTCGTTTCCTTATTTTTCACAAGTTCAATACCAACCATTAGCCCACACTGACGAATATCTCCTACGTGCTTATATTCATTAAGGGCTTCTAATTGTGTTGCTACATATTCTGTTTTATGCGCAACATCTTCTATTAAATTAGTTTTTTCATATAGTTCTAAATTTGCAATTGCTACGGCACACCCTAACGGATTCCCTGTATAACTATGACCATGGAAAAATGTTTTTTGTTCTTCATAGTCTCCTAAAAAGGCATTATAAATTTCATCTGTCGTTACCGTAATTGCCACCGGTAAATAACCACCTGTTAAGCCTTTTCCCGCAGTTAAAATGTCTGGCGTCACATCCTCGTGTTCACATGCAAACATTTTCCCAGTACGCCCAAATCCAGTCGCTACCTCATCTGTAATAAATAATACATTATATTTTGTACATAAATCGCGAAGCCCTTTTAAGTATCCTTTTGGCATTGTAATCATCCCGCCAGCACCTTGCATTAATGGCTCCACAATGATAGCTGCTACTTCTTCATGTTTTTCTTTCAGCAATTCTTCCATTTCTTCTAAATGTTTCTTTACAATTTGTTCCTTATTATCTCCATAAGGAGAACGATATGTATATGGATACGGCATTTTAATTGCCTCAAATAAGAGTGAACTATACACTTGGTGAAACAAGTCTATTGCTCCTACTGAAACAGCACCAATCGTATCACCGTGATATGCTTCTTTTAATGTAACGAATCTTTGTTTTCTCGGTTTCCCTTTATGTTGCCAATATTGGAAAGCCATCTTAATTGCAATTTCAACAGCGGTAGAACCAGAGTCGGAATAAAATACTTTTTTCAAGCCTTCTGGTACAACATCAATTATTTTTTCTGCTAATAAAATAGATGGAACATTAGCAAGTCCTAACATAGTAGAATGGGCAATTTTATTTAATTGCTCACGAATTGCCTCATCTAGTTCTGGTACTTGATGCCCATGAACATTTAACCAAATAGACGAAACACCATCCCAATATTCATTTCCATTTACATCGTATAGCTTTCTTCCCTCTCCACGTTCAATAATGACAGGATCTTCTTCTAAATAATCTTTCATTTGTGTAAATGGGTGCCATACGTAATCTTTATTCTTCTTCGATAATTCTTCATATGTATAAGACGATTTTTTACTCGTGTTACTATTAACAGTCACAATTGTCACCTCTAATGTTAACTTGTTTATAAATATAGTTAACATTAAAATTAAATGACTGTCAATTATTTTTAAATCAAATAGTTCTTAAAAAAGAACAACTTATCATACGATAAGTTGTTCTACTTTCCATGTTGTATCTTTCCAATTTCTAAAATAATCTCTTCATCTTTTTTTCCTTCTGTATCAATTCCAAGTTGCTTAGCATGCTCAATTAATAAATCATGACGCTGCTCAAACCTAGCGATATCTACTTCTTTCGTAATTTCTTCTTTTGTTTTCCCTTCAGTAGAAACTCCTAGTTTTTCAGCTGATTTTTCCATTGATTTCTTCTCTTCAGTTTCTTTCACTTTCTTCACTTCTGACTGCTGTATTTGCTTTTGTTTCGACTGCTCTGATTCAGCTGCAAAAGCTGTGTAAATTCCAGCACTTCCGCCAACGACTAGTAAGGTGGTAAAAAGAATTATTTTTTTCTTCACTCTTTCCTCCCCTTTCAAATTCATTATAACGCACATTTTTACAGTATTAAAAACATTTATCCTTTATTTCCCTAAAAAAATATCGAATGTTTTTATTGACATGTATGATGAATATATGATAAAAATTTAACTAACATCATATGAATCGGCGTTGATAGGATTTAGTAGTATTTCGTTTTCTGATTTCAGAGAGCTGGTGGTCGGTGCGAACCAGTACAGAGCGATTTATGAATTACCCCCTGGAGCTTCTTTTACGAAACGTGAGGAGTAGTGAAAGACGGTTTAGACCGTTATGTCTAAAGAGTGGTGAAACGACACTGTTTCACAATTTAGGGTGGTACCGCGAATTTTTCGTCCCTGCATATATTGCAGGGGCGTTTTTATTTTATTAGCGCATATCATATGGCCCTTTATTTTGTGATACATTCCTTTCACAAGCTAGGGTGGTACCGCGAGTTCTTCGTCCCTGCATAATTATATGCAGGGACGTTTTTTTATCCAATCATTTCCGTATCATATTGAGATATTGACAATTACCGGTAATTTGTCTTGAAATTCTAAATTTTAGAAGGAAATAAACAATATTGGCGAATTTCATATAAAAAAGAGCTATTTTAGATTATTTAGGAGGGAAAAACAATGGTTTCAAAAATTGAATCTGTTCTTTTAACAATTTTTATCTTTTTCTGTATTGGTTTTAGTGTTATCAAATTAGAAGTTTCACCACACATCCCAATTTTATTTGGTATCGTTCTTTTACTGGCATTTGGATTTATAAAAAAAATTGATTGGTCTACTATGGAAAAAGGGATGATAAGCAGTATCTCAGCTGGTATTCCATCTATATTTATTTTCTTACTTGTAGGCGTATTAATTAGTGTTTGGATCGCAGCTGGAACAATTCCAACTTTAATGGTATACGGCTTCCAACTTGTATCTCCTAAAATTTTCGTTCCAACTGTTTTTGTTGTTTGTGCAATTGTTGGAACGAGTATCGGTAGTGCGTTTACAACTGCTGCAACTGTAGGACTTGCCTTTATGGGCATGGGTAGTGCTCTCGGATACGATCCAGCTCTTATCGCTGGCGCAATTATTTCTGGTGCATTTTTTGGGGATAAAATGTCTCCTTTATCTGATACAACAAACTTAGCTCCCGCTGTAACGGGTGTAGATTTATTTGAACATATTCGTAACATGCTTTGGACAACAGTTCCAGCTTTCATTATTGCTTTTATTGCATTTTTCATTTTAGGAAGTGGTACTAGAGGAGATGTTGATTTCACATCCTTTATTAGCACATTAGAAAAAAATGCAACGATTTCTATCGTTACACTTATTCCAATTTTATTACTGTTCCTATTCGCATTTAAAAAAGCACCCGCAGTTCCAACATTACTTGCTGGAATCGTAGTAGGAATTATCATTCTCTTTATTTTTAAACCTGGCACTTCTTTAGCTGATTTAATGAAAATTATGCAAGACGGTTACGTTTCTAAAACTGGTATAAAAGATATTGATAGCTTATTATCTCGTGGTGGTTTACAAAGTATGATGATGTCAATTGCTCTTATTTTCCTTGCTCTTTGTATGGGTGGTTTACTACAAGGAATGGGCATTATCACGCAGCTGATGAATATCATCTCTAGCTTCGTAAAAAATAGTACACGCTTAATTATTTCTACTGCTTCAACTGCAATTGGTGTAAACTTCTTACTTGGCGAACAATACTTATCAATCGTTTTAACAGGACAAGCATTCGCTAACAAATACGATGAAGTCGGTTTAGAACGTCGTAATTTATCACGCGTATTAGAAGATGCAGGTACCGTTATTAATCCACTCGTACCATGGGGTGTAAGCGGCGTATTCTTAACAAACGTCCTTAGCGTTCCAACAATCGATTATGTTCCATACGCAATCTTCTGCTTAGCTTGTCCAGTCTTAACAATTATTGTTGGTTTCACTGGATTTGGTCTTTCATGGAAGAAAGAAAAAGCAGTACCAGCTTCATAATATATACGTAAAAAAAGGATTACCGATTACGGTAATCCTTTTTTTACAATACTTTACTATCTATTTGCTTTCTTTCTTCTAAATAACATAAGTAATCCCGCTCCAACAAACGCAAGACCCGCTCCAATTGTAGAAGCAACACTTGCACCTGTTTTCGGTAAATCACGCTCATCTTTTTCAGCTTCTTTATTTTCACTTACAGTTGTCGTTGTTTCTTTTGTATTTTGATCATCTGTTGTAGTTTGTCCAGATCCTGCATTGTTTCCACTATTACCTTCATTTGTTGGTGGTGTCGTTGGATTTCCTCCATTATTCCCTTCACCTGTTGGTGGTGTCGTTGGATTTCCTCCATTATTCCCTTCACCTGTTGGTGGTGTTGTTGGATTTCCTCCATTATTACCTTCACCTGTTGGTGGTGTTGTTGGTTTTTCTCCACCATCGTTCTTCTTCGTTATATCAATTGCATATTTAGCAAATTCATTTTCAGATGGTCCAACATATGATATTTTCCCATCTTTCTTTATATACTTTTGTGCATTTGGTGAAGAATCAAATGTTGTATTTAATGTATCTGCAACAATCGGCTTAAATGTCCAGTTTTGATCGGCTGCTGGATTAATAACTGGTGTTTCTTGCATATACTTCACAATGATTTGACGTGTTTCATCTTGTGATTGGTATACAACTTCCCCTTTACTTACACCTGGGAACGTTTGGCTACTTCCACGATAGTTATTTGTAGCGACGATGAACTCTTGATTGTCAGCTACTGGCTTACCTTCATAGGTCATATTTATAATACGATTCGTATTTGCATTTACAACTTTTCCATCTTTATCGTATTTCGCTGGTTGTGTCACATCTATTTCGTATTTTAAACCATCTAAAATATCAAAGTTATATGTAGGATAGCCTATATTTACTAATGGCTGTTCCTTCGTTTCCTTTGGATCAATTTGATTAAACTGACCTGCAGACATTTCAAGCCATTCTTTCACTTGTGCCCCATTTACTTTTACAGCATATAACGTATTTGGATATACATATAAATCTGCAACGTTTTTAATTGCTAACGTTCCAGCTGGAATATCCGTATAATATGTAGCACCGTTTCGGCCACCTGCTTTAAATGGTGCCCCTGCAGATAAAACTGGAATTCCTTTATATTTACTATATTGTCCATTTTCAGCAAACAACTTTTCGACATACCATTTTTGGGCATTTGTCACAAGTTGCACAGAAGGATCATCTTGTACTAATGAGAAATAACTATTAATTGGCGCTGTCGTTTTTCCTACAGCTGTATTCACATAATCAATTGTCGCTTGATGATCGTCTTTAATTTCATCAACCAATTTTTGATCAGATTGTACGAATGGGTTCCCTTTACTATCAGCAATCGGACGAAGTTGCGGCTTCGATTGCTCTTTTTGCACTTCCCATTTTCCGTTTACCTTTTTCAATTGCATATCAATAATACCTAAGTTACTTCCAAAGACACCAGGCATTACAACTGGAACACCATTAAATACATCTTTCACTTCAGTATGTGAATGTCCCATTAATACTGCATCTACACCAAAAACTTCTGTTAAATAAAACGATGCGTTTTCCATGCCAACGTTGTATCCACTCTTATCAACACCTGAATGAGCTAATGCAACGATAACATCCGCACCTTTCTCCTTCATTTCTGGAACTAATTTTTTCGCTGTTTGCACAATATCTTTCGCTTTTACTTTACCTTCTAAATTTGCTTTATCCCAGTTCATAACTTGCGGTGGAACAAATCCCATTACACCAATTTTCACTTTTTGTTTTTGGCCAGATTCATCCTCTACTTCTTTTTCAAAAATATGATATGGTTCAAAGTAATGCTTGTCATTCTCTTCCATACCATCATGATCATCTTTATAGACATTCGAGTTAATAACCGGGAATTCTGTTTTACTAATTACTTTGTTTAAATAATCTAAACCGTAATTAAATTCATGATTCCCAAGAGAGATGACGTCATACTTCATTAAGTTCATTACACGATATAATGGATGGGTATAACTAGGATCCACAGGCTTCTTCGGATCATTTATTTTATTCGCTACATAATCCCCAAGCGGTGTCCCTTGTAATGCATCTCCATCATCAAATAGGACAGAGTTCTTCGCTTCTTCACGTGCTTTATTAACAAGTGTTGCAGTTTGCACGAGACCTACTTTATTATCTGTTTTCGTTTGATAATAATCGTAATTCATTAAGTTAACGTGAATATCTGATGTTTCTAGAATTCGTAAGTTAACTGTACTCTCCCCAGTATTCTCATCCGCATGAGCTGTTGTTGGCAATACTTGCGGCGCTATTACACCTATAGCAAGAGTTGCTCCAGCTAGCATTTTTTTTGACTTTTTCACAAAAAATCCCCCTTATACAATTACCAGAAATAATGAAATGAATCCCTATCTGCCTCTAACCACATACCTTTTTTCTTCTATTAGAGACACGATTTTCATTTCATCCTGCGCTAACGAGTAGTCCCCTTAAACGCCCGATTGATGAAAACTAACAATTAACGGGAAATAAAGCTCCCACTAAGCAGAATTTCACCTTATCTGACATTATCATATATAAAGTTCTTTCATATCGTCAATATTTTTTGACAAACTTCAACAAATTTTCTGTAAAGTTATTATAAACTTTTCATAAACATATAATATGCCCTTACATTGCTAATACTGCTGAATATGATACAATTACCAATTACAAGGAGGATGAATTTATGAAAAAAGTCATCTTAACAATTGTTTGTCTCCTCCTTCTAATCATTTCTTGTTCTAATTTTGAAAAGAACGATGAGATAGAACAAAAAGAAACTGAAGGAAAAGCAGAAAAAACATCTGCTCCGAGTTGGATTTATAAGCAAACGAATGACTCTTTTTATCACCTCGTATTAGGTGATTCACTTGCAAAAGGATATGGATCTACACAAGGGGGATTTGCCGAATTAGCTTCTAGACAAATAGAAACACAAATTCATAAACCAATTACAGTAGAAAACCTTGGGATAAACGGTCTTACTACAGATCGTCTCGCAAAAAAAGTTCAATCAGAAGATGTTCAACAAAAAATTAGGGCAGCAAATATCATTACTATTAGTATTGGAGGAAATAATTTATTCCGCTTAAATCGTGATGTAGGTGTTATAGATGGTATTAAAATGTTAAATAAAGAAAAAGCCCGTTTTGAAACGGATGTAAAAAATATTGTAAAGACCGTTCGAGATCAAAATCCGAATGCTTTACTCATTCTCTCTGAACTCTATAACCCTTTACAACTAGAGGACTCCATCGCAAGTTATGCAGATATGTTTTTAGACGGTTGGAATGATTCTATTTATTCTATTTCAAAAGCACATCAACCGTCGATCGTTTTACCAATTCGCAAATTAATATCGAATGATAAAAAAGAGTTACTATTTGACCAAGTACACCCAAATGATAACGGTTATGCGATTATTGCCAATACATTTACAAAGCAAGTGTTATCCTACAAATATTAAGGCTTCCATGAAACAATTCTATTTTTATACCTTGTCTTTTTTGTTACAATGATAGTGGAAGGGGGCCGTTATATGGAATCACGCGAGTGGGAACGTATTGTTGATCATCTTCTTTCGCTAGTGCCTCTTTTTTATCGCAAATTTATGCTTCCTGGAGAGTTTTCTTCTCAAAGACATATGCCGCCATCACATACGCAAGTGTTACTGCTTTTGCATGAAAATGGTACATTAGCAGTTTCAGAAATTGGCAAGCGGCTAGCGATTTCACGGCCTAACATGACCCCTCTATTAAACAAACTTATTCAAGAAGAACTAATAGAGCGTCATTATAGCGAAAAAGATCGACGGGTCATTTTAATTTCCCTAACAACTGAAGGGAAATTGCTAGTAAATCAGTATCAGCAATTCATTTTAGACAAACTAAAAGAAAATTTTCAAACATTATCTGAGGAAGAGCGTGAAAAGCTCATTCATTCTCTTAAAACCATTCAAAATTTAATTTTGAAAACAAACGCATAAAGCTGCTTCTAAATAGAAGCAGCTTTATGATTCGTAATAATTACCATAGTATACATTTGAATATGGCCATGTCATTAAATACGGCTTTTGTTCTTGAACAGGTTGCTGCTGAGGCTGTTGTATTTGCTGTATTTGTTGCTGTGGATACACTCCGAATTGCTGCCTCATATCATTTACAGCATAATAATTTGTATACGGATATACTTGAGGTACGTAATAATAATACATTCATTCTCTCCCCCTTTTTCTTAAACATATTCAAAGGAGAAAATGAATGTGACATTCTTTATATTTGTACAAGTGGTTCTCTCACTTGTTTCTTTCTTTTCTTCAAACGTAACTTACGATTCTTTTCATATAAATAATGCACTACGAAATATGAAATTACCCCAAACACAATTCCTATTATCGTCATACCAATTAATACATATACTTCACTCTGTAATAAGCTCTTTAACATCGTAAAAATATGGCTCGAAAACAAATCTGATATCGTAAATGGTTCATGATGTATTTTCTGTACATGAAATGGATAAATCATTTTCCCTAATGCATAAGCAAACGGAAATAAAAATACTGGGAGAAACGATATTTTCCCAATAATATTACCAATGACTGCGGCTGGAAAAGATCCCTTTGCTAACCTGACAATTGGATAAAATATTAAATATACGAGCGATGCCGTATAAATCACCAACATTTCTAAACCAAATCCAATAGCAAAACCTAACGACACTTTCTTTGCTCCTTCTGGCGATCGAAGCAACTTAAAATATTGAAACTTTAATATTCTCCACATTCGCTGAAAAAACGAATATGTTTTCTTAGTTGTTTTCAAATTCATCATCTCTTTAACTATATTTTTTTATCTAGTATGTCCTTACATGATATGAAAAATAAAATTAGTTTTCTCTTTTTATTATAAATGATATAGAGATAATTAACTAAATATACATCAGACATTTCAACATAAAAAAACCTCCCTTTTAGGAAGGCTCCTCTATATTTTTAAACAAACTCACCAATAACGCTTTTTGCGCGTGCAGTCGATTACCAGCTTGCTCAAAAACGATAGACTGTGGCCCATCTATAATCTCTCCAGTTACTTCTTCTTCACGATGAGCAGGCAAACAGTGCAGGAAACGATATGTTTGCTTTGCATGTATAACAAGCTCTTTATTTACTTGGAAAGGCTGGAATAAAGTATATTTCTCTGCTTCTCCTTCTTGGCCCATACTCATCCAAACGTCAGTATAAATAAAATCCGCTCCACTTACCGCTAATTCAGGATTATGCAAAATCTCAATTTCAGCCCCTGTTTCATCTGCAATCGCTAACGCTTTTTTAACAATTTCTTCATTCGGTTCATACCCTATGGGAGTCGCAACAGTCATATTCATTCCGACTTTTGCACTTGCTAGCAATAGTGAATGACATACATTATTTCCATCACCTACGTAAGCTAATTTAATTCCTTTAAACGTATGAACTTCTTCATATATCGTCATTAAATCTGCCAATGCTTGGCAAGGGTGATGATCATCAGTTAAACCGTTAATAACTGGGATACTGGACTCTTTTGCAAGCTCTTCTACATCTGCATGCGAGAATGTACGTATCATAATTCCATCAATATAATGAGATAGTACTTTCGCAGTATCTGAAACCGTTTCTCCTCTGCCAATTTGCATCTCTTTTCCACTTAAAAACATTCCATGTCCTCCGAGCTGTACCATCCCTGCTTCAAAAGAAACGCGAGTACGAGTTGAATGTTTATCAAAAATGAGACCTAATATTTTCCCTTGTAATAAAGGCTCCTGCTTGTTCTTTTTTAAATATATAGCGAACTCAATTAAAGAAATGATTTCTTCTTGCGTCAATTCTTCTAACGTTAAAAGATCTTTCGTATTTAATTTCGGTACTTGTACAGTTGACATGAAATTTCCCCCTTATATTATTGATACATTTTTTGTACAAACCACTTCTTTTATCATATATACTGCCTGTTCTAGCTCTTCATTCGTTACAATAAGTGGTGGTAATAGTCTTATAACATTAGGCCCTGCTTGTAATACGAGAAGTCCTGCTTTTTCTAGTTGTTCTATGAAATTTGCAATCTCATGCTTACATTCGATTCCTATCATAAGTCCCTTACCACGAATGTCTTGAATACATTCGACATGAAGCAGTTCTTCTTGCAATTTCTTTAATGCATACTCGCCCTTTTCCTGTACCTCTTCAAAAAACGCTGGTTCCTTAATGAACTGCAATACTTCTTTCGCTGCAGTCATGGCAATATAATTCCCGCCGAAAGTTGAACCGTGTGACCCTGTAGTAAAAGAAGAACCTAGTTCTTTCCGGCCAATCATCGCTCCAACTGGAATACCATTCCCAAGCGCCTTTGCGATGGTAACGATATCAGGACCTATTCCCATTTGCTCATAAGCGAATAGTGTTCCTGCCCTGCCTATTCCAGTTTGTACTTCATCTATAATAAAAAGAGCATTGTACTCATTACATAGTTTTTCAATTTCCTTCAAAAAGGATGGATCAGCTAATATTACTCCTCCTTCTCCTTGAACAACTTCTACCATTACCGCCGCAACTTCTTCATTCATTACTTCCTCTAATGCTTGTATATCGTTAAATGGTGTATGTAAAAAAGACGGAAGTAATGGACCAAATCCTTCTTTCACTTTATCTTGCCCCGTTGCGCTCATCGTTCCAAATGTTCTGCCGTGGAAAGATTGCTCACATGTTACTACGAGAGATTTCCCAGTATGCTTACGTGCTAGCTTTAAAGCCGCTTCATTTGCCTCCGCCCCGCTATTACAAAAAAACACATAATCTAATGCTGTATTTTCTGTTAATAACGATGCGACCTCTTCTTGTAAGGAGTTCGTAAACAAGTTAGATATATGCCATATGTTTCCAAGTTGCTTTTCTACTGCCTTTACAACCGTAGGATGACAATGTCCTAAGTTACATACTCCAATACCAGAAGTGAAATCTAAATATTGCTCACCATTTTTATCAATAACTTTCGCCCCATTGCCCTTTACAAACTCAATAGTTCTTCTCCCATATGTTTGAAAAAGATGACTTGTCATACGATACTCACTCCTTTCGTTACCGTCGTTCCAATACACTCTCCGGTAACTTCAGCAAAGTCTTTTGCACCATTCACGACACTTACCTTTTGCACTCCCATTTTTAATGATGTCAGTGCCGCCTGTACTTTCGGAATCATCCCACCTGTAATAACTCCTTTTTCTATAAAAGTAACAATTTCAGATTCATCCGTTTTCTTAACCAATTTTCCTTCATGTAATATCCCATCTACATCCGTAATAAAAATGAGCTCTTTTGCGGATAGTGCGGCCGCAATCCCAGCTGCTGCGGTATCAGCATTAATGTTATAAACTTCATTACCATTTATCCCGATTGGAGCAATCACAGGAATATAATTCATATCTATCAATCCTTTTAATAAGGCTGTTTCTACATAACTTACTTCTCCTACATATCCTATCTCTTCACCAACAGGTTGAACTTGAAGTAAATTACCGTCACATCCTGAAAGCCCCACCGCAAGTAAATTATGTTTTTGTAAATTCATTACGATTTTTTTATTCGTACTTCCGCATAGCACCATTTGAACAACATCCATAACCTCTTTCGGCGTTACTCGTAATCCATCTTTCTTTTCTATCTTGATATTAGCGTCTTCTAACTTGGCATCAATTTCTGGGCCACCGCCATGGACAATAACAACCTTATACTTATTTTGCAATTTCTTTATGCAATCAAAAAACACACTATTTAATCGATTCAACATGCTACCGCCACATTTAACTACAATATAATCACTCATCTTCTCTCTCCTTATGTACGATAACAAGCATTTATTTTCACATATTCATAACTTAAGTCGCAGCCCCAAGCTGATCCCGTTTCATCTCCTAAATGTAAACACACATCAATTTTTATTTCATGTTCTTGTAATTTCTTTGTCATTTCCTCTTCAGAAAACATTTGAGGCTCACTATTTTTTAATACGGCGATAGATTGAAGAGTTATATCAATTGTATTTGGGTTAATAGTTACTTCACTCTGTCCAATACTACTAATAATCCGTCCCCAATTTGGATCCTCACCATATATCGCTGTTTTCACAAGACTTGAACCAACTATTTGTTTTGCAATTTTCTTTGCTTCTTCATTTGTTTTAGCGCCTTGCACATTTACTTCTATTAACTTCGTAGCACCTTCACCATCTTGTGCAATTTTTTTCGCTAAATCTTCACATACCTTTTGTAAAGAAAATACGAAAGTTTCCCAGTCCTTATGTTCCATATTCATCGTTTTCGTTTCTGATAATCCACTTGCCATAACGATGACCATATCATTTGTAGAAGTATCTCCGTCCACCGTAATTTGATTAAACGTATGATTCGTAATTTGTGATAATACTGTTTGCAATACTTCATGCTCTATATTTGCGTCTGTTGTAATAAAACTAAGCATCGTTGCCATATTCGGGTGGATCATCCCTGAACCTTTTGCGACCCCAGCAATGCTCACTGCTTCCCCATCAATTATCATCTCATAGCAAGTTTCTTTCGTTATAAGGTCTGTCGTTAAAATTGCTTCACAAAAAGAATGAGCTTCACTTACTTCCTTTGTTGGCACAAGAGATTCTATTCCCTTTCGAATGATATCCATCGGTAAAGGTACTCCAATTACACCTGTTGAAGCGACTGCGACGTACTTTTCTTTTACTCCAAAGTGTTCCGCTCCTAATGTTCGCATCTCATAAGCATCTTGCAATCCTTTCATGCCCGTACAAGCATTTGCATTTCCGCTATTTACAACAATTGCTTGTAATTTCCCTTCTGCTGCTATGCTATCCTTCGTTACTTGCAACGGCGCTGCTTGTATTTGATTTGTTGTATACACAGCGGCACATGATGCTGGCACCTCACAAACGATTGCACCCACATCCTTTTTCACCTTTTTCAGACCATTTGCAGTACCGATTGCCGAAAAGCCTTTCGGCGTAACAATTGAACCATTTGCTAATTTTGTAATAGACGATGTTTTAATCATAATTTCCCCCTTATGGATAAAGCGGCATATGCTGTAAACCCGTTGTCTCTTCTAGTCCCGCTAATAAATTTGCATTTTGAACTGCTTGCCCTGCTGCGCCTTTCATCATATTGTCTATCACAGAAACTACTGTAATTCTTTCTGTTCTTTCATCGTAAGCCATCCCAATATCACAATAATTTGAGCCCCTCACTTCTTTTGGACTTGGAAACTCTCCTTGCGTGCGAATTCGAATAAAAGCCGATTGCTCATACGTTTCTTCATATAATTTTTGAAGTTGTGCTATCTTCATTTCTCGTTTCACTTTCGCATAAAGTGTAACCATAATCCCCCGTGATATCGGTATTAAATGTGTACTAAACGTGATTGGATTCGTTTCCCTATTCCCCTCTGCAAGCATTTGCTCAATCTCAGGAACGTGTTGATGCTCATTTACTTTATAAATGTGCAAGTTATCGTATAGCTCAGGAAAATGAGTCATTGTTGTTGGCGTTTTGCCCGCTCCAGATACTCCTGATTTGGCATCAATAATAATTGAATCTTCTTCAATCATGCCGCTACGTACTAACGGCAATATCGCTAATAATGCAGCTGTAGCAAAACATCCTGGGTTTGCAATTAAATTTGCATTTTGAATCTCGGACCTTTTCCATTCACTTAATCCATATACCGCTTTCCTAAGAACTTCTTCTTTTGCAGCTGCCCTTTTATACCACTGTTCATATGTCGAAGGATCTTTCATGCGAAAGTCTCCAGATAAATCAATTACTTTTAAACCTACTGCTAATAATTTTGGAGTTAACTCTGCCGACACTCCTGCTGGGGTTGCTAAAAATACAATTTCTGCTTTCTTCTCTATTTCCTCTGCATCAATTTCTTGTAACGTATGGACAAGAACATTTTGAAAATGCGGATATACATTTGTTATACACTCGCCAACTTGCGAAAAAGAATGGAGAGATGCTATCGAAAAATATGGATGTTGCTCTAATAACCGAATTAACTCAATACCTCCATACCCAGTTGCTCCAATAATCGCGACTTTCATATGCTCCTCCTCTATCGATTCTTTAAATTAAGTATGATTATAATATTGTATATTTATAGAGTCAATTAAATATTTATAAATTTTTAAAACTTAAAAAACTTAATTTTACTAAGAAAACAATATATACGATCTAATTTTTATACAAAAACAATGTATAATAGTATTTTCATTTCACTTCAAGTACAATAAAACAATACATGTATACATACAGGCGGGGAAAAACATGAATGAAAAATTAATTGAGAAAATGATTACAAAAAGTTTTCGGCAATATCAATGTAATCCTGTTTCAAAAGAGGATCAGGAAATGCTAATTAAACATATTCAAACGATAATTCATTCAAATACTGAAATTGATGTATACGAGGCAGTTGAGGATATCGTTTACGATTATGTGACTGGAAAATAAAAAAATAGGAGATTTCCATATGGAAATCTCCTATTTTTTACTTAATGATTTGCCTGCAACACGTTCAAATAAACCTGGGAATAATGCGTAGAGCTTTGGCCCCATTCCCATCCACTTTGGCAAGTTTACTTCACGTTTTTTCGTTTGCATCGCCTTTACGATTTGTTCTGCTACATATGTTGGTTTTAACATGTAACGTCCCATATTTTTCACATATGTACCTGATTGATCGGCTATTTCAAAAAAGTTCGTATCTATCGGTCCTGGGTTAATTGCTGTTACATACACATTTTTGTTAG
Organism: Bacillus sp. NPDC057893; assembly: GCF_042796455.1. Classification (NCBI taxonomy): domain Bacteria; kingdom Bacillati; phylum Bacillota; class Bacilli; order Caryophanales; family Bacillaceae; genus Bacillus; species Bacillus sp. NPDC057893. Next base: position 699,498 of record NZ_JBHVNG010000001.1, on the reverse strand, counting down.
ATAACTCCATACGCAAGCTATTCGTAAATCCTAATACAGCGTGTTTTGTTGCTGCATAAGCACTCGACTTCGGAGTTGCAATTTTTCCAGCCAATGAAGCAATATTAATAATTTGTCCTTCGTTCCTTTTTACCATATAAGGTAATACAGCTTTCGTACAAGCTACTAATCCAAATACATTTACTTGAAACATATCCTTTACTTCATCCATTGAAGCATCTTCAAACGTTTTAAAAATACCAAACCCAGCATTATTTACCAATATATCAATACGTCCTACTTCTTGTAATACCTTTGAAAAAACAGATTGTACTTTCGTTTCTTCACTTACATCTAATACATAGTAATAGCAAGGCGTATTATAAGTTACTTTAATTTTGTCTGCTAATGCTTGTAGCTTCTCTTCCGTTCGAGCCATTAATACGGGCGTCGCCCCTTGCTCTGCAACCTGCATTGCAACTTGCTCTCCAATTCCACTAGAAGCACCTGTAATGACGATTACTTTTTCTCGTAAACGTCCCGTCATTGCTGTCACCTACTTTGCATAATAAATCAATTGTTGTGAGGATTCATCAATCATCACTTGTTGATTATATGCTAAAAAATCTAATTGTCCAACAGTTTCTGAGATAGTAAGTGGCAATTGCTCTTTATATAAGACCGGAAATAGTTTTACACATACTTCAAATGCTGTCATTGGCTTTTCCTTTAATAGTTCAAGTACTTTAAAAGCACGTATCTCTTGCTTTTGTAACCTTGTTTCAATAAGTTGTTTCACATTCAGAACATCTTCCCCATGCCCTGATAAAATACGTGAAATATTCATTTCACTTAAACGTTTTAACGTTTGATTGTACTGCAATAAAGGACGCGCTCTTTCTGTTTGCCCTTCATATGGTGGTTCTAATATTGGATTTGAAGAAATATGACTAATGAGAGCATCCCCACCAATTAATATTCCATCAGATTCTCTATATAATGAAATATGAGTGGAAGCATGACCCGGGGTTTCAATCACTGTAAATCCAGGTAACGAATCTATACGATCTCCCTCTCTCACGGTATGTGTTAACGATCTATTACAAGAATATTTAAGTGTCTTCGTCGTCAATAACGCCTCATCATTCAGAAATACTGCTGGAACGCCGAACTGCAAGGCTGTCTCTTTAAAAAATTCATGATACCTCTTTAAAAATTCAGCATTCTGTGTAATCCACGGTTCATTCCAAGGATGTCCGATAATCTTTACTTTTTCAGAAAATGTATTTAAAAGTCCGCAATGATCCGCATGGTGATGCGTAATCACTACCGTTTCAATATCTTCTATCTTATACCCTAATGCACCTAATTGACTTTCTAATGCCTTCTTTGCTTCTTCTGTATTTGTCCCTGTATCAATTAACGTTAATGTTTCTCCCTCAACTAAAAACACATTCACTGTCTCAACTGCAAATGGAACAGGAATCTCCATTCGATGAATCGCCGTCATGCTTAGCCCCCCCTGTCTTTTTCCGGTTCAAAAATGAATACCTCTTCAGTTTACAACTTCCCTATAAATTTGTCATTATTTTCAGATAAAAAGAGGTGTTTTCCATTAAAAAACGAATGTATGTACATTTATAAGTATTTCTAACCAAATTTAAAGGAGGCACATCATGTCTATGCAAAACATTTCCTTTCTCGGTGCAGGCTCTATTGCCGAAGCGATTATTGGTGGTTTATTAAACGCAAATGTTGTTAAGGGAGAACATGTCACTGTAAGTAATCGTTCTAACGAGACAAGATTACAGGAGTTACATAAAAAATACGGTGTCAAAGGTACACATAATAAAAAGGAATTACTTGCTGATGCAAATATTCTTTTTCTAGCTATGAAGCCAAAAGATGTCGCAGAAGCGATTATTCCTCTTAAAGAATACATAAATAATGACTTGCTTATTATTTCGTTATTAGCAGGTGTTTCTACTCATTCAATTAGAAACCTACTTCAAAAAGACGTTCCGATTATTCGTGCAATGCCAAATACATCTGCAGCCATTTTAAAATCCGCCACCGCTATCTCACCTTCAGAACACACAACGGAGGAACATATTCGCATTGCAACATCGTTATTCGAAACGATTGGTCTCGTCTCTGTTGTAGAAGAAGAAGATATGCATGCTGTAACTGCATTATCCGGAAGTGGACCAGCTTATATTTATTACCTGGTAGAGGCAATGGAAGAGGCAGCAAAAAAAATTGGTTTAAAAGAAGATGTTGCAAAATCTCTTATTCTTCAGACGATGATTGGTGCTGCTGAAATGCTAAAAGCAAGCGAAAAACACCCTTCTATTTTGCGAAAAGAAATTACTTCTCCTGGTGGAACAACTGAAGCAGGTATTGAAGTATTACAGGAGCATAATTTTCAACAAGCATTAATCTCATGTATTACACAAGCAACGAAACGATCACACGATCTTGGAAAAACATTAGAAAAAATAGCAAAAGAAAAATAAAAACGGAGCTCAACTTTATTTGAGCTCCGTTTTTACTTTAATCATATGATATGCTTTTAGTTATTACTCTTACCAAAAATCTCTTCTTGCAGACGACGACCTGTTGGTGTTGCCGCAAGTCCACCTTCTGCTGTTTCACGAAGTGCTACTGGCATCGTTTGTCCAATTCTAAACATCGCCTCAATGACTTCATCACATGGAATTGTACTAGTTACACCAGCTAATGATAAATCAGCTGAAATCATGGCATTCGCAGCTCCTGCTGCATTACGTTTTACACAAGGTACTTCTACAAGCCCTGCAACAGGATCACATACTAAACCAAGCATATTCTTTAATGAAATCGCCATCGCTGTAGCTGCTTGATCTTGTGTTCCACCAGCCATCTCAACTGCTGCTGCCGCTGCCATTCCACTTGCTGAACCTACTTCAGCTTGGCAACCTCCTGCAGCGCCGGAAATACAAGCATTATTCGCAACAACCATACCGAAAGCTCCTGCTGTAAATAAAAATTCAATCATTTCTTCACGTGTAGGCTGTAATTTTTCTTTAAGTGCAAACAGTACACCTGGCACTGTTCCAGCAGAACCTGCTGTTGGTGTTGCACAAATGATTCCCATCGCTGCGTTTACTTCATTTGTCGCAACCGCTTTACTCACTGCGTCCAAAATTGTATCCCCAGATAAGCCTTTTCCGCTCTTCATATACTCTCGAACTTTCACAGCATCTCCGCCAGTTAAACCCGTCGGTGATTTTACACCACGAATACCACGTTCTACTGCTTGTTCCATCACGACTAAGTTCTTTTCCATACCAGCAATTACTTCTTCACGTGAAATACGTCTTGTATCCATTTCACATTGAATCATAATTTCTGCGATTTTTACATTTTGCTCTTTAGCTTGCGCCACTAGTTCCGCTGCGTTCCGAAACATGGTGTTTCCCCCCTGCAATTAATCCATAATAGTTACTTGGCAAATATTTTGTTGTCCATTTATTTCTTCAATCACTTCATCTGCTAATAATTCATCTGTTTCAATGACCATAAGCGCTCTTCTTCCTTTTTCTTTACGAGAAACACTCATTGTACTAATGTTAATCTCATGCTTAGCAAGGATTGAAGCTACAGCTGCGATAGCACCAAAGCGATCGTTATTTACAATAAGTAGTGCTGGACTCGTGCCTGTTAATTGAAGATCGAATCCGTTTAATTCTACAACTTCAATTTTACCGCCACCAATTGAGCAAGCAACAACTTCAATTTCCTCTTCACCTTTATACAGACGAATTTTCGCTGTATTTGGATGCGGAGCATTTGCATCTTCTTCAATAAATTCCACTTCAATCCCGCGTTCTTTTGCAATATCTAACGCACTTGGAATACGTAAATCATCTGTTTCAAATCCTAGTATTCCACCGATTAGCGCTACATCGGTACCGTGACCACGGTATGTTTTTGCAAATGAACCATATAATGAAATGCTAACTCTCTCTGGCTCATGACGAAACAGCTGACGAGCAACTTGCCCCATTCTTGCCGCGCCTGCTGTATGTGAACTTGATGGACCAATCATAACTGGACCAATAATATCAAACACTGAGCGGTACTTCATCATAACTCCCCCTAAACCTCTATGAAAATTTTTTCTACTATTCTATTAAGCTGCCACATCTGTTGCTTTTTCAGCCGTACCACGAATTTGCTCCGCTGTACGAATTGGATAGTTTTTGAATAGCAGTGAACCAATATATCCTGAAATAATACCAGATACCATAATACATAAGAAACATAACGTTACTTTCATTGGATCATTAAATCTAATCCTTCTGGTACACATTTTTCAATTTGTTTTACTAAAAATGATATAAGATAACCAGTAATAAAGCCTGGTAGCAATCCAAAGTTTAACACAGAAGCCCCTACAAGCATAGCATAAACAGGTGATACACCCATTGCTAATGCAACTAAAGTTGCACCGGCTACCCCGCCTAGACTACCTGCTGATTGTCCAACCTCTTTTAAAAATGGTATACCAATTAAATCTCCATGATGCCCTCTCCCTTTTTAGTCAATTTCGTTTGTTACGAAAAATGGCTAAAACGCACGCTGTAACTTACTATAAATTATAATGTGCCCTCATTATAGCTTGTTTTTTATGAAACGCTTACTTTTATTGAATTTTAAAATTTCTGAATAAAAATCCGTTTTTCCTATTTGTATCACTTGTATGTCGTCCTACTTATATAACAGTTTTTCTAAATAATCGATATTATATATTTTTATCCTATATCTCTAAACCATTACAACTTTCTGTGTTATCCAATATAAATATAAAATGATAACAGTTTTAGTAAAAAAAAATTTTATTATAAATAAAAAAAATGGCAAACATATGTCACCATTTTTTTGAACATTACTTTTCTACTGGAAATGATTTCAAATCCATCGCGATTTCTGTATTAGAAAATAACTCTCTTGCTTCTTTCAGCAATTCCTTATATGTATCTCCTTGATAACGAGAACTAATATGTGTCAATATTAATCGCTTTACATTTGCATTTAATGCAATACGCGCAGCTTGTTCTGTTGTTGAATGGAAATAGTCATGTGCTTGCTGTTCATCTTCTGCCGCAAAAGTCGCTTCATGAACAAGTACATCAGCATCTTGCGCAAGCTCTCTACTCGCTTCGCAATATCGTGTATCGCCTAAAATTGTAATAACTCTGCCTTTTTGAGGCGGGCCGATAAAATCTTTTCCATTTAACACTGTGCCATTCTCTAATTCAACTACTTCACCATCTTTTAAGCGTTTAAAAACTGGACCAGGTTTCACACCCATTCCCAGTAATTTATCCACTAAAAGAGCTCCCTGTATATCTTTCTCTACAATCCGATATCCGAAACATTCGATTCCGTGTGATAACCTTTTTGTTTCTACACAGAATTCATTATCCTCAAACACAATACCTTCTTCCGTAATCTCAACGATTTCAAGTGGATATTTAACATGTGTCGTACTTACTAATAACGCTACTTCAATAAATTGTTTAATTCCTTTTGGGCCGTACACTGTTAACGGCGTCGTTCCTCCTTGAAAAGAACGGCTCCCTAATAAACCAGGCAGACCAAAAATATGATCTCCATGTAAATGGGTAATAAATATTTTTTCAATGCGTCTTGGGCGTACAGATGTATGTAAAATTTGATGCTGAGTCGCTTCACCACAGTCAAATAGCCATGTTTGCCCTCGTTCTTCTAGCAATTGTAAGGCGATTGCTGAAACGTTCCTTCCTTTTGAAGGAACACCTGCACCAGTTCCTAAAAATACAAATTCCACTTTCTTTCCTCCAGCTCTTTATATAATCTATCTTTCATCTTACGGAATGTTATTTCAAATGGCAAATTGAATTTACATAACCAATCATCTAGACAACTATATAACACGAACATTCAAAATAAAAAACTTAACAATCATTCGTGTTTTGTAGTAATATAACTATATCACATATAAAGGGAGCGTTTTATTATGAAAGAAGTATTTCGTTTACAAACTGATTTTTCATCTTCATTTGATCGCTGGGTAAGTTCTTTCGTTTCTGATCACCCAGCACAACTAGAGTGGACGACTTTAAAAGAATTAATTCATGAATATACAACATCACATACAAATGAGACGTTACCAACATATATTTCTTCGGCTTTAACATATTACGCACAACGCGTTTCAACAGCAAGTAATTCAGAGATTGTTATTTTTGAAAACCCTACAATCTCATAATCTATAAAAAAAAGCACTGTGATCAGTGCTTTTTTTTATGTTCATTAATTTTTAATTTTCACATCTTATTTCATACTATATACCAATCATAAATCTATTTAATTTTTCAAAAAAACAGATTAAAAAGATATTGACACTATGATTTTACAGTGCTAACATTCAACATGTAATTGAATATGGTCTCTGTTAGGTGAGGCTCCTGTATAGAGAAACGCTGCTGCCCAAAAATGTCGAGAGACGCCAATGGGTCAACAGGAAAGGTCGGAATGAAGGCCTTTCTTAACGTAGCTGGTTTCAGTACCTATGCTATACAGTGCTAAAACTCAACGAGGGAGAGGTGCGTATGTTTTGTCATACACAAAAACTGTTTTTATCTATGTTTAATAACAGTCTTTGTTGTTGACTCTTTTTGACTACGAATTCAGACCTTTACTCGTTTTGAGTAAAGGTCTTTTTTATATCTTTATGCACCTTACTATGAAACAAACATAGCATATTCAGAAACTACTAATTGTACGGAGGTGAGGAACAGTGGCAAGTGATGATTCGGCCCAGATACCCATATGTTTTACGTTAATATTTCACCATGTAGGTAGGAAAGAAGCTGTTCCTCCCAACTTTAAATAGTCGAGTAACAGATTGTTTCCTCCTTCATGAAAGAGGAGGAACTACCAATGTTAAATTTACAAAGACAAGAAACAAAGCATGCTTACGATCAAGATAGCATGAAAGCAAATAACGAATTATTAGTGGAAGTTGCAACACAGGATGTAAACTCTGCATTAAAACTCTTAGAAACAACACAAGATGGACTCTCTAAACAAGAAGCGTCTCGTAGACTTTCTTTATATGGTCCGAACGAAATTGCTCATAATAAAACATTGCCATGGTATATTCAATTTCTGATGGCATTTAAAAATCCATTTATTTTTGTTTTATTGGCTCTTGGAGCACTCTCTTTTTTCACAGATGACATACAAGGAACAATTGTCGTATCTGTAATGGTACTGCTAAGTGCAACGATTCGCTTTCTACAAGAATTCCGCTCTCAGAAAGCGGCGGATAAGTTAAAGGCTATGGTTCGAACAACTGCGAGTGTCTTTAGAATAGATGGATTTGTACACGAAACAAAAAACGTAACCAATTTAAACCGTAATCATACAATGGAAATTCCAATTGAAGAACTTGTACCTGGCGATATTATTTCACTTTCAGCTGGTGATATCGTTCCAGCTGATGTGCGTATTTTATCCGCTAAAGATTTATTTGTTAATCAATCTTCTTTAACAGGGGAAGCACTTCCTGTAGAAAAATACGAGAACTGCTACCATACGGAAAATAAACATATATTACCGAAAAACATGAAAAGAAATTACAATCCGCTCGATATGGAAAACCTTTGCTTTATGGGTACAAATATTGTTAGCGGTAGCGCAAAAGCTGTTGTTGTTTCAACTAGTACGGATACGTATTTCGGCTCTTTAGCAAAAAAGGTTATCGGAAAACGTGCAGAAACAAGCTTTGATAAAGGCGTAAACAAAGTAAGTTGGCTCTTAATCACATTCATGCTTATTATGGCACCCATTGTCCTTCTCATTAATGGATTCACAAAAGGAGATTGGCAAGAAGCTTTCTTCTTTGCTATTGCCGTTGCAGTTGGTCTTACACCTGAAATGTTACCAATGATTGTAACTGCTAATTTAGCTAAAGGTGCCGTGAACATGTCTAAAGAAAAAGTAATTGTAAAACAGCTAAACTCAATTCAAAACTTAGGTGCTATGAACATCCTTTGCACGGATAAAACTGGAACTTTAACAGAAGATAAAGTCGTCCTTGTTCGTCATTTAGATCCTAATGGAAATGAATGCAATCGCGTCTTACAATTTGCATATTTAAATAGCTTCTATCAAACTGGATTGAAAAATTTAATAGATAAAGCTGTCATTGAACATACAGAGGAAAACCATAAGTTTGATCCATCAACTTTTCAAAAGCTAGATGAAATTCCATTCGATTTCGCTCGTCGTCGCATGTCTGTTATCGTGAAAGATATTTCAGGTGAACAGACAATGGTTTGTAAAGGTGCCGTAGAAGAAATTTTATCAATTTGTAATTACACTGAAGTGGATGGGCAAATTGTCCCTCTTACTGAAGAAATGAGAGCAAATGTAAAACATCTTAGCGAAACTTTAAACAGTGAAGGAATGCGTGTCATTGCTGTAGCATACAAGAAAGATAACAAACCTTATCATAAAGCTTATGCAGTACAAGATGAATCCGCTATGATCCTTACTGGATATATCGGCTTTTTAGATCCGCCTAAACCATCTGCTGCTTCTGCAATTCAAGCATTGCATAAACACGGCGTACAAGTGAAAATCTTAACGGGCGATAACGAAATTGTTACAAGAAAAGTTTGTAAAGAAGTGGGATTAAATATAGGTGAGCCTGTCCTTGGTTACGAAATTGATTCTTTACCAGATAAAGCATTAGCGAAACTAGCAGAAGAAACAACAGTGTTCGCAAAACTAAATCCAATGCAAAAGTCCCGCATCATTCGTGTATTGCAAGGTAATGGTCATACTGTAGGTTATATGGGGGATGGTATTAACGATGCCGTTGCACTACGTGATGCTGATGTTGGAATATCTGTTGATACTGCTACTGACATTGCAAAAGAATCTTCCGATATTATTCTACTTGAAAAAAGTTTAACTATATTAGAAGCAGGTATTTTAGAAGGACGCACTACTTTCGGCAATATTTTAAAATATATAAAAATGACAGCTAGCTCTAACTTCGGAAATGTATTTAGTGTATTAGTGGCAAGTGCTTTCATTCCATTCTTACCGATGCTTGCAATTCATCTGTTAATTCAAAACTTACTTTATGATATTTCACAGCTTTCAATTCCATGGGATAAAATGGATAAGGAATTTTTAGAGAAGCCTAGAAAATGGGATACTGCAAACTTGCGTAACTTCATTATTTGCATCGGTCCAATTAGCTCTATATTCGATATTATCACATTCGTTGTCATGTGGAATGTATTCGGTGCAAATACACCTGGAGAACAATCACTATTCCAATCAGGTTGGTTTGTCGTTGGGCTACTAACTCAAACATTAATTGTTCATATGATCAGAACACAGAAGATTCCGTTCATTCAAAGTACAGCATCAATACCAGTTCTTTTATTAACCGCTTGTATTATGGCAATCGGAATTTATATTCCATTCTCACCACTTGGTGCAGCAATTGGTTTACAAGCATTACCACTAAGCTACTTCCCGTGGCTCATAGGAATATTATTAGGTTATGCTTTCTTAACACAATTCCTGAAAAAACTTTATATTAAAAAATTTCATAGCTGGTTGTAAAAATAATAATGAGTGGGTATTCTCCACTCATTATTTTAAAAACATAACATAATCATTACTTAAATGTATGGAGGTGACTATGATGGTATGGTATGACATTGTATTAAGATTATTTATAGCAATTATTGTAGGAGCTTGTATCGGAATGGAAAGACAATGGAGACACCGAATGGCTGGTCTACGGACAAATGCTCTCGTATCACTTGGTGCCTGTATATTTGTTTTATTATCCGTCATGCTTGATCATGATGCTAGTCCGTCACGCATCGCTGCTCAAGTTGTTAGTGGTATTGGCTTCTTAGGGGGCGGCGTTATTATCCGCGATGGTTTTAGTATTAGAGGCCTAAATACTGCGGCTACTTTATGGTGTGCAGCTGCTGTTGGTACTCTTACAGGTGCGGGTTTCCTCGTTGCAGCTATATTAGGCGCAACCGGCGTGTTACTAGCAAATATACTCCTTCGCCCAATCGCTCTATTTATGAACAATAAATCAAAAGAAGAATCACCTGAACAAACAAATTACTTCCTTTCTCTTACTTGTTCAGAAGAAAATGAAGCACATATTCGTTTTTTACTCATGCACATGGTAAGTTCTGAAGGTCTCGGTTTAAAAGAATTGTATAGTGAAGATGTTGATTCTAATCAAAAAGTATGTATACAAGCCACATTACATTGCAAGACAAATGCGGCTGTCTTAATTGAAAAAATAGTAAGTAGAATGCTTTTGGAATCTGGTGTTACTGCTGCAGGCTGGAAAACTTCATTAGATTTAGAGGCAGGTTAAATACAAAAAGTGTCATGATATAAATCCATTTTTTGGTTTCCATCTTTTAAGCAACGGCTGGATACTCTTTTCTATCTAAAAAGAAAGGGGGTATATTCATGACACCTTTTACATACATCCATTTTTTGTCTTCAATTTATACACAAAATGGATAATCAAAAACAACCCATACCCGTTTGATTTTTTTGTTTTAATTTGGCATGGGGCCGAAAAAGGATCTGACCGCTTCTACGCATGGCCGGATTCCCTCTTCCATCTAAAAAAAGAAGGTTTTACATTCATGACACCTTCTACATAAACTTATTTTCTAATTTTTGCTGAAACGACTTCTCTTGCTTACGCAATAATTGACTACCTCGCTGTAAAAGAGGTGTTCCGTACTTATCATTAATTTGATCAATAACAGCGAGTAACGGCTCTTCTTTCGCATCTTCTTCAAATGAAAATAAATCTAACTGTTTCACTGATTCTGTCTTCCACTCTAATTCAGTAGCTGTAACACCTAACAAACGAACAGAATCACCATCCCAGTGTTGCTTCCATAAACGTGATGCTGCTTGGAAAATAACCCGTTCTTCCCATATTGCATTTTTCAATTGTTTACTCCGTGTTACTGTGCGACGATCATGGTATTTAATCATAATTTGAATGTTATAACTAACGAGAGTTCGTTTTTGTAGCCTTTTGCTTACTGATTTCGATAATCTTTCTAACATATCAAGTAATTCTTTTTCTTCGTCCATATCCTTTGAGAAAGTCATAGAATTTCCAACGCTTTTATGTTGTCCCATTTGATTCGGGTCAACTTCCCTGTCATCCATACCTTTTGCACGTTTTTGTAAATCAACACCATGCTTTCCAATTTTAGCGCGAATGATATGCTCGTCTCCTTTTGCTAACTGTTCAATTGTATGTATATGAATGTCTTTTAGTTTTTCAGCTGTTTTTTCTCCGATTCCATGCATCTCTGCAACTGATCGTGGCCAAATAATTTCTGGGATATCACGTTTTCGGAGTACTGTAATACCAAGAGGTTTTTTCATATCTGAAGCAGTCTTTGCTAGGAAAAGGTTTGGGGCAATCCCAATGCTACATGGAAGCTGTAACTCTGTTACTAACGCTTGTTGAATCATCTTCGCTATTTCAAGAGGCGAACCGAGCGCATAGCAATCTGTAATATCTAAATACCCTTCATCTATAGAAAACGGTTGTATTTTCTCTGTAAAACGGGAAAGAATTTGAAACATTTGAAATGAAGCTTCTCGATATAATGTAAAATTAGGGTGCCTCACAACTAATTGCGGACATAATCGCTTCGCTTCCCATAGAGGCATCGTCGTACGTATTCCATATTCTCTCGCCTCATAACTACATGTTATGATAATTCCTTTTCTCTCTTTTTCATTCCCCGCAATCGCTAATGGCTTTCCTTGTAATGATGGGTCATGAGCAATTTCAACAGATGCGAAAAAACAATTCATATCTACATGTAAAATAACACGACCATTTTTCGGATACATTTCTCGCATAATACTCACCCCTTAAAGAACATTTGTTCCTTCATTATATCAAATTTATTTACAAGTTATAATAATTATTGGCTTTTCTCTATCTATTTTTTGCTATACTGTACGTAACAAATGGATATTATTGTAAAGGAGATGAATCGTTATGAAACAACATAATAAACTCAATTATGTATTTATTATTATTATAGTAATCCTTGCGATTAATTATTTGTTACTTCCCCTTTTTAACATTAACATTTACGCTTTAGGAATCTTCTCTCATTTCATACGTTTTACAACAACTTATGTACTTCCATGGGTCTTCTTATATTGGCTTATCCGCCTTGTGAAAGCAATTGAATCAAAATAAAAAAAGACGTGTAAACCATAATTGGTTCACACGTCTTTTTGACTTTATTACTTACTTCGCTACTTCTTCGATAATAGCTACTACTAATTCTGCTGTTTTCGCTAATTCTTCAACAGGAATTTTTTCATTTGTTGTATGAATTTCTTCATAACCAACTGCTAAATTAACTGTTGGGATACCGTGTCCTGCGATTACGTTCGCATCACTTCCGCCACCACTTTGGTGAAGAGAAGGCGTGCGACCGATGTTTTCAGCTGCACGTTTCGCAACTTCTACAACGTGATCGCCAGCAGCAAACTTAAATCCTGGATACATAACGTTTACTTCAACGTCTGCATGACCACCCAGTTCTTTTGCAGTTGTTTCAAATGCTTCTTTCATTTTTGCAACTTGTGCTTCCATTTTCTCATTTATTAAAGAACGAGCTTCTGCAAAGATTTGAACATGGTCGCAAACGATATTTGTTTGTGTACCACCTTCAAAACGTCCAATATTTGCAGTTGTTTCAGAATCGATACGACCAAGTGGCATCTTTGCGATTGCTTTTGCTGCGATAGTAATTGCAGATACACCTTTTTCTGGTGCTACGCCAGCATGAGCTGTTTTCCCGCGAATAATCGCATTCACTTTCGCTTGTGTTGGCGCTGCAACTACAATTTCACCAACTTTTCCATCACTATCTAATGCATAACCATATTTTGCTGTAATACGCTCACGGTCTAACGCTTTTGCACCAATAAGACCAGATTCTTCTCCAACTGTAATTATAAATTCAATTTTACCATGAGGAATGTTTTTCTCTTTTAAGACACGAATCGCTTCAAACATAGATGCTAATCCTGCTTTGTCATCGGCTCCTAAAATTGTAGTACCATCTGATACGATATATCCATCTTTAATAGAAGGCTTAATTCCATTACCAGGAACTACTGTATCCATATGAGAAGTGAAATAAATTGTATCAACACCGTCTTTTGTTGCTGGTAAAGTACAAATTAAGTTACCTGCACCATGACCAGTCACACCCATCGTGTCATCCTCAAATACTTCTACACCTAAAGCAGTAAATTTTTCTGTTAACACTTTGCAAATTTCTGCTTCAAATTTTGTTTCAGAATCTACTTGTACTAACTCCATAAATTCATTTACTAAACGTTCTTGATTAATCATAAGACTGCGCCTCCTGCACTACCATTATGTATGTAACAACATTAATTATAACAGAATTTCGCAAAAGTTTCGAAATACAAGACAAAAAACAGATGGTTAACACATCTAGATACCCATCTGCCTTCTATTACTCGTTTAACAATACCCAGCGCATATGATCTTCCCAGATGCCATTTACCATTAGCATTTTTCGAGATACACCTTCATATTGAAATCCTATCTTCGTCACTACTTGTATAGATGCTAAATTTCGTGGCATAACTGGTGCTTCTATACGATGTAAATGAAATTCTTCAAATGTAACTTGAATTGCTTTTCTAAGCGCTTCTGTTGTGTAACCTTTATTCAATTCTTCCTTATCTAATTTATAACCGAGTACACAAGATTGATAAATTCCGCGAACAATTAAATTAAATGATATACAACCAATTATTTTCGTATCATCACCCTTTTTAAAAATCCATAGCCTGATGATTTTACCTTCTGCAAACTCTTTTCTATCCTTTTGCAACTTTTTCTTTTGATAATCTAATGTGAAAAAATCCTCCGGTCTATACTCTTCCCAAGCTTTTAAAAATTCACGATTTCTGTCGTAATATTGAAGAACTTTTTCAGTATACGACTCATCAATTTCCCTTAAATGTAAACGATTTGTTTCGTATATTTTCATCATTGTATCTCCATTCTTCAGCTTGCATAACAAAAAATTAATAATCTATCTTTTAACATATTCTCTACGTATGCTCAAATTTCCTGTAATATTTTGCACCCCCTTCCCGAATTTTGTCCTTTCTCTCCCCTTGTCCATAATTTCATTTCTCGTTACAATGAAATTGTACTGATTTGCAAGGAGGTTTAACTATGCATAAAAAAGCTCAAAAAATTATGGTTTATATAATGCTAATTTCTATGCTTGTAACAACATTACTTACTGGCGCAAGTATGTTTTGGTAAAAAGGACGATTCACTCGTCCTTTTTTTACTGCTTACATATACAAAATAGACCATCTCGAAATCGAGATAGTCTATCTTGTATTGAACATTTTATTTTATATATATTACAATTGCTACAATGCTAAAGGAAAAGGCCATTACAAGTGCTATTACAAAACTTGTATATTGTTTCTGCTGAAATGCCCCAATAACAAAAGTAAGATTGAGTAATGCCATAAATACAATCGCTACAACGTAAGAGCATATGTTAAAAGTTGCCAATATGAATGTAATAACAAATAGAAAACTAACACAAAACTGCATGTAAGAAATTTTTGGATTTAAATACATATGAGCAACCCCTTTACTCAATTATCTTTATATATTCTCATTAACGCATGGTTATGTACACATGTCAAGACAACTTATAGAAAAGAAAAAAGCCAACCGTTTCGTTGACTTTTCCAAATACTATGGCCCCTTTTTCCTTCGCCAATTGCTGAAATGTTTTTTTCGATTTCACAATCGATACTTTCGTTCCAAGTGGAATACGATCAAACAAATATTCCACATCGTGTTTCTTCATTCTTATGCATCCTTGCGAAATATATTTTCCAATTGAACTAGGCTGGTTTGTCCCGTGTATCCCATACTTACTTCCATCCGTTCCTCTTGCATTAAATCCCATCCACCTCGATCCAAGTGGATTTTTTGGAGAGCCCCCAGGAATATCCTTCGCAATATAATATGGATCCTTCGCCTTCAATACAATGTCAAAGGTTCCTTCTGGGGTTAATTCATTTGTTTTCCCTGTCGCTACTGGAAAAACCTTTTGGATCTTCCCATCATCAATGTAAGCTAGTTTATTCGTTGCTTTATTTACAATTATATAAGGATCTCCAGCACGTGGGTTATCACCAAGAGGCCAGATTGGTGATAACGAAAGACATAATAATAAAGAAAGAAGATACGGCATACATAATTCCTACCTTCTAAATAAGTTCTTTTATATTATCCTTTCCCTTAAAACGACTTTTAATGAGTAAATATTGCTCCATTTCATAAACAAGTTGAACGAGTTTTGCACGTATTTCAAATTCTTCTCGCGAGACTGGTAAAGGCATTTCTCTGAATACTTCTCGCATTTCTTGAAGTTGTCTTAACGAAATGACCCCTGTACTTTCAGGACGAATAGAATTCCCTATATTTTCAATTACGTCTGCAATCATATCAGCTTGTTCATATGTCCAAGATAGTGATGCAGCTAATGGTATCATTCGCTCCAAAATTTCAAATTGTTGCATACGCATATTAAAATAACGATAGTAATAGTCATCTTCTCGCATAAATGCATTCTCAAGTTTTTTAAATGATAAATCTTTTGCTTCTTTCAGCATCATTTCTGTTTCAATTAATTCGGCCCCACTCCAATTACTATCTCGATTTCGTAAATAAACGACCATTTCAAACAAAATCGTTCTGAAATGGTCTTCTATTTTCCCTTGATACTCTTTCAGTTTATTCTCACTGCTTGGCATGTACATGTTTACTAATAAAGCGACACTAATTCCAATCGTTAATATAGCAATTTCATTACCAACTATAGACCATGTAATTTGCTTTAATGAATACAGATGCATAACGATAACCGAACTCGTGACAATCCCTTCTTGAATTTTGCACATAACTGCAGTCGGAATAAAGGTAAGCAGCAATACGCTAATCGCAAGTGGTGTATAACCAATCGTTTCAAAAATACAAAACGCAAACACCATCGATAGTACACAAGCTAAAAAACGGTGCAACGATACTTGAACGGATTTTCGTTTCGTATTTTGCACGCATAAAATGACTAAAATACCAGCTGAACTATAAAATTCTAATCCTAATAGCTGAGCAATAAAAACTGCCGCACCCGTTCCAAGCGCTGTTTTCACTGTTCTATATCCAATTTTAAACATATCATTACTCCTATATGTATAAATGTATTTAAAAATAGTATAAAAAAAGGATGACGCAATGTCATCCTTTTCTACCTATTATTCACGTACCCTTCACATATTACAATATCTTTTGCAAAAATTCTTTTGCACGGTCACTTTTTGGTGCTGTAAAAAACTCTTCTGGATTACTATCTTCTACGAGCTTTCCACCATCTAAAAAGAGAACGCGATCTGCCACTTCTTTTGCAAATCCCATTTCATGTGTAACGATTGCCATTGTCATTCCTGTCGTAACTAATGATTTCATAACTTCTAACACTTCTTTCACCATTTCTGGATCTAGCGCAGAGGTCGGTTCATCAAATAACATAACTTCCGGTTCCATCGCTAGTGCCCTCGCAATTGCTACACGTTGCTTTTGTCCTCCTGAAAGACGATTGGGATATGCATCTTTCTTATCTAATAACCCTACTTTTTCTAAAAGTTTCTCAGCTTTTTTTTCAGCCTCTTGCTTCGTCACTCCTTTTACATTGATAGGAGCATACGTAATATTTTCTAATACAGTCATATGAGGGAATAAGTGAAAATGTTGAAATACCATTCCGACATTTTCACGAACGTGCATAATATTTGTTTTCGGATTCGTTACTTCTTCCGTTCCAATCCAAATGTGACCAGCTGTCGGTGCTTCTAGTACATTCATACAGCGTAAAAACGTTGACTTTCCAGATCCAGACGGTCCGATAATTGCAACAACTTCTCCTTTTTCAATCGTTGTTGTAATTCCTTTTAATACTTCATTTTTTCCAAATGATTTATGAAGGTTGTCAATTTTAATCACTTTTCTTCATTCTCCCTTCAATTGCCTTCCCGACTAATGTAAGAATAATTACTAATATATAATAAATAAGTCCAACAAACAGTAATGGCTCAAGATATTTAAATGTTTCACCGCCTACAATATAAGCGCGGCGCATTAAATCAGTCGCTCCTATTACAGTTACTACAGCCGACTCTTTCGTAAGTGTCGCAAACTCATTCACAAGCGCTGGTAATATATTTTTTAAAGCTTGAGGAAAAATAATATTTCTCATCATTTTACTGTACGGAATACCTAAAGCCATTGCTGCTTCTGTTTGCCCTTTATCGACCGCTTGGATGCCGGCACGGATGACTTCTGACATATATGCACCTGAATTTAAGCTAAATGCTAGTACAGCTGCTAAAAAGGCTGGTATCTCATAATCCATCATTTGCGGAACACCGAAATAAATAATCATTAATTGCAATACAAGTGGTGTGCCACGAAATATTGATGTATAAATATCTGCTGCAATGTTTAGTACTCGTATTCTAGCAATTTTACACAGTGCTAATAACGTACCTAAAATAAATCCTACCACAGCTGATGCAGCTACAATTTTCAATGTAACTTCTAAGCCCTTTAATATATATGGTATTGAAGGCGTAATTGCCGAAAAATCTAGATTCATCCTTTTCATTCCCCTCACAGAAAAGTGAAAGGCAGCTTATTTTCCGCTGCCAAACCATTTCTTCACTAATTTATCCATTTCTCCATTTTCTTGCATTTTCTTAATTACTTTATTAAATTCTTCTGTTTTATCACTGTTTTTCGCAAGAGCAATTGCTGCACCTACTTCTTCTGGTGCTTCTTGAATTTCAATTCCTTGTAGTTCTTTCATTTTTTCTAAATAATTTTTTGCAACTGTGTCTTCTATAATTGCAGCGTCAAAACGACCAGCTTTAATTTCTTGTACGATTTCTGGTATACGGTCACGTCCCTCAGCTTTGAAATCGACTTGTTTTTTAAATTCTTCTGCTTTTTCTTCTTGGATTGATCCTGTTTGTACCCCTACTTTTTTTCCTTTCAAATCTTCTAATGATTTAATATTAGAGCCTTTTTTTGAAACAATCATATTTTTAGCAACAAAATAAATATCTGTGAAATCAGCATTATTTTTACGCTCTGCAGTTGGCGTCATACCTGCCATAACGAAATCAACTTTCCCTGAGCTAAGAGATGCTAATAATCCTCCAAAATCCATATCTTTCACTTTTACTTCATACCCAAGTTCTTTTCCGATATATTTTGCAATATCAACATCAAAGCCGATAATTTCATCACTTTTTGAAGCTTCCACGTATTCATACGGTTTATAGTCTGCTGAAGTCCCCATAACTAGTACTTTTTTATTTTTGCCATTCGCCTTTTCTTCCCCATTACTACAAGCACTGAACATACTTACAATTAAAATAAGTGCAAATGATATTGATACTAACTTCTTCATCTTTCTTCCCCCTAATAATGTATATTTAAAAGTTTAATAGAATATTTATTCGATGTTTGTATTGTATCAGTAGTTTTATTTTTATGCAATATATAAAATAAAAATAAATAAAATGGCATTAATAATAACGTTTCTCATGTATAAAAACATGCATAAAAAGAAAAACCTATGCATGTTTCAGCATTTTGAATTCTAAATAAAAAAAGGCGGTACATCCACTTGATCGTGGACGTACCGCCTTTTCGCTTATTTATAGTTCTTCGCAATTATTTTCGAAATAAGATTGTAATTTCGCAATGACTTGCATTGGTTCATGACCTTCAATTTCATGACGTTCTACCATCGTTACAATTTTTCCATCTTTCAACAAAGCAAATGATGGAGAAGAAGGTGGATATCCTTCGAAATATTCACGTGCTCTTGCTGTTGCTTCTTTATCTTGACCTGCAAACACCGTTACAAGATGGTTAGGACGTTTATCATAATGTACGGAATGCGCAGCAGCAGGGCGAGCAATGCCACCTGCACAACCACATACAGAGTTTACCATTACAAGTGTTGTACCATTTCTTTTAAATGCTTCTTCTACTGCTTCCGGCGTCGTCAATTCTGTATATCCAGCAGAGACAATCTCTTCACGCGCTTGACGGACAACATCATTCATAAAAAAGTTAAAGTTAATCAATCTTTTCCCTCCTCTAAAATTACCTATTTGTATCTTACCAGTTAATGTTTATGAAATACAAGTAAACTTACTTGTATTTGGGCATAGAAAAGGTGTTAGAGCTCTTGCTCTAACACCTTTTCTTAATGGCCACGATGCTTTTGCTTTGCTTTTTGTACTTTTATAAAACGTTTTCGCTGCTTTTCTGCTTCTCGTCTCTCTTTAGATTGCACTTTCCTATCTTGTTTGTGCAGTTCATAAGATAAACTAATTGCTTCTTGCGCCTTTGTAAAACGTTTTACATTTACTTCTTTTGCCGCTTGTCGTATGATACGTTTTATATTTTTGGAACGCAGTTTTTCTTTAACTTCCACACCGCATTTTGCGACGTGCTGGAAATATGCTAACATTGGACCATTCACAAATATAAGTATTTCCTCATCTGATGGTTCCATTCCAAAAATATACCTTGCTCCATACAATTTCCCTTTTTCTTTATGCGTAATAATTCCTACAAAAAATTGACCATCGTGATATACTGTCAAATCCATTGACAGCCCCTCCTTTAAAAAAAATTAGAAATACTGGACATCCCGGAGGGGAAGGTTACTGACATGAAATCATGCGTCTGGACTACCGACCAGAACTGTGTTTTTGTATTTCTTTCACTATTATTATATCCTTTTTTCCATAATCTTCATATATTCAACAATCATTTTTTTATGCGATCCTACAATATAGTCAGGTAGTTCTGTTACTGGGAAGAATTTAAGCTGAACCGCTTCTTCTTTATTCATAACAAAATCACCTTCGTATTCATCCGTATAATAGGCTGTCGTTACGGATTGAAATTCATCACCGTTTGCTAATTTTGTAAAATAGTTCGCTCCAGAAAATACATTGATTAATCGCAAATTCTTTACTTCTATTCCTGTCTCTTCGTATACTTCACGGTAAGCTGTTTCCTCTGGTGATTCACCAAACTCCATTAGCCCACCAGGCAGCCCCCATTTTCCGTACGGCTCTGTTCTTTGCTGTAATAATACATATCCACTTTCATTTATAACGAGTACAACAGCACCAACTAAAATTAAAGGGCGATGACCAACTATTTTTCGTAATTCTTCTACATATCCCATCGTATCGCCTCCTTTTTCGTTGTCCACACTATTGTATCATATGTATGAAACGACAAAATGCGTATATTTTTCATTTTTTTAACAAAATATTTATTTTATGTGCTTCATCTACTGTAGCTAACATAATGGATTCAATTTCTGCATTCTTCTCTAAAAACTCTTTCGCCCACTCTTCTGTTTTTCCTACTAAAGCGAGAACGTCCTGCTGAATTCTTCCATCCTTCACTAAAATAAAAGCAACTGGAGATTTTTTCCCCGCCACTTTAAGATCAAGCCGAGAAACTGCTTCATATTCTGGATACTGAAATATAGAAACAACACCACTTGCTTCCCATAATGCTAATTTAATCGTTTGAATATCGCTCACATTTCGCATGCGAAGTTCCGAAAATAAATATTCCGCCGTAATTCTCGCCTTTTTCAAATTGCTAAAATCAATGGCACCATTGTGTATAAGAATAATAGGTGCAGGCTCTAAAAAGCGTCTCCATCTATCCCATTTCAACATTAAAACAGAGCTTATAATATGAAGTACAACTAGTATAAAAGTTGTAATCATTGAACCGAGTAATCCGACCTTTTCATCAGATAGCGCATTAGAAATATTCCCACCAAGTAATAACACTAATACAACATCTAAAAAGCGAAGTTGTGCGATGGATCTTTGTCCCATCGATTTCGCAACTAATATTAAAAATGTGTACGCTATAATAGCTCGAACAACCCATTCACCGTTAGAAAGATGCCGTGCTCCTTCAAAAATATGCATATGCATCACTTTGCACTCCTTACATCCCAAACTGCTAGTCTGTTTTAGTTTGCAACGTTTAGGAGCATATATGTAAAAAAGCTGGTTCGTTTAAAAACGAACCAGCTTTTTTACTTAACTGAAAACATATATTTTTTATACGTTTTCCGTACCGATAATATGAGCCCCATCATAATCATATTCGAGAATAAGGAACTTCCCCCATACGATAAGAAAGGTAATGCAATCCCTTTTACAGGCATTAATCCAACGATCATACCAATATTTTGGAATATTTGAACCGTTAGTATTCCTATTGATCCAGCACATAATAATGTACCAAATAAATTATCAGCAGAATAACCGATAATAATTGTTCGATATAGTAGTAACAGGAACAAGAACACAACTAACGCCGCTACTATAAATCCACCTTCTTCGGCAATTGTAGCGAAAATAAAGTCAGTGTGTTTCTCTGGAATATAGACGTTCCCTTCACCAAATCCTTTCCCTTCCATACCTCCACTACCTACAGCTAAAATCGATTGCTGTGTTTGATAGCCTTGATCTGTATGTTCAAATGGATCTAACCAACCTAAAATTCGTGATTGTTGGTGAGGTTTTAGTAAAGTAACTAAATTATTAAAGAAGAAATCCTCATACCTTACGTAAATAAATATTAACGCAGATACTATGGTCACCGGAATAATTGTACATAACGCTATCAATTTCTTCTGAATACCTGACATAAATAAAATACATGCAATTGCAGCAGCATATAAGAACACCATACCTGTATCCGGTTGGCTATATACAACAGCCGTAGGAGGAATAGCTACTAACATTACCTTTCCTATTAATATTAGGTCTGTTTTAAATGTTCGAACCATATACTGTGCATTATGCTTTACTGCTAAATTTGCTACTAACATAACCAGTGCAATTTTGAAAAACTCCGACGGTTGAATAGATCCAATTACCGGAAACCTAAACCATCTTTTCGCCCCAAGTATTTCAGGTGTAAAGTTTGAAACTGGTAATATCTTCAACAAAATAATCGAAGCAAATGTAGCAATATACAATGGCCAAGATAGTTTTTGTAGCTGATCTGAATCAACACTTGCAACAAGAAGTAACATTACAATCCCAATTATGTAGTTAACACCTTGTTTCAGAGCAAAATTCTCAGCCCCATATTGTCCAGTTTGCTGACTGCTATATATAGCCGTTATACTTGTAACACATAATGCACACAAAATTAAAATTAATTTTACATCTAAACTTTTTAAAAACTCGGTACTTCTTTTCATGACATCCTCCTGAAACATTGTTACAGCAAAATAAAAAACCAGGAGTCAACATTCTTCATGTTTTGACGACTGATTACACATTATCTATAAAACACTTATATAGAATAACTCTCTTTTTCATACAATACAATATATTATACTACAGTTTCGTCAGTAAGATTTGCCAAAAAAATTATTCTTTTCTTATTTTATATCTATATACCATATATCAGCAATGTATTTTCGCAAATTCCTAATACATGATCATTCATTGTAAGATTACTGGGAAAGGTTTGTACATATAGTAGGATACAAATGAAGAAATGAAATAATAAAAAGCTCGCAAATGCGAGCTTTTTATTAATATACAGATGTATTGTTCTCTGACACGTTTTCTAAAATTTCTTTTACACGTCCTAAGAATTTACCACAAATTAAACCATCAAGTACACGGTGATCAAGTGATAAACATAAGTTAACCATGTCACGAGCACCGAACATACCGTTATCCATAATTACTGGGCGTTTTACAATTGATTCAACTTGTAAAATAGCCGCTTGTGGGTAATTAATAATGCCCATGGATTGAACAGAACCGAATGATCCTGTGTTATTAATTGTAAATGTTCCGCCTTGCATTTCGTCCGCTTTTAACGATTTCGTGCGTACTTTTCCTGCAAGTTCTGTAATTTCACGAGCGATACCTTTAATTGTTTTCTCGTCCGCTTGCTTAATTACTGGTACAAATAACTCTTCTTCTGTTGCAACCGCGATAGAAAGATTAATGTCTTTCTTCTGAACGATTTTATCGCCAGCCCACATTGAGTTAATTTGAGGATATTCTTTTAACGCTTGTGCTACTGCTTTTACGAAGAAAGCAAAGAACGTTAAGTTAAAGCCTTCACGCTTTTTGAAATCGCCTTTAATTGAGTTACGGTATGACACAAGGTTTGTCACATCTACTTCAATCATCATCCAAGCATGAGGTGCCTCGTGTTTACTGCGTAACATATTTGCTGCAATTGCTTTACGCACACCTGTTACCGGAATCTCGATATCTCCAGGCATTGTCGGCACAGAAACTGGTTTTGCAGCTTCTACTTTTGACGCTACCGGTGCTACTGCCGCTGATTTTGGTGCTTCTGGACGCGCTGCTACCGCAACAACTTCCTCTTTCTTCGCACCTGCTTGCGGAATATTCCCAGATTCCACTAGCTTTAAAATATCTTTACGAGTAATACGGCCATTTGCCCCCGTACCTTCTACTAAATCTAAATCAACGTTATGCTCACCCGCAAGTTTTAACACAGCTGGTGAAAAACGTGGTTTTCCATCAGTTGGCTGTTTTGCCTTCGGTGCTTTTTCAGGCGTAGTTACTTCTGCTTTTGGTTCTTCTTTCGTTTTTTCCTCTACAGTTGTTGCTGCTACTTCATCTGCGCCTTCTACTTGAATGACACAAACAACTTCACCTACAGCTAACGTCTCACCTTCGCCAGCTATTAACTCTTTCACAATACCAGTGAAAGAAGATGGTACTTCGGCATTTACTTTGTCCGTCATTACTTCTGCAAGCGGATCATACTTGTTTACGTGATCGCCAACATTAACGAGCCATTTACTAATTGTACCCTCTGTAACGCTCTCCCCGAGCTGAGGCATTGTGATATTTTCTACAGCCATGTATAGTCCCCCCGATTAAAATTCCGCAAGTTCACGCATTGCTTTTTCAACTTTATCTGGATTTACCATAAAGAATTTTTCCATTGTTGGTGCATATGGCATTGCCGGAACGTCTGGGCCTGCAAGACGTGCGATTGGCGCATCTAAATCAAACAGACAATTTTCAGCAATAATCGCTGCCACTTCACTCATAATACTTCCTTCTTTGTTGTCTTCTGTTACAAGAAGAACTTTACCTGTTTTAGAAGCTGCTTCAATAATCGCTTCTTTATCTAACGGATATACCGTTCTTAAATCAAGAATGTGTGCAGAGATTCCATCTTGTGCTAACTTCTCAGCTGCTTGAAGAGCAAAGTGAACACATAATCCGTAAGTGATAACAGTAATATCATCACCTTCGCGTTTCACATCTGCTTTTCCGATTGGTAATACATAGTCATCTTCTGGCACTTCACCTTTAATTAAGCGATATGCACGCTTATGTTCAAAGAATAATACTGGATCTTCATCACGAATTGCAGCTTTTAATAAGCCTTTTGCATCATATGGTGTAGAAGGGATAACAATTTTTAAACCTGGTTGGTTTGCAAACATCGCTTCTACAGATTGTGAATGATACAATGCACCATGAACACCGCCGCCAAATGGCGCACGCACTGTAATTGGACAAGTCCAATCATTATTAGAACGATAACGAATTTTTGCTGCCTCAGAAACAATTTGGTTTACTGCTGGCATGATGAAATCAGCAAACTGCATTTCAGCAATTGGACGCATACCATACATTGCCGCACCAATTGCTACCCCAGCAATTGCAGATTCTGCAAGCGGTGCATCAAGCGCACGGTCTTCACCAAATTGATCATACAAACCGTGTGTCGCTTTAAATACGCCACCTTTTTTACCAACATCTTCTCCTAATACGAATACTTTCTCATCGCGTTCCATTTCTTCGCGCATTGCTAATGTAATAGCATCAATATAAGACATTACAGCCATGAAACGTTCCCCCCTATTCTGCGTATACGTGCTTCAATGCATCTTCAGGTGCTGCATACGGAGCATTTTCTGCATATTCTGTTGCTTCGTTTACGATATGCATAATTTCATCTAACATTTGTTTTTCAAATTCCTCAGTTAACACGCCAACTTCTTTTAAATAAGCTGCAAATGTTATTATTGAATCTTTTTTCTTCGCTTCTTCTACTTCTTCTTTATCACGGTAAACACGATCATCGTCGTCACTAGAATGTGCTGTTAAACGATATGATACTGCTTCAATTAAAGTCGGGCCTTCACCACGACGGCCACGGTCTGCTGCTTCTTTTACAGCTTTATATACTGCAAGCGGATCGTTTCCGTCTACTGTATATCCTGGCATACCGTAACCAATTGCACGATCTGATACGTTTTTACATGCTAATTGTTTTTCAACCGGAATAGAGATTGCATATTTATTATTTTCGCACATGAAAATAACAGGTAGTTTGTGTACACCAGCAAAGTTTGCACCTTCATGGAAATCACCTTGGTTGGAAGAACCTTCTCCGAATGTAACAAACGTTACTAAATCTTTCTTCTCCATTTTTCCAGCTAATGCAATACCAACTGCATGAGGTACTTGTGTTGTTACTGGAGATGAACCTGTAACAATACGGTTTTTCTTTTGACCGAAGTGACCAGGCATTTGACGACCACCAGAGTTTGGATCTCCAGCTTTCGCGAAAGCAGATAACATAAGCTCTTTAGCTGTCATACCAAACGCTAATACAACACCCATATCACGGTAGTATGGTAATGCATAATCTTTCTCTCTATCAAGAGCGAATGATGCGCCAACTTGTGCAGCCTCTTGTCCTTGACAAGAAATTACGAATGGAATTTTACCTGCACGATTTAATAACCACATACGTTCGTCGATTTTTCGCGCAAGTAACATCGTACGATACATCTCTAATACTTGCTCATCACTTAAGCCAAGCTCTTCATGGCGCTTTTCTTTTACTTCTGCCATTTTTCATAACCTCCTAAATCCACATTTTTATGCGTGTAACGCTCTTCCATCTACAGCTAATGCAGCTTCACCAATCGCCTCAGATAATGATGGATGCGGATGAATTGTATGTGCTACTTCCCAAGGTGTTGCATCAAGTACTCTTGCAAGGCCAGCTTCAGAAATCATATCTGTTACATGTGGCCCGATCATATGAACACCAAGAATGTCATTTGTTTCTTCATCAACTACAAGTTTTACAAAACCGTCTGATTCTCCGTATACAAGTGCCTTTCCGATTGCACGGAATGAGAATTTACCTACTTTTAACTTATAGCCTTTTTCTTTCGCTTCTTGTTCTGTTAAACCAACAGAAGCAACTTCTGGACTGCTATATACGCATTTCGATACCATAGAATAATCAATTGGTGTAACTTCTTTACCAGCAATATGTTCTACCGCAACAATTCCTTCATGCGAAGCAACGTGAGCAAGTTGTAGGCCACCGATTACATCTCCAATTGCGTAAATATGAGATTCCTTCGTTTGATAAAACTCATTTGTTTGAATGTATCCTTTTTCCACAACAATATCTGTGTTCTCTAAGCCCATATTTTGCGTATTGGCTTGTCTTCCTACAGATACAAGCATTTTTTCTGCTTTAAATGCTTTATTCTCACCGTTATGTTCAGCTTGAATTGTTACTCCATTATCTTTTACCAATGTTTCTGGTAATACTTTTGCACCAGTTACCACTTTAATACCTTTTTTCTTGAATAGACGCTGCATCTCTTTTGAAACGTCATTATCCTCTAATGGTAATATGTTTTTCGCATACTCTAATACTGTAACTTCTACACCGAAGTCAGCAAGCATAGATGCCCACTCAATACCGATTACACCGCCACCAACGATAATGATCGAACTAGGAAGCGTTTCCATTTTTAGGGCATGATCCGAAGACATTACATACTCTCCGTCTAACTCTAATCCAGGTAATGAATTTGGACGAGAACCTGTTGCAACAAGTACATTTTTTGGAATTAACATTTCATTCTCTTCTCCACTTGCAAGTTCAACTGAAATTGTACCTGGCATTGGAGAGAAAATAGATGGGCCAAGAATACGGCCAATACCTTCAAACACATCAATTTTACCTTGTTTCATTAAATGCTGAACGCCTTTATGAAGCTGCGTTACAATCTTCTCTTTACGCTCTTGTACTTTAGCAAAGTTTAGTTCTACATTACTTGCAATAACCCCGAACTCTTCTCCTTTTTTAGCAGTTGCGTATACTTCCGCACTACGTAAAAGAGCTTTACTAGGAATACATCCTTTGTGTAAACAAGTACCACCAAGATTTTCTTTTTCAACAAGTGCAGTTTTTAACCCTAGTTGTGATGCACGAATAGCAGCAACATATCCACCAGTACCGCCGCCAACGATGACTAAATCATATTCTCTTGCCATTATCTCAACCCCTAGCTACTGTTTGTTTTTCTCTTACAACATACTCTTTCGGCGCTTCTTCTTCACGCAATACACGAAGTGCCCCTTCTGCTAACGCTTGTAATTCATCTTCTCCTGGATGTACGATAACATCTGCAATCCAGTGAACACGTTCTTTTATTTCATCGACAAGAATTTTACTGTACGCAAGTCCACCAGTTAATACGATTGCATCGATTTTCCCGTGAAGTACAGCACTAGCTCCGCCAATCTCTTTTGCAACTTGATATGCCATTGCTTTATAAATAAGAGTTGCTTCAGGATCACCTTTTTCAACCATTTTCTCTACTTTAATTGCATCGTTTGTACCGATAAGACTTACAAGTCCACCTTGTCCGACAAGTTTTTTAACCATTTCGTCTCGGTAATACTCACCAGAGAAACACATTTCAACTAATTGTCCTACCGGTACTGTACCAGCACGCTCTGGACTAAATGGTCCTTCTCCGTTTAAGCCATTATTAACATCGATAACTTTTCCTTTTTTATGAGCACCAACTGTAATACCGCCGCCCATATGTGTAACTAATAAATTTAAATCCTCATATTTGTGATTTAATTCATCTGCTACTTTACGAGCAACCGCTTTTTGGTTTAATGCATGGAAAATACTTTTACGTTCCATACCAGCAATACCGCTAATACGAGCAATTGGCTCCATTTCATCTACAACGACAGGATCCACAATGAATGCAGGAATATTTAATCCAGAAGCGATTTCATAAGCTAGAATGCCTCCGAGATTTGAAGCGTGATGACCGCTAAATCCGTTTTTTAAATCTTCTAACATTGCATCGTTTACTGTGTACGTGCCACCTTCGATTGGACGAAGTAATCCACCACGCCCACAAACAGCGTTCAATTTTGAAATGTTAATACCATGAGAATGTAGAACTTCTAAAATTGTTTCTTTTCGAAACTCATATTGATCGATAATTCGCTTATATTTTCCAATCTGTTCTTCATCATGACGAATTGTTTCTTCTAAAACGGGTCTTTCATTATCAAAAACACCAATTTTTGTGGATGTACTACCCGGATTAATAACAAGAATTCGATTTAAGGACAATGTTGCTACCTCCACTAATAAATTTAAAAGGAAGTGGAAACCTCATAAGAGGTAACCACACCTTTCGTAAAAGTTGTATATGAATGATTAGCGACGGCTAATAATGTCGTGACCGTTGCGTAAGTATGTGCTACGAGTGTTTTTCAAGCTTGCGATGCGCTCTTCAGCTAGACGATCTGCTGCTACATAAGTTGCTATGCCATCGCGTTTTGAAATTTCGATTACTTTTGCAATTGTGTCATAAATAGACTCAACACGTTTTAATGCACGTTCTCTATTGTATCCATATAATTCGTCTGCTACGTTAATTACGCCACCTGCATTAATAACATAGTCTGGTGCGTATACAATACCCATTTCATGAATGATGTCGCCGTGACGATCTTCTTTTAATTGGTTATTTGCAGAACCTGCGATTACTTTTGCTTTAAGTTGTGGAATAGTTTCATCATTAACTGTTGCGCCTAATGCACATGGTGCGTAAATATCACATTCAACACCGTAAATTTCATTTGGCTCAACTGCTGTTGC
This sequence comes from Bacillus sp. NPDC057893, assembly GCF_042796455.1. Taxonomy (NCBI): domain Bacteria; kingdom Bacillati; phylum Bacillota; class Bacilli; order Caryophanales; family Bacillaceae; genus Bacillus; species Bacillus sp. NPDC057893. The sequence goes on along the minus strand of NZ_JBHVNG010000001.1, from coordinate 670,205 downwards.
ACCGAATTCTTCTACTGCACGTTGTACAGCTTCTTTATTAATATCTGTAACGATTAATTTTGCTCCTTCAGCGTGTAAATGTTTGCATAGGTGATATGCTACGTTACCAACACCTTGAATAGAAATTACTCTTCCTTCTAGGTTATCTGTACCGAACGCTTCTTTTGCAGCTGCTTTCATACCACGGTAAACACCGTATGCAGTTACTGGAGATGGGTTACCAGAAGAACCGAATGATGGTGAAATCCCTGTTACAAAATCAGTTTCTTCATGGATAATATCCATATCATCTACTGTTGTACCAACATCTTCAGCTGTAATGTAACGTCCGTTTAGTCCTTGAATGTAGCGTCCTAATGCACGGAACATCGCTTCGCTTTTATCTTTACGTGGATCACCGATAATTACTGTTTTTGCACCACCTAAGTTTAAACCAGCTGCTGCATTTTTGTATGTCATCCCTTTTGCAAGACGCAATGCATCTTCAATCGCCGCTTCTTCAGAATCATATGTCCACATTCTTGTTCCACCAAGAGCTGGTCCAAGTGTTGTATCATGGATTGCAATGATTGCTTTTAAACCAGATTCTTTATCTTGACAAAATACCACTTGCTCATAATCATATTTTTCTAAGTATTCGAAGATTTCTAATGTCATTGTCGTTTCCCCCTAATTGTTTTACCCTATTTGGTTTATTTTGAAGCAGTCGCAACTGCCAATGCTAATGAATATACTTTTGTTTCTGCTGAATCAGCACGTGATGTTAAAACAATCGGTGCTTTAGCGCCAGCAATCATCGCTCCTACCTTTGCATTTGCAAAATAGACGAGTGATTTATATAGCACATTTCCAGCTTCAATCGTTGGGACGAGTAAAATGTCTGCCTTACCTGCTACATCACTTACTATGCCTTTATGTTCTGCTGCAATTTGTGATACTGCATTATCTAAAGCAAGTGGTCCATCAACGACACAATTTTTAATTTGTCCGCGGCGATTCATTTGAGTTAACATCGCTGCATCAATTGTCGCTTGCATCGCAGGATTAACAACCTCTACCGCTGCAATTGGCGCTACCTTCGGCAAATCAATTCCTATTGCCTGGGCAACTTCTACAGTATTTTGTATAATAGCAGCTTTTTGTGTTACATCAGGTGCAATGTTCATCGCTGCGTCTGTAACAAAAATAAGACGATCGTAATTTGGAACTTCAAACGCTGCAACGTGTGAAAGTACGCTGCCCTTGCGAAGCCCCCACTCTTTATTTAATACGGCTTTCAAAATATTTGCTGTTGGGATGTTCCCCTTCATTAGTACATCTGCTTCGCCATTGCTTACAGATTTAACAGAAAGTTCTGCAGCCTCAGCACTTGACGCTGCTGCAATCACTTCAATATGTTCTGAAGTTTGTAACCCATGCTCTTGTAGCATCCCTATTATTTTCTCTTGATTTCCATATAGACGAAATTGAGCTAGCTGTAACTTGATTGCTTTCGCTACAGCTTCAATTACTTCATGATCTTCAGCTACTGCTACAGCCACAGTTTTTTTAGGCTGTCCTGCTGCTTGATCAATTAAGTGTTCTAACTTCATATTTTGTAATCAACCCTTTCCGTCGTCCCTCGTCTATTCATTAAGCAAATACCGTGCCAACTTTTAAAAGTGGTCTTACCAATAATGAAAACGCATTCAAAATGCAGTAAAATCAATACTTTGGAAAACAACAAAATATTCTGTCTCGTTTTGTCGCTTTTTGTATACCATGCAATAAATTGCATGGTACGCAATTTATTGCATGCTATTTTTTGCACAGTCGTACTTTTCTAGCTTGTAATATAAGTTTCGAACTGAAATTCCTAACGCTTTTGCAGTTTTCGTTTTATTCCCATCAAATTTCTCTAAATATCCACGAATAATATTCCCTTCAAACTCTGTCACTAAATGTTCAAGTGGCTTTTCTTCTAATTCAGGTAATAAGTTATTTTGGTTTAACTCCCCCTGCTCTTCTTTATGCAAAGGGGGTAAATGCTGTACATCAATATAAATCTCGTTATAATTCATAAAGATAATAGCTCGTCCTAAAATATTTTCAAGTTCCCTTACATTCCCTGGCCATTCATATGATTGTAAATATGAAACGGCTGAATCGGTGAGTCCTTCTACATTACGACCATAATCTTGATTAATTTTTTGAATTAGCCTTTCTGCAATCGCTGGTATGTCTCCTTTACGCTGACGAAGGGAAGGAATTTGAATCGGGATTTTATTTAAACGATAATATAAGTCCTCTCTGAACTTCCCTTCTAAAATAGCTTTTTCTAAATTCACATGCGTCGCAGCAATCACTCGAACATTAATAGGTATCGCTTTCGTTCCCCCTACTTTCACAATTTCTTTTTCTTGTAGTACACGAAGGAGCTTCGCTTGCGTATTTGCAGATAACTCTCCGATTTCATCTAAAAAAACACTTCCATTATTCGCTTCTTCAAAGAATCCTCGTTTCCCGCCTCTTTTCGCTCCAGAAAACGCGCCTTCCTCATAACCGAATAATTCACTTTCTAATAAGGTCTCAGAAATAGCAGCACAGTTTACTCGTACAAACTTATTGTATTTTCGATTACTACCGTTATGAATAGCGTGTGCAAATAACTCTTTCCCCGTACCAGATTCCCCTCTAAGCAATACTGTTGCCGGTGTATTCGCTCCAAGTTTCGCTTGTTCAATAGCTGCCGTCGTTTCATCTGAATCACCAACAATATCATCAAATGAATATTTTGCTTCTAACGTTCGAATGATTTGTCTTGCCCTATTCAATTCATTTGTTAACTTTTGAATTTCTGATACATCGCGAATTACCCCGACGCTCCCTTTCAATATTCCATCAACAATAACCGGTGCTACATTCACAATTACATCTCGCTTTTTTTGCCCAATCTTCATATGTATTCCTCGTACCGCTCGGCGCGTCCGAAGTACTTTCATATGCATACTTTCACCTTCTACAATATCAGTTGTAGCTGGCTTCCCTATAATATCCTCTTCGGTTAAACCCGTTAACTTCGTATAAGCAGGGTTTATAACTAACCCTCTTCCTTTCTCATCAACAACCGAAATCGCTTCCTCAGATGAATTAATAATCGCCTCAAGTAGCGTTTGAATTTCTTTTAAATCTGTAACTTCTTCCGCTAAATCTACAACTTCTGTAATATCTTTAAAAATCGCAAATGCACCTTGAACTTCTCCATCTTCTTTTAATATCGGGATACGCGTTGTAATGATCTTATTTTCATTCTCTAACGTCAGTTCATGATTCACTTCTATTTTTTTCGTGCGTATAATACGAAGCAACTTACTCGTTGGAATAACTTCTAAAATATATTTTCCTATCGCCTCTTCTTTCTTATATCCGATAATACGCTCTGCACTTTTATTAAACAGACGAACTTGTCCCTCTTGATCTATAACAATCATACCGTCATGCGTTGAATTTAAAATTAAATTCCCTTGTTGCGTCTGCTCTTCTAGCTTCCCAATTAAGCTTTCCTTCTCATGCGCTAGTTTCGTAACAATTTTTGCAATATCCCCTGGTATAAGAAGGGTGTTTTTATGCTTGCTTCCCAATAAAACTTTATGTAAATCATAATCACCTGTCATATCAAACATTACATCAATATGCATAGAAAGAAACGGAGTTACACTATCACTAATCGGAATCCCATATTCCTTTGCAATTTGTAGTCCCTTCGCCGTTGGATTACTATCAATAATCCCTATAATTTGAAATATATTCGAATTTTGTAACAGACTTAGCAGTGTACTTCCACCTTCACCCGCTCCAACAATTAACACCTTTTGTTTCATACATTACACTTCCTCTCGAAGTATCTCTGCAAAATTTTTCACATCCTTATCTTACTCGTTCAGCAATCTCTTGACAAACCCCCTTTTCATATAACATCATTAAAATAAACAAAATAATCTGAAAAGGGGCGTTATGTATGCAGCGTTACCTCGCTCTATCATTAGCACTCATCCCGATTTCATTAGCCGTACTTGGTATTAAACTAATGAGAGATACTGTATTTGGGATTTTATTCTCCCCAATCCCTATATTATGGTTACAATTTTTAATCGGCGCTCTTTGCTTTGCACTCGGGTTTTATATTTTCGGCGGCTTCGTCTTACACAGAGATCGTAAGAGAAATAAAGTGCAAGCCCGCTTCAGAAGATAGAACAAAGTTTTCACATACCGATAAAAAAATGAGACCATTATATTAGGTCTCATTTTTTATCGGTAATAAAGTTCTTGCTGTTTCAGGATAATCAGTAATAATCGCCGATATGTTCATATCAAAATATTTACGCATAAGCGTTTCTTCATTTATCGTGTAAGGGCGAACCTCTACACCACTTTCCATCGTTAATTCAGCGATGGCATCTTGAAGATAACGATAATTCGGATGCACTGCAGTAGCACCCATCTTTTTTGCATATGCCCACGGGCTATGCAAACCTTCACGATACAAAATAGCTGTTTGAATATCAGGAGCCATCATATGGCACCGTTTCATACTATAGTGGTTAAACGAAGAAAATATAACCCGATCCTCCAGACTAAACTTACGCACAAGTGTTATAACCTCTTCTTCTAAACCTCTGTATGGAATTTTATCATTTTTAAGTTCAATATTAAGTAGCAATTGCATTTTTTCAAGCCATTCCAGTACCTCTTCTAAAAGAGGAATTTTACAAAAGCCTACTTTTTCACTAAATTTATAACTTGCATCTAACTTACATAAATCTTCGTATAAATAATTTCGAACAGCACCTTTTCCATTCGTCGTTCGATTCACAGTTTCATCATGAATAACGACAACTTTTTCATCTTTCGTTAATTGAACATCGAGTTCAATTCCGTCTGCCCCGAAAGCCTCTGCTGCTTCAAATGAAATCATTGTATTTTCCGGATACGTTCCCGCCGCACCACGATGCGCAAATATAAGAGTCATCCTCACTCCCCCAATCTTATGCTATACTATACGAAAAAGGAGGTACTTCTATGAGACCATTACAAATTTCTCCAGACACTGCAGTCCGCCTATCAAAAGCGTTAGGTGTTCCACTTGAACAACTTATGCATATGCCTCAGCATATTTTAATCCAAAAATTAGTTGAATTAGAAAAACAAAATAAAGACGAAGAATAATATAGTCCTGTTTTGCAGGGCTTTTTATTATCACCTATTATATCACGGATAACTTACCCACTAAAATTATGAATGCATAGAACAACAAAATAAAAAGCCTCTATAAAGAAGCTTTTTTCTTCAAATTGCAAATTTTAATTTCCTCCAACCTATTGAAGGTCTCCAGATTTGTGTAATTCACCTGTTACTCCATCTCCAAAATTATTTAAAGAAAAAGTTTGCTCTTCTAGCGGATCCATAACTCCTGTAGCTTTTCCGATATTACCACCTTGCAGTTTCCAAAAGTAGTTATGATCGTCCACAACTTTACTAAAGTCTTTGTTTATCCATCTTTCAGCAATCGCTAAAAGTTCTTCTTTCGTTTCAAAAGTACTCTCATTTAAGATACTTCTTACTTTTTCAGCATTTTCTTTAGACATCGGGATTGCTCCCCATTTTTGCTCAGCTATTACTTTTTGGTGAGTCATACTATGCATCGCTTTAACTAAGTCTTCTTCAGTAGAATCTTTTGTAATTTGAAGTTTCGCACTTGCGCCACCAATCTCACCAAACTGCGCTTCTTTTTCTTTTGGAACTGTTTTATATTCGCTTGTATCTATTTCAGCACTAGCTTGTTTGTCCGCCGGATTATCTGCAAGTTCTAACATTCCATAAGTTATACCAGCAGTAAGCCCAACTAAGCCTATTGCACATCCAATCCAAATTAAAATTTTCTTTTTCATATAAATCCCTCCAACCATCTCCAATTACTTCCTTAACAAATCTCTCATAAAAAATATCCTTTTATAGATAATTTTACTAAATATACGTTTTATTTTCCATATAAATCAATGAATCACATTTATCCTTATAACAAAAAAAAGATCAATGAGTTTAAAACTCATTGATCTTTTTTAAAAAAATTCATTTCGAATATATTATCAGCTTAACTACTCTCAGCTAGCCTTATGTTCAAGTCTCAGCTTATCCGCAACCATTGCGATGAACTCGGAATTCGTAGGTTTTGCTTTTGACATGGATACAGTATAACCAAATAAGGACGAAATAGAATCAATATTCCCACGGCTCCAAGCTACTTCAATTGCGTGACGGATTGCGCGCTCGACACGACTTGCTGTTGTATTATATTTCTTTGCGATATCTGGATATAATACTTTCGTAATAGATCCTAGTAATTCGATATCATTGTACACCATAGAGATTGCTTCTCGTAAGTACATATATCCTTTAATATGAGCGGGTACACCAATTTCATGAATGATACTTGTAATACTCGCATCTAAGTTTTTCGGTTTGCCATCAATCGTTGTTGCTGATCGGAAAGATGGTAATGGACGTTTAATGGTAGCATTTTCCTTACCACTCACTTGACGAATATGACTTGTTAAATTCTCCATATCAAATGGTTTTAATATGAAATATGATGCCCCTAAATCAACCGCTTTTTTCGTCACATCTTCTTGTCCGAATGCTGTCAACATAATAACGTTAGGTTGTCTTAGCCTTTCAATATGTCGCATTTTCTCTAGCACAGCTAGACCATCTAAATGTGGCATAATAATGTCTAAAACGAGTATATCAGGCTGCTTTTCTTTCAATAAGTTTAAACATTCTTGACCATTGTAAGCAATTCCAATAACTTCCATATCATCCTGAGCAGCAACATAGCTCTCTAGCATCGATACCAATTCTTTATTATCATCCACAAGACATACTTTAATTTTCTCCACAGTTTTTCCTCCCTTACCGAATCGATTCTTCCGACATGTGTAAGCTTCTAGGCTACATGAATTGTTCGACAATTGTGTGAAAATTCCCTTTAAAGTTTCTTACTTTCCGATAAAATCACAAAAAAATATGTTTATCGTTCATTTTTTTCCTTTCGCAACACATTCCATCATAGAATTACAGCGAAACGTTCAACCCTTTGCTTATATCTTACAACAAAAAACAGCTCTTGCGGAGCTTTTACAAAATTTCAACGAATTTTTCAAAAGAAAAGCGAGCTAATATGTATTAGCTCGCTTTTTTCTCTTGATCATAAATATTAATTCCAGCCTCATGTAACATCCATTCAATATGAACACCGTATCCTGACGTTGGATCATTTACAAATACATGTGTAACCGCACCAATTACTTTCCCATTTTGTACAATCGGACTTCCACTCATTCCTTGTACAATACCACCCGTTTTTGCTAGTAAACGTTTATCTGTCACTTTTATAACCATACCTTTTGTAGCCGGGAACTTTTGTGGTACTGTACTAACAACTTCAATATCAAACGCTTCCACCTTATCTTGATCAATAACTGTTAATATTTTCGCTGGCCCTTCTTTTACTTGATTGGATAATGCGATAGGCATTGCTTTATCCATTATGCCGTTTGTCATATTTGTATTTAATTTCCCAAAAATACCATATGGGCTATTTATTGTAATATTACCAATCACTTCACGATCCGGTGAAAATCTTGCTAATTTTTCTCCCGGGTTCCCGTGACTTCCTCTTTCAATAGACGTTACTGTCGAACGCATAATTTGTCCATCTTCTACTTGAATTGGCTTTTTTGTATCATTATCGGAAATTACATGACCAAGCGCTCCGTATTTCATAGAATCTGGATGTACAAACGTCATCGTTCCGATACCAGCTGCTGAATCACGAATATACAATCCAATTCGGTAAGAAGATTCACCATTATCTTTTTGTGGTGTTAGCTTAGCACGAATATATTTTCCATCTCTTAATAAAACAAGATTAAGCGGTTCACCTGTTTCTCCACTATTATGAACAAATGGTGCTACATCACTCATTCTTTCAATTGTTTTCCCATTGATTTCAGTAATCATATCTCCAATCTGTACACCAGCTGTTTCACCAGGAGATACTTTACCCTTTTCAGTTTGAATTAAATGATGGCCTACAACAAGTACACCTTTTGTGTTCAATTTTACACCAATCGATTGTCCACCTGGAATAACTTTAAAATCTTTTAATACTTTCACATTTACTTTTTTTACTGGAAAACCAGCAAGTTGAAACACCATATCAGCTTCACCATTTTGGTGAGAATTCACCATAAGTTCTTGTTCATTTGAACTTACAGTAAATACATTACGATTTGTAGATGAAGCCTTAAAAACTGGTAATGATGCTATTTCTGATTGTTGTCCTTCAAAAACAACAAGTTGCTTCGGCGATGAAATAAACGTTCGAAGCGGTTTAAAACATCCAATAAAAACTAGAGAAACAAGGAGACAAAGACCTATTATTTTTCGAAATCTTTCTAATTTCAATTTGTTCACTCTCCTCGCTCCTACCCACATTCAGCCTCTTGGCTTCACTTTTTAATCTCTCCTTGCAGTGCTTTATTTATAACCGGAAGAATTAAGAAATCGTCATTTGAGAAAAAAAAGCTATCCATTACTGGATAGCCTCTGCTGTCTGTTTGAAATGATGCGCTTGCGTAAGTAACTCTTTCGCATGCTCTGTCGTTAAATCTGTAATTTCAACACCAGAAATCATTCGAGCAATTTCTGTTACTTTTTCATCCGTACTTAACACAGTAACCGATGTAATTGTCCGATCATTCGCCACTTGTTTTCTAATAAATAAATGCGAGTCCGCCATTGAAGCTACTTGAGGTAAGTGCGTAATACAAAGTACTTGCGAGTTTACTGATACACGATAAATTTTTTCCGCAATAGCCTGCGCAACCCGACCACTCACACCCGTATCCACTTCATCAAAAATAACAGATGCAACACCTTGATGCTTAGAAAAAATGCTTTTTAAAGCTAAAATAATACGAGATAACTCTCCGCCAGAAGCGACCTTTGAAAGTGGCTTTAACGGTTCACCCGGATTCGTTGAAATATAAAATTCCACATGATCGTAGCCATCCGCCGTAAGTTTTACCGGAGTTCCTTCCACGAGAGGTTCTTCTACATTTCCTACCCTCTTCATAATTCTCACTTCAAATTTCGTTTTTTCCATATATAGTTCTTTTAATTCTTGATGAATAGCGCTTGTAAGATGATCTGCAAGCTCATGACGCATAGTACTTAACAACGTTGCTTCTTTTACAATAACACCTTCTAATTTCGTTAACTGCTTTCTCGTCGTTTCAATATGTACGTCTTTATTTTCAATCGTAAAAATTTCTTGTTCAATTTTATCAGCATACGCTAAAATCTCTTCTACAGTATTTCCATACTTTCTCTTTAACATACGGATTTCATTCAAACGTGTTTCAATTTCATCTAGACGTTTCGGATCATATTCCATCATATCTAACTTTTCTCTAAGCTGATATGCAACTTCTTCTAATAAGTAATAACTATTTGCAATGGAATCATGATTTTCTTGATACGCTTCATCTAAGTGCGTAATACTCTCCATTTGTCCCATTGCATTTCTTACGTGATCTAATCCCTGTCCGTCTCCACTTAACGAACGATATGCATCTCCTAATGCTTTATAAATCTTTTCAAAATTGGAGATTTTTAATCGTTCCTCAGTCAATTCATATTCTTCATCCATTTTTAAATCCGCATTGCGAATTTCTTCATGTTGGAATTGAATTAAATCTAGACGATGGGCCATTTGTTGTTCATTTTCACTTAAAGATTTCAGCTGTTTTTTTAACTTCTCATAGTCTGTATATACATTTTGATATATGTCCAATTGTTTAACAATGCGATTTCCATCAAAATGATCAAGCATAAACATATGACGCTCTTCATTCATTAAATCTTGTGTTTCATGCTGTCCATGAATATCAACTAGCGTTTTTCCAATTTCTTTTAATATGCTGAGTGTAACAAGTTTCCCATTTACACGACAGACACTTTTTCCATTCGCAGCGATGTCACGCTTCAAAATAATCATGCCATCTTCTATTTCTATATCTAACTCTTCTGCCTTTGCGATACATGGATGCTTGTCATCTTCTACATAGAATAATCCTTCTATCTCAGCCTTTTCTGTTCCATATCGAACAAATTCTGCTGAACCACGGCCACCAACAAGCAAACTAATTGCATCAATAATAATGGATTTTCCAGCTCCTGTTTCACCACTTAAAACGGTTAAACCTTTTTGAAAAGAAATATTTAATGCCTCAATAATAGCAAAGTTTCTGATCGATAATTCCGATAACAATGCCCCATTCACCTCGTTATAAACTAATCCCCTATTAAGGGCTTTTCTCAGTATTCTTCATTCAAATAGTTATACTATATGTTTGTATGTATAAATTACTCTTCTAACCCGCTCCATTGTACCAAACATTCGTTTTACGGGTCAATCCACCTATTTTCTAACTTCATTAAAAAAAAATAATGTATTGTATTTGAAAATCCGTATTTTCCGCCAATAAAAATATCTTGTTTACTTTCCACTTTACAGAGGAAAGTAAACAAGATTTTTCTGTTACAGCATATTTAAGAAACGATCAGAGACAACACCTGTATCTTCAGGTGTACGGCAAATAATTAAGCAAGTATCATCACCACAAATGGTTCCGACGATCTCATCCCACTCTAAATGATCAATAAGTGCCCCAAGTGAATGAGCGTTACCAGGCAATGTTTTTAACACAAGCATATGTCCTGCCGTGTCTAATTTTACAAATGAATCCACTAGATTTCGTTTTAATTTTTGCAACGGATTAAATCGTTGATCTGCTGGCAAGCTATATTTATAGCGACCATCATGTAATGGTACCTTCACTAAGTGCAGTTCTTTAATATCGCGCGATACTGTTGCTTGCGTTACATTAAACCCCACATTACGTAAAATATCAACTAGTTCATCTTGTGTTTCAATTTCTTTGTTCGCAATAATTTCCCTGATTTTAATATGGCGCTGACCTTTATTCATACATTTGCACCTCACACTATCTCTTACCATAGTTTAAACATTGGTATACTTCATTTATTTATGTTAACGTATAATCCGTTACTTGTACACAATTGTTTTTACAATAATTATACGATTACAACAAAAAGAGGAACAACATATGTTATTCCCCTTTCCCTTTTTGTTTTAGAACATTATGCGCTTCTGTAACAACTTGTTCAATAGAAACCGGAGAATGATTTTCGCCATTCTCACGCTCACCGTGCCACTTTAGATGAATTAAAAATTCAATATTTCCATCCCCGCCTGTAATTGGTGAGAATGTTAAACCTTCGACATTATAGCCTTCCTTAAGAGCAAAATCGACAATCATTTCCACGACAGCTTCATGTACTTTTCTATCACGAACAATGCCTTTTTTCCCGACTTGTTCTCGTCCAGCTTCAAACTGAGGTTTAATCAATGCAGCTACATCACCATTTGGCATAAGCATTGTTTTTAAAACCGGCAATATAAGCCTTAATGATATAAATGAAACATCAATACTTGCAAACTGAGGTAAACCACGCTCTAAATCTGCCGGTGTCACGTAACGGAAGTTCGTTCGTTCCATCACAACAACACGCTCATCTTGACGCAATTTCCACGCAAGTTGATTATATCCTACATCTAATGCGTAGGATAACTTCGCCCCATTTTGAAGCGCACAGTCTGTAAAACCACCAGTTGATGAACCAATATCTATCATAACTTTATCTTGTAAATCAAGTTGAAATGTTTCTAATGCCTTTTCAAGCTTATAACCACCACGGCTTACATACGGCATAACTTGCCCTTTCACCGTAATCTCCGTATCTTGCGAGATTTTCTCCCCTGGCTTATCGAGTCTCATTTCATTCGCATATACAAGACCTGCCATAACAGCACGTTTAGCCTTCTCACGCGTTTCTATAAGTCCTCGCTCTACTAATAGTACATCTACTCTTTCTTTTTTTACGCTCATTTGTTACGCCCTTTTTTGTTTTGATGGAATCATTGTATGAATACGGTCTACAACAGCATCTGTCGTTAAACCAATTTCTTCTAACAGTTTTGTTACACTACCATGCTCTATGAAGCGATCAGGAATACCCATTCGTTCAATTAAAGCACTATGGTATCCGTTCTCAGAAGCAAATTCAACTACTCCCGTTCCAAAGCCACCGATTAAACAAGCCTCTTCAATCGTTAAAATCGGTATGTTTTTTCCTAAAAGTTCATGTAAATACGCCTCATCCATTGGCTTAATAAAGCGAGCGTTCACTACTTTCACTGAAATCCCAGCTTTTTCAAGACGCTCAGCTGCTTCCATTGCCATCGGAATTGTCGTACCAAACGTTAAAATCGCTGCTTGTGTACCTTCTTTTAACGTTTCCCAGGTACCAATTGGAATCGCCTTTAATTCTTCATCCATTTGAACGCCAAGTCCATTGCCGCGTGCATAACGTAAAGCAATCGGTCCATCTTCGTATTGCATCGCTGTATATACTAAATGTTGTCCTTCATTTTCATCTTTCGGCATCATAATCACCATATTCGGCAAGTGACGTAAAAACGCGATGTCAAATACTCCTTGATGTGTTTCACCATCTGCTCCAACTAATCCAGAACGATCTATTCCAATGAAAACATTTAAATTTTGGCGACAAATATCATGAACAACTTGGTCATATGCTCTTTGTAAAAACGTTGAATAAATTGCTAAGAATGGCTTCATTCCTTGCGTTGCCATACCAGCTGCCATTGTTGTAGCATGTTGTTCTGCAATACCCACATCAATCATTCGATCCGGGAATTCTTTTTGGAATTTCTCAAGTTTTGATCCAACAGGCATTGCAGGAGTAATCGCAACGATACGTTCATTCGTTCTCGCTAGCTTAAGCACTGTTTCACTAACAACAGCACTCCATGCTGGTGCAACTTCCTTCGGTTTAACGAAGTCACCTGACTCAATTTTATACGGTCCTGTTCCATGCCAAGTTCCAATAACGTCACTCTCAGCTGGTTTATAACCTTTTCCTTTTTTCGTAATAACATGAACAAGTACTGGGCCTTTTGTTTTCTTTGCATATTGCAACGTTTCGAATAACTTTTCATAATCATGCCCATCGACCGGACCTAAATATGTAAAGCCTAATTCTTCAAAAAAGACGCCTGATACTAGTAAATATTTTAGACTATCTTTTATTTTCTCTGCTGTCGCAGCAACTTTCCCGCCGACTGCTGGGATTTTCTTCAATATATATTCTAATTCATCTTTTACCCAATGGTACTTCCCTGCGGTACGTAAACGACCAAGTACATTATGAAGTGCACCGACGTTTGGTGCAATTGACATTTCATTGTCATTCAAAATAACAATCATGTCCGTTTTTTCATGTCCAATATGGTTCAATGCCTCTAAAGCCATTCCGCCTGTTAATGCACCATCGCCAATGATTGGTATAACGTATTCTTCCGTTTTCTTTAAATCACGCGCTAGAGCCATTCCCATTGCAGCAGATAACGACGTCGAACTATGACCAGTTTCCCAAACATCATGCTCACTCTCGCAGCGTTTTGGAAAACCACATAGACCTTGGTATTGCCTTAATGTGCCGAATTCTTTCGCACGCCCTGTTAAAATTTTATGTACATAGGATTGATGTCCTACGTCCCATAAAAACTTATCTTTCGGACTATCAAATAATTTATGCAGAGCAATTGTGAGTTCTACTACACCTAAATTAGGTGCAATATGTCCACCTGTTTGAGAGAGCTCTTCAATTAAAAACTTACGAATATCCTCACTCAACCCCTCTAGTTCACTGATAGACATATCTTTCAAAAAACTAGGGTTTTGAATTTGCGTTAGATCCACATGGATCACTCACTTTCATTTCATAATCTGTCAACATGTCAAATATTATAAGAAACATTTACACAACACAAGAAATTATCTTTTCTATTCTTCTTATCTTGTCCTGCTTTCAGAAAACACTTCCATTTTTTCACTTATCATATTATACATCATATTTCTTTACGTGATGAAAAAAATAGCCGCTAACACGAAGTGATAACGGCAATGTAATCTACATATATTTTTGCCAATAACAAGAAAAGAAAAACCTTTTCCTACATTTATACCATAAAATGATGAATGACTCAACAAATGGAAACGCTGTTATATTAGTTATTACGTTTTGCGATTAAATCACAAATAGATAGTAAATATTCATCTTGTAATTGTAAGGAGCTAATAGAATCTTTTGCTTTTGCAATTTTCTCCTCTAAAATAGATTTTGCTCTATCTACAGTAAATAACGTCGTATATGTGCTCTTTTCGTTGGAAGCATCACTACCAATCGGTTTTCCAATCTCTTCTTCTGTTCCTTCTACATCCAAAATATCATCTCTAATTTGGAAAGCTAGACCGATATATTTCGCAAATGCAAGTAACTTCTCTTCTTGCTCTTCTGTAGCATCAGAAAGTATCGCTCCTGCAAGTACAGCAAACTCAAGCAGTTTACCTGTCTTATGCTTATGGATGTACTCTAATTCATTAATTGTAAGTCGTTTTCCTTCAGCTTCCATATCTGCCACTTGTCCAGCAACCATTCCTTCAGGTCCTGCTGCTTTCGCAAGCTCAAGTACAAGTCTTACTTTTTTTTCAGCAGAGATTTCTTTTTGCCCATATGCCATAATAACTTGAAAAGCATATGTCAACAAACCATCTCCTGCTAAAACTGCCATTGCTTCACCAAATACTTTATGATTGGTAGGCTTTCCTCGTCTTAGATCATCATCATCCATACAAGGTAAATCATCATGAATTAACGAATATGTATGAATCATTTCAAGGGCACAAGCTGCACCCACTCCAAGATTTCTTTCTTTCCCAAACGCTTGTAACGTTGCAAATAAAAGTAACGGGCGGAGACGTTTCCCACCCGCTTCCAAAGAATATGCCATCGCTTCACGAAGCACATTTGGACATTGTAATTCATTTGCATAGCTTACAAGATTTTCTTCCACAAAAGTTTTACTCTCTTTCAAAAAAGCATCAAAAGCTATATGTGTCACTATGCTTCATCTCCTAAAGCAGTAAACGGTTTAAGCTCTCCATCTTCTCCAAGGATAACTGCCATTTGTTCTTGTACATCTTTCAATTTCTCATCACAAAGCTTAGATAATTCCATGCCTTCTTTAAAATAAGAAATCGCTTCCTCTAAAGGTACATCACCTTGTTCAAGCTTAGAAACGAGATGCTCAAGCTGCGAAATCGCCTCTTCAAAGCTTAACTTATTTTCCATTATTCAATTCACGCTCCTCTATGCTTGATACGCTACAATCTAGTATTCCATCTTGTAATTGAACCGAAACAGCATCTCCAAGGCTAACATCTTTCACGCTTTTTAATACTTGTTTCTCTTCATCGTATACAAGCCCGTACCCTCTCATCATTACTTTAAGCGGGCTTAATACTTCAAGCTTTTGAGCCGCTCTCACAAATATGAACTCCTTCGTTTGAAGTAACGTTTGCATTTCACGTTGCAACTGCTTTTGCAACGTTTCAATTGCCGTTTTCGTTTGTATAATTTTTTGAGATGGGTGGTGCTTTTCTAAATAAAATGAAAGTTGCTTTAATTGATTTACTTTTTTATCTATATAACGCTCTTTCGCTAAAACAAGTTGTTCAAGAGCTCTGTCTAACTGCTCTTCTTTTTGCTCGTACACTTGCCTTGGATAACGGAACGCATAAGATTTTTGTAACACTTGCAATTTTTCTTCTTTTTTATGTACTCTCTCTCTCATTGCTCGTTGCAATCTCAGAGTTCTTTGTAATACCTTTTCTTGTAACTCTATAATATTAGGTACTGCCAGCTCAGCTGCTGCAGTCGGTGTTGGTGCACGTAAATCCGCGACAAAATCTGCGATTGTAAAATCCGTTTCATGCCCTACAGCTGAAATAATCGGAATCTCACTTGTAAAAATTGCTCTTGCAACTACTTCCTCATTAAAGGCCCATAATTCTTCAATAGAGCCTCCACCACGTCCAACAATTAAAACATCAATATCTCCCATTTCATTCGCTGTACGAATTGCTTGTACAATTGAGGGAGCCGCTGACTCCCCTTGTACAAGTACAGGAAACACAATAACATTTCCAATTGGATAACGACGTTTAATTGTTGTTATAATATCGCGAATTGCTGCTCCTGTTGGCGACGTTATAACACCGATTGCTTTTGCATACGCAGGGATTGGACGCTTATAAACTTGAGAAAACAGCCCTTCTTCTTCTAATCGGACTTTTAATTGTTCATAAGCTAAATGAAGATTTCCAACTCCATCAGGCTGCATGTCTTGAATATAAATTTGATAAGAACCACTCGCCTCGTAAACAGAAATCTTTCCTTTTACAAGTACTTTCATTCCATTTTCCGGTCTGAATTTAATGTTACGATTATGACCCGCAAACATAACCGCTGCAATTCTTGCATTTTCATCTTTCAATGTAAAATACATATGACCACGACTATGATATTTAAAGTTGGAAATTTCTCCTTTTAACCAAACAGACTGTAAATGCGGATCATACTCTATTTTTGTTTTAATATAGCGTGTTAATGCTGTAACGGTTAAATATTGTTTCTCCATTGCTCTCTCCTCATAGCCGATTCAAATTATTGACAAACAACACCTGTACGCTTTGCAGACTCCACAGTGTTGTGAAGAAGCATTGTAATAGTCATTGGGCCGACTCCTTTTGGCACAGGCGTAATGTAACCTGCAACGTCTAATACATTGTCAAAATCAACATCACCACAAAGTTTGCCTGTTTCTAAACGGTTAACACCAACATCAATTACAACCGCACCTTTTTTAATATAGTCAGCTGTTACCATTTTCGGTCGTCCAACGGCTACGATTAAAATATCAGCTAACTTCGATAATTCTTCTATATTTTGCGTCTTAGAATGACAATATGTGACAGTTGCATTTTCATTTAAAAACAGTTGCCCCACTGGTTTACCAACAATATTACTTCTTCCAATTACAACAACATGCTTTCCAGAAATATCAAGATCCGTTTCTTTTACTAATTCTAAAATGCCATGCGGTGTACATGGAAGGAATGTGTCTTGTCCCGTCATCATACGTCCTACGCTGATTGGGTGAAATCCATCTACATCCTTTTCCGGTGAAATTCTTTCAATGATAGCTTTTTCTTCAATATGTTTTGGTAAAGGCAATTGTACCAATATGCCATTAATGCGGTCGTCTCCATTTAAGCGATCGATTTCAGCAAGCAAACGCTCCTCCGTACTCGTTTCAGGAAGTTCAATTAGCTCTGAATAGATTCCTACTTGCTCACAGCCTTTTTCTTTTCCTTTTACATAAGAACGAGATGCTGGATCTTCTCCAACTAAAATAACTGCTAATCCTGGTACAATCCCTTGCTCTTTTAACTTCACAACTTCTTCTTTTAATTGTGCTCGTTTTTTCTCCGCAACTTCATTTCCTTTGATGATTACTGCTACCATTTTAAGTTTCCCCCTTAAAGAAATTACAGTGTATCTTTTATATTAGATAAAACGCCGTTAATAAAACGACGAGATTCCTCATCCCCAAATGTTTTTGCGATTTCAATTGCTTCGTTAATTGTTACATTGTGCGGAATCTCTTCCATGTATTTCATCTCACACACAGCTACACGTAAAATACTGCGATCAACAATACTAATACGCTCAAGCTTCCACTTTTTTAAATTTTGACGAATTGCTGCGTCAATCTCTTCTTTGTTGTCTACAAATCCTACAACAAGTGATTCTAGAAACTCATTTGTTTCTTCGCCTTCATCTAGCGTATTTTCCACCGCTACTTTCGGTTCTAATTCACCTGTAATATCCATTTGGTATAATGCTTGCATTGCTCTTTCTCTAGCCGTCCTACGTTTCATTGTAACTCTCCTTTATACTTCAAGTCTTTCCTTATGTTTTGTTATATTATTATAATTTATAAGCCGTCAATTCACTTACTCTTGCAGTTTTCATTGATTTTCCAACCTTATAATACAATGATAATAACACAATTTATCGTTTCACACACGGGGTACAAGGCTGAAAAATAATAAAAAGATTAACTTCAAGTTCCATATCTTATCACAATGTACGTTTTTTGGAAAAATGAAACATCCCGTTTTATATTTCTCATTTTTTAAAATAGTATAATAATTAGAGGGTTTTAATTTGTGAAGAAATGAAACGATAAAAAAGATGCCTATTTTACTAGGCACCTTTTTTCACTCTTACACTGGTTCGATTTCTGTTTTTTGTGTTTCGAATGTTACGCCAACGATGTGAACGTTCACTTCTTTTGGCTCAAGTCCTGTCATTGTAAAGAGTGCTTGGCGAATATTGTCTTGAATTTTTTGTGCAACAACCGGAATTGCTACACCAAAATACATCACAACATAAAGGTCAACAATAATATCTTCGTTTGCTAATTCAACCTTTACACCTTTACCATGATTTTTCTTACCTAACTTCTCAACAACATCTGTAGCAAAATTACCACGCATTGCCGCTACACCTTCCACTTCAGCAGCTGCAATACCTGCAATTACTTCGATTACTTCTGGTGCAATTTCTACTTTTCCAAGAGTTGTATCTTGACCCATATCTAACATATGTTCAGCCATGAAAAAAACCTCCTTTAATGTATCACTGCGTCACAAGTTCATGCTCTTCCAAAAATTTCGTGTTAAACTCACCTTTTACAAAATCAGGATGATCTAACAATTGCAAATGGAACGGGATTGTTGTATGTACGCCTTCAATGACAAACTCACTGAGCGCTCGCTTCATTTTTGCAATTGCCTCTTCACGTGTTTTTCCGTGAACAATTAATTTAGCAACCATCGAATCATAGAAAGGTGGTATTGAATATCCCGGATATACAGCTGAATCGACGCGAATACCAAATCCGCCTGGTGGTAAGTACATTTCTACTCTACCTGGAGATGGCATAAATTTTTTGGCAGGGTTTTCCGCATTAATTCGACATTCCATTGCCCAACCATTAAATTGTACTTCTTCTTGCTGTAACGATAACTTTTCTCCAGAAGCAACAAGAATTTGTTCTTTAATTAAATCCATCCCTGTTACCATTTCAGTAACTGGATGTTCAACTTGGATTCTCGTATTCATCTCCATGAAATAAAAGCTTTTCGTTTTATATTCATAAATAAACTCAACCGTACCAGCACCTGTATAATCAACCGCTACCGCCGCTTTAACTGCTGCGTCACCCATTTGCTTGCGAATATCCTCATCAAGTGCAGGTGATGGACTTTCTTCTAATAGTTTTTGTAGACGGCGCTGAATTGTACAATCACGCTCTCCTAAATGAATGGCATTTCCATGTGTATCTGCCATTATTTGAATCTCAACATGGCGGAAATCTTCAACGTACTTCTCTAAGTATACACCAGGGTTCCCAAAAGCGGTACTAGCTTCTTGCTGTGTAATTTGAATTCCTTTTACAAGCTCTTCTTCATGGCGCGCAACACGAATACCTTTTCCGCCGCCACCTGCAGTCGCTTTAATAATAACTGGATATCCAATTTGATTAGCAAGCTCGATCGCTTCTTCGGTATTTTTAATAATCCCTTGTGAACCTGGTACAATCGGAACCCCTGCTTCTTTCATTGTATCACGTGCAACGTCTTTTGTGCCCATCTTTGAAATGGCTTCTGGGCTTGGACCGATAAAAATCAAGTTACACTCACGGCATAATTCTGCAAAATCTGCATTCTCTGCTAAAAATCCATATCCCGGATGAATTGCATCACAACCTGTTAATTTCGCAACACTAATAATGTTCGTCAAATTTAAATAGCTTTCTTTTGAAATCGTTGGTCCAACACAATACGCTTCATCTGCAATTTGCACATGAAGTGACTCTTTGTCTGCTTCTGAATAAATTGCAACTGTTTCAATATCCATTTCTTTACAAGCACGAATAATTCGTACAGCAATTTCCCCACGATTGGCTATTAATACTTTTTTTATCATCACAAAGACTCCCTTATTACGCTTTTACAAGAAATAGCGGTTGTCCATACTCAACAAGCTGTCCGTTATTAACAAGAATTTCAACAATTTCGCCCTCTACATCTGCGTCAATTTCGTTAAATAATTTCATAGCTTCAATAATACATACGATAGAATCTTTCGATACTCTGTCCCCAACACTTACATATTGAGGTGTATCCGGCGAAGAAGAGGAATAAAATGTCCCTACCATCGGTGATGTGATTTTATGTAGGTTTTCATTTTGAACAGCTTTCTTCTCTTCTTGTTTTTGCACTTCTACTTGCGCTGCCGCTACTGTCGTTTCTACTTCAACAGATGCTGCTGGTTGTACTACCTGTTTCGTTACCGGTGCTTGCACAGCAACAACTTCATTACCACGTTTTTTCATTTTGATTGTTGTACCGTCTTTTTTGTATTCAAATTCATCAATATTAGAGCTATCAATTAATTTAATTAATTCACGAACTTCTTGAATTTTAAACATGTAAAATCCACTCCCATACTCTTGTTTGTCCCGTTTTTACAGATTGGCATCAAATTGATTTACTGTAAAAATACGATGTATTCTATTAGAAAATTTATTCCTATGACATTTACTAATAGAAATATTTACTATTCCCATCTTACGCCAAATTTTTTAAACATTCCAATTTATATTTCTTTATTATAAATCGAAATTCCTGTAAAAATATTATTCCACCAAAAAATTATTACCTAGTAATAATACCAAGTTTCACACGAAATTGGCAA
This sequence comes from Bacillus sp. NPDC057893, assembly GCF_042796455.1. NCBI lineage: Bacteria > Bacillati > Bacillota > Bacilli > Caryophanales > Bacillaceae > Bacillus > Bacillus sp. NPDC057893. The sequence goes on along the minus strand of NZ_JBHVNG010000001.1, from coordinate 649,265 downwards.
GACCACTTCCTAAAAAACATTCTTTACTTTTTCAAAACTGTACAGTATAAAAACGTAATTCCCTCAGCATTCTTCATTTTATCTACGGTAAAAAAACATATTTTTACCAAATATTATTTTTTTGTTTACGTGCCGTTCATTCTTCCTTCATAAAAGAATAGTATGTTCAAAGTGTAGAAAATTTATTGTAGTGAGGTGTGGACATATGATATGGCTCATCCTGTTCTTGCCTGCCGTAGTGATTTGGGCATTGGTCCTCTTCATCCACGTCAAATCTGGAAAAAGTAATCACCATCATCATGAACCATTAATCTTTTACTCACAGCGTATTTCCCCGTTTCCAATTGAAAATACTAAAAACAACTGCAAAGATGAAATAGAAAAAGGCTATCGAAAACGATAGCTTTTTTCTATTATTCTTTTTATCTAACTGGTTTAAGAAAATCCATAGGGATGGAAACCTCCCCACGGATTAAAGTTTCACTTTATTTTGTTGCCGGATCAAATTTTACTCCTACATCTTTTGAGCCGCCTTCACTTCTTACAAGCTGAATAATTTTATTCGCTTCTTTTTGTGAATGCTTTGCCGCTTTAACTGTCACTCTAATGTCAGTTCCATCAGCTCTTACAAGAGCGTCTTTATATCCACCTTGAGACTTAATCACTGTTTCAAGTAATTCTTGTTTCGTTTCCATTGTAGTGATTGCATCTAGATTATCTTTCGCTTTACTCTTTTCTTCTGCTGAAGATTTTGATGAATTCATTACACCTTGTAATTTTTCTTTATCTGCACTACGCTGATCTTCCATTTGCATACGTAAAGCTGTGAAATTCTCATCACTTGATTGAACTGTTACGTTAGCATCTTTTTTACTTGTTTCTTTTTTGTCATTCTCTTTTTTGTCTGTTTCTTTATTTGTAGTTTCCTTGCTTGTATTTTCTTTCGTTGTTTCTTTTGTAACTGCTTTATCAGCACCTTGCTTTTCTTGTCCCATCTTTTCACCCGTTGCCGGTGCTGCTGTATTCATTTTATCCGGAGTTGTTACATAATAAACAGATAGCACAACCACTAAACTTAACATCGTTAATAGCCAAACCGTTTGTTTTTTCAACACTTTATTTCCTCCCTATCAATTTTTCGGTGATACTGAAACCCGATGAGCTGGTACATCTAATAATCGCGTCACAGCTTCTTTTACCATTGCTTTTATTTGTATATTATCCACTCCCTTTGCTACGACCAGAACACCTCGTACTTTCGGTTTCTCTGTTCGCAAAACAATTGGAGTTTCTTTATCACCTTCACGTATAATGACTGTCTTTTCATCAAGAGACTCGTCTTCTACTTCCCTTTTACCGCCTGCTTTATCAGTTTCACCTGTCGATTGTGAACGTTTCACTGTATTTTTCTCGAGTATTTTTTCTTCAGATGAATCTAAGTTCACTTTAATAGTTACGTCTTTTACTCCAGCTATTTCTTCTAAAGAAGCTTTCAATTCTTGTTCATACGCTTTTTCGTATTTTTCTACATTTGACATATTATCATTGTTTTTTTGACCGAAAGTTGGTACATCTTTATCTTGACTTTGACTTGTCTTTTCTTTAAACACAGGCACTTCTTCTTTTTTAGGTGATAAGAACTTACTAGAAAACATAAGCGCAATCCCAAGTATGAGTAGGACAAGCAAAAACTTAGGTGTTACCTTTTTCCCCTTCTCATTACTTTCTTTTCCATCCCCATTTAATAGGTTTCGAAAAAATGAGAACCTCGAATTTTTATCTTTATTGTCCATTTACGCTACCTGTCCTCCCTTCCATCTGAACTTGGATTTGTTTATCCTCTAGTTGCCACCTGCTTGAAAAGAAATCTTTCATTTCTACATTCGTTTCTTCTATTTTTTTTGGAGGTTCTTTCATATTAATTTCAATTGGCTTTACTGTTTCGATTGCATCATTTTTACTACGTTCTTTTTCTTTCAACGTCACAACAACAGATTGAATATCTTTCGCTGACTTTACTTCTTCTGCATGTTCCACTGCGACTATTTGTATTTCAGAGACTGTCATACCATACTTTTTCTCAAACTCTTTTCCTACTTCTTTCGTCATTTTGGTAGCCATCTCTTCTAAACTATATGCACGTGTTAGAGCTTGTATTTCTTTTTTCTTCGAATCTATCGAATTTTTTACAGATCCTTCGGCTACATACTTTTCTTCATTGAAATTTGCGATAACTTCATTTACATCTGTTTGTAACAACTTAAATAGAGGCGTTAAAATTAATACGACTAACAATAGACTTACAACGAATTTAACGTACTTTTGCAAATTTGAATTTGGAAGAATAAGATGAAGCATTGTCGCTAAGAGTAAAAAAACGATAATATTTCTAATCCACTCTGTAACAAATTGCACACTCTTCACCTCCTACCGCATCATGAGAGTAATGTTCCCGGCGGCAATAATAATTGTGATACTTAAAAAGAACATAAATGATACGATAGCTAAGCAAGCAAATACGTAAATGATACTTCGTCCAATGATATCTAAACATTGAATAATTGCTCCTCCGCCTACTGGTTGCAATACTGCTGCTGCGAATTTATAAATAAACGCAATACAAAAAATTTGAATCGCTGGGAAAGCGACAATTAAGCATAAAATTACGAGCCCGATAATTCCGACTGTGTTTTTTAATAATCCAGATGCACTAATAACAGTATCCGCCGCCTCAGTAAACATCCTTCCTACTACAGGAATGAAGTTTCCTGTTACAAATTTAGCCGTTTTCACAGCTATACCATCAGCAACGGCTGACGCTGTTCCCTGTACAGATAATACGCCTAAAAAAACCGTCAAAAAGATACCAATAATCCCTACACTAACGTTTTGCAAAAGCTTGGACAATTTCGTAACTTTATATTGATCACTCATCGTACTTACAATACTTAATATAGTTGCAAGTAATAAAAGTGGTAGGACGATATAGTTCATAAGAAGCCCACTCGTATTCATTAAGAAAATGATGATTGGATGAAAAAACGATACAGAAACAACACCACCACCTGTTGCTATGAGTGCAAGTAAAATTGGTAATAACGCTAGTATGAAATCTACCATTGTTTGTATCGTCTCTCTTGCATATGTCATGACGACATAAAAACTATTTAAAGCGAAAATAATAAGTACCATGTATACGACTGCATCAGCGATTTTACTCACGCTACTCTTTGAAAAAGCAGATTGCAACGATTGCAACAATGCACTGAAAATCGTTAGCATAATGAGCGTTCCAAGTAACTTTCCATTTGCAACAAGCTCGTGAAATAAATATTTTAGTAGACCTATCATCCACTCTTTTATGGAAAACTCTTTTTCTCCCTTTACAAACTCCATAAAGCTTCCTTTTTGACTCTCTGGTAAATAGCCTCCATACTTTGTAACAAGCCCGTCCCAAAATTGCTTCACATCTTCAATTCCGAGCTTATCCAATTGTTGATCAACGACGTTTGTTTCTATAGGAGAAGCTTGTACAACAATCGGTAAAGAAAAGAAAAGGAAGCAAGCAAATAATAGCTTAGCTCCAAACTTCCTCAACATTCACTCCCCCTTATCCCGTAGGTAAAAAACCAAGAATTGTTTCAATTACAACCGTCAAAATAGGAATTGCCATGACGAGAATTAAAATTTTTCCAGCTAATTCAATTTTCGAAGCGATTGCACCTTGACCAGCATCCTTTGTAATTTGCGCACCAAACTCAGCGATATAAGCAATCCCTATAATTTTCAATAACGTTTCTACATATACGTTACTAACCTTCGCTTCACTCGCCACTCTCTCAATCATTTGTAAAATAGAATGAATTTGATCGATTAAGAGAAGAAACATCATGCTACCAATGAACACAATAAATAACGATGTAATACTAGATTTATGCTGATTTAAAACAGCAGCTAAAAATGTAGCAACGAGGCCTAATCCGACAATTTGTATAATTTCGATTCGAACCGCCTCCTTTACTGGAAGAGAAAGACACTTTTAATCTTGTCGAATAGAGTATTAATTAAAAATGCAACATGAAACAAAATAACGACAAAACCGACAAGGATAACCCAATTCGCAATATCCTCTCGCTTTAATTCTTTTAGTACAGTATGAATGAAAGCTAAAACAATGCCGATTCCGGCGATTTGAAATATTAATCCAACATCAATGGACATCGCCTTTCTCCCCCCTATAGCAGTAAAATTACGATAAGTAGCCCTGCCAGTACCCCTAAACTCTTTATCATTTTTTCATATTGTAGTTGTAATGCTTTCGCTTCTCCTTCTTCTCTCTCCAAATGTGTAATACATAAGCGAATATGTTTTTGTTGTGATTCACGATCATGTTGTCCAAGTGTTTCACCAAATTGTTGCAGTATTTCATACTCGGTTTGTTTAAACGCCGTTAACGTCCAGTTCTCCTTCAAACTATCAATCCAAGCTTCTCTAACTGTTTGCTCCCCGCCCTCTAGTCGTTTCGAAAAACTTTGAAATATCCAATTTAATGGCTTCGGCATTTGTTTGACTAAACGCTCTGCAGCCTCAGATAACGGCGTGTGTCCATACATAATTTCAGCTTCTAATGATTGCAATGCTGCCTTCAATAACCTAAGTTGCCGCGGTCTCTCACTGTACCTTTTAGCGTATGAAAATCCGAAAAAGGTGCTAACAGCAACTATTAATACCGCACCAAATATTTTCACCATACGCCTTGAGCCTTTCTATGAGGTAATACTGATTTTCCATATTTATCTTTCACTTGCATAACCGTTCCTGGCCCTCTCGCTTTTGACAATTCCACAAACCGATCAAATACACCAAGTTCCAGCACCGCCTGTAGCGAGGGACGTTTCACAACATCATCATAAGAAAATCCGTGTGCACTTATAAAAAGCTGAACGCCGGCATGCACCGCCTCCATAATTGCTTCACTATCTTCTTTACGTCCAATTTCATCTACGATTAATATGTCTGGGCTCATAGAACGGATCATCATCATCATTCCTTCAGCTTTTGGACAAGCGTCTAATACATCTACTCGCGTGCCAAAGTCATATTGCGGAATCCCCTTCACACAGCCGGCAATTTCTGATCGCTCATCAACAATTCCCACTTTACATGAAGGGATTTTCGAAGCACTTACACCTTGACTCATACAGCGTGCTACATCTCTTAAAAGTGTTGTTTTCCCCGTTTGCGGTGGGCCTATTACCATCGTGTTTAACCATCGTGATTCATAAAGATATGGCAGAAGCGGCTCAGCAATCCCTATTTTTTGACGGGCAATACGAATATTAAAAGAAGAGACATCCCGAATCATTTTCACTGCACTTTTTTCTGTAATGACTTTTCCAGCTAGGCCAATTCTATGTCCTCCTCGTAGTGTCACATATCCACGTTTCAATTCCTCTTCCATCGTATAAATTGAGAATTGACTTAATTTATTCAATAAATGGATTGCATCTTCCGCTGTAGCGATATAGTCATAGAAAAACACTTCTCCATGTGCGATACACTCTAGTGGCCTTCCAATTCGAACACGAATTTCCTCTAGAGCATCGTATTGTTTACAGCCTTCAACTAACTGTCTCATCATTTTCGGTAAAACTTCTAATACTTCTTTCATAAGCTTCTCCCCACTATACTCGACTTACTATTTCAACAACGCGATAAAAATGCAGCCAATTCCAAGCGCTAGAAAAAAGAGTTTCAAGAAAGAAATCTCACTTGCTACACTCGCTATGCCAATTGTCATTGTTAAAATTAATACGGTCGGTCCAACAAACGCCAACAAACCATTTATAAACAATGCTTTCTTCGCATCATTCACGTAAAGCATAAGCAAAGCGGCGAATATTTCCGCGCTACCTGAAAACAACCGAAGTAACCCCATAACAAGCACGGATGTTTCCATTGCCGCTAGCCACTGTTTCATTCTCCCACCTTCTCCCATAACAGTTACTACTTCCTTATTCTGAAAAAGAATATATTTGTACAACCATATGCAGAGGTTGTCTATTTCAGAAGTAAAAATATATTTTTTCTCTATCGACTTTATTGAAATCTGAATATTCTCATTAATTTATGGTATATTTAATAGAAAAGGAGCATAGACGATGGAGCAAGTTACTTTATTACCGCTCGATTTACGATATGCAAATGTGATTTTTGAGCTATCAAGCAATCCACATGTAAAAAATGCATTAGGGATAAAAGTAGAATCAGTGGAAGATACAAAGGCATTCATTCTTTTTGCAATTGGAGAGGAACGAAAAAAACACTCCTTATCAAGAGTGATTGTAAGTGAGGAAAATGAAATAATTGGCCTCACGACACTTAAACATATTAATTACGAACAAAAGCACTCACATATTGGAAGTTGGCTCGGCTATCAATATTGGGGAAGAGGATATAACGAAGCTGCTAAAAAAGAGATCTTTAAAATCGCTTTTTTAGACTTGCAACTTACATACGTATTTGCCGGTGCTAAAACGACTAACATTCGCTCTTTAAAAGCACAAGAGAAACTACCTTACATTTCATTACATGTGGAAAAACAATTTCCAGACGTACACGCTGCTTTGGAGAAAGAAGTAAAATCACCTTGCGTACTGCATGTTGTATCATGCGAAAAATTTTCAGATTGGTTGGAAGTACGAAATGAGGGGGGGAAAATATGAAGGGATTGAAAATTAGTTTAACAATTGTAGTAGAATTAGCTATTATTTATCTTTTTTCAAAAATGGTCGGCTGGTCATTTATGGAGAGCTTTTTCCTTGGCAGTCTAGCAATATTTGCAATTACGTGGTTAATTATTATGAGTACCTTTAGAAATAACAATATGGAGCATGTAACGAATAAAACTTTTACCGGTATTGAAACTGGTGAAATACGCCCGTTTCAAATTGTTTTGACTCCATATATTATGGGTACCCTTTCACTCGTCACAGTTAGTTTTGTTATAACCGCAATTTACTATCTTCCCTATTTCCTATAAAAAAAGCACTCGTGATAATCACGAGTGCTTTTCTACTATGCACGAGAAACGTATTTACCTTCACCAGTGTTGATGATAAGCATTTCGCCTTCGTTAATGAAGATTGGTACTTGTACAACAAGACCAGTTTCTAATTTAGCTGGTTTTGTTACGTTAGAAGCTGTGTCACCTTTAATACCAGGCTCTGTTTCTGACACTTTTAATTCAACTGTGTTCGGAAGTTCAACACCAAGTACTTCATCTTGGTATGTCATAATAGATACTCCCATGTTTTCTTTTAAGAATTTTAATTCGCGCTCGATTTGGTTTTCGCCAAGTTCGATTTGCTCATAAGTTTCGTTATCCATAAATACGTGAGACTCACCGCTCGCGTATAAGTATTGCATACGACGGTTTTCGATGTGTGCTTTTTCTACTTTTTCACCTGCACGGAATGTTTTCTCTTGAACAGATCCTGTGCGAAGGTTACGTAGTTTAGAGCGAACAAATGCAGCACCTTTACCTGGCTTTACGTGTTGGAAATCCATTACTTGCCAAAGGGCATTGTCCACTGAAATTGTTAAACCTGTACGAAAATCGTTTACTGAAATCATGTAAAAAAATCCTCCTGTGTATTACAAAATAATAAGTTCTTTTGGTGATTTCGTTATTACTTCATTACCTTCACTTGTTACAATGATATCATCTTCAATACGTACCCCGCCAACACCTGGAATATAAATACCTGGTTCTACTGTTACAGCCATACCTGGTTCAAGTACTGTATCAGAACGGAACGCTAAACCTGGTGCTTCATGGATTTCAAGACCGATTCCATGACCAGTAGAGTGTCCGAAGTATTCACCATATCCTTTTTCCGTTATGTAATCACGCGTTAATGCATCAGCCTCACGACCCGTTAAACCAGCTTTAATACCGTTCACACCACGTAGTTGTGCTTCTAAAACGATATTATAAATTTCTTTTAATTTATCAGATGGTTCACCGACTGCAATCGTACGAGTAATATCAGAGCAATATCCTTTGTAATAAGCGCCGAAGTCTAATGTTACGAAATCTCCTTTTTCTATCACTTTTTCAGATGCCACGCCGTGCGGTAATGCCGAACGAAGACCTGAAGCAACGATAATATCAAACGAAGAAGATGTTGCTCCTTGTTTTCTCATGAAAAATTCAAGTTCATTTGACACTTCAATTTCAGATACTCCCGGGCGAATGAATGATAGAATATGCTCAAAGGCAGCATCTGCAATCTGTGCAGCTTCCTTTAATATCTTAATCTCTGAATCAGTCTTTATCAAGCGTAACTTTTCTACAAGCCCAGAAGTTGGGATGAATTCAGCTTCGATCGCTTCATTATGCGTTACGTAAGAGCTATATGTAAGAGTATCTTGCTCAAAGCCTAGCTTTTGAATTCCAAGTTCTTTAACTTGTTTCGCAACTTCATCCAGAATTAATCCTGCATGCTGCACTATTTCGTATCCAGCCGCTTGCTTACTAGCTTGCTCTACATAACGGAAATCTGTAATAAATAGAGCACGCTCTTTTGAAATTAGTACAACACCAGCTGTTCCTGTGAAATTCGCCATATATCTACGGCTATGTTCATTCGTTAATATGATACCGTCAATACCAGCCTCATCAAACGCACTTCTTAATCTCTCGATCTTTTCCATCACTTTATGCCTCCCTCAATTTCTCCATTAATGCAAATAACGCTAGCTTATAACCATAAAAACCAAATCCAACAATTTGTCCCGCACAAACAGCCGCTGTCACAGATTCATGACGAAACGACTCACGCTGATGAATGTTAGAAATATGTACTTCAATAACTGGAATCGAAACACTTGCTATAGCATCCCGAATCGCGTAGCTATAATGCGTAAATGCACCCGGATTTAGAATGATTCCTTCATATATGTCATCAGCCTCATGAATAATATCAATAATAGCTCCTTCATGATTCGATTGAAAACATTCTAACTCCACTCCCACTTTCTCTGCTTCTTGTTTCATATCTGTTTCAAGCGTCGCTAACGTTCCTTTTCCGTATACATTTACTTCCCTAACGCCAAGACGATTTAGGTTAGGACCGTTTACGAGGAGTAACTTTTTCATTTTCTTAAAACTCCTTAATATTAAAGAATGTCTATACGACATTTTAACATAGGAATCACTTATTTGAATAGTTTGTCTTCTCGATCCCTTCTCCTCTATTTGTATTATTCGATTCGAATGCTACAGAATACGAAATAAAAACACCATATAATATAAAGATACATACTGTCGTTACAATTGTTTCTTTCGGTAAATGGAGTGCACTTTTAATAACTGGTGCCATTAGCCCCATCCCCAAAAATAATAATGCCCACCAAAATAAACCGTACAGTACGCCAGGTAATACTCCTTCAAACTTTTTAAAAAGAGCTTTATAGAGAAATGCCACTAAAATTGAAAGAAGTCCCATACAAACGATACCTAGTACATTCCCCCAAACCCCTTCTTTCCAATCTCCAAATGCAAACGGTAAAAGTAAATAGTTAGGGCCAGCTTCTGTAAATGAGAATATATGAAGAAAATACCATATACCTCCCCAAAATAAGCCACCAAATAAACCAATTTGTACAAAATTTCTTATTGTTGAATGTTCTTGATTCACATTGACACCTCCGCTCAATAGTATGCCCGAAACTATTTTGAAGCATGTTTAAATCCTGCAAAATTTGTCTATAAAAAGAATAAGAAATGTCCGACTCTCGTAACATTTTCACTTGTCATCTACCTGTATTTGTCGATAAAATAAAGGAAACTCGGTGATTGTCTTATTTCAAGATGACAGAACCAAGTATGACAATTGCCTCTTTTTCTACATAAGAGAGAAACAAATACAGGTTGGTGTTAACATGGCAGAAGAGTCAAAACAAATATATGGCGGGCAGGCAGTCATAGAAGGAGTTATGTTTGGCGGTAGAGAATATACTGTTACAGCGGTTCGTCGTAAAGATAAATCGATTGAATTTTATCGTTTACCACGCGTTCGTAATAGAGCATTATCTCTACTAAAGAAAATTCCATTTTTACGAGGTATTGCCGCTATTGTGGATGCAAGTGCGAATGGAGCGAAACATTTAAACTTTGCTTCAGAACGATTTGATGTCCACCCAGAAGATGATAAACAATTTGCAAATAAAAAAGAAGAACAATCAAAATTAACGATGGTATTAGGAGTTGCAGCAGTTGGCGTTTTATCGTTCATATTCGGTAAAGTAATTTTCACAGCAGTTCCTGCACTTTTAGCTGAATTAACGAGACCGATTTTCCCATCTCATACAGGGCAAATCATTGTCGAAAGTGTCATTAAGCTCATGCTATTATTGAGCTATATATACTTCATTTCTTTAACCCCACTTATTAAGCGGGTATTTCAGTACCACGGTGCGGAACATAAAGTAATCAATGCTTATGAGAATAATCTTCCACTAACTGTAGAAAATGTTCAAAAGCAAACTCGCCTCCATTATCGCTGTGGCAGTAGCTTTATTATATTTACGGTCATTATTGGAATGTTTGTCTATTTCCTCGTCCCTACAGATCCGCTTTGGGCAAGGGTAGTAAACCGAATTTTATTAATTCCGGTTGTTCTCGGTATTTCTTTTGAAGTATTACAATTTACCAATCGATTACGAGATGTCCCTGTTTTACGAGTACTTGGATATCCAGGATTATGGCTGCAACTATTAACAACGAAAGAACCAACAGATGATCAAGCGGAAGTTGCAATCGCATCGTTTGAAGAATTATTACGTTTAGAAAACAAACAATAATTATTTAAAAATGGTGTTCAACTCCTTTCCTCATCGTTAATATACTAATTTTAATATATGTTTTTAGGAGGTGTCCCTTATGAACGGTCGTTCGTTTACATTCGCTATATTTGTGCTTATTATCGGATTAGCAATATTCGGCCTTGTTTCATCTGTTATTACAGATCCAATGGGAGTATTAAGAAATATCGGGTACATGTTACTTGTTGTCGGTATCTTTTATTTGCTATACAAGATGTTTACAAATTCTAGTGGTTCTGCAAATTCGCAAAGCTCATATAAGCGCGCTGCAAAACAATCGAACCGCAAACACGGGAAACAAAACGTAGCACCCCTAAGCAATTCTTTCTTGAAACGAAATGCTTCTGATGACAAGGAAAAAAAGGGTCATTCTCCATCGTTGAAAAGAAAAAGAAAACAATCTCACCTAACTGTCATTGAAGGTAAGAAAAACAAAAAGAAAGACCGTGCTTCCTTTTAGGAAATACGGTCTTTTTTTATCCCTGTTGGTACAGGGCTAATAATCAGTGGAAAATGAGCCTCCCTACTGATTAAAGTTTCACTTTATATGTTGAAGCACTTCTTTCAAACTTTTTTCTTTCATACTTTCGATACGAAGGTTATGGTTTTCAAATTGTAAATTTCTTGTCACATCATTAGGTACGACGACACATTTTAATCCTGCTGCAACCGCTGCTTTCAATCCATTTAATGAATCTTCAAATACAACAGCTTCTGACAGTTCAATTCCTAATTCTTCTATCGCAACTTTATAAAGGGCTGGATCTGGTTTTACCTTCTCTACATCTTCTCTCGTTTTAATCACTTCAAAATAATCTCTAATTTGTAGCTCTTCTAAAAAACGAACGACCCACTCCCTAGATGAACTAGAGGCTAATGCGATTTTCAATCCAAGTTCTTTCGCTTCTTCTAAATATTCTTTTACCCCATCACGCGCTTTTGGTATTTTCATTTTCTCTTTATGTAAAGTTGTTACTTTTTCCTTTAATGCATGCTCGTTAAATTTTTCTTTTAATTGCTCTTTTAAATATGCATAAAGCACTTCATCTGTCGTTCCAATACATTTTGCAAACTCCCCTAAAGGTAACTCGCCGCCGTATTCACGAACAGCATCTCTGAAAGAGTGAAACCATATTGTTTCTGTGTCCACAATTAATCCATCAAAATCAAAAATAATTGCTTTCATTATTCTCCCGTCCTTTTCGATTGAAATAAAAAAGGAAACGCCACACGTTCCCCTTAATTACTTTTCTCTTCATTTGCTTTTTGAACACCACGAAGTGTTTCTACTCGAACTTTATCTTGTTCAAAGTATTGTACTAAATCACCGATACGGTCAATTGATTCCCAACTTAAATGATGTTCAATTCCTTCTACATCATTATAAATTTTGCTTTCATCCACACCGATAATGCGCATAAACTGTTCTAACAATTCATGACGATATACGAGACGTTCTCCGATTTTTTTACCTTTTGATGTTAATACAAGCCCTCTATATTTTTCATAAATTAGATATTCGTCTTTGTCTAATTTTTGTACCATTTTTGTTACAGAGGATGGATGTACACTAAGCGCTTCAGCAATATCAGATACACGGGCATAACCCTTTTCATCAATCAACAAATAAATTTGTTCAATATAATCTTCCATACTAGGGGTAGGCATCGGTTTCCTCCATCCAATTTCATTTTGCTTATTCCGTACGAAGCAATCAATAAAATGATACACCAGAAAGAATAACGTGACAAGGTGGAAACGAGCCTAAATATATAAAACAAAAAAAGAATCCATATTCGCATACAGATTCCCCTTATGTAAAATATTGAATTTCTGCATCAGGAAAATACTCATGTATATAACTTCTTATTGTTGCCTCCAGCACTTCTGCATCATCCTTTTGATATACATATTTCCCAATACCGTATCGTCCCCATTTATATTTCCGCTTCTCTTCATCCATTTCAAGTTTCGTATTCGGATAACGCTCTTGAATAACTTTTTTGGCTGGTTTCGTAAAACGATGTTGAATTAATTCAAATGTTAAATTTGGTATCACCATATCTTTCAACTCATTGTACAAGCGCTCAAATAATTCATGGTATCCTTCTTCCCACCCTTCATGCATATAAATTGGTGCAACAATAAAGCCAAGTGGATAATTAGCTCCTGCTACTTTACGTGCCGCCTCAATTCGCTTTTCAAACGGTGATGTCCCCGGCTCAAAATTTTTAATCACATAACGTGAATTAATGCTAAATCGAAAACGTGTTTTCCCATTATGCTTTGCATCTAATAAATGATTGACGTGTGAATATTTCGTAACGAAACGTAAACGTCCATATTCACTTTCTCCGATGAACTCTATCGCCCGCTTTAATGCATGTGTTAAATGATCAATTCCAACAATGTCTGATGTACACGCCGCTTCAAATCTTGTTATTTCAGGGGCCCTTTCATCCATATATTGCTTTGCCTTCTCAAATATTTCATCTAAATTCACATACACCCTTACGTAAGGTTTACTCCCAAGTGTCGTTTGCAAATAACAATAATGACAATGTCCCATACACCCTGTTGCAAGCGGGATTGCATATTCAGCTGACGGTTTTGACGTGTCAAACTTTAGCGTCTTCCTCACCCCAACGACAAGTGTCGCCTTTGCATTACGATACTTTTGCAAATCATTTTCGCCTGGTAAATTTCTAATTTGATTATGTGATGTCGTTTCACGAATTTCTAATCCCATCTTCGTAAATTTCTCATACAGCTCTTTTCCAAGCGGATATTCGAGTGCCCTCGGTTCAAAGTAAACGAGTTTTGGCATAAACGGTTTCATATACTTCCCTCCTCTCGTTAGTATGGGAAACAAAGAAAAATTAACACACATTAAAGTTTTCCACTTCAGTAACTTGCGTTGCAAGTTACTGAATGTTATAATTTGGATAACAGCTACCTTGCAAGGCAAGTTACCTGGATAAAAGGTGGTGAAATCATGCACAGTCAAATGTTAAAAGGTATACTAGAAGGTTGCATTCTATATATCATTTCACAAGAAGAAGTGTACGGATATGAACTAAGTACAAAATTAAATAAATACGGCTTTACATTCGTAAGTGAAGGAAGCATCTATCCTTTATTGTTACGCATGCAAAAAGAAAAACTTATTGAAGGTACATTAAAGGCTTCCTCTCTTGGACCAAAGCGAAAATATTATCACGTAACTGATAAAGGATTAGAACAGCTTGAAGAATTTAAAAAAAGCTGGGGAATGGTTTCAACGACGGTAAACAACTTATTACAAGGGGAGTGATAGGGATGAAGGCGAAAGATATGGTTGAATTGAACAATAAAAAACGAGAACTTCTAACAACTGAAAACGAATCTGCTTACGGTGATATGTTAGTATATCTTCGATTATCTAACGTACCCGCGCAACAAATGGAGGAACTTTTACTAGAAATATTAGATCATCTTATCGAAGCACAAACAGAAAATAAAAATGCTTACGACATCTTTGGAGATGATTTACAATCTTATTGCGATGAACTTATATCAGCTTCACCAACCCAAACAAAGCTAGAAAAAACTTCTTTAATTGGATTTTCTATTAGTTTACTTCTTGCTATACAGTTTGGAATCGATGCACTTGTTTCGACTTTCATTTTAATCTTCGGGAAGAATATCGAACAATTAAGCCCAGCTTTTAGCATCCCTGGAACCACTTTGTTCGTTTCACTTATTATACTAGGTATACTTTTCATCTTATATTTATTAAAACGCTACTCTTTTGATCAAACGATGAATTGGAAAAGAAGGATTCTATTTGGATTCGCATTTGCTACTCCATTTTGTTCAGCTGTATTTTTAAATATCTATTTTAAAAAACAACCTTATCTCATTTATCATCTAACCTTTTGGCAAAACGCCTTAATCGCTATCCTATTTTTTATTTTATATAAATTACTATACAAAAAATCAAATTTTTAACAGCCTTTCAAACGGCTGTTTTTCTTCTGTCTAATTTTACAAATTGAAAAATTTCATAAAGAAAATAAGAAAAATGCAAAATAATTAAAGTTAATTGTTGACGTGATGCTTTTATTATCGGTATCATAAATCTTCGTGAGCAATTATTTTTCGTTATACGATTTTTTTATTATTACTGAATTTTTGAGAGGAGAAATTAGATGTCAGTTAAGAAGAAAACGCAAGTACGCACCGGCAAAATGGTACGTGAACTAATGTTAGCAGACGAAGATGTAAATGCTTCGCTAATTATGGTATACAGTGAAAACGGTGTAAACGCAGAAATTAAAATCGAGGGCTTAACGCCGAAATGTAACGAAGAATTATTTTTGAGCGGAAACGTGGATTGGAACAAGAGTGTTATTTATAAAATTGTTGATTTCACTGGGAACGCGGAAGTTGGTAAAGTTACATTAACAGCGATGAATAAGAACAATGTTTCTCTAGAAATTGAACGCGTTATGTGGAGCAAAGAAAATAAAGAAGCTGCTGAGCAAGAAGAAACAGTTGTAGAAACTACTCCGAACAAAGAAGTAGTTGTAGAGGCTCCTAAAGCAGTTACACCCGCTCCTAAACCTGTTATGCGTGTAGAAACACCCGCTATAACACCTAAGCCTACTCCGGTACCAACGCCGAAGTCAGTAAGTGTTGAAGCAGCTGTAGAACTATCTACTCCAGCGCCTGTGAAAAAAGCAGTACCTACTCCAGTTACAAAGCAAGAGACAGCACCGGTTACTCCTGTAAAACCGAAACAACCTGCTTTGACTGAAACAAATACAAAACTACAAGAAAATTATGTTAAACTTGTGAAAAAGACAATTGAAGTTTGTCAAGATTACGAGCTTGGCATCGACATAGATGATTCTATTGAAGGATTAAAAAAAGAGCTACAAAGCCAAGGTATTAGCGTTACATTCGACAAAGAAATTATGGACGTTGTAAATCGCCTTCGTTCTTTACAAGATAAAGGAATCAAAGTAGAAAAAGTACTTAATTTACTATAAAAATAAGGAGATGGCGGTCGCCATCTCCTTATTTTTTATAATTCCATTCATTACTTTCATACTTCTCTTTTGCTAAAGTTTGAACTTCATGAAGCTGTTCTTCTGTTAGTTCATACGGCACAAGCTCTATATCTAAACCTTTTTCAAATCCAGTTTCAAACGCTTGAATTAACTGTTCAATCGTAAATGTACGGTCTGTTAATTCATTAATCGCTACCGCTTTAGAAGAAAACATGTTTTTCATACGCTCTTTTACACGTTCATTTGGGAATAAAAATAGATCGTATAACTCATCTAAATCTATTTCTAACGGAATCGAACCGTGTTGTAAGATAACACCTTTTTGACGGGTTTGAGCACTACCTGCGATTTTTCTTCCTTCAACTACAATTTCATACCAAGATGGTGCATCAAAACATACGCCTGAACGCGGATTTTTTAAATTTTCACGATCCGCTTCTGTTTTCGGAACTGCATAATATGCTTCTAATCCTAATGCCTTAAAACCGTCTAATAAGCCTTGTGAAATAACACGATACGCTTCTGTAACTGTTTTAGGCATATCCGGATGATCTTCAGACACAATAACACTGTACGTTAATTCTTTATCATGTAGTACACCCCTACCGCCTGTTTGACGACGAACAAATCCATATTTCTTTTCGTTAACTACATCCATATTTATATCTTTTTCAACACGCTGGAAATACCCAACTGTTAATGTTGGTACTTCCCATTCGTAAAAACGAATTGTTGGTGGCATTTTCTTTTCACTTTGCCAATTTAATAAACATTCATCTAACGCCATATTAAATGCTGGTGAACATTGACCAGAGTTAATATAACACCATTTTTCTTTTCCCATCCTGCACCTCATATAACCAATTATTTTTCACATTCTCTAGTCTACCAAATTCGACAAAATTTGTGAAAGAATACGAAATTTCTTCTTATATACAAATGAATCTGTTGCATAAATACATATGGGCATTATAATATTGAAAGTAGGATAAGAAAAAAGGGAGCGATAGAATCGTGTCAACAAACTTGATTATTATACTAGCCGCAATTGCAGCATTCATCGGCTACACTGTATGGATGTATTTCTATCAGAAAAAATTAATTAAAACACTTTCAGAAGAAGAATTTCGCGCTGGCTACCGTAAAGCACAGCTTATCGATATTCGCGAAGCGGATGAATTTAACGCGGGACATATTTTAGGTGCGCGTAACATTCCATTATCACAAATTCGCCTTCGCCACAAAGAACTTCGCCAAGATCAACCGGTTTATTTATATTGCCAAAGCGGATTCCGTACAGGTCGTGCAGCTCAATACTTAAAAAAACAAGGCTACACAGATTTCTACCAATTAAAAGGTGGATTTAAATCTTGGTCAGGCAAAATTAAAAAGAAGTAACATACAAAAACTAGCTGCACGATACAGCTAGTTTTTTCATTCCATATTGTTCGCAATGTACAGTAGATTTTGTTTAATCACATCTTCATCTTTCTCATCTACATTACGATATAATAGCTGATATTCAATCCCCTTCTCTTTCCATATAAGCGTAGCAAATTCGTCCCCTCGCTCGTAATCATCCTTATTTTTAAAATAAGCAGGTGCTCCATTATTCAATTTCATTTGTTCTTGAAATCGATTCTCTTCTACGAGGTATGGAAAACTGTAAGAAAAGTTGGCCACTGTTAATTCTATATAATCGCGCCTTCCTTTCTCTTGTTGCTTATATTTAATCGTTAAGACAGCATTCTTCTTTCCCATCGTTCTTACCTCTCCCTTCACATCACTCGTAATGTCATAAGGTAAAAACGTTGGAACTTTAAACTTCGCCGGAAAATATTTTGGAAGTTCCTTTAGCGGAATCGGATCAGTAACACGGTCCTTAGCCCCTCCTGTTGTTCCTACAAATGTTTTTTCTTCTTGCATCGTTTGCTGAAATGAACATGAGCTAAGTATTACACTAGAAAACACGAAACAAATGATGCCTTTTTTCAATTTGTTTCCGCCCTTTCATACCGCTCTCTTAACGAGCGAAGCGTTTATACTCTCTTCTATTCGCCTCGTTATCAAACACCTCCTCCGAAAACTTTCCACGTTATTCTCACACATTTTGACAAAAATTCTTTGCAGACATACAAAAAAGACCTCGCTATTCTTACGCCCAAATAAAAAGGTTACGCGAATAACAGAAGTCATGCTTATAACATAGATTGTGAAAAGCTTTTCAGGTCAAGATTTTTTCATTCTTATTATTTTCCCCTTATAATTAAGTAAAGAGGTGATACATATGGCCAATATAAAACAAATTGCAAAAACTGCTGGTGTATCCATATCAACGGTTTCCCGTGTCCTTAATAATCATCCTTACGTAAAAGAAGAAAAGCGTAAGCGTGTTTTAGATGCAGTTGAAGAATTGAACTATGCAAAAAATATAAATGCTATCCATTTAATAAAAGGTAAAACATATACGATTGGCGTTATGCTACCTTTCATTAATGTTCCGTACTTTAGCACGATCATTGAAGGAATCGGAAACGAAGCATTAGCAGCTGGATATCATATTAATTTATGCCAAACGAATTACGATAGTATTGAAGAAATTCGCGTTCTTGAAATGATGAAAATGAAGCAATTTGACGGGATGATTATTTGCTCTCGCACGAGTTCATGGGAACAAATTGAACCGTTCGCAAAATTTGCCCCTATTATTTCATGTGAAAAAATGAAACATCCCCTCATTTCATCTGTCTATGTAGATCATTATGAGGGCTTCCGTCTCGGTACTTCCTATTTACTCAGTAAAGGTCATGAAAAAATCGGCATTTGTTTAGCAAGAAAAACAAGTGTTAATTCAATCGAGCGTGAAAAAGCTTTCGCCGATACCCTTCGTCACGAAGGAAAAACAGTTCACCCTGATTGGATTTTCCATCAATGTTATACGATGCAGGACGGGGCAAAAATACTTCACCGTATTTTAAACATGAAAAATCGCCCAACCGCTATTTTCACAGCGAACGATCAAGTTGCTGCTGGTTTATTAACAGAGGCAAAAAAACTTGGCATTCGCATACCTGAAGACCTCGCTATCCTGGGATTTGATAACCATGAAATTTCAAAAGCATTAGAAATTACAACTATTAAACATCCCGGGCTCACAATGGGCTCACATGCTTTTTCTTTATTCCATAAACAGATTCAAAGCGAGCAAATTACCGGAAGCACAGAAGAACTTTCATTCCATTTAATTGAACGAAAAACAGTCTGAAAAAGGAGCGTTAATTATAGCGCTCTTTTTTCAACTCTTCACCTATTGACTTTATATTTTTCATCTCATATAATTAACCTAACGAACGGTAGGTAGGGGATGAAAATGACAGCAAACCGGATTAAAGCTGTAGCACTTTCTCATTTCGCACGCTACGGCTACGAAGGAACTTCCTTAGCAAATATTGCTAAGGAAGTTGGGATTAAAAAACCATCGATTTACGCACACTTTAAAGGAAAAGAAGAGCTATATTTTACATGTTTGGAATCCGCTCTTCAAAAAGATTTGCAGAGCTTCACAGACGATATCGAAAATTTTTCCAAATCGTCTACTGAAGAATTGCTCTTAAATTTGTTAAAAGGCTATGCAAAACGATTTGGTGAAAGTGAAGAATCAATGTTTTGGTTACGAACTTCTTATTTTCCGCCGGATGCATTTCGCGAACAAATTATTGATAAAGCGAATGTACACATTGAAAATGTCGGGAAACTTTTATTCCCTGCGTTTAAAAGAGCAAGCGAACAAAATGAACTGCATAACATTGAAGTAAAAGACGCTTTGGAGGCTTTTTTATGCTTACTTGACGGCCTTATGGTTGAACTACTATACGCAGGTTTAAATCGTTTTGAGACACGTTTAGAAGCTTCTTGGAAAGTATTTTGGCGCGGACTTTCAAACTGACGGATTGCTCCTTTGCAATGCGTCGTTTTTAAGCCCTTTACCTAACGACTGGTAGGAAGGAGAAATGACATATGGCATGGATTTATGTAATCATAGCTGGTATTATTGAAATCTTTTGGGTGATTGGACTAAAAAAAGCGGAGGCACCACTTGAGTGGGCTGGTGTTGCTCTATTAATCACAATTAGTTTCGTCTTATTATTTAGAGCTTATAAAGATTTACCTGTCGGTACTGTATACGCAGTCTTTACAGGAATTGGAGCTGGTGGAATCGTTCTTACAGAGATTTTCATCTTCGGAGAACCTTTCTCTATCGTAAAAGTTTTATTAATCGGTTTAATTTTCTTCGGAGTAATTGGTTTAAAACGAGTAACAGAAGAAAAAGAAGCGAAGGAGGCTGCATAAAATGGCTTGGGTATTTTTAATTCTAGCTGGTATTTGTGAAATTGTTGGTGTACTCTTTATGAAAGTAGCCACTGAAAAGAAAGGCTGGGCACCAAAAGTTATTTTAATCGCTAACTTCGGCGTAAGTTTCTTCTTCTTATCACTTGCAATGAATACATTACCGATGGGAACTGCTTATGCAATTTGGACTGGAATCGGAACTGCCGGAAGTGCACTTCTAGGTATTCTTATTTTCCGCGAGTCAGCGGATTGGCGCCGCCTTGCCTTCTTAAGCTGCATTCTATGCGGTGCTGTTGGCTTAAAACTATTAGGCTAACGTGAGGTGAATGTCATGTGGAAAGAAAAAGGAAAACAAATCTTAACATGGATCACACTTGGGATCGTCATTCTATTGCAAATAAGTTTTCATATAATAGAATGGTTGTTTCATAAAGTAATATCCATTCTTACATTCTTTCCCAACATGGCACTTGAAATTGCATCTATCGCTTGGTCAATTATTGCCTCCATTGCAATCGTAATTATATGGAGTATCGCCAAGCTATGGAACAAGTTATTTAAAAAGGACAGTTCTTCTGAAAAAGAGTAACTGTCCTTTTTTTATCCCGCATTAACGGGCAGTAAGACCCCCACCTCAAAATTCGGCGAATGCGAGGGAGTTAGGTGGGAGATCAACTGCCCGTAAACGCCCGATTGGTTCAACTAATAATCAGTGGGGATGGACAAAACCCCCACTGATTAAAGTTTCACTTTATATTCATTCTGATTTTCTATAGAAATTTGATGCGATCAGACAAAGCAGACCAACTATGACAACACTCATACCAATCCCTTTATGCAAATTAGGAAATGGCGATGGTATATCTGAGTAAAAATTTGCTAATATGAAACCAATTGAGCATAAAAGTACCCCTATTCTATACAACCATTTTCTTTTTTTCATCATTCTCCCTCCTAAAATTTTCATACCCTCCTTTCTTTTGGACATACTACCTAAAAAAGGAGTGGATCATATGCAAAATTCTATACATAAGCAGATCCTATTTTTATTTTTCCTGTTTCTCTTTCTCATCATATTTTTCAGCATAATATTACATACTCCGAAAGATGTGCCAAGTAGCGTTTCTGTTTATAAACTGTTGCTTTCATATTGTCATTATTGAAGAAGGTGCCTTTTATGAGGCACCTTTTAAAATTCTCTCTTCTCATACAATTTCACTGAAACGAAGATAGATACTATGAACATGCATATTGAACTAACGAATAACACGCTGTTATATAGTTGAATTTGTTCTAGGTTGATTTGAAAGAACATAGAACAAATTGCTATCGGTACTATTAGTATGAAAAGCGTAATAAAAATAGTTTTTTTATACGCTAACCAAAACGATATTGGTAAAACAAAGCTTAAATACACTAAAATAAAGCTAATACTAGCAACCATTGTCGTTTCAATAAATTCAAATAGGTTAACCCCATTCTTCATTCCCATCGTGAAACAACCGACCGTTACGCTTATAAAAAGAATAATAATTGCTACTATATATTTCGCATACACAATTTGTTTTCTCAATATTGGTAAACTATTTACTATAACTTCACTCTCATTTTTACTATCTGCTTCAAATGTTTTTACTGTTGCCCCAATTGTAATAATTACTGACATAATTATGAACAGATTTTCCGTATCTGTTAAAGCCATATAAAAGAAAATAGGATACAGTATATACCAAATTAAAAATTTCCATTGGACGATGAAATCTTTTAAAATTAGTTGTTTCAACAACATTCCCTCCCCTCACAAATCACGCTCATTATACAAATTAATTGAGAGTACCATCGACATGACATATAAAAGGAGCAGCCCGGCTATGAAACAAATATTTATGACTAGACTCGTGCTCCAAATATTCTCTACATCTAACCACACGTTACTTACAATCACTCCACTTAAATACCCCAATGCAAGTCCGGCAAACGGAGCAATTTGTTTTGCACTGCTATACCCTACTGAAAATTCAATTGGAAGTACAATTATGCTATAAACAAAACCACCTGTTATTCCACCAAGAATCGCTCCCCACAGCATAAATCCAGTTATATGTTCATTTTGCAACTGAATTAAACCAACCACAAGTGAGAAAATTCCACCTAAAACAACTAAAATGCTTACAAATATGTATTTTGCTATGACAATTTCTTTTCGTTGAAATGGAAGACTATTTACTAGCATTTCACTTTTATTTTTATTCTCATAACTCATTGACAGCATCATGCCAAGAATAGGTATAAACATGCTAAATGTCATCAGAAAACTATCACTACGAAAATCAACAATGACAAGGAAAAACAAACATATAAGATAAGCAAACCCTAACTTTCTTTGCAACATCATATCTTTTAAGACTAGTTGCTTGATCATTTATTGCACCTCCTAGTATGAAAATGCCAGCTTCTATAACTCTGCCTCCTGAAACATTTTCATTGAGAGCAACATTGATATGACTATACTTACTAACACTCCGATACCAAGAACACTCATTGATAATATAGCAACTTCAGAGTGAAGTACTTTTAGCATGATTGTTTTATCACCAAAAATATTGCACATAAGGCCAATCATACCCATTAAAGGAAAAATCATAATAACATTCAAGAAGTAGTAGCTTTATATCCTCCAATGTAATTAGTAGGTATCGTTACTACACAATAAATCAAAGTTGCTACTATTGCTGAAAATATTGCATATCCAGGAATAACTATATCTCTGTTCAATAAAATATTTCCTAATATTACGACTATAAAAGTTGTACTCAGACCGGCTATAATAAATAATGTGGTTGCAATATATTTAGCTATAACTATCTCTTTTCTTGTTATAGGCAAACTCACTAATACTTTTTCTATTTTACTTTTCTCTTCATAATAAAAAGAAATATATATAATCGTACTACATGTTATAAATAATCCTATTGCAATCCCCATTGGTTCTACGGAATTTCTAAAAACAGATAAAATAGGTATTAAAAAATAGAAAGGAAACATCTTCTTCTGTAAGAAAAACTCCTTCAAAATCAACTGTTGCATATGAATTCTCCTCTCTATAAATCACGTGCTCCGTAAATTTTAATTGTAAGAAACATAGAGGCGATATATATACTAGCTAGTGTAATTAATCCAACTATAAATATGCCAAGATGTAATGGATTCATAATCCACTCAATGAATGAAGGTGCTGTTTCATTCAGCCCATCACTAATAAATATCCAAAGTATTCCCCCCACTCCTATTGATGCTGCTGATACTATACTTCTTACTACCTTCGATTTTGTACCATAATAACTAGGGAAAAAGGTGACAACCAAAAATACGGCGTAAACAACCCCATTTACTACTCCATACCATGGAACTTCAATGTATAGGTTAGGATGATATGCACCGATATCACCAATAACAGCAATACCTCTTATAAGAAAAGCAAACAACATAGTGGAGAACATACCACCTACAATAAATATTGCACTGGAAATATATCTAGCAATTATGATATCCTTTTTACTTAACGGTAAACTATTAATAATAATGTCACTTGTATTTCGTTCATCTATTACGACTAATATCGTAACTGAGGAAAGAGTTATAAATAAACAACTCATAGGAAACAGCATTCCATCACCATGTTCAAATAAAAAGAATATAAAAGGTATAGTAAGATACACTAACCATATCCCCCGAAAAAAGAACAAATCTTTATATACGAGCTGACGCATAGGCACCTCTCCCTTTCGCAGTGTAAACGATGATATCGTCTAATGTAGGTTTTTCTAGTACAACCTCATTTCCAAACCAATCGATAATTGCTTGTCTATCCTCTGCTAAACCTTCAAAGCCAAATTTATTTTTTCGTAATCCAACAAATAGTTCTTTTCCTTCTCGATCTAATAAATCATTGCTTCCCTTTACGATTACGTAGTTCTCCATTAATTCATCTTTCTCACCAGTAAATATAATTTCTCCATCATTGATGAACGTAATGTAATCCGCGATGCGTTCTAAGTCTGTAGTAATGTGTGTGGAAAATAAGACAGACACTTCATCTTCCATTACAATCTCTTGCAACATATCAAGCAAGTCACTTCGAACAACTGGGAATAATCCTGCTGTTGGTTCATCCATAATAATGAATTCCGCATGGTGTGAAAGTGCGATTGCAATCGCAAATTTCATTTTCATCCCTTTGGATAACTCTTTAATCTTTTTATACTTTGGAACTTGTAATCTCTGCATATACGATTGATACTGCTTTTCGTCCCACTTTTTATATAACGGTGCAATAATCCGTTTCATTTGCTCACACGTTAAATCTTCGTAATAATGATTTTCATCATATACAAAACCAATATTTTGTTTTATTTCTTTTTCAGCTTTCTTATTGTCCTTACCAAAAATTTTTATATCGCCACTATCTTTTCTAATTAAATTCATAATCATTTTGATCGTCGTACTTTTTCCGGATCCATTCGGTCCGACAAATCCCATAATATATCCACGTGGTAATGTAAAATTCATATTTTTCACTGAGAAATCTTGATAACTTTTACAAACGTTTTTTAGCTCTAACATCTCTCATTCCCCCTTGTATAAACACGCAATCATCTGTTGTAATTCTTCAAGTGAAAGTTGCAACACTTTACTTTCATTCACAATTTCTTCAGCCTTACTTTCCAATAGACGTAGCCGCTGTTCTTTTAATAGTTCATTGTTTTCACGTGAAACATAAGTCCCTTTCCCAGCAACAGTTTCTATATATCCTTCTTTTTCAAGCTCCTCGTACGCACGCTTCGTTGTAATTACACTAATTTGTAATTCCTTCGCTAAGCTACGAATAGACGGTAATTGATCTCCACCCTTTAAACCACCATTTAAAATAAGCTGGCGTAATTGCTTCCTTATTTGCGCATAAATAGGGTCTTGGGAAGAATTTGAAATAATAATATTCATGTTTTCCTCCAGTGTGTATATACTGTATATACCTTATATATACAGTATATACACAACATCCTATTTTTTGGCAAGAAAAAAAAGACCAACATTTCCCTGTTGGTCTTTCGTATATGTATCACTTTTCAAAGCGATCTAACATTTCGTCTCTCATTCCGAAACTAACAACCGCTATTCCTACATACATAAAAAGAAGGAATGCCGGATGAACTGTATTGTACCAGCTGCTATCAACAATTAAATAAATCGTTAACGCCACAACAAGAACAAACGCTAAAATAAACATATAAAAGTGTCTTGTATTACCCATGATAAACTCCTCTCTGCTCTCTTCACCATTCAACAGTATATTGTATCGAATAATTCGATATGACTCAAGGTTAACTTTCTGTTATGTAATCAAGTTCTACCTTTACAATGTCCTCACACGCTATTGAAATGATTGTTCCTTGTTTATCAATCGCTGTCACTTCTCTATTATCCATTACACGGTGCGCTACTCTTTCTAGCACTTTTCCTTGGTCTCTGTAACAAAATTCTTTTACATCTTTAATTGTTTCTCCATTTTCTAAATGGTATACCATTCTATAGCATCGATATCCCACGCTTCCACCCCCGCCTTGCTCGTTTTTTCACATATACATAAAAATGAGTAATTTCTACCTCATCACATCTTCTTAATTTCAATAAAATTCTAACAAAAATAAATACTTTTATCAAACCGACTTTTTCAACAAAATCACCTATAAAACCGCATCTTTACAGCAATATGAAACAAAAAATATAAATTTTTAACATTTTTTTCATTCTATCCGCACCAATGTTGCAAAAAAAAGAACCCGCATATAGCGAGTTCTTTTTATTCCAATCACACTTGTACAGGTGCTAGCTTTTCATAACGTAAAACTGGTTTACGAGCAGCCAATGTTTCATCCAAACGTTTAATTACCGTTGTATGTGGCGCTTCTTGTACAACTTCTGGATTTTCTTCTACCTCTTTAGCAATTTGAATCATCTTATCAATGAAACCATCTAATGTTTCTTTTGATTCTGTTTCTGTTGGCTCAATCATAATACATTCTTCCACATTTAATGGGAAGTAAATTGTTGGTGGATGGTAACCGAAATCAAGCAGACGTTTTGCAATATCTAATGTACGTACACCAAGTTTCTTTTGACGACGACCTGATAATACAAATTCATGCTTGCAATGTCTATCGAACGGAAGATCATAGAATGGTGCTAATCTTCTCATCATATAGTTCGCATTTAATACAGCATACTCAGTTACTGCACGTAGTCCATCTGGACCCATAGAACGAATATATGTGTATGCACGAACGTTAATTCCGAAGTTACCATAGAATGGTTTCACACGCCCAATTGCTTCTGGACGATCATAGTTGAAGTGATAGCCATTTTCCGTTTTCTCTAAAATCGGTTTTGGTAAGTACGGAATTAAATCAGCTTTCACACCTACTGGACCAGAACCTGGGCCACCGCCGCCATGCGGACCTGTAAATGTTTTATGAAGGTTTAAATGCACAACGTCAAATCCCATATCTCCTGGGCGTGCTTGGCTTAATACAGCATTTAAGTTTGCACCATCATAGTATAATTTGCCGCCTGCGTTATGGACGATTTCTGCCATTTCTAAAATATTTTCTTCGAATAGGCCTAATGTATTTGGATTTGTTAACATAAGTGCTGCTGTTTCTTCGTTTACAACACGTTTTAAATCATCTAAGTCAACAAGACCATGTTCATTTGATTTCACCGTAATTGTTTCAAAACCAGCTACTGTTGCAGACGCCGGGTTTGTTCCATGAGCAGAGTCAGGAACAATTACTTTCGTACGGTTAAAGTCACCATTTGCTTCATGGTATGCACGAATCAACATTAAACCTGTCCATTCTCCGTGTGCACCAGCTGCTGGTTGTAATGTAACAGTATCCATACCTGTAATTTCAATTAAATGTTCTTGTAAATCGTACATTAATTCCATTGCACCTTGCACTGTTTTTTCATCTTGAAGTGGATGAATATTTGCAAAGCCTGCGAAGCGAGCTACGTTTTCATTAATTTTCGGATTATATTTCATCGTACAAGATCCAAGTGGGTAGAATCCAGAATCAACGCCGTGGTTACGGTTTGAAAGCGCTGTGTAATGGCGCATAATATCAAGTTCAGATACTTCTGGAAGCTCTGCATCTTCAACGCGAATATAATCGCTCTCAAATACATCTTCTAATTTCACTTCTTCTACATCTAATTTGGGTAAGCTATATCCTACGCGCCCTTCTTTAGTCACTTCAAAAATAAGTGCTTGGTCTTGGTTCTTCATTGGATAGCCCCCATTTCGTTTACAAGTGTGTCAATTTCCTCTTTTGTACGAAGCTCAGTTACTGCTACAAGCATATGATTTTCATGCTCTTTATAATCACGGCCTAGGTCGTAACCACCAATAATATTCTTTTGTATTAATACATCATTTATTTCTTTAACTGGACGTTTGCAATCTACAACAAATTCATTAAAGAATGGTCCAGCGAACGTTACAGTGAAGCCTTTCGCTTCGAATTGACGTTTTGCATATTGTGCTTTAGAAATATTTTGACGTGCCATATCTTTCACACCTTGTTTTCCAAGTGCCGTCATTGCAACTGATGCTGCTAATGCATTTAACGCTTGGTTTGAACAAATGTTAGACGTCGCTTTATCACGGCGAATATGCTGTTCACGTGCTTGTAACGTTAATACAAATCCACGTTTACCATCTGAATCTACAGTTTGTCCGACAAGACGTCCTGGAATTTTACGCATAAATGCTTTCGTTGTTGCAAAGTAACCACAATGAGGTCCACCAAACTGCGTTGGGATACCAAATGGCTGTGCATCACCGATTACAATATCAGCACCGAATTTCCCTGGCGGTGTTAATGCGCCTAATGATAATGGATTTGAAGAAACGATAAATAATGATTTTTGTTGATGAACGATTTTTTCGATATCAGCTAACTTTTCAACTTGTCCGAAGAAGTTTGGATATTGAACGATTACGCAAGCAACTGTATCATCTACTTCACTTTGTAATACGTCTAAATCTGTTACACCGTCTTTATGATCAATTTCAACAACTTCAAGATTTTGACCTTTTGCATATGTTTCAAGTACCGCTCTTGATTCTGGATGAACTGCCTTAGACACAAGAATTTTCTTTTTGCGTGTATGACCAGCTGCTAACATTGCCGCTTCAGCTAAAGCTGTACCTCCGTCATACATAGAAGAGTTTGCTACATCCATTCCTGTTAATTCACAAATCATTGTTTGGAACTCAAAAATTGCTTGTAATTCCCCTTGTGAAATTTCTGGTTGGTATGGTGTGTAAGCTGTATAAAATTCTGAACGAGAAATTACATGATCAACAATTACTGGAGCGTAATGATCGTATACACCTGCTCCTAAGAAAGAAGCGTATTCTTTTAAGTTCGCATTTTTGCTAGCCATTTGAGATAGCTCTTTTAAAAGCTCTGGCTCTGATTTTGCTTCTTTAATTTTTAAATCCCCTTTAAAACGAACACTCTCTGGAATATCAGAGAATAACTCATCAATCGTTTGAACGCCGATTGTTTGTAACATTTCTTTTTTGTCTTCTTCTGTCATTGGAAGATAACGATGCAACATGAAATCTACCCCTCTCCCCGTTACTTTGAACGTTTATAAAATGGTGTTGGAACAACTACTGCTTTGACGCGTTTATTACGAATTTCAATTTCTACTTCTGTATCAACTGTTGCGTATTTCACATCAATTAGTGCTAAACCAATGCTTTTCTTTAACGTTGGAGATTGTGTACCACTCGTTACTTCCCCGATTTTTTCTTCTCCTATAAATACAGGGTAATGCGTACGAGGAATACCGCGTTCGATTACTTCGATGCCGACTAACTTACGAGATGCACCGTTTTCTTTTTGCTCTTTTAACGTTTCTTTCCCAAAGAAATCTGCTTCTTTATTTGGTTTTACCGCAAAGCCAATTCCCGCTTCAATCGGTGTAATATCTTTTGATAACTCTTGTCCGTATAACGGAAGTGTTGCTTCGAAGCGAAGTGTATCACGAGCACCTAAGCCACATGGTTTTAACCCATCTTCTTCTCCAACTTCAAGAAGTTTCACCCAAAGTTTTGCAGCATCTTCACTCTTACAGTAAATTTCGAATCCATCTTCACCTGTATAACCTGTACGAGATACAAGTGCAGGAATTCCATCTACAAGAATATCGTTTTTAAATTTAAAGAACTTAATTTCTTTCAAATCTTCTGACACAACTTTTTGTAAAATGTCTTGTGCTTTTGGTCCTTGAATTGCAAGTTGCGCAACTTCACTAGAAACATTGACTACTTTTGCATCGCCAATTACATGACTTGCTAACCATTCGTAATCTTTCTCGATATTTGATGCATTGATTACTAATAAATAGTCTTCTTCACCACGTTTGTAGATTAATAAATCATCTACTGTGCCGCCATTTTCATAGCACATAGCTGTATATTGTGCGCCTCCTACCTTTAAGGTAGATACGTCATTTGTAACAACACGTTGTAAAAATGCTAAACTATCTACACCCTTTACCTCTACTTCTCCCATATGAGATACATCGAACAAACCTGCTTCTGTACGTACAGCTTCATGCTCTTCTTTAATGCTTGAAAATTGAACTGGTAATTCCCAACCACCGAAGTCGATTGTTTTCCCACCATACTTCGCGTATACATCAAATAACGGTGTACGTTGTAATGTAATCATGCTCTTTCCCCCTTATGCTCTGACAAATCAATAAAAGTTGCTTCCCATATCTAAACATTTTCATTCTGAAAAGATAAGGTTATACGGAATCTCAGTATTTTTTTTTATGAAAGCGTAAATAAAAAGTTACTTTCTTGGATAAAATACGAAAGATTCCACACATTTCACACCATTATCCTAACATCATTCGCTATATTTCATCAATATTCTAGCATAAAAAAAAATTTAGAATTTTTTATTCTTAATCATATTAAATACAGCTTTCGAGATTTAGTCCTAAATCATTGCCTATTCTTTAACTTTTAGTAATTGTGATAGTGCCTTATTACGAGGCTTATAATAAAGATTTTTAAAATAATCACTTTAGTTTATAAAAGGTGGGAGAGTCTTAATGAATGTCGATATTTCTGTAGATCGAACGTGGCAAAACAATTTTTTAAAAAGAATTGATGAAGATGGTCCTTGGACAAATTGGGATTTATATCATTTAGCTTATAAAACAGAGAAATCATTACTCGTTCCTACTTTTGATGGATTGCAAGCACCGAAACATTTATCACATTTCACGCCGCTTCCGCATCAATTAGAGGTTGCTCAAAATGTCATTGAACAAATGAATGGTAAAGCGATTCTAGCAGATGAAGTTGGACTTGGAAAAACGATTGAAGCTGGACTTATTTTAAAAGAATATATGGTTCGAGGACTTGTAAAAAAGGTACTCATTCTCGTTCCAGCTTCTCTCGTATCTCAGTGGGCGTATGAACTAAACACAAAATTTTTTATTCCTGCGGTCGCTCAAAAGAAAAGTTATTCTTGGGAACAAGCTGATGTGATTGTCTCATCAATTGACACTGCAAAACGTTCACCACATCGCGATATCGTTTTAAACCTAGAGTATGACCTTATTATTATCGATGAAGCACATAAACTAAAAAATAATAAAACAAAAAACTATGAATTTGCACAACGATTAAAAAAGAAGTTTTGTTTATTACTAACTGCAACTCCTGTTCAAAATAAAATTGATGAAATCTTCAACCTCGTTTCTTTATTAAAACCAGGTCATCTAGGCAATCAATCTAATTTTGAAGAATATTATGCTTCCAAAAATCGTTCCACTGAATCCGATGAAGATTTAAAAGCTCTTATCAATAAAGTAATGGTTCGAAATAGACGCCATAACACTGGCATTGATTGGCCGAAGAGACATGTACGAACAATCTTCGTTGAATTTAATGAAGAAGAACAAGCTTTGTATAATGAAATTGAAAATTGGCGTGAACAAAATGCCTTCACATCTGCTTTCTCATCCTTAACTTTAAAACGGGAAGCATGTAGTAGTCGTGAAGCTGTTTACTATTCATTAAAAAAACATGTAGAAAAACGGCAGAAAGAAAATGAGCATTACATAAAGGACCCGCATATTGATGTGCTGATGGATAAAATTAATCATATTCCGTTCAACTCCAAAGCAAATAAAGCACTAGAGCTTATAAAAGAAGTTGACGATAAAGTCATTATTTTCACTGAATATAGAGCTTCACAAATGTATTTACAATGGTTCTTACAACAACATGGCATTTCCTCTGTCCCATTTCGCGGTGGATTTAAGCGCGGGAAAAAAGATTGGATGAAGGAGCTTTTCCAAACTCATGCCCAAGTATTAATTGCGACCGAAGCTGGTGGTGAAGGAATTAACTTACAATTTTGTAGCCATATGATTAATTACGACTTACCGTGGAATCCAATGCGACTTGAGCAAAGGATTGGACGTATTCACCGTCTTGGACAAAAAAATGATGTTCATATTTATAACTTAGCAACAAAGCATACTGTTGAAGAGCACATTTTAAAACTACTATATGAAAAAATTAATTTATTTGAACGTGTAATTGGTGAACTCGATGAAATTTTAACGAGAATCAACATGAAAAATATTGATGCGCATATTCAAGAGATTTTCGCGCAGTCAAAAAGCGAAGGTGAAATTCGAATCAAGATGGAAAATTTAACATCTATTATCGATTTTGCGAAGCGCAATGAAGCAGAGGTGCAGGACTATGCAGCAAAATGAAATTCATAATTACTTATACAACTTTTTTGAGGCGAATAACTGCGAAATTTTAGAACGTTCCCCTCACCTGTTAGACGTGCAGTTAACAATTGAAATGGATAAATTATTAATGAACCGCCCATTCTATTGGCACTATCTTGAAAAAACAGGAGGCGTTCCGAACCCGATGCGCCTTACTCTTATTACAAATCCGGAAAACGAAGAAAACGGCGGTGAACTTATTCATTACGGTTCACCCCGTTTGCATCAAATATTTGAAACAACAAAAGAACTAGGTTCATACATACGTTTATATGAGGAAGTGAAACATAGCGGGGCAACTCATACCCCCCTTCATCCTTGGCTTGGTGTAAATATAAAAGTATCTTATCAATGCGACCGAAAAAAAGACATGCTTCATTCCATCGGTATTCATCTTATTTCCGGGACAATGATTGCAAACTTTCATGACACTTTAGCAGAGATCAAACTCACACCGAAAATACCTGATTTTTGTTTTACGCTCTCACCTATCATTAAGCCACAAAGTGGCTTACAACGTATAGAGGATGCTTTAAAAAGTATAATCGCTGAAGATGACCACACGTGGGCAAAAGAAGCGAGAGTGCGTTGGAATCACGATTTAGACCTTTTAAATCGATTTTACGAAGATAGCGATGAACTTCCAGAAAGCTATGAAATTGAAAAGCAAGCATTACAAGAACAATACGAACCACGCATTACAATACAAATTATAAACGGCGGTCTCTTTTATGTTACCGCAAATCATTTTCTATCTTAAAGAAAGCTCCTTCAACTATTGAAGGAGCTTTCTTTAAGATGTTTTTCCAGCCTATTCTCTATCGTCATTACGCTCTTGTTGTTTTTTCTTTGTCATACGTTTTTGATATGCACGATCCTTCGCGCTTACATGATTTGCATCAGTTGGAAGATTTTCTTTTGAACGACCAATTCCATTGCTCATCTTTTTCCCTCCTTTTTACACACTTCAAAATGCACCTTTATTTTCAGCTAAAAGCACAATCCTTATACAAAAAAATAAGAGTAGCAATTAGCTACTCCTACTCATTCACGTATTTTTGAAACATATCATGGATGCCTTGATTTACGAGGTTCGAGATCTGTTCGTCAGATTTATTCGGATAACGATCACGCAATCTGATAGATGCCTTCACCATTAAATTTTCTAATACAGAACGGCCACCTTCTCCATAAATAATTTCAGCATACTTAACAAGTCTTCCATCCTCTAATGTTGCTGGATTATGATTGAAGAAAAATTTACTCATTGTCTCCACCTCTCTTTTTGATAACGTTTACATTTATATAGATTATTTATGTTATTTATTTCACAATATTGTATGCATATATATTTAATTAGTTTCATTATAAAGCAACATATCAATAGTAAATATGTGATTTTCCGTCCATTTTGTGAACAAACCAAAAAATGAAAGCGTTTCCTTTATTATATACTAAAAAAACTTACTACGCTAGGGGCAATTTTTCAATCTACTAATCATCTACTTTTCTTTTTTTTATTAAACCTTATACAATTTTCAGAAATTATATTATAAAATATATGTATGACTTAAGGAGGATTTGTATGAATCAAAATAAAAAAGCTATATTAGATCTTGTCTTTTATCTCGTATTCCCATTCCTCATTTGGAAATTTGCAAAGCCTTATATCGATCCTTATTACGCAATGTTAATTTCCTCTGTTCCGGGGATTATTTATACACTGTATACCTTTAAAAAAGAAAAACAGTTTAACGTTACAGGGTTCTTTATTTTAATTACACTCATCTCTAATACAACGGTAGACTTAATATCTGGATCAGCGGAACGAATGCTATGGAATGATGCATATTATCATATCGTACTTGGCTGCATCGTTATATGTACAATCTTTATAAAAAAACCACTTATGTTATATTTCGCAGCGGACATTTCAGCACTCCAAGGTCATGATCGTGATAAAAGTCGTGAGCTTTATCGTGATAGTCGTATATATCCAGCCTTGCAATATTTAACACTATTTTTCGGTCTTCAATTTATATTAAAAAGCTTCTTGAAAATCTATTTCATCTCTGTTTTCGGTGTAGATGGATATGGTGAAATGAGAGCTATTATGACCGCTGTTGGCTGGGGCATTTCTATTTGTATCGGAATTGGATTTGTATGGGTAAACAATAAAATACATGCGGTTACTGAAGAAAAAGAATCTGTGCAATAAACAAAAATCCCCTAGCATCTTGTTATACTAGGGGATTTTTGTTTTGCTAAACATATTACGAAAAAGTTAGCTTGATTTTTTTCTTTTATTTTTTACATTTCGATAAAACAAAGCAGCGCTCAGTGGCATAACACCAAACCATTTATTTAAGAATGGCTCTTTCTCCGCACGACGTTGTTGTTTCTGTTGTTTTCGATCCTCTTTTGGAGCATCCATATATGACACAAACTGCTGCGTCACAAAGCGAACATAATCATTAGTAGACATATTATCATCACCTCTACTTGATTAGTATGTCCACTTTTTTATTCATTAATCTTTCCCTTTAATTCATTCATAATTTGCTTTACTGACTTATTTGTCGTGTCGATATGAATATCTGCTTCTTCATAATAAGCTCGGCGCGATTCAAATTTCGTCACAAATGCCTCTATATCTTTCTTCTGAAATAGTGGACGTGTCATATCTTCACGAAGCCTTTCTGCAATTACATGCGGATCACAATATAAATACACGACAGTTCCGTTCTCTTTCATCCACTTTCGATTTTCCACTCGCTCAATAATCCCTCCACCAGTTGTAATGATTACATTATGAACTGGTAGTGAACGTAACATCTCACTTTCATATTCCCGAAAAGTCATTTCTCCTTCTTCTGCAAAAATATTTCGAATTGTCTTCTCTTGCTTCTCTTCGATTTTTTGATCTGTATCTACAACATCCATTTGAAGTTCTTTACTTAACGCTTTTCCAATTGTTGTTTTCCCAGCTCCCATATAGCCGGTTATGTATATAGATTTCATTTTCTGTCCTCTCAATCGTCATGTATTAATTGTTATTATAACGAAAGATGCTACTTTGTTTAATAAAAAAACGTTTTGTTCTTCTTATACTATGAAGAACAAAACGTAATATACTCGCTTTTACTTATAAGTACCTCTTCTCACCCACTGCGTTGCAATCCATTTCTCACCTTTCGTTACAGGTGCCCCTCCATGTAACGTAAGCTCATTTAGTGATTGGTCTTGATAAAAATACTCAAAGTATACTGCCATTCCTTTTCTAGGGTGCACAGAAAGGTTTAATTTCGGGAAGAATGTTTCCCCGCCTTCTTCTACATCATTTAAGTACATCACAAGAGTACTGATACGATTATTAGCAGCTGATCTACTATGTTCCGCAAAATAATCATAGTGTGCTTTATATTGTTGATCCACTTCATAATTTAAAATGTGCAATCCTTCTCCATGCGCTACAGGAACATTCATGATAGATGAAATTCGTTTTTCAATCTTCGAAGTAAGTTCATTGTCTTCCAAAAATGCACCACTACTTGTCCGAATATCATTTACATCACGTGATGAACCAACTTTAGAACGTTCTATTTTATTTTTAGACATTTCAATTAATTCACCGCACTCTTCATCGCTTAATACATTTCCTAATACGACAATAAGTGGTTCTTCGAATTTTGAAATAATTTGTATTTCCCTATCTTCTGTCATAATCGCATTTCCTTTATGATCAAAAATAGTTTGTTCCTTATTTTCACCTATTTGATTGTTATTTGTCATTTCTTTATCTCCCTAGAAAAAATGATTGGATAGCATGAATATATCATATTCTTTCTACCTTTCTCTTTTTTGAGAAAATTTAAACTTTTGAACATCATTTTATCCTTTTCCATAAAGAAATTGACTCATTCCACAATAAGAATTAAGGGGTCTCTCCCCGTATTTTACATCTTATCCTTCTACCCAATCCAATATTTTATTATCCCTTTTCCTATAGCGAAAGCTCACCTTATAGAAAACTCTCTGTTTTGTAACACATTGCAACGAAATGATAATACCATCATTTTCAAAGACGTACTTCCCACTCACTTCTCCTCTTTCATACTGAAATAAAAAAACATCCTCTTTTTCTTTTTGCTGTAAGTCTTTTTTTATATCTGAAATAGCTCGATCAACAAGTTCCTCCATGAAAAAACTTTGTTCTATTTCAGAATAAAATTTTTTATCCGAAAGTAACATATTCGTTTCGTACATCAAAAAAGAAATGAATAAAATAAGAAAAATAATTGTTCCTGGCATTGCAAATCCATCTTGTTTTCTCATGTTTCTATCTCAATTTCACTATAGCGCACAGCCACGCCTTCATATATTTCACCACTTATATCTTTCACATATATATATAGCAACTGAGGTGTTAATTTATACGAAATCGCTTCAATCCTTTGCAATATAAATTCCCTTCCGCGCATATTTACTTTTCTTATTAAATTACTATTCACTTTTTCATATGTCACCTCATCACCATTACGAAGTTGGAAGCGCAAAATATTCCCACCATTTTCTAGCGCTATCTTCCTCCCACTTGATACTTCACGAAACTCTAATTGCATTTGTCCTAAAAACACATCCCACTCCCAGTCATTTAATCCTTTTGAATGTGTATTTTCTATCCCCATAATATGAAGACGTGGTAAAAGTAAAAAGAACATTGATAAAAGCAACAAACATGCAATCATTTCTATTAATGTAAATCCCACTTCTTTTTTATCTTTTCTCTGCATAAAGGCATTGCTCCATCGCTTTTCCTCTCGTATCTTTCCACATCGTACAAACTTCATCTCCTCTCCAATATGTGTAATATACAATTCCTTTTATGACTTGCTCTTTTACTCGCTTTTCCTCATTCTCATACTTAAATAAGGCCGCTTCTTTTTTTAATAATATTAATGCTTTATAGCTCATTTTTATATTTTTTCTTTCTTGCATAATTAATAATGTTTGCGGGAGCAATAACGATACCGCCATCATTATTAAACTTAACGCTACAACCATTTCAACCATTACTGATCCTTTTTGACACTTCACGATACGTAAATCTCCCTCTTCCAAGCTGAAATACAATCTCATATTTATACCCTCGATAGGAAAGTAAAATCGTACCACCTCTATTAATATTTCCGCTCGGATTATATGTCATTGGATTTGGAAAGGTATGCAAATCAATTTGGACATCTTTATCATATTCTCTCTTAGCAATTAAAAATCCGGTCTCCGATTCCGAGATATAATACATCTGTTTCTCTTTAAACCAGCGTAACGTATAATGTTTTTGACGCTTAATCGCTAACTGCTGCATATACAAAATATCATTTGAAAACTGCTTCAAAAAATGCTCGACTCTTTGTTTTTCATATAATGAAGTAACGTTAAAATGCGTAACAACACTCAGTACAGAAATAGCGAATAAGACAAGTAGCATTTCTAAAAGAGTAAAACCTTTTTGCTTCACGATTTCCCAGCTGATACCGTACCATCATCGGAAATATGGATGGGTTCACCTTTCGGGCAAGTTTTAGAAGTAATATACTTTCCTGTTTCAAGTTCCTCTATTGATGGAATCTTATTATGTTGCAAGTGATATGCTTGTATTTGTGCTTCTATAGATTTCACATAGGCTGCACATCCTTTTCCTTGGACGGATGAGCGCTGTGTAACTACATTTGGAATAATTAATAGTAATAATACAGTTATGACAACCATAACTAATAACATTTCTAAAAGAGTAAAACCCTCCTCATTCTGCATGTAAATGCCCCCTAAATAGAATTCATCATTTGAAACATCGGCATAATCATCGCTAAGTACATCAAAATGACTATAACCCCAAGACATGTAAATAAAATGGGTTGAATCACAAATAACATACGTTTAATTTTTTGTTCTACCTTTTCAATAATGAGCTCACTGTAATCACCAAGCTCATTTGCTAAGTTACCGTTTGCTTGTCCATGTGTAATGATATAAGAAAGTTCTTTCTCGTAATAACCGCTTTTATCAATAATAGATTGTAACGGTTCTCCTGCAATTAATTGCCGCTCAATTAGGGCTGCTTCATACTGAAAGAACGGATGATACTTTTGCTTCATCATTATTGTTAATGCTTCGTGTATCGACAATCCACCGTGTAATAAACCACTTAATTGAGCGGAAAAATAATGCGAATGATTTAAAATAAGAAATGTTTTCATAAGGGGGATACGGATCATAATCTTTACCTTTTGAGTAGGCGGAAGTTTTCGGAAATAAAATATATATAAACTAAATCCCGTTATAACGATAAGAAAAATGATATAAATGAAGTAGGGTAATAATTTAATTGCGACTAAAATTTGCTCCGTAAGTGGTGGTGCTGTAGAACGTAAAGAACTATACATCATTTCAAACTGAGGCAATAAAATGATGTTAAAGACAAACAGCATAATCATTAAAAAAAAGGTTAAAAACATAGGATACCGCATTACTTTCATCATATCTTTCCTATACTTATCCTTCTTATAAAGAAGCACACTCCCTTGTTGTAAAGCAAAAGAAATGTCACCGTGTCGCTCTGCATAAAATAAATAACTTAGCATCTCCGGATGAAACATTAATTGATGAAAAGAAGCATGCAAACTTTGTCCATTTTTCAATCCCTCAATCATACGCTGTAACTGTAATTTCTTTCCTACTGGTAATTGGAACTGCAAAAATTCTAATGCCTGTAAAAGTGAGTAACCTTTCTCTAATAACCCCCCTAGCCTTTTCAACAATAATACTTGATCACTTAAGCTCCATTTTCTCTTAAACATAAATATCTTCTTCTAAAAAACCTAAAGCATATCCTTTTCGCACTGATGCTTCCAATGTTTCATAGTGATACGTAACATGTTCTCCGCTTGCTTCTTTAATCGCTTGTTTTAATTCATATCCATATAACAGTTCATAAATACTCGCCTGCCTTACTTGCCTCATTGATTTACATAAAGTTGAACACTTCCCTCTGCAAAACGGACATTTTAATTCGACGAGCCGCTGAGCAGCTACAGCCAATAATGATTGTTCAATTTCTTGCCTTGTAATACCATAATCCATAAATCGTAATATCGCCCCTTTCGCATCATTTGTATGCAACGTCGTCATTACTAAATGACCTGTCAAACTTGCTCTTACAGCTACTTTTGCTGTTTCTTCATCACGGATTTCACCAACTAATATAATATCTGGGTCATGACGTAAAATAGCCTTTAATCCGGTCTCATATGTGATACCTGCTTTTTCATTAATTTGAATTTGTAATAAACCGTCCTTTCTTCTCTCAACTGGATCTTCAAGTGTAACGATGCGACGTGTTTGCCCTTTTCTAGCTACTTCTAATAACGCATACATTGTTGTTGTTTTTCCAGAACCAGTCGGCCCAGTAAATACGAGTAATCCATGAGAATGCTTTAAAAAAGAGAGTAATTTTTCCGCTGAGCTTGGAAATAACGAAAGATGAGACAATGGCTGAACAGATGCTTGTAAATGGAGGCGAATAACGAGACTTTCTTGATATACTGTTGGAAGTGTTGAAAGGCGTAAATACACTTCTTGTCCATCAATTTGTAAGTACAACGAACCATTTTGAGGTTTTCTCCTCTCTCCTATATCCATTGATGCTAAAAACTTAAAGTGCGAAACAAGCTTTTTTCCAAATTCCTTTTCAATACACCGTTTCGTAATTAAATCTTTCCCTATACGTAATTGAATCGCCACATCCTTCTGCCTGGGCACAATATGTAAGTCCGATGCTTGCACCCCACAAGCTTCTTTCATAATCGTATTCGCAAAAAGCTCGATACCATTCATCAAATTTCCCTCCTCACCATGTATATATCATGAAGAACTGGAAAAGAAAAATTAGGACTTTTGTATTTTCACTAGGATAAAAAGGGAAAATATGTTTGTGAAATTATGAACAATTTCCGAATTATTGTCTGAAATTACCTATATGTATGTTTATCTGTATTATAATGTTAATATCTTGGATAAAGTGATAAAGGTGGAGATCCTAATGGAACAAGCTTTAAAAATTACAGGTGTATTATCTGACCCTACTCGTTATTACATTTATAAATATATTTCGCAAAAACATAATTACGTAACTGTACAAGAAATTGCAGATGAGTTTAACATTCATCCAAACGTAGCGCGTTTACATTTATCTAAATTAGAAGATGTTAATATGCTCAAATCAGAAACAAAAAAAACTGGGAAAGGCGGCAGACCAAGCAGACTATACGTCTTGTCTCAAGATGTCATCCAGTTACAATTCCCATTTCGCGATTATCAATTATTAGCGCAGATAGCATTTAATTCACTGCTAAGCTTAGGTAGCGCTGGTGAAAAAGCGCTATATGAAACAGGGAAACAATTCGGCAAAGAATTAATGCAACAACATATGCATCGCTTAAATGTAAGTGCAGAAGCATTGACGATAGAACAAAAAATGCAAATCGCAAAAGAAGCATTCTCAACAGCTGGTTTATCTCCTGCTTTTGAAATAAGTACGGATGGTACAAAAATTTTCTATGATGTACACAATTGCCCATTTAAAGAAGTTGCTGTTCATCATCCAACTGAAATTTGTAATATGCACGGTGATATGATGAAGGGGATTTTTGAAATCCTATTCCCGAACGCGGAATTAACACGAAATGATAGCCTACTAGACGGATGTAAATCTTGTAACTATAAAGTGCAAATTTAATTTTCTATCTTATAAGAAGTCAATTATTGTAATTGGCTTCTTCTCTTTTATATGAATGAATATTTACAATAGTTAGAAAAATAAACTATAATGAAAAGAGGTTTTACTTTTTTAGAAAAGGAGGGAGATGGCATGGAGCGCATGTTTCGCGTTCTCGGCTTTTGGACTGGAATTTTCTCGGTTATGTTTTACGTAGGGGATATGCATTCGACCGCACTACTATTTTTAGGACAAACAGGATTCTTCGTACTTTTAAGTTATTTAAAATTAACAGAGCGTATGTATATATACGTATTCGGGGCATATTTAACCGTTTTCTTCATCGGATTTACATGGTACACAACATTTTTACTTGTCCCTGGAGCTGGGCATTAAGAGATGGCAAATTGCCATCTTTTTTTTAATCCCGCAATTCCCTAGTTGACTTATAGGTTTTATTACCTTATATTCTATATAACACATTGGAATTAGGGGGAATCAACATGAATACACTGCTTGTCGGAATTAACGTTGCAGTCATGCTCATTTTAGTTGGCGTATTATATTATATGCAACGTAAGCATGTATCTTTTAATAAACGTGTATTTACTGCTTTAGGAGTCGGAATTATATTCGGTCTTATATTACAATTTATTTATGAGCCTACTTCTAAAGTAATTATTGAATCAAATACCTGGTTTAGTTTAATTGGTAACGGTTATGTGAAATTACTTCAAATGATCGTTATGCCACTTATTTTAGTATCTATTATTTCAGCATTTACAAAATTACAATTAACGAAAAATCTTGGTAAAATCAGTGGTCTTATTATCGGAATTTTAATTCTTACTACAGGAATTGCTGCAGCTGTCGGTATAGCTGCAAGCGCGGGATTTGATGTATCAGCAACAGGATTACAACAAGGTGATGCAGAATCTGCTCGTCTGAAATTAGTAGAAGAAAGATTTACTTCTATTGAGAAGACAACAATTCCAGACAAATTATTAGAACTGTTGCCTACAAATCCGTTTCTTGATTTAACAGGTGCTCGTCCAACATCAACAATTTCTGTTGTAATATTTGCCGCATTTATCGGTATTTCCTTTATAGGTGTAAAACGAAAATATCCAGAACAAGCAGAGCTATTTAAGAAGATGCTTGATGCTGTATATGCAATCGTAATGCGTATGGTAACATTAATTTTACGTCTTACTCCATACGGCGTATTAGCTCTTATGGCAAAAACAGTTGCTGGTAGCGATATTAATGCTATTTTAAAACTTGGTAACTTCGTGTTAGCGTCTTACGTAGCACTTATCGTAATGTTTATTATTCACTTATTATTAATCGCGCTATCTGGTTTAAATCCAATTCAGTATTTGAAAAAGGTGTTCCCTGTATTAACATTTGCATTCACATCTCGCTCTAGTGCTGGTGCAATGCCATTAAATATTGAAGCACAAAAAGAAAAGCTTGGTATTTCTGAAGGAATCGCAAACTTCGCAGCATCATTTGGGGTATCAATCGGTCAAAATGGTTGCGCAGGTATTTACCCAGCAATGCTTGCTATGATGGTCGCTCCAACTGTAGGAATCGATCCATTACAACCACAATTTATTTTAACTTTAATCGCTGTCGTTGCTATTAGCTCATTCGGTGTTGCTGGCGTTGGTGGCGGCGCAACATTCGCAGCGCTAATCGTACTATCTACAATGAACTTACCAATCGGCATTGTCGCTCTTGTTATCTCGGTTGAACCATTAATCGATATGGGTCGTACAGCTCTTAACGTAAGTGGTTCTATGACAGCAGGTCTTATTTCTAGTAAATGGCTTGGTGAATTAGATCAAGATACGTACAATCAAGACGATGTAAAAACTGGTGAAATTGCTTCATAATGAAAAGAACGCTAACAAAAATGTTAGCGTCCTTTTTCATTTCTCTCCATCTTCCTCTTTATTTTTTAAACACAGGGCATAACATATTGTCTCAAACACTATGAATAAAGCTCTACCGATTACTTCAGCCATGTTAAAAACACCACCTGTATATTAGAATAGATAATTATAAATAAATTATATATCCTTTCTGACTTTTATAAAAATTACATTTTTGTAATGTTTTACATTAAAATCCAAACTTTATTCTTCTACCAAAAACTCTTCTAGTTGCTCTTTTAACTCTTCCTCAATCTCATAGTAAGATTCCTCAACTAGTTCCCCTATTTTCTTACTCCCCCAAATCCGTGATTGAATTTGCATTCCTAAAAAGAGTCTTTCGCATTTCCAAATTGGAATATTGTGAAACCCAATCATCTCTTGTTCTTCATCTAATATAGCTATCGCAACTGATGAATAATAACCCATCTCAAAGGGATTTTCTTTGTCTCTTACAAATCCCATATCTAATTCCATGTTTTTTTCTATGTATAAATGCGAATGCTCTTTATACAGTTTAAATGATATTCGCTCTATTTCCTTTTCCATACATTGAATTTTCTCTTTCAATTCCAATGTGAAATCTTGTTCTTTATACTTCATTTCCGCCTCCTTACACATAGAAAAAGAGAATACAATAACATATTCTCTTTTCTCAAATATACTTCATTATCTCACAGCCCGTCCCTTTCACAAATAACCATTCTGCTCGCACCATTTATGAAATTGTCCTACATCTACTCCAACTAAAACGATATCCTTTAGCTCTACATCA
Organism: Bacillus sp. NPDC057893; assembly: GCF_042796455.1. Lineage (NCBI taxonomy): Bacteria > Bacillati > Bacillota > Bacilli > Caryophanales > Bacillaceae > Bacillus > Bacillus sp. NPDC057893. Next base: position 605,582 of record NZ_JBHVNG010000001.1, on the reverse strand, counting down.
ATACTTTGTTCCCCAATTACAATAGCAAAGTGGGGTTCTAATTGTTTTTCATTTTTCTTTACAGTTCCAATTCGGTTCCGATGCGGCCCATCTTTTATATATGCTTTTTGTCCTACAATATCAAAGTTCAAGATTCTCACCTCTTTTACTGCGCTCAAATTGGAAATACAATCTCCACCTCGGAAAATTTCCTTTCATTGCACTATTTCTCTATATATATGACGAAACAATAAAAGAGTCCTTCCTTCTTTACAATTATTTTTTCTTTGTTTCATTTTTATGATTAAAACGTAAAGTTTATAATAAAATACACTTGGAAGCGCTTTCTACGTAATTTTTTATGTTATAATATAAAAGTAGAACTTCGTAAAGAGGGTTAAAAAATGAATACAAATATGATTAACAAAGTAATTGAAGCATTAAAAGTATATGGCTTTCAGGATGTATCATTCTGTGAAGAAACGAAGCAATTTTTATTTCATAACGAAACCGATATTATGAGCGGCTATGCAAAAATAACATATAGTAGTCAATTCGAAAAATTTAACGTACAAATTCATCCAATTGAAACGCATCACCAAGCAGAGTTACAAGAGGTTGAAAGACATATACAAGCTTGCATACGAAAAGTAGAGTATTTAAATGCACTTCTTACTGGACAAACAAAGCTAGATGATAAAATTATTATTATGTAAAAAAAGAACGTGATATCCTCACGTTCTTTTTCTTTATATGTTCATCTTTTCTTTCAGTTGTAATCCTGTAACGGATTGTAATACATCCATTACCTCTCCAAAAGTCATATCAAAAATCGTTTTATCTTCTATGTACGGGAATTGTTTAAAACGCTTTTCTAACATTTTCACCGCATCTGATGTGAAATTTGCGCTATCAATGCCAAATTCTGTTTCAAGAAGCACGATCCAATCTAACACGTGAAAACCTAATCCATTTACGAATGAAATCAGTTTTTCTTCTGGCTGTGAAGCTAAGAATACGTTTCGCTCCATCTCACTAAAAAGTTCTTCTCCTAAAATTCCTGCTAACTCATCATCATGTTCGCGTTCAACAATCTCTTCATAACCGTAATCATCAACAAGCTCTTCTACTTCTTCACTATCTGCAAAAAGTAATTGACTACGAATTGCATCTTTCTTAAATTCACTGTTTTGTACAACTTCTAAAAAACTTGTTTCCCATCCATTTTCTAATTTCATATTTATAGCTCCTTTATATGCTTTACTTATAATAACTGTGCCCAAAATAGCCTAATGGTAACCTTCACTCTTTTTTTGCAAGAAATATTTCTCGCTACATTCCCACGTCTAGCATTCCACTTTATTCAATATATATGAGACAAGCCCCTCAATTTCTCCTTCGAAAATATCAACTTCTCGTAAATGGTAGAATGTAGTTTGCAACTCATTGCCCTTGTGATATATATAAATTTTCTTTTTTAAAGCAATTGCCATCCCTAATTCTGTATGACTTCCATTCCCACCCTCTAGTATGAGCAAGAAAACATCAGCTTCTCGTATCGCTTCTTGTTCTTCTTCACCAATCTTTTGCAATTGTTCTCTATTGGTTGCTCTTTCATTTTTCGTCCAATCATATGTATGCTGCCATCCCACTTCTTTCAACTGGCTTGATATGAAACGAACAAGATGTTTATTTTGAAATCCTGAAGCAATATAAAATTTCATTTATATCCACTCCTTCAATATGTATGGGGAAACTCCTTTTTTAACGTTAATGGGATTTTCTCCAAAAAAATCCCCATCTTTAGAACTTATTTGCGTTTCAATGATGGGGTGCCTCATGATCTTCTTTTATTTTTTGTTTTTTATAACTTTCATCAGCTAACATTTCTAGTTCAGCCGTTATTTCTGATTTTTCAAGCTCTCGTTCTTGTGAAAATTTCCGTGAAATATAAACAATAACACTACCAACGTACAACACAAAGCATATAATAAGTGCAGTATTTTCATAGAGACTTAGCTCCAACACAGTCACTCCTAATCCATTCGTATTTTCACGCTTAATCAATTAGAATTTTCCTATTAACCATTTGTTATCCCGCATTAACGGGCAGTAAGACCCCCACCTCAAAATTCAGCAAAAGCAAAGAAGTTAGAGGTGGGATTAACTGCCCGTAAAAGCCCGATTGGTTCAACTAATAATCAGTGGGGGATGAACCCCCCACTGATTAAAGTTTCACTTTATTGTAACATAAAAATATCAATTCTTGGAATCTTTCATCCTACTAAAAAAGACATGATTGTTTAATCATGCCTCTGAAATATGTTGAATGATAGTTTTAATCGCTTCTTTTCCATTATATTTTTTTAATGCTGTTTTATACATCTCATTATTATGAGATAGCTCTTCTATATGCTTTATAAGCGAGTTCACCGTTACATCCTCTTCGTATAATACCGATGCATACCCTTGTCTTTCAAAGGATTCAGCATTTAAAATTTGATCTCCACGGCTTGCAAATTTCGATAACGGAATTAAAACCATCGGCTTTTTCATTGTTAAAAATTCAAAAATCGCATTGGATCCCGCACGTGAAATAACAAAATCTGTTGCTGCTAATATATCCGGCAACTCTCCATGTACATATTCAAATTGTCTATATCCTTCTTTATTTTGTAAGGATTCATCAAGATTTCCTTTTCCGCAAAGATGCACAATTTGATAATTTTCCAGAAGATCTGGAAGTGCCAATCGAACCGTTTCATTAATTTTCTTTGCTCCTAAACTTCCTCCCATAACAGTAATAACTGATTTCTTACGGGAAAACCCTAGAAACTTTAAACCTTTTTCAAGATTTCCTCTTAGTACTTCTTCACGTACTGGTGATCCTGTATATACTACTTTCTCTTTCGGTAAGTGCTTCGCAGCTTCTTCAAATGTAACAAATATTTTCGAGGCAAAACGGAGCGCAATTTTATTTGCTAGTCCAGGTGTCATATCAGATTCATGTAGCAAAACTGGCACCCTATTTAACCATCCTCCAATTACGACTGGTACAGATACGAAACCACCTTTTGAAAAAATCACATCCGGTTTTAGTTTTCGAATCCTTACATACGCTTCCATAACACCTTTCATTACAAGAAAGGGATCTTTTATATTTTTTAAATCAAAATAACGACGTAGCTTTCCGCTTGCAATACTATAATACGGAATGCCTTCCTTTTCTATAATCGTTTTCTCGATCCCTTGATGAGAACCAATATAAGAGATGTCCCAATTTTCTTCCTGTAAATGTGGAATAATGGCTAAATTAGGCGTTACATGCCCTGCCGAACCGCCACCTGTAAAGACTATTTTTTTCATACGTCTCCCCCTTCAACACTATAATACACTAAAATATCTTGCCTCAGGGTGAGAAAATACCATAGCCGTTACAGACGCTTCTGGCTCCATCATAAATCCTTCTGTTAATGAAATACCAATTTCTTCTGGATGAATTAAGCGAAATAATTTTTCTTGATCAGCAAGTTCTGGGCATGCTGGATAACCAAATGATACGCGTATTCCTCTATATTTTGTACGGAATCTCTCTTCCATCGTCAGTTCAGGTGAATCTGGAATTCCCCAGCGATCACGAATGAGCATATGTGTTTTTTCAGCAAGTCCTTCTGCTAATTCAAGTGCTAACGATTGAATTGCATGACTGCGTAAGTAATCTCCCTTCGCCTTCCATTCCTCTGCAATGTCCCGCACTCCTTCCCCAACAGTAACAGATAAGAACGCAACATAGTCCATCTCATCTCCAATAGGGCGTACATAATCTCCTAAAGTACGGTATGGTGCTTTCCCTTGTCTCGGAAATTCAAATCGCTCTATAATACGTGTGTGATCTTCCGGATCGTATATAATTATATTTTGTCCATCACTTTGCGCCGGGAAAAATTGATACACCGCTTTTGGGCGTAACCAAGATTGTCCTTCTTGTAATAATTCATCAATTAAATCATTTAGCTCATGCGCTCTTTTATCCCCTTCTTGCAGGAGTTTTTTTACGTTTCCTTTTAACCCAAGATGGTGTCCAATTAACATTTGTCTATTTAAAAACGGTGCAAGATGAAGGGCAGGAATATCCCGTAATACAACTCGTTTCGTCGAATCTGGCACTATAACAGTTGCTTTTGGCAACGGCTCAATAACTGCGGGAATTTCTATTTTTTTCTCCTCTTGTTTCACAATATGAAGATGGCGTTCCTTTTTATCTTGTTTCATCTTCTCACGCTCTTCTTCTTTTTGTAATTTGTTAATAATATCAAGACCTGTCATTGCATCACTTGCATAACATACGAGCCCTTTATAAGATGGAGAAATACGATTATCTGTAAATTTCCTCGTTAGTGCTGCACCACCTACAACAATTGGAATATCAATATTCGCTGCTTTTAAATCTTCGGCAGTCGTTACCATTTGTTGTGCGGATTTTACTAACAAACCAGAAAGACCAATAATATCAGGTTTCTTTTCTTGTACCTCTTGAACAATTCGATCCGAACGAACATTAATTCCTAAATTAATAATTTCATATCCGTTATTTGATAAAATAATTTCAACGAGGTTTTTCCCAATATCATGTACGTCACCTTTTACAGTCGCTAATAATACTTTCCCTTTTTTTGCACTATCACTAGATTCCATATGTGGCTCTAAATAGCTTACAGCAGCTTTCATACTTTCAGCACTTTGTAATACTTCAGCAACGATAAGCTCATTACCATTAAATAATCGCCCCACCTCATCCATTCCTGTCATAAGCGGCCCGTTAATAATATCCAGAGGTTTTCGTCCTTCTGTAAGCGCGAGACTTAGATCTTCTTGTAGTCCTTGCTTCGTACCTTCTACAATATAGTTTGCCAGTCGTTCATCAAGTGTTAGCGTTTCTTGTGGAGCGACATCTTTCTTTTTGGCAACACGATAAAAGTTTGTGAATTTTTCTAACGTCTCTTTCGTCGTTTCAAATAATAATGCATCCGCAAGACGTTTTTCTTCCTCTGGGATTGACGCATAGCGCTCTAATTTTTCCGTGTTAACAATCGCATAATCTAATCCTGCTTTCGTTGCATGGTATAGAAAGACAGAGTTCAATACTTCACGTCCTGCTGGTGGTAAACCAAAAGATATGTTACTCACACCTAGAATCGTTAAACATTCTGGTAACGCTTCTTTAATAAGACGAATTCCTTCTATAGTCGCTGCCGCTGAACCTATATATTCTTCATCACCTGTTCCTACAGGAAACACAAGCGCATCAAAAATAATATCAGATGGGCGTATACCATACTTCTTCGTTAATAATTCATAGCTTCTTTTAGCAATCTCTATCTTTCTTTCTGCACTAACTGCCATACCATCTTCATCAATTGTCCCTACAACTATCGCAGCACCGTATTTCTGAAGAAGGGGTGTCACTTTTTCAAAACGTTCTTCTCCATCCTCTAAATTAATAGAATTGATAACACCTTTTCCTTGAATATAAGTAAGAGCTTTCGCCATAACATTTTCATCTGTTGAATCAATCATAATTGGTACTTTTAACACTTTCGTAACTTCCGCCAAGAATCTTTCCATATCTTCTATTTCATCACGATCAGGGTCTGCCATACAAATATCAATAATATGAGCATTTTTCTTCACTTGCGCTCTTGCCACTTCAGCAGCCTCTTCAAATTTACCTTCTGCTACTAATCTTTTAAACTTACGCGATCCAATTACGTTCGTCCTTTCTCCAACAAATAGGGGCCTCATAGAATCATCGTATTGCAACGCTTCTAGTCCACTAATTCCATGTCCAACCCTTTCATGATGCTCACGAGGATTAATCGAGGCAAGCGCCAATTTCATTGCACTTATATGTTCTGGTGTTGTGCCACAACAACCACCAATAATATTAATCCATCCTTCTTCAGCAAAACGTTTTACTTTTTCAGCAAGTGACGCCGGAGATTCGTGATAATGCCCATCTTCATCAGGAAGACCAGCGTTTGGATAACAAGAAATATAACACTCCGATAAATCAGATAGAGAACGCATATGTTCCCTCATAAATTCTGGACCAGTAGCACAGTTTAACCCAACCGATAATGGCTTCATGTGCTCTACCGATAAATAAAAGGCTTCGATCGTTTGACCCGCTAAAGTCGTTCCCATCGGTTCAATTGTTCCAGAAATCATAATAGGTACTATTTTGTTTAGTTCTTCAAACGCCGCTTGAATTCCAAGGTACGCAGCTTTCACATTACGCATATCTTGACTCGTCTCAACGAGCAATACATCAACTTCTCCTTTTAATAGTCCTCTCGCTTGCCTTGTATAGGCTTCGATTAACTCTTCAAAAGTCACACCACCTGTAACACTAATCGCTTTCGTCGTTGGTCCCATCGCTCCCGCAACATATACTTCTTTCCCACTTTCTTTGACTGCTTGCTTCGCCAAAAGCGCTGCCCTTTCGTTTAACTCTTCATCTAAATGAGACAATGCATAATCACTTAATACAATATTTGTTGCACCAAACGTATTCGTTTCAATAATATCTGCACCAGCTTCAATGTAGACTTTATGAATATTTAAAATCACATCCGGTCTTGTTTTTACTAAATATTCATTACACCCTTCGTATTCTTCTCCTCCAAAATCTTCCGCTGTTAAGTCTTCTTGCTGGATCATCGTTCCCATTGCACCATCTAATATTAAAATTTCATGTTGTAATCTCTCTTCTATTCGTTTCATCAATTAATACCCTCTTTCACTTCTTGCTTTTCTCTCACATATTTCACGAGATGTTCTGTAATTTCATATTTTAAAAACGGCGTAATAAGATAAATACCGTTAAAATATTTCATTGCCGCATCAATCAACTCTTGTGAAATACGAATCCCTTCCTCGATAGCAGCCTCTTTCGTTTCATGTCCATCCATTTTTTGTCTTATCTCTTCAGGGAGCGTAATACCCGGTACTTCAAAATGAAGAAAATCTGCATTCCGCTTACTTACTAACGGCATAATTCCAATAAAGATAGGTTGTTCCAGATGCTTTGTCGCTTCATATACTTCTTTAATTAAAGCGACATCATAAATTGGCTGAGTTAAGAAATATTCTGCTCCAGCATCAATTTTTCGTTCCATTCGCTTTACCGCTGCTTTTAAATGCCTTACATGAGGATTGAATGCCCCTCCGACAGAAAATCTTGTTGCCGGACCAATTGATTTCCCTAAAATAGAGCGACCGTCGTTCATCTCTTTAATCATTTTAATTAGCTCTATAGATGACAAATCATATACAGAAGTTGCACCTGGAAAATCACCAACGCGCGCTGGATCACCAGTTAAAGCTAGCACTTCCTCCATACCTAATGCTGATAATCCAAGCAAGTGAGACTGTAGTCCAATGACGTTATGGTCTCTACACGTTAAATGCGTCAATACTGGAATATCATGCTTCGTTAATAATGCACCCATAGCCATATTCGAAACGCGAGGAGATGCTAATGAATTATCTGCTAGAGTAATAGCATCCGCTCCAGCCCTTTTCAGTGCTCTTGCCCCTTCAAAAAAACGCTGCGTGTCTAACGTTTTCGGTGGATCTAATTCCACTACAACTGTCGTTTGTTTCTTTGCCTTTTCTGCGAGAGTAACATGAACTCTCGAACGCTTCTCATGTGTATGGACCACTTTAGGCCTTTGAATCGTCTCCTTTTCTATTACAGGTGCAACATTTGCAATAGCACGTTTCATTCCTCCAATATGTTCCGGGGTAGTACCACAGCAACCACCTAATAAACGAATACCTTGTTCAATAAAGTTTGGTGTCATCTCTTCAAAATACGCTGGACTTCCCTCATATACGTAACGCCCTTCCACATAATTCGGGAGACCTGCATTTGGATATGCTGATAAATAGCCATTTTGAGGAATCGATATCATTTTGAAAGCTTCCGTCATATGAAGTGGCCCTAGTTGGCAGTTCAATCCAACAACATTGGCACCGTAATCCAAAAGCTGTTTTAATACTTCATTGACATCATTCCCATTTTGAGTCGTACCTGCCTCATGTAACGCTAACTGAGCAACAATCGGAATATTCGTTTGTTTACGCAATACTTTAACGGCATGCAATAATTCAAATTCATCATAAAAAGTTTCTAATAATAATCCATCAACCTGTTCTTCTAGTAAAGCACCTGCCTGCTCAAGTAACATAAATTCTCGCTCTATATCAGTCGTTGTAACAGCACCAATATGTTTCATACCTCCAATTGTCCCTAAAATTGCATTCCGATCTGTTACTGATGCTTTCGCAATATTCACTGCCGCTTTATTAATTTGGACAACTTGATTTTCTAGACCATACATGCGGAGTTTCGCTTCATTCGCACCATACGTATTCGTTTGAATAACATCCGCTCCAGCAGCTACATATTGTTTATGGATCGATATAATTAAGTCCGGATCAGACAAATTCAATTCTTCAAAACTACTTTGTAAACCATGCGAATGTAATAACGTTCCAACCGCACCATCACCTATTACAATTCCTTTTGATAATAAATCTAGTAATTTCACGAATCTCCCTCATTTCTATCAATATAAAAACCCCCTCTTCACTTTGAAGAGGGGGACATAATTGTTCCTCCTCTTATTATGCAAAACACACGTTTTGCAGGTTTTAGCACCGTTTCAAACATTTAGTTTGAAGGTTGCCGGGTTTCACAGGGCCTTTCCCTCCACCGCTCTCAATAAGAGTTTGTCTTTATTATTTTATTTATGTAGCTAAAAGGAAATACGTTCCCCTTTTAACAATGTTTGTTAATTTTTTATAAATTTAGCATGCACTAAAATAAAAGTCAATGACACTTGCGGAAAAATAAAAATTATTTAAAATAAAGTTGCAATTCAATTATCTTTTGTTGTAAAGTTAAAAACATAATAAAAATTTCATACGAACATTCTTATCTAGAGAGGTAGAGGGACTGGCCCTATGACGCCTCAGCAACCATTAACATTCATTCGTTAATAAGGTGCTAATTCCAGCAAATTGTGAAAGATTTGACAGATGAGAAGAAGACTCTATTCAATCCGAAAGCCTTCTTCTTAGAAGGCTTTTTTTATTTTAAATTCACTTAGTCTTTCACTTTAAAAGGGGGAATTTTCACATGTCAACAATCGAAACAAAACTAGCACAAATCGGGAACCGTAGCGAAGCTACAACAGGAACTGTTAATCCACCTGTTTATTTCTCAACTGCTTATCGTCACGAAGGAATTGGTAAATCTACTGGCTTTGACTATTCAAGAACTGGAAATCCGACTCGCGGTCTTTTAGAACAGGCAATTGCAGACTTAGAAAGCGGTGAGCAAGGGTATGCCTGTAGCTCAGGAATGGCCGCTGTTCTCCTTGTCCTTTCACTATTCCGTTCCGGAGATGAACTTATCGTATCTGAAGACTTATACGGAGGAACATATCGTCTATTTTCCGAACATGAAGACAAGTGGAATATTCGATGTAGATACGTAGATACACAATCTATTAAACAAATTGAGCAAGCAATCACATCTCAAACGAAGGCTATTTTCATAGAAACACCGACTAATCCATTAATGCAAGTTACTGATATCGTAAGTGTAGCAAGTGTAGCGAAAAGGCACGGACTACTTCTTATTGTAGATAACACGTTCTATACACCTTATATACAGCAACCATTAACAGAAGGTGCAAATATCGTCCTTCATAGCGCAACTAAATATTTAGGCGGACATAACGATGTACTAAGCGGACTTGTCGTTGCGAAAGGGAAATCTCTTTGCGAGGAGCTTGCTCATTATCATAATGCCTCTGGTGCTGTCTTAAGCCCGTTTGATTCATGGCTATTAATTCGAGGGATGAAAACTTTAGCACTTCGCATGAAACAGCATGAAGAAAACGCTCATGCAATTGTTGCTTATTTAAATGATGAAGATGGTGTGACAGATGTATTTTATCCAGGAAGAGGTGGTATGATTTCATTTCGCCTTCAAGATGAAACTTGGATTAATCCTTTCTTACAATCTTTATCCTTAATTACATTTGCTGAAAGTCTTGGCGGCGTCGAAAGTTTAATGACTTATCCAGCAACGCAAACTCATGCCGATATTCCAGAAGATATTCGAACAGCACGCGGTGTGTGTAATCGTCTTCTCCGTTTTTCAGTCGGCATCGAAAATAGCAATGATTTAATTCAAGACTTAAAGCAAGCAATTAAACTTGTAAAAGAAGGTGTAAGAATATGAGCTATTCCATAGATACGCTTTTACTGCATAATCAATACAAGCATGACTCACACACAGGAGCTGTTAACGTTCCCATCTATAACACATCAACATTTCATCAGTTTGATGTAGATGCTTTCGGAAAGTATGACTATAGTAGATCTGGAAATCCAACACGTGAAGCTCTTGAAGATATCATTGCTTTATTAGAAGGCGGGACAAAAGGATTTGCCTTTGCATCAGGCATTGCAGCCATTTCTACTGCATTTCTCCTTCTTTCACAAGGTGACCATGTTCTTATTTCAGAAGATGTATATGGAGGCACTTATCGAATTGTTACTGAAGTTCTCTCCCGTTATGGTGTTTCACATACATTTGTTGATATGACCAATGTAGAAGAAGTAAAAGAAAACATTAAACCGAATACGAAGCTCTTTTATGTAGAAACACCTTCTAACCCACTTTTAAAAGTGACAGATATTCGTGCTGTTTCTAATCTTGCAAAATCTATTGGTGCTCTTACTTTTGTTGATAATACATTTTTGACGCCACTATTTCAAAAGCCACTTGATCTTGGCGCCGATGTTGTTCTTCATAGTGCAACAAAATTTATTGCTGGTCATAGTGATGTCACCGCCGGATTAGCTGTCGTAAAAGATGAAGAGCTTGCTCAAAAGCTCGGCTTTCTACAAAACGCTTTTGGTGCTATTTTAGGACCGCAAGATTGTTCTCTCGTGCTTCGCGGCATTAAAACATTGCATGTACGTCTCGAACATTCAGCTGCAGGTACCAACAAAATCGCACATTTTTTACAGGAGCACTCTAAAGTTCAAAATGTCTATTACCCTGGATTACAATCACATCTTGGCTATAATATTCAACAAAATCAAGCAACATCGGCTGGGGCTGTTTTATCTTTCACCTTACAATCCGAAGATGCACTGCGCCAATTCTTATCAAAAGTCAAACTGCCCGTTTTTGCGGTTAGTCTAGGAGCTGTTGAATCTATTCTTTCATATCCAGCAAAAATGTCACATGCAGCCTTATCACAGGAAGCACGTGATGAAAGAGGGATTTCTAATTCATTACTCCGTTTATCGGTTGGTCTTGAAAATGTTAACGATTTAATATCCGATTTCGAAAATGCTCTTTCTTATGTAGAAGAACCTGTAAATGCATAGAGAGAAAAGAAGATATGAAATTAAGTTTTCATATCTTCTTTTTATGCTGTCTAGCATATTCATTTTAATGTTTTTTCTTTTTGTATAGTTCATTAAAAAATAAAAGTATATCATCTATTTCCAAGTAATGGATTAATTGATATATTAAGAAATAAAAAAGGGGTAAAAATAATGGATACTTGCGCAGATATTTTAATCGTTATCGCTTTACAAAATGGGGTATGTTATAGCGGAGAGCATTTATTTGATTTACAAAACTTGCTTACAAAAGTAAATAAAAGAATTTCTTCATACAGAAAATCAAATAAACCAATCATTTTTATTCAACATTGTGATGATGATTTAGTACCCGAAAAAGAACTTTGGGCTATTCATACCGATTTAGATGTTCAAGAACAAGATTTTTTTGTAAGAAAAACACATGCAAATTCATTTTATAAAACAAACTTAAAAGAAATTTTAGATCAATTATCTGTACATCGTATTGAATTCTGTGGTGCCCAAACAGAATACTGCATGGATGCTACGATTAAATTTGCCCACGGACTAGGATACGAAAACTTCATGGGACAGAAAACAACCTCTACGTTAAACAATCCATTTATGTCCGCAAAAGAGACAATTGATTTTTATGAGAATATATGGAACCACAGATTTTTAAAGTTGATAAAAGATGAGCTCTAGAATAAATGACTAATGACTAATGACTAATGACTAATGACTAATGACTAATGACTGGATCATTCTAAGATTTATCAGCTACACTCAAGTGTCTCATTATCATCATAAAGAAGCTGATTACATTGGGCTTCTTTTAAACTGTTTTATATTCTATATATAACATTATAATTCCTTTTTCATATTATTTTAAAAATTTTGTATATTCATTTGAAAGAATAAGAAAATCATGATAAAATTGTGTTACGAATATATCTATATCTTTCAATTTTTGAAACGCATCAAAATTTTCACCCAAAAATGTCATTTTACAAAACTGTGCAAATTTATCTATTTTATTTACATCAGGGTCTCTTTTCTTACAATTTCTTTACTTTAGGACTTTTTTTCTGCAACAACTGTTTTCTTTTCTTTGATTTTTTGGTATGTATAGTATGGTATAACAGCTCACACGGAGGTGGAAAAGAACATGTTAGAAACCTTTCAAAAAGAAATAGAACTATATGAAAGCAATGCAGAATTATTGAAAGTGCTTGCTCATCCTGTTCGCTTATGTATTGTAAAGGGATTAATTGAACGTGGCCCAAGCAACGTTTCTACAATGTACACAGGCTTAAACATGCCACAATCTACAATTTCACAGCATTTAGCAAAGTTAAAAAGTGCTAAAATCGTTTCTAGTGAAAGAAAAGGATTGGAAATTTACTACAAAGTAGAAAACGAAACAATTATTCAACTCGTTCGCGTATTATTAGGTTAGGGACCTATAGACAGAGAAAAAGAGCGTATTCTATATTTTTCATCTCATATCTTTAATATAAATATATATCATGAGAGAAAATATATAATGCTACATAATTAAAAGTCGTATTAAAAAACAAGACACAGAAAATACTGTGTCTTGTTTTTTTTATATTGTTAAATATTGATTCAAAAGTAAATTCTTCATATCTTTCGTGTGTATAACAACATCGAAAGCATTACCTAATCCTCCGTTCAAAATCATAGAACGAACTGCTCGATTTCGTTTTTGAGTTTCAGAAAAAGGATTGGTATCTTGATGGCTAGCAAGCTGATCTAATATTCCTGCTGCTAACAAAAACTCTGATTGCTTCCTATGCCATATCGTATTAATTCCTTGTAGCTCAAAATTCATCTTCAACTCATCCCAATGAACATGCGTAGTAAGGTCCATTTCTCCTGGATATGCAAGTGGATTACGAATTAGCTTATGCTTATAATATCCTCTTAAACTTCCTTCATGATGTGCAGGATGCATCCATTCTTCTTTTGTATATCCATAATCAACTGTAATACATATACCTTTCTGAAACCATTTCGCAATCTCTTCTATATACTCTTCCATTGCAATAGGCACTTCAAAGCGCTGTCCCTCAGCAATGTGAATGTTATATTTCAATAAGTAACGACCGATTCTTTTCTCTATCGGTCTAAATACTTCTGTAAGGTTCCCCTCATCTGTATACGTGATACGTACTTCATACAAAATTCCATTTCTTTTCTCAACTATCTCAACAGGAAACGCATCAAATAATTCATTCGAAAAAATAATTCCTTCGAAAGACTCTCCCATTTCAATATAAGATGTATAATACGACACATTATCAAATGAGCAAAGCCTCTCCTGTTGTAGCCTTCTATGAAAAGGACTCACTTCAATAATTGAATAATTTAAATTGATAAAGGTTTCCGGAGATAATTGTTTCCATTCTTGTAAAACATCATAGGCAAACTTTCCTGTTCCCCCACCAATCTCACAAATATTTGGAGAAACTTCTCCCTTTTCAACAAGCCGAATAAAAAACTTAGCAAAAGTCTTCGCAAATACAGAAGATACATTGCTACTCGTAAAAAAATCTCCCTGTCTTCCAATTTTTTCACGTTCTCTCATATAATACCCATGTTCCTCTGCATATAATACGAGGTTCATATACGTACTATATGAAATCGAATGATCCTTTTCTTTTCCCATCCATTCTCTTAAAATGAGCTCCATCCCCATAATGACTCCTTATTGTAAAAATGGATTATTTTCTTTTTCAAAACCAATGCTCGTTTCTGGACCGTGTCCACATAGCACCGCTGTTTCATCTGGTAACACAAATAATTTCTCTTCAATACTCCCAATTAATTCAGCAAAGCTTCCGCCAGGTAAATCTGTTCTTCCAATACTCATTTGGAATAATACATCACCAGAAAATACAGCATTCGCTTCTTTACTATAATAAGAAATACTTCCTGGAGAATGTCCTGGTGTCTCAAAAATTTCAAAACTAAAAGAACTAATCGTTAATGTACCCTCTGCGTCAATAATATGATCTGCTGGTTTTGCTGTAATACTGCGGTTCATCATAAAAATTTGCGAGCCATTCACAGTTGCATCGCCTAACCAATCCGCTTCTTCTTTATGTACGTATACAGGAATATGAAAAGCGCCTCTCACCGCATCAACCGCACCGATATGATCGAAATGAGCATGTGTTAATAAAACCGCAAGTGGTTTTAACTGTGCTTCTTGTAAATATGTAACAAGTTTTTCTCCTTCATGTCCAGGATCAAAGATAATACACTCATTTTGATCATTCGTTAATATATATGCATTTGTTTGCAATGGGCCTAACGGCATTTGTATCCATTTCATATGAAAATCTCCTCCAGTTATTTAATTTACTTTTAATGATACAACATTTCTTTCTCTTAGGAAAAGAAGGTGTGTTATCTCGACAATCATTTTTAAAACATGTACAATATAAAAGAGTAAATATTCTAAAAACTCATCCTAAGGAATGAGTAGACAGAGGAGGATATTGTATGGGCCTTGTTATTATTTTTGCGCTAGTCACTCTGTTAGCTGTATTTGCTACGCTTAGAACACTTCGCGAAAAAAACTTATTCGCGGGCGGCTTCGCTATTGCAACCGTACTTGTTTTCGGATGGTTTACAATCATGACTGTTCTATATAATGGGTACCCACCAACAGCTTAATCCATTTACATTTTTATTCTCCAACAAGATCTTGCATAAAAAGAGGAAGGGGGTCCCTTCCTCTTCTCATTATTCACAACTTATATCATCTTCGCCTCGTATTTGTGCTTTTTTACAAGCCACGCTCCTCCAATTACACCTGCATCATTACCAAGTATTGCAATTGCTAATTTTGTACTCTTTACAGCACGAGAGAAAGCATATTGCTCGAAATAACGTTGAATTGGCTCTAATAGTGCATCTCCAGCTTTAGATACGCCACCACCAATTACGATTTTCTCTGGGTTCAACGTACTAGCAAGGTTCGCTACAGCTAATCCTAAATAAGAAGCTACTTTTTCCACTACTTCACCTGCTAGTTCGTCACCTTGTCCAAGCGCTTCAAACACATCTTTTGATGTAATAAGCCCTTCTTCTGCTAACATAGAACGTAAAACACTTTCTTTATCTGTCTCTTGTATTTTTTGCATAGCAACACGCACAATACCTGTTGCAGAAGCTACTGTTTCTAAGCAACCTGACTTCCCGCAATTACATGGAAAAGCGTTCTCTGTAACAACTGTAATATGTCCAATCTCACCAGCAGCACCGCTTATACCATGTACAATCTCACCATTGGCGATAACACCACCACCAACACCAGTGCCAAGTGTCATACAAATTAAATCTTTTGCTCCTTCGCCAGCACCTTTCCACATTTCACCAAGCGCCGCTAAGTTTGCATCATTATCAATCACAACAGGTAATCCTGTTTCTACTTCTAGCAAGTCTTTTAACGGATAGTTTTTCCATCCTAAATTAACCGCTTCATAAATCATTCCAGATGCCACATGTACAGGACCAGGAGCTCCCATACCAATACCAATTAGCTTGCTTTTTAATTCACCTAATTCTTCTAACTTTTTATCAATAGCTTTCGCTACATCAAGTGTAATATGTTTTCCTTGTTCATTTGTATTCGTAGGGATTTCCCACTTATGTAAAATTTCACCGTACACATTAATAAATGCTAATTTAATCGTTGTACCACCAAGGTCAACACCAACTAACCATTTCTCTTCCATGTTACTTACCTACCTTTATCTAATTCTTATTTAGCTCTTTTTGAATTTCTTGCTTCAATAAAAATAAAGCTGTTTGATAGTCTTGTGGATCGATTAGCTGTGATTGATTTAATTCACGCAATTCATCTTGCATTAATTGTAAATCTGCAATTCGATCACCCGTATAAATAATCGTACCAAATTTCTTTAGCAATTGCTGAATATCATAAATAGATACCATTTCATCACCCTCTATGCTCACTTACTATAAAAAATTATAATAAGAAAACGTTCACATATTTTATTATAATCACGAAGAAAAAGTCTCGTCAATTTTTATTTGTCTATACAAGCCCATTTTTAACCATTGTTCCTTTTTCTGTAATAATTTTTTCTACATTTTTATCAAATGGCTCTACTGGAATATGTTCTAACATTTGAAAACTATAAGCTAATGATAGCGCTTTCCCTTTATAATGCACGAGATAACGATCATAATAGCCACCGCCATATCCAATCCGTTCTCCTCGCTCTGTATAAGCTACGCCTGGCACGATTTGAAGATCAATTTCATCTGCATTCACTTCTTCCGTAAGCGCTGGAATTGGTTCACGTAAATTCATATACACTGTTTCTAATTGATCAAAATTACTAATTTTCCGGAAAGACATCGTTCGTGTTCCTTTATTACACTTCGGAACAACAACTTTCTTTCCTTCTTCCCAAGCTTTTTCGATAATAGGATATGTATTCACTTCATTTTCCATTGAGAGGGTGATTCCAATTGTTTTAGCTTCAACCCACTCTTTTTGCGCATACAACGAAGCTGCAATTTGCTCTGATAAAGTTGTATACCGTTCTTCTGATAAAGAATTCATGTGTTCTATTATTTGTTTACGTAAACGTAGTTTCTCTTCTCTCACACATTTTCCCCCTCACAGTGACACTTTGCTCTACGATGATAGTGTATCACTTTTAACAGAGGAACCGAATAAAAAAAGAAACAGTAGGAAAATATTCCTACTGCTTACTTTGTTTCACGGTGTAACGTAGACTTCTTGTCACGCTTGCAATACTTTTTAAGCTCGATACGCTCAGCGTTGTTACGTTTGTTTTTCTTTGAGATATAGTTACGATCTCCGCATTCTGTACATGCTAGAGTAATATTCACACGCATTCTTATTTCCCTCCAGTACTAATAACTTAAATCAGACTATACTATAATACCACTTTTAAAATAAAAATTCTACACCTTTTGATATTGTCTAATTTTTTCTATAAGATTTTTCATGTTTTCCCTTGCTATTACTGGGTTTCTAGCATGCGAATACACTAAAAATTTCGGTTGTTTTGTGTCAGAAACGATATAAGACCACTCTTTTTCAGTATATTTGAACTGTACTCCTTCAAATATACCTTCTTCCTTTCTTTCCATATCAGCCAATAATTTCCTCATTACTTTCCCTTTTTCATTCCATGAACATACAACTTCATCACAAAGTAGATAGAGCGGAGGTGATTGCTCTACTATGCTGAGAAATGTTTTTCCCTGCAATGCTATTAGCTCGAATAATTTTCCAATTCGATATAAAATATCTCGCTTCCATCTCGCTTGAAACGACTTTTTTTCATCCTGCGTATAAAATAGAAGGTAACATTCTCCTAATTTCAAAGACATCGGGTAAATATTTCCTGCCGATTCAAGTAATAAATCTGGAATATCTACCTCTTCAAAATCTGTTCCCTGGTAAATATTACTATGATTATCATATAACTCGAAATAATTTCCTTGCTCTGAAAACATAAGTGCCATATTTGCTTTACTTGATTTCATCAAGGCTTTCACATGATGCTTTTGTTCGCCCGCATAAATCCATGTAACTGTGCATCCGAGCCTTTGCAAAAAAATCATAAGTAAATGTTGTAACATATCATTTCTCTTATTAATAAGAAGATGAAACTTCTGTTTTTGTATCGTTTCAATATCAATATGCTCTAACACAGCTTCTACATAATTATTTACAGAAACGTGAACTAGCTTATTTCGTCCCATTTCTTTCTCACAAGCGTAATAAAACGACTCAGACATATATACTTGTTCTATCGCTTTTTGCTGCTTATACGTTAAAAATGAGCCCTCCTTACCATACAATTGTATAACAATCCCTCTTTCGCTTTCCACTTGAACGAAAACTCCACCTGCACATTGCAAATTATGAATGGCATACTGAAAAAGCGACTCATTCATTTCTTTACATTCCATCGTATGAATCCCGCTGCCATGAATGGCATGGAGGAATAAATTTTTAAAGGAAGTTGTTTCTATATTTTCCTGACTTCCAATCAATATACTCTCTCCTTTAGCAAAAAGAGATCCATAAGCCATTGCAACTTTCACAATAAATTGAGGAGTAATTTCAACATTACCCCTTCCTACAATCCGGCTTTTTTGTAACCACCCTGCACTCTTTTCACTCTCTTTAACACCGGCAGAACCTACTATCGAATGACTATCTATCTCCTTATATGGCCATATTTTTCCTTTTTGCTTAATTACTGTACTTTTCCCTATATGACAATGGTCCGCTACAATACTTTTTTGAAAAAGTGTAACATCATCTTCGACCATTGTATGATCTCCTATTGTTGTTTCTAACAACTCACAATTTTTTCCTATATGAGCGTTTGCAAAAATGATGCTTTTTTGAAGATGAGAATAACTTGAAACGATACTATTTTTCCCGATAATAGAGTACGGTTCAATTACAGCCCCCGCACCAATCATTGCTCCTTCCCCAATAAAAGAAGGACCATGAATTTTCGTCCCTTTTCCTATCGTTACACCTTCTCCCATCCACACCATTGGTAATACTTCTGTATATGGAATAGGCACCTTCAATTTTTTCGTCAACAAATCGAATTGAGCTTGCCGATATTGATCAAATGTACCAATATCTAGCCAATAGTCTTCTGATAAATATGCAAATAAAGCATTTTTATTCGCCAATAACGGAAACACATCATGACTGAAATCCGAAAATCCCATGGATGGTATGTAAGAAAAGATTTCTGGCTCCATTATATAAATACCTGTATTCACAATATTAGAAACTACCTCATTCCAGCTCGGTTTTTCTATATATCGTATAATTTCTTGTTCTTTATTCATTACAACTAACCCAAATGAGAGTGGGTTTTCTACTTCTTTCGCAAACATCGTTACCATTCTCTTCTTCTGTTCATGAAATGCAATTCCTTCTGATAATTGAAAGTCAGTTAATGCATCCCCACTAATAACAACAAATGTTTCATCTAAAAAACTTTCCGCTTGCTTAATGCTCCCTGCTGTTCCAAGCGGAGGAGAATCTTCAAAATAATACAAGTTAACTCCCCACTTACTACCATCACCAAAGTATTGCTTAATGGCAGTACTCATATATTGAACTGTAATTGCAATTTCACGAATACCATGCTGACGTAATAATTCAATATTATATTCAAGAACTGGTTTTTCTAACAATGGTAACATCGGTTTTGGAGTATTACATGTTAATGGTCTAAGACGTCTCCCTTTTCCTCCAGCTAAAATAACCCCCTTCATATACTTCAGCCTCCACTTATATAATGTTCAAGAACTCCGTATATCATTTATCCCACATTAACTGCAGGAAAAGTCCGGTTTGGTAAATCTAACAATCAGTGAGAGACAGCCCCACTAATTAAAGCCTCACTTTATGAATAAATGTGCCTTTTAACTCCCGATAAAAAAGAAAGCGCTTACCATTAACTTAGTAAAATAATTAATAAGACGTAACTAACACATATGTACTTATTTTCCCATTAATTATGATACATCTTATCATCATAGACTAAAGGAAACAACGAGCTTTTTTTGTCATGTTTTGACTAAAAAAAGTAGGTGATTTCTCATCACCTACTTTTTCCCCTACTCATTCAATAAATAATGCTTTCCTTTTACTAAATAAAATACATTCTCAGCAATATTTGTAACATGGTCTGCTACACGCTCAATATATCTTGCAACAAAGGATAGTTGTGTAATTTGTGTAATCGCTTCTGGTTGTCCAGGGACAGAGGAAATAAATTCACGAATCGCTTTCCCATAAATTTCATCAACTGAATCATCCATTTCAGCAATTTGTTTAGCAAAAGTTAAATTTTCTTGCTCATATGCTTCTAATGCTAAATTTAACATCTTATGAGCAATCTCAAACATTTCCTCAAGATTACGCAAGCTAACGACCACTTCTTTTTCACCAAGACGAATTGTTGATTTCGCAATATTAACAGCATGGTCTGCAATACGTTCTAAATCTGTCGCTGTTTTAATTGAAATGAAAATCCTTCTTAAATCACTTGCTACAGGCTGCTGCTTTGTAATAAGCATAAGCGCAAGGTCATTTATTTCCTCTTCTAAATTATCCATGCGATAATCCCCATCAATGACTTCTAACGCTTTCTCTACATCCCTGTTGTGAAGACCTTCCATAGCGATCAATAAAGCTTCCCTTGCTAACTCACCAAGCTCAATCACCTTTTGCTGTAACGTTTTTAAATCACATTGAAACTGTTCTCTTACCATCGTTTCTTCCCCCTCAATATTATGTGCCATTTTATATAAATCCCCTACCCAGCCTCTTGTACGTTTATTAAGCCTTGAGAAAAGAGAAATATTACTCCCCTATTAGAATGAGGTGAAAGTGAGAAATGCCCTCTGTTAAGGGGGCATTTACTCTTAGCCTTGCTAGCGATATCAACCAAATCGTCCTGTAATGTAGTCTTCTGTACGCTTATCTGTAGGTGTTGTAAATAATTTGTTCGTATCTGTATATTCCACAACTTCTCCACTTAAGAAGAAAGCAGTTTTATCTGAAATACGTGCTGCTTGTTGCATGTTGTGCGTCACGATAACAATACTAAAGTCTTTCTTTAACTCCTGAATTAGCTCTTCTACTTTTGATGTTGAAATTGGATCTAGCGCCGATGTTGGCTCATCCATTAAAATTACGTCTGGCTCAATCGCTAAGCAGCGTGCAATACATAGGCGCTGTTGCTGTCCACCTGATAAACCATATGCATTATCGTGCAAACGATCTTTTAACTCATCCCAAATCGCTGCTCCGCGCAAGCTCTTTTCAACGATTTCATCAAGTGTTTTTTTGTCACGAACACCATGGATTTTCGGGCCATATGCTACATTTTCATAAATAGATTTTGGGAATGGATTTGGCTTTTGGAATACCATACCCACATGCGTACGTAATTCTTCAACCGGATATGACTTTTCGAATATGTTTCGTTCTCTATATTCGATAACGCCCGTAGTTCGAACGATAGGCACTAACTCTACCATACGATTTAGTGTTTTTAAGTACGTTGATTTACCACAACCACTTGGACCGATAATCGCTGTTACTTCATTCTCATGAATACTTAAGTTGATATCTTTTAAAGCGTGGTCTTCTCCGTACCATAAATTTAAATTTTTCGTATCAAATACCACTTTTTTTGGTGCTGTCTCAATCTTTTTCTCGTTTTTCACCTGTACATTTACTACTGTTGCTACCATTTGAATTCCCCTTTCATCCACTTCCAACTTATTTTCGATTTCGTAACCATAAGACAAATATATTTATAAAGAGCAGCAACCCTAACAAAACAATCATCCCAGCTGCTGCTACATACTGAAATTCTTCTTGTGGTCTACTCATCCAATTAAAAATTTGAATTGGTAAAACCGTAAATCTATCAAACATACTGAACGGAACATAATTTGCAAAGGCAAGAGCCCCAATGACTAATAATGGTGCTGCCTCACCAATTGCTCTCGATACCGCTAACGTACATCCCGTTACAATCCCTGGCAAAGCTACTGGCAATACAATTTGATACATCGTTTGCCACTTCGTAGCACCTAATCCGTAAGAAGCCTCTAGTAATGAGCTCGGCACAGTTCGAATCGCTTCTTGACTAGCTACAACAACAGTTGGTAAGACGAGTAAACTCATCGTCAGTGCCGCTGCCATTATGCTCTCTCCTAAATGGAGAGCGTATACGAAAATAGTTAACCCGAGTAAACCAAACACAACGGAAGGTACCCCTGCTAATGTTTGATTATTTAATTCAATTAACTTTTTAAAAACGGACTCCTTCGCATAATGCTCTAAATAAAGAGCTGTTCCGACTCCAAATATAAAAGAGACCGGTATAACAATGCTCATAAATAGTATTGTTCCTGACAAAGCAGCGACAATCCCAGCTTCTCTCGGATTACGTGAGGCGAAGTTTGTAAAGAAATCTATTGAAAGATAACTTATACCTTTTTCAAAAATTTGAAAAAGCAATATAAAAAGTATTACTACTGAAAACAAAATTGCTATATAAAACAAACACTTGTAAATCCGATCCTTTAAAAAACGCGATGCCATATTTTCTTGTATTTTTTTATGGTTTAACATTCGCATATTATGTCACCCTCCTAAAACGGCGCATAATATATTGCGAAATGATATTCATAATAAAAGTAAACATAAATAACGTTGCACCTACAGCATACATGCTGTAATAAGTAATCGTTCCGTGCGGAGCATCACCTAAACTCACTTGTACAATATAGGCTGTTAATGTTTGAATAGAATGAGTCGGATCTATCGATACATTAGGTGTGGATCCAGCTGCAATAACAACAATCATCGTTTCACCAATCGCCCTGGAAGCTGATAATATAATCGCTGCCATTATGCCCGTAAAAGCCGATGGAAACACCACTTGTTTTACCATCTCAAAACGAGTCGCTCCTAGCGCTAATGAGGCTTCTTTAATTCCTTTTTCTACAGCTCTCATCGCATCTTCAGATAGAGACGCAATCGTCGGGATCATCATGAACCCTATAACAATACCCGGACTAATAGCATTAAAAAACTGCAAATCTGGTATAACGCGTTGTAAAAGTGGTGTGACAACTGTTAACGCGAAAAAACCATATACAATTGTCGGGATGCCTGCTAGTAGCTCTAACAACGGTTTTAATATTTTCCGAGCGCCATTCGAAGCGTATTCGCTTAAAAACACGGCACAACCTAAACCAATAGGAATTGCTACGAACATGGCAATTGCTGTTACAAGGATTGTTCCACATATAAGTGGTAATATACCGAATTTCGGATTTTCAAAAAAAGGTAACCATTCTTTCTCTGTCAAAAAAGAATACAATGATATCTTTTGAAAAAACATGATTGTTTCATTTGCCAACGTAATAATAATTCCAAGTGTCGTTACAATGGACACGCTAGCAATGACTTTTAGTATTAACGGAACAATTCGATTGATTCGCTGCGTTTTTTTTCTTCTATTTGTATTTCTCTCAATCAAATGTTGTACAGAAAATGTAATTTGACTTTTGTCATTATGAGCCAAAGATGAAAACCCCTTTCCACCCTGACATTACCTTTTTATTTCTGTTAACATTCGCAGCTGTTCATTATATTTTTCTTTTGGTAATTTTACATATCCGACCTCTTCAGCAAGGCTTCCAACATGCTTAATCATAAACTCAACATAATTTGCTACATTAATTTTATTTCTGATAGATGCATGATTCACATACGTAAATAGCGGCCTAGATAATGGCTTATACGTACCCGATTGAATGGTCTCTTTCGTTGGAAATACACCATCCACCTGTATTGCTTTTACCTTATCTCGATTGGCCATATAATAAGCATATCCTACAAAAGCAATGGCATTTTTATCATTCATTACCCCTTGCATAATAACTTGATCGTCTTCAGACAAAGAAACCGTTTTTACAAGGCGATTATTTTGTAAGACAACATTTTGGAAATAATCATAAGTACCAGAGTCTACGCCTGGCGCATAAAATTTAACTTGTTCACGTGGCCATGATGAATGAATTTGTGACCATCGTTTCAATCTTCCATTTTCACTCCATAATAGACGTAACTCGTCTATCGTCATATTGTTTACCCACGTATTTTGACGATTCACAACAATCGTTAGACCATCATAAGCAACCTCAAATGGTGTAAATTGAATGGAGTTTTTCTGCATTGCATTTTCTTCTACCGGTTTCATCAATCTCGAAGCATTGTTTATATCTACTTTTCCTTTACTGAAACGATTAAATCCTCCTCCTGTCCCAGAAATACTAATAGAAATTTTCACGTTTGGATGGGCCTTTGTATATTCCTCTGCTACTGCCTCTATAATAGGAAAAACCGTTGAGGATCCATCAACTCTCACTTCTCCCATTTCATTTGTAGCGAATGCAGTAGACATATTAAAACAAAGGAAACATGTCGATAATGTCAAAACTTTAATCGATGTGCTCATCCATTTCACGTGTTTTTCCTCCTAGAAGTAACCGGAAATAACAGGATTACAGATATAAGAATACTGCTAAACTATTAATTCGGTTTTAATTGTTTGTAAAAGTTTTGTAAAGTTCCACAAAAACAACTGTATACACAAATTTAATTTTGAATTTTGTACTTTAGATGCAGGAAATTTTCTAATCATCCATAAAGTGAAACTTTAATCAGTGGGGGTTTTGTTCATCCCCCCACTGATTATTAGCCTTCACCAATCGGGCGTTTACGGGCAGCAGGGCTCCCACCTAACTTCTTTGCTCCAACTGAATTTTGAGGTGGGAGTTTTACTGCCCACAAATAGCGGGATAAAACTGTTATCTCCTATCACACAAGACAAACTTAGAGCGTATGCACTCATCTTGTTATGTTCATCGTTTTTGAAACTACATGTTTTTTTCAACATTTTACGCTTGTCCACATTTACTAAACCATATGCATAAAGCATAAAAAAAAGCACACTATCTTTTCAGATAGTGTGCTTTTTTTACAACTTTTTTATTCATCATCTTGTGTATTACTTTTTTTCTCTTTTTCATCTTTTGGAGCTTCACCAGTTAATTCTTGTTTTTTCAACTCAAAGTAAGCGTCCATTATTTCACGACCAATATATCCGTTAATTCCTGTTTTATCATCATGTACCCATGGTACAACAACAGAAAATGCTACTTCTGGATCTTCAAGTGGCGCATAACCTACTAATGTTAAGTTATATGTTTCAACACGCTCACCCTTTGCATTTCTACCAATCTCTTTATCTCCGCCATACACAGTTTGAGCTGTACCTGTTTTCCCAGCGGCTTTATATGGTGCACCTGTAAAGTATTTTGTAGCTGTACCACCTGTATCGTTAAACACTTGTCTAAATCCTTCTTGAACACGTTTAATTTGTGATTCAGGCATATCAACACGATTTAATACTTTCGGTTCCATGGATTGAACCACTTTACCAACTTCCTCTGGCTTCGCCGATGGCTGACGAATTTCCTTTACAACTTGTGGTTGCATACGATATCCACCATTTGCAATCGTCGAAATATATTGCGCTAATTGAAGCGGTGTATACGTATCATACTGTCCAATTGATAAATCTAATAAGAAACCTGGTTGATTCCCTTTACCCATCTGGCCAGCAGTTTCATTTGGCAAATCAATTCCTGTTTTTACACCAAGTCCAAACTGACCAAAATAGTAACGCATAGTATCAAACGCACTTTTCGGAATATCTAACGTACCGCCTCGTACATATGAAACCCCAGCGATATTCATCGCTGTTTTAAACATATAAACGTTAGAAGACTGTTTTAACGCTGTAAGGTCATTAATATACCCCATCGTTTTCCAAGATGATTTTGTTTGTGTACCTTTTAATTTAATTGGTTCATCCAACTGTACAGATCCAGGTTGAATTGCACCAGTTTGATATCCCGTAAGTACTGTCGCGCCTTTTACAGTTGAACCCATAGGATAAGAACTCGTCATCGTTCCTAATGCAAAATCTTCTACTTTCGTTTCGCCGTCTTTATTCACTAATTGTTTCCCCGCCATAGATAAAACTTCACCATTTTTCGGGTTCATCATTACAACGAATGCACGGTCTAAAAGAGGTTCGCTCCCTTTAAATCTCATTAAGTTCTTCGTAAGAATTTCTTCTACGCGCTTTTGTAATTTCATATCAATCGTTAAATTCAGGTCGTTACCTCGTTGTCCTTGTGACACATTAATAGTTTCTAAAATATTTCCGTCTTTATCTGTAACATTTCTTACTTCAGCTTTTGTACCGTGTAGGCTATCTTCATATTGTTGCTCAAGGTAACTTTTCCCTACGCGATCATTACGATTATAATCACGAACAAGATAGTAATCTAGCCTTTCTCTCGGTAACCCTTCATCAGAAGAAGTTACACCACCAAGTACACTTCGGAACATATCGTCATACTTATATTTTCGTTCCCAGTCGACATTTGTATCTACACCTGGCAATTTCGCCAAATTTTCACTAATAATCGCGTATTCTTCTTCTGTTGCACCTTTTTTAACGATTTGCGGCGTCATTGCATATCCGCTTTCCATCTTACTTTTGATCGCCAATATTTCTAAATCTTTTGCTGACAGTTGATTAATCTCTTCTTCTGTTACACGATTTCGTTGACGTTCATCTAGTTCTTTATCGTCAATTTTATTCGCTTTAAACTCTTCACGATCTTTTTTTATGATTTTTGCTTCTGCTTCTTCTTTATGTAAAGCAAGCCAATAATCTTTTTTATCGCGATCTGTTAACTTATCTGTTGGGACTTCAATTAAATCTGCTAACTTTTTCGCCGTTTCTAAGCGATCTGCTGCAGTTGATCCCTTCATTTTTGTAAATGTAATTGTACGAATAGGCTCATTATCTACGACCGCTTCTCCATTACGATCAAATATTTTCCCGCGTGGTACAGGATTACTTATCGTTGAATTTTCTTTTTTCTCAACTTCATTTTTATATTCCTCGCCACGAACAATTTGTACGTATCCAAGCCTTACAATAACCGCGGAGAACATTAAAAACACGCAAAAAAACAACACGTTTAACCGAAAGGGAACGTGGGTTTTTGTCTTTGTCTGGTTCTTTTTCTGCTTCTTGCTCATACAAACCCCCTCTACCAACAGCTATGTAATGTGAAAGGGACACCTTCATACAGGTGCCCTCACTGCTGTCTTACATCTTTTTCTATTCTAGCATAAAACAAACGATAAGTTAACCTTCTGGTTCAGTTTGATTCTGCGTGGTTCCTTGCGCTACAGCGCTGGTTTTGTTCACATTTCCCTCATCATATTTGACATTTTTAACTGCAAAATAAATAAGAAAATGTCCAGCTCCTAAAATACATAGTAAGAACGGTAAACTTTTTTCAGGAGGAAAGAATATGACAGCACATAAAAAACTTAAAATGGAACAAATTCTTCCGGCATTTAACCATAATTCCCTGACAACTACATATTCTACACGCCATTCTCTCGCCTGTTTTGCTCTACCAATTACATCGTATGTCATAGATCCGTACGGAACGAGTAAAATAGGATATGCAACCGCAATACATGCTGCATAAATAAGTAATTTCGTATATGTAACATTGAAAATAACTAAAAATACGACCGCGTATAAAATAATGCCACCAATTAAAATTGCTTTTTTTCGCCATTCTTTCTTTAACATACGAGCAACTAAATAATAGCATACAAATGATACTGCAGAATTCACTAAACTATACTTCCCTAGTGCTAACTCGCTACCAGATGCTAAATAGACGTATACCGAAATAACGAAAATAAACGTTCCCTCTCTTAAACCTTGGAAGAAATGAGCACGCGTAATTCTTCCCCAGTTTTCATCAACTTGCCGCTCTTTCAATACTTGTACAATTTCATAGCGTCCTTCACATTCCCTCTTCGATAAAAAAAAGCTTAGAACGACTGCAACCGCAAATAGCATTAACGAAAGGCAGAAAACGACAGTATAACCGCTCCATTTTTCCATACGTGAAATTGTATATCCTGCAGCTATCGGTCCAATCATTCCAGAGAAAGATGTAAGAAGTCCGAGAAAACCGTTAAAAAAATCTCTTGTTTCTGGTTCTGTAATCTCAAATGTCAACAAGTTAAAAGCGAGCCAATAGAAACCATAACCAACTCCTAAAAGGGCTCCCATTAGTAAAATATAGTGAGATGCACTTTTTCCCGCTACTAAAACGACGATAAAAAAAGCAGCTAACGTGCCTACACCGATTCGCAATAAAATCGAGCGATCAATACGTTTCGCTAATTTCCCGCCCACAAGAAATGTTAGAGGCTGCAATACAACGCTGGCCAAATTATACAAGCCCAGATTTACATAATTTTGTGTTTGCTTCCATAAATAAATGTTTACAAACGTATTCGATAAAGAAATTGCGAGCGTGTATAAACCTCCTATAACGAGCAATAATACTAAATCCCGATTCACTTCAACATCACCAATTACATGTTTCCACTTCATACACAACTCTCCTTTACTTCATGTTCTAGTCTTCCAAAGACAAGCTCAATTATGTAAAAGGAGAGCATAGAAAAAAGCTAGGAGAAACTCCTAGCTTTTTTCTAGCTGTATTAACTTTAATTATTTTGCTTCTTGGTAAAGTTTTTCAGCAACGTTCCAATCTACAACGTTCCAGAATGCACCGATGTAGTCAGGACGACGGTTTTGGTAATTTAAGTAGTAAGCATGCTCCCAAACATCTAAACCGATAACTGGAGTTTTACCTTCAGTTAGAGGAGAATCTTGGTTTGGAGTGCTTGTTACTTCTAGCTCACCATTATTTACTACTAACCAAGCCCAACCAGAACCGAAGCGAGTTGCGCCAGCTTTTGCGAATGCTTCTTTGAATGCATCGAAGCTACCGAATTTCGCTTCAATCGCAGTTGCAAGTTCGCCTACTGGTTGTCCCCCGCCGTTTGGAGATAGGATTGTCCAGAAGAATGTATGGTTAGCATGTCCGCCACCATTGTTACGTACTGCTGTACGGATTGCTTCAGGTACTTCGTTTAAGTTTGCAACTAATTCTTCAACGCTTTTGTCTGCTAATTCTGCATGACCTTCTAAAGCAGCGTTTAAGTTTGTAATATACGTGTTGTGATGTTTTGTATGATGGATGTTCATTGTTTCTTTATCAAAGTGAGGTTCTAAAGCATCATACGCATAAGGTAAATTTGGTAATTCGTGTTTTGCCATTGTTATATTCCTCCCGGTTTATGTATTGTCACTACATATGTGACCTACAACTTCATTCTACCCTAATTGCCATAGGGTGCAAACAAATAAATCGCTTTGTCTTGCTATCATTAAAGTAGCAAAATTCCCACTTCTTTTCAATTAAAATGCTCATATATTCCGTAAAAAAAGCTTCCTTCTACAAGGAAGCTTCCTGCTGGCATACTAAACATCTGAAATGGATATGGACCCTGTAGGACTCGAACCTACGACCGGACGGTTATGAGCCGTCTGCTCTAACCAGCTGAGCTAAGGGTCCACGATTATGTATGTAACATTAAAAACAACTAAATTCCCATCGGATATATCGTTTGAAAAATGTAAGATAAATTTACCATATACAAAAGAAAAGTGTCAATTGTATTTTTCTCTACTAAAAGAAGTAAATTAATGAAAAGAAATTTAGTCCTTTCTACTATATGTAAATATAATATATCTTGAGCTTCTCTAGATTCGTACGTTACAATGATTTTACACATACATAAAGGAAGTGAATCTATGTCCATTTTTACACAGCTAGCAAAAAGCGTATATTCGCCTAAAGATATGGCGCTTTTCCGTTTTCAAAAAATCGGTAAAACCATTTTGTATATTATGCTTCTTTGCCTAATCACTACTATTCCAAGAACTTTCTTGTACGGTAGCGTTATTCAAGATGGTGTTAACATGGTAAATAAAGTAATCGAAAAAGATTTACCTGATTTTAAAATTGAAAAT
Source organism: Bacillus sp. NPDC057893 (assembly GCF_042796455.1). Taxonomy (NCBI): domain Bacteria; kingdom Bacillati; phylum Bacillota; class Bacilli; order Caryophanales; family Bacillaceae; genus Bacillus; species Bacillus sp. NPDC057893. The sequence goes on along the minus strand of NZ_JBHVNG010000001.1, from coordinate 575,484 downwards.
GGCGAGCTAACAGCTGATATTGATCAACCTATCGAAAAAGAAGACGGAAATGCCCTTTTCGTATTTGATCCAAATTCAACAGACTTAGAAAAATATCAAAATAAAACAGGTTTATTTGTTTTAAAAGATAAAGTAGTCTCCATGGGGAATGGTCAAACACAAACATACTCCTATAATGACTTATTAGGCGCATCTCTTGAGAAAAAAGATTTACAAGATTTCATTTCGTTATTTGACAGTATTTATCCAATCTTATTATTCGTTATTGGGTTCTTACTGTACTTGTTCCAATTATTTATTACCTTTGTAGGAGTTACATTGCTTGCCTTCATCGGTTCTGCGATGAGCGGTCAACGCAAATTATCTTATAAACAAGTTTGGACATTAACTGCTTACAGCTACACAATTCCAACAATCTTCTTTATGATTATGGATTTATTCAAAATAAACGTACCTGGCGCAACATTCATTTACATTGCAGTTGTTTTAATCGTTCTATACTTAACAATTAAAGAAGTTCCAAAACCGAAAGAAAAACAAGAACTATAAAAAAATGCCTAAATAGGCATTTTTTTTTTGGACAAGCATATATTCCTAGCAAAGGAGTGAAGAATATGAAGAGATTAGGTGTACTCTTATTCGTGCTTGTCCTCGGTTATATATTTTATTACGACATAAAAATCGGTACTTTACCGATGTTAAGTTCATACAAAAAAACCTCTGCTGCCCAAACGATAAAACAAGAAAATACAGATACAAAACAAAATAAAGAGAAAGAAACAGAAAAAGAAACGGATACAGCTTATAAAGCAATCGAAGTAAAAACTGGCGATACAGTTCTTTCTATTACAGAAGCGATTAATAAGAAAAAAATCCCTTCTATTGAAAAAGTAATTGATGATTTTAAGCAATTAAATAAAAATACATCTGCTACAAAAATCCAAGTTGGAAAGTCTTATAAATTCCCGTTATATCAATAAGCAATCACTTAATCCTTGTCAATTACATAAAGGCGCTGATACAATAGTAAAAGTGAAACCGAGTACTTTGGTTTCCATAGCCCTTTCTCACACATACTATCATTGATGTAAGGGACTAAAATAAGAAACTTCTTTTATAAGGAGAGCGATCAATTCGTGAATGAAATGACTCAACGCACAAAAACACGTCCAGTTAAAGTCGGTAATTTAACAATTGGCGGTAACAATGAATTAATTATACAAAGTATGACGACAACAAAAACACATGATGTTGAGGCTACAGTTGCTGAAATTAAACGTTTAGAAGAAGCTGGCTGTCAAGTTGTTCGTGTTGCTGTTCCAGACGAACGCGCAGCAAATGCTATTGCTGATATTAAAAAACAAATCAACATTCCACTTGTTGCTGATATTCATTTTGATTATCGCCTTGCTTTAAAAGCAATCGAAGGTGGCATTGATAAAGTACGTATCAATCCAGGTAACATTGGACGTCGCCATAAAGTAGAAGCTGTTGTAAATGCAGCGAAAGAGCGTGGCATTCCAATCCGTATCGGTGTAAATGCCGGTTCATTAGAACGTCATATTTTAGAAAAGTATGGATATCCAACTGCTGATGGTATGGTCGAGAGCGCACTGCACCATATTAAAATTTTAGAGGACTTAGATTTCCACGATATTATCGTATCAATGAAAGCCTCTGATGTTAACTTAGCAATTGAAGCATACGAAAAAGCTGCTCGCGCTTTTGATTATCCATTACATTTAGGTATTACAGAATCAGGAACATTGTTTGCTGGAACTGTAAAAAGCGCCGCTGGTCTTGGAGCAATTTTAAGTAAAGGTATCGGAAATACACTTCGTATTTCTTTAAGTGCTGATCCAGTTGAAGAAGTAAAGGTTGCACGTGAACTATTAAAGTCATTCGGTCTTGCATCTAATGCCGCAACACTTATTTCTTGTCCAACTTGTGGTCGTATTGAAATCGACCTAATTAGCATTGCTAATGAAGTCGAAGAATACATCTCTACACTTAAAGTTCCAATTAAGGTTGCAGTACTCGGCTGCGCCGTAAACGGTCCTGGTGAAGCTCGTGAAGCCGACATCGGTATTGCTGGTGCACGCGGAGAAGGTTTATTATTCCGTAAAGGGCAAGTCGTTCGTAAAGTACCAGAAGAAACAATGGTAGAAGAACTGAAAAAAGAAATTGATGTAATCGCTGCTGAAATGGCTGCCGAAAAAGAAAAAGAAAAACAAGAACAAGAACAATAAAAAAAGGTTGCCCACAATTTTTGTGAGCAACCTTTTTTACATTTAAATTAAAAACTCGTCAGTTATATAACCGACGAGTTCTCTTATTTTGCACATTTTGGACAACGACCATATATTTCGAACTTATGTCCCGTTACCTCATAACCTTTAAAATCTTTATTCATAAAATCCATTGGGCAAGAAGTGATTTCTTTCGTACCACCACAATCTAAACAAATGAAATGATGATGATGTTCCATAATAGAGCACATAAAACGAAAATGTTTTTCACCATTTAATTCCGTTTGCTCTAAAACACCAATTTCAGCAAAAACCGTTAAGTTACGATAAATCGTATCGAAACTAAGTCCTGGATAATCATCCTTCATATGTTCTAAAACATCTTTTGCGGTTAAATAACGATTATGCGCCGCGAATAATCTTAGCATCTCTTCCCTTTTCCCCGTATGTTTATATCCTTTTTCCTTCATTAGGCGTAAAGCTTCTGTTAGATTCATACCTATCCCTACTTTATGCAGTTTTTTTCTTCTTCCATAAAATCGCACCGATTAAAATAAGAACCGCTATCATAACAATTGTACCACCTGGTGCTAGATCAAGTTGATACGAAGCAAACATTCCACCAATTACTGCAATTTCACCAAATAAAATGGAAAAGAAAATTGTTTGTTTAAATCCTTTTGCAATACGAATACTTGCTGCAACTGGTAACGTCATTAAAGATGATACGAGAAGAACACCTACAACACGCATTGATACCGCAATTACAAGAGCAACTAATATAATGAAAATAAAGTGAATCCACTTTGCACTCAAACCGGTTGATACAGCGTATTCCTCATCAAATGATAGTAAAAACAACTCTTTGTATAATAAAACAATCGTTATAATAACTACAATTGCTACTATACCAATAATAATTAAATCTGCACTTGTCACAGCACTTACACTACCAAATAAATAACTAAATAAATCCGTATTGAATCCATTAGCAAGTGAAATGAAGATAACTCCAATCCCCATCCCTGCTGAAAGTATAATCGGAATTGCTAACTCTTGATAATGTTTATATACAGTACGTAATTTTTCAATTAGCAATGCTCCACCGATTGAAAAAAACATTCCCATATATAAAGGGTTTAAAAACCCTCCAGTAAAGATTGTCTTTTCAAGTAATAAACTGGCTGCAATTCCTGATAACGTCACATGACTTAATGCATCCGCAATAAGCGACATGCGGCGAATTACAACGAACACGCCGATAAGTGGTCCGACAAGCCCAATTAAAATACCAGCGTATAAAGAATTACGTAAAAAATCATATTGTAAAAAATCCTGTATCATTATATCCTCCCGTGATGCCCATGTTCATGCTCTAAGCGATGAACATGATGCCCATATAAAATCGACATTTCTGCATCTTCTAACTCTCGGAATTCCTCTACATTCCCATGGAAATGTAGATGCTGATTTAAACATGCAACATGCGTCACCTTCTCTGTTACAGCACCCATATCGTGCGTAACAAGAATTAACGTGATTCCTAATCTTTTGTTTAAGTCCTCTAGTATCTCATAGAAACTTGCCACATTTTTCACATCGATCCCAACAGTAGGCTCGTCCAAAATAAGCAATTCCGGATCACTTACAAGTGCACGAGCAATAAATACACGTTGTTGTTGTCCACCAGAAAGTTCTCCAATGTTGCGACCTTGAAACTCGCTCATACCTACATCAGCAATCGCTTTTTCTACTTTCGCATTATCGGCTTTCGTAAAAAAGCGAAAAAGCCCTTTTTTCGAAACGAGCCCCATTGAAACAACCTCAAAAACAGTTGCCGGGAAACCTGAGTTAAAGCTGCTTGCCTTTTGGGATACATAACCAACTTTATTCCACTCTTTAAATTTCTTACTATCAATGCCAAACAATCTAATACTTCCTTGCTTCGGTTTTAAAACACCTAATAAACATTTAAGTAAAGTCGATTTCCCTGAACCATTCGGTCCAACTAAACCTAAAAAAGCTCCCTTCGGAACTTGCAAATTAATATCTTCTAATACGTTGCGATCTTCATATCGAAACGTTAATCCTTCTATTTCCAATATATTATTCATAGCATCTCACCTATTTTAATTCAGAATGATTCCGATTTATCTCTATTTGAATTATAGTACAGCTTATTATAGTTGTAAACCAATCTGCCCAAAATATATTCTTTATTTCTAGAAACCTTATTATTATAACAAAAAGCAGAGAAATTTTCTCTGCTTTTAAAAAATATTACAAATCATTTTTTAATGAATTGCCGATTTAAACTTACCACCATTTGTCTCTTGCGTATTCATAATGGTAACAAATGCATTTTCATCAATTTCGTGCACAATTGATTTTAACTTTGTTACTTCAAGACGTGTGACAACTGCATAAATAACTTCTTTTTCTTTATCTGTATAACCACCTTTAGCAACAAGTTTTGTTGTTCCACGACCAAGGCGGTGTAAAATTGCATTTGATACTTCCTCATATTGATCCGATACAATTAAAACAGCTTTCGTTTCGTCCAATCCTTGAATTACCGTATCAATTGTTTTGAATGCAATATAGTACGTCATAACAGAATACATCGCTTGTTCAACACCAAACACAAATGCTGCCCATGCAAAAATGAATAAGTTCACAAACATTACGAATTCACCAACAGAAAATGGTAATTTTTTCGTTAATAAAATCCCCATAATCTCTGTCCCGTCTAACGATCCACCATGACGAATAACAAGTCCTACACCAAGCCCTAAAATAAGACCACCAAAAACTGTTGCTAAAATCGGCTCTGTTGTAAATGGTGGGATAGCATGCAACGTTGATTCAATAAATGCTAAAGCTACAATTCCAAATGCTGAAGATAACATGAATGTTTTTCCAATTTGCTTATACCCGGAGTACATAAAAGGAATGTTGAGGATAACAACTAAAGTAGAAAAACTTAGCCACCAAATATTAGGAGTAAGATAATCTAATATAAGAGAAATACCAATAATTCCACCATCAATAATTTTATTTGGCATTAAAAACAGTTCAATCGCTACCGCTGCACACGCTGCCCCAAAGACAATCATAACTAAACGATATACAAGATGAATAACACTTTCTTTTCGATGTTGCTTTTTCTCCATAAGTCCTCCTTATACTCTTTATCTATAGTTTCGTTCTTATATTATAACATAAGCTCCTTTTCTCCATTGAAAAAATGCACCTTGATACGAATATGTACAAGCTATGCTTACATATATTTCGATAGAAGAACGTGTGAAGGAGGACAACACGATGAACCTCATTAAACAAATTGTGAACAAAAAATTAAATCATATTTCTACAAAAGAGTTATTGAAATATAGTAAAGAATACGAAGTTCCAATCACAACTGCACAAGCTGATAAAATCGTTTTACTTATGAAAGGGAAAAATATTAACATTTACGATAATACCGAGCGACTAGATTTGTTAAAACAAATCGCTAAAGTAACTTCTCCTGCCACTGCCCAACAAGTAAATACTTTATTTCAGCAACTATTAAAATAAGGAGGGGAAAATCCCCTCCTTATTGTGCTTTAATTTTTTCAAGAAGTCCTTCATCAAAAGTACCATTTTTCAGCATTTCGATTTCTAATTTATATGGTGGCTTCTTATCTTTTTTATCTTCACCTACATACGGTGTTTCAAGAATTTTTGGTACTTGCTGTAGTTGCGGGTGATGCACAATGTGATGCAATGCCTTATAGCCAATATGACCAAAACCAATATTCTCATGACGGTCTTTTCCAGCTCCGCGTACATTTTTGCTATCGTTAATATGAAGTACTTGTAAACGATTAATCCCAACAATTTTATCAAATTCGTTTAACACACCGTCAAAATCATTTACAAGGTCATAACCTGCATCATGCGTATGACACGTATCAAAACATACAGATAATTTTTCATTATATTTCACACCATCAATAATTTTCGCAATTTCTTCAAAGCTACGACCGCATTCTGTTCCCTTTCCTGCCATCGTTTCTAGCGCAATATTAACCGTTTGTTCTGGCGTTATTACTTCATTAAGCCCTTTAATAATTTGTTGAATACCAGCATCTGCTCCTGCACCAACGTGAGCTCCTGGGTGAAGAACAATTTGTGTTGCTACCCCTAATGCTGCCGTTCTTTCAATTTCCATACGTAGAAAATCAACACCTAATTGGAACGTCTCAGGTTTCGTCGTATTCCCAACATTAATAATATACGGAGCATGGACGATAATTTCCTCAATACCGTTTAGTTCCATATGTTTTCTTCCTGCTTCTATATTCAATTCTTCAATTGGTTTTCTTCGTGTATTTTGTGGCGCACCTGTATAAATCATGAACGTTGTTGCACCGTATGAAACAGCCTCTTCACTTGCTGCTAATAACATCTTCTTACCACTCATTGAAACATGAGATCCTATCTTTAACATACAATCACCTCTTCAATATACAATAGATATAATGATAGCATAATTTGTAGAAATATGTAGCGAATTGTTTGTTCACACAAAAGGCACTACATAAATTAAACAGACTATTTAAACAGTCCGCACTCTATACTTAAATTAACCCAATAAAGTGAAACTTTAGTCAACGTTTTTTCTACCCCTCACTAATTATTAGTCTGCATTAATCGACTTTCTCTCAAGTAGTGAGATAAAAAAAAATAAGGGAAATCCCTTATCTTTTTTTATTGCTATATTTTTTCTTCACTTTGTCACGTTCTGTTGCAAGTTTTCGTTTATAGTTTGGTTTTACTTTTTTCGGCTTTTTAACAACTTTTGTTGCCATAACATCTAGTCCATCATTTGGTTTTTTACGGCTCTTACGACGACGACGGTCACCTAAATCCGCCCATTCATCTCCGCGTAAATCTACATGCTTAAACTCAATATTACGTTGTTTTTCTAAGCTATCTAATGCTTCTTCGTTTGCTGGATCATAAATCGTCACTGCAATACCTGAATGACCCGCACGTGCAGTTCTTCCAACGCGGTGAACGAAGAAATCTAAATCTGATGGAAGTTCATAGTTAATAACATGGCTAATTCCTTCAATATCAATACCGCGTGCCGCCAAATCTGTTGCGACAATGTATTGGAACTCTAAATCACGAACTTGTTTCATCATTTTTCTACGATCACGTGGTGATAAATCACCGTGTATACGTCCTACTTTTAACCCACGTTCTGCTAATCCATCGGCTACTTCGTCAGCCTTCTTCTTTGTGTTTGTAAAGACAATTGCTAAATATGGTTTAAATTGAAGTAGCATATTTTTCACTAATTCAGTTTTATTACGGTGTCTTGAAGGCACAAGGTAATGATCAATATTTCCTGCTGCAACTTGCTTCGGATTAATATGAATATGTTCTGGATTCTCCATATATTTCTTCAAAAATGGTTTTAATTTTTGAGGAATTGTTGCAGAGAAAACTAACATTTGCAGATTTTTAGGCATACGTGCCGCAATTTTATCTACATCTTGAATGAATCCCATATCAAGCATTAAGTCCGCTTCATCGACAATAATAGTATCCGCTTTATAAACAAATAGCGCCTTTTCTTCTACTAAGTCTTTAATACGTCCTGGCGTTCCAACTACAATATGAGGTTGTTTTTTCAACTTTTCAATTGATCGTTGTTTATCAGTTCCACCAATTAAACAGCGTGCTGTAATCATTTGATCTTCTGCACAGAACTTTGTTAGTTTCACAATTTCTTGATAAATTTGTTGTGCTAACTCACGAGTAGGCGCTGTAATAACAAGTTGTACTTCTTCACGACTTGCATCAATTCTGTTTAATGTAGGAAGTAAGTATGCATGTGTTTTCCCAGAACCAGTTTGGGATTGTCCAATTATACTCACACCTTTTTTCACGACCGGGAAAATTTTCTTTTGAATTCCTGTCGGCTCTGAAAAGCGTAGTTCACGAACTGCATCTATTAAAAATGGTTTAAAATCATACTGTGTAAAAGTTTGTAGTGTCATAAGTTACACCTTCTTTCTAAAATTTCTACTGCGCACAAATCAGTCAAGTCTACATTATATCGAAATCTACAAGTAAAATCCATCTTTAGTTTAGGTTTTTATCTCAAAAACTAACCTTCTTTCCTTCCATTGCATATTGTATGTGTATATACCTAACTGAAGAAAGGAGGATTCCTCATATGTATCCGAAATCCCCAATAGGGCCAATGTATCCTAATCAAGGACATCATTCTTATACACCATACCCAATTCCACAACTACCACCGATGGCACAAAAAAAGAAAAGTTTTCTTTCTAAACTCTTTAAAAAACACGATCCTACGGAGCCTTTCATGCAAATGGTCCCTCCCTATCGACAAATGGAAGGACCACCGATGATGCACCAGCAGCAACCGTACCAACAAAGGCAATCATACCAGCAACCGTACCAATCACAGCAACCATACCAACAACCGTACCAGCAACCGTACCAACCACAGCAACCATATCCCCAACAAATGATACCCCCTCAAATGTATGAAGCAAACGAAACGCGTGGCGCTGCAACAACTACAGCTGCGGCGACATCTAGCAGTGGCATCGGAAGTTTTTTTTCTAACCTAATTGCGAATCCAACTAATATGATAAATAATATCGAAAAAGTATCACAAGTTGTTCAATCTGTAGGACCTGTCGTTGAGCAATACAGTCCAATTATGCGTAATCTACCCAGCATTGTTAAAATCCTCACCTCTGGAAAAAGCACGGAAGAAAAGCAAAATGAAAACGTACCAGACGAAGTTAATGAGGTTAAAGTCGCTACTCCACCACCTCCACAAAAAAAGAGAAAAAGAAAAAAAATCGTAATAGAACCAGTAGTAGAAAAAGAATTACCAGAAGAGCCTGTTCAACAAATAGCAACAAAACCAAAACTATATGTGTAACAATCCTTTGTTTTCTATCTCCTCCTCCTTTATAATGTAATGGACTATGCACAAAAGTATCCCTTGTTTAGAAGGAGAGGATTACTCACATGAAGATTGTTAAAATTTCCCCTCGTGGTTATTGCTACGGCGTTGTTGACGCGATGGTTATTGCACGTAACGCCGCATTAGATAAATCATTACCGAGACCCATTTATATTTTAGGTATGATTGTTCACAATAAGCATGTAACAGATGCTTTCGAAGAGGATGGCATCATTACATTAGACGGTCCAAGTCGATTAGAAATTTTAGATAAAATCGATTCTGGTACTGTTATTTTCACTGCACACGGTGTTTCTCCAGAAGTTAAACAACGTGCAAAAGAAAAAGGTTTAACGACAATTGATGCAACTTGTCCAGATGTTACAAAAACACATGACCTTATCGAAGCAAAGAAAGCTGAAGGATACCATGTCATTTATATCGGCAAAAAAAATCATCCAGAACCAGAAGGCGCAGTTGGCATCGCACCTGATATCGTTCATCTTATCGAAAGAGCTGATGATTTAAAAACACTAGAAATTCCAACGGATAAAATTTTAGTTACGAATCAAACAACAATGAGTCAATGGGATGTTCAACATTTAATGGAGGACATTCAGAAAAAATTCCCAACAGCAGAATTCCACAAGGAAATTTGTTTAGCAACTCAAGTTCGCCAAGAAGCTGTCGCTAAACAAGCTGATGTTGCAGATTTAACAATTGTTGTCGGTGATCCGAAAAGTAACAACTCAAACCGTTTAGCACAAGTATCACAAGAAATCGCTGGTACGACAGCATACCGCGTTGCAGACGTAAGTGAAATCCAATTAGAATGGCTACAAGGTGTAGAAAACGTAGCTGTTACAGCAGGTGCTTCTACTCCAACGCCAATTACAAAAGAAGTTATTGCTTTCTTAGATCAATATGACCCAATGAATCCAGCTACATGGGAAAGAATTCGAAAAGTACCACTTCAAAAGATACTACCTCGTGTAAAAGTGAAAAAAGAACAATAATAAAAACCGTTGCCTACATGAGCAACGGTTTTTATTTTTCTTATACAAATGTGAACGGATCCGTATGTAACTGTGAAGCATGAATTTGTATATTGAAATTCTTTTCATCTACTTTGGCTTGCAATTGTTTTTGTACACCTTGCTTCATTACTTTTTCAACGTTATGTCCTGGATCGACTATATTTAAACCAATCATCATCGCATCGTGAGCAACATGATAATACATATCACCTGTTACATATACATCTGCTCCTTTAAATTTCGCTTGGTTTATATATTTATTACCGTCACCACCAAGTACAGCTACTTTACGCACCTTATCATCTAACTTTCCAACAACTCTTGCACCCTTTACATGTAATGATTGTTTCACATGTAAAGCAAACTGCTCAAGCGTCATTTCTTCTTGTAAATACCCTATTTTACCAAGACCTAATGTTTCACCTTTATTATCAAGCGGATATACATCATATGCCACTTCTTCATATGGATGGGCTGCCAACATCGCTTTAATAACTTTTCTTTGTAATGAAGCTGGAACAATCGTTTCGACACGCATCTCTTCCACACGTTCTAACTGCCCAGTTTCTCCGATATAAGGATTTGTACCTTCTTGAGGGATGAACGTACCTACCCCTTCGCTACCGAACGTACAGTGGCTATAATTACCGATATGACCTGCCTCTGCATCTCCAAGAGCTTTGCGCACTTCTTCTGCATGGGTTACTGGAACAAATACAACAATTTTTTTCATTTCTTCTGCATATGTAGGAGCTAATACTTCTGTATTTTGTAACCCTAACGCATCAGCAAGTAAATCATTTACCCCACCCTTAGCAATATCTACATTTGTATGCGCTGCATACACCGCAATATCATTTTTAATACACGTTTCAATAATTCTTCCGTACGCCTTATCTGTATGAATCGCTTTTAATGGATTAAAAATTAAAGGATGGTGCGCTATAATGATATTCGCTCCTAATTGGATCGCCTCGTCCACAACTTCCTCAGTTACATCTAACGCGATTAATACGTGCTGTACAGGTTTATTAAGCGCTCCAATCTGTAAGCCAATCTTATCCCCTTCCATCGCTAAATGCTTCGGATACATGCCTTCAAATAAAGAAATAATTTCATGGCCATTTGGAATTTTACTCATGATAAAACCTCTCCTATCATTTTCATTTTCGCTTCTACTTCTGCACGCTTCGCTTTCTTCTCTTCAGACTCTGCTGCACGCTCTAACTGTTTTAAAATATTTTGGAAGTTTTTCAATTCCCCTTCCCATTTTTCAACAAAAGCTTCACTTTTTTCTTTTATTAAAAATGGCCCCATAAACAATTCAGTTTGTTTATTTTCAGAGTAAGGTACCGCTATATCTCCTCGCTCTCCGACTAAAATCTCGTAAATCTTTCCGTCCTCTATTATAATTTTCTCACGGATAAGCTCCCATCCATTTTCAATAAACCATTCACGAATATGGTGTGCTGCAATATTCGGCTGTAAGATTAAACGTGTTACACCTTCTAATTTTTCTTTACCACTTTCTAAAATGTCACGAATTAACGCTCCACCCATACCAGCAATCGTAATAACATCTACTTCTCCTGGTGCAATAACAGCTAATCCATTCCCTTTCCGAACGTCTACTTTATCTTGTAAGCCACTTTCAGCTACAGTTGCTTGTGCAGAGCGAAACGGTCCATCTACAACTTCTCCTGCAACTGCTTTTGTAGCAATATTATTTATAATTGTATAACACGGTAAATACGCATGATCCGATCCAATATCAGCTACTGTAGAGCCTACCGGAATCTCCCTCACAACTTCTTCTAATCGTTTCGAAAGCTTTACTTCATTCATGTATTTCCATTACTCCTTCTCTTGTCAGTCTGTCTCCATGATAATGAATTTATAGTAGTTGTTGCAAGTCCATAACAACACTTCAATTCTCTATTACTAATCGTATTTTAGAAAGTATAGAAAAACAAGCCTTTTGCACAAAAGCAAAAGGCTTGTAATACGAAACTTTATTTTTTCTTCGATAACCAATCAGCTACTTTCGTTGCTTGATCAGCTGGAATTAAATTAGCTGGCATATTTCCTTTTCCTTTTGAAAGAACTTCTTTAATTTCATCTTTCGAAAGTTTCCCACCAATTTTTTGTAAATTAGGTCCTACCGCCCCTTGTAACTGATCACCGTGACAGCTCGTACAGCTTTGCTTTACAATATCCTCTGGCTTTGATGCTGTTTGTGCTGGTTTCCCACCATTTTTTGCATCAGCTAACTCTTTAGATTTATTTAGCCCCTGAAATGAAAATACAAACATAACGATAATACCTAATGCTGCAATAAGAGCGAACGGAATCAACGGATTACGTTTCATATCTCTTCTCCCCCCTCTATACCGCTAAATAGTTAGATGATTCAGTCATTTATATTGTACTTGAAAACGCTCTATCAGAAAAGAGCAAACTACTACTTGTTAAAAATATTCCGTAAATTCATTTTATTGATTTTCACTATTATATCGCATATTATTTCGATAATTACTAACGTTTCTCATCATATTTTTTACTTTTCTACATATTATTTTGTATAGAATAAACAAAATTAATCGAAAAATCGAAAAATGAGCATTTGCAAATCAAAAGACAATTCTGTAAAATAAATTACAAGAAATTGTAATCGTTGCCGATAGATAATTTTTAACAAAAATTAACAAAAGAAAAAAGTTTACTTCACAATCGTGAAGTAAACTTAAAATAACCTACTCTAAGAAATCCTTAAGACGTTTACTACGGCTCGGATGTCTTAATTTGCGAAGTGCTTTCGCTTCAATTTGACGAATACGTTCTCTCGTTACGCCGAATACTTTCCCAACTTCTTCAAGCGTACGAGTTCGTCCATCATCTAAACCAAAACGAAGACGTAGAACATTTTCTTCACGATCTGTTAGTGTATCTAACACATCTTCTAATTGTTCTTTTAGCAATTCATACGCTGCATGGTCCGCAGGCGATGTTGCTTCTTGGTCTTCGATAAAGTCACCTAAATGGGAGTCGTCTTCTTCACCAATTGGTGTTTCAAGAGAAACTGGCTCCTGTGCAATCTTTAAGATTTCGCGTACTTTTTCTGGAGCAAGATCCATTTCTTCACCAATCTCTTCAGGAGATGGTTCGCGTCCTAAATCTTGTAATAATTGACGTTGTACACGAATTAACTTATTAATGGTTTCAACCATATGAACTGGAATACGAATTGTTCGCGCTTGGTCTGCAATCGCACGTGTAATAGCTTGGCGAATCCACCAAGTTGCATACGTACTAAATTTAAAACCTTTACGATAGTCGAACTTTTCAACCGCTTTAATTAGACCCATATTTCCTTCTTGGATTAAGTCTAAGAAAAGCATACCGCGGCCCACGTAGCGCTTTGCAATACTTACTACAAGACGTAAGTTTGCTTCTGCAAGACGGCGTTTTGCTTCTTCATCGCCTTCTTCAATACGTGTTGCAAGTCGAATTTCTTCTTCAGCGGATAGTAAGTCAACTCGACCAATTTCTTTTAAGTACATACGAACAGGGTCATTGATTTTCACACCTGGTGGCACACTTAAATCATTGAGGTCGAATTCTTCTTCCGTTTTTGTAATTTGGCGATTATTAGGACCTTCGTCGTTGTCATTGTCACCAACTAAGTCAATCCCTTGTTCACCTAAATATTCATAGTATTCATCCATTTGATCGGATTCAATTTCAAACCCATTCATGCGTTCTGCAATCTCTTCATATGTAAGAACGCCACGTTTTTTTCCGAGCTCAGTGAGTTGTTCTTTCACTTGCTCAAGGGTCATTTCAGTTTCAATTTGTTTAGAACGAGCTGGTTTATCAGCCATCTGTTCCCCTCCTTACGCGAGATACAAACATTCATTATACTAAAATTTTATCGAAAAAGCTATTTTCTTGCTTTTTGACTTTGTAAATATGCCACATAATATTTAGCAGCCTCTACAGGATCTGTTTTTTCCATTTGTTTTACTTTAAAGATAATTTCCATCTTTTCAAGTTTTTCTTTATGGCGTCTTAACGCCTCCAAATGACCTTGTAACGCTTCTTCTGTGTACTCTGGATTAATAAATTCATCCGTCGAAATATCAGTAATAATATTTTTCAACTTTTCATCAGAGAGCCAACTTAAAAATGTTCCGACTGAAGGTTCATTTCCCTTTTCATAATATGCGTATAGTTCATATAAAATCCCTTTATGTTCTTCTGTATAAAAATCTTCTATATGAGGTTCCATACGTACTGTCACTTCTGCACTTTGCAACATATGGTAAATAATTTCTCTTTCTGCCCTTTCAAAACCTGTTAATTTCGGTTTCGTTTGAACAATTTGAGATGGCTTAGAAACCTGCTTTATTTGTTTTTGCTGTACCTTTTGTTCTTTGCGATATTGGTGCAATTGATTCAAAAGTGTTTCCATTGAATACGAAAATTCTTGCGATAATGATTTTAAATATGATTCCGCCTGCATCGCATCCTGTAGCAATGATAACTCTTTTAAAACACTTTTTACATATTCTTCTTTGCCAGACTCATCTTGCAAATTTTTCCCTAAGCGCAAATAATTTATTTTGAAACCAACAAAACTTATACTTGATTTCACAAGATTTTCAAAAGCGGTTGTCCCATATTGTTGCACATATTCATCAGGGTCAAGCTTATCTGGCAAGGGTGTAACTTTCACTTGGCAACCAACTTGCAATAGTAATTGCCCTGCTTTCATCGTCGCTTCTCGCCCTGCTTTATCACCATCATAGCAAAGAACAACAGTTTCAACGTTACGTCGCAGAAGTTTCGCTTGTTCTTCAGTTAAAGCTGTTCCCATTGTCGCAACAGCTTCTTCCACACCACTTTTCACCGCGGCTAGTACATCGGCATAACCTTCAAAAAGGACAACCTGCCCACGTTTTCTAATAAACGGCCTTGCTTGGTGGAAATTATACAACAGCTTACTTTTGTAAAAAATCGGTGTTTCAGGACTATTCAAATATTTCGGAGTGTCATCTCCTAATGCCCTTCCACTAAACGCTATCACCTTACCTTGTAAAGTATAAATCGGAAACATAACTCTTCCGCGGAAGCGGTCATAATGACTGCCATCCTTCTCACTTCTTACAAGAAGGCCAGCCTGTTCCATACTAGATAGCGACAAACCTCTTTTTTGTAAAATTTTCGTCGCTGCATCCCAAGCTTGTGATGCATAACCAATTTCAAATTTCTCAATCATCTCTTTTGTAATACCACGTTTTAATAAATATGAAAGTGCTTCATTTCCTTCTTCTGTATTTACTAATAAATGATGATAGTACTTTTTCAAAAGTTCATGAGCCTGTTGCATGATGACAGTGTCATCAGATATGTCTTCTTGTTGTTGTTGTCCTTGCCCTGATGTATATTCTGCAACTGCAATTCCATTTCTTTCGCCAAGCTTTTGAACAGCCTCTGTGAAAGCAAGTCCTTCCATTTTCATAAGAAAAGAAAATACATTTCCACCTTCTCCACATCCGAAGCAATGAAAAATTTGCTTATCAGATGAAACAGAGAATGAAGGGGAATTCTCACCATGAAATGGACAAAGGCCGAAATAGTTACGCCCCTGCTTTCTAAGTTGAACATACTCACCAATCACTTCTACAATATCGGATGATGTCCGAATCTGTTCAACAACTTCTTCAGGAATTCTGTTCCCCATAACTCCATCTCCGTGTCGTATTTTGTATTCGATATAAATTAAAAAATTCCTTTATAATTCGACAATATTTTTCTAAATTTGTTAGAAAGTACTGTCGATCACATTGTGTAAACGATTTTGGACCTTTCGTATAAGTCCCCAGTCTGCGTAAATTCGCAGATACATACTACTATATAAAATTGTATCCATTTGCTCAACTGTTACAAATGTATCTCTTGGAGACAATACATATACTCCTTTTTCACAAGAAGACTAGCAAGAAGCACTATAGCCTGTATGATCATGAGATCTGTAGCTGTTGCATGTTAATAAATATAACAGTCAACTTCATCTTGCTCAGAATCTACATAGACCCAATTACCTTGCTGTTTTCTTGAACGATGAGCATAGGATGCGACAAACAAAATTTCGACATAAAATTTTGTTCCAACTTGCACAATTGCATTCTTCACGGGATACGCATCTGCATCAAATAATATCTTATCTGATGTTTTGCATATTTCTGTATTCTACATCCCTTCTGTGAATCCTTCCATAATGTGCGTTTTCTTGTCTAGATTTTGTCGATTTAACGTAAATACATGTCTTTTTCGAAAATCCTATCCCTAGTTTATTCTGAAAAATTAAAGTCTAAACGTAAAATATAGGTTTTTATCACAATTTTTTATTATAATATATTTTCTTCAACTACGCTACATATCCCTTTAATTTTCATCTTACACTTAAAGATAACGAAATCGTTCCTTTAGCATAATTAAAAAACAGAAGAATATAAGTATAACCATTCCGCTATATTCTATTACTAAGCCGAAAGTTCATGCTCTACTTCGCATCTTCCTCTAACGCCTTCTCACGAGCGAAAAAAGCACATTCACCTTTGGTAAATGTGCTAAAACATTTTTTGGTTTTGCACTGCATTCACAATAATATTTGCTGTTTCTTCAATTGCCTTATTCGATACATCAATCACTTGACAATTTATTTTACTAATTACTTCCTCAAAATGATCAATTTCTTCTTGAATACGATTAATATTTGCATATGTTGCTCCATCACTTAATCCAAGTGATTTCAATCGTTCTTTTCGAATATGATTTAACTTATCTGGTATAATTTTCAAACCGAAACATTTTTCTTTTGCCACTTGATATAATTCCTCAGGCGGATCCACTTCCGGTACAAGTGGTACATTAGCAACTTTCAAACGTTTGTTATGCGCTAAATATTGTGAAAGTGGTGTTTTTGATGTACGTGAAATTCCAATCAACACGATATCAGCTTTTAAAATACCACGTGCATCTCTACCATCATCATACTTAACTGCAAATTCAATCGCTTCAATTTTTTTAAAGTACTCTTCATCTAATCTTCGAACGACACCTGGCTCATACCTTGGTACTTGCCCTGTAATTTCTTCAATTTGATCGATAAGAGGTCCGATAATATCGTATGCCTCTACTCCTTCTTTTGCCGCTTCTGTCAATAAATATTGACGCATATCAGGCTTTACTAACGTAAAACAAATAAGCGCTTGATTGCTCTTGGCAATCGAGATTACTTCTTTTAATGTCCCTGTATCTTCTACATACGGTACACGCCTAATATCAGGAGCGAATGGGAACTGTCCCATTGCCGCTCTAACAACCAAATCAGCCGTTTCTCCTACAGAGTCAGATACGACATATACGATTTTATTATCCATTACATTACCTCACTTTAAACAAATTACACTTATTCGTTATTTACTAAATTTACAAACGCACGTGTAATATTTGTTTTTGTAATTCGTCCAATCACTTCTAAACCTTGTTTCGTATCCTTCACAACCGGCATCGCATCAATCTGTCTTTCTATTAATTCCATCGCAATATCATATAAAGAATCCTCCCTGCGACACATCGCAATGTTTGGCATCCTTGTCATGATAATATTAACCGGAAGAGAGGTTAAATCCTGCTTTCCTAAGCTAGCTCGTAATAAATCTTTACGAGATACAACGCCAACTAATAAAGTAGCTTGATCTACAACAAATAATGTACCAACGTCCTCTAGAAACATAGTACAGATTGCATCGTATACTGATACATTTTTATCAATTACAGCCGGTCTAGATTGATAATCTTGCACTTTAATTTTCTTAACAGCTTCAGATAATAGCTGTCCCCCGGTTTTACCCGTATAAAAATAACCTACACGTGGACGCGCTTCTAAATAACCAGCCATCGTTAAAATTGCTAAGTCTGGTCTTAGCGTTGCACGTGTTAAACCCAATTGCCCAGCAATTGACTCCCCTGTAATAGGACCGTGATCTTTTACAATCTGAATGATATGCTCTTGCCGTTTATTCAGCTCTATGATAATCACCACCTTTAATGCACAACGAAAAAAGTTATACTATCT
Organism: Bacillus sp. NPDC057893; assembly: GCF_042796455.1. Taxonomy (NCBI): domain Bacteria; kingdom Bacillati; phylum Bacillota; class Bacilli; order Caryophanales; family Bacillaceae; genus Bacillus; species Bacillus sp. NPDC057893. Next base: position 557,052 of record NZ_JBHVNG010000001.1, on the reverse strand, counting down.
CTTAAATATTATATACTAAATATGCTATTCGAAAAAGAAAGTATGTAAAAAGGACCGTATACGGCCCTTTTTATATTTGAAACTTATCAAGTTGTTCCAAGAAACGCCTTGTTTTCAAATAAATCCCACAATATTCATCATAATATGTATTCAATACTGTGCGCATTTGTTTTTTTGTACTATCCTTCACCGATACATTACCGAGCCGGTGTAAATCAAAGTGAAAAAAGAGACGTAATAATTTATGAACAGCCTCTCCCACCGGAATACGATACGGATCTTGTTCCGCATGACGCGAGCACAGAAAACCGCCTTCTCTGACAGAGAAGGCGACAAAATCTGTTTCTTGATGACAAATAGCACATGTATCAAAGTACGGGTGCATCCCTAATACCGGAAGCATTTTCGTTTGATAAATTAATGATAATGCTTCTGGGTCAACACCCTCACACATATAATGCAACGTTTGATATAACATTTCAAATAAATACGGATTATGCTTCTTATCTTCTGTTGCTTTATCAGTTAATTCGATAATAAATGATGCATAAGCAGTTAAAAATATATCCTCGCGAATTTCTTTCATAGATGAAATAATCTCGCCTTGTTGCAAAGTTCCAAGTCCAGATCCAATTTGAATAAGAAAATGACCATGTGTCATAAGTTGCGAAATAGCCGCTAACCGACTCTTCGGTTTTTTCGCCCCTCTTGCCATTGCACTTATCTTACCAAATTCCCGTGAGTATATTGTAACAATCTTATTTGTTTCTCCGTAATCTGTTGTACGGATGACAATGCCCTCAACTTTTTGAAACATGTTCGTCACCATCCAAGGTTTGAACAAAACGGGTCAAGAAATTGGAGAGTCTAGATGCGCTAACTCCTCTTCATGTTGATCCATCTCATCGTTTACGTCTTTTTCCATTTCTTTCAAAAGCAAATACGTTTCAATGCTTCCTGTTTTGGAGAAAAACTTCCAGGTAAAATCTAGCATAAGAATCCACCTTTCTCAATAAGCGTAGCCTATAAAGCAATTTCTTTTGTTGTTATTAAATTGACCCATTTTGTTCATTTTCATGTGAGAAAAATTTTTCCTAATTTATCAAGGTTCATAAAAACCAATAATCAGTGGATGAACAAAACACCCACTGATCACAACTTTACTTCATATTAATACTCGTCTTCACGGAAACCAAGGTCACGAAGCTGTGACATCTTATTACGCCAATCTTTTTGCACTTTCACCCATACTTCTAAAAATACTTTAGAACCAAGAAGTGCTTCAATGTCAAAGCGAGCTCGCTTACCGACTTCTTTTAACATCTTCCCTTGCTTACCTATAATAATTCCTTTTTGTGATGCACGTTCAACAACAATCGTTGCGTTTATATAAACCGCTCCGCCCTCACGCTTTTGAATTGCATCAATAACAACCGCTACAGAATGCGGTACTTCTTCACGTGTTAAATGTAATACTTTTTCACGAATAAGCTCTGAAATAATAAATCGCTCTGGATGATCCGTTACTTGATTATCCGGGTAATATTGCGGTCCTTCTGGTAAATACTTTTTAATTGCTCCGATTAACGCTTCAACGTTATTACCGTCCAATGCAGAAATTGGCACAATCTCCGCGAACTCATATAGTTTACGGTATTGATCAATTAACGCTAATAATTGCTCTGGATGAACTTGGTCAATTTTATTAATTACTAAAAATACCGGTTGTTTCGTTTCTTGTAATTTCTCAATAATAAATTCCTCACCACGACCATATCCTTCAGTTGCATTGACCATAAACAGAACAATATCAACTTCTTTTAATGTCGTTTGAGCCATCTTCACCATGAAATCGCCTAGTTTATGTTTAGGTTTATGTATTCCTGGTGTATCAATGAAAACTACTTGTGAATCATTTTCTGTATATACACCTTGAATTTTATTACGAGTTGTTTGTGGCTTATCGCTCATAATGGCAATTTTTTGGCCAATAATACGATTTAAAAATGTAGATTTCCCAACATTCGGTCTGCCAATAATAGAGACAAAACCTGATTTATAACCTTTTCTATTCATGTAAATCCTCCGCTAAAAATGCTCCTGGTAACAATTCTCCGACTGTTGTCTCTTGAACATCACCATGTAAGTTTGATAGGTATACTTTCGTATCCTGTTTACATAATTCTACCATAACTTGTCGACATGCTCCACAAGGAGGTACCGGACGCTTTGTATCTGCTACAACTGCAATAGCTACAAACTCGTTATCTCCTTCAGAAATCGCCTTAAATAACGCTGTTCTTTCTGCACAGTTGCATAAACCATATGATGCATTTTCAACATTACATCCACGATATATTTTTCCATCCTGAGTTAGTAAAGCTGCACCTACTTGAAATTTAGAATATGGTACGTACGCTCGTTTACGCGCTTCGGTTGCTTCTTGAATTAATTGTTTGCTATTCATATTCCCGCATCCTTTCCGTTCACAGATGTGAATAGATACACTCTTTCATTAAAGGCCTTCACGGCGCTCCCAAAGCTTAATAAAAACTTCGGAATGCAACTATACCATATACGGTAAAAAGATAATAGCACCAATTACAGCAGCTATAATTGCAAACAATAAAACTGCCCCCGCCGCAACATCCTTTGCAATTTTTGCAAACGGATGAATATCGGCGGTTGCTAAGTCTACTGTTTTTTCAATAGCCGTATTCACCATCTCTAAACTCATTACAATCCCTATCACAATAAGTAATACAATCCATTCCGTTGTTGTAATATGGAAATAAAAGCCGCAGCACATAACAATGACTGCGGCTAAATAATGAATTTTCATATTTCGTTCATGACGAAGACAAAAGTATATACCAGCTATAGCATATCCAAAACTATCTAAAAGTTTTCCTTTTTTCATCGTCCTAATCCAAATGCCTCTAAAATTTCTTTTTGTCTTCCAAACATTTCTTTTTCATCTTCTTCTGTCATATGATCATAACCAAGCAAATGCAAAAAGCCATGTAATGCTAAAAACCCAAGTTCTCGATCAAAAGAATGTCCATATTCTTCAGCTTGTTCTTTTGCTCTTGGAATAGAAATAATAAGATCTCCTAACATACGCGGCATCTCCGCACCGACAATTTCCATTTCGCCTTCTCCCATTTCTTCCATGGCGAAAGAAATAACATCCGTAGGCTGATCCTTATCTCGGTAATCACGGTTTATTTCACGAATACGTTCATTATCTACAAATGTAACCGATAATTCTGCGCCTTCTTCTATGTTCTCCATTTGGGCTGCTTTCTCTACTAAACCTCGAATCAAACTTATATATTCATCTTTCACTTCTTCTGTTTCATCAATAAAATCAATTAATAAACTCATTCTTGCTCCTTTTCTTCCGGCGGTTCCGGATATGTAATACGGGAATGGAAAATACCATTTAACGTTTCACATAACGTTTTTCCAACGATTTGTAGTTCCTTAAATGTCAAATCACATTCACTAAATTGACCATCTTGCAAACGATCTCTAATGATACTTTGCACTAAATTATTGATTTGATCTGGCGTTGGATGATTCATTGAACGTACCGCCGCTTCTACACTATCAGCAATACCAACGATTGCCGACTCTTTAGAAGTTGCTTTTGACCCTGGATAGCGGAACATTTCCTCAGTATATTTCTCTTTATCTTCTTTAATCGCCTTATAGTAAAAATATTTAAGTAACGTTGTACCATGATGCTGTCCAGCGATATCGATAATTTCTTGAGGTATATGGTGTTCTTCTAGCATTCTCACCCCATCGGTTACATGAGCAATTATAATATCTTTACTCGTTACAGGGTCTAATCTATCATGCGGGTTTTCAATTCCCATCTGGTTTTCAATAAAAAACTGTGGTTGTACTGTTTTCCCTACATCATGATAATACGCCCCTACACGCGCTAATACTCCGTTCGCTCCAACTGCTTCACATGCAGCTTCTGAAAGATTAGCTACCATTACACTATGGTGATATGTACCTGGTGCTTCTAATAAAATTTTGCGCAAGAGCGGGTGATTCGGACTTGAAAGTTCCATCAACTTCATACTCGATACAATCCCAAGGCCACTTTCTAAATACGGTAAAATCCCCATAGCTAGAACAGAAGAGATAATCCCTGAAACTGCAGCCATTAATAATTGTACCCCAATTTCAAGAGGCGAAAAGTTCCCATTTCGCAATAATAACAACGCCGCTAATACGACTACATTTAATACAGAAACGAGTATACCAGCTTGTAAAATCATCGTACGACGATTTTTTTCTCTCAAGAAAATACTAACTGATAATGAACTTAATAAAACATAAATCCCCACACTATAATTCAGTGTACTCGTTACACCTTCATTAAACATAATACTTCCGCATACAGAAAAGATCATACTCGTTAAAAATACAAATCGATCACCAATCATTAATTTTACAAGTATTGTTCCCATCGCAACCGGAACAACATACGCGATTCCTGCATATTCAAGCTTTTGAAACAAACTAATGATTTTCATTAAAACAATCGTGATAGACAAAATTGTGATATACGCTAAAACATACGGCCTATCTTCTCTTTTTCGCTGTAAAAACACTTCAAACTGCTTATGCATAAAGTACAATAACACACAAATAAGTACAGCCAGACCAACATAAGGTTGGAAGGTATTGCCCTTCTCTAACAATCCAGCTAACTTCAACTGCTCATATGCTTCTCGTGAAATCGTATCGCCTTCTTTCACAAGAACTTGCCCTTGAAGGATAAAAACTGATGCAACTGAATCTTCCGCTATTTTTTGACTATCTTTCGTCGCAGCTGAATCATAAAAATAGTTCGCTGCAATCGCATACTTCCCTAGTGCATTCACCGCAACTTTTAAATCACTGCTTATACCTACGCTACTCATTTCAGTAACAAATCGTTCTCTTGCAACTTCTTCTTGATCCATCTTAATGTGTTCACTCATAATTTTATTAACCGCTGTTACAGCCGCATCCTTCGACAATGACAATTGACTTGAATCAGCATTAATAAATTTCAACAATATTGAATCTGTTAAGCTTTTCGCTAAATCTGTTGGTAATTTCTTCTTTAACTTGTCCAATTTGTCCACATCAGAAATTTTTCTATACTCGTCTGGGCCAGTCGACTTAGCCTCTGCCTCTACTTCACTTACCGCATCAAAGACGGAATTTACAATATCCACTTTATTTTGCTTATATTCGCTTTTATATGTATATTTATCCTCAACCTTTTGAGCGGCTTCTTTTTTCTTTTTCGCTGTTGCGGCTTTATCTTCAATTTTAATAGGAGAGTGAATTGTTTTTTTAGCAATATCGAGCTCTTTAACATCTAATTGCTCTGGTTTCACATTATTCATAAGTGCAAAAAACAGTACTGCTCCTAATAAAACGTAAGAAATCCAACTTAGTTTTTTCGAATGTTGTAAATTACGAAACCACTTAGAAATTTCTTGAGATTTTGACATGATTTCAATACCTTCTCCTCTCCAAAAATAAAGTGAAACTATTTATAGCTTTCATTTCTTCCAGCCAACGATGCTTTTTCGGACCATATTTTTATAGACCATCACCTATAGTTTATTTCCCTCGTCTTTAATGATAGTAAAAAATATGTCATTCGCCAACCTTATCATACAAAAAGAAATGATCCTGACAAATAGGATCATTCCATTTTATCATATGCCTCAATAATGCGTTGCACTAACGGGTGTCTCACAACGTCCGTTTGTTCCAACGTAATGAACGAAAGACCTGATACACCAGATAAAATATTAGCAGCAATAGAAAGACCTGACTTTACCCCTTTTGGCAAGTCTACCTGTGAGGGATCTCCCGTAATAACCATTTTCGAACTAAAACCTAATCGTGTTAAAAACATTTTTATTTGAACACCAGTTGTATTTTGCGCCTCATCTAATATAACAAATGAATCATCAAGTGTACGCCCTCTCATATAAGCAAGAGGTGCAATTTCAATTACACCACGTTCCATCATACGTTGTGTATATTCTTGTCCAAGAATATCATGTAACGCATCATATAGCGGACGTAAATACGGATCTACTTTTTCTTTCAAATCACCTGGTAAAAACCCTAAGCTCTCTCCAGCTTCTACAGCAGGTCTTGTTAAAATAATTTTCTTTACATACCCTTGCTTTAAAGCTCTCACAGCCATTACTACGGCTAAGTATGTTTTTCCTGTCCCAGCAGGCCCTATCCCAAATACAATATCATTCTTTTTCATTGCATGAATATATCGTCTTTGCCCCATCGTTTTTACACGAATGGATTTACCTTTTGCCGTTTTAAAAATTTCCTCTTCATATAACTCTTCGAATTGAGCAATTTTCCCTTGTTGCCCAAGCTGAATCGCATACGCAACATCTCTTTCCGAAATTGATACACCTTTACGGATAACAACAAGTAACTGTTGTAAGATTTTTTCTACGAGCACCACAGTTTCATCTGCCCCAGATACACGAACAGATTCTCCTCTAGTCACAATCGATACACTAAGTTCTCGTTCAATTACTTTTAAATGAGCATCATTTACCCCAAAAAGAGCGATTGCTTCGTTAGGGTTTTCCAATTGTTGGTTCATTTCTACTAATTGTTCTGCCATTACTCAGTCTCCTTGAATATCGAATTCAGATATTGGTTGTGGCTCTGCAATATTTTCAATCACTGTATAATGTAATGTGACCTTTAGGTGATCCGCCTCAACCTCTTTACTCAAAATGTTATCACTTACAATCATAGCATGTTCATCCAATTTTTTCTTCAGTTCTTTTTCTGCCATCTCTTTCGCTACTTTCATTGCTTGTTTTTCGGTATATTCTCGGTTCGCTTCTTCCTCTTCTCGTACAATATCTTTCTCGTATGCAACTGGTAATGTAAATCCAAATAATTTCACATCATGTTTTACACTTTCAGTACGAGAGCGTTTATACTTATCCTGTTGAAATCCCCATATTTTTATTTTAGCACTCCCAAATTTAAGAAAATATTCATTATACGAATTACCAGTATACACTTGAAATTGCGTCTTTAACGGAACATCCACCTCAGATTTGTACCACGTTTCTCCATATACAATCCCTTTAGCCGAAACAATTGTCGGATTCTCCTCATTACCATACATCCCCGAGACGAGAAGTTGCCCCTTTTCTACATGGTCATTTTTCATGACAACAGGCTTCCCAACTTCCACAAATGTTTTTGTAATAATCCCTTCTTTTTTCGCCACTAAGTTTTGTGGCTGTTGTTCACTTTCTTTTTTCGGTTCATTTTTTTCAACAATCTTAAAATGATATGTTGTCCCTCTTATTTCTAATCCCGCCCAAGTAATCGCATTAATATTGTCTGTCAAATGACGTTGAACATCTTCTACACTCGGCATTTGGAACTGTAATTTCCCTTTTTTTATACCCATTTTGTCCAATTCTTTCATCAAGATATATTCCGTTTCAGGTTTTGCTCCTGTAATTTCAATTTTCCACACCATATTTGACAATGCGATCATTCCGAAAAAAAATATTAAAAACCCAATTAAAAATCCACTATTTTTAATTAAACGCTTATTCCAAAACGGAAAACCGTAACGTCCAATAAAATATAATTTACATTCATTTTTTCTATAAATTGGTTTTATCTTTTTCACATCTCGTAATAACATACAAAAAACCAACGTTTCATCAGCTATCTTCTTTACATCCCAAACGAGTAATTTCCTCCGCACACACTCGTTAACAAAGCGTTCCGCTCCTCTACCTTCAATTCGCACCTTTACATACCCAAGCCATTTTATAAACCATTTATTTTTCATCGACTATCTCCACTACCTTTCTAAAAGTAGATACACTACTTTTCAATTCGATTATCAAACTAGCTCGTACTAAATTAGCAGATTCCTTGACCCTCACTAATTATTAACCTTCACGAGCCAGTTTTTTTACGCGGAACTCAATTCCCACCTATCCTCTTTGTACGAACCGAATATTGAGGCCAGAACGTTATCACCTGTTAATACAAGGTAACGAAGAAAAACTTCACAAACGGAAGTTTCTCTTCACTCCTCTTTCTTTTCATTTTCTAAAAACGTCACTTGTTCAATAATCCCTTCAAGCAACAGTTCTTCTGGAAGGATTGTTTTAATAACAAAGGATTGACCTTTAATTAATAATTGACCATGTTTCAATAGCAATCTTACCTCTTTATCTGAAAACACTAATAATCCTCGATGATTTTCTATATAGATATGTACTTGCCCAACAAGCGTGATCCGAGGTAGATCCATTAACACATCCACTGGCAGGTCTATTTGCTTCGTTAACCAATTCTTCATTTGTTCTAATTTCTTCATCTCAAAAGACCCCCTCTCATCCCATATGTATGAAAAAAGAGCTTGTAATATCACGTCCAAACTGAAAAAAGCATAAAAAAACGTCTCATACGAAATGAGACGCTTTTTTATGCTAATAGCTGTATAACCAGCTTATTCACAAGTGATCCGTCTGTTTTACCTTTTACTTTCGGCATAACAGCAGTCATCACTTTACCCATATCTGCTTTAGATGTAGCACCAACTTCAGAAATAACTTGCTTAATTATACCCGCTAGTTCTTCTTCTGTTAATTGCTCCGGCAAATATGCGTTTAAAATCTGAATTTCACTTTGCAGTTTATCAACAAGGTCTTCACGACCAGCTTTTTTAAATTCAAGGAGGGAGTCCTTATACTGTTTTACTTCACGAGCTAAAACTGTTAATTCCTCTTCTTCAGTAAGAGTATGTTGCAGTTTAATACCTTCATTTTGTAAAGCAGCCTTAACCATACGAATAACGGTTAATTTTTCTTTTTGTTTATTCTTCATCGCTTGTTTCATATCATCGTTTAAACGACCGAGAAGACTCATAACTTACACCCTCTCTTAGAACTTACGCTTTCTTGCCGCTTCAGACTTCTTCTTACGTTTTACACTTGGCTTTTCATAAAACTCGCGCTTTCTTGCTTCAGCAAGTGTACCAGTTTTAGAAACCGACTTTTTAAAACGGCGAAGTGCATCCTCCAAAGACTCGTTTTTACGAACGACTGTTTTTGACATTCTCTTTCCCTCCCTCCGAAACATCACACTTACATACTAAGTTCAGCATGCAAAAAGAAACACTTCTTCAGCATGTCTTTTACGATTATAATACATTTTATCACTTCAGGTCAACTATTTGTGACAGAATAAAAGAAGAATTGATGCTCTTCCTTTTTCAAAAACTATGTTGATAGCCGTTATCTCTTCCTCTAGAAATAAATATTTTTTTATCACTGGATCTTTTTTATACAAAGATACGCTCAAAAATCAATCATTTAACAAACAACCCACTGCATCTTCTTCCAATACTTAACTTCTCCATGAATGAAAAAGCATGCAAACCCTTGTCGTTTGCATGCTTTTTATCCCGCTATTTGTGGGCAGTAAAACTCCCACCTCAAAATTCGGCTGGAGCAAAGAGGTTAGGTGGGAGTCGGGCTGCCCGTAAACGCCCAATTGGTGAGGGCTAATAATCAGTGGGGGATGAACAAAACCCCCCACTGATTAAAGTTTCACTTTATTATGCGCTTGCTGATTCTTTTTTTACATCATCTTCAAGAACACGAACAAACTGCGCTTCGTTATATGGATAACCAGCTTTTGTAATTTTCACTTTTACTAGCTTACCAATCAATTCTTCAGATCCTTCAAACACAATTTTTAAGTAGTTATCTGTATAACCTACATATAAACCTTCACGGTCACCATCTTTAAATGTCTCTTCCGGAATGATTTCAAGTACTTCACCTTCAAATTTAGAAGCATACTCTTTCGCTAATTGATTTGATAGCTCAATTAGACGGTGAACACGATCGTTCTTCACGTCTTCAGGAACTTGATCTTCCATACGTGCTGCTGGAGTACCTGTACGTTTCGAATAAGGGAAAACGTGTAATTCAGAGAAACGATTCTCTTTAATGAAATTGTACGTTTCCATGAATTCCTCTTCTGTTTCGCCTGGGAATCCAACAATTACGTCTGATGTAATCGCAAGACCTGGTAACGCTTCTTTCAAACGATCTAAACGCTCTTGGAAAAATTCCATCGTATACTTACGGCGCATACGTTTCAATACAGTATTAGATCCTGACTGTAATGGAATATGCAAGTGACGTACAACTACTTCTGATTTATCTAACACTTCAATTACTTCATCAGAAATTTGACTCGCCTCAATAGAAGAAATACGAAGGCGTTTCAATCCGCCTACTTCCGCTTCCATATCGCGCAGTAATCCAGCTAAGTTATACTCTTTTATATCTTCACCGTATCCACCTGTATGAATACCTGTTAATACGATTTCTTTATAGCCCGCATCTACTAATTGCTGCGCTTGTTTAATAACTTCTTTTCCATCACGAGAACGCATTAAACCACGCGCCCAAGGAATGATGCAAAATGTACAGAAGTTATTACAACCTTCTTGTATTTTTAAAGATGCACGTGTACGGTCCGTGAAATATGGTACATCGAGCTCTTCATATACACGTGTTTTCATAATATTGCGGACAGCATTAATTGGTTGACGCTCTTTACGGAATTCTTCGATGTATCCTAACATCTTCTCACGATCTTGCGTACCAACAACAATATCTACACCTGGAATCGCCATAATTTCCGCTGGAGATGTTTGTGCATAACATCCAGTTACACAAATTACCGCATCTGGATTTTGACGTACAGCACGTCTAATTACTTGACGGCTTTTTTTATCTCCAGTATTCGTTACTGTACATGTGTTAATAACGTATACATCAGATTTTTTTTCATATTCAGTTCTTTCATAACCACCTTGTTTAAACAATTGCCAAATCGCTTCTGTTTCATAGTGGTTTACTTTACAACCTAACGTGTGGAACGCAACAGTTGCCATTGATTATCACCCCATCAATTCAAAATGATAAGAAGCGGCACTTAACGCATAAAGCGGAGCCGTTTCTGTTCTTAAAATTCTTGGTCCTAAACTACATGGTACAAATTTATGTTCACGAAGTGCGGTTATCTCTTCCTCCGCTAAACCGCCTTCTGGTCCAAATACAATCAGCAGCTTTTGGCCTGGTTTAATCGTCGCTAAAGCTTTCGCAAAATTAGATTTCTCACCTTGTTTCGCTTCTTCTTCATACGCAACAAGACAAACATCATACTCGCTACTCATCGACAGCAGTTGTTTAAATGATGAGGGAACGTGTACTTCTGGAATTTCACTTCTATGCGATTGTTCCGCAGCTTCTTTTACAATTTTTTTCAAACGCTCAACTTTTTTATCTGCTTTTTTCGCATCCCACTTTACAATAGATCGAGATGCTTGAAATGGTAAAAATGCAGCTGCCCCAAGCTCAGTTCCTTTTTGAAAAATTAACTCTAGCTTGTCTCCTTTCGGCAGTCCACTTGCAATCGTCACGAACACAGGAAGTTCGCTTGACGCCTCTACCCATTCTACAATAGTGGTATCCACAAATTCACTGGTAATTTCAGCAATTGAACACTCTGCTGTTTTACCATTTACACAGCAATAAATGTGGTCACCAGCTGACATACGCATCACTCTTGCGATGTGATGGACATCATCACCCATTATGCGAATACTTGTCTCATTTACATATTTCTCTTCTACAAAATAACGTTGCATATAATCACCTTAGTAGAGTTTCGTTCCTTTCGTAAGTCAACACTTACGAAAAGAACGAAACGTTATCATTTTCATATAACAAACGGCAAGTCCCTCACCTTATACGGTGAGAGACTCCCCTGTTCTTTATAGACTAAAATCTATATTACGCATTTCGTGCAATAATTGCTACCCAATCTTCCATTCGAAGTACTTCTTCAATTGAAAATCCAGCTGTTTCTAACGCTTCAGAAATTACTTTTTCTTTCGCCCCAATAATACCAGATGTAATAAATAATCCACCTGGCTTCACAACTCTCGCTGCATCTTCAGGGAATAGTAGAATAATTTCCGCTAGTAAATTTGCTACGATTAAATCAACTGGACCTTCAATACCTTCTAATAGACTATTCTGTCCAACATTGACAATGTCATCTGTTTTATTTAAGCGCACATTCATTTCTGCACTTTCAACTGCAACTGGGTCTAAATCATACGCTTGAACAGAAGCCGCACCTAATTTTGCCGCAGCAATACTAAGTACCCCCGAACCTGTCCCCACATCAATCACAGTATCACCTGGCTGAACCGTTTTTTCTAACGCACGAATACACATCGTCGTTGTTGGATGTGTCCCTGTACCAAACGCCATACCTGGATCTAATTCAATAATTTTTTCATCTGGAGAAGACGGTGTATACTCTTCCCACGTCGGCACAATTGTGAATGTATCAGAAATTTGAACTGGATGATAATACTTCTTCCAAGCAGTAGCCCAATCTTCCTCATCGACTTCATTAATTGTAATAGTTCCTTTACCAATTTCGATGTCGAAAGATGGTAGTGCATCAATAGATGATTTTACACCTGCAACCGTTTCGTGTAAAGAATCCGTTTGTGGGAAATATGCTTTTACCAAAACACCCTCACTTGGATATTCATCTGGGTTAAGTGCATAAATCTCACCGTATTGTTGCTTGCGCTCTTTCGTCAACTCCGCTGGGTCCTCAATCGCAACCCCGCTAGCGCCTGCTTCATGCAAAATATGAGAGACAGCTTCTACTGCTTCTTCTGTTGTATGAATACTAATTTCTGACCATTTCACAATTTACCAACTCCATTTTTTATTTCCATTATTCCCCTTTGAAAGCACGTTTAAGCTTTCTGAATAAGCTATCATCCTGCTCTTCTTGCCCTGCAAATTCACGCAATAAATCTTTTTGATGTGAAGTTAATTTCGTCGGCACAACAACACGAACGACTACATATTGATCTCCTTGACCATATCCACGTACGTTCGGAGCACCTTTTCCTTTTAAGCGGAATTCTGTTCCTGTTTGTGTTCCTGCTGGAATTTTCAGCTTCACTTTGCCATGAACGGTAGGAACTTCTACTTCCGCACCAAGTGCCATTTGCGCAAATGTTATTGGCATTTCGCAAATAATGTGATCCCCTTCGCGTTCAAAGAATTCATGATTTCTCACATGAACAACAACATATAAGTCACCTGCCGGTCCGCCATTTATGCCTGCTTCACCTTTTCCAGATACACGAATTTGTTGACCATTATCGATACCCGCTGGAATTTTAACATTGATTTTTTTACGTTTACGAACTTTACCAGAACCATGGCATGTCGTACATTTCTCTTTAATCATTTGACCTGTTCCTGAACAATTTCCACAAGCTTGACGGTTTACAATACGCCCAAATGGTGTATTTTGTTCTACACTTACTTGCCCTGATCCTGAACAATGTTTACATGTTTCTTTTGAAGTCCCTGGTTTTGCTCCACTACCCTTACAAGTATCACATGGATCCTCCACTGGAATCTCAACGTTTAATTCTTTACCAAAAATAGCTTCTTCAAACTCTAAAGTAACTTGATATTGTAAATCAGCACCTTGACGTGGAGCATTTGGATCACGACGTCTTCCGCCGCCACCGCCAAAGAATGAACTAAAGATATCTTCGAAACCGAAGCCACCGCCGAAGTCTCCTCCGCCACCGAAACCTTGATTCGGACCCGCGTGACCAAATTGATCATACTGCGCGCGTTTTTGATCGTCACTTAATACTTCGTATGCTTCTTGTACTTCTTTAAACTTTTCAATTGCATTTTCTTCTTTACTTACGTCTGGATGGTACTTTTTAGCCAAACGACGATACGCTTTTTTAATTTCATCTTTTGAAGCGCCCTGGCTAAGTCCAAGGACCTCATAATAGTCTCGTTTATTCATAAATTTGCAACCCCCGAATCTTTCACATAAACGTAATTTTAACACCGAAAGAAAGTGCTTTGCAACAAAGTTTCCTCACTTACAGTATGCAAAATAAAAAACTTAAGATCCTCACACATTTCTTCTTATTCGTGAAAAAAGCCAAAGCCAAGGCACGCTTGACTTTGACTTTTTGTCATCTTACTTATTTTATTTCACTGTATTACTTGTCTTCTTTTACTTCTTCAAACTCAGCGTCTACTATATTATCTTTTTTCGCGCCAGCGTCTTGTGCTCCTTGTGCACCTTCTGCTTGCCCTGCAGCCGCTTGAGCTTGCTCGTATAATTTAACAGTTAATTGTTGTACGATTTCTTGAAGAGCATCTTTTTTCACACGGATTTCTTCAAGTTCGTTTTTCTCGATTGCCGCTTGTAATGCTTCTTTCGCTTCCGTTGCTTTCGCTACTTCAGCTGCATCTACTTTACCTTCTAAATCTTTTACAACTTTGTCTGTTTGGAATACAAGTTGGTCAGCTTCGTTACGAAGTTCAACTTCTTCCTTACGTTTTTGGTCAGCATCAGCATTTGATTCAGCTTCTTGTACCATACGATCTACTTCTTCATCAGAAAGACCTGAAGAAGATTGGATTGTAATAGTTTGCTCTTTGCTTGTTCCTAAGTCTTTTGCACGTACGTTAACGATACCGTTCGCATCAATATCGAATGTTACTTCGATTTGTGGAATTCCACGTGGTGCTGGCGGAAGGTCTGTTAATTGGAAACGACCTAACGTTTTGTTGTCAGCTGACATTGGACGCTCACCTTGTAGTACGTGAATGTCTACCGCTGGTTGGTTATCAGCAGCTGTTGAGAATACTTGTGACTTACTTGTCGGAATTGTAGTGTTACGCTCGATTAGTTTCGTGAACACACCGCCCATAGTTTCAATACCTAAAGAAAGTGGAGTTACGTCTAATAATAGAACGCCCTCTACATCACCAGTAAGTACGCCACCTTGAACTGCAGCACCTAATGCTACAACTTCATCTGGGTTTACACCTTTGTATGGCTCTTTACCAGTTTCACGTTTAATTGCTTCTTGTACAGCTGGGATACGAGTAGATCCACCAACAAGGATAACTTTATCTAATTCGCTTGGAGCAAAACCAGCGTCTTTTAATGCACGACGAGTTGGCTCTAATGTTCTTTCAACAAGACCAGCTGAAATTTCTTCGAATTTAGCTCTTGTTAACGTTAATTCTAAGTGTAATGGGCCAGCAGCTCCAGCACTAATGAATGGTAATGAAATTTGTGTTTGTGTTACACCAGAAAGATCTTTCTTCGCTTTTTCAGCTGCATCTTTCAGACGTTGAAGTGCCATTTTATCTTGGCTTAAATCAATGCTATTTTCTTTTTTGAATTCAGCTACTAAATGATCGATGATAACTTGGTCAAAGTCATCTCCACCAAGACGGTTGTCACCAGCAGTTGAAATAACTTCGAATGTGCCGTCTGCTAACTCAAGGATAGATACATCAAATGTACCGCCACCTAAGTCATATACTAAGATTTTTTGCTCTTCATCTTGTTTTTCTAAACCGTAAGCAAGTGCTGCGGCTGTTGGTTCGTTAATGATACGCTCAACTTCTAAACCAGCGATACGACCAGCATCTTTCGTTGCTTGACGCTCTGCATCGTTGAAGTATGCAGGTACTGTAATAACAGCTTTCGTTACTGTTTCACCTAAGTATGCTTCAGCAGAAGCTTTTAAGTTTTGTAAAATGATTGCAGAAATTTCTTGAGGTGTAAAATCTTTACCTTCAACTTCTACTTTGTAGTCTGTACCCATGTGACGTTTAACAGACATGATTGTATTTGGGTTTGTAATTGCTTGACGCTTCGCAACTTCCCCAACTTGACGCTCTTCATTTTTGAAAGCTACAACAGAAGGTGTTGTACGGTTTCCTTCTGGATTTGGGATAACCTTTGGTTCTCCACCTTCCATAACAGCTACACAAGAGTTTGTTGTACCTAAGTCAATACCGATAATTTTACTCATGGCGATTCCTCCTACTTTTATGTAAATTATTGATTTACTTTTACCATTGATGGGCGAATCACACGGTCTTTTAGTTTATAACCTTTTTGGAATTCCTCCACAACCGCGTTTGATTCAAATTCACTGTCTTCGACTTGCATAATAGCTTGGTGCTCATTAGGATCAAACTGTTTACCAACAGATTCAATCGCTTCAACACCTTCTTTAGTCAGCGCTTCTAGCAATTGACGATGCACCATTTCCATACCTTGTAACAAGGATTTCGTTTGCTCATCAGTTGTTTCCACTTGCATCGCTCTTTCAAAATTATCAAGAGCTGGCAAAATATCTGAAACTAAACTTTGTGCTCTATATTTTTCAGCAGCCTGTTTATCCATTTGGACACGGCGCTTATGATTTTCAAAATCAGCTTGTAGACGTAATGTGCGACCTTCCGTTTCCGTTAGTTTCGCTTGTAACTCATCTACTTTTTCTTGTAAAAGAGCAGCCTCACTTTTTTCTTCTACAGCTTCTTCACTGTTTTCTGGCGTGACAGCTTCTTCAACTTGCGCTTCTTTCACTTCTTCTACCACTTGTTCGTTACGCTCTTCCACAATTTTCACCTCCTTAAAAGGTATTAGGTATCACGCTTTGCACGATTACCTAAGCATTATATATTACACACAGCAATGAAATTTCCATCACTTGAGCGAATGTATTACTCTCATTTACTTTTTAAGTCCGTCTGTAAATTGTCTTGTAAATAACTGCAACAAACTAATTACACGAGAGTATTGCATTCTCGTCGGACCTAAAATCGCAATTGTTCCTAGTTGCTCTTCTCCAATCGAATATGTTGCAGAAATTAAACTACAATCTTCCATAGCTATTGAAGAATTTTCCCTACCAATTTTCACTTGAATACCAACTTGTTTATGACGCAAAATATCATAAAACTCAGCTTCGTTATCAATCATCGTCAGCAAGGATCTTACTTTTTGAATGTCATGGAACTCTGGTTGCGAAAGCATATTTGCTTTCCCTCCAAAGTATATCTTTTCCGATAAAGGAACTTGAAATGTACCATCTAACATTTTTATTGCACTATCGTAATTATGAACATACCCACGCAAGACTGTAACAATCTCTTTAAAGATTTTATTATGAAGTTCTGCCATAGGTATACCAGATAGCTTTTCATTTAAAATATTAACCATTTTTTCTAAATCTGATAAATCAACAGATTCCGGAACGGTAATCGTTTTACTTTGCACATGCCCTGTATCTGTTACAATAATAGCGACTGCTGTTTGACGATCAAGCGGTACAATTTGTACATTTTTAAGTTTATTTGTGCTCAATTTCGGACCAAGAACAATGGCCGTATAATTCGTAAGCTCTGATAAAATTTGAGCTGATTGTTGTGCAATTTTTTCTGCTTCAAAAATTCTTTCAGCAAATAAATCTTTAATTTGTACAATTTCATCGGTCGGTAAGTTTTGCGGCGCTAAAAGATGGTCTACATAAAAACGATACCCTTTTTCAGAAGGAACACGCCCAGAAGAACTATGCGTTTTTTCAATAAATCCTAGTTCTTCTAAATCAGCCATTTCATTTCGAATAGTAGCTGAACTAAACGTAATTTCATCTTTCTTAGCCAACGTCCTCGAACCAACTGGTTGCGCTGATCCAATAAAGTCATCAACAATTGTTTGTAAAATTAAGAGCTGACGTTCCGTAAGCATCTCATCATCACCTCTGTTAGCACTCTTTGTCTTCGAGTGCTAAATCTATTAATAACTTACCAAAATTGACATTCAATTGTCAACGGAAACGTCACGAAATAACGAAACTTTTTCACGCTTATGGCACATTTAATTAATCAATCAAAAATGACTGGAATACTTCATTCCCTAATAGTTTCCCTTTCCTCGTTAAACAAACATGTCCATCTCTGTTTTCAAGTAATCCTTGTTCTTGATTACTTTGTAACTGCTTTGCAAAAACATGATCCATCTCCACATTAAATTTCTTTTGGAATTCTAACTTAGAAACACCTTTTGTTTTTCGAAGTCCTAAGAACAACTCTTCTTCCATTTTTTCTTTCTCTGTCACTGGATGAACATCTAAATATGGAAATCCTGTCTCATCAATTTTAGTGAAATATTGCTTGAGCGGACCTACATTTTGAATTCGTTCCCCGTTCACATAGCTATGCGCTCCAGCTCCAAATCCATAATACTCTTCATTATTCCAGTATGTGAGATTGTGTCTACTTTCATTATTACCTTTTGAGAAGTTACTAATCTCATACTGGTTATAACCATGTTTCTCCATTTCATCCATTACCATTTCGTACATTTTCGCTTCATGGTCTTCACCTGGAAGTCTTAATTTCCCTTTATTCATTAAGTTATAAAATACGGTTTTCGGTTCCACAATTAAGGAATATGCCGAGAAATGTTGTACACCAAGCGTAAAGGCAACGTCTAATGTTTCCTTTACATCTTCTATCGTCTGTCCTGGCAGAGCATAAATTAAATCTACATTAATATTTGTAAAACCGACTTCCTGCGCTTCTCGAATTGCTAGGAATGCATCTTCTCTCGTATGCCTGCGTCCAATCTTCTCAAGTAGCTCATCACGAAACGTTTGCACACCAAAACTAATTCGGTTTACTCCACCTTCTAGCAATAGGTTCAATTTCTCTTTCGGTAAATCACCTGGATTCGCTTCAAATGTTAATTCACAATTCGGCGCAAATGGACGCAAACGACGGTTAATGATGTCGAGTAGTTTTTTTGTCTGTTCCATATTTAATGCCGTCGGAGTTCCTCCGCCAACAAAAATCGTTTTCATACTTTCAAACGGTACTTTTTGAACCGTATTTATTATTTCTTTCTCTAAATATTGTAAGTATTGATCAACCGGTTGGCGTTCAATAAATACTTTATTAAAATCACAATAGTGACAAATATGCTGACAAAATGGAATATGAATATATGCAGCTTGTACCAAATATAACTCCTACCTTTCTAAAAAGAAAACCTCCGCACTCCGGAGGATTCTTTACTTCTCTACTGTATTACGGATTTGTTCCATTCGCATTTTTCCCCAATCATACATCATTTCAACGATCGGTAAAAGCGACATACCTAATTCCGTCATATAGTACTCAACACGCGGAGGAATTTCCGGGTATACCGTTCGATCAACAATCCCGTCCTCCATTAACTCTTTCAATTGATTTGACAACACTTTATGAGAAATGCTCGGGAACAGACGTTGCAATTCACTAAAACGATGCGGACCTTCCACACCTAAGTGCCACAATATCACAACTTTCCACTTCCCACTAATTATAGAAAGCGTCAGTTCCTTTTCGCAATTAAAATTACCTTTTTGTATTTTCTCTCGAATATCTTTTCGAATATTTTCGGACATTAATAGTCTCCTAACTCTATATCAATCACTAAAAAGCTCTCTCACTATTGTAAATGAGAGATGCTAAGATGTCTAAAAAGTAGCATATAAAAAAGAAGCCGAACGAACGGCTTCTACTTTTATCACGATTGGTGCGGGCTAATAATTAGCGAAGAATAGAAAAATCTCCACTAATTATAGTTCACTCCATTAGTTATCATCCATTTTCAGTACAGCCATGAATGCTTCTTGCGGCACTTCTACAGAACCAACAGACTTCATACGTTTTTTACCTTCTTTTTGCTTATCAAGAAGTTTACGCTTACGAGAAATGTCACCACCGTAACATTTTGCAAGTACGTTTTTACGCATCGCCTTAATTGTAGAACGAGATACAACTTTATTTCCGATAGTCGCCTGAATTGGCACTTCAAACTGTTGTCTTGGAATTAATTTCTTTAATTTCTCTACAATTACTTTACCACGGTCATACGCTGAATCACGATGTACAATAAATGATAAAGCATCCACTTGTTCATTATTTAAAAGAATATCCATTTTCACAAGTTTAGATGGTTTATAACCAATTAACTCGTAGTCAAATGATGCATATCCTTTCGTATTTGATTTCAATTGATCGAAGAAATCATATACGATTTCTGATAACGGGATTTCATATGTCAATGTAACACGTGTTTCATCTAAATATTGCATATCAATAAACGTTCCACGTTTCCCTTGGCAAATTTCCATTACAGCTCCAACATAGTCATTCGGAACCATAATTGCAGCCTTCACAAACGGCTCTTCTACACGATCGATAGTCTGTGGATCTGGCATATTAGATGGATTATCAACAATAAAATCTTCACCGTTTGTTAAATACACTTTATAAATAACGCTTGGCGCTGTTGTAATTAAGTCAATCTTGAATTCACGTTCAATACGTTCTTGAATAATCTCCATGTGAAGCAGCCCTAAGAAACCACAACGGAAGCCAAAACCTAAAGCTTGAGATGTTTCAGGCTCAAATTCAAGAGCAGAATCATTCAATTCTAGTTTTTCTAACGCATCACGTAAGTCGTTATAACGTGCAGAATCGATTGGATATAAACCACAGAATACCATTGGATTTAATTTACGATACCCTTTTAACGGCTCTACAGCCTGACGTTTCGCATGTGTAATCGTATCACCAACACGTGTATCGCCTACGTTTTTAATAGATGCTGCTAAGAAACCTACATCACCTACTGTTAACTCGTCACGTTGCGTTGTTTTTGGTGTAAACACACCTACTTCTGTTACTTCAAATTCTTTTCCAGTTGCCATCATACGTACTTTATCGCCAACTTTTACCGTTCCATTTACAACACGGATATATGCAATTACACCACGGTACGGATCATATAAAGAATCGAAAATCATACATTGTAACGGCTCTTCTGAATCACCTGTTGGAGCTGGTACCTTTTCAACGATTTGTTCTAAAATATCTTCAATACCAATGCCAGCTTTCGCTGAAGCAAGTACAGCTTCCGATGCATCTAAACCAATTACATCTTCTACCTCTTGACGTACGCGTTCTGGGTCTGCACTTGGTAAGTCGATTTTATTAATAACTGGTAAGATTTCTAAATTATTATCAAGCGCTAAATATACGTTCGCTAATGTTTGCGCCTCAATTCCTTGCGCTGCATCCACAACAAGAATTGCACCTTCACAAGCCGCTAAACTACGAGATACTTCGTACGTAAAGTCGACGTGTCCTGGAGTATCGATTAAGTGAAGAATATACTCTTCACCGTCTTTCGCTTTATACGTTAGTTGTACTGCATTTAATTTAATTGTAATACCACGCTCACGCTCCAACTCCATAGAGTCAAGCAATTGCGCCTTCATTTCGCGCTGTGCCAACGCGTTTGTTTTCTCCAAAATACGGTCTGCCAACGTTGATTTCCCGTGGTCAATGTGAGCAATGATGGAGAAGTTACGAATTTTGGACTGTCTTTTTGCTCTTTCTTCTTTATTCATCTATGTTCTCAACTCCTAATAGTCTCGCCAATATACACTAGCACTGATTATATCAATAGAGCAGCAAAGATTCAATGAAAACTCGTGCTGCTTACAATACAAATCACTCTATCTATATCTTATGCGAACAAACCATAAGAGACAAACCTTTTTCAAATTAAAAGACAGCTCTCTTACAAACATAAGACAACCATCCTTCCCGCTACCCTTAACTAAAAATTCCTTTTATTGCCCCAACAACTATATCCGTTCCAAACTTTGTCATATCACGAGCAACACTTGCTATCGCCATACCGATACCTTCTACAACATTAAAACTTCTTAAGCTTTCTAACTGTTTTTGTTTTTCAATAGCCGAAAACGTCTCTCCCGAAATTCCGGGTTCAGCCCCAGCGCCTTCTGTTCCTGTCATATGAGCAATTTGTTCATATGACAGCTGACGATATCCCTTCATACTTTTTAGACCATGATTAGCGAGTCCCACTCCAGCTATCATCATAAGCAAACATAAGACTGTACCGCATATACATAACAGCGTAAATTGACTCAAGCTATTTCTGCCTCTTTCCATCAATGTGTATATGCCCCTGTATTATCCTGATCAATCTGATGATGCAGCGCTGCATTTAAACCGCTGGCTATTACATTTGCCATATCCTCAATAAACGCATCTACTTCTTTTGGAGTTACCATTAAATTATGACCAAGAGGAGATAACACTTCATAAATTAACTTTCTCTTTTCCTCTTCTTCTAACGTACCAATAGCTCCTAAAAACATATTTCGACTCTTTTCATCTGGCATATCTTCTTCTGTTAATTTTTTCTTTTCTCCAAATGTAAAACCTGCTGGCAATAAAGAGCGTGACGGTTTGTTTCCTTCTTTCAGTTCTCGGCCAAAATGTTTCAAAATAAAATCAATTGTATCACTCGTAATCGAAACAGCATCTACCACAGTTGGCACACCAATTGCGATAACAGGAATACCTAATGTTTCTTTACTTAGTTCCTTACGCTTATTCCCAACACCAGATCCTGGATGAATTCCTGTATCAGAAATTTGTATCGTACTATTTACTCGTTCAATAGAACGCGCAGCTAATGCATCAATTGCGATGACAAAGTCTGGTTTTGTTTTCTCAATAATTCCGTAAATGACATCGCTCGTTTCAATCCCTGTAATTCCCATTACCCCTGGACGAATGGCACTAACAGGTCTAAACCCTTCTTCCACACTTTCAGGCTGCAATTTAAACAAATGTCTCGTCACCAATACGTTCTCTACAACTATCGGTCCGAGTGCATCCGGCGTTACATTCCAATTCCCAAGACCTACGATTAAACAACTCGCTTCTTTTGAAACTCCAACCTCTTCTAAGAAATAAGAAAATTCTTTTGCAAAAATACGCTCTACCTTTTGCTGAAGTTCCGTATCTTGTTGTCGTATACCTTGCACCTCAAGAGTTAAATAACTTCCAGGTTTTTTCCCCATCGACTCAGATGCAATTTCATCAATAGTTACTTTTGTAATTGTAACTCCCTCTTCTTCCCTCTCTTTTACAATAACTCCCTGTATCCCTTTTTGTTCTTCTTGGCGCTCTTGCAGCATTTGGTGCGCCTCTACAGCAAGGTCAGTTCTAACACTATATTTACTTAAATCTAATAGTTCTTTCATCGTATCTCCTCCGTAATTCATAGTAAATATCGTTAGATTTCCCCAAGTTATATTAGGTCATTCTTTCCTTTACGTGAAATTTCATTGATATACTATTGCAATTCTCTTCACCGTTTGATAAAATATCACTTGTTCTATGTAAGAATCGAGTCATTCGATTGCACCAGGGAGGTGAAAAGTATGGCAAACATCAAATCTGCTATCAAACGCGCTAAACTTAGCGAAGAGCGTCGTTCACATAACGCTTCTATCAAGTCTGACATGCGTACTGCTGTTAAAACTGTAGAAACTTTAGTTACTAATAACGATCTTGAAAATGCTAAAGAAGCTTTCAAAACTGCTTCTAAAAAACTTGACAAAGCAGCTCGTAAAGGTCTTATCCACCAAAACGCTGCAGCTCGTCAAAAATCTCGCTTAGCGAAACAAGTAAACGCGTAAGGCGTTTAAAAAACGATCCATTCGGATCGTTTTTTATATACACAAAAAAGTTCACGTACTAAGTACGTGAACTTTTTTGTGTTACTACATATGATTTAACCGCATTAAGAAAAACTCAAGCACAAGTTTCTTATCCATCTTTCCAGTCTTCATACTATAATCAGCTTCCGCTAATTCTATAATAACTTTTTTTAATTCTTCAAAAGAGAAAAACTTCGTTTGATTCATCGCCAACTTTACCCGGTACGGGTGCACACCAATATGGGAAGCAATTTGATTTTGTCCGTAACCACGCTGTTGCAACTCTTTCACTTGATGGAGCAAGCGGAACTGACTTACTAATAACGCGAGCAGTTTAATTGGTTCTTCCTGCTGTGTAAATAATCCGTCTAAAATTTGCATCGCACCAGCGATATCTTTTTTTACCACTTTTTCTGTTAAAGCAAAAACATTTTGCTCAACAGATTTCGGCACAAGTTCCGTGACAAGTTTTGGCGTAATTTCTCCGCCCATACCGACATATAACGTTAACTTGTCCATTTCCTTCGCCAACATTGTTACATTACTTCCCACAAGCTCTAACAACAAACTAACAGCTGCATTATCAATATGCACATGCACCTCATCCGCACGAGAAACAATCCACTTCTGAACATCCTGCACTTGCATCGCATTTGCTTCTATTACATCCGCTGTTTTCTTTAATAGTTTTGTAATTTTTTTTCGTTCGTCTAATTTTTCATAAGGCGCAACAAAAACAAGAATAGAAAAAGGAGATGGCTCCCCAATATATTCTTCTAAAATTTTTATATTTTGTTCTAATTTTTCTTTTTGTGCCGTTAAAAATAATGGTGATTTTATTAATATAACTTTACGCTCCCCAAAAAAAGGAAGCGTATGCGCATCCTCAACTACATCTTCTAAATACGCTTCTTCCAAATCGTATGTCACAACATTAAACTCTCGATCTTCCTCTTCAAGCGCTTCCGTTGTAATAAGCTTTATCGTTTCATTTATAAAATAGGCTTCCGTTCCATACAGTACATACAACGGAGCGAACTGTTTCTTTTTAATCTTCTTATGTATATCACTCATATTTTTTCCTACTCCCTAACTTGGCAATATATATTTATACTAATGCCCTAGCTTTTGTTTTACAAGTACAAAGGGACGGGCTTTATAATCCGCCCCTTTATTTATATAAAACGCCACGCAATAAGCCCCGGATTTCTTATTGGTGTGCGGTAATCACCTTCCCTTTATTATTTACAATAATAATCTTAGTATAAGTGCCAACTGTTAACATGATTGGAAATGAAAAATTCATGCTACTTAACTAACTAGAAAAAGTGTACAAATACTCTATTTCGCTTCATATGGAAATTGTAGATTTTTTTCTGACAATATTTTATACTAAAATGGAATGTTGGGGAGGGATTCTAAATGAATGATTTTGAACAAAACGTTCAAAGTAAACGCAATGACGCTATTGATTCAGGGGTAGGATTTATCGTCTCATTTGGTTTTTTCGCAACACTTTTCATTATTGCAACTGTTATTAAATTCATCGGTTCTTAAAGGCTGCTGCTTAACGGCAGTCTTCTTTTTTTCATCTTCTATGTGTTCCATCATATGTGATTTTACTTTGAAAGGTTCCTTTTTCTCCATTAAAAACATAGGAAATAGCACCTTGCTTATCCGTACGCCATATATCAATACCCATCTTCTTAAAACGCTCTATAACTTCCTTATGCGGGTGCCCATACCTATTACGCTCTCCCACAGAAATAATCGCTACACTAGGCTGTACAAGGCTTAAAAAAGGATCTGTAGACGATGTTTTACTCCCATGGTGAGCAACTTTTAAAATATTAGCCCGCAAATCAGGATATGTCGATACTATAAACTTTTCTCCTTCTTCTTCTAAATCACCCGTAAATAGCCATGTTAGTCCCCCTAGTCTGGCCCATAGTACAATCGAAGAGTCATTTTCTCCCTTTTCATTCCCCTTTGGAGCTAATATGAAAAATTCCGCTTCATTTACCCTCCAACCTTCCCCTTCTCCTACTACACTTATCTTCATGCTCTTTTCTAACGCCTTTTTCTTCACCACTTTTTCCAATACAGCATCTTGTTCCTTTCTCCCAAATACAACTTCTTTTACAATAATAGATGACAGCAAATCCAGCGCAGCACCTATATGATCCGCATCTCCATGCGTTACAATTAATTTATCAATCGTTTTTATACCTTCTTTTTGTAAAAAAGGAACAAGAATATCATGCCCAACAGAAAATTCATGCTTTTTCTGTTGCCACGCTTCCTTCTTGACAGGAAGAGATCCTCCTGTATCAATAAGATAAACCTCTTTATCGTACGGAAGACGAATTAATATTGCATCTCCCTGTCCAACATCAAGAAATGTAACACTCCCACTTTCGTGAAAATATGGATATACATAATGACAAGTACTAATAAAAAGAAACACACCCACAACTATACACAAATTTTTTTTCGTTATTACTCTTTCCCAAATCACAAATATACTAACGATACTAAAACAATATATAGCCACAAGAAATAAAGGAGTTTGACCAAAAGTAAGTCGGATGAAAGGGAAACTTTCACAGTAACTTAGAAAGTCATTAGAAATGGTTAAACATAATGAAAGTACATATGCAATTCCTTTTGCGAACAATGGAATAACCGGCATACATATAAGAATAATAATGCTACACGGCAATACAATAATGGATAGAAAAGGAACATATATAAGATTGAGGAAAATGCTATAAGGAGAAAAATAACCAAAATGATATAACAAGATGGGGGTACTAGCGAGCTGTGAAATTATAGAAATGTAAATAGAATTTCGAACTACTCCATTACTACGCCCTAATAATATCGGCGCAGATAGTAGTAAAGAAAAACTACCTACAAATGAGAATTGAAATCCAATGTTGAAAATAAGATACGGATCGTATATAAGCATACATATAGCTGTCATACTTAAGGCGTCTAGACTAGATAAGCGAACCGAGCACATGAAAGCTACCAACAATAAAACTCCTGTTATAGAAGCCCTCACAACAGATGGCGACGCCCCCGCTATAATCATATACAGAGGAATGCAAACTATAAGGCATACTGTTGCTGTCTCTTTCGTCACACCACTTCTTAGCAAAACAAAATACATTATAACCATTAATAATACGATATGTGATCCTGAAATTGCTAACAAATGTATAAGACCAAATTGTTGATATTGCTCTTCTACTTCAAACGTCATTTGTTGTCGATCTCCAAATAATAATGCGTTCATAAATGCACCTGATTGTTCCGGGAACATTTCTGTAACTTTCGAGATTGTTTGTTGCCTGAGAAGGAAAATCCATTGCACGAGTGACAATGATGTTTTTTGACATTCAGAAATGTATGTCACATCAAATATAAAATGTATTTTTTGCTGATATAAATAATTACGATAATCAAAAACATGAAAATTCCGGGCAGTTTGCGGTTCTTTCACCTCCCCTTTAAATGTACACGATATACCTGCATGTAATTGTTGCAACTGCTTCTTTTCCGAAGCAGATTGTATTTTATAATTTAACTGCACTAAGTTTTTATTCTGATCCTCAATTTGAAAAGAGAGACGATCTCCATTAATTAGAGGTGTATTTTGCACGACCCCCCGTGTAACTTCGTAGGGCTCCCCTAGCGACTTATTTAGACTCTGAACATATGCGGTGTACATAGCGCCACTAAAACACGCTATTATACAAAAAATGAAGGTTTTACGCGAAGTACGATATAAACAAAATAAAACATAACAAACGAAACAACAAGCGGTCAACAAATGCGATGTGGAAAAGGTAATTGCAATCCCAATTATAAACGAGATTGCAACATAGCCCCATTGTCCATTCAACTCATACTCACTCCTTATAGCATCATTTTCGCTTTAGTGAATACACGCTGTAATTCTTCCATTGATAAATTATCTTTTTCTAAGGATGCAAATAGTTCCTTTAGCTGCAAATGACGCTCTTGTTCCTCTAGCGATGTAATATCATATTCTAGCGGAACGTGCTTTACTGTTACACTCGCTTGTTCAAATAACTCTATGGCATACGGATGATTTTTATAATCCTGTGCATAATAAACTGCTGTAACACCACTTTGAATAATCGCCTTACAGCACTGCAAACAAGGAAAATGTGTGACATAAATTTCCGCTTCCTCTGTTTTTGCACCAAACTTCGCACATTGCAATAAAGCATTCATTTCCGCATGAATTGTACGAACGCAATGATTATCAATGACATAGCAACCATCGTCTATACAATGTACACCACCTTTAATTGAACCGTTATATCCACCAGCAATAATTCGTTTATCACGAACGATTGTCGCTCCTACTGCAAGCCTTGTACATGTACTACGTAAAGATAGTAGATGGCTTTGCGTCATAAAATATTGATCCCATGAAATTCGTTCCATATTTTTCACCTTCTTTTTTGTCTACTTGTAGTGTAGCGAAAAAAGAAAAACTTCGTCAATCTTTTACGGAATAATAATTTGATCTTTTATTTTCTCTAAAGACTTCGCCCCAATCCCATCAATTTCTAATAAATCTTCTATTTTCTGAAACGGACCGTGTTCTTCTCGGTATTTCAAAATACTTTCTGCCTTCCGAGAACCAATGCCTGTAATTTTTTCAAGTTGCTCTTTAGAAGCTGCGTTTATTTGAATCTTTGCCTCGCCCTTTGAAAAAGTGGCCACCTCTTGTACTTGCTCATTTTTATTCGGTACATAAAGGATCATTTGGTCTTGTACAATTTGCGCTAAATTCACCTTCTTCACATCTGCTTCTAGTAAAAAACCACCCGCCTTTTCAACGGCATCCTTCGCTCGGTCCCCCTCTTTCATTTCATACACACCTTCTCTTACAACCGCCCCTTTCACATCAATTATAATTATTTTTTTCTGTTCCTTTGCATCCAATACTTTCGGTTTACTTTTTTTCTCCACATCTTTCGCTTGAACTTCCGTTGTAATGAGCGATTGCTCCGTTTGCTGATTCGTTTTCCAGAAAAAAAGAAAAATCAAAGTGCCAATAATAACCATTAATCCCAACCATTTTTTCGGAAAATCCCACATCATTTTACACCTCTAATCATAAATTTATAACATCATTCATATTGTTTAGGAGAAAGCTGTTACGAAGGAGGGATGAAACATTGAACATAGGAATTATAGGGACCGGGAACATGGGGAATATACTAATCGATGCATTTTTAGAAACCCGTGCTGTCAAACCTTCGTGCCTTACTATTATTAATCGGACGCCTGCCAAAGCATATCATATAAAAGAAAAATACCCTTCTGTTCATATAGCCAAAACAATCCAAGAGGTAATCGAACAATCCCAGCTTATTTTCATTTGCGTAAAACCGATAGATATATACCCTATTCTAAAAAAATACGCTGACCATTTTTCAGACGAAGATTGCTTAGTTTCTATCACAAGCCCCATATCTCCATCACAATTAGAAACACTTATACCTTGCCACGTCGCTCGTATCATTCCAAGCATCACAAACCGCGCCTTGTCCGGCGCATCACTATTTACATTTGGAAATAACTGCTCTGAAGAATGGCAACAAAAACTATTTCGTCTATTCAAAAACATTTCTACTCCCCTTGTTATAGAAGAAGATATAACGCGCGTTTCATCTGATATAGCAAGCTGCGGCCCTGCTTTTTTTAGTTATTTATTACAATGTTTCATTAACGCTGCTGTAGATAAAACAAATATTACACATGAAGAAGCCACTACTTTAGTAAGTGAAATGGTCATTGGAATGGGGAAATTACTTGAAAAAGAAATTTTCACATTACCTACTTTACAAGAAAAGGTATGCGTTAAAGGCGGTGTTACAGGAGAAGGTATTCGTATTTTAGAAGAGCACGTTGGGGATATGTTTCATAAATTAATCGAACGGACACATGAGAAATTTGATGAAGATTTAAAATGCGTTGAGCAGCAATTCAATAAACACACATAATAAATACGCCATCGTAATCCTAAACCCTTTTTATTAATACTTATCTTTTTCATGCTACATTTTCACTAAAACTAGCATTTTTACACTTTACACATATCATCTTTTTATTTTTCTAGAACTAAAACTACATCTTTTCTATAAAACAAAAGCAACCTTATCGGTTGCTTTTCTTTTATCCATTCTTCTTCGCCATAAAAAAGATGCGCTCTGTTTGTTCTGTCACTTCGATTCGTTCAAAGTCACCTGTGACGCGAAGTACTGTAAATCCAGCTTCTTCAAGCCATTTTGTTAACACTTCAACCGAATATGCACGCTGCACGTGACATTCGTCAAAACGATGGTACACATCTTCTTCTGAATCTTGTACAAAGAATGTCAAATCATGTTCCACACTATCTGATTCTTCTCCTGGGAAGCAGTTCCAAATAAGTGATATTTCTTCGCCGTTCACTGTATATGTTTCATTTTGAAATACGTGATGTATTTTATATAAAGAGTGTACATCGAATAAAAACAAGCCATCCTGACGTAAATGGTGGAAAACTCTTCTAAATGTTTCTTGCACCCCATCTTCTTGCAATACGTAATTTAATGAGTCACAAAAGATTGTCACACAATCAAATTCACCAGGAACATCGAGCTCTCTCATGTCTTGTTGGTAAAAAGGAATAAAATAACCTTCTCCCCCCAATTTTTGCTGTGCGACAGTTAACATTTCTTCCGAAAGATCTACACCAATTAAATCATAACCTTTTCGTACAAGCGGAAGTGTTACGTTACCAGTTCCACATGCTACGTCAAGAATTTTTGCCTCTTTCATAGATGCCTGTTGCAAACTTTCCTCTGTGAATTCCACCCATTTATCATAAGGGACATCATTCATCAGTTCGTCATACAGCAAAGCAAATTGTTCGTATTTCATTGATCTAGCTCATCTGCAATATCTTCACGCGGCACATCGCCCCATAGACGCTCTAAATTATAGTGATTACGCTCATCTTTATGGAATACATGAGCAACCACATCACCAAGGTCTACTAAAACCCAACGCGCTTCATCAAAGCCTTCCATACGTTGTACGTTAATTTCGAACTCATGTGCCTTCGCTTTAATTTCACGTGCAATTGCTTGTACTTGCTTATCTGAATTTCCGTGACAAATAATAAAATAGTCTGCAATCGGTGAAATACCTTGCATATTTAGTACAACCATATCTTCTGCTCTCTTATCATCAGCTGCTTTTGCCGCTAATACTAATAACTCTTTATCTTTCATTTATTAATTTCCTCCTTGATAACTGCATTATATGTTTGGAATGTTAATGGATAAATCGTTTGATCTTTTTCCATTAAAAATTGAATTGTTCGCTTTAAAGCAAACAGTAAAGCTTGATTTATATCTTTATATGCGAGTTTCCTCGCTTCTTCCACACCAGGAAACTTACGTCCTGGTTCAATGTAATCTGCTACATAAATAACTTTATCTAACATTGTCATTTTTTCATGACCACTTGTATGATATGTAATAGCTTGTAGAATTTCAAGATCAGTAATGCCTACTTCTTTTTCTACTAAGTATGCCCCAACAGGTGCATGCCATAACTCTTTGTTATAGTGCAGTAGATCCTTCGGCAAAGCTTCTCTCTTAATAATCTCTTCCATTTCTGGAATCGCTCTACATTTTGCATAATCGTGAAATATAGCAGCCGTCTCTGCCTTTTTCTCATCTACACCATATAACCGGGCAAGTTCAATCGCTGTTTCCATTACACCAATCGTGTGTATATAACGTTTTTCATGCATTTGTTGTTTGACAATACTAAGTGCTTCCTCACGAATCATACAACCCATTCCTCTCGATATATACCTGTACTTTTTCAGGGAGTAAATATTTGCACGTTTTCTTCGTCATATATCTCTCCCGTAACAGAGAAGAAGAAACTGCAAACTCCGGAATTTCCACTTTTACGATATCATAAGGCGTATGTAATGTATAACCTGGTCTTGCAACTCCAACGAAAGTCACAAGCTTAAGTAACTTTTCAATGTTATACCACTTCGGCAAGTACTCAACCATGTCTCCGCCAATAATAAAGTGAAACTGCACATCCAGATACTTCTCCGTTAATTGTACCATAGTGTCGTATGTATACGATGGGCCTTCTCTGTCTAGCTCTTCTAAACAAATTGAAAAGTATGCTTCTTCCTCAGTCGCTATTTGCAGCATGTTTAATCGACTTTTCACACTCGTAATGTTACGTCCTTGCTTGTGCGGTGGAATTTGATTCGGCAAAAACCATACCTCTTCCAACCCTAAAGCATGATACACTTCATTTGCAATTAACAAATGCCCATTATGAGGCGGATCAAACGTGCCACCAATAATGCCAATTTTTCTCAAAAGAAACGCTCCTTCCTTTTACATACAGCAACTCTCCCCATACATATTCGAAGAGAGCCCACTGTTAATAAAAGTTCAATTGGTTTCGCTTTCTACATATCAAGCGTCCACTACGAAATAACTCACGTATATCTTTTATCGAGGAAGCCTAATCTGCTTATTTTCTCTTGATTCTTTGTATAAAACAATTGTGCTTCCGATTACTTGAACGATTTCAGCTCGTGCACCTTGTGCAAGCTCTTCTGCAACTTCACTACGATCAAATTCACAGTTTTGTAATACGCTCACTTTAAATAGTTCACGAACTTCTAATGCTTCTCCAATTTGTTTCACCATATTTTCATTCACGCCACCTTTTCCAACTTGAAAAATCGGTGTTAAATGATGTGCCTTTGCACGTAAAAATCTTTTTTGTTTTCCTGTTAACATATAATTAGCCTCCAAGCTCTCTCATTACTAATTGTTTCATTCTATCAATATTCGGCACACACCCTGTCCACATTTCAAATGCAAGTGCACCTTGATAAACGAACATATCGATTCCATTTTGAATTATTGCACCTTGTTCTTTCGCATCGCCTAAAATTTTCGTCTCAAATGGATTATAAATAATATCAGAAACAATCGTTCCTTGTTTCAATGAACGAATTTCCAGCGGCGTATACGCAACATGTGGATGCATACCTATCGTTGTTGTTTGGATGATAATATCATATTCCCCTTGATTTTCTGCTGCACATTCTAACGATAGAGCATGTGAATTAACATTTGCCATGCTCCCAGCGATAAGATTTTCCGCCTTATCTCTCGTACGATTAGCAATATCAATTTCTTTCACACCTACATCTGCAAGTGAGAAGTAAATAGCTCGACTAGCACCACCTGCACCGATTAATAAAATACGTTTCTCTTGAAGTGGATCTTCACTAATTGACTGCAGGGCACGAACAAAACCAATTCCATCTGTATTATACCCAATCAATTTTCCATCTCGATGAACTACTGTATTTACCGCACCGATTTGCCTTGCTAACGGGGCAACCTCATCCAAGTACTCCATAATTGCAACTTTATGTGGAGTCGTTACATTAAATCCTGAAATACCTAATGCTTTCAAACCTTTTACTGCTTCCCCTAGCGCTTCTTCTTCTACAAGAAACGCATGGTAATGGGCATCCATATTCAAGTGTTCAAATGCATCGTTATGCATAACGGGTGATAATGAATGTCCAATTGGATTTCCGATTACACCATATAATTGTTTCATAAATCCCTCTCCATATTAAATTAAAGATTTACGTAATGAAACACTTACTCCCTTTGGTACATGAGCAACAATTTTCGCTCCTGATTCATTTACAGTAACCCAGCCCAATCCAGAGAATACAACATCCGTTTTTGGCTCACGAATATTAAATTCATATTTCACAAACTCAGGCATATTTTCTAATTCTTCTGGTGTCGGTGGATTCAATAATTCTCCAGCGTGTCTTTCGTACAATTCATTAGCCTTTTCAAGCTTTGTACGATGGATTGTTAAACGGTTTGAGAAATGACAAGTAAATGCACGACGGCCTCCACTTACATAATCAAATCGTGCTAATCCACCAAAGAATAATGTTTGTTCTTCATTTAATTGGAATACCATTGGCTTAACTTCTGTAGTCGGTGTAATAAGCTTTAAGCTTTGTTTCCCAACATAATGCGCCATTTGATGATGATTAATAATACCTGGTGTATCGTATAAAGAGGATGTTTCATCTAATGGAATATCAATTAAATCAAGTGTTGTTCCTGGGAAATGTGATGTTGTAATTACATTCTCAGTCTCATCACTAAATTCTTTAATCATACGATTAATAAATGTTGATTTACCAACATTCGTACATCCAACAACATAAACATCTTTACCTTCACGGTAATGCTCAATTGCATCAGCAAGTTCAGCGATTCCTTGTCCTTTAGCTGCACTAATTAAAAAGACATCTTCTGGTTTTAAACCAAGTTGCTTTGCACTGTAGCGCATCCAATGTTTTACTTTATCATGCTTAACTGACTTTGGAATTAAGTCAGCTTTATTCCCAACAAGTAATACTTTATTATTCCCTACAAAACGATGTAAGCCCGGTAACCAGCTACCATTGAAATCGAAAATGTCTACGATTTTGACCACTAATGCTTCCGATTGTCCAATTCCGTTCAAAATACGAAGGAAATCATCGTCTGTTAAAGATACATCTTGAATTTCGTTATAATGTTTCAAACGAAAACAACGTTGACAAATTACTTGTTCCTTCTCTAAAGATGATGCAGGAGCGTATCCTATTTCATTTTTATTTTCTGTTTGAATTTCTACACCGCAACCAATACATTTAATTATTTCAGTCAAACTTTATTCCTCCCAATTAATTAAGCCTTTTTTCTTCATGTTTCTCATAATTCTTCGTTCAATTTTTCGATTAAAGCGTGTCACCAATCCGTCCGTTTGCGCTACCGGTACAACTAAAATTGTATGAAGTCCCACACGATTCCCGCCGAGCACATCCGTTAGTAACTGATCTCCAATTACTACAACTTCGTCTGGCTGCAGGTGCATCTCGTGTATCGCACGCTTAAATGCGCGAACAAACGGTTTGCGCGCACTATGAATAAACGGAATACCTAATGGGTCAGCGAAGTCTTTAACGCGTTGCTCGTTATTATTTGAAACGACCGTTACTTGAATATCATTTTCTTTCATTTTCAAAAACCACTCTTCAAGCTGTGGTGTTGCGTTTGGACGATCCCATTCAATTAAAGTGTTATCTAAATCAGTAATAACTCCCTTAATTCCACGTTTTTTCAAATCTTCTGGTTGAACATGATATACATTTTTCACATATTCATTTGGTAAAAATAACTTCAATTTCTTTCACCTCTTTGAGGATTTTTCATAAAATTTTTCGACAGCATTTTTCGATAAATAACCTGTGGATAAACTTGTACACACTTTCCACACTAATTTTTCAGTCAATTCGGAATTTACTAACAATCTATACACATTTTATCCACTGAGGTATGTGGATAACCTCTTGTTTGTGACTGTCATATTTTTTTGGTACATTAAATGCAACAACGAATCAATCCTTATATTATTAGGAGGTGACTCACCTTGAAAACAAAACATATGGAACAGCTATCTACTGATTTACTCACTGAGTCTTATTATAAAGCAAAAGAACTAAAATTAAATCCCGACTTCATTTTACTTATAAAACAAGAAATTATTAGACGCTCGTTAGAGGACAAGCTCGTCAAATCTTCTTGAGTACATATAGATTGCTGATTGACCTGTAAAAAGAGCCATCCTGCGATGGCTCTCGAATAAACAAGTACTCCCATCTAGGGGATTTCTTCATCAAGCATCTTTGTCCACATTTCTTAATTAGAGCTTCATAAGTATATTATAAAATCTTTTCTTTACTTATGAGATACTCGGGTTGCAATTTTTTCACCAAGACGCAGCTCTTGCCCACTTGTCAATTCCTGCACTGCTTCAATCATATCTTTTTCAAATAATAAAACAACTGTTGAGCCAAATGTAAAGTATGCCATCTCTTCACCTTTTTGAACAGTACTTCTTTCATGAAGGAGCTCGATACTATTAACAAACATAGCACCTACTTTTACAAGCGCCATATGTTCGCCTTCACTATTTACTTCTGTAACAGAGCGATAATTTTTTGACAATGGTTCTTTCCCATACTCCATACCCGCTGCATTTACCGGATATGATTTTCTGCCGAGTACAAATCTTTCAGTCACAGAGCCAGAGAGCGGACTATGAATACGATGATAATGACTTGGACTCAAATAAATTACCATATATGTACCACCTGCATATCGCTTTGCACGCTCTTCATTACCTAGCATATCCACAATTGAATAACGCTTTCCTTTTATATCGAATGTTTTTGTATCCTCAATAGGACCTTGATCAGCAAAAACACCATCAACAGGACTAACGATACTCGATGCATCAGTATCAATACTACGCTTTTCTTCTTTTAGCCTACGTGTAAATAAATCATGCAATGTTCGATATTCCTTCAAACCCTTTTCCATCTCATCTTGATTAATTTGAAAAACTTTCGCATACGATGGAATAATGATAGAGCTCAAACGAGATTGTGCAAATTTACGTAATATATAAGAAGTAAAACGACCATTTGTAAGTTCGATCATAAGTCGATATAATGTCCGTCGCAAATTACGAAACCTCCTAATCAGCCTATAACTTTAGTTTCCCCTTCTTTTCTCTCTATATCATATGTAAAATTGGTTCTTATTCCCACATATAGAATGGAGCCGTCTCGTTATACACGAAGAAAAACTAAGTATAATTTTTATTCTTAAATTGTTTAGCACCTTCTAATATTACAGATAGAACCCGCCATTTTCAACAGTGAACATGTATTTCTTCTGAGAGCAGCTCGTTTTCTTTCCGTTTTCCCGAAAGAAAAGCAGCCACTTTTAAAGTGTAGCTGCCTACAATATACATTATTCTTTTGCTTTTTTCTCTTTCTCAGCCCGCACAAATTCGTGGAACATTTTCATTAAAGCACGCTTTTCAATTCGCGATACGTAGCTTCTTGAAATACCGAGTGCCTTCGCAATCTCCCTCTGTGTTTTCTCTTTATCAAGCCCAAGTCCAAAACGCTTCACAATTACTTCTTTCTCTCGTTCATCTAAAATATCGATATACTCTTTAATTTTTTCTAACTCCATACTAAGCTGAATCATATCAATTACATCTTCAGATTCTGATTTTAATATATCAATAAGCGATATTTCATTACCCTCTTTATCTTGCCCGATTGGATCATGAAGTGAAACGTCTTTTTTCGTTTTCTTCAGCACACGTAAATGCATCAAAATTTCATTTTCGATACAGCGCGCTGCATATGTTGCAAGCTTAGTTCCTTTCCCTGCTGAATAGCTTTCAATCGCTTTAATAAGCCCAATGGTACCAATTGAAATTAAATCTTCTGCATCTTCACCGGTGTTTTCGAATTTCTTAACAATATGAGCTACAAGCCGTAAATTATGTTCAATTAAAAGATTTCTCGCTTGAGCATCACCTTGCTCCATTAACTCTAAGTACTTTCTCTCATCATCTGATGATAACGGCTGCGGGAACGCATTGTTCTTCACATAAGAAACAAATACAAACACTTCTCGAACCATATATCCAATTGCGGCGAATAGACTCAAACCTTTCACCTCCGCCAAAATAGTGGTCTTTACTATGTGTATGTGGGCATGAGGTTGTTTGTGCCTGTACGATATCATTCCAACATGTTTTTAAGCATGATATTTGTCGCACAAAGCTTCGTTACGTATACTTAAACAAAAGATAGGAGGGTAAAATGTGAAACATTTTATTACCTTCTTGTACCCGAGTACCTTGTAAGAGATGAACTCCTTGTACGCTCTTGCAAGCTGCTTGTACTACAAGGAGGGATTACAAATATGAAATTTGAAAGAACACGTGCTTATACAAGACACCAACGTCAGCGTACAATGCGCCGAAAGATGAATATTGCAAAACACGCATGGGGATATACTCCTGAAATTGTCGGTATTTTTGCAAAAGGGAAAGTTCACTGTTCTTGCGGAATGTGTACAACAAAGTGGAGAACAGAAGGACCACCAGCTAGTGTACAGAAGTGGTTATACAAAATTGATACATGCGAAGAATAATTATTCTTTCTAAAAAAGGTCTTCTCTCGAAGACCTTTTTCCCTATTTAAAGACTTATTTACTCCAAATCTTTTCCCCAGTGTGGGCATCAATATAACGAATTCCTCGACTACACTCGAAGGGTTCTTTATGATTTTCATCCGTCGTTTGTTTATACAGTAATTGATATACCGTTTCCTCTGCATCATTATCTATATACCATTCTAATTTAACTCGGATGGCCTCTTTGTATATTTCTAACGCTTTTTCTTTTGTTACTTTCGGTGTTGTTTCATATGTAAGTAATTCTTTTATAATGTTGCTAGATTCTCCTGAATAGTGCATCACAGCACCATTTTCTGTATTGATATTAACCCTAAATTGGTTATACTCTGCTGGAATACCATTCACATATACGGAAAAGGTAAATCTTTCAATCCCATCTTCTGCTTCTTCACGTTCTTCCCAAAGACGAAGATATTGTGTGATATCTGGAATAACTCGTTCTAGAAATTGAAGTACTTTTTGTAAACATTCCTCTCTAGACAGTATTTGTTTTACTTCTTTATCGTCTGTCAGTTTTATAAAACCAATTAATTCATTGGTTGATTTATCAATCGTAATGCCAACTAAATTATTATATTTTAACATCGGTAAATGCTTTTTAAAGAATTCATTCATTAAATATGGATTCTTTTCTTCTTTCTGTTTTTGTAATTCCTCTTTCGGAACAAATTTCATCCTTATTCCATCTTCATTTTCCGTCTCAGCTACTTTTGTAAAACTTTCTTTATCCCAGTCAAATAAATCGAATATATCATCTTGCCTGCTACCTTTTTTCGGTTTTTCAACAGCTACAGTTGGAGGCAATTTATAATGATCTCGGCCAAACAAATCTTTACCTGTACTTGCATCAATAAACGCATGACTAGGTTCTGGCTCATACACAAGATGGTACCCTTTTACTTCTTCTCCACTTTCATATTCACATGAGGAGTATGTTAAATCAGCAAATACAAGTCTTATATCTTGTCTAGCCTTGAGGTTATCTAAAACTGTGCTCTCATCAACAATTTCAATTGGCCATAACGGTTTTTCCTGTATACTTTTCCCTCCGTTATAACGGAAATTCACAACATTACCTGAAGGATGAACTCGCACAACACATCCTGTATCCGGCAATGGATATCCATTCACTTCCTGCATATAATTTATTTCTTTCCAACCACGCCAGTCATCCTTAATTGACACATATGTATAAAATTCTAATCTTTCTTCCACATATTTTTTTATAAATACATTTGCAATCTCTCTTGCCTTATTTTCCTCTATCACTTCTTTATCACTCGAAAAATAATTTTCATCATCTATCCTGAATTCAAATAGATTACCTGTATGCCTATTTAATGAAATTTGTATCTGTTTCTCCTCATCCTCTTTATGCCCCCACCATAATAAATGATGAGGATCATCCACTCCTTCTTGATCATCTACAACAAGCCTATATTCATCTGGAATTTCAATAATATGAGCCACTTGCTCTTTTCTTTCTTTATCTTTTGGATTCATCATACCCTCTCCCTTATTACAATTTAAGGTAATTATAACAAACAAAACCAAAAGTCATTAGCAAAAAGACAAAAAGCTGCAACAATTAGTTCATACGAATTTCACATGAATCTATTACTATAAGAATTGTACATAATGAAATTACTAACCATGACGTTTATTCATATATAATTTCATTTGAAAGGGGTTGAAAAGATGAAAACTAAATATCGCTTTATGATCTCATCATTTGCTGCTTGCGCCTACATGATTTGGTGTTTAGTATAGTAACAACTTCACTTGTAAATAAGAAAAGGTGTGTATATAAATGGAATATAATCAATCAACCGTTAACTACTGGAAAGCTTTTGTATTACCTTATACATTCGCTTTAGAAGAGTTAAAAACTAAATTTGAAATTATGAACCGGGAAGCTCAATTTTTAGAAGACTACAACCCGTTTGAACATATAAAAACAAGACTTAAACAACCCGAAAGTATCATTAGAAAGCTTGAGCGTAAAAACTTATCACCAACAGTTGAAAATGCTCAAACACAATTACAAGATATTATTGGCATCCGTATTACATGTTGCTTTGTAGAAGATATTTATCATTTAAAAAAAGTTATTGAAAATCGTGGAGACATGGAAATTGTAGAAGTAAAAGATTATATTGCTAATCCAAAAGGAAATGGCTATAAAAGTTTGCATATGATAATAAAATATCCATTGTCACTAAATTCTGGTACGAAAGATGTCTTTGCAGAAATTCAATTACGTACACTTGCCATGGACTTTTGGGCAAGTTTAGAACATAAACTTTACTACAAATATGAAGGAAATATACCTGACTATTTGAAAGATGAACTACATGACGCTGCTATGAAAGCTGAAGACCTCGATAATAAGATGGCAACAATCCGTCAAGATATTGATGACATTGAAGCATGTTCAAATCAAATTTTATTACCACTATAAAAAGGTTCTCTCCTATGAGAACCTTTTTTTATTTCTTCTCTATCGTACGAACCTCTTCAATCTTCCACCCTTCTTCTTCTTTTCCAAGTGCGTACTGCATTTTCTTCTGAAGAGTAACCCCTCCATCTACTTCTTTTTCCGCCGTTTCAACAATAACAAGCCCACCTTTACGAGCTTTCATATTCATATGTTCTAATTCTATTTTCTTATTTCCCTTCTGAAATGCCGCTTCCTTTTGTGTTTTTAAGTCTTCAGCACTAGGCATCTTCTTTGAAAATAACTCCATATGTTCAGCAAGATTTTTTTCATTCGTCGTCCGTACAAATGCCTCAATAACATCTTGAATGGATTTCTCTTCTTCTTTCGTTATATGTACCTTTTCCTCAGTTTTTTCAGCAGATTTTTGTTCTATATTATTCTCTTGAGATTGACACCCAACTAGCAATAATACAAATACTAGAAGGAATCTTAATTTCCCTAAAAAAAATCTCATCTTTCCATCTCCTAAAAAGAAAAGTGAGGCATTTCGCCTCACTTTCATTTATAATTAGCGTCTTCCTTTATTCGGGTCGCCGCCGCCAACAATGTCAAAGACACGTTTAGCTATATTTGTATTCTCTTGAACGCCAGAGAATACGTATTTACCTGGTCCGAATGCATATACGTTCACATCTTCACCTGTATGTCCACCCGTTGTCCAACCTGTAACCGAACGCTTATTGAAGATATCTTCAATTGCATTATCAATCTTTGTTACATCTTTTGATGGAGCTATATCATTTACAGCTTTAATTTCTTCTGGTGTTAATTGTAGATCAATATACTTTTTCAATGTTTCTTCTACATTTGCACCTTTTACAATCTCATTTGCCATAAAGTCTGGCGTACGTTTCGCAGCTTTAATCGGATCTACTTTAAAATTATACTCACCATTCGCACCTAAAGATAATCCGCCAGTAGCATGGTCTGCAGTTGCAACAACTAATGTGTTCTTATCTTTTTTCGCAAACTCAATTGCTGCTTTAAACGCTTTTTCGAAGTCTTCCATTTCACTCATTGCACCGACAATATCATTATCATGTCCAGCCCAATCAATTTGACTACCTTCGACCATTAAGAAGAAACCATTTTTATTTTTGTTCAAGCGCTCAATCGCTGCATTTGTCATCTCTTCTAATGAAGGTGTTTTGTCAGTACGATCAATCATTTTATCTAAACCACCTGGTGCAAATAAACCAAGAACTTGATCGCTTTTATCATTTAATAATTGATTACGATCTGTTACATAACTATAACCAGACTTCTTAAATTCTTCTGTAAGATTTCGGTCTTTTCTAACAAAGTTATTTACGCCACCGCCAAGCATAACATCTATTTTATGCTTATCTTTAATTTTCTCATCAAAGTAATCATTTGCAATTGCATCCATATTTTTACGACTAATATCATGTGCACCGAATGCAGCTGGTGTTGCATGC
The DNA here is from genome assembly GCF_042796455.1 of Bacillus sp. NPDC057893. NCBI lineage: Bacteria > Bacillati > Bacillota > Bacilli > Caryophanales > Bacillaceae > Bacillus > Bacillus sp. NPDC057893. The sequence continues at coordinate 515,274 of NZ_JBHVNG010000001.1, read as the reverse complement.
GTAATTTCAGAAGTTGCAACGAGTCCCGTTGACTTCCCTTTTTCTTTCGCTTGCTCCAATACTGTTTTCACTTCAGCTTTATCATTATCTACTGCAATAGCTGCATTATATGTTTTTATACCTGCTGACATCGCAGTAGCTGCCGATGCAGAGTCTGTAATATTTTCATGTTCATCTTCTGGATATGTTTTTTGTGTTCCTACAAGATGCTTATCAAATTCTGTAGATTCCATCTCAAATGTTTTTGGATTATCTTTCATATAACGATGAGCTGTCATATATGAAGGCCCCATACCATCCCCAATTAATACAATGACATTTTTAATTTTTGCATTGTTTCCGTTCTCATCCGCATTAACCTCACTAGAACGCGTAAAATTCCATGTTGCTACCGAAGTAACTGCTAACGACGCCACAACTGCAAATGGCCATGCTTTTTTTACAAACTTTTTCACTGTCTTGTCCCCCTAATTAGGTTATTCATTTCCCACTATCAAATTTAATAGAAGACTGTTAAGAGAAAATGAGTTATATGTAAATTTTTTGTTAACTTATGTAAATTTCAGTTATAATTTGTATAAGTTTGTCTTTTCATATCAAGCATACTCCCCTTTACAAAGAAAAATATAAACATGTTGGATTTCTTTTAATACGAACCTATTATTTTACATTTCGTAATATTATTCTTATTTTTTCTAATTTAAATAGAAATATGGTGAACTTTATGAAAACAGTAAAACTAGACGAATCTTCCATTCCAGATTTACTCTCTCTTTGCAAATCAGTCGGGTGGTTACAGCATGAGATTTTTATGAAAGAGCAATTCCATATGTACCTTTCCATTGGCACAATTTTTGGCTATGTACATGAGAATAAACTTATTGCAGCGGGCGGCGTCTTTTCATTTGCCCCTGGATTTTCTTCTATCGGTATGTTAATCGTGCATCCTGATTTTCAAAGAAAAGGAATTGGCCGTATTTTGTTAAACAATAGCTTAAAAGTAACTCATCCATCGCTCCCTATTACGCTCATTGCAACAAAAGCTGGTGAATCCTTATATGAATCTTATGGATTTCAATCAATAACAACCATTCATCGTTTCGAAAAACAAGCGACTTACAAAAATACAAATTTTGTTCCCATAAAACAAATTCAGCAGACGGATGTTCAATCTCTAATTTCTCTTGATGAAACTACGACTGGTGCATATCGTTCTAAGCTTTATTCATCACTACTATCGAGAGCAACTTACTCCTTTAAAATAGAACGGGATAATCAAATAGATGCTTTTGCTTTATGCATACAAAAAGGAGATGTACTATGTATCACTCCACTTATTTCAAAAAAAGAAAAAGACTCTATTCAGTTATTAGAAATGATTTGTAAATCGTGGAATGGGACAATACGCATTGATGTTCCGCATTCACAATTCATTTTCCGCCAATTTCTTCAAACAGCAAATTTCCAGGAAACGCTCCTTTCACCTCTTATGATAAAGAATGGTAATCAACTTCCTGGAAATCGTAATATGCTATTTGCTATGATAGATGCAGCGTTATGTTAGAAAGGAGACACCTAATTGAAGCGATTTAGCTATTTTATGGTAGGTTGTCTTACTCTTACACTATTAGTAGGATGTAGTGCAGCAGAAAAGCCAGTAGAACAAGTAAAACAAGTTAAAAATACAATTACAGCGAAACTAGCTACCGAGGAAAAAATGGTAGAGATAGATGGTCAAACGATTTACTTTAAAAAGATTGGTGATGAAAAACCACCTTTACTTATGATCCATGGATTTGGAGGATCATCCGATGGTTTTCAAAAGATTTACTCAGATTTAGCAAAAGATCATACAATTATTTCTGTTGATGTTTTAGGGTTCGGACGTTCCTCTAAGCCGATGGATTTTTATTATTCTTTCCCAACTCATGCAAATTTGTATTATAAGTTAATGAAAAAACTAGGGTATGACTCATTCGCAATACTGGGACATTCGATGGGCGGAGAAATTTCTCTTAATTTAACATATTTATACCCTGAAGCGGTTACCCACCTTATTTTAACTGATGCTACAGGCGGCCCTCATACGTTCGTTAATAAACAAGGTTCACCAAAACCAACGTTGTCGACTGATTTAAGTGCCATTTCTTCTATTGCAGATTATGATGAGAGCAAAGTTAAATTCAAGCGCAATGATGAGGAACATTATAATAAAATGAAGTTGTGGCCTAGACGTCTTCAAATCAATGCAAATGAAATAAAACAACCAACTTTAATTATATGGGGAAAAAATGATAGTAGCGTTTCTTGGAAAGAGGGAGAAACTTATCATCAATTCTTAAAAAATAGCACTTTCCATATTATTGAAAAAGGTTATCATGCTCCATTTCGTCAAGAGCCACAAGAATTTGTAGGGTATGTAAAAGATTTCTTCGAGAAAAATCCTATAAATGCTGAAAAATAAACGGGTATCTCATTTTGAGATACCCGTTTTCATATATTAAGCAGCTTGCTTTTGACGATTTTGAGTTTTTGATCCCAATACTTTCGGGATAACGAAACCATCCATTCCAAATTTCCCAGCATTCATACCGGAAACAAGAACGAACATAGATAAGATAACCATCTCAGGGTTCACACCAATTGACCCACTAAACATATAAGAAAAGTTCATTAAAAGACCAAAAAAGACCGCTGTTTTTGTTAAACAGCCTACAATTAAACCAATTCCAACTAAAATTTCTCCCCATGTTACAAGTGTATTAAACAGATCTACATTTGGAATTGCAAATTCTTGTAAAAATGATGCCCACCAAGATTGAACAGCCGGTTGTGCTCCTTTAGATTTTTCAATTGCACCTTGTAAATAACCCGTTGCATCGAATCCTTTTCCTTGTAGTTTACCGATTCCAGCCATTAACCATGTGTAACCAAGATATACTCGAATTACTGCTAATACAAAAGAAACTGCTTTGTTTTCTCTTAAAAATTGAATAACCATATCTTCCTCCTAAAGGTGTAATTAAGTCAGTTACAGATAATATAATAACATTAGTAACTTATTTTTCAAACGTTAATTATGAATAATTTGTGACATACATATTAAACATTAAAAACTAACGTTTATATAGTAACTTTTATTACCTGTAAAAACTTGAACATATCATACCACAGGTGATAATCATTTTCATTGAATAAAATGTAAAAAAACTGTGAGTTAAATGTGAAACACATTTATTCGAATATAGAACAAATGTGTTTCATGCTATTTATATAATCGAAATGTATGCGTCTCCTCATCGATTACTCTTGCTTCTTGAAAAGCCTCTTCTAACGTTTTTTATGGTTAATAAACCCGTAAAATAAGCGTATTGTAAATATAAGTGCTACATTTCCATCTACATAATCTATCTATCTAACATGCGATTTTGCATCATTATGTAAAATGAATTCTACTAGTTTCAACTCCCCAAACTTACACCAACCATTTAAAATATGTGTAATATGCAATTTTGCATATTACTTAATTTTCGCTACGTTAAAGTATACTCTCTGCTCATTTAAGTCATACACATCTTCTCCTAACTCTTCCATTACAAATCCTACTCCTATAAGTCCATTTCATATATACCCGTTTCTTTCAAAAAATCAGCTCTAGTTAAAGCGACTTTATGTAAATATTGCCTATACGCTGTAATTGTTCCATCATGTGAAACGATACAAATTTTTTCTGTTTTTAACTGATAGCACCAGTGCAGAAATTCATCTACTATTTGTTGAAATTCCATCTCCGAGATGATATTGACTCCCTCATTCCATAACAATTCATTTGTACTTTCTTCTAACAAAAAATGCGGAAATAATTTTTTTATTATCTTTCGATCTAACAATTGATCGCACGGCAATGTTTTGGCGGATTCCCGATAAGGAAAAATACGCGGGGATATATATGGGTGAACAATTTTTTGACAAGCAACTTCCGCACCCCATATTGTTGCAGTTTGTAAAGTTCGACGTGTAGGACTAGCGATTAATATATCCTTTTCTTGTAATGGTATATCGCACTGAAGCAATTTAGCCTGCTTCTTTCCCACGCCCGTCAATTGCGGATTCACCGCTTGTAAACTTAATGGTACATCTTTCGTATGCTCACCTTCACCATGCCGAACAAAGACAAGTTTCATTCTCCTCTTCCTCTCACTAGGAAATAGTCTCACATATTTCTTCCCTATTTTTTTCTTTACTCCTGCTATTTTAAAAAGCAGGATGTAAAAAGTATTTGCCATCAATATTTGGAAAACATTACGATTATATATAAAATACTTTTTACAAGAAGAGGAGGATTACAAATATGAAATGGATTATCCTCTTTATCGGCATGATCATATGGGGATACATAAATGGCTTTCTTAATAGTGATAAAACTGCTAATCCTTGGATTACAGATGATGAGCGTGAAACAAAAATTAAGCAAAAAGCAATTATCGCAAGCTGGTCTGGTGTTTTCATATTTTGTATCATTAACCTCTTAAACAAATGGTTAGGTTTAGGAACGAGCGATACATCACCTTACTTACCATATTCTGTCGCAACTATTTTAAAAGAAAATGTAGAGTTACAAGTTTTACTTATATTATTCATTACAGCTTTTCCCGAACAAGAAAGCCCATCGCCTTTAGGCATGGGATGAAAGTGAGGTTGGATACGGAGTACCACTAAAAATCGCAAGGTTCGTGGTACTTTAAGTATCCAAAGTATAGGTGGTTTCTTCGGAGTTTTATTGGAATCTTTCGAAAATAAATGATATAACTAGAATAAATGATGATAGAAGAATATTTCAAAGTGTTTGAGAGGAAGATCTCCTCGTTTCATGCAGTTGTAAAGTTTATAAACACGTTCTGATTTTGTTATGATTGCTAGAAATGTATCAGATGAACACGATGTTGAAAATCAAAAAAACAAGGGGATGAAACGTATGTCACAGACCCTAACAGTGAAAGTGAAATTGATTCCAACAAAAGGACAAATCTGTTTATTGGAACAAAGCAGTCAAGAATATATAAAAGTTATAAATACACTTGTATCGGAAATGGTGGAAGCAAAGAAAAGTACGAAAAAAAGCACAAAAAATATTGAAGCAAATATCCCAAGTGCAGTGAAAAATCAAGCGATTAAAGATGCGAAAAGTTTGTTTGCTACAAAAGTAAAGAAAAGCCATTATAAAATCATCCCAATTCTAAAGAGACCTGTTTGTGTATGGAACAATCAAAATTATTCATTTGAACCTACTTATATTTCAATCCCATTTAAGGTAAATGGAAAGTCGACTCGTGTAAAAATCCGGGCTTTATTAAGTGATAAAAACAATCGTAATCTGAATCTGTTAAAACATAAATTAGGTACACTTCGCATCACAAAGAAATCGAATAAATGGATAGCCCAAATATCTGTCACACTTCCTATCAATAAAAGGACAGGAACGAAAATTTTAGGCGTAGACTTAGGTCTCAAGGTCCCCGCGGTAGCAATCACAGATGATGATAAGGTTCGTTTCTTTGGGAGTGGTAGGCACAATAAATATAAGAAGCGTAAGTTTCGTAGTGTTCGTAAGAAGTTAGGAAAAGACAAAAAGGTGAAAGCCATTCGGCGAATGGATGATAAAGAGCAAAGATGGATGCAAGATAAAGATCACAAAATAAGTCGTGCAATTATTAATTTTGCGATTGCAAATCGTATTTCTGTCATTCGATTAGAACAACTAACGAATATAAGACAGACGGCAAGAACAAGCCGTAAAAACGAAAAAAATCTACACACTTGGTCATTCTATCGTTTGGCACAATTTATTGCCTATAAAGCAACGATAGCTGGTATTCAGATTGAATATGTGAATCCAGCTTATACAAGTCAAAGTTGTCCGAAATGTGCTAAAAAGAATAAGGCTCAAGATAGAAAATATAAGTGTCCATGTGGGTTTAAGACACATCGTGATATCGTTGGAGCGATGAATATTCGCTGCGCAACTGTGATTGATGGTAGCCTAAGCACCTTTATGGTCTGGTTTAGGAGGGGCAATGAGATGCCCTTATCTTGAAGGCTGTTCAAAGCAGAAATGGATTGCGAACGCTTAGTCATTCAAGAATCCCACCCGTAAATCCGTAAGGATTCGGGCTTGCGACTTTAGTCGTGGGAGTCTCAAGTATGGACTATTTTACTTATACTACCGAAGAAAACTAAGCGCTTAACTTTTATCTCATGATTTTCCTCCTAAATGGTTATAGTAACTAGGACGCAATGAAAAAAGGAGAGATATAAAAATGAGTAACTCAAATGATTTTTTAGATACATTACATGAAAAACAAGCAAAAGATGAACAAAATAGAAAGCGCCAAGGAAACGGGAACCCCGCGAAAAAAAAGCCAAATAAAACACATAAATAACATTGAAAAACCTGCCTAAAAATTATATTTTAGGCAGGTTTTTTTACTCGTCTTTAACCGAAACGACATCTTCCCAATTCCATTTCTCATAATACCACTCTGGCACATCTATATTTTCAATCCACTTCTTTTCATATTTCCCATCGCTATGAGCAAGCCATACATCAGCTTTCTTACGATTTGAACGGAGCCACATTAATTGGTTGCTCTTCTTAATAAAAATAGGGTTATAATCGCCTTGGCTATTTGATGGCTTTGTAATTTGATTTTGTTCATCGTTTATACTATTTACTGCATATAAAGATGGTAGTGGTCTTTTTTCTAGAGGGACCGATAGCTCTGCTTCCTTTGCCCTTGAAACGATAATTACATTATCGTTCTTCCATGTGAAATCCCAATCAACATAGCCTTTTGGAGTAAATGTATTTTGCTGGAGAGCCGGCAATTCTTTTATTTTTAAATGCTTATTCTCTAAAGCAACTCTCCCGCTGCCTTCAATATAGGCTAATGTATTTTTTGATGGCGCCCATTTGAACCATTGTGTGTTTAATAACATTTGATCTACTGTTTCAAAACGATTGCCGTCTGATCGAATTAAGCAAAGTGTATTACTATCCGCTGACAAAGAAGCTGTTGGTACTGCCAAAAACGAAATCCATTTTTGATCTGGCGACCACTTAAATCCACTTCCAACTAATGCTAAAAAGTCATCATGCTCATTCGGTAGTGCATATAAATGTTTCATCTTATGAGGATTCATATTTGCATCCTTTTGTATTTCATATAACTGAGCACCTGTCCATCCTATTGGAAGCAAGTACGCTTCTGATGATACAAGAAACTTCTTACCATCAGGATACCATGCATAGTCACCTACACCATTGGCTACATTTTCAAAATCTGCTTTCTTTTTTTCAGCATCAAATATATTTAATGTACGTGCAAATACAAAGGCAATTATATTCTCTGTTGGTGACCATTGATAATTCGATGCTTCTGATTGAGATGGTGTAACTTTCTTTCCATCTTTCAGCCGATACAGTTCCAAATGATTTCGCTTCTTTCCTTTTGCATATGCAAGCCATTCTCCATTATGTGACCATTTCGGCCCTGTTATGTACTCTCCTTTTGTAATTTGTTTTTCTTTCTCACCGATTTTAACCCATAGATTATGATTACGAATAAAAGCAACTTTCACTCCATTATTTTCTGCGCTAGTAATAGAAGTTAAACAGAAAAAAAGGCACAGAATCACGATTCCACTTACTATAAACCTTTTCATATAGCACCCCCATTTCCCTCATAGCATTCCTCACTTTCCACCTACAATATGTGAAAAATATCCATTCGACATAGTCCCCGAAAATTTCCCGAGAAATTTTCAATTCAAAGAGGATTGGTATGAATTATGTCGAAATTATAGTTTATCCAACATTCATTTTTATATTTAACGACAAAAATGTAAGATAATTTTTCGGAATATTGGCGCTTTTTATTAGGGGGAATTTCAATGAAAAAAACTACATCTACACTATTAAGTATGGCGCTCGTCTTTTCGAGTTTTGGAGCTTTAAGCGCCCATGCTGAGTCACTGCAAAAAGAGAAGCAATTTAGTCCACAGTTAAAAGCGAATATTGAGCAATGGGGAGAAAATAAAATCGCGCAAAATGTTGAAACAAAAACATCAAAAGAAATTTCAGTCATTGTAGAATTGCAACATGCTCCACTCGCTTCACAAAGTAACATTCAGCATGCTCCAGATTTAAAAAATAGCAATGTGCAATCATACCATGCGCAACTAAAAAAGGCACAAGAGGATACAACAAAGAAAATTAAAGAAAAAGCACCGAAGGCAACGATAAAAGAAACATATAGTACATTATTTTCTGGATTTTCTATTTCTATCCCAGGAGATCAAATTGCTGCTTTAGCTTCTTTACCTGAAGTAAAAGCAATTTATCCGAACTTAACATATAAGTTACATGAAACATCAAAAAACCCAGCAGATCAAGCAACACCAAACGTTGGGGGCCCTACAGTTGGTGCACCTGAAGCTTGGAATTTAAAAGATCCAACTGGCAAACCCCTTGATGGAAAAGGAATGAAAGTCGCTATTATCGATTCAGGTGTAGACTATACCCACCCTGATTTACAAGCAAATTATATCGGTGGCTATGATACAGTCGATGAAGATAATGATCCGATGGATGGAAACGTCCACGGTACCCATGTTGCTGGAATTATTGCTGGTAACGGAAAAATAAAGGGGATCGCTCCGAATGCTTCTATACTCGCTTACCGTGTCATGAATGATGGTGGTACTGGTACGACCGATGATATTATTCAAGGTATTGAGCACGCTATTCAAGATGGTGCCGATGTTTTAAATCTATCTCTTGGTCAAGATTTGAATGTACCTAATCAACCTGTAACAATGACGTTAGAACGCGCAGCAAAACTTGGTGTTACTGCGGTCGTCTCAAATGGAAATGATGGACCAAAACCTTGGTCTGTTGACGCTCCTGGTAATGCAAGTAGTGTCATCTCTGTTGGAGCATCTACAGTTTCTATTCCGTTTCCAACATTCCAAGTAGCTGGTTCCAATAAATCTTACCAAGGATTACCTTTATCAAAATCGGATTTCCAAGTAGGAAACGATGCCCAACTTGTATATGTTGGATACGGTAATCCAAGTGATTACGCTAAACAAGATGTCAAAGGTAAGTTCGCTCTTGTCTTGCAAGGAACTTCGAGCACGTTAGTAAAAGCAGAACAAGCAAAACAAGCTGGCGCTCTCGGCGTGCTACTAATTTCTAACGAAAAAGAAATTAATATTATGCCTGAATATTTTGGACGTGAAGAAGTAGCTCTTCCAGTTATGCAACTATCCAATACGAATGGTGAAGAGTTGAAAAATTTAATTACAAAGCGCAAGAAAAATATAAAAATTGGACAACCAAACCAAACAGAACTTATTGGGAACTTTAGTTCAAGGGGACCATCGCAAGGAAGTTGGCTTATAAAGCCTGATGTTGTTGCACCTGGCGTGCAAATTACAAGTACAGTACCAAGAGGTGGCTATGAATCTCACAATGGGACAAGTATGGCTGCACCGCAAGTAACGGGGGCAGTTGCTCTATTACGTCAAATGCATCCTGATTGGACGACAGAACAATTAAAATCATCTCTTGCCAATACAGCAAAAACATTAAAAGACGTAAATGAAAATACATATCCTGTGATGGCACAAGGATCCGGTTTAATTAATATTCCAAAAGCAGTAAAAGCGGATGCATTAGTTACACCAAACAATGTAAGTTTCGGTCTAATTAAACCGAATAGCGGAAAAGTAAAATTAACACAAAATATTACATTGCAAAATCTTTCTAGCAAAAAGAAAAACTTTTCAACTCGTATTGAACTATTAGATACAAAAACGAAAGTTCAAACTTCTTTCTCTTCTTCTGTTAGCGTAAAACCTAATAGTAACATCGAAAAGCCTTTTACAATTACTGTAGATAGCTCCTTACCACAAGGTGTATATACAGGAAATCTATATGTAAAAGAGCAAGGGAAGACTGAAGAAATGCGTATTCCATTTACATTTAGCATTGATCCGAAAGAATACAAACGTATTGATGGCCTTGAAATTGTTAATTCTACTTTCAGTCCAAATAATGACCGAATACTAGATGACAACCTTATCAATTACTATTTAGTTACACCAGTTGAGGATGTAACGTTTCATGCTAATTTAATTACGAAAGACCGAGTAACATATCAAGGTATGGTGTATCAAGGTAAAAACGAAACACCTGGTTATAAATCTTTCAAATGGAATGGTACAAAAACTGATGGATCCCCTCTACCTGATGGCTTATACCAAATCGAAGCTGTTGCTTCTAATTCTGGAGGAGAAACGAAACAAACAGGAGCTGTGTTTATTGACCGTACTGCGCCTCAGTTAACATACGAAATTGATCAAGAAAATCTTGTCATTAGAGGGAAAGTAAACGATATACTATTAGATTGGATGACAGAATCTGGTTGGGTTGCTCCAGGACATCCCGTAACGATACAGTATGAAATTAATGGAAATGGCGTATGGGAAAATGCATTCCTGAACCCTTGGGAAAAAAACTTTGAAATTTATTTCGATCGTAATCAATTACAACAAGGGAAAAATACAATCCACATTGTAGCAACTGATGCAGCTGGAAATACAACTAATTTAAACGTTGATTTAGAAGTGAAATAATAAAATTATTGTTGACAAGCTTTTAAATATAGTTTTATAATACAAAACATAGTTTAGTTGAACGAATTATATATCGGCTTTGAAGGAATACTAGTAGCGACTTATATCCCTGTCTCAGAGAACTGATGGTTGGTGTGAATCAGTACATATACAAGCGTGAATTACAATTCTGGAGCTTCTTTCCCGTAATGCTTTTTATGCATGAAGAGAAAGACGGATCTTTCCGTTATCTTAAAGTGAGTGGTAAACAATTTTTCTGTTTACAAATAGGGTGGTACCGCGATTTTTATCGTCCCTATCGGATTTTCCGATAGGGGCTTTTTTGCGCCTTTCCCTTTTAAATAAATTCATATATTACGCGTTGAAAGAATCGCAGTAGTATCTTATATCCCTGTTACAGAGAGCTGATGGTGAGTGTGAATCAGCACATATATAAGTGCGAATTACAATTCTGGAGCTTCTTTTTCGTAGTGCTTTTATGCATGAAGGAAAAGACGGATTTTTTCCGTTATCAGTATTTGAGATGTAAGTATATTTTCCACTTACAAATAGGGTGGTACCGCGATTTTTTCGCCCCTATCGGATTTTCCGATAGGGGCTTTTTCTATTTATCACACAAACAAATATTAAATAATTCCGAATCTTATGATAAAATTTTATAAGCGCTTACAATTTTAAAAGGAGGTGGTGCAATCTATACGAAACAGGTATTCATTTTTATAGAGAAAAAGGAGGATGTCTAAATGACAAAGAAAACAGAAATTCCATCACATTTAAAACCATTCGTATCTACACAGCATTATGATCAATACACACCGGTGAATCACGCTGTTTGGCGTTACATTATGAGACAAAACCATAGCTTTTTAAAAGATGTTGCTCATCCATCCTATGTTAACGGACTACAATCATCTGGTATTAATATAGATGCAATTCCAAAAGTAGAAGAAATGAATGAATGCTTAGCACCAAGCGGCTGGGGAGCTGTAACGATTGACGGACTTATTCCCGGCGTAGCATTCTTCGATTTTCAGGGGCACGGATTACTACCAATCGCAACAGATATTCGTAAAGTAGAAAATATCGAGTATACACCGGCTCCTGATATCGTTCATGAAGCAGCAGGACACGCACCGATTTTACTTGATTCTACATATGCAAAATATGTGAAGCGCTTTGGACAAATTGGAGCGAAAGCTTTCTCAACAAAAGAAGAACATGAGGCTTTTGAAGCTGTTCGTACATTAACGATTGTAAAAGAAAGCCCGACTTCTACTCCTGATGAAGTTGCAGCTGCTGAAAATGCGGTAATCGAAAAACAAAACTTAGTTTCTGGTTTATCAGAGGCAGAACAAATTTCACGTCTATTCTGGTGGACAGTGGAATACGGCCTAATCGGTAATATAGATGACCCCAAAATTTACGGTGCTGGTCTCCTTTCCTCTGTCGGTGAAAGTAAGCATTGTTTAACAGATGCTGTAAAGAAAGTTCCATTCTCAATTGAAGCTTGCACCGGGACAACTTATGACGTAACAAAAATGCAGCCACAGCTATTTGTTTGTGAATCATTTGAAGAGTTGACTGAGGCACTTGAGCAGTTCTCTACAACGATGGCATTTAAAACAGGTGGCACAGAAGGATTAGAAAAAGCAATCCGCTCCGAAAATCATGCTACAACTGAGCTAAGTAGTGGATTACAAATTACGGGTACATTTACAGAGACAATTAAAAATGATACTGGTGAAGTTATTTACACACGAACAAGCTCACCAACTGCATTAGCAATTCATAATAAACAACTAGCAAATCATTCTACATCTGTGCACAGCGATGGATTCGGGACACCAATCGGATTACTAGATGGTGATATTGCATTAGAAAATTGTACAGAAGAACAATTACAATCATTAGGCATTACAATTGGAAATAGCGCAGAGTTTACTTTTGCAAGCGGCATTCATGTAAAAGGAACAGTAACAGACATTGTAAGAAATGATAAAAAAATTGCTCTTATCTCCTTTATAAATTGTGCAGTTACTCATAAAAATCGCTTATTATTTGATCCTTCATGGGGAGCATTTGATATGGCTGTCGGCTCACAAATCACTTCTGTATTCCCAGGAGCGGCAGATGCGGCTGCATTTTTCCCGATGAATGAAGAAGTACAAGAAACTCCTGATCCACTTGTACTGAATGAGCTTGAACGTATGTATCAAACAGTTCGAGATATACGTAACGATAGTATTTTACACGATACTCATACTGATCAATTAATAGCTATTCAAGAAGTATTAAATAAATTTCATCCGAAAGAATGGTTGCTTCGTCTTGAAATTTTAGAATTGCTTTTAGAACATAACAAAGGTCACGAAGCATCAGCAGCATTATTACAACAACTTTCTACTTTCACAACTGAAGAATCTGTAACACGTCTTATTAACAATGGTCTTGCGTTACTGCAGGTAAAGGATGTGAAAAATGATGCTACGATTAACTAATGAAGAAGTACAAGAGGAATTAACAAAGCTGGATAAATGGACCGTGAAAGATGAAAAATGGATTGAAAGAAAATATATGTTTTCCGACTACTTAAAAGGAGTCGAATTTGTCTCTGAAGCCGCCAAACTATCAGAAGAACATAATCACCACCCATTTATCCTTATCCAGTATAAAGCAGTCATTATTACTTTGTCATCATGGAATGCAAAAGGTTTAACGAAACTAGATTTTGACCTTGCAAAGCAATTTGATGAACTATTTTTACAAAATGAAAAAGCTATTATAAGAAAGTAAAAAGAGAAGCCTTTTTTAGGCTTCTCCTTTTACTTTAAAATGTATACAATGTCCAAACGGATCCTTGGCCTGTAATATTCCATCTTTATACGTAGCAACCACGCCAATATATTTTAAGCTTTCACATACTTGCTCTTTTTGTTTTTCATCTGCTAGTACAATGGTGAAATATTTCAAGCCGACGGAATTTGGCATTTGTGGTGGTATATCCTCACCTTGCCATGTATTTAAACCGATATGATGATGATAACCACCTGCTGATACGAACAATGCTCCATTACGAGCTGGAATTGTTACATCAAAACCAAGACCATCAACATAGAAACGTTTCGCTTCTTCTAAGTCAGCTACATGTAAATGAATATGCCCCATCACAGTACCAGCCGGGAATCCATTCCATGTACTTCCTTGCTGTAATAATCCTTCGCCGTCTAACGGGTTACTAACAAATGGTAGCTCTCCATTTTCATCATGCCAAACTTCTTTTTGGCGATCATGATAAATTTCAATCCCGTTTCCATCTGGATCAGCTAAATAAAGAGCTTCACTAAAGAAATGGTCAGCCCCACCATGTAATGGGTGTACTCTCTCAACAAAATGACGAAGAATATTTGCTAAGTCTTGTCTGTTTGGTAATAAAATTGCATAGTGATATAAACCAGTTCGACCTCTTTGCTTCGGAAGAGCATCTTCCTTTTCTTCTATTATGAGAAGTGGCTCATTTTCCTCATTACCAAACGTAACGATTGTACTTTTTTCTTCCAGTACCTTCATACGCAATACTTCTGTATAAAACTCTAGCGATTTCTTTAAATTTGATACATATAAATGAACAACCTCAAGTGTTGTTTCGGGATGAAGTGGAAAGCCCATTTTGTTATACCCCCATTTTAATTAATTCTTCTTGAACATTTTCTCTTTTAAGAAATTATCTACAAAACCATCAGCTTTCGCAACAAATAAGTATGCACCCATCGCTAATAATGCAAGTTCTAACTCAAACCCAGGATTTTTCCCGTCTCCTAACAAGCCAGCTGACCATTTTACTTTCACAATCGCTCCAACCATAACAAGTGCAAATAATAAGCCAATATATCTTACACCTAAACCTAGAATTAACAATAGACCTCCAACTAATTCAAATGTTGCTACACCGTATGCAAGTCCTCCTGGTAAACCAATGCTTGTAAACCACCCTGCAATATTGTCAATTCCTGATTGGAATTTTGTTAAACCGTGCATAAAGAACGTTACCCCTAACACGATACGAATAATTAAGTTGCCAATATGTTGATTCATTTCTTTCTCTCCTTTATAGTTTTCTTATACAAAACTTTTATTTACATTACAAAACATACACTAATTATTTTTATTCGTCAATTCATTTTTCATGAGAAAAAATATTTTTTTTTTGCTATGATACAAATAGTTGTTTACAAAAAGGAGCATGATTTTATGAATATCGGTTCTGCGATTCGTGAAATTCGTCAACGTAGAGGAATTACGATTGCCCAAATTTGTGAAGGAACAGGTCTTTCTAAAGGCTTTATGAGTCAGGTTGAAAACAATAAAACATCACCATCTATCTCAACTTTAGAAATGATTGCTAATTTTTTAAATGTTCCCCTTCCATATTTATTGTTAGAACAAAAAGATCGTTTGAAAATTATAAAAAAAGAAGAGCGTAAATACAGTGTGTATGGAAAAGATGAACAAAGAATTGAGCATGTTGCGGAGCAAGGTGGCCTTCGCCTAAATCTTGTAGAAATTTCTGCCGGATTCCCGAAAGAAAACTCGCCAAATGCTCATGAAGGCGAAGAGTGTCATCTTGTATTACGCGGAAAACTGGAAGTTCAACATGGTGAAGATATTGCAATTGTAGAAGAAGGTGATTCTTTCTCCTGGAATGCATGCGTTCCCCATATTGTTCGTAATATAGGTGAAGAATCTGCATTATTACTTATCTCTAGTCATGCGGAAAATCGAAAACGAGTTTACTAATTGATAAAAAAGAAGCCTGTTTCGTAACAGGCTTCTTTTTTATTCCCTTATAATTCCATAACTTGTCCCAACTAGTACGGTCTTTTCATGTTGATTGCGATAAACTGACTCAATTGAAACTTTTTTATATCCTTCCATTTGCTCAATATTTGTTAATGTTAATTCACAAGTAATCGTATCACCTGTAAAAACTGGTCTAATGAACTCACTTACTAATTCCCTCGCTATGTAATGTAACTCTTCTCCTACTTTCGTACCAATGCTAGCAGTCAATAGACCATGAACCATTAATCGTCCATTCTCATCATATTCCATATGATGTCTACCTTTATCGCCTGTAATATTTGCAAATTCAAAAACTTCTTCCTCAGTAAACCTTCTTTCGTATTTAAATACATCCCCAACTTTTACATTCATTTTTATCCTCCGTTTAATAAACTGAATTTTCTTTTATTTTATCACAAAATAAGTCTCAGTTCAGTTTATATTATTAAAATAGCGATCTTTTTCTTCACTACCTTATAATTTTATCGATGCCCATCCTTTTTTGCCACTTGATACCCATAATACGCACATGTTCCATTTCTTGATAACTCTCTTACTTCAAAACCACAACTTCTATAAAAATCAAAATTACTAGCGGATGTATGCGCAAACCAATCGCCATGCGGAAGCTTTTGTAAACAAAGAGCTACAAGTTTCTTACCTAACCCTTTTCCCCTATACTCACACTTCACAACTAAATTTACTATGTTAGCAACCATAATTTGATCAGAAATCACTCTAACCATCGCGACCATTTCTTCTTCATCCCAAATTGTGAAAGCCCATGTGGAATTTTCAAATGCTATCGTAAATTTTTCAATTTGCCAAGAAGGGATATTATCATTACTCCAACCGGCATCTTCGAATAAAGTTTTAATTGCATATGCTGGTACACCGTTCGTTCCCTCACGAATAATAAGTCCATTATGGTAAATATACATGTAATCCCCCCTTTATTTTTTATATACCATTCTCCAAAAGACGCAATTCACCTTTTTTCATCCAACCCGCTTAATGGAATAAACGAGAACATCCATCTCATGAAATGAAGTTGTTTTCTCATAACTAAGCCCTGTTTTTCTAGCAACAAATATTGAAGCTGGGTGGTTCGGATTAATAAGTGAAATTAATTTATTCATTTGTAATGCTTGAAAACCATAGTCTCGAAATGCTGCCGCAGCCTCTTTCGCATACCCTTTCCCCCAATACTTAGGAAGTAGCCAATAGCCAATCTCAATTTCCTCTTTTCCATCTACCTTCTGCTTGACAAGTCCTGCATGACCAATTCGTATCCCTGTTTCCTTTTCAATCATTACAAATAAACCGAGACCATTTTTATAATTTGGAAGTACCCTCTCCTCCAAACTTTTTTTACATTGCATAAATGTTTTTAACGTTCCATTTCCAATATAGCGCATTACCTTCTCATCCCCCCATAAAGAAGCATAAAACGGTAAATCATCCATTGTATATTTGCGAAATTGTAAGCGATCTGTATGGAACACTCTTTTATTCACTCCCATCATTTTGAACATCATTACATAACTATATATTTCAAACTATTTAAGCGTTGAATAATTCATATCAAGAAATTTGTAAAAAAGAAAGAAAATTCAATCTTATAAAAGCGTATTATATCAAAAAAAAGCAGTAGACAAAAGAGTGTCTACTGCATCCATATCATTACTAGTATAAAGAAAACTACAATTGAGGGGGTGTAGGATTTTCAAATATACTAGATACTTATCCCGTTCTAACGGGCGGTAAACCTTCCAATCTTTTGAGTGGAAAGTTTACCGCACATAAGAACTTTGCGGTCATTAAGAAAGCACTGTTAAGTACTCAAATACACGCTGAGCTTTTTCTCCACCCATTCGTGCATGTTGAAGAAGAGAGATGCCATGTGGACCAGATGCACGTAATGCTTCTGGTTGTGCTACTAAAATGGCTTGTACGACTTCAAGTTCACCAAGCATAGCCGCTGCAAAAATATCCATCCGAGCTCCCTTTTCCAGTAAATAAAGTGCAATATCTTTACGTCCTACATGGGCCGCTGCTCCTAAGGCACTTTCCCAATCTGAGCCGCCCCAATTATAAGAAGCGTGAAGTAAGCTTGGCGATTTCGCCAATAGTTCCTGTACTTTTTCTAAATCTCCGTGAGCTGCCATAACAAATTCTCTTACTAATTCAGTGGTAATACGCTCTTCTGTTTGCATCGCTCTGCTCCTTTTTTAGAAATTCGTTTCGGTGTAAAAAATGGCTTGTCGCTTCCTTGAAAAATATCTACTTCTATGCCAAATACATGTTGAAACATTTGTTGACATAATACTTCTTCTGGTACACCGTCATACTGAATCTTTCCTCGCTTTAATACGAGTAAACGATCACTATATTGAGCCGCTTGGTTAATGTCATGTAAGACCATTATAATTGTCATACCAAACTCCTCGTTTAATCGTTTCACAAGTTCCATTACTTCCAACTGGTGAACAATATCCAAAAAGGTTGTTGGTTCATCTAATAATAAGACATTTGTACGTTGTGCTAGCGTCATCGCAATCCAAGCACGTTGTCTTTCTCCTCCTGACAAAGACTGTAAAAGACGATATTCATACCCTTCAAGATTTGTAACAGACAATGCCCAATCAACAATTTCTTCATCTTCTTTATTTGAGCGACTACTCCATGATTTATGGGGACCTCTTCCGAACTGTATTAGTTCTTTCACTGTTAAATCTAATTGATGATCATGCATTTGTGGTAACATCGCTAATTGCTTCGCTACATCCGCACTCTTCATCGTATGAATATTTGTCCCATCTAAAATGATATTTCCTTCGCTTTGTTTAAGTAGCCGTGCTATTAAACGCAGCAAAGTAGATTTCCCGGATCCATTCGGACCGATTAAACTAACGATTTCTCCAGCTTTAATATGTACATTCATATTTTGCATTTGAAATCTTTCAGAATGTGCGTAAAACACTTTGTTAACGGAAATCACGTTGTTTTCCTCCTCTATGAATTAAATATAAGAAGAACGGACCACCTAAGAAGGACAATAAAATACCAACAGGCAATTCGATTGGATCGAACCAACTTCGAGCTATCGCATCCGCGAAAACAAGTAATATCCCTCCGCCAAGGCATGATAATGGCAGTAAATATTTATAGTCATTTCCAACTAATAAACGTAACATATGCGGTACGACAAGACCTACAAATCCAATTAGACCAGCAACACTAACCGCAATTCCAGCTAACATTGTACTTACTACTATTAAATAAAACCGACTTCTTTCCACGTTATGCCCTAATAATTTCGCCATTTCATCCCCAAGCATTAATACTCGAATGTGTTTAATACCGAAGAAAGCTAATATAATAGCGAATATTGCATAGTAAATAATCATATTTAAATGTGCCCAGCTCACACCACCAATACCGCCAGCTAACCACGGTAACACGGATTGTACTTTGTCACTATGTAATAACATTAATGCTGACGTTGCTGCACCAATTAATGCATTGATTGACACACCTACTAAGACGATTCTTGAAGGCGGTGCCCCTTTTTGCCATGATAAAGCATAAATGACCATCGCTGTTATGAAAGCTCCTAAAAACGCTCCTAGCGGTAAAAAAGCCATGTGCTGAGGAAATAGAATCATAATTACAATTGCTACAAGACCCGCTCCAGATGAAACCCCAATAATTCCAGGGTCTGCAAGAGGGTTTCTCATAACCCCTTGCAGTAATGCTCCAGATGTAGCTAAACACGTTCCTACTATAAACCCAACGAGCACTCTCGGTATGCGAAGATCCCATACAATTCGATGAACTGTCGAACTTTCATCTTGTATCCCTGTTAGAATGTCTCGTAAAGAAAAAGATAAACTTCCTGCGAAAAGACCGTAAAAAAGGCTTAGAAATGTTAATACGACTAAAGTAACTGCTATTATCCATCTTTTTCTCGCAAAAGGATGTTCCTTTTCTCTTACTATTTCACTACTCTCCATACTTATCATTTCCTTACATCTTGTATACTTTTATACATGAATTCCATCGCTTCTGTAACTTTTGTCCCAGGATTTGATCCAAATAAATCTGGTGGCAAAATAACTACACGATTTTGTTTTACTGCATCTAAATTTTTCCATGCTTCATTTTTCATCATTTCGCCTTCAAATGCTTTTTTCACACTATTGGGATCTCCATGTGTAATTAAATAAATCACATCTGGATTTGCTTCAATAATACGTTCTACACTTAGCTGTGCATATTGCGGATATTCTTTCATTTCTGGAAAACCAGCTGCGATATTTTTCCCGCCTGTTTTTTCTAAAATATCCCCTGATAGAGATGTTGGTAATGCCGCTAAATAAGTGCCTGGCGCTCCATAAACTAGCAACGCTTTAATATCACTCTTTTTCTCATATTTCTTCATTTGATCATTAATTTTTTGGTTAAGCTCTTTTGCTTTATCTTCTTTCTTCATTACTGTTCCATACATTTCAATACTCTTTTGAATATCTTTTACAGAGTTTGCTGAAGAAATGATTACTTTTGTTCCTTGCCCTTCAACCGTTGGAATACTTTTTTGGAACCCATTATTAGCAATAAGTACGTCTGGCTTTAAACTAGCAATTTGTTCAAAGTTTGGCTGATGTGCATTTCCAATTACTTGTGTTTTTTGCAAATCTTCTGGAAGGGGAATTTTTGCATCTGGACGCCCGACGATTTTCCCTCCTAAAGCATGGATAATATTCATATCCCCCATACTTAGCGTCGCAAAACTTTCAGGAACTTTATCAAATGTTACCTTTCTGTCTGAGAAGTCGGTAATTTCGATTTTGTCTGTTCCTTTGTCTGTTTTTGTTGCGGATGCTTTTTCGTTTTCTTTTGCACTGCAACCTATTAATAAGAAAAAAATAGATAAGATCGCTGTGAACAGCGTAATGGATTTTTTCATACTTTCACTCCTAGATGATAATGATAATCATTAACTACTATTCTACTTTAATTGATAAGGATTATCATTGTCAATATGAAACGCATACATTTTCTACAAAAATGAAAAAACGCTACAAAAAGATTTCTTCTTTTCGTAGCGTCCTATTTAACAATTTTCTTCATATTCGCTCTCCTCTAGTTGATCACGCATCGCTTTCACACGCTTAAAGAAGAAAAAAGAAAAACATAAAAATACAATGACACTCCCCATCATAACAAAAGTTTGTACCGTCTCTTTTGCTCCATTCGGAATTAATAAACCAACCATCAAAAATGTACTTACTGCGAGAAGCACTTGTCCGAAACGGGTATAATCTGCTATTTTTTCTTGTAATTCTTTCATCTCTTTATCACTCCCATCCTCACTTTATCACATTCTATTAAGCTTAAAGACAAGTAAATAGAACCAAACTGGGAGATGTTTTCCAAAGTAAAAAAGAGCCGCTTAAATGCAGCTCTTTTTTATCTATTATACGCCTTTATACGCTTCCATATAGACTTCTTTTAGCTCTGAAATGAGCGGCAATTTTGGATTAGCTGTTGTACACTGATCTTCAAACGCTCTTTCTGCTAATATTCCAACAACCGCCTCAAATTGTTCTTTAGCGACTCCTTGTCCTGCGATACTCATATTAATATTCAATTTTTTTCCAAGCGCAATAATTGATTTGATAAGTGATTCCACACCCTCTTCTGTTGAACTCGCTGGAAGCCCGAGCATCCTCGCAATATGTGCATAGCGTTCATCTGCCACAAAATGCTCATATTTTGGGAACAATGCGTGTTTCCTTGGCTTAATAGCGTTATAGCGAACTACATGTGGCATAAGAATTGCATTTGCACGTCCATGTGGAATATGGAATTCTGGTCCAAGTTTATGTGCTAAACTGTGATTAATACCAAGGAAAGCATTAGCAAATGCCATCCCTGCAATCGCAGAAGCGTTATGCATTTTTTCTCGCGCCTCTTCATCATTTCCATCTTTATATGCTCTCGGTAAATATTTAAATACGAGATCAATTGCTTTTAACGCTAAACCGTCCGTATAGTCATTTGCCATAACAGACACATATGCCTCAATTGCATGCGTTAATACGTCCATGCCGGTATCTGCTGTTACATGAGGTGGTACTGTCATTACAAATTGTGGATCAACAATTGCTACATCTGGTGTTAATTCATAATCCGCAAGCGGATATTTTATATTATTTTTCTTATCTGTAATAACCGCAAATGGCGTCACTTCTGATCCCGTCCCTGATGTTGTTGGAATGGCAACAAATTGCGCTTTATTTCCCAAGTTCGGATACTTACATGTACGTTTTCTTATATCTAAAAACTTCTGTTTAATTCCATAGAATGTCGTTTCTGGGTGCTCATAGAAAAGCCACATCCCTTTTGCTGCATCCATAGCTGAACCGCCACCAAGTGCGATGATTACATCTGGCTTAAAGCTTCTCATCATTTCCGCACCTTTAAAAACAGTTTCATCTGATGGATCTGGCTCGACCTCGAAGAAAACCTCGACTTTCACATCATTTGCATGTTTACGTAAATAGTGCGTGACCGTATCTACATATCCATGCTCAACCATTCCTGGATCCGTTACAATAAATGCACGTGAAATATTAGGCATGTTCGCTAAATATGCTGTAGCATGTTTTTCAAAATAAATTTTTGGTGGTAATTTGAACCACTGCATATTCTTTTTTCTATTTGCCAACCTTTTTATATTTAGTAAATGAGTAGCTGTTACATTTTGGGAAACTGAGTTTTTTCCGTAGGAACCACATCCAAGCGTAAGGGATGGAATAAATCCGTTATATATATCACCAATTCCCCCTTGTGATGAAGGCGCATTTACAATGAGACGGCAAGCTTTCATACGCATTCCAAATTGTTTTTGTAATTCTTTATTTGTAGAATGGATGACTGCTGAATGCCCTAAACCGCCAAGGTCTAGCATTTCTTCGCAATATGTAAATCCTTCTTCTAATGAATTTGCTTTTACACAAGCTAATACTGGACTCAGTTTTTCACGAGATAGTGGATACGCCGATCCAATCCCTTTAATTTCAGCTACAAGCATTTTTGTATCTTCAGGTACAGTAATCCCTACTAATTCGGCAATGTACTGTGCTGATTTCCCAACAATATCACTATTTACTGCACATGTATTTTCATTAATAACAAGCTTTTCTAAGTTTTTTCTCTCTTCTTCTGTTACAAAATAACAATT
The DNA here is from genome assembly GCF_042796455.1 of Bacillus sp. NPDC057893. Classification (NCBI taxonomy): domain Bacteria; kingdom Bacillati; phylum Bacillota; class Bacilli; order Caryophanales; family Bacillaceae; genus Bacillus; species Bacillus sp. NPDC057893. Next base: position 492,488 of record NZ_JBHVNG010000001.1, on the reverse strand, counting down.
ATTTGCAATCATTTCTGTTTTAACATCATTATAAATTTCCTTATCTACAATGATAGCTTGTTCTGACGCACAAATCATACCGTTATCAAATGTTTTCGATAAAATCAAATCATTAACAGCACGTTTTACATGTGCCGATTTCTCTATATAACAGGGTACATTACCTGGACCTACACCTAACGCTGGTTTGCCAGTAGAATACGCCGATTTCACCATACCAGCTCCTCCAGTTGCTAGAACGAGCGCAACACCTTCATGATTCATTAATTGTTTCGTTGCTTCAACAGAAGGTCTGTCAATCCATTGAATGCAGTGCTTTGGTGCACCAGCCTTCACTGCAGCATCGTATACTGTTTTCGCTGCTGCAATAGAACATTTTTGTGCAGAAGGATGGAAAGCGAAAATAATTGGATTTCTCGTTTTTATCGCGATTAATGCTTTAAACATCGTTGTCGACGTTGGGTTGGTTACTGGCGTTACTCCAGCTACTACACCAACCGGTTCCGCAATTTCTATTACTTCTTCATGAGGATCTTCATGAATAATTCCTACCGTCTTGTCTTTCTTTATACTATGCCAAATATATTCAGTGGCAAAAATATTTTTAATGCATTTATCTTCATATACACCACGACCCGTTTCTTCAACAGCCAACTTCGCAAGTGGCATATGTTGATCAACACCTGCAAGCGCCATTTCATGAACAATGTTGTCAATTTGCTCTTGTGTAAAACCTTCTAATGCTTGTAAAGCTTTTTGACCGTTATCTACTAACGTATCAATCATCTCTTTTACCTCTTGCATTTCATTTACAACTTTCTCTTTGACTACCATGTAAATTTCCTCCTATTCTGCTATCTTGGACTTTATAAGTCCCTATAGGTCATAAAAAGTCCCGATTAGCGTAAAAAAATAGAGTTACCTTCCTACATGAATCCTATCGTTTGTGAAACGTTTCACAAGTTCATTCGTGAATAATATTTCATGAATTCAATATACATGAAATCATTTCGTTTGTGTATGTCTAATTTGTGAAACATTTCACAAATTAATATAATAAAAATGCACTGCTCATATAGAGCAGTGCATTTTTATTATGCTAGCGCTTGTGCTAAATCTTCAATTAAATCTTCACCATCTTCAATACCAACAGAGATGCGAATTAATGTATCTGTAATTCCTAATTCTTTGCGGCGATCTGCTGGGATGGATGCATGTGTCATTTGAGATGGGATAGAAATTAAACTTTCTACTGCTCCTAAGCTTTCAGCAAGTGTAAAATATTGCAGTTTCTCAAGTACTTTATTTAACGTTTCCTCACTATCTACATCAAATGAGATGATAGCACCAAACCCGTTTGCTTGTTCTGTTGCTAATTCGTGATTTTGATGTGATTCAAGACCTGGATAATATACTTTATTTACTTTTGGATGGTTATTTAAAAACTCAGCAATTGCGCGTGAATTTATTTCATGCTCTTCCATACGAATTCCTAATGTTTTTAAACCGCGAAGTAGTAAGAAGCTATCTTGTGGTCCAAGAATACCTCCTGTTGAGTTTTGTACGAAATGAAGGTCTTCTGCTAGTTGCGGGCTATTTACAACTACTAGGCCTGCAACTACATCACTATGCCCACCTAAATATTTCGTTGCACTATGAAGTACAATGTCTGCTCCTAAAGAAATTGGCGACTGCCAATATGGCGTCATGAATGTGTTATCAATAATTGTTAATAAATCGTTTTCTTTAGCAAGAGTGGATATTTTCTTAATATCAGTAATTTTCAGTAATGGATTCGTTGGTGTTTCCACATAAATCGCTTTCGTATTTGGACGAATTGCTTCTACAACTTCCTCCAAGTTTGTTGTGTCTACAAAAGTATGCTCAATACCGAAACGATTTAATACTTTCGTGATAATACGATACGTCCCGCCATAAACATCATCTGTTAAAATGACGTGATCTCCTTTTGAGAATAGCATAATAGTTGCTGTAATAGCTGCCATCCCTGAACCAAATGCAAATCCTGCATGGCCATTTTCTAACACTGCAATCATTTCTTCTAAAGCTGAACGAGTTGGATTACCAGTTCTAGAATATTCATATCCTTGGTGCTTACCAACTGCTTCTTGTTTGTACGTACTCGTTTGATATATCGGCACGTTTACAGATCCAGTTGACGGTTCTCCTATGCGAATACCATGAATTAACTTTGTCTTTGCTCTCATTTTTTATTCCCATCCTTTGTATATGTCTTTGCTTAAATAGCGCTCACTACTATCAGGAAAAATCGTTACAATATTTGTACCTGGTGTTGCTTTCTCTGCCTCAAGTAAGCTCGCATGAAATGCTGCTCCTGAAGAGCTTCCAACGAGAAGTCCTTCTTTTTGCGCTAATTCTTTCACTCGTAAAAATGCATGTCGATCAGAAATCGTATGAATTTCATCAAAATAAGATGTTTTCAAAAATGGTGGAATGAATTCAAGACCAATACCTTCTGTTTCATGTGAACCAGCTTTACCACCATTTAAAATAGAGCCTTCTGGTTCTACAATAACCGTTTTAATATCAATATTTTTCTCTTTCAAATAAGATGCAGTTCCCATAAACGTACCGCCAGTTCCTGCCCCTGCAACAAATATGTTAATCTCTCCATTCAGTGCCGACCAAAGTTCAGGTCCTAGCGTTTTAAAATAAGCGCGAGGGTTTGCTTCATTCGCAAACTGACTTGGAGAGTATGAATTCGGTATTTCATTTACTAACTCTTTCGCTTTTGCAATTGCGCCGGTCATTCCTTGCTCAGTCGGTGTATGCACGACCTTTGCACCTAGCGCTTTCATTAATTCTTGCTTTTCAATACTAAATTTCTCTGGTACACAAACGATGACGCGTAAATCATGTTGTAACGCTGCAAGTGCCAGTCCAATGCCAGTATTTCCAGCCGTCGGTTCAATAATTGTTCCGCCCTGGGTAACAAGCCCTTTTTCTAACGCATCTTCGATTAATTCTCTTCCTAAACGATCCTTAACGCTTCCGCCTGGGTTGTAAAATTCAAGCTTTGCAAATAAACGGACTCCTTCTGGAAGTGAAAAACGAGTAATTTCTATAATTGGTGTATGACCAATCAATTCATGAACGCCACGATATACATTCATCGTGTTCTCCCCCTTATTTGCCAATAAAGAAAAGGCAACTGTATGTATTTTCTTTATATGAGACAGTTGCCTTTTTGTTACATTACTTTAACTCTTCTAGTACTTTTACGATAAAGTTTGTAGAATGAAGAGCTGCTTGATCTAAAAATTGATCAAATGAAACATTTGATTCTTTACCAGCAATATCAGAAAGTGCACGAATAATAACAAACGGAACTTCATATTGGTGGCATACTTGTGCAACAGCTGCTGCTTCCATTTCTACTGCATAAAGATCTTCAAATTTATCACGAATTGCTGCAACACGGTTCGGATCACTCATAAATGAATCGCCTGTTGCAATCATACCTTTTACAACTTGAATATTTTCTTCTGCCTGCATACATTTCTCAGCTAATGCAACTAATGCCTCATCAGCTTTAAATCCAGGTGGCATTCCTGGCACTTGACCATATTCGTAGTTAAATGCTGTTACATCTACGTCATGGTGACGAACTTCTGTTGAAATAACCACATCTCCAACATTTAAAGAATGATGGAATCCACCAGCTGAACCAGTGTTGATTACTTTTTCAGGTTTATATCTTTCTAATAAAATTGTCGTTGACATCGCTGCATTTACTTTACCAATACCAGACTTTAGCAAGATTACTTCATGCCCTGCCAATAGCCCTTTCGTAAATTCACAACCTGCAACAGTTTCTGTTTCTGCTTGTTCTAGTTTGTCACGTAAAATACGTACTTCTTCTTCCATTGCTCCAATTACAGCAATTCTCAATCTAATCCCTCTTTCTATTGCTTAGTTGCCTCCATTACCCAAACGAAATGATTTAATCTCGTAAACGTTACGTGGAAGCCATTGTTTTCAAAAATAGATTGCATGATCGGAATACGTGTATAGTATTCTGTTTGCAAATCGTTTGCTAACTGATGAAAACCTCTTTGTTTTGCTACTTCGACAGTTTTATCATATGCATCTTGATCTGCAAATATCGTATCAGCAAACACTATTTTACCACCTTTGTTTAGCAATTGACTATACTTCGCAATTGCTACGTCTTTTTCTTCATCTATTAAATGATGAAATGCGTAAGTGCTCACAATAGTATCGATTGAATTTGGGACTTCAAATGAAAGAAAATCACCCTCTGTAATTGAAAACTCTTTTGGTAATTTCTCTTTTGCAATAGTACGCATTTCGCGTGACGGTTCTATACCGTAAACTGTATGGCCGGCAAGTAATAATTTATTTGTTAAATTGCCAGTACCAACACCGAATTCTAATACGTTGCCAAATGACTTGTTAACTACATCCTCTAAAATGTCCTCATAATGGGCGAAAACTTCTTTATATTGTATATCTTCGCCTTGTACAAATGAGTCGTACGTATGAGCCCATTCATCAAATAAACCATTAAATTCTGTTCCCATAAAAATTCCCCTTTTTCTTATCGGTTTTATCAGTATGATATTCCCTCTTTCTAAAAATGTCAATTGAAATGTACGTAGTATTTCCTCCTTTTCTTTGTTACACTATAGGTGATTACATAGGAGAGGGGTCGTCTTCGTGTCATTTACCTTTGAAATGTTAGAAGATAAAGTAGAGTTTTTTGAAGCGGCAGACTTAGCTTCTTTAGAAAGAAAAATTAGTGAGCAAATTGACAATAATAAAGCACTTATGCTCGAAGTACATCACATCTCGCATCAAATGGTTATGGATCCTGAAAGCAAAAGACCTTATTATAGTGCGGTTGTTCATTTTAAATTAAAGAAATTACGCTAACTAAAAAAGAGAAGCTCATAAGAGCCTCTCTTTTTTAGTTTAGAGTTTGAACAAGTACTGGTTTCCAGCCCTCATTGTCTACCCAATCAATATTTACATAATATTTTTTACCTGATTGCTTATCTTGGACATTACCGTACGCTTTATTTTTACCGTTATTTCCGATTCTATGAATAACTAATTGCTCTACTGGAACGTCAATTGCAGTGGAAATCGCTTGATTCATTTCATTCCAATCTGCTGAACCTTTTTTAAACGTCATCGCAGGTGTTGCACCTTGCTGCGTACCTACTGGCTTCCAAGAGGATTTCGTATACGCATCTGTTGCCTTTGGCTGTGTTTTTTCAGCTGGTTTTTTCTCGGTAGCTTTCGCTTCCTCTTCAGCTTTTTTCTTTTCTTCTTCGGCCTTTAGCTTCTCTTCTTCCTTCTTCTTAGCCTCTGCTTTCTCTTGCTCGTTCTTCTTCGTCTCTTCTTTACCTTTAGCTTTCTCAGCTTTATTCTCTTTTGTTGGTTGCTGAGTTACTTTTTTATCACTAGAAGACGCTTGCTCTTTTCTTTCAGGAACAAACAATTGATATGATACAATAGCTACTAATATTAATACAATTGCAATTGCAATATTTAAAACACCGTTTTGACGACGTTTTTGTTGTTTCTGTTGGAATCTAGATCCTCCTGCCATTCTTCAAACCTCCATGCAGTTTTTCATACTTGCTATTGTAACATTAAATCTAGAAAGGTTGAACATTTACAATAATATTTTCACGAAATGAAAACATTTCATAAATAATTGCAAGATTACTTTTCAACTTCTAATTGATGAATTGCTTCTACCATTTCTGCAAAAGCTGGTGTAACTACATTTACGTTATCTGTTTCTATATCAACTACAACTAAAGCATATCTTGGGTTTTCATATGGAAAATAACCTGCAAACCAGCGATTTACCTTCTCTCCTTTTCCTGTTTGTGCCGTCCCAGATTTTCCAGCGATAGTTAGTGGCAACGAACGGAATGCGGTTCCCGTTCCTTTTTCCATCGTTACAACGCTTCTTAACAACTGTTGTAATTTTTTCATCGTTTCATAAGAAAGCTGTTTCCCATTTAATTTATGATTTTCAAATGTAAAAAAGTCGGTTCCATTTTTATACACTATTTTTTTCACAGCTTTCACTTCCATCTTCTCTCCACCTCTAGCAATTGTCGCCATCATATTCGCTATAGCTAGAGGTGACACACGTACATCTTTTTGTCCGACCATCGTTTGAGCAATCGCTTTTCTACTATCTTTATTTTCTTCGCTCCCCCAAATAATAGCACCCTTTTCTTCTGGCAATTGCTCAAATTCCGGTGTATGAAATACCGAACCTTTCCACCCTACCTTCTTACTTGCCCCTAAGGCCTCTAAATACGTTTCTAACACTCCCCTATCCTTTTGCATTAGTTCATCACCTAATGCGGCAAACGTTCGATTACAGCTTCTAGCAAAGCTTTCCTTGAAGTTTAATGACCCCATCATAACTTGTGGAAGATTTTCACCGTATAAATCCGTATTACAGTTAAATGTACGATTAAACCGCACCAAATTCTCATCAATTACTGCTGCTGCAACTACTGTTTTAAAAACAGACCCTGGAAAATGAGGAGTTAAGATTTGATTTTCAAGTGTAGCTTTATATATCCTCTTATCATTCATCTGTAAGGAAGGCTTACTTACCATTGCTAAAACTTCACTATTCTTTATGTCTAGTAATACTAACCCACCTTTTTTTATTCCATTTTCATCTATAATCCTCTCTGCTCGTCGTTGCAACGTTTTATGTATTGTTGTTTGAATAGTAACTGGATAAAATGGATTTCCTGGTGAAGTGTATTTCGCCTGTTTCCCGAAAATCGGTTCTCCTTGTCGATCCACTTGATATAGTACTTTCGCTTCTCCATCAGTCAGTAAAAATTCATCAAATGATTGTTGCAATCCCGAAATACCAATTGGCGTTTGTTTCGAAGTTTTTTTCATTTCTCCATAACGCTTTTGAAATTCCTGTTCATTCTCTCCCACATCACCAATTAAATGATTTGCCTCTCCCGTTTGCTTCAGTCGAACTTCTGCTGCTACAATACCTAAAATATCTAATTGATTTACCTTCTCCATTTGCTCGAGCGTTAATTGAAATGGGATATTCCCCCTTCTTAATATAAATGCTTGATTCTTATTTTTCATTTGCAGTCTTATCTCTTGTCTCGACACACCAATGATATGCGCAATTTTCTCTAACATGTCATTTTTTATTTGTAAAAATGGAAAAACAATTAAGACTGGATATTTCTCTTCTCCAATTTCCTTACCATTTCGATCTGTAAAATGCCCTCTTCCATTATCTACTGTAAGTGATTGGGTTCGTTGCGTAACACTTTTTTCAATCAAATTGATATTTCGATCAGTAAATGATTCCGTATCTATAATCTGTATTTGGATTAAACGACAAAGTAATAAAAAAATCACACCCATAAAACAAATTAAAACAATTATAATTCTCCGTTTCATTTTCATAAAAAACACCTCGTCTATTGTAGTTTAGACGAGGTGTTTCACCTTTTATACAAATAAAAAATCACTCGTTTTAACACGAGTGATTTTTACGTTATTTTACAGAGATAATCTCTACTTGCATTTCTCCGCCCGGTGTTTGGATTGCTACCTTCTCACCAATTTGCTTACCTAATAAGCTTTTTGCGATTGGAGAATCGTTAGAAATTCTTCCTTCAAATGGATCGGCTTCTGCGCTACCTACAATTGTGTACGCTTCTTCGTCTCCACCTGGTAACTCTTTAAATGTTACTGTTTTACCTAATGTTACAACTGTAGACTCTTCACCATTGTCTTGAATGATAACCGCATTACGGATCATGTTTTCAAGTTGTGTAATGCGTCCTTCTACGAATGCTTGCTCATCTTTCGCTGCATCATACTCAGAGTTCTCAGAAAGATCTCCGAAGCTACGTGCGATCTTAATACGCTCTACAACTTCTTTACGTCTTACTGTTTTTAACTGTTCAACTTCGTTCTCTAGTTTTTGCTTACCCTCTTGCGTCATAGGGTATGTTTTTTCTGTTGCCATGTTTTCCACTCCTTTTATATACCAATCCCCCGAAAAAAAGAGGAGTTCCATATGAAAACTCCTCCGCTTATATATAGCGGAGGTTTCTAGCACACGTGGCACTAGTGGAGTTGTCACATACAACCCCTTATTCTCCAATTCTTCCTTATATAAAGAAGGTATGTATGGAAAGTTGATATAAATATGCCCTCACCTATTGGTAGGTGAGGTTTCATGTTTCATTGTATTCGATAAGAAGGGAAAAAATCCCTTCCTATCGTATATCTTTTACTATGCTATTACAAATTTACTTTTTGTTCAAGAATTGTTGCAATTTTTGTCACCATAATATCAATTGCAACATGATTTTGTCCACCTTCAGGGATAATAATATCCGCGAATTTCTTAGAAGGCTCAATAAATTGATTATGCATTGGACGTACAACGTTTACGTATTGGTCAATAACTGAATCCATTGTACGACCGCGCTCTTCAATATCGCGCTGCATGCGGCGTAAAATACGAAGGTCTGCATCTGTATCAACAAACAACTTAATATCCATTAACTCACAAAGACGCGGGTCTTCTAAAATAAGAATTCCTTCTAAAATGATTACATCTTTCGGCTCAACTGGAATAATTTTTTCTGAGCGCGTATGCAATGTATAGTCATATATAGGCTTTTCCACTTGCTCATATGCAAGTAACTGATGCAAATGTTCAATTAACAAATCATTATCAAACGCTAACGGATGATCGTAATTCGTTTTTAAACGTTCTTCCATTGGTAAATGGCTTTGATCTTTGTAATAATAATCTTGCTCCAAGATTAAAATGGAATGACCTTTAAAATGGTCAAAAATCGCTTTCGTTACACTTGTTTTTCCTGATCCTGAACCACCAGCGATTCCAATTACAACAGGCTTATTCGTCCCCATTCGACTACCACTCTTTCTTATTGAAGTATGTTTTTGCGCATCATATTATTCACATACACTGGTTGATCCACTTTGAATTTCACGATTTGCAACGGATGTCTCGCTGCATCTAATTCGTTTCCATCCTCATCCCAAATTTTCTCCACCGTTTGCGTAAAGTTTTCTATTTCTGGTCCAAAGAACTCCACTTCATGTCCTGGTTTGAAGTGATTACGTTGCTCAAGCGTTACAATGCCCGTTTCTTCATTATAATCTAACACTAAACCAGCAAAATCATACGTTGTTTTCTTACTATGATTTCCAAACATTTGCTCTTGATGTCCTGGAACCCCTTCAAAGAATGCAGGAGCTGTATCACGATTTGCACATTTATCAAGCTCATCTAACCATTCTTGTTTAAACTCAAAGTTATCCGGATCCGCACAATACGCATCAATTACTTTACGATATACAGTTGCTACAGTCGCTACGTAATGGATAGATTTCATACGTCCTTCAACTTTTAAGCTATCAATTCCAATTTCAATCATTTTCGGAATTGATAAGATTAAATTTAAATCTTTTGGGCTCATCGCAAAGTGAGCATCTTCTTCTTGGAATAGAGGAAGCTCTTTTGCATCTTTATGTTGTGATACCGTTTGAACTAAATCATAATCCCAGCGGCAAGATTGACAACAACCACCACGGTTAGAGTCACGCGCTGTCATATGGTTACTTAATGTACATCTCCCTGAATACGCGATACACATTGCACCATGGACGAATGCTTCAATTTCAATATCAACTTTTTCTTTAATTTCTTTCATTTCTTCATAGCTTGCTTCACGAGCTAATACAAGACGATGTAAACCTTCTTCTTTCCAATACTGTGCTGCTTTCCAGTTGGATAGTGATTGTTGTGTACTTAAATGCACCTCAACAGAAGGCGCTACACGTTTACATGTCTCAATAATAAGCGGATCGGCAACGATAATTCCCGTTACGCCAGCTTTTTCAATCCCTTTTAAATATTCCTCTAGCCCATCCATATTTTCATTATGTGCAAAAATATTTGTTGTTACGTATATTTTTGCTCCATATTTCTTTGCAAATTCAACGCCTTCTGCCATGTCTTCCAGCGTAAAGTTACCTGCATTAGAACGAAGACCAAATTCTTGTCCACCTAAATATACAGCATCTGCCCCATAATGGATAGCTACTTTTAATTTTTCTAAGTTACCCGCGGGGATTAACAGTTCAGGTTTTTTCACAATAACGCGTTTGCCATCGATCACTCGTGAAATTTCTTGTACAGCCATTTCCTACACCCTCCTCGTTTAGTAAACCGTTTCTTTAAAGAAGAATCCTGTATCTAACGGACGATTTACTGGTTGCATTTCTTCTATCTCTTTCAATAAATCATCTTTCACGTCATAATACGCATCACGATCTTCTACACATAAATCAATCGCTTTACGATATTTCTTCGTTACCTCAATAATGTATTCAGAACTTTTTAGGACACCATCAATTTTTAAGCTATCGACTTCAGCATCGATTAGTTCCTCTAACTCATCGATGAAACAAATATCATTTGGACTCATAATGTGAGTACCGTTTTCATCTTCATAAATTGGATATTTGTTATTACGTTCTGGGTCGTATAAGAACATATTCTCTTCATACTTTTTCTTTTCGATGTCGAGATTACGCCCTTGATACTCAAAGTAGTTTCCTACTAGTGAACGCTTCGATTGGAACATACAAGTCATACCGTGAATTTGTACTTCAAGTTCCACTTCAGCATTTTCTTTTAATTCAGCAATTTCATCTAAGCTAAGCTCACGAGCTAATACAGCGCGTTTCGCGCCTCTTTGCCCCCAATAGTTACAAGTAAACCAGTTTGTCGCTGTCGTTTCTGTATTCCAGTGAAGTTGCATGTTTGGTGCAACTTCACGAACAGCCATTAATACCGCTGGATCTCCGAAAACAATCGCATCTACATTTACCTCATTTAAAAAGGCAACGTAGTCCGTTAATTCTTCCACTTTATCATTGTGGAACATCGCATTCATTGCAACGTATACTTTCACACCATTTTCATGTGCAATGTTTACAGCTTGTTTCACATCTTCACGTGAAAACTCTCCTGCCAAACGTAAACCAAACTTTTGTTCACCAACCATTACTGCATCTGCCCCTGCTTTCACAAGAGGTTCAATATCTGCCACCGCTCTAGGCGTTACTAACAATTCAGGTTTCTTCATACTTTTGTCACCCTCTCTTTTTACTTACAGCCACTCCATCGCCAATTGGGAAAATCGTTGTATCATATCCTTCATGGTTCATAAGCCATTCATTGTACGTCTTAATACGACGAATCAAACCACGCGTACGTCTATTTTCAATTTTCTCTTTTGTCGTCACAAGACCATGGTACATAACGTTATCTGAAATAATAACGCCACCAGGATTTAATAACGGTTCGTATAAGTCAAAAAAGCGACGATACTGCCCTTTCGCTGCATCAATAAAAATAACATCAAATGTTCCATGTTCTTTCACTTGTTCGCCCGTTTCTAAAGCATCACCGTAAATAACAGAAATACGGTCTGTTACTGGGGAACATTCTATATATTCAAGTGCCTTTTCATATCGTTCACGATTGCGCTCTACTGTCACAATACGAGAGTTCGGAATAGCTTGCATCATACGAATACTAGAATAACCGATTGCTGTTCCAAGTTCTAAAATACTTTCCGGTCCAATTAAACGTAAAAATTGCAGCATAAACTCCATTCCAAGTCGATCCATAATCGGCACATGGTTTTCAGTTGCATACTCTTCCATTTCAAGAATTAATTTATCTTTTGGATCAATAAATGATAATAGGTACTCGTTAACTGCATCCTCCATAATTGGTCCTCCTTATTTACATGGAGAAGTGCCTCTATGACGCGCCAATCTTTGTCTTTTCACACATAGAATGCAATAAAAATACAAGCCAGTTTCACCCTTAGCTTGTACGTCCCGTTTTGATATTAAAAACGATTCTTCTGCCAGTTTTTAACCCGATACATTTTACCACAAAAAAGAGGGATGTGCGACCTTTTTCGCTACCCCTCCCGATTTCATTGTTTTTTCGTAATGTATTTTTGCTTTAATGCATTATGTTCTTCTAATGTTTTCGCATAATACACTTCACCACTTGGTGCAGCTAAGAAATAATAATAATCTGTTTGCGCAGGATCTAACGCTGCTTCCACTGAATGTTTACCAGAGTTTGCAATCGGTCCAACTGGCAACCCTTTCACAACATACGTATTGTACGGTGAGTTTACTTTCAAGTCTTCGTATAATACACGTTGTTTATGCTTTCCAAGCGCGTATAGTACCGTCGGATCCGTTTGAAGCGGCATACCTTTCGCTAAACGATTATAGAAAACACTAGAGATTTTCTGGCGATCTGTAAAGCCAGTGGCCTCTTCTTCAATAAGTGAAGACAACGTGAGAAGTTGATGAACATCCCAGTTCTTCGCTTTCATTTTCGCCTCATTTTGAATAATGATTGCATTCGTTTTCTCAAGCATCGGAATTACGATTTCTTCTAATGTCGTATCTTTCTTATAGAACGAATACGTCGCAGGATATAAATAACCTTCTAATGGGTATTTAATATTACTATCAAAAATTTTATCCGTTAATAGCTTCGGATACTTTTGCTGCATTTTTTGAATAAATGCTTTATCGTTTAATTGACGTACAACATCATCTTTATTCCACTTTAATTCTGTCGCAATCACTTCAGCAATTTCAGTTACTTGCGCTCCTTCTTTAATCGTCACTTTATAAAGAGCCGGACGATGTACGTTGCCAGATGACATTTGTTCAATGACATCGTTAGCATTCATCGAAGGATTTAATAAATATGTACCTGCTTGTAAGCTTTTCGATTTAACTTTCGTATAAAAACTAAAAACTGTACCGCTGTTCACAGCACCTTTTTCTTCTAAAATCTCACCGATTTTACTTGTAGATGACCCCTTTGGAATCTCTACTTCAATCTCTTTTTTATTTCCACTATCAACTGGTCCTAATGCAGATGAAATATACGCATAGACTGATCCACAAACTAAAAGCAGTGCGATAATCGAAAATAAAAAGATGCGTCTACGCTTCTTCTTCACTTGATTCTCTACCAAAATTCTTCCTCCTTATTTAATTGTAGACCATATACACTTCCTCTATACAATGCCCTACAAACATAAAGCAAAACCAACCATTTCTAAATAATTGGTGACAGCTACTCATTTAAAGCCTCATTTCATACAACCCGTCTTATTATACTATAAACAATTAAGTAGTTTCGACAAAAAATCTGTCATTTTGCATATGAATACAAAAAAGGCGAACTGTGTACACAGTCCGCCTTTTTATACATTACTACTCTTCGTCTTGCTCATCAGCAAGAGTGTTAAACATTTCTTGTACCATTTCCCACTCTTCTTCAGATTCAATTGAAAGTAATGTTCCGCCCTCTTCTTCACTTTGCTCGTATGCCATTGCATCGAAGATTTGGTCTCCATCTTCGTCTACTTCACCGATTGGAGAGAAGACTACGTAAGATTTTTTGCCGAATTTTTCAGCATCAAAAGTGAAAATAATTTCACATAAATGTTCGTTTCCTTTTTCGTCTACAATTGTAATTTGATTTTCTTCCATTTTGGTCACCTCTTATTTACTATCTAGAAATCCTTGTAAGATTACGACTGCAGCCATCTTATCGATTACTTGCTTTCGCTTCTTACGGCTCACATCAGCTGAAATGAGCAGACGTTCCGCTGCCATCGTCGACAAACGCTCGTCCCACATTACAACTTCTAATTGTAACAGATTTCGCAGGTTTTCTGCAAATTGTTGGCACGCTTCACCACGCGGGCCAATTGTACCATTCATATTTTTAGGTAAACCTACTACTATTTTGTCCACATTGTACTGTTTTACCAACTCAGAAATACGGTCAAAACCAAAGTAGCCTCGTTCTTCGTTAATCCTGATTGTTTCCAGTCCTTGTGCTGTCCAGCCCATTTCATCGCTCATTGCAACACCGACTGTTTTAGTACCAACATCTAAACCTAATATCCGCATAAACTACTCCTCACGATGATGTTTCAAGTAAGACTTCACAAGTTCTTCAATTAACTCATCACGTTCAAGCTTGCGAATGACGCTTCGTGCATCTTTATGGCGAGGTATGTATGCTGGATCTCCACTTAATAAATAACCGACGATTTGGTTAATCGGATTATAACCTTTTTCTTGAAGTGCATTATACACAGTTAAAAGTACATCATTTACATGGACACTCTGCTTTTCATCTTGAATGCTAAACTTCATTGTTTTATCAAAACCGTCCATTTCAAGCACCTCACTTGTAAGTAGTAAGTATAGGGAGAAGAACTTCTCCTCTCCCTACCATTGTACACTACTATCTCTTTATTTTGAAACAGATTTAACGTACTCTTGTACAAATGCTAAAGCTTCCTCAACTTGCGCTGGGTTTTTACCACCTGCTTGAGCCATGTCAGGACGGCCACCACCACCGCCTCCACAACGAGAAGCTACTTCTTTCACAAGTTTACCCGCATGGTAACCTTGACTAATTAAATCTTTCGTTACGCCAGCTAAAATATTTACTTTATCGTCATTTACAGACACTAATACAACAACTGCAGACTCTAATTTATTTTTAAGGTCATCCATCATTGTACGTAAATTGTTCATATCTGCAACATTTACTTTCGCCGCTAATACGTTCACACCATCAACTGTCATTACTGAATCAGTTAAGTTTCCAGCTTCGATATTGCTTAATTTCGCAGCAAGAGATTCGTTTTCTTTTTGAAGTTGTTTTACTTCAGCAAATAAACCATCAACTCTTGTTAAAATATCTTTCGGATTTGTTTTCATTTTTCCTGCTGCTTCTTTTAATAAACCTACTTGATCGTTCATTAATTCGTATGCAGATTTACCAGTTACCGCCTCAATACGACGTGTTCCTGCACCGATACCAGATTCAGCAACGATTTTGAAAATACCGATAGAAGCTGTGTTATCAACGTGACAACCACCGCAAAGCTCTAAGCTGTAATCGCCTACTTGTACAACGCGTACAACATCACCGTATTTTTCACCGAATAATGCCATTGCACCCATTTCTTTCGCTTCTTCGATTGCTTTTTGAGAAATCGCAACATCAATACTTTGCCAAATTTTTTCGTTTACGATACGCTCAATTTTTTCTAATTCGTCAGCTTGTACTTGACCGAAGTGAGAGAAGTCAAAACGTAAACGTTCAGATGTTACAAGAGAACCCGCTTGGTTAACATGCGTTCCAAGTACATCTTTTAATGCTTGGTGCAGTAAGTGAGTTGCTGTATGGTTTTTCACAACGCTACTACGGTTTTTCGTATCGATAAGAGCTTTTACAGCCGCTTCTTTCGTTAATGTACCTTCTTCAACAACAACTTTGTGTAAGTTTTGACCATTTGGTGCTTTTTGTACGTCTTTTACAAGAACTTTCACGCCGTCAGCAAGAAGATAACCACGGTCTGCAATTTGCCCACCGCTCTCAGCGTAGAATGGCGTTACATCAAGCATTAATTGTCCTTCTTCACCTGCTTGTAGGCTATCTGTGTACTCACCATTTTTCACAAGTGCAACAACGTTACTTTCTGTTGCAACTGTACCGTAACCAACGAATTCGCTCGCTACTTTAACTTCACCAAGTACACCGCCTTGAACTTGCATAGAATCAACGTCTTGACGAGCAGCACGTGCACGCTCACGTTGTTTCTCCATTTCATTCTCAAAGCCTGCTTGATCAACTGTCATACCAGCTTCTTCTGCATATTCTTCTGTTAATTCAATCGGGAAACCGTACGTGTCGTATAGACGGAAAGCATCTACGCCAGAAATAACAGTTATTTTTTCTTCTTTCGCTTTTGCAATTACTTCAGCTAAAATTGATTCACCATCATGAAGTGTTTCATGGAAACGCTCTTCTTCATTCTTCACAACTTTTGCGATGAAATCTTTCTTTTCAAGTACTTCTGGATAGAAGTCTTTCATTACTTCTCCAACAACCGGTACTAATTCAAACATGAATGGACGGTTGATATTTAATTTTTTCGAGTAACGAACAGCGCGGCGTAATAAACGACGTAATACATAACCACGGCCTTCGTTAGAAGGAAGTGCTCCATCACCAACCGCAAATGTTACTGTGCGAATATGGTCAGCAATTACTTTAAATGCCATATCTTTTTCTAAGTCACCATTACGATACTTCTCGCCAGAAATTGATTCTGTCGCCCCAATCATCGGCATGAATAGGTCTGTATCAAAATTCGTAGGTACATCTTGAACGATAGATGTCATACGCTCTAGACCCATCCCTGTATCGATGTTTTTCTTAGGAAGCGGCGTATATGAACCGTCTGGGTTATGGTTAAATTGAGAGAATACAAGGTTCCATACTTCTAAGTAACGCTCGTTTTCTCCGCCCGGAT
This sequence comes from Bacillus sp. NPDC057893, assembly GCF_042796455.1. Taxonomy (NCBI): domain Bacteria; kingdom Bacillati; phylum Bacillota; class Bacilli; order Caryophanales; family Bacillaceae; genus Bacillus; species Bacillus sp. NPDC057893. The sequence continues at coordinate 475,965 of NZ_JBHVNG010000001.1, read as the reverse complement.
ATAATTCTGGGTCACTAAAGTCATTACCGTAAGCTTCACCGCGGTCATAGAAAATCTCTGTATTCGGTCCACTTGGTCCTTCACCGATATCCCAGAAGTTTTCTTCTAAACGGATGATGCGCTCTTTTGGAACACCCATTTTCTCATTCCAAATTGTGAATGCTTCTTCATCTTCCGGATGAATTGTAACAGATAGTAATTCTTTATCGAATCCGATCCACTTGTCACTCGTTAGAAATTCCCAAGCCCAAGTAATTGCTTCTTCTTTGAAGTAATCACCGATTGAGAAGTTCCCTAACATTTCAAAGAATGTATGGTGACGAGCCGTTTTCCCAACGTTTTCAATATCGTTTGTACGAATTGATTTTTGTGCATTTGTAATACGTGGGTTTTGCGGGATTACACGTCCGTCAAAATATTTCTTTAATGTCGCTACACCACTATTAATCCATAGAAGAGATGGATCCTCGTGCGGAACTAGTGATGCACTTGGTTCTACTGCATGTCCTTTTTCTTGGAAAAAGTCTAAAAACATTTGACGAATTTGTGCGCCTGTTAGTTGTTTCATTGTATTTTCCTCCTTAAATATAAAAAACTCCCGCCCCTAATAAAAGGGACGAGAGTTAACTCGCGATACCACCCTAATTATGAATTGATTATTATAACAATCAATTCATCACCTCATGGTGCCGTAACGTGGCAAGACGGCAGTGATTAGCTGCTCTCAGGATTAGCTTTCTGTTACCCTTCATTTAAAGCTTCTTTCAGCCATTGGAAGCTTCTCTCTATAAATGGACTGTAACATACTTATTCCGTCATTGATTTAATGTATTATATGACTAAATATAATAGAATTCTCTTAAGTTTGTCAATGTAGATAATCATTTATATTGTATCAATTGCCTATTAATCATAGTTATTCTACTATTCATTCTTAACAGCCTTTTCATATATTATGCATTTATTACCAAATAGGAATCTCCTCATAAAAAACACCTTATACAAGTTTCTGAATATTACATTTTTTGTTATAATTAAATTATTAATAATAAAGGAGCGATCACAATGACAACCTTATTGAACGAAGCTAAAAGCATGTTAACTACGGACGAAACTATATTGTTTTACACAGCGTGTTCATTAGATATATTTATATATCGTTCCGTCGCAAGACCAGGCCTGCTAATCTTAACAAATAAAAGGCTCTTCTTTTTCGGGCCAGATTTAAGCAAAAAACCAATATTTGAAGAGTACTCTTTCGCAAAAATTTCTAATCTCAAAGAACAAAAACGCCTTTTCAATAATCAAATTGTATTCATGTATGATACGGAATGGAAAAGAATAAAACATATTCAAACAAATGATGTGAGCGGGATTGTTCAGCAAATAAAAGAACAACTCCCTAAATAACCATATTATTAGCCCTCTATCATAAATAGAGGGCTTCATATTAAATATCTTCTCTTTTCCAAAGAGGCCTCACATGAACGACCACTGTCCGAATGACCGCTAAAATAGGAACCGATATTAGTAATCCTACAATCCCCGCAACTTCTCCCCCTACTAGTAACGCAAACATAATGATCACAGGATGCATACGAAGCGACTTACCAACGATGTAAGGCGATAAAATGTTACTTTCCAAAAATTGCAAAATAGCAATCGTAATCCCCGCCTTAATGAGTAAACTCGTTGATACCGTTGCCGCAATCATCAACGTCGGAATCGCCCCTAAAATAGGACCAAAGTAAGGGATTATATCCGTTACCCCAATAATAATACCGAGTAATAACGGATATTTCATACCGATAAACCAAAAAGAAAGAACAGATACTCCCCCTAATACTAAGCAAACAAATAACTGTCCTCGAATATAACTTCCGAGTGACTTATCAATTTCTTTCGCAAGCATTTGACCCGTACTACGCCACTTACTCGGAACTAGTTTCCAAAAAATATGATAAAACTCACCGTAATCTTTTAATATGTAAAATACAATGAACGGAATTAAGAAAATAATGAGCAGTGAATCCAGTACACCACGTGCTGTGCTCATAACTTTATTTAAAAGCGTTTGTATCTTCATTTCTACACCAACAAAAATTTGCTTTACCTTTTCATGAATAAATGATGGGAAATTCGCTGTTTGTTCTGTAACTCCATCCATCCAAGAATCGTACATTTTTGTAAACTGCGGAAATTGTTCATTAATTTCTTGTAACTGTTTAATAACAACTGGCGTTCCTTTATAAATCCCATAGCCAATTCCGCCAAAGAAAAGAATATAAATGAGCAAAATAGCAAGTGTGCGTGGCATTCCTTCCTTATGGATTTTTTCAATTAAAGGGTGTAATAAATAAGCAATAAAACAAGCAATAAGAAACGGTGTGATCGCCACTTTAAATACAAAAATAATCGGTGCCCATAGTGGCTTAATTTTCAAAAAGACGAGCAAACAAAGAAAAACGAGTAACAATAATCCTAAACGATATATCCAAATGATTTTAAGATTCTTCACACGAAAAACCTCCTCCACCTTTATTTTGAAAATAAATAGGTTAGGTTATGTGCAAAAGTTTTAAAATCTTTTTATACAGACCATACTGTTTTTTAAAGACGTACATATATTTAACATAATAAGGACAACCACCCCTGAAAATACAAAATGTCAAAATATAATCAGGAGGGCTCATAATGATCTTATTTATGCTTGCATTATCCGCACTTTTTATGCTTCTTGAATGGATTTGTATCGGGTTTGGTATTTGGAAAGGCTTCTTTATTCGTTCCTCGCGAAAAGAAAGAGCGAAGCACTTATGGCATTATGGAATGCTTGGCGTTGGATGTTACGGTTTATCTTATCTCTTCTCTGAAATCGGACTTTTATATTTGCATACAAGCGCATAAAAAAACTCCCTTATCATGAAGGGAGTTTTTTACGCCTTATAAATAAGACTTAATCATCTTACGTGCTTTTTTTACATTGCGTTTTGAGAATACATCTTGTTTGCGAGCATATTGATATGCTGCAGCTCCAACACCTAATGCGATTAATGAATTGCGTAGATTCAAAGTAAATCCCCCTTTTCGTTATCCGATCGTTCTTTCATTATCATCAAATAAATCATCAAGAGAGCTTAATGAACCATCTTCCTCTACTTGATGTGTATGGATTTTCCCCTTTGAAACCGATAATTCGATATAACAACTCCAGCAATAAAATTGGTTGACACCTATTTTTCCGATGTCTTTCCCTTTGCAATTTGGACAACTGAACATATGGCTTTCATCTCCTTACAGTCTCCCAGATTCTATTCGCCATTATGTCCAAACTGCATTCATTTATACATTGCTAGAGCCTTTCAACGTTATACGTTTGAAAGTTTCACTATATAATTTCACCTTGTTACATGAAATCATACGGTGAAATGTTTTCCACATCCATTTCTTCACCATTAACCGTCACCATTTGCACTTCGCCTTGTGATTCTTGCAATCGACCAGCTAAAGTCGTTTGACGCATTGCATCATCAAGGCGATTTACACCGGATTGAAAAGCTGCTTCCTCCCCGCAAATAATAAGGAATTTCTTACTCCTTGTAATACCCGTGTAAATTAAATTACGACGTAACATACGGTTATAGCTTTTTACAATCGGCATAATAACAATCGGAAATTCACTACCTTGTGATTTATGAATCGAGCAGCAATATGCATGTGTAATTTGATTTAAATCTGGCTTTGTATACGTTACTTCAATCCCGTCAAATGAAACGATAATCATATCTTGTTGCTCAACGTTTTCTTTCGCATAAAACACCGAAACGATTTCTCCGATATCACCATTAAACACCTGGCTCTCTGGCTGATTGACGAGTTGCAGTACTTTATCTCCTCTGCGGTATACAACATCACCGTATGCAATTTCTTTACTTTTTTCCCTTTTCGGATTAAACACTTCTTGGAGAGCTTCATTTAACACATTAATACCTGCTGGTCCGCGGTACATAGGTGCCAACACTTGTACATCTCTTGCGCTAAATCCTTTTGTCTTGGCATTTTCACATACTTTTTTTACAACTTCAACGATTTGAGCGCCTGTACAAGAAATAAAGGAACGATCCTTTTTATTTTGTGCTAAATCTGGCGGAAGCGCACCACCTTTTATCGCATGGGCAAGCTGAATAACAGATGACCCTTCCGCTTGACGATAAATTTCTGTAAGCTTGACCGTTGGAACTGCACCTGCATTCAATAAGTCTTTTAGCACTTGTCCAGGTCCTACAGATGGCAACTGATCTTCATCACCTACAACGATAACTTGAATATTTGTCGGAAGCGACTTAAACAGCTGATTTGCAAGCCAAATGTCAACCATTGAAAACTCATCAATAATGAGTAACTTTCCTTGTACTGGATCGGTTTCATTACGCTGGAAAGACCCTTCTGGCGTCCAACCGAGTAGACGATGAATTGTGCACGCCGGAAGCCCCGTCGATTCACTCATTCGCTTCGCTGCTCTTCCAGTTGGAGCCGTTAATAAAATCGGAAATGGATTATCATCACTATATTCATTCGGATTTAATGATACTCCGTGAAGTGATGCATACATTTCAACAATCCCTTTAATAACTGTTGTTTTCCCCGTTCCTGGTCCACCTGTTAATAGCATCATCGGCTTATGAAGTGCAGTTTGAACTGCTTCTTGCTGAAGCGGCGCATACTGCACCTTTAGCTGTTCTTCAATTTCTCCTAATGTTTTTAACACTTCTGCTTCAGGGAATGCAGGGGTTTCTTCTTGATTCATAAGACGACGAATTGACTTTACAACGCCTTTCTCAGAATAGAATAAAGAAGCTAAATACACTCGCTCTTCTTCTATAATGACTTTCCCTTCGCTTTGCATCATTTCAACGCAGCCTACAATATCTTCCTCAGTCACTCTGCCTTCTTGATTATTTAAAAGTGACATCGTTTCTCTTACAAGCTGACCTTTTTCCATATACACGTGACCGAGTTGTAATGAAATATTCTCTAACGTATAAAAACACCCTGCACGTACACGGTCGTCGTGATTGCCCGTTATTCCGATTGCACGCCCTATATCATCTGCTCTTCCAAATCCAATTCCGTCCACTTCTTCAATAAGTTTATACGGATTATTACGAATCACTTCTAATGTCATCTCTTTATATTGCTGATAAATTTTAATAGAAAGTTTTGTTCCAAAACCGTAACCATTTAAAAAACTCATCACTTTCTCGAGCCCTTGATGCTCAATAATCGTCTCATATATTTCCTGCGCTTTTTGCTTGTTTACAACACCATTTAGCGCATCAGGATCATCCATAATTTTAGAAATCGCATGCTCACCGAGATGGTCCACGATTTTTTCGGCTGTACGCTTTCCAATCCCTTTAAATAAATCGCTCGCTAAATATTGCACCATACCTGCTTTTGTTTGTGGCAGTTCTTTTTTAAACGTTTCAACTAAATATTGTTTTCCATACTTTGGGTGGTCTTTAAAATGACCTGTTAATGTAAACACTTCATCTTCATGCATACGGGGAAAATGACCGTTTATCATTACTTTTTTTTCATCGTATGTTTCATTCGTTTCAATGACTTTCATACTGACAACGGAATAGAGGTTTTCTTCGTTGTGGAAAATGGTATGAAGAACTTGCGCTTTTATAAATTTTTTCTCTTCCTCAAACAAATCCATTGCATGTTGATTTCCCATATTTCCTCTCCTTTCCGAGTTCTTTTCACTTTAATGAGCAGTACATCCCCCACCTCTTTCACAATCTTTAGATGAGGGGTAACTGCGCATTAAACTATAATTTCACTTTATTCAGCCTCTTGCTCTAATAAACGAATACCATTACCAGCTAAAAAGTGGTCTGCTTGAATTTCAGTCGCTTTCTTAAATAAAGTAAGAGCTTTCTCGTTATTTTCTTCGAATACGTACGCAACACCTAAATTATAATACGCATCTGCATGCTCTTCATCCATTTCTAATACCTTTTCAAAATAAGGTTTTGCCTCTTGAATATGTTCTAGTCGCGCGAAGCAAAGTCCGCATTGGAAAACAGCTTCTACATCATTTTCATCTAATTCAGTTGCTCTTTGTAAAAATGGAAGTGCAAGACGATCATTTCCAAGTTGTACATGTGTGATACCTAACATAAATGTTACGTCAGCTGATTGTAATCCCGCTTGCATCGCTTGTTCAAATACAGCCTTTGCCTCTGCAAATTGCTCTTGACCGTAATATACATTTCCTAATCCATAATAAGCAGCCGCAGATTTACCATCTAATTCTACTGCACGTTTATAAAATAAAATTGCTCGCTCACTATCACCTAATACATCTAATAAATTCGCAAAGTTAATGTATCCAAGCGCATCTTTCGGATTTTCTTCGATTGCTTCTGTGAAATTTTCAGCTGCTTCTTCCCAGTTTCCTTCTTGCATATATTTAATACCTGTTTCAAGTTTGTTTGACATATCCTTCACCTCTACAACAAATTATAACAAAGAATGTATTTTCCAAGCGAACAAAAATTCGCTTTATGTAAAAGAAACCTCTAACCGCTAATCGGCAGAGGCTTCTCGTGTTATCCTAAATAATCTAATTTCTTACCACTGTGATATACTTCATCAATTGTAGCGCCGCCTAAGCACTCATCTCCATCATAGAAAACAACTGCTTGGCCTGGCGTAATCGCACGAATTGGCTCATCACAAAGAATACGAACTGTATTTTCATCAACGATTTGAACCGTTACTTTATTGTCTGCTTGACGATAACGGAATTTCGCTGTACACGTAAATTCTTTTTCCTTCGCTTTATTACTTACCCAGCCTACATTCGTAGCAATAACTTCATCACCATACAGAAGTTCGTTATGGAATCCTTGGTCAACATATAAAATGTTTTCTTTCAAGTTTTTCCCAACAGCAAACCATGGATCACCATTACCACCAATACCAAGGCCATGACGTTGTCCAATTGTATAGTACATTAAACCATCATGTTTCCCTTTCACTTCACCAGATAATGTTTGCATCACACCTGGTTGCGCCGGTAAATAGTTACTTAAGAAATCTTTAAAGTTACGCTCACCGATGAAGCAAATACCAGTACTATCTTTCTTCGCCGCTGTCGCTAAACCAGCTTCTGTCGCCATTTCGCGAATTTGTGGTTTCTTTAATTCACCTAATGGGAACATTGTTTTTGATAGTTGCTCTTGGCTTAATTGATTTAAGAAATATGTTTGATCTTTATTGTCATCAACGCCGCGAAGCATTTTATATTCGCCGTCCATATAAGCAACGCGTGCATAATGACCTGTTGCTACATAATCAGCACCAAGTGCAATTGCATGCTCTAAAAATGCTTTAAATTTAATTTCTTTGTTACACATTACATCTGGGTTTGGTGTACGACCAGCTCGGTACTCATCTAAAAAGTACGTAAATACTTTATCCCAGTATTGTTTTTCAAAGTTTACTGCATAATACGGAATGCCGATTTGGTTACACACTTCAATTACATCATTGTAATCTTCTGTTGCTGTGCAGACACCATTTGCATCTGTATCATCCCAGTTTTTCATAAAAATTCCGATTACATCATAACCTTGCTCTTTTAATAAAAGAGCTGCTACAGATGAATCGACGCCACCGGACATCCCGATGACAACGCGTGTTTCGTGAGGTAGTTTGTTCATCATGTCACCTCCCATGCTAATTTTGTGTTAATCGCTTCACGATTTTCACTGTTTCGTACGCCGCTTTTTCAATTTGCTCTTTCGTATTTCCAAGACCGAAACTAAAGCGTACGGATGAACGTATTTGATCGGAGTCTTTTCCGAACATCGCCACTAATACATGTGATGGATCAATCGAACCAGCTGTACAAGCAGAACCACTTGATACTGCAATGCCAGCTAAGTCTAAGTTTACAAGAAATGGTTCAATATTCATTCCTGTAAAACTTACATTCAACACATGTGGTAAGCGATATTCCAAGTTTCCGTTTACCTCGAAAGTAATGTCTTCATTTTTGAAGACAGATACCATTATATCTTTAAACTCTTCATATTGGGCATTTTTTTGCTCACGAGTTTGTTCAGCTAGCAAAATTGCTTGCTGAAGTCCGGCAATACTAGGTACATTTTCAGTACCAGCACGGCGTTTTCTTTCTTGCTCTCCGCCTATTAATAACGGTTCAAACTTCACATTTGCACCAGCATATAGGAACCCGACACCTTTTGGTCCGTTAATTTTGTGAGCTGAAATTGATAATAAATCAATTCCAAATTCTTTCACATCAATCGATAATAAACCGTAGGCTTGTACAGCATCTGTGTGGAAATAAGCTTGATGTTCTTTTAACAGCTTACCTATTTCCGCAATTGGTTGCATTGTCCCTACTTCATTATTCCCGAACATAATAGATACAAGAATCGTCTCTTCTGTTAGTGCCTTTTGCATGTCAGAAACTTGAACACGCCCTGTTTCATCAACAGGTAAATACGTCACTTCAAATCCTTCACGCTCTAACAATTCACACGTATGTAAAATCGCATGATGTTCAATTTGCGTTGTAATAATGTGGTTACCTTTGTGACGATTCGCGCGCGCTACACCTATAAGTGCTAAATTATCAGCTTCTGTACCACCGCTCGTGAATATAATTTCATTTGGACTCGCGTGAATGCTACGTGCACACACACGTCTCGCCTCATCTACCGCATGGCGCGTTTGACGCCCATAAAAGTGAATACTAGACGGGTTTCCAAATGTTTCTGTCATATATGGAATCATCTTTTCGACCACTTCTGGGTGAGTCGGAGATGTCGCAGCATGATCTAAGTAAATGCGTTCCATTAAATCTCCTTCTTTCCAAATCGTTTCACAAGGAATTAAATGTAAAACATATAGCCCCCGTGATTTTCTTCCTCATAACGTACTAAATCTTCTAAAGTTGTACTATCTAATACTTCTTGCACCGCATCACGAACACGCATCCATAATTGGCGTTGTGCTGGTTCTTCTTCTTCTATCATTTCTACAACACTAATTGGACCCTCTAGTACACGGATTACATCTCCAGCTGTAATGTTGACTGGCTGATCAGATAATACATATCCGCCATATGCCCCGCGCGTACTCTTTACAAGACGAGCGTTACGAAGTGGTGAAATTAATTGCTCTAAATAATGCTCAGATAGGTCATGTGCCTGCGCAATTGATTTTAATGAAATTGGGCCTTCACCAAACTTTTTTGCAAGGTCGATCATAATTGTTAAGCCGTAGCGGCCTTTCGTTGAAATCTTCATCTATTTGCACCTCATTTCAAATTTTCACTTCTATTGGTTATATCTTATTTATCCCGCTATTTGCGGGCAGTAAAACTCCCACCTCAAAATTCGGCTGGAGCAAAGAAGTTAGGTGGGGGATGAACAAAACCCCCACTGATTAAAGTTTCACTTTATAAAAAAACACAATTTAAAATCCTATGAAATTATAGCATAATATAGTATTATAAGAAATTTCAACTTGTGTATCAAAATGATAACATAAAATCACATTGAAAAACTCGGAAATTATTACAATTGAAAGAAAAATGAAAATATTAATATTCATTTTTCCCACAAAACAGCATCCTATTTCAAATTTCATAAAAAAAAAATGATACGATAGAATGAGATTATACATTAAGGGAGAGGGTCAAATGAAACAACCACTCGCACATCGAATGCGCCCTACAAATATTCAAGAAATTATCGGACAACAGCATTTAGTTGGTGAAGGCAAGATTTTATGGCGAATGGTCCAAGCAAATCATTTTCAATCAATGATTTTATATGGTCCTCCAGGCACAGGAAAAACATCAATCGCTAGCGCAATTGCAGGAAGCACTGGAACCCCGTTTCGCCTCTTAAACGCTGTTACTCATAATAAAAAAGATATGGAAGTTGTCGTACAAGAAGCGAAGATGCATCGGCACCTCGTTTTAATTTTGGATGAAGTTCATAGGCTAGATAAAGCAAAGCAAGACTTTCTATTACCCCATTTAGAAAGCGGACTTCTTACTTTAATTGGTGCAACGACAAGCAATCCGTTCCATGCTATCAATTCTGCTATTCGAAGTCGTTGTCAAATCTTCGAATTACACGCATTAACAGAAGATGATATTTTAATTGGCTTAAAACGAGCGCTTGAAGATAAAGAAAAAGGGCTTGGGGAATATGATGTAACTGTTACGGATGAAGCATTACATCACTTTGCAAATGCGTCAGGCGGAGATATGCGCTCAGCTTATAATGCACTTGAACTAGCTGTTTTATCTAGCTTTACAACTGACGACAAAGCCGCGGAAATTACACTTGAAATCGCAGAAGAATGCTTACAGAAAAAGAGTTTCGTTCACGACAAAGGTGGCGATGCTCACTATGACGTTTTATCTGCTTTTCAAAAATCAGTACGCGGAAGTGATGTGAACGCCGCACTTCATTATTTAGCACGTCTTATTGAAGCTGGTGACTTACAAAGCATCGGTAGACGTCTGCTTATTATGGCATATGAAGATATCGGACTTGCTAGCCCACAAGCTGGACAACGTACACTTGCAGCGATTGAATCAGCTGAACGGGTCGGCTTCCCAGAGGCACGCATACCACTTGCAAATGCTGTTATTGAACTTTGTCTATCACCGAAATCAAATTCGGCCTATAAAGCACTCGATGCCGCACTACACGATTTACGTAATGGCCAAACAGGCGATATTCCAAGTCATTTAAAAGATAGTCATTATAAAGGAGCCGAATCGTTAGGAAGAGGCATCGGATACTTATATCCACACGATCATCCAAACGGGTGGGTACAACAACAATACTTACCTGATAAAATTAAAAACAAGCAATATTACAAACCGAAAACGACAGGGAAATTTGAACAAGCACTTTCTACTGTTTATGAAAGATTACAAAGTTCGCATAAAATGAAGAATAAAGGGTAATATAAGCGAAAACGTCACCATTACGGAGGCTTCGCTTATGAAAACACGTCAAGATGCATGGACAAAAGAAGACGATCTCCTTTTAGCAGAAACTGTTTTACGACATATTCGCAGCGGAAGTACACAAATAAAAGCATTCGATGAAGTTGGTGATACATTAAACCGAACTTCAGCAGCTTGTGGCTTTAGATGGAATGCTGAAGTAAGACCATATTATGAAGATGCGGTGCAAATTGCAAAAAAACAACGTAAAGAATTAAAGCGTTCGGAAGCTAAAATAGAAAAAGAGCAGTTCACACAAACTCGGCAGCTCGTAATCGATGCCGAGTTTTCAGAAGATATTGCCCCAAATAAACAAGATCTTACAATGCAAAATGTCATCTCATTTTTGCAAAACTTGGAGCACAATAACCCTTCACTCGCAAAGTTACAAACTGAAAATGACGTATTACAAGATCAGCTCACTTCCCTGCAAAAAACGAATAATGAACTTGAAGCAAAATTAGCTGTTCTCACAAAAAAACAACAAGCAATCGAAGAAGATTATGCAATGCTTGTTAGAATTATGGATCGTGCTCGAAAACTTGTTTCGGTCGAAGAACAAGAAGAGCAAATTGCTCCGATTTTCAAAACCGACCAAAATGGAAATTTAGATATTATATATTCTGCAGAAAACTAAAAACAGGGATGTCACTTTTTCAACTTAGTGACATCCCTGTTTATTTTCCCCTTGGTGAAACAGCACCACAGTAAATGAAATTATATTAACAATTCGACATCAATATTTCTTTAAAACATACAAAAAGCATATACCCTAGGCGGATATATGCTTCCTTTTTATTCTTGCCCTACACGCTTCACTTCTACGTTTTTAATACGTTCACGTACAACGTGACTTGCCATAATTAAGCCTGCCACAGATGGTACGAATGCATTTGAAGAAGGTGGTAATTTCGCTTTACGAATTTTTGCATTTTCGTCTGGTACGATTTCTTTACGTACTTCCTCACGAATTACGATTGGGTTTTCGTCAGAGAAGACAACTTTTACACCTTTTTTAATACCATCTTTACGAAGCTTCGTACGAATTACTTTCGCAATTGGATCTGTATGTGTTTTTGAAATGTCCGCAATACGGAAACGAGTTGGGTCCATTTTATTTGCCGCACCCATACATGAGATAATTTTAATTTTACGACGTAAACATTGTTTAATTAAATGAATTTTGAACGTAATCGTATCAGATGCATCTACTACGAAATCTAAACCGTGTTTAAAGAACTCTTCATATGTTTCATCTGTATAAAACATCTCTAGTCCAATTACTTCACATTCCGGATTAATGTCCGCAATACGCTCTTTCATTAATTCTACTTTTGAACGTCCTACAGTAGATACTAACGCGTGAATTTGACGGTTTACGTTTGTAATATCTACAACGTCTTTATCAACTAATACAAGACGTCCTACGCCAGAACGTGCTAGCGCTTCTGCCGAAAATGACCCTACGCCGCCAATTCCTAAAATACCGACTGTACTATTTTTTAATATTTCAAGGCCTTCTTTTCCGAAGGCTAATTCATTACGTGAAAATTGATGTAACATTCAGCTCTACACTCCTATTACAAAAATGGTCTACCATGTATTCTAGCGTTTTTCCGACTATTTGTATAGAAAAAGTTATAGAATTCCTAAAAATACATATTTCAAACAAGGAAAACATAATGTAAACCGGACTTTTTAAACAACCTCTTCAATATACGTTTAAAAAGGAGGATTCAGAGAACCGAGCAGCACTTATGCTAGGAGGAGCACAGTGTAGGGGATACTACTCGAGCACCGGACTAGCATACGTAACGATGAAATGCGACGGTTATCTAAACCGGACTTTTAAAACTTCCTCTATAAAAAAAGTCTAGACGGCTATAGTATAACCATCTAGACTCTATTCTTACTTCTCTTCTTTCACGTTCAACTTCAAGTTCAGTTCTTCAAGCTGTGCTTCTGCAACTGGGCTTGGAGCTTCTGTTAATAAGCAGCTTGCGCTTGCTGTTTTCGGGAATGCAATTGTATCACGAAGGTTCGTACGACCTGCAAGTAACATAACAAGACGGTCTAAACCTAATGCGATTCCGCCATGTGGTGGTGTACCGTATTCGAATGCTTCTAATAAGAATCCGAATTGTTCTTGTGCTTCTTCTTGTGAGAATCCAAGTGCTTTGAACATTTTTTCTTGTACGTCACGCTCGTAAATACGAAGTGATCCACCACCAAGCTCATAACCGTTTAATACAAGGTCATATGCTTGTGCACGTGCTTTTTCTGGTGCTGTTTCTAATAGTTCAACATCTTCACGGAATGGCATTGTGAATGGATGATGAGCTGCGAAGTAACGATCTGCATCTTCATCGTACTCAAGAAGTGGCCAATCAGTTACCCATAGGAAGTTAAATTTACTTTCGTCAATTAGCTCAAGTTCTTTACCTAAACGTAAACGAAGTGCACCTAAACTATCTGCAACAACGCTCTTCTTATCTGCTACGAATAGTAATAAGTCACCAGCATCCGCTTCTAATGTACTCATTAACACGTTTGCATCTTCTTCACCGAAGAATTTCGCAATCGGTCCTTTTAAGCCGTCTTCTTCAACTTTAAGCCAAGCTAGACCTTTTGCACCGTATACTTTTGCGAATTCAGTTAATGCATCGATGTCTTTACGAGAGTATTTGCTCGCTGCACCTTTTGCGTTAATCGCTTTTACTTGTCCGCCGTTTTCTACAGCACTTGTAAATACTTTAAATCCACAACCTACTGCAAATTCAGATAGGTCTTTTAGTTCCATTTCAAAGCGTGTATCCGGCTTATCAGAACCAAAGCGAGCCATTGCATCAGCATATTTCATACGAGGGAATGGTGCACTAACTTCTACACCTTTTGCATCCTTCATGACTTTCGTCATCATACGCTCCATCATTTCTAAAATTTCATCTTGTGTTAAGAATGATGCCTCGATATCAATTTGCGTGAATTCCGGTTGACGGTCCGCACGTAAATCTTCGTCACGGAAACAACGTGCTACTTGATAGTAACGCTCAAATCCACCGACCATAAGAAGCTGTTTAAATAGCTGCGGAGATTGAGGTAATGCATAAAATTCACCATCATGCACACGGCTTGGTACTAAATAGTCGCGAGCTCCTTCTGGCGTGCTCTTCGTTAAAATTGGTGTTTCAACTTCTAAGAACTCTTCTGTATCTAAGAAGTTACGAATTGTTTTCGTTACGTCATGACGCATTTTGAATGTGTTGAACATTGCAGGACGACGTAAGTCTAAGTAACGATATTTTAAACGCACATCTTCTGATGCATCTGTATCATCAGCAATAATGATTGGCGTTGTTTTCGCTGCGTTTAATACGTTTACTTTCGATGCTTGTACTTCAATACGACCAGTTGCCATATTATCATTAATTGCGCCTTCACCACGTTCAACAACTGTACCTTCTACGTGTAATACGTATTCGCTACGAATCGTTTCTGCTACTTCTAACGCTTCTTTTGATGTTTCTGGATTAAATACAACTTGTACGATGCCTGTACGGTCACGTAAGTCGATAAAGATTAATCCACCTAAATCACGGCGTTTTTGTACCCAACCTTTTAATTGAACTGTTTGTCCAACCGCTTCTACTGTTACTTTTCCGCATGCATGTGTTCTTTCAGCCACTTTAAGTTCCCCCTATATTAATTTCTCTGCTACATATGAAGCAAATACATCTAACGCTACTTCTTCTTGTCCGCCTGTTGCCATATCTTTTAAGTTAATGATGCCTTTATCTAGCTCATCTTCCCCTAATACAGCTACGTATTTCGCATTTAAACGATCTGCAGATTTAAATTGTGCTTTCATTTTGCGATCTAAATAATCTTTTTCAACTGCTAGTCCAGCTTTACGAAGATCAAACGCAATTTTCGCAGCTTGGTCTTTCGCTTTTTCACCAAGTGCTACAACGTAACAATCAATACTATGTTCAATTGGTAACTCAATATTTTCAGCCTTCAGCGCCATAATTAAACGCTCAATACTCATCGCAAAACCGATACCTGGCATTTCCGGTCCACCGATTTCTTGTACAAGTCCGTTATAACGGCCACCGCCACTTAATGTTGTGATAGCACCGAAACCTTCTGCCTCACTCATAATTTCAAAAACAGTGTGTTGGTAGTAGTCTAAACCACGTACTAAATTCGGATCTTTCTCAAATGGAACATCCATCATCGTTAGTAGTTCTTGTACTTTATCGTAGTATACTGCTGAATCTTCGTTTAAGTATTCTGTAATAGATGGTGCCGTGCTCATTAATTCATGATTACGGTCCTTCTTACAGTCTAAAATACGAAGAGGATTTTTTTCTAAGCGAGATTGACAATCAGAACAGAATTCTCCGATGCGCGGCTCAAAGTGAGCAATTAACGCATCACGGTGTGCTTGACGGCTCGCTGCATCACCTAAGCTATTTAATACAACTTTAATATTTTTCAAGCCCATACCGCGGTAAAACTCTACAGCAAGTGCAATTACTTCTGCATCAATTGCTGGATCGTTACTACCAATTGCTTCAATACCGAATTGTACGAATTGACGATAGCGACCTGCTTGTGGTCTTTCATAACGGAACATTTGGCCGATATAGTATAATTTTGTTGGTTGCGTTGCATCACCGAACATTTTGTTTTCAACGTAAGAACGTACAACAGGTGCAGTACCTTCTGGACGTAATGTTAAACTACGCTCTCCACGGTCTTGGAATGAGTACATTTCTTTTTGTACGATATCTGTCGTATCACCAACACCACGTAAAAATAGCTCTGTGTGCTCAAAAATTGGTGTACGAATTTCTTTATAATTGTAACGACGGCAAATGTCGCGCGCTTGCCCTTCGATATACTGCCATAACTCAACGCTACCCGGAAGGATATCTTGCGTTCCGCGTGGGATTTGAATAGACATATTCAGTTCCTCCTCAAATTGTTTTAATCTTAATAAAAATAAAAAAACTCCCGTCTCTACTGTTTAAACAGTAGGGACGAGAGTATTATACCCGTGGTGCCACCCTAATTGAAGCACGTATGCTTCCACTTTTTTAATAACGCTTAAATATGCGTTCATCTCTACTAAGCATATACGCTGTTCAAGTTGAAACCTACAGAGTGTCATTCAATCAGTCATCATGTAGAAATGTTTTCAGCCTAAGACATTTCTTCTCTTTACATGTGTGTCTCATTTACTCTTCTCTATCAACGGTTATATTCATATGTAAATATAAAATTACTATACGTTTGTTGAGTAGGATTGTCAAGTGCTCTAAGAGCGTTCAATCTGCTTCTTTAGACGCTTTACATCTTGAAGAGAAATTCCGAACTCAGAAGCAAGTTCCATTGAAGTATTGTTTTGCTCTTTTGAAATAAAATCATGAAAATTCACGTTAAACAGTTGATTTGCACCATTTGTAACAGAATGCCCTTTTTCATTCATACGCATACTATATCCCTCACATTCAATATGGATGTTTTACTTTTTATTGTTCCATATTGATGAGTTAGTTATACGTACAAACAAATAACGTTATTCCATACTACTCTTATATAAGTAATCCGCTCTTTGAATCATAAATAATGTTACAACCATTGCTGCAATTACAAATACTACCCAAGTACTGTAACTTAACACTGCGAAAGTAACTCCTAATGCATGTAAAAGAATAGCTAAGCTCAATCGCAATGAAAACTTCAAATCTTTAAAGATTGACCAATTCATATACTCTCTCCCCTTTCCACACATACATTCAAATGCTTTTACCATTTTTTAAATTATACTATATACTTAATGACCCGAGCTATTGATTCCAAATAAACATTAATATTCGATTTACAACAATAATAATAGCCAGTCCGCTCGCCAGCATAGGATGCTTCAAATGATACAACGCTGCAACACCTATTCCAAACACGATAATTTCTAACAGTGCATGCAATATACCTTGTACTTCCCATTCTGCATGTGGTGCTCCAAATAACGCCCATATGACAGCAACAATAATCGGAAGAATAATCGCAAGTGTAATTTTTATAGCCGTTATTGTTCCTACTCGAAATCCCCAGTACCCAACAATCCCAAGAACACATAACTCTAGCATAAAACGTAAAGCTATATTGAATTCTTGAAGCATGCTACACCTTCTTTTCCTTTTATTACCTTCAAATTAATCCTATGATAAATGAACAAAACATACAACAAAGTATAAAAAAGAGAGGATCATATAATCCTCTCTTCCCCGGCAACACTATTTACTTTCTACAATTAAGGTCACCGGACCATCATTGATTAAAGAAACTTCCATCATTGCTCCAAACTTCCCTGTCTCTACGTGCAGTCCTTGTTTACGAACTTCTTCATTAAAGAAATCGTATAAACGCTCTGCATAATCAGGTTTCGCAGCATCCATAAAGTTTGGCCGTCTTCCCTTGCGGCAATCTCCGTATAATGTAAATTGCGAAATAGATAGAACTTGTCCTTCTACATCAAGTACAGAGTGGTTCATCTTTCCGCTCTCATCTTCAAAAATACGTAGGTTTGCAATTTTTTCTGCAATATAAGTTGCATCTTTTTCTGTATCTTCATGCGTAATGCCAACTAGTAATGTTAAACCGAATGGAATTTGTCCTACAATCTCACCATCTACTGTGACAGACGCTTCCTTTGATCGTTGCAAAACAACTCTCATCTTTTCTACACTCCCTATTAATGCATCATGCGTCGTACAGCATAAATTTCTGGAACACGTTTAATGCGCTCCACTACTTTTTTCAAGTGTTGTAAGTTTCGAATAGAAATCGACATATTAATCGTCGCCATCTTATTACGGTCACTTCTACCAGAAACAGCTGAGATATACGTCTTCGTTTCTGTAACAGCTTGTAATACTTCATTCAATAAACCACGACGATCATAGCCTGAAATTTCAATATCAACATTGTATTCAATTTCTTTTTCAGGGCTACCTTCCCAATCTACTTCTAGTAAACGCTCTACCGCTTCTTCTGTATGAACATTTACACAATCACGGCGGTGAATCGATACACCTCGGCCTTTCGTAATATACCCAACAATATCATCACCCGGAACTGGGTTACAGCATTTTGATAAACGAATTAACAAATTATCTGCACCACTTACCTTTACACCAGAATCCCATTTTCGAATTTTCATCGGTTTACGAACTTCTTTAACTTCAACGATTTCTTCTTCTTCACGTTGTTTACGGAACTTGTCCGTTAGTCGCGTAACAATTTGTGCAGCTGTAATTCCGTTGTATCCAACTGCTGCAAACATATCTTCTTCATTTGCAAAGTTAAATTTCTCAGCAACACGTTTTAAATTATCAAGCGCTAATACTTCTTTCATCTCATACTCTAAGCCACGCACTTCTTTTTCAACAAGCTCACGGCCTTTTTCAATATTTTCATCTCTACGTTGCTTCTTAAAGAATTGACGTATTTTATTTTTCGCATGAGATGTTTGAGCAAGTTTTACCCAATCTTGACTCGGGCCATACGAATGTTTCGATGTTAAAATTTCAATGATGTCACCCGTTTTTAATTTATAATCAAGGGTCACCATTTTCCCATTTACTTTTGCACCAATTGTTTTATTCCCGATCTCTGAATGGACACGATACGAAAAGTCAATTGGAACAGATCCAAGTGGTAATTCCATTACATCGCCTTTCGGTGTGAAGACGAATACCATGTCAGAGAACAAATCAATTTTTAATGATTCCATAAACTCTTCTGCATTAGAAGCTTCATTTTGCCATTCTAATATTTGACGGAACCAAGTTAGTTTCTTCTCTAATGTACCAGTTGTTTCTGCTGTTTTCCCTTCTTTATACGCCCAGTGTGCCGCGATACCGAATTCTGCAATTTCGTGCATTTCTTTCGTACGAATTTGCACTTCTAGCGGATCACCTTTCGGTCCAATTACAGTTGTATGAAGAGATTGATATAGATTTGCTTTCGGCATTGCAATATAATCTTTAAAACGACCTGGCATTGGCTTCCAGCACGTATGAATAATTCCAAGCACCGCGTAACAATCTTTAATACTATTTACAACGACACGTACAGCTAATAAATCGTAAATTTCATTGAACTGTTTATTTTGCAATGCCATTTTACGATAAATACTGTAAATATGTTTTGGTCTTCCAGAAATCTCAGGTTGAATTGAAACCTCTTTTAATTTCTCACGAATACCAGTCATTACTTCATCTAAATATTCTTCACGCTCTGCACGTTTACGCTTCATTAAATTTACAATACGATAATATTGCTGCGGGTTTAAAT
Organism: Bacillus sp. NPDC057893; assembly: GCF_042796455.1. Taxonomy (NCBI): domain Bacteria; kingdom Bacillati; phylum Bacillota; class Bacilli; order Caryophanales; family Bacillaceae; genus Bacillus; species Bacillus sp. NPDC057893. The sequence continues at coordinate 456,527 of NZ_JBHVNG010000001.1, read as the reverse complement.
AGCGAAGTGACGTATCCTCTAACTCCCATTTAATAGTACTAATTCCGAGTCTATGTGCTAAAGGTGCAAAAATTTCTAACGTTTCATTCGCAATGCGACGCTGCTTCTCTTGAGGCAAATGTTTCAATGTACGCATGTTATGAAGACGATCAGCTAGTTTAATTAAAATAACTCGAATATCTTGAGCCATTGCGATAAACATTTTGCGATGGTTTTCTGCTTGTTGCTGCTCATGGGATTTATATTTAATCTTTCCAAGCTTTGTAACACCATCAACAAGCATAGCGATTTCTTTATTAAATTCTCGTTCAATATCTTCTAATGTAATTTCTGTATCTTCCACTACATCATGCAAGAAACCTGCCGATACTGTAGCCGGATCCATGTGTAAATCAACTAAAATACCTGCAACTTGAATTGGGTGAATAATATATGGTTCACCCGATTTTCTATATTGTTCGCTATGTGCATCACGCGCATATTCATAGGCACGTGCCACTAGCTCAATATCTTCATCCGCTAAATATTGACTTGCTTTCTCGAGTACCTGTTCAGCTGTTAGTACTTGCTCATTTGCCATCGAATCACCTTTTATTGAAAATTGACTTTATCTTTATTGAATAGAATAATTTATATTCTATCATTATAACCCAATGATTGTGAATTGTGAAAAGGAAAAGATTTTACTGACATTTCACCATGTTTTTTTGTGCAATTATACAAAAGTACCCGCTCCTCTCCAAGAGATTCACGGGTACTTTTTTATCACCGTAGTTTCACCTATATAATGATTAGTATTTTTCTAATACTAATACATCGTAACCATCTAACATTTTACGACCATCTAAGTAAGTAAGCTCTACTAAGAATGCAATTCCTGCTACAACTCCACCAAGTTCTTCAACTAGTTTAATTGTCGCTTCGATTGTTCCACCTGTAGCTAATAGGTCATCTGTAATTAATACACGTTGACCTGGCTTAATTGCATCTTTATGGATTGTTAAAACATCCGTTCCATACTCTTTACCGTAGTCAACTGTAATTACTTCACGTGGTAATTTCCCTAATTTACGAACTGGTGCGAAACCTACTTCTAATGCATAAGAAACTGGGCAACCGATAATAAAACCACGCGCTTCTGGTCCTACTACAACATCAATGTCTCTTTTATTTGCATACTCAACGATTGCATCTGTTGCTGCTTTATACGCTTTTCCGTCGTTCATTAAAGGTGTAATGTCTTTAAACACAATACCTTCTTTCGGATAGTCTGGTACAATTGCGATATGTTGCTTGAAATCCATATTTCTGAATCCTCCTCAGATATAAAAGGTTTGTAAATACAAATCCTTTACCCTAACTGTTCTACTTATTTATGATTACGAATCGTTTCAAACCATGTATATAGTTGCTGATATGTGCTATAAACCAATTCTTTCTCTAATTGTAAGTGGTTCATTTTCTCACGATATGTGTTCGATTCAATTAAATCACGCTTTTGTTTTTTGTCTGCCATAAAAATGACACCGTCTTTTATTGTAACAAATTCTAACTCAAAAAACACCTGTGTCATGAAATTTACTGTATCTTTTGACCAACCTTTATGACGACACAGTTGTTCCCCATATTGCTTTAAAGAAAATGGTGTTTTTTGGTTCAAGAAAGAATAGTACCATTTAAAGTGTTCCCTCGTTGGGACTGTACTAAATAAATGATTGTTTTCTTGATAAAATAGCGTGTAAATTCGAGATGGAAATCCTACTTTAAATAAATCACGCAATTCATCTGTTCCTTTCGGCAAATCGAGTAACACAATGTATCGATCATCTAAATGTGTTACCTCTGATGCATGCACGAGCTGTTCTTTATAGCCTTCTAAAGAAAACTTATTCAATACTTCTTCAGAAAAATACACCATGGTTATTTTTTCTTTCGGAAGTTCTGCTAAATTTGCTTCTACATTACGCATACTACGCCAGTCAAATAATTGCCATGCCTCTACAGCAATATCTTGTACCATTAATTGCGGCTTTTTAAAGTTATTCCATTCATTAATGGACGCTTCTCCTACTACAGAAACCTTCGCAACTGGAGAGATTTCTTTCGCATAAGCACCAAATCCAAATCCAATTGTATCCAGTGTTGCTTGTCCCTCACGAAGAGCCATTTTCAAATGAGATCCATCAGATCCAATTGCACGGATACTTTCTAAGTCAGCATCTTTCACCGCAATACGCGGTTTCGGATTTCCTACGCCAAATGGCGCTAACTTTTGCATCTCCTCAATCGCGGCAAGCGTTACATCCTCTACTTTACAAAATGCATCCACTGCTGTAATCGGAATAAAATCTTCTTCTGTTAAAATTACATCTGCTTGCTCATTTAACCTGCGTCTTAATTCATCCACATCATTCATATTAAGCGTCATTCCCGCCGCCATCGGATGACCTCCGAAATGCGGTAACAATTCACGGCAATCTGAAAGGTTTGCAAACAAATCAAATCCTGCAATACTACGAGCCGATCCCTTTGCTGTTTCTTTATGAGGATCAATGCTTAATACAATCGTCGGACGATAAAAACGTTCAACTAACTTAGAAGCGACAATCCCAATTACCCCTGGATTCCAACCTTCTTTTGCAAGGACTAATACTTTATTTTCTTCTGGCGGGAAATTATTTTCGACTTCAGCGATAGCTTCTTCTGTAATTTGCTTTACAATATCTTTTCGAAGTGTGTTCAGCTCATCAATTTCTTCAGCTAGCTCTTTCGCTTCCTCTGGATCTTCTGATAATAAAAGGTGTACAGCAGGTGTTGCATCTTCCAAACGACCAACTGCATTAATACGAGGTGCGAGTGAGAATCCGATGCTTTCTTCTGTAATTTCGCTTTGCGAAACGTTAGCAACTTTAAATAACGCCTTTAAACCGATATTTCGAGTCATTCGCATATGCTTCAGTCCACGCTGTACTAACAATCTATTTTCACCGTGAAGCGATACTAAATCGGCTACCGTACCGATTACTGCAATTTCTAATAAATGCTCTGGTACACGGCCCAAAAGTGCATGTGCAACTTTAAATGCAACACCAACACCCGCTAAATAATGAAACGGATAAACACCGCCTTCTAATTTCGGATGAATAATCGCAAGTGCCTCTGGTAACTCTGGTGGCGGCTCATGATGATCTGTAATAATAAGATCTATCCCAAGTTCCTTCGCTACCTTCGCTTCATGTACCGCTGCGATACCAGTATCGACAGTAATAATTAGTGAGAACCCTGCACTGTGCGCCCAACGAAACGCTTCTTCATTTGGCCCATAGCCTTCAGTAAAACGATTTGGAATATAAAACTCTACTTCTGCACCTAATTCTTTGAGAGCAAGATATAATACAGTCGTACTACTTACTCCGTCCGCATCATAATCACCAAATATTAATATTTTTTCTCCATTTTCAATGGCTTTTTTCACACGTTCTACAGCCCGATCCATTCCTTCAAGTAAAAATGGATCATGAAATTCTTGATCTGCTGTATTTAAAAAGTCTACAATCTTATCTTCTGTATTTAAGCCTCTGCCGAGAAATAATGAAGTCACAAGAGGTGATAGTTGCAATTTATTTGCTAATTCACTCACTAGTTCCTCATTATATTCTTTTTCTTTCCAACGCGTCTTCGGTTGTAACACGAAATCACCCCTTAACCTATCCATTATACAAGACAGATTAAGGGGTGACAATATAATGCAAACTACGATTCGATATCTATATAATTAAATATCCGTTATGTTTAATTTGGAGAATACGGATTAATATGTACAAAAACATTTTGTACGTTATCTTGTTTCATAAGTTTTTCTTTTACATGTTTTCCGATGCGGTGACCTTCTTCTACAGTGATATATGGATCTACAGATACTTTAATATCAACAATAACATAGTGGCCATGTTCCCTTGCATATAAAGAGCCGATTTTCTTCACACCTTCCACTTGAAAAACTGCCTCCCTAAGCGGAACAGCATCTTCTTCATGCAGAACATGATCGAGCGTTGCATGAATAGCTTCTGCTCCAATACTCCACGCCATCTTAGCAACGAGAATTGAAACAAATAATCCCGCAATTGGATCGGCATATACAAGCCAATCTATGCCTAACTTACCGCCGATAATAGCTGCACAAATGCCGATTAAAGCTGCAATTGAAGAAAACACATCCGAACGATGTTCATATGCATTTGCAATAATTGCATCACTATTTATCCTCTTCCCTAATCGATATTTATACTGAAACATCCCTTCTTTCACTACAATCGAAAGAATAACTGCAAAAATCGTAATTCCTTTTGGTGGTTCTAAATCTTGTGAAAAAGCTTTTATAGACGAAATCGCTATCTCTAGTCCAACAATAAATAATAATACCGCAACAATAATCGCTGAAATCGATTCCGCTTTACCATGACCATATGGGTGATCTTCATCAGGCGGTTGCTTTGCCGCTCGTAATCCAAAAAGTACAGCTAACGAGCCAATTACATCTGATCCAGAATGCACCGCATCCGCTAAAAGTGCCTTACTGTTTCCAATATAACCAATTACCGCTTTTACAATCGCTAATATAATATTACCAACGATTCCGACAATAGCACCAAACTCGGCCTGTTTAAAACGTTCATCTTTTTCCATAATTAAAATCCCTTCTTTTCTTAACCTATCCTTTTATTTTAACAAAAAACAACGATAGAATCACCACTTCCTTCCAGCTCCTCTACAATTCATTATTCATAAAACTTGCTACTTTATTCTATCCACAAACGAAAAAAGAGATGCCTCGTAAAGAGACATCACCTTTTTATACTTGCGGTTCAGATACTTCTTTCTCAACCTTCTTCTTGTTTTTTCCCCTTTTCAAACGACGGTTTTCAAGCATTAACCAAATTTGAGAAGCAACGAAAATAGAAGAGTACGTACCTACAACTAATCCAATTAATAGTGCAAGTGAGAAGTTACGCAGTGATTCACTACCAAAAATAAGTAGTGCGATTACTGGGAATAACACTGTTAACACTGTATTAATTGAACGACCAATTGTTTGACGAATACTTGAGTTTACGATTTCTTCTAGGTCTTTTATGTCGCGAACTCGTTTTTTCTGTTTGTATAACTCACGGTTTCTATCAAACGTAACGATTGAGTCATTGATAGAGTAACCAATAATCGTTAATACCGCAGCGATAAATGTTAAATCTACCTCTATCTGGAAAAGACTAAACACAACCATCATAACGAACGCATCATGTAATAATGCGATTACTGCAGATACTGCGTACGTAAGACGGAAACGAATACTTACGTATAAAACGATTACTGCAGAAGCAATTAATACTGCGATAAATGCATTTCGTGCAATCTCTTTACCGATTGTCGGCGAAACTGTACTTACGTTTGGCTCCGTACCATATTTATCATGGAAGAATGTTTTTGTTTTCGCAATTTCATCTTTTGATAGAACACCTAATGTACGAACTGCGAAACCTTTATTGTCATCTCCGGTCGGTACAATATCTTCTTCCTTCACATCGATGTTCAATTCTTTCAAATCTTTATGAACATTAGAAACAGTAGTTGCTTGTTTTGATTGCAAGTCGATACGTGTACCACTTGCAAAGTCAATACCAAGATTCATTTTGAAAATCGGTAATATAATTGCCCCAGCAATTACAACTACAATTGAGAATAAGAAAAATTTATGACCAATATTTACAAAGTTAATACGATCAAATCTCGTCGGTGGATGTACTACACCTTTTGTTAATGGAATAATATCCTTTTCCTTAACACCAAAGTAAGATAGTTTCTTATCAAAGTAACGGCTCTTTACAAGTAAACCTAGTAAGAAACGAGTACCGAATACATTCGTAATGAAACCAACTAAAATACTTACGATTAAACTTGTTGCGAATCCTTTTACAGAGCTATTACCGTAAGCGAATAATACACCAGCTGCTGCAATTGTTGTAACGTTCGCATCTAAAATTGTCGCTAACGAGCGATGGTTACCAGCACGGAATGCTGACATCATCGACTTACCAATTTTAAGCTCTTCCTTCAATCTCTCGTACGTAATGATATTCGCATCAACTGCGATACCAACCCCGAGCACTAATGCCGCAATACCTGGTAATGTAAGAACTGCATGCATCCAGTTAAAGACAAGCAGTGTAACGAAAATGTATAAACCTAACATAATAACCGCTACAAGTCCTGGTAGACGGTAGAATACAAGCATGAATAAGAAGATCATAGCAATACCAATTGCACTAGCGAAAATCGTTTGCTCTAATGCTTGTTGACCAAATTTCGCTCCAACAGATGTTGAATACATTTCTTTTAAATCAACAGGAAGTGCACCTGCATTTAATAAAGATGAGAGTTCTTTCGCACTTTCAACTGTAAAGTTTCCACCTACGATAGATACTTCAGCTTGGTTAAATACTTGGCTTACTGTTGCTGCTGATAAAAACTTCGGATTCGGTTTTGCAGCTTCTGCTTTATACGAATCTTTTCCTTCTTCAAAATCAAGCCAAATTACCATTAAATTCGTTGGTGGTGGCATTTTTGAAATCTTTTCAGTTACTTCACGGAATTTTTCAGCGCTTTTTAGTGTAAGACCTACGCTCGCACGGCCTTGCTCATCAAATGTTTGCTTCGCTCCGCCGCCTTTTAAATCCGTTCCGTCCATAAGAAGATTATCATCCACATCACGGAATGTTAATTTCGCTTGTGTTGATAACATTTCACGTGCTTTTTGCTGATCTTGTACACCAGCAAGCTGTACACGAATTCGATCTTCCCCTTCGATTTGAATGTTCGGCTCACTTACACCAAGAACATTGACACGATTTTCAAGAGCACCTACTGTACTTACAAGTGCATCACGATCGATTTTATCACCTTTTTTGGCTGGTTTTACTTCATACAGAATTTCAAAACCACCGCGAAGGTCTAGTCCTAGACTAATTCCTTTTGCTATGTCTTTTCCTGCCGCACCAATTACTCCACCAATTAATAAAACGATGAGGAAAAAGGCGGCAATTCTTGTACCACGCTTTGCCATATGTACCCTCTTTCTGCTACTAACACTTTCAATAAATCTCTTACGATTCATTTTTGCATGTGTGCATACGCCTAGTTAGTAGACTTACTTTCTATAAAATACATGTATTTTCGCTAGTTCATCACTAGCTGTGTCGGTAAGCTTTTCACAATACCTACACTTTCATTATTTATTTTTCCTCTTCACTACCTCCTTTATATATAATCTTAGACATAATTAATTCCTCTTTATCAATACCTATCATTATACTGCAAAAGGAAGAACAAACCAATTACAGTCGGTTATTTATTTTCATATTCATCAAACGACCAAAGTGGCGCTTGATATGCTTCAACAGTTAAATAATTCATATATTCATTAGTACTTACTCTTAATACATCATTTACTAATTCATATAACCTAACATCACTGTCTATCTTTTTCCACTTTTTCGCCTTGAGAAACTTCCAAATATCATTATCTGTCACTCGGTCGTAACCGAACAACTGAAACTCTTCTACTTTACTTTCTAAAACGACTTGTAACTGTCCGCGGTATGATTCTACCAAAGCCTCTTTATCCAACATATATAAACATCTCCTTCTTATTTCAGCACGAAAAGTCGCTTTTAATCCCGCTCTAATGGACAGCAATAACTTCTTTCAAGAGTACCATTCATACTTCACTCTCTTAAATGCTTGTCATTCTTGTCTCATACGTGCATATAAATTATTGTAAATCATTCCATTGATTTTGAGAAGGTAGGAGAAGAGTATGACGAGACAAAGCTTTTTAAAAGGTGCATTTATTTTAATGATAGCTGGCTTTATTACAAAAATCCTTGGATTTATTAACCGCATTGTAATGGCACGTATTTTAGGCGAAGAAGGCGTTGGCCTTTATATGATGGCTGTCCCCACCTTCATTTTAGCAATTACATTAACACAAATTGGTCTTCCTGTTGCAATCGCAAAATTTGTAGCAGAAGCGGAAGCAGTGAACGATAAACAAAAAGTTAAAAAAATATTAACTGTCTCGCTAGCCGTTACATCCATTATTAGTATCATTTTAACAATTGGGATTATGCTACTCACACCTATTTTAGCAAAAACATTATTAACAGATGAAAGAACTTACTATCCATTAATGGCTATTTTACCTGTCGTCCCTGTTATTGCAGTTTCTTCCGTTTTACGTGGTTATTTCCAAGGGAAACAAAACATGAAGCCGAGCGCTTACGCTCAAGTCATAGAACAAGTTGTCCGCATTACAATTATCGCTGTATGCATTCAGTTATTTTTACCTTACGGCGTAGAATATGCTGCAGCCGGTGCCATGCTATCAGCTGTTCTTGGTGAAGTTGCATCTTTATTATTTTTACTTACTTTATTCCAACGCGAAAAACATTTATCTATACGCTCTGGATTTTTCACTACTGTAAAGGAGAGCAAAAATACATTTTATTCCCTTATGGACATTGCTTTACCAACTACAGGAAGCCGTTTAATTGGTTCCGTTTCTTATTTCTTTGAACCTATCGTCGTTATGCAAAGCTTAGCGATCGCCGGCGTTGCTGCTTCTGTCGCAACTCAGCAATACGGTATATTAAACGGATATGCGTTCCCGCTTCTATCACTGCCAGCCTTTATTACATATGCTCTTTCTACAGCACTCGTCCCATCAATTAGCGAGGCAATGGCAAAGAGACAACACAAATTAGTAGAACACCGATTACAACAAGCACTTCGAATTTCCTTAATAACCGGCGGATGGTCAGTCGTTATATTATATGTATTTGCTTCTCCAGTTTTAACTCTCATGTACGGATCAGACAACGCGGCCGCATTTATCCAGCTTCTTGCACCTTGCTTTTTATTTCATTATTTTCAAAGTCCCCTTACATCTGTGTTGCAAGCTTTAAACTTAGCACGCGCTGCTATGATGAACACATTTATTGGCGCTATCGTAAAATTAATCGTTATCTTTGCACTCGCTTCACGCCCAGAGTTCCAAATGATGGGGGTTGCCCTCGCCATCGCAGCAAATATAGTAACCGTAACATTCCTTCACTACGCCACTGTTTTAAAGAAAATTGCATTTACCATTTATGCAAAAGACTATATTTTCGGCGGAATTGCTATCGGGATTGCTGGTACCTTCGGTTTTTATCTTCATAAGTATATCGTTTTTTCTCATTCACTTGGCATACAAACATTATGGGAAATCACTTTAACAACAATCGTTTATATCGTTCTCCTCTTCGTTTTCAAACTCATTCGAAAAGAAGAATTAAGTCGTCTCCCTATCATTCGGAAACTTTCATTTTTGAAGTAAGCGGGCTTGCCATTCAAAATGGTAAGCCTCTACTTTTCTTTCAAATCAACAAAAAATTGTCCATTTTGAAAACTACAATATACAATCTGTTTCACATCTTTATAACCTAAGTTATTCAATTTCTCAACGAGCCACCCATCTGTATGCTCGATCATTTGCAAATGACTGTATTGAATTTCTCCATCAATAATTAGTGGGAGTGTAAAAATTGGTGTATCATTTTTGCTCTTTTTACTTTTTTGTTTTTGAAAGACAGATAACTTTCCAGATGGTTCTAAAATAGCGTATTCTACATCACGCACATCTCCGATTCCTTGCTCACGTAGTTGCATCAATAGATCATCTATGTTATATCGCTGCTTCCGCATCTTTTTTTCATCAATTTTACCTGCATTCACAAGAATCGCAGGCTCCCCTTCTATTAAATGCCGAAAACGCTGAAACTTTAAAGAAATGACCGACAAAATGATTTGTATACACATAAGAAAAGTCATTGGAACTAATTGATGCCAAAGTGATTTATCTGTATTTTCAATTGCCACTACAGCCATTTCACCAAGCATAATGAATACAACTAAATCTAATACACTTAGTTCTCCAATTTCACGTTTACCCATAAGACGAAAAATAATTAAAATGATTGTATACAAAAGCATTGTTCGTCCGATTATTGATACCCATTCCATTTCTACATCCCCTTTTTTTACTTATAGGATCCCCTACAAAAAAGAAACTAGTCTAACTTAAACAAAATGAAAATATGCTTGTATTAAAAAGGGGGAATGCATAATGGATGGCACAAAAAAATTATCGAGCGCAATCGGCTTCGGTATTATTACCCTATTAATCCTCGCATCTATTACAAGTATGATCATGGCTCTTTTATTAAAATTTACGGATATTAATGAAGGGACATTAGTAATTACTATTTTTATAATAGCCCTTCTATCTATGCTTATGTCTGGATTTATTGCTGGTAAAAAGGCACAAGGAAAAGGTTGGCTAGTAGGTTTCACAACAGGCCTTACATTCGCTCTTCTCGTCTTTCTCGTTAACTATTTAGGCTTCTCTCAAACTTTATCGAACTCACAGTTACTCTACCAATTAGCATTAATGGGTGCGAGTACACTCGGTGGTATTTTCGGTGTAAATATGTCAAAGCAAAATAACTAAAAAAAGGCCCTGCACATTTCATGCAGGGCCTTCCTCATTAGTTTTTCACAACTTCACGAATCGCATTGCGATCGAAAGTTAAGTGTGAACCACCAGATTTAACAACGATTGAAGTTTCATCTACTGATTCGATTGTACCGTGTAAGCCACCGATTGTTACGATAGCATCACCTTTTTTGATTTCATTTTGCATTTGAGCAACTGCTTTTTGACGCTTTTGCTGCGGGCGAATTAATAAGAAATAAAAAATCGCAAACATCGCAACAATCATAACGATATTCATCATACCTGGATTCATCTTGTGTTCCTCCTTTTAAATTATGTATTAGAAGTTTTTAGCATTCGGTTTATTAAAGCCATACTGTTCAAAGAACTCTTCGCGGAAATCGCCAAGACGGTCTTCACGAATAGCTTGTCTCACCTGCTCCATTAAGTTTAACAGAAAATGAAGGTTGTGATAAGACGTTAAACGAATTCCGAACGTTTCATCACATTTCATTAAGTGACGGATGTACGCACGAGAGTAATTTTTACATGTGTAACAATCACAGTTTGGATCAAGCGGACCGAAGTCTCTAGCAAATTTCGCATTTTTTACAACTAGACGGCCTTCACTTGTCATACATGTACCATTTCGAGCGATACGAGTTGGAAGTACACAGTCAAACATATCAACACCGCGAATTGCACCATCAATTAACGAGTCAGGAGAACCTACTCCCATTAAGTAACGTGGTTTATTATCTGGAAGAAGTGGTGTTGTAAACTCAAGAACACGATTCATAATATCCTTCGGTTCACCAACAGATAGACCGCCTATAGCATAGCCAGGGAAGTCCATTGAAACAAGATCTTTCGCACTTTGACGACGAAGTTCTTCAAACTCTCCGCCCTGTACAATACCGAATAAACCTTGATCTTGTGGACGCTCATGCGCCTTTAGGCAACGCTCTGCCCAGCGGCTCGTACGCTCTACAGACTTCTTCATGTATTCAAAAGTAGCAGGGAATGGTGGACACTCATCAAATGCCATCATGATATCTGAACCTAATGCATTTTGGATTTCCATCGCTTTTTCTGGAGATAAGAATAATTTATCTCCATTTAAGTGATTGCGGAAATGAACACCTTCCTCTTCAATGCGTCGGAAATCACTTAAACTAAATACTTGGAATCCACCTGAATCCGTTAAGATTGCACGATCCCAGTTCATAAACTTATGCAGGCCACCTGCTTCACGAATAATTTCGTGGCCTGGACGTAGCCATAAATGATACGTATTACTTAAAATAATGCCCGAATCCATTGCCTTTAATTCTTCTGGTGACATCGTTTTAACTGTTGCAAGTGTACCAACTGGCATAAATGTTGGTGTATCAAATGAACCATGCGGCGTATGTACTCGGCCTAAACGCGCACCCGTTTGTTTACAAGTTTTAATAAATTCATAACGAATTGCTGTCATAATTTACTCCTTTTATTTGTTTCTCATTTTGGCGTGAGATGCAACGAACATCGCATCACCAAAGCTAAAGAAACGATATTTTTCTTTTACTGCTTCATTATAAGCATGAAGTACATTATCTCTATTTGAAAATGCACTTACAAGCATAATCAATGTTGATTTCGGCAAATGGAAGTTTGTAATTAAACCATCAATTGCTTTAAATTCATAACCTGGGTACATAAAAATATCTGTCCAGCCAGAAGCAGCACAAAGCTTGCCTTCATGATCTGTCGCAATTGTTTCTAACGTACGAGTTGATGTCGTACCTACCGTAATAATACGTCCACCATTCTCTTTCACGCGGTTTAATAGTGCCGCTGTCTCTTCAGACATATGGTAATATTCTGCGTGCATATGGTGTTCTTCAATCGTATCAGCAGAAACTGGTCTAAATGTTCCAAGCCCTACATGAAGTGTAATGAACGCTAACCCGACGCCTTTTTGCTTCAATTTCTCGAGTAACTCTTCTGTAAAGTGAAGTCCAGCCGTCGGCGCTGCTGCTGAACCGATTTCTTTCGCATATACTGTTTGATAGCGATCGCGATCTTCCAGTGTCTCTTTAATATATGGAGGAAGTGGCATTTCCCCAAGTTCATCTAAAATTTCATAGAAGATGCCGTCATATGAAAATTCAAGCTGACGTCCACCTTGATCTGCAGTTCCTGTGCAAGTTGCTTTTAATTTCCCTTCGCCAAAAGAAATTACAGTCCCTTCTTTTACACGTTTCGCTGGCTTAACAAGCGTTTCCCACTTATCGTCTTCCTCTTGTTTCAAAAGAAGCACTTCAATGTGCGCGCCTGTATCTTCTTTTACACCGTGCAAGCGAGCAGGCATAACTTTCGTTTCATTTAAAACTAAGCAATCCCCCTCATGTAAATAAGAAAGAATGTCCGTAAAATGTTTATGCTCAATATCGCCAGTTTCACGGTCTAACACCATTAATCTTGATGTTGCACGCTCCTCTAGCGGGACTTGTGCAATAAGTTCTTCTGGTAAATGAAAATCAAACAGATTAATATCCATAACTGTATCCACCTATTTCTTATTTGAATCGATTTATTATATACATAATAAAAGATAATGCAATACTTAACACAATACATGTATTGATAGGAAAATAAAAGGTAACGTTACCTTTTTTCACAAAAATATCGCCTGGAAGCCTTCCTATGAACTTCCAAGCTAATCCAACAACAATGAGCAAAATACCAACTGTAATAAGCAGCTTTGGCATCTCCGTCATACTTTTGGCATCTCCATTCCGAAATGCTCATATGCGAGCGGTGTTACAATCCGGCCTCTTGGCGTTCTTTGTAAAAAGCCAATTTGTAATAAATACGGCTCATACACATCTTCAATCGTATGCGATTCTTCCCCAATCGTTGCTGAAACAGTTTCTAATCCAACTGGACCACCGCGGAACTTTTCAATAATACCAAGCAGTAATTTATGATCGATATGATCAAGTCCTAATTTATCTACTTGCAATAGTTCTAACGCCATTTGTGTAATTTCCATCGCAATCGTTCCGTCACTACGAACTTGTGCGAAGTCACGTACACGTCGTAATAGACGATTCGCAATACGAGGTGTACCACGGGCACGTCTTGCAATTTCTAGTGCAGCTAACGAATCTATTTCAACTTCAAACACTTCTGCTGTACGTTCTACAATCGCAGAAAGCTGATCTACTGTATAGTACTCTAATCGTGAAAGTACACCAAAACGGTCACGAAGTGGTGCTGATAATGCACCTGCACGCGTCGTTGCCCCAACTAGCGTAAATGGAGGTAAGTCTAGACGTACAGAACGAGCTGACGGTCCTTTCCCAATAACGATATCAAGGCAAAAGTCTTCCATCGCTGGGTATAACACTTCTTCAATAGATCTATGCAAACGATGAATTTCATCAATAAATAATACATCCCCAGGCTGAAGTGCTGTTAATACAGCCGCTAAATCTCCTGGTCTTTCAATTGCGGGACCTGACGTTGTTCGAATGTTAACACCCATTTCATTGGCAATAATATTCGCAAGCGTCGTTTTACCAAGTCCAGGTGGTCCATATAAAAGTACGTGATCTAACGTTTCTTCACGCATTTTCGCCGCTTCAATAAAAACTTCTAAATTATGTTTCGCTTTATCTTGGCCAATATACTGACGGAGCGTCTGTGGCCGTAATGAATACTCTAAATCCGCATCTTCGTACCCAGATTCCCCTGAAAGGAGACGTTCGTCCATTATACTCACCTCTTACCATTTAGTAAAAGACTAAGTGCCTTTTTGATATACTGATCCGTTGTAAGTGATTCTTTTAATAACTCTGGTACAACGCGAGAAACTTCTCTCTCTGCGTAACCAAGTGCTCTTAGTGCTTCAAGTGCCTCATCAAGCTCAGTTGATGAACCTTTCTTCTGATCAAAACTTTCGACATCCGAGAACAGGTCAACAAACGCATCTGGCACGACATCTGCTAGTTTTCCTTTTAAATCTAAAATCATTTGGCGCGCTGTTTTCTTTCCGACACCTGGGAATTTCACTAAAAACTTCTCATCTTCATGTTCAATCGCTTGCACGACCTGTCCTGTTTGACCAGAAGCTAGAATTGCAAGAGCACCTTTTGGTCCAATCCCCGATACACCTAACAATTTTGTAAATAATAAACGCTCTTCACGTGTTTTAAATCCGTAAAGTGCCATAATATCTTCTCTCACATAATGATATGTATAGACACGAATTTCTTGCTTACTTCTTTGAAATACATACGGATTCGGTGTGAAAATTTGATAACCAATTCCATTATGGTCAATTACGACATATTCCGGTCCAACATACTCCACGTAACCTGTAACATATTCAAACAAAATACGATCTCTCCCTCTTAAATCATGTATTCCATTTTAACATATTTAATGATAGAAAAGCGAGACTGCCCCAACAAATGTTCTCTATTTGAAACTGCTGTTATTTTCCATTGACAGAAAGTATAAAGCCCCTTAATATACAGAAGTCGATAATGATTATCAATATTAATTAAAGGGGTTACATAGGGATGAAACGCAAATTATTTATTTTATTTACTATCATGCTAGTCGTTCTTTCAATCGTTGGCTGCTCTTCTCAAAAAGAAGAGTCAAAAGCAAAAGAACAACCGAAAACAAAAGTTGTAAAACATGCTAAAGGGGAAGCTACAATTCCAGTAAATCCAAAGAGAATTGTTGACTTATCTGGATCAACAGAAGAGTTATTAATTCTTGGTCATAAACCTGTTGGTACAGCAAACACATATAAAGATAAAATCCAAAATCATTTAACAGAAAAGCTAGACGAAGTAAAAGCAGTAGGTTGGTACTGGGCACCTAAAGTTGATTTAGAAGCTGTTACTGCTCTAAAACCAGATTTAATTATTTTAAACAATCGTCAATTGAAAATTTACGATCAACTAGAAAAAGTAGCACCGACAGTTGTTCTAGAAACAAATTTAGAAGACTGGCGCGGTAAGTTTAAAGAAGTAGGTAAACTATTTGATGAAGAGAAGAAAGCTGACAAATGGATTGCAGACTACGATAAAAAAGCCGACTCTTTATCTAAAAAAATTAAAGAAAAAACAAAAGATGAGAACTTTATGTTCGTTGCAGTAACACCACAAAACTTCCGTGTATACGGTAGCTTCGGATATGGTGACATACTCTTTAACGATTTAAAGCTTCCAGCAACAAAAGGTACAGATTTAAAACAAACGATGGCACAAGTATCACTAGAAGGTCTTGTTGCATTCCAGCCTGATCAAATGTTTATTGTAAACTTCGGCGGAGAAGCTGATAAAGTGTACGAAGACTATAAAAACAGTGCCGTCTGGAAAGATAATAAAGCAGTAAAAAACAATCACGTATATGAAGTATCGAATGAATCCTTCAATACGAAAGCATTCAATCCAATCGGAAAAGATATGCTAATTGATGAAATCGCAAAAGAAATTTTAGCTAAGAATAAATAAGAAAAAAAGCAGCTCACCCTGAGCTGCTTTTTTTCTTATTTTGCACTGCGTACTGCTTCATTTTTTCGATTGTCTTTACAAAACCTTCTTTTGATTTTATGCGAATACCACGTTTCAATTCCGCACGCTCATAACTTTCAAGCTTTTTCATATCAATTTGAAAGAAGGAATGGATCGCGTTATCACTTTTCGGTACCCCTTTGAAAATTTGCAATATCCCTTCCTCTGAAACACCAAAATAACCGCTCGTTTTCAGTAAGGGAGAAATATCATCAACTTTCTTTTGTAATACAATTTGCACATCATCACGATCAACAAGTTGCCATTCTTTATATTGCTGCAAAAACTTTTCTAAATCCGCTACTTTTTCTGTAAATATTTCTTCACTTACTTCTCCATCAACATACATACGCTCTAATAAAATTGTAACTTCAGGGGGTTTTTCTGTTGTTTCTGCCCTCACATCGGATCCATAAGCTAAGCAAAACATCATAACGAAAGCTTGCACTGCAATTAGTATCCACTTCATTTCCGTTCACCTCTTTTAGGCAAAATCATACTTTCATTTGTAGCTTTTCCGGAAATGGGGGTTTTATCCATATAAAAAATAGCATTAAATTTCTAAGGAAAATAAAAAATGCAGATAAGGGTTAATCCTCATCTGCATTTATCAGTTACTTTTATATAAAATGAAAGACGCCTGCAAAGCAGGCGTCTTGATGCGTTTACGGCGAAAGACCAGGCGACCACATTCGCGTGTTTAGCACTTAAGCATATCTCTCGACTTACGTAAATTAGCTCATCGCTTTGCTAATATAACATTAATAATGTATAACTGCAACATGTTTATAAAAACATTTCATTTCCTCTTCCATCCAAATAATTTTATGTAAATTATAAATTGATAATTGTAACATATATGTTACAATTAGTATAACAGCGAAATCATAATAAACAGGAGATGGATATTGTGAAAAAAATAAAGGATGAACGTCTCATTCTTCAAACGTTAAAAAACATACGTATTGCCTTTCTTTTTCAATACATTGGTATAATTGGAATTTTAGGCTATATCGGATTTTCTGAAGGAATCGATCAAATTACAAAATCTCCATTATGGTTATTATTTATACTTACAAGTATTTTACTTAGTTATTTACAGTTAAGCGTTTCAATCGATGTAGAAGAAAACGAAAAAGAAATGAAGTTAACTCCTTATTACAAAATCGTCTTACGTTGCCTTGTTATCGGAATTATTATGGCTATTATTTATATCATTTTCAGTCCAGAGAGACCGCTGTTTGAAGCTATCCTTACAGGTAGTGTCCTCTTCGTATGCTTTCTAGCTTCTTATTCCATTAGTTATTTCATTAAAAAACGTCGTTTAGCAGATAAAGACGAATAAAGAGGAAGGGCTATCCCTTCCTCTTTGATTTGTTATCGTACTGTACCAGTCAGACCGTAACGAATGTCTCGGAACATATTTGTTATGTCACGATTGAAATCATTTGTAACTGTACCATTACGTAGACGTGTACTCATTGCATCGACACGAGTAAACATGTCATTTCTTACAGAAACATATACGTTTCTATTTCCAACTTCATTTACAACAGCTTGACGAATTTCGTTCGCCATCGCTGTTTCATTCGTCGCTGGATTACGCGGTTTTACCGCAATCGCTACATCGTTTCCATATACAACTGTAGAAACTCGATCTACGTTATTCATACGTTTCACACGATTCGTAATTTTCTCCGCAGTTTTACCATCATTGTTAATGTATGAATTGTTCATTGTAATATTACGAGTTGGGTGCGGATTAGCAATTTGTCCATTGTAATTTACATCACGGTAATAGTTAGATCCTGCGTCATTACGACCGTTTCTATATGTTACATAATCTGTAGAACGATCGTTACGCGTTACATTATCATTATATCGGTGTGTGTCATTATAAGATGTACGCTCGTAATTATAGTTACGTCCATCCATCGCATTATTATCTTTCGGTGTACCACATGCAGCTAATGCACTGGTAACTAACAAAGAAGCAGCAATTACTTTTACTTTCGTATTCAATACAAAAACCCCCCTTGTTAGAATGAACTTCTCTTTCGAAAAGCTCCCCCTTATGATGAGTAACAGAGAGGGTTTTTACACTGTTAATATTTCACTAGGAATTTTCTAGCACTTAATGTAAATTCATCATATTCCTGACTATCATGAATACAAAAAAAGGTGGGAATAACCCCACCTTTTTTTAAACTTCCTCTTCGTCCTCTTCTTCTGAAACTGGTTCTCCAAATACATTTGGTGGGTCTGGCTGATAATACATCGTTCCTGGCTGCGGTGCATATGCTGGCTGAGTCGGTTGATAATATAAAGGATTGGCGTATTGTGGTCCACCTGGTTGCGGACTATATAACCTACTCTCTCCTCCGCATCCACAATCTTCTTCCCCTTGCACGAGTGGTGGCATATTATTATCCATTGGCATCATATTTGGATTTGGCATAGAAGTATATTGTGGCGGCATTTGTTGATACGGCATTTGATTGTATGGATTTTGTTGCTGATAATGCGGATATGGCGGCATCATTGGCTGTTGATACGGCATTTGATATGGCATCATATTCGGTGGTTGGTTGTTATCCATTATTGGCATCATGTTCGGCATTTGGTTGTTATCCATTATTGGCATCATGTTCGGCATTTGGTTGTTATCCATTATCGGCATCATGTTCGGCATTTGATTGTTATCCATTATCGGCATCATGTTCGGCATTTGATTGTTATCCGTTATCGGCATCATGTTCGGCATTTGATTGTTATCCGTTATCGGCATCATGTTCGGCATTTGGTTGTTATCCATTATCGGCATCATGTTCGGCATTTGATTGTTATCCATTATCGGCATCATGTTCGGCATTTGATTGT
>NZ_JBHVNG010000001.1:330617-437382 GCF_042796455.1 Bacillus sp. NPDC057893 | reverse complement strand
GTTATCCATTATCGGCATTATATTTGGCATTTGATTGTTATCCATTATCGGCATCATGTTCGGCATTTGGTTGTTATCCATTATCGGCATCATATTCGGCATTTGATTATTATCCATTATCGGCATCATATTCGGCATTTGATTATTATCCATTATCGGCATTATGTTCGGCATTTGATTATTATCCATTATCGGCATTATGTTCGGCATTTGATTGTTATCCATTATCGGCATTATATTTGGCATTTGAGTGTTATCCATTATCGGCATCATATTCGGCATTTGATTATTATCCATTATCGGCATTATGTTCGGCACTTGAATATTAGGCGGTTTTACTTGCGGGATAATAACACTTTCTTTTGATACGTTTGGTGAGACTATGCTTCCTATATTTTCTTTCTTCACTTGTGGCGAGACTATGCTTCCTACATTTTCTTTTTTCACTTGCGGCGACACTATATTCCCTACATTTTCTTTTTTCACTTGCGGCGACACTATATTCCCTACATTTTCTTTTTTCACTTGCGGCGACACTATATTCCCTACATTTTCTTTCTTCACTTGCGGTGACACTATATTCCCTACATTTTCTTTCTTCACTTGCGGTGACACTATATTCCCTACATTTTCTTTCTTCACTTGCGGTGACACTATGTTTCCTATATTGTCTTTCTTCACTTGCGGTGATGCATTTCCTATATTGTCTTTTTTCGTTTGCGGAGAAATGACGTTGTTAGGCTTCATTTTATTAATTTGAGGAGCAATTAACTCGCTTCCCTTTTTTATTACATCTGAAATTTTATATTCTTTTTTCGCTTTAATCGGCGGTTGTGGTGGCTGTGGTAATACATTAATGGAAAATTTAGTATTTTCTTTCGTAGTCGGTTTTGGTTTTTCTACTTTCTCTACAACAGGTGGTTTTTGAATGACAGGCGGCTTTTCAACTGGTTTTTGAATGACAGGCGGCTTTTCAACTGGTTTTTCTTTTTGCACTTCTTTTTGCGGCTTTACCTGTACTTCTTTTTGTGGTTTCACTTGCATTTCCTTTTGCGGTTTTACCTGCATTTCTTTTTGTGGTTTCACCTGTATTTCTTTTTGCGTTTGTTGCATAGCTGGCTCTTGTGTAATAGGTGCTGACTGATACGTAACTTCTTCTTCATCTTCTATTCCGAGCGGGGTTGGGGTTGATGCAAACTCTTTTTGCTGCACCTCTTTTACATATTGTTTCGGAGGCGCTGACCCCGATCCAGCATGTTGTTTCACATGAACGCTGCTTGATGGTACTTTAATTTTCATCCCTGGCATAATAAGGTCTGGATTACTAAGTTGTGTATTTGTTTTTTTGAGCGTTTCAAAATCCACTCCGTACTTTTTCGCAATTTTCCAAAGGGTATCCCCTTTTTGCACGATATGAATTTTCAAATTTTCCCCCTCCTGTATAACTTATCTATAAGTAAAAACACTTCGAAGTAACACTTTCTAAAAAACTTAACTCCATCTACTTTTATCACTTCTTCTATTTCAATATGGTTTGAAGTGGCATAATCATAAAAAAATCACAATGATTTCCTCAACACAATGTATGCCTATTTCACTCTTCTTATGATTACATGCACGAAAAAAAGCAACGGGAGTTCCGTTGCTTTACACACGCTCTAGCATACGATTCAATGCAAGAATCGCCTCTTCTGTTACTTGTTTTTCCACACGAATAACGTTAATTTGTTCTCCTCTTTCTATATTCTCAAGCGCCCATAACAGGTGAGGTAAATCAATTCGATTCATCGTTAAACAAGGACACATAAACGGATTTAGAGAAATAATTTCTTTATCTGGATGTTGCTGAATAATTCGATTCACTAAATTCATCTCTGTACCAATCGCCCATTTACTTCCTGCTGGAGCTGCTTCAATCATGTCAATAATATATTTCGTTGATCCTGCATAATCAGAGGCAGCTACAACTTCATAGCAACATTCAGGATGAACAATAATATTCATATCCGGATGATTTTTTCGGACACTTTCAATATTTTTCACTGTAAAGTTTTGATGAACAGAACAATGACCTTTCCATAAAATCACTTGAATTTCTTCTATATCTCCATCGTACTCTAATGTATCTGTATGCGGGTTCCACACTGCCATTTTCTCTAAAGGGATCCCTAAATCGTACGCTGTATTTCTCCCTAAATGTTGGTCTGGTAAAAAGACGAGACGCTCTTTTTGTGTAAACGCCCAAGACACCATTTGTTTTGCATTAGAAGAGGTTACTGTTGCCCCCCCGTTACGACCACAAAACGCTTTAATCGCAGCTGTTGAATTTACATACGTTAGCGGAATCATCGTATCCCCAAATAATCTCGTGAGCTCTTTCCACGCTCTTTCTGTTTGTTCAATATCTGCCATGTCTGCCATAGAACAGCCGGCACGCATATCTGGTAAGATGACAATTTGATCATTTGTCGTTAACATATCTGCCGTTTCTGCCATAAAGTGCACACCACAAAACACAATATATTTTGCCTCTTTATTACTCGCTGCAACTTGCGCCAGTTGAAGTGAGTCCCCTGCTGCATCTGAAAATTGCACCACTTCATCTTTTTGATAATGATGTCCTGGAATAAATAGTAATGCCCCCATTTTTTCTTTAATTTCACGGACACGCTCTTCCATCTCTAATGTAGACATCGTTTGATAACGCTCTGGTAACATTACTTCGATTGGCTGAACTTTCTCTAAAATACCCATTTATGATTCTCCCCCTCTAAACCACTCTCATTAGGCCTCAATATTAAAACTAATATCAAGTGCTTTCACTGAATGTGTTAACGCTCCAAGTGAAATATAATCTACCCCTGTTTTTCCGTATTTTGATAAATCTTCAATTGTAATACCACCTGAAGCCTCCGTAACGATGGCACTTGGTACAATTTTTGAAAACTCACGAATCTCTTCTGGCGTACAATTATCGAACATAATAACATCTGCGCCGGCCTCTACTGCTTCTCTTACTTGCGCCTCTGTCTCTGTTTCAACTTCTACTTTCACCATATGTCCCAATCTTTCTTTCACCGATGTAACAGCTTTTGTAATCGAGCTAGCAAAAGCAATATGATTGTCTTTAATCATGACACCATCATATAAACCGAATCTGTGGTTAAATCCGCCCCCGCATACTACCGCATACTTATCAAACATACGTAGTCCTGGCATCGTTTTTCTCGTATCACAAATGCGTGTATGACTGCTATCTAAAGCAAAAACCGCCTTACGTGTCATCGTCGCTATCCCGCTCATACGCTGGATAACGTTTAATATAACGCGCTCTGCCGTTAATAATGATGCGATTGGGCCTTGCACAGTTGCAATTATTTCGCCTTTTTCTACAAGATCCCCATCTTTTTTATGAAGTTCAACTTCAATTTTCTGATCAATTAATTTAAATCCTTCTTCAATTACTAAGCGCCCTGCAAATACCCCTGTATCCTTTACAAGAAACGTTCCTTTCGCAAGTGCATTATCGGGAAAGATAAGCTGAGATGTTACATCTCTTTCTCCTATATCTTCTAGAAAAAATCGATTTAATGCTTCCTTAACTTTTAACGTATTCATAAAACCCCTCTTCCCCTTATTAAACAAGTTGTAGTTTTCTTCTCACTCGGATAATCTCTTTTTTCACGCTATTTCTTTCTGGATAATCAATGCGATAATGACCACCGATACTGTCTTCTCTTTGCAAAGCTGATACTGTTATAAGCTCACAAACTGTTAACATATTAATAAGCGTTATCTCTTCATTTGTAAGTGCATCATATTGTAAGATCATATTTAGCACACCGTACCTACTAAACCATCTCTTAACATATGATAAATTTTTCTCAGTTCGCACAATCCCAACATGCTTCATCATGTATTCTTGTATTTCTTCTTTCAACGGTAAATCATTAAGAGCTATAAAACTTTTCCCTCTCTCTTCCGGCACATTTTTTCTTTCCTCTGCTGGTTTAGCTAAAATGTGTTTTCCTATTCGTCTTCCAAACACAAGACCTTCTAATAATGAATTACTCGCCAATCTATTCGCACCATGAACTCCATTACAAGCCACTTCACCGACCGCATATAAGTTTGAAATGGACGTCTCTCCGTCACAATTCGTCTTCACGCCGCCCATATGAAAATGAGCACCAGGTACGACCGGAATAAGGTTCCCTTTTAAATCAACGCCGTTCTTTTTACATAATGATGAGACGGTCGGAAAACGTTGTTCAAAGTTTTGAATGGCTTCGATGTTTAAGTACACTGTTTCACCCGCAAGGAGTTGTTCATGAATAGCCCTTGCCACTACATCACGCGGTGCGAGATCTTTCCCGGGATGTATATCCATCATAAAACGCTGTCCTTTTGCATTTATAAGGACAGCTCCTTCACCACGGACTGCTTCAGAAACGAGACCACAACATCGCCCGTCCACGTATAACATCGTCGGATGAAATTGTACAAATTCTAAATCAACAAGTTCTCCCCCAGCTCGATATATCATCGCAAGTCCATCGCCTGTAATTGTCTCATCATTCGATGTAAAGGCGTACAAACCACCTATTCCTCCTGATGCTAACACCGTATTATCAGCATAGTAACGCTTCAGCTTCCCTTCACTATTTCGCGTTAAAGCTCCTATGCATTTATTATTTTCTATAATAAAATCGAGCACCATTTCATGCTCAACGACAGTAACATTCGGAACTACTTCTTGTATTAAATGCTCTAATAAATTTTTACCAGTTGCATCTCCTCCCGCATGTAAAATACGCCGTTTTCGATGCGCTCCTTCTTTACCAAGGTGGAGCCCTTTTTCATCCCCATCAAATTTCATTCCATTTGTAATAAGCTTACTTATTTCTTTCGGCCCCTCTTCAACTAAATAACGAACTGCTTCTTCGTTGTTATAATGGCAACCCGCCACTAATGTATCTTCAAAATGCTCACTCGGATCGTCATATGTAGCAACAGCTGCTGCAATTCCTCCTTGAGCTAAATGTGTATTGTTATTACGTCCTGTTTTTTTTGTGATAATTATCACATTCTTTTCGTGACAAAGCTCTTTCGCAACACGAAGCGCTGCAACGCCGCTTCCAATAATCAAGACATCTGCACTTGGCATAATTGTTGCCTCCTACTTTACACTTTTCAACTGTCTTGACACCTATATTTACATAGTTTTAAAATAATGACAAGAGTTTTTTTACAATTCTTATTTTCACTACCATGCTAAAAACGAAAACAAATGTCACTCTTACTGAAGAGAGGAAATTACATGATGATATATCTAGATTATGCAGCTACAACACCTATGAGCGAAGAAGCTTTAGAAACATATATAGCAGCGGCAAAAACATATTTTGGAAATGAACAAAGTTTACACGATATCGGCGGAAGCGCATCATCTTTATTACAAGTTTGTAGAGAAACATTTGCAGAAATGATTGGGGGTAAGGAACAAGGTGTATTCTTTACAAGCGGCGGTTCCGAATCTAACTACCTTGCGATTCAATCCCTTCTAAATGCTAGAAATGGAAAGCACATTATTACGACACCTATGGAACACGCATCGATTCGAAGTTATTTTCAATCTTTAAAGACGAAGGGCTATACGATTACAGAAATCCCTGTTAATAAAAGTGGGCTTATTGATTTAGTAGATTTAGAGGCAGCTATTACAGAAGATACTGTTCTAGCAAGTATACAGCATGGAAACTCTGAAATTGGGACCGTTCAAAACATTGCAGAGATCGGAGCACTTTTAAAAAAATATAATGTTTTATTTCATTCGGATTGTGTTCAAACGTTTGGTAAACTTCCAATAGACGTTACAGCGATGGAGATTGATAGTCTCTCTGTTTCAGCCCATAAAATATACGGACCAAAAGGAGTTGGAGCTTGCTATATAAATCCGCAAGTCCGCTGGGAACAAATATTCCCTGGAACTTCTCATGAAAAAGGCTTTCGTCCTGGTACAGTGAACGTTCCTGGAATCGCTGCTTTTTTAACCGCCGCAGAGCATATATTAAAGAATCAAAAGGAAGAGAGCTTTCGTTTTAAACAATTACGATCTTATTTTTTAGAGCAATTACAAACACTTCCTCTAGAAATTGAAGTGAAAGGACATTCTACTTCTTGTTTACCACATATTATTGGGGTTACAATAAAAGGAATAGAAGGTCAGTATACAATGTTAGAATGTAACCGTCATGGTATAGCCATTTCAACTGGAAGTGCTTGCCAAGTCGGTAAACAAGAACCTTCAAAAACAATGCTTGCAATTGGAAAAACGTATGAAGAGGCAAAACAATATGTCCGCTTTTCTTTCGGACATCACACGACGAAAGAACAAATTGATACAACTATTCATGCACTACACACAATTGGAAATCAATTTTATAGAGGTGTTAAATCATAATGAAACAAAATGATCAAAAAAAGATTTTAGGCGAAGAAAGACGACAACTCATCCTCGAGTGGCTCCTTGCTGCAAATGAACCGTTATCGGGGAATGAGCTATCTAAAAAGACAAACGTAAG
The DNA here is from genome assembly GCF_042796455.1 of Bacillus sp. NPDC057893. Lineage (NCBI taxonomy): Bacteria > Bacillati > Bacillota > Bacilli > Caryophanales > Bacillaceae > Bacillus > Bacillus sp. NPDC057893. The sequence continues at coordinate 430,798 of NZ_JBHVNG010000001.1, read as the reverse complement.
TAGGCAAGTTATCGTTCAAGACATTTCCTTACTAAAAGCACGAAATGAACCAATTATTGCGACTGCACAAGGGTATTTATATTTAAAACCACAAACAAGACAACAAGCTTTTGAACGCGTAATCGTGTGCCAACATAAACCGGCAGAAGTACGTCAAGAGCTTACTATGTTAGTTGACCACGGCGTTACGATTAAAGACGTAAAAGTTGAGCACCCTGTATACGGCGACTTAACGGCATCGATTATGGTAAGTAATCGCTTTGATGTAGAGCAATATTTACAAAAAATCGAAAACACAAACGCTTCCTATCTTTCACAACTAACAGATGGTATTCACTTACATACAATCGAAGCAGATTCTAAAGAGAAGTTAGATGCCGCTTGTGAGGCACTAGATCGAGCTGGATTTCTCGTTTATTAATTAATGTAAAGCACAGAGTTTTTCATCATTCTCTGTGCTTTTATTTTGTAAATGATATAATATTGTAATCAATTGTAAAGGAGGTCAACTATGGGAATTGAACTCGTTCACTTTAGCACCGGTAAACCGAAACAAATGAAATATGGCGAAGATAAAGAAATGATAACAGGTATATGTAAAGATCCTACAGAAGAGGCCTTTCTCTCAAAAGACGGATTCCGTGGTGATGATGTAGCAGATTTAAAACATCACGGGGGACCTGATCGCGCTGTTTGTGTGTACCCACACGAGCATTACGCACTATGGGAAGAAGAATTCCAAACAACACTTCCAGCTTCCACATTTGGCGAAAATATTACGGTAACAAATATGTTAGAGCGTGATGTATGCATCGGAGATACATATCAACTAGGCGAAGCAATCATTCAAGTAACACAAGCTCGCGTACCTTGCAGCACAATTTCAAAACGTCTTGGTATTCCTGGCATTTTACCACGCATTGTAGCAACTGGATTTACTGGCTACTTATGTCGTGTTCTTCAAGAAGGTACTGTGCATAAAGATTCTAAAATTACATTACTAGAGCGTCCATCAAACAATGTATCTGTTTTGTTCTCTAACGAAATCTATTTCCATAATAGAAAAGATAAAGATGGCATTGAAAAGATTCTCGCTGTCCCTGAACTAGCGGATATTTGGCGTGATCAGTTAGAGGATCGTCTTGCGAAGTTGAAATAAAAAAACCCACCTTCTGCAGGTGGGTTTTTATTAATCTAGCAAAATCGCTTCTGCTACTTCAATAGAATAGACAGCTTGCTCTGCCCCAAACCGATAATACGTTTGAATTAACTTCATACGTAACTTTTCTAAAATTTTACGCGAAGGTATATTAGCCATTTGTGTTACTGCAATTACTTTTGATAAATGTAATTCCCGAAAACCATACTGAATTACAGCTTTAACAACTTCTGTTGCATAGCCAACTCCCCAGTACATCGGTAAAAATTGATAAGATACTTCAATATCTTTATTAACATCATTTGGATCGAGCGATACTACTCCCAAAAACGCTTTTGTTTCCTTCTCTTTAACAATCCAATACCAACAGTTTTCTTCCGGATGCAACATATCATTCAAAACATCTCTAATCGACTCTTCTTCACGCGGTCCACCAAGATATTTTCTCACTTCTTCATTTAAATATAGTTCTTTTATACTTTCGTAATCTAATTCATGAACTGTATTTAATAAACAACGTTTCGTTTCAAGCAAGTTTAACAGCCTCCTCGCTTTTTACAACCAATAAGAAGAATAGCTCCCCAGCACAGTAACAGAAAAACCGAGCGCTTCAAGTTCCATCGTTACACCTGGCAATAATACGTCATCATATGCTTTATCTACGTCGATTAAGAAAAAGTAATTTCCAAGACCTGTTTTCATCGGGCGCGATTCAATTTTGGATAAGTTTAATTTTCTCCATGCGAAAGCTGATAACACTTGATATAGCGCTCCCGCATAATCTGCAGGTAACGTTATCATAAGCGTCGTTTTCTCGCCGCGATTTTCTCCGTTATTCGGGAGTACTGCTTTCCTTTTCTTATGGAGAACAAGGAAACGTGTATGATTGTTTTTATGCGTATGAATATCACGTCTTACAATTGTTAATCCGTACTTTTCTGCCGCTGCTTCATTTGCAATGGCGGCAACTTTTTCTTCAGGATGTTCTTTCACATATTGTGCAGCAGCACTTGTTGATGTCATATCCCGAACGGTTACCCCTTTTAATTCTTCATTTAAAAACTTATGACACTGAGCGATAGCATGCGGATGAGAATGTACTGCATATACTTCTTCCCACACTTCTGCATACTGCGGATGTACAAGTAGATGTTGCTGAATTGGTACTGTAATTTCTCCTACAATAGAAAGCGGTTGCTCATGTACGAGGTAATCGACCGTTATATTGACTGAACCTTCTATTGCGTTTTCTAGCGGTACAACTGCGAAATCTACGTTTTCATTTGCGGCTGCATCAATACAATCTGGAATCGTTCGATACGGTACATGCTCTGCTTCCGGAAAAAAACGACTCACCGCCATATTTGTAAATGTTGCCTCTGGTCCTAAATATCCTACTCGAATCATCGTCTTTTCCCTCTCTTTTTCGTTTTCTTACTGTTATACCACAATTTTTAATATTCTTCTATGTAAATTTCGAATATTAAAAAAAGACTAGCGTTCGCTAGTCTAAATGTTTCTTGTATTCTCTTTGAGCAAAGAAGAAATAAATGATACATGCAGCGATGTAAAATAGAATAAACAAGCCTACTTTTCTTAATGAACCGTCCATAAAGACAGTATTATGAAACGTATATAACGCAACTGCACTATGCATACTTCCTACTATAATAGGCGCAAAAAATAACATACATAATTGCCAACGAGAAACCTTCCACACTTCTTCCTTCGTCATTCCAAGTTTAGATAGTGCTCCGTACTGCTTTCGATCCGATGCAATATTATGAAACCATTTAAAATATACGATACTACATGAAGTAAGAAAGAATAATATACTAATGAATGAACCTACAAATAGAGTAATATCGCCGCCTTCTTTCATATTCACATATAACTCCATATTACTTCGAAATGCATCATTATTATCTTGTTTCATATGTTTCCGTAAATCTTCATTTAATTTCTTCGTATTTTCGATATTTGGTAATGTGTAGCCTCTATATATCATTTTTTCAGAATCCGGAATTTTATTTGCTATACTGTTAAAATCTTCATCATTCATGACGAAAAACAGACCATTAATGTATGAAGGGTGATAGTTAAATTGTACCCCTTCTTTCTGACCGTTATATACAAATTGATATGTTTGATTCATTACTTGCAATTGAATCTCTTTTTGATTATATACATTTGGATAATTGTGTTTATTATAATAAATAAGTGTAACTGTTCCTTTTTTAGGATGATACATTTTCTGTTTTTGTTTTCTCGCCTCTTGATTGTATTCACTTTCCTTTATAAGCGGCGCTATTGTTGTTTCTCCCTTATTGGACTGAAAGGATGCATACACTCCAACAAAACTCATATATTGAAAATCATCATATCCATATTGATGTAATAAGTTTTCAACCTTGTCTTTCTCGAAAACTTCATGAGCAGAAGTGCCTTTTTCTATGTATGAAAATGAGTGTACTCCTCCGCCACGCCACATATCTTGCATGCTAGAAAAATATAAGAACACCGTACCTGTCGCCGTAACGACAAACGTTGTTGCCATAGACAACAGAAAGAAAAAGCGACTATTTTCCTTCATTCGATGTGACAATTGATTCACTATAAATAAATACGGATATGTATACATAATCCTTTTATTTCTTTTTATCACTTCTAATATTTGTGTAGCGCCATGTGTAAATGAGAAATACGTCCCAAAAGAAATGAGTATAACAACCGGAAAAAAGTATAATGCTATCGTTGTCATCGTCACTTGTAGCGCTAACGCATATCCCGTCCCTAAACAAGCAAAACCGAATAAACAAAGCCACTTTGATGTTTTCCTCTCTCGTTTATCTGTTCGAAATTCTTTTAATAACCGTATGATTTTTATATTCCATATACGTAAAGCACTTACAAAAGATAACAGAACAAAGACGAGCATATATGTAACAAACGTTACACCAACCGCTCTCATGTCAAATATGACAGGGAGTTCTTTCGGAAGATGAAGTAACATACTAAATACCATAAAAAAGAGTTTCAAAAAAATCATGCCAAGCCCAATACCGAAAATATTAGCGGAAATTCCGATCAATATTTGCTCGGTCATAATCACTCCTATTACGTTAGATTTCGTTGCTCCCATTAACATATATAACCCTAATTCTTTCTTACGTGCTTCTATAAAAATAGAAGTAGAATACAAAATAAATATGACGAAAAAAGAAATAATTATAACGTTACATATGATAAGTCCCCAGCGTACATTTTGATACCACATCGTCTCTTGCATATACGGATGTACAATAACAGACATATATGCAAAAGACGCAAATATTGCAAAACAACTACTTAAGAAAAACACTTTATAATTACGCCAATTTCCCTTTATATTTTGTAGCGCCAGTTGCCAAATGTTCATCTATCGTCCTCCTGTACCTTACTACATAGGTAAAAAGCTAGAGGTTTCCCTAGCTTTTTACGTGTTTTAAATATCCTCTTTGCGCGATCATAAAGTAAATGGCAGAAGCTAAAATATAAGCCCCTATTACAATCGCACCTGATTTCCATAAATCGATATAAAGCATTTTCCCTAACGTATGAAGAGCAAATCCACTATGAATTGTACCGATTAAGATTGGGATAAAGAAGATAACGCCCATTTGACGAATTGCAATTTTACGGATTTCCTTATCAGTCATACCAATTCTTTTCAATGACTTAAATTGAATACGATCTTGTTCTTTATCGTTAAACCATTTAAAGTATGTCATGCTACAAGCGAAGAAGAAGAACAGTACTGTTACGAAGAAACCGATGAACATTGTAATTGCTCCAGATTCTCTTATATCTTTATAAGCAAACACTGAATTTTTCAGTTCTCCTTGCTTTTCTGGTGCAATTTGCTTTTTCAAATCTAGCACAAGGTCTTCCGTACTTTTCCAGTCTTCAATATAATAACCGTAATATTTCGTCTTTTCTTCATCTGGTACGAGCTTTGCATACTTCTCAAAATCTTGATCATTCACAATGAGATATTCGCTATCGTTAAAAACAGAATATGACGTTGGCTCATTTAATTGAACAGACTGCTTTTGTCCATTAATTGTAAATTCATACGGTTTAGTACGATCTATTTTCATAAGTTCATTTGCTGCATCAACCATAACCATCGTCGCACTACCTGGCGCATTATGAACCTCTGTAATTTGCTCTTTCTTTTGTTTACGCACTTCTGCGTTATATTCTTTTTCTGAAATAATCGTCATTGGTACTTCACGTTCACTGTTAAACAACATTATTTTCTGTGTTGCAGGTAGTTTTACGTAGGTTACTTTTCGTGCATCTTCAAACCCATGTTTTTTTACAATCTCTTGTACTTTTTCTTCATTAATAAGACTATGCGTATTTAACCCCTTTTCCTCATATGAAATAGCATGCGGCGTAAGCTCTACCGTTTTTGCACTCATATTTTCATAATATACATAAAGCGTACCAACTGCTGAGGAAACAACCGCCGTAATAATAGAAATGATAAATAGAAAACGAGCATTATCTTTCATTTTATAAATAAGATTACTAAGCACGAACATATTTGGATATGTATAAAAAGATTGTTTTCTTTTTTGCAATACTTTTAATACGACTGTACTTCCTTGCGTAAATAGTAAATACGTTCCGCCAATGGTCAATCCTACAATTGGTAAGAAATATATAATAAAATTCATAATTGTTACTTGGAAGCAAAGGACATATGCAGCAATGATACATCCTATACCGGCTACACATAACCATGTAAATGCAAACGGCTCTATTTTTTGTTTTCTTGCTTCTCTTAATAAATCAATAATTTGTAAGCGTCCTACTGTCCAAACACTAAACAATGATAGTATTAAAAAGAGGATAAAGTATATACCAGCTGTAATAAGAACTGCTTTTCCATTCCACACAAGCGGCAGTGTTTTATCAATTTTTAGTAAGACACTGAGTGCTTGGAAGAAAAGTTTTGAACAAAGCATTCCAATCCCAATACCTACTACAATGGCAATACTACCTAACATCAGTTGCTCTAATATAATCATTCGGCCGAGCTGAGACTTCGTTCCACCTATTAATGTTAATAAACCGAATTCTTTTTTTCTTGCTCGTAAAAACGTTGAATTCGCATATAAAATAAAGAGTGCTGAGAAGATGACTACGATATAATTCATTGATTCTAACCCTTTTGTAATCATCGTCTTCATACTAATATTACCGCTTACGACATCTGGATGATAAATGAAGGAAGCGTACATGAAAAATACGACAATCGATAAACAACTACTAATAAGGAACGCTTTATAATTACGCCAATTTCCTTTTACATTGTTAAGCGCGAGCTGGCGAAAGTTCATGATATTCCCCCCCTAGCATCGCAAGTACGTCCAAAATTTCTTGGAAAAAGGCTTGTTTCGTTCTTCCTTTATGTATTTCTGAGAAGATCTCTCCATCACGTATGAAGAGGATACGTTCACAATAACTAGCCGCTACCGGATCATGCGTTACCATTGCAATCGTTACTTTCTTTTGCTCATGTAAATCTTGAAGTGCTCCCATTAATGATTTAGCTGACTTAGAATCTAAGTTTCCAGTTGGTTCATCTGCTAAAATTAACGTCGGCTCATGAATGATCGCTCTCGCTGCTGCTGCACGTTGTTGTTGTCCGCCTGATACTTCATATACTTTTTTATTTAAAATTTCTTCGATATTTAAAAACTTCGCAATTTCCAGCACTTTCGCATCAATTTCTTTTACAGACTTCTTCGCCATTACAAGCGGCAAAATAATATTTTCTTTAATGGATAACGTATCAAGTAAGTTGAAATCTTGGAAAATGAATCCTAAATGTGTACGGCGAAATTCCGCCAATTTTGCAGCACGCATTTGATTAATTTCTTCACCATTTACAAGCACATGACCTGAAGTTTGCTTATCAATTGTCGCTAATAAATTTAAAAGCGTTGTTTTACCGCTCCCTGAAGGCCCCATAATTCCTACAAATTCGCCTTCTTCAATTTTAAAATTTATATCATTTAAAGCAGTCGTCGCTACTGAACCTTTTGATTGATACACCTTTGTTAATCCTTTTACTTCAAGAACACTCATTTCTAATCCCCCTATGTGTTTTCTTCTTACATTTACTATAAGAAAAATAAGAAAAAGAAACGAGTGATTTTCCTTACAAAACGTTTTGTTATCTTACAGTTTTGTCATTTTTCTCATTAATGTATGATATTCTTCATCTTTTGCAAATTGGAACGTAAAAGTTGTCCCTTCTCCTTCAGCCGATTGAACATAAATTCTATGATGTAAATTATCGCAAATTTCTTTCGTAATATATAAGCCCATTCCAGTCGCTTCCCTCGTTTTACGGCCGTTTACCCCCGTAAAGAATGGGTCAAATATACGCTTTACATCTTGCTCTGGAATACCGATTCCATTGTCCTTAATATGTAATAGCACCTTTTGATCTTTCTCTTCAATTTGAAATTGAATTTCTTTTTTCCCTGCTTCTGAAATTTTTGTATACTTAATTGCATTCACAACAATTTGGCTCATAGCGATACTAAGCCACTTTCTATCAGACGCAATCATACAAGTCTCTTCTTCAAACATCATTTTCGGAAATACAGAAGATTGAATGAACGACTTTCGATTTTCATTAATAATATCTCGAATGACCTCTATAACATTTACTACTTCTACTTTATAATCTTTCGAAAACTGATCTAACCTTGCCATATGTAACGCTAAATCTAACCCATTTAAAATACGGTTATTTTCTTCACGAATACTTTCAATCGTTCCCCTTGCTTCACGGTGTTCCTTACCATATTTCTGTAACAATAATTCAATAACGGATACTGGTGTTTTCATTTGATGGATCCATTGATTCATGAAAATCATTTGCTGTTGCTCTTTTGCATGCTGCTTATGAACCTCATTCATATATTGCTGCCTTAGCAGCGTAAACGCTTCAACAACCAGTTCTTGCTCTGACGTATAAGAAGTATCAATAAGTAAAGAGTCATGTAATGTATGTCCACCAGCAATATACTGTTCTATTCTCTTTAAAAACACACTCCGTTTTCGGTAATCGTAAATAAGATATACACTAAACACAACTGTCCCTAATAACAGTCCGTATAGCCATGTACTCCAGTCCAGCGAACGCTTTTCTAAAAGACTTTGCAACTGCAATACGAGCCCAAATAAACAAAGGCTTATAATGTAAGAAAGGATTAAGGAAAAACGATCTATGAGGTAATTTTTAACCTTCATGCCCTTCACTCCACTCTGTAAGAAGCGCATAACCGTATCCCCTTTTTGTGACAATTGCATTTTTAATGCCTAGCTCCTCAAGTTTCTTCCTTACACGCTTTACATTCACAGTTAATGTATTATCATCAACAAAAGCTACTTCATCCCATAAGGCCTCTAACAGCTCTTCACGCGTTACGTATTGATTTGCTTGTTTCATTAAACATTCTAATAAATAAAATTCATTTTTTGTAAGTTCAGTTTGTTGCCCTTTCCACTCTACTGTGTGCTGTGATGGGAATAATAACAACCCATTAACACCTAAACAATCACTTTCCGCTGCCAAAGCATACTCACCATATCCACGGCGAAGTGCACTCTTCACCTTTGCCATTACGATATCTAAATGGAATGGCTTCGTAATATAATCATCCCCACCATTCTCAATCGCCATCACTTGATCCATTTCGCCTGTTCTGGCGGAGACAAAAATAATCGGTGCATTCGATACTGTGCGAATTTGACGACACCAATAGAAACCATCAAAGTACGGTAAATTAATATCAAGTAACACAAGATGAGGACTTACTTTTACAAACTCATCTTTTATATGACGTAAATCGCTTACTCTGAAAGATTGATATCCATACCTTTCTAAATGCTCCTCTAATATTTCTGCAATTTTTTCATCATCTTCTACAATTAATATTTTATACATGTTCCTTTTCTCCCCATAAAATATTCTTCTAAAATCACTCCTTTTTCTATTATAAATTGAAACTTTAATCAATGGGGATTTTTTCCTATATCGACTTATAGTTCGCCTATACGAATCGGATCTTTACTGAACTCAAATAGTGAAAAAAAAAAGACCGCCATATTTCGGCAGTCTTAATCGATAAATTCAAATTGATATTCAAGAATTTTTACAATATCTCCGTCTGTTGCACCGCGTGCACGAAGGGCTTCATCGATACCCATTCCACGCATTTGACGAGCAAATCGGCGTACAGATTCATCACGTGAGAAGTCTGTCATCTTGAATGTTTTCTCAATGTCATAACCAGAAATAACAAATGTGCCATCACTTTCGCGTGTAATTTCAAAATTAGATTCAGATTCAAATTTGTACATTACACTTGCTTCAGATTCTTCTACATCATCGTACATTGGGAATTCTGGTGTTGTTTCTAATAAGTTCGCTACTTCAAATAGTAAGTCACGAACACCTTGTTTCGTTACAGCTGAGATTGGGAAAATTTTCACTTCGTCTCCCAATTTCTCCTTAAATGCTTGTAAGTTTTCTTCTGCATCTGGCATATCCATTTTGTTTGCAACAACAACTTGTGGACGCTCAGTTAAACGCATATTATATTCTTTTAGTTCATTATTGATTGTGACATAATCTTCATATGGCTCACGTCCTTCTAAACCAGACATATCGATAACGTGCACAATTACACGTGTACGTTCGATATGGCGTAAGAATTGGTGTCCAAGTCCAACGCCGGAGTGTGCGCCTTCAATTAGTCCAGGAAGGTCAGCCATAACGAAGCTGCGGTTATCACCAGTTTCAACAACACCAAGATTCGGAACGATTGTTGTAAAGTGATATTCTGCAATTTTCGGACGCGCTGATGATACAACAGATAATAATGTAGATTTACCTACACTTGGGAATCCAACAAGTCCAACATCTGCTAGCACTTTAAGTTCTAGCGTGACATCACGTTCTTGACCTGGTTCCCCGTTCTCAGCGATTTCTGGCGCTGGGTTCGTCGCTGTTGCGAAACGTGAGTTACCACGACCACCACGGCCACCTCTTGCGATTACAGCTGTTTGTTCATGCGTTACTAAATCGGCAAGAATTTCACCTGTTTTTTCATCTTTTACTATTGTTCCTGGTGGAACCTTTACGATTAAATCTTCAGATTTACGGCCGTGCTGACCTTTACTCATTCCGTGCTGACCGCGATCAGCTTTGAAATGACGTTGGTAGCGGAAGTCCATTAATGTACGTAAGCCTTCCTCAACAACAAAAACAACATCTGCACCTTTACCACCGTCGCCACCTGCTGGGCCACCTTTAGGTACATACTTCTCACGACGATACGCAACCATTCCGTTACCACCGTCGCCGCCTTTTACATATATCTTGACCTGATCTACAAACATTATTTCACCACACTTTTTTCGATTAGTTGTAATATAACTGAGACTTCTTCGTCTCGTACTGTATAAGAAATGGAATACCATTTATTGTTTTGGTTCGCAAGCCACGTTTGTAGTTCTTCTACATTCGTTAGCTTTCCACGAAAATCAAAAAAGAAACGAGCATTCTCCGCGTCACATTCAATTGTGATACAAACATAATTTTCAACATATACGTCTAAACTATGCTGAAGCATTAAGAAAAACTGATTCGTCCATGTACATACAGTCTCATCTAGATGAGATAAGTTATGTAATTTCCCTAATACTTCGTACTCCAATAAGCACGGTTGCTGTTTCCAATTATATGTTAAAATCCACTCTGAAAATAAAGGCATTGATAGCCCCATCAGATTGGATTCTTGTCTCGCTTCTTGGACAAAACGATCGATGAGCCTATGAATTTCTTCCACTTTTCCAAGGGAAAGATTTCCTTTAACCATCTGCAAACGGTTGAGCCAATCATGCCTTGAGTGGCTCAACGCATCTATAATTGTCCATTTTTCATTCATTTAGATACCCCTTAATATAGAAAAACTCTAACCTGCACTCAGGTTAGAGTTTTCCGTGAGTTCTTATGCTTCTTGAGCAACAGGATATACGCTCACTTGTTTGCGGTCACGACCAAGACGCTCAAAGCGTACTACGCCGTCAACTTTCGCGTATAAAGTGTCATCGCCACCACGACCAACGTTAACACCTGGATAAATTTTTGTACCGCGTTGACGGTAAAGAATTGAACCACCTGAAACCGTTTGACCATCTGCGCGTTTAGCACCAAGACGTTTTGACTGAGAGTCACGACCGTTCTTTGTACTACCTACACCTTTCTTAGATGCGAAAAACTGAAGATCTAATCTTAACATACGTTACACCTCCTGCACTTTTTCTATTAAACGGATATACTTTCCGTAATCAAGTTCAATCGTCTTAAGTGAAACAACCAATCCTTCTAAAAGTATTTGTGCTTTTTCTGCTGTATGAACGTCTAAATCATTAGGCAATTCATACGTCAAGAATCCGCCATCACTTCCGAGTTCAATAGTTGCCTGCACATTACAAAGTTCTTCCACTGCATTTATAGAGCCAAACACAACCGCTGTAGTTCCAGCACAGACAAGATCTTGTCCATGTGGCGCATAATTGGCATGTCCAGTCATTTTAAATGATTGGATACTTCCTAGTTTCGTGCGACTTATCGTAATCTTAATCATCTTAACCAGAATTAAGCGTTGATAGCTTCAACTACTAGCTTAGTGTAAGGTTGACGATGACCTTGTTTCTTACGATTGTTCTTTTTCGCTTTATATTTGAAAACGATGATTTTCTTAGCGCGACCTTGTTTTTCAACTTTCGCAGTAACTGTTGCACCTTCTACAACTGGGCTACCAACTTTCACGTTTTCGCCACCAACGAAAAGAACTTTGTCAAAAGTAACAGTTTCACCAGCTTCAACATCTAATTTTTCAATGTAGATTGCTTGACCAGCTTCAACTTTAATTTGTTTTCCACCTGTTTCGATAATTGCGTACATACTTGCACCTCCTCTTAATTACTAAGACTCGCCAAAAACGAGGTAGACATAAAATGTCTTTAGGGAACCTGTCTTGTGCGGTTGTAGCATATAGCAGTTTAGGTGCTATAAACTATAACATAAAAATATTACCATGACTCATTGACTATTGTCAATGAATGTTCTGCTAACTATTTTTTCCGTTCTACAATTTCTTTCTTACTTCCAAAACGGATAATAGCGTACTTTTCGATAATATCATCTTTGAAATAAATTTCAAATGGAATATTTTTTTGTAATTCTTTTTGTGAAAAATGTTTTTGCAAAATTTTTGGTGCAGCGATTAATACTGCTTCATCTTCTATATTGCCATATGTAATTAATTCTCTCTCTAGCTCATATGCAATTGTTTCATAAGACATAACATACCCCGTCGCTTTACAAGGTACACATTCTTCTAATAATACGTCACGTAACGAATGTTTCTTACGTTTTCGCGTCATCTCTAAAATACCTAACTCTGTAAACCCAAGCACCCTTGTATATGTGCGATCATCTTGCATAGCAGCTATGAGACGTTCTCTTACCTTCTCTTTATCTTCCCGTCTTTTCATATTAATAAAATCAATTAATATCATCCCGCCAATATCACGAAGTCTTAATTGACGAGCAATCTCTTCAGCAGCCATTTCATTTGTGCGAAATACGGTATCTTGTAAATTTTGTTTTCCAGTAAATTTACCTGTATTCACATCAATTACAGTCATCGTCTCCATTTGTTCTACAATTAGATAGGCACCATTTGGTAGCCACACAATTTTTTGAAGTGCTTTCTCGATTTCACGATCTATTCCAAAATGGTTAAACATCGAAGATTTTTCATTATAAAAGGATACTCTTTCTTTCCCTACTTTTTCTTCTAATTCTTTTACTATACTTCTCGTATCTACAACTATTTTTTCAATTGTTTCAATTGGGTTCTCCTGAAATACACGATCTAAAAACGTCGCTGGTTGATGAAGTAGTAAGGGCGCCTTCCCTTGATCTTCTTTTCTTTTTAACTCTTCATATAACTGCTGCAACCCTTGCATTTCAGCTTGTATTTCATCGATCGTTCCTTTTTCAGAAGCAGAACGGAAAATGTATCCACCCGTTCCTTCTACTTCAATTCCCAGTAACTGTTGTCTTCTTTTATTATTTTTTATTTTCCGAGAAACAGCGCGCATGTCATCATACGGCATGTAAACGACATATTTTCCGGTAAATTCTATCTTCGCCGTTAATTTTGGCCCCTTCGTATCAATTGCCTCTTTCACAACTTGTGCAAGTATCGCCTGCCCTTCATGTATGCGATATGAAGATGGTACATCATCATACGAAAGATATGCATGTTTTTCTAATCCGATATTTACAAAGGCTGCGTTCATTCCTGCAATTGTTCTTACGATACGCCCAACATAAATATGTCCGACAATCTCCTGCTCTTCATTCCGTTTCCATAAAAGCTCGACAATTTTTTGTTTCTCTTCTATCGCAACACGCTTTTCCGAACCAGTGTAGTTAATATATAACGTCTTCAAAATTCTTTCCTCACTTTTCATTTCTTTTCCTTACAATATAAAAGGTTAGTGTCGTCGTCAACACTAACCAATTAATTCTTCAACAGATGAGGTTGTTCGTTTTTCAGCAAAATACGCATACAACAATTCATTTTCGTCCAATGTGTAATGCTCTTTATATTTTCCATGGACGATAATAGAGTGTTTATATCCTCTGCGAAATTTTGTGAAAATCGTATATAAATGATCTTCCGTTTTTACCTCAATAGGTGCTATTTTTTCAATATCTCTTTTATTCCCATAATAACGCTCTAATAAAAAACGCATAAATGCGTACCGTCTTTGTTTCCATTCTTGATATAAAGAAATCGCTAGAAAAACGAGTAATACCCACATCATAATGTTATTACTATTCCAAAGTAACTGCCATCCTAATATTACACTAAAAAAAACACATGACAATTTCATCATCTTTTCATGTGCTTGTAAATAGGGAAAACGATATGATAATACATTAAATAATACTTTTCCACCATCAAGTGGCCAAATAGGCAATAAATTAAACCCTAAAATAATGACATTATTCCATACAAAGAAATGGTACAAATCATCAGTTACCCAGCCCGCTTGATACAAAATGTAAGCGGCCGCAATCATCCATATATGCTGAATTGGCCCCGCCATAACGACAATTAATTCTTCTTTTAACGATTTATTCCCATGCTCTTCCATCTCAACTACGCCACCAAACGGCAAAAGCTGAATTTGTTTAATACGCCAATTATAATACGCTGCGGCAAAAGCGTGCCCAAGTTCATGAATGAGAACGATACAAAATAACAATAGTAACTCTTTAAAACGCGCCGTAAAAATACCAATGACAATAATAACCCAAAACAACGGATGCACGGAAATTTTCGTGAAAACATCCCTATATTTAATCAAATGAAATCACCTGAATTGGATCAATAAATTTTTCATTCTTTTTTATTGCAAAATAAAATTTGCCATTTTTATTATTTTCATCATTACTCACTATTCCAATTTTTTGTTTCTTTGAAACGTAATCATATAATTTTACTGACATATCATTTAAATTTGCATACCATGACTCCGTGCCATCAGCGTGCTGAATTTGAACTGTATTTCCAAGTTCCTCTTTCTTGCCCGCAAAAACAACTAGCCCTTCATTCACTGACTCAACTGTTGCATTTGTAGCTGTTTGGACAAATACACCTTGACCATTTTTTTGAAAGCCTTGCATCACCTTTCCAGAGGCGGGAATTGCATAATCTTTTTGCTGAATCGTTCCTTCCTTTCTTTCATTAGGCGAATAGAATACGAGAGGTTTTCCAAACTGCTTTTCGTACCATTTCGCTACAGTGGCAAACTGAAACTCCTCTTTCATCACTTTTTCTGTAACAGCTTTAGCACCATCGAAAGAAGAAGGAGCATTCTTATATAAAATAGCAACAGAAAGAACTAATATTGCTGATAGCAAAACTTTGAAGAGAAAAACTTCTTTTCGAAATAGAGGATGAATTTCCTTCTCCCCCTCTTCAATAAAGACCGTTTCGCTATCAAAATCTCCTCCCGCAAAATACCGCTCTTCTTCTAGCAATTCTTGCTCTGCTTTCCTTTTCGCAATCCGCTTTTTAATTTCTTCCACACGTCTATTCTTCATACTGTCTCCTTTCTTTCGTTAGCCTTATTTAATATAGAAACAGTTATATACAGTTTGTACATATGTATGAGTTATAGAAGGAAGATATTCATGCGAAGAAAAAAGAAAGCACTCCGCATTTATGCGAAGTGCTTTTAACGGATTCCAAAGAAATTCTTCATCTTTGTAAATACCGATACTTTCTCTTGTTCAAATGCTTGTAATGGTACATTCTCACCTAACAAGCGTCTTGCAATATTACGATAAGCTATTGCTGCTTTCCCACTAGGTTGCAGTGCTACAGGTTCACCTGTATTCGTAGCACGAATAACTTCATCATCATCCTCGACAACTCCAAGAAGCTCGATTGACAGTGTACGTACGATTTCATCAACGTCTAACATATCCTGTTCATGAAGCATATGACTACGCACACGGTTAATGACAAGTTTCGGTGGTTCAATATCTTCTTTCTCTAAAAGTCCGATAATACGATCCGCATCACGCATTGAGGATACTTCTGGTGTTGTTACAACGATTGCTTTATCCGCACCTGCTACTGCATTTTTAAACCCCTGCTCAATCCCCGCAGGACAATCAATTAATATGTAATCATAATCTTGACGTAATACTTGTATTAATTCATCCATTTGTTCAGGTGTTACCGCCGATTTATCGCTCGTTTGTGCTGCAGGTAATAAATAAAGATCATCAAAACGCTTATCTTTAATAAGAGCCTGAGGTAAACGACAACGCCCTTCAACGACATCAACAAGATCAAATACAATACGATTTTCCAGCCCCATTACTACGTCTAAATTGCGTAAACCGATATCTGTATCAATTAAACATACTTTTTTTCCAGATAACGCAAGGGCTGTACCAATGTTCGCAGACGTTGTAGTTTTACCTACTCCGCCTTTTCCAGATGTAATTACTATTGCCTCTCCCACAGCTATACAATTCCCCTTTCTAACTTTGTTAAATTAGGTCTAAGATGAGTGAGAAGTTGCAGGCGATCGACAACAATGTGATTGTTCTCATTAATGTACGCACATTCTGCCGCCTCTGCTCCGTCTTCTTTCTCTTCCGGAGCCCGCATTGTCACATCACTAATTCGGAGTTGCATAGGGTTCATACTAGATGCAGCAATAACAGCTTCTGAATCTCCATCATACCCCGCGTGTGCAATTCCTCTTAATGATCCCACGACAAAAATATTCCCCCCAGCGATAACCGTTCCGCCTGGATTAACATCTCCAATTAATAATAAATTGCCTTTTACATGTAACACTTGTCCAGAGCGAACAATTTTGGAAATAGGGACAATTTCTGTTTCTTCTTTCCAAGCTATTGCTTCTGCTTTTGTTATAACATCACTTTCGATTGATTCCACAACAAGATTCTTCTTATTGCGAATTAACGTACGAATCTCTTCTTGTTGTACTTCTGTTAAATAGCGATTTCCTACTTTAACACGCACTTCAATTAAAGAACGTCCGTCACCCTCATAGTAATGTGTAGAAAGCTTTTCATCCAATTCTTTTAGTAGTTCGGAGAATGAACAGCAATCATCTAAATGAAGTGTTATTCCATCTTTTGTCCCTTTTATCGTTACATTTTGTTGCTTTTTTTCTTCCACTAAAGTTCACCCCACCGATTCAATTCGACATAAAATTAGAAAATCCTTTTTTCTTTTTCTTCTATCGCTTTTGAAAGACGCACTAAATATCGTCTCAGTGGGAAACAAACTATTAACAAGAAAATTCCATTTAGCAATAAAGTAGCAAGGAGACGATCTGTGAAAAAGACAGATGCTGACATGTGAGTACGTCCTAACAAAGTTAAAAACCCATACACATAATACTCTAATGCTGCAATGCCAGCCAGTACGATAGAAGCGACAATAAATAAATTTAATTGTAATACCTTCATCACACTATAAACTAAATAAGCTAAAATCGGATAAGCAAAAATATATATTCCGACCAGTTCTGTGTATACGGTATCAAATAAGAAACCAAATAATAGTCCGTAGTAAATCCCTTGAATCGGACTATAGTACACTGTAATAAAACATAACACAATTATAAAGAAATGCGGTGCTGCTATACTGCCTTTCCAAAAGACGTCTGTTGGAACAACAGTAGAGAACATATTTTCAAATAAAAAAACAAAAAGGAGCAGAAGAGGAAGAGCTGCTCTTTTTAAAATCGTCATCATCTCTTCTCCCCCTCCTATTCTAACGACGCTGTAGGCATATCACGTTTTGCAACTATAATATGCTCTACATCATTCAAATCAGCGGATGGTTTTACATAAGCTGTTTTTGTTAAACCGTATGGATCTGGCTGAACATCAACAATTTTCCCAATCGCAAGACCTTTTGGGAAGATATCACCAAGTCCAGATGTTACAACTAGTTGATCTTTTTCTACTTTTGCATCAGAGCTAATCTTTGTGAAAAGAAGTAGTTGTTTTTCTTTATCGTAACCTTCAATCAATCCAAAGATATTTTCTTGTCCTTGTACAATAGCAGAAACACGGTTTGTTCGGCTCATAGAACTTAACAACTCTACTGACGATGTAAACTGAGATGCACTTTTTACGCGTCCAACTAAACCTTTCGGAGTTACAACAGCCATATCTTTTTTGATCCCTTGCTGTGCTCCTTTATCAATTGCAACTAAATCGTACCATTTATCGGGATTACGAGAAACCACACTAGCTTGTACTTCCGTATAATCACCACGGGACTTTTCTTTACCAGTTAATTCTCGTAGTTTTTTATTCTCATCCTCTAAATTTTTCACTACTACAGATAAATCTGCGGTAGTATCTAATTTTGCTTTCAGCTTTTTATTCTCTTCATACGTGCGCTTTACATCTTCTACGTTTTCGAAGAATCCGGCAACATAATTCGCTGGCTTTTGGAATACACGTTCTACAACACCGACAGTATCTTTAATAAACTGCTCTGGCCATGTTAAACTATTCCGTTCTTTCAATGAGATTCCAATCAATGCCACGAGAAGAATAATACTAACTAACAAAACAATTAATCTTTTGTTTAAGAAAAACTGTGGCACGTTCACACCCTCTTAATTTCAGTGATTTTTATTTTGCAATATTATCGAGCAGCAGTTTTGAAAAGATCGATATTGTCTAATGCTTTACCCGTTCCAATTGCTACGCAATCTAATGGGTCCTCTGCAACAAGAACTGGCATATTTGTTTCTTCACTAATAACTTTATCTAAGTTACGTAGTAATGCCCCACCACCTGTTAATACGATACCACGGTCCATAATATCCGCTGCTAATTCAGGTGGAGTTTTTTCTAACGTATTTTTAACTGATTCTACAATTGCATCTACTGTATCTTTTAATGCATCTGCAATTTCTTCTGGTTGAATTAGTACTGTTTTTGGTAAACCACTTACTAAATCACGACCGCGAATTTCCATAGGCTCGATACCTTCTGGCTCGCCTGCAGAACCGATTTCTAATTTTAGTGCTTCTGCTGTTCTTTCACCGATCATTAGGTTGTAGCTTTTCTTAATGTACTGAATGATTGAATCGTCCATATCATCACCAGCAACACGAACTGATTGACTTGTTACAATACCACCTAAAGAAATAATTGCAACTTCTGTTGTACCACCACCGATATCAACAACCATACTACCAGTCGGCTCCCAAACAGGTAAGTTTGCACCAATTGCTGCTGCAAATGGCTCTTCGATTGGATAAGCATCACGAGCACCAGCTTGACGAGTCGCATCGATTACCGCCCGTCTTTCTACAGCTGTAATACCAGATGGTACACATACCATTACGTATGGCTTACGTGAGAAGAATCCATTTGATTTTTGAGCTTGTTGAATGTAGTATTTCATCATTATTGCTGTTGTTTCATAATCAGCAATTACACCATCTTTCATAGGGCGAAGTGCCACTACGTTTCCTGGTGTACGACCAATCATTTGTTTTGCATCGCTACCTACCGCCACGATTTGTTTCGTATCAGTTTGTAATGCTACTACTGAAGGTTCACGTAAAACTACACCTTTTCCTTTCACATATACAAGCGTGTTCGCTGTTCCTAAGTCAATTCCAAGATCGCGAGTAAATCCACCAAATCCAAACATATCATTTATCTTCCCTTCTTATTTTCACGGACTCATTTTTCTTACTTTATATTTATAAAAACAGTACGTTTTTTTATATCTGTATCCTTCTTGTAGATAATTTTCTACAAAAAACTCATAAATCACATTATAAAACAAAATAGGTAAAAAGAATAGTCTTAAATATGACCTTTTTCCTTTAAACTCACGAATTTATGGTCACCTATTATGATATGATCAAGCACTTCAATTCCAATAATTCGACCACATTCTACTAGTCGTTTTGTAACTTCAATATCTTCACGGCTCGGCGCCGGATCTCCTGAGGGATGGTTATGAAGACATATAATAGAGGCTGCTGCCCGACGGAACGCTTCTTTAAAAACCTCCCTTGGGTGCACAATCGACGTATTTAAACTTCCAATAAAAATAGTTTGCCTATGTATAACTTGATTTTTCGTATTCAAATATAAACAAACAAAATGCTCCTGTTGCAAAAAACGCATCTCTTCCATCATATAACTCGCACAATCTTCTGGACTTCGAATACTATATCTATTTTGATATTCTAAACGTACCATTCTTCTACCTAATTCAAAAGCAGCCATAAGCTGCGACGCCTTTGCAATCCCAACACCATGAATGCTCATCATCTCTTCTAACGTTGCATCCTTTAACATTCGTAAGCCGTCAAAATGATGTAGAATATTATCTGATAACGTTAACACCGTTTCTTCTTTAGAACCCGTTCTGAGTAAAACTGCAAGAAGTTCTCGATTCGATAAACTTCCTGCTCCTTCTAACAATAAACGCTCCCGTGGCTGTTCTTCTCTCACAACATCACGAATACCGTTCATCTCTCCACCCCTTTTTTTACGATTTCTCCTAAAGAAAACCCCATGCAATTTTACGCATGGGTTACATCGCTATCAAACTGTTTTAATTCACGGACAAGACGCGCAATTGGCAAGCCAACTACACTGTAGTAGTCCCCTTGAATATGTTGAACAAAAATAGACCCTTTACCTTGAATTCCATAGCTTCCTGCTTTATCAAGTGGTTCCTTCGATGCAACGTATACGTCTATTTCCTCTTCTGTTAATTCCCAAAATGTTACTTCTGTACGTTCATAAAAAGTTACCGTTTTTTCTTTCAATATAATTGCAACACCTGTGTATACTTCGTGTGTTTTCCCCGATAATAATCGTAACATTTCTTTCGCCTCAGCCTCATTAGACGGCTTTCCAAGAATACGTGAATCATATGTAACAATTGTATCTGCACCTAATACAACGTGATCACTATGATTTTCTGCCACAGCAGATGCTTTTTGCAAAGCAAGCGACATAACAATATCAGAAGGTGATAAATATGCACCAATCGTCTCTTCTACTTCACTAACAACGATTTCAAATGGCACATCAGCTAATTCAAGCAGTTCCTTCCTCCTAGGTGATCCTGAAGCTAAAATAATTTTCCTCATATTTTCTCCTTCCCTTCTCGCATGAAGCAGAATAATTCAAATCAATCGTATCAAAGGAATAGTTTCCCCACAAATTCTAGAAATATCATTTTCTCTAAACAAAATAATAGTTCTTTTTAAATACGATTATATTCTGCCCATACAGAAAGCACTTTGCTCTAAATTCAAAAGAAAAGAAAGAAGTATATGTACTTCTTTCCCCTTCATCTTATTATCTTATTATTTCACTTTTTGTGAAACCATTTTTTCGTACGAAAGTAATCCATCAATAATAACTTGATTTAATTTAGCTACAGATTCCTTATCGTTCTTCCCTTCCTTAATCGTTTGCACCGCTATTGACGTATACGTATAAAGCTTCTTCGCATCTTCACGCTTCATACTCTTCCCTTCCTTTTCAATAACTTTCCACTCTTTTTCAATCGCCTCTACATCTTTTGGATTACTTTTTCCACTAGTTTGTACGCTGGACACATATTTTGTTAAATGAGTATATAATGGCTGCACTTTCGCTAAAAACATTCCTACTTCTTTATCATTTTTGAGCAATACTTTATCTGTAATATCCCAATTTTTTTTCAAAACTGAAACACCATCTTGCTTATACTGATCTATTAATTGATTAACAGCCTGTTCATCGCTCGTAATACCAACAACTAACGCATACTTATCACCACTCGGTTTCAAAGCAGCCACGCCTCCATTGCCTTTCCACTCTTCAAGAGCGGCCTGTCCCTTTTCTTCGGAAGAATAAATCCCTCCTTGAACAAAAAATAATTTCATCGGGTCTAATGACGTTCCTACCTGTGCTTTTTGTTTTTCCTCTTTTGGTGCCGGTGTTTGTTCTGCCGTTCCACCCACCTTTGATTCTTCATTCCCCGTCTGCTTCGAAGCTGTTACTTCGCTTCCCCCTGTCGTCCCTTGTCCTGTTAAATGAAGCATTCCCATTCCAAACGCCGTACCAATAACAATTGCAGTTGCAACGATTGCAATTAATGTATTACTCCACTTCTTTCGATATTTTTCCATAGATACTGATTTCGCTTTTTGAAACGGAACGACATTTTTCGGTCTCTCACTTTCTGCTACCATCCAGTCAAACTCATCCTTCTTTTTTTCCTCATACTTCGCTTCTGTTCCATTTACTTTCACCGAGATTGTTCGTGATTGCTTGTCCATACACTCACACCTCACCTCTTGTCGTTGTCCGCATCATATCATATTCATTCCACAAAAAAACGAGATATTTGTCAGAGGAATTCGTCAAATAACCCTATATTATTATCTTATATGTATGCATTTGACTTCATTTGTAGAACAAAAAACTAGATAGCAAAGACTATCTAGTTTTTCTCGCGAATATATTTTCGAACTTCAGAAATGAAATAAAGAGAACCTGTTATGATAAAGACATCATTTTCTCCAATCATATCAACTTTTGTATCAATTGCCTCTTTCCAATCTTCAAAAACTAATTTTGATTCTTGTTGTGAATACGATGCAAGCTTGTCAGCAGAAATGGCACGATCAAAGGCAAACGTCGTAAATATTATTTCATCAGCAACTTTTTCTAATTGCCCTACCATGTTATGTAACTGTTTGTCACCAAGAGCAGTAAATAAAACTATTACATTCTTCTTTTTATAATGTGCCTCTACTGTTTTTACAAGACTTTCAATACCTTCTGGATTATGGGCACCATCTATTATAATATCTGGATTACTTTGTAACTTTTCAAATCGACCAATCCAGTAGGCTTCTTGTAAGCCAGCTTTCATTTCCTCTTCATCAATTAAAAATGATAAATATGTTTTTAAATACATGACTGCCATAAGCGCTAGCGCTGCATTGCCTACTTGATGAATACCTTTCATTGAAATCCGAACATTTTCAAATGAGGCGAATGGACAAGCAAAATCAAAATGTTCCCCATCTTCATTAGAATGTTTATGTAATGTTGTAAACTGTTTTCCAAATTCATATAAGCTTGCATGATTTTCCTTAGCAACCTTTTGAATTACTTGTAATGCTTCTTCATTTTTCACACCAGTAATAACTGGAACACCAGACTTAATAATCCCTGCCTTTTCATATGCAATTTCTCCTAGTGTATTTCCTAAAATATGCATATGATCGTGGCCGATATTCGTAATAATCGTGAGAACCGGATGAATAACATTTGTAGAATCAAATCTTCCCCCAAGCCCCGTTTCAAATAAAACAACATCACAGAAATTAACTTTACCGAAATAACAAATTGCCATTACTGTAATGATTTCAAACTCAGTCGCTTCTCCTAAGTCCGTCTCATCTAATTTTTCAACGACTGGCTTTACCATATTTACAAGTTCCGCAATCTCTTCATCTGCAATCGGTATTCCGTTTACACTAATACGTTCATTGAATGTTTCTATGTAAGGCGATGTAAACGTTCCTACTTTATATTTCGCACCTTCTAACATGTAGCGCATATATGTTAAAGTTGAACCTTTTCCATTTGTGCCGGCAAGATGCACACATTTTATATGACGCTCTGGATTTCCGAGTTCTTCCAACATCCATTGCATTCTTTCTAGTCCTGGTTTTATCCCAAATTTCAATCGGCTATGAATCCAGCTTATCGCTTCTTCGTATGTATGTATCACGTTTGCTATTCCCCTTTCAAAAGACAAACTTCTTAATTCTATTATACGCAAAGAAAAGAGACTCACCAATATAGTGAGTCTCTGAAAAACATTTTTATTTTTCAAGATCAGCTAGACGTTGACGAACCGCTTCGCGTTTTTCTAGATAATCTTGCTCTTTCGCACGCTCTCCGTCAATAACTTCTGCAGGAGCTTTCGCTACGAATCCTTGGTTTGAAAGTTTCTTCTGTACACGCTCTACTTCTTTATCGAACTTCTCAAGTTCTTTTTCAAGACGTGCTTTCTCTTCATCAAGATTGATAAGATCAGCTAATGGTAAGAATAACTCTGCACCTGATACGATTGCAGTCATCGCTTTTTCTGGCGCTTGTAAATCAATCTTAATTGTTAGTTCACTTGGGTTACAGAAACGCTCAATGTAAGAACTGTTTTTCGTAAGCTGAGCTAGTACTGCCTCGTCTTTTGCTTTAATTTGCATTTGAACTTTTTTGCTCATTGGTGTATTTACTTCCGCACGGATGTTACGAACAGAGCGAATGATATCAACTAGAAGGTGCATTTCTGCTGCCGCTTCTTTATCTTGTAAATCTTCACGAACTGTTGGCCATGCCGCTACTGTAATAGACTCGCCTTCATGCGGTAAATGCTGCCAAATTTTCTCTGTTACAAATGGCATGAATGGGTGTAATAGACGCATCGTTTGGTCTAATACGTAAGCTAAAATAGAACGAGTTGTTTTCTTAGCTTCTTCATCTTCACCGTATAGTGGCAGTTTCGCCATCTCAATGTACCAGTCACAGAAATCATCCCAAATGAAGTTGTATAATGAACGACCAGCTTCACCGAACTCATATTTATCCATGTTACGTGTTACACTTTCGATTGTTTCGTTTAAGCGAGTTAAAATCCACTTATCTGCAACTGATTTTTCACCAGTTAAATCGATTTCTTCATACTTCATGTCATCCATGTTCATTAATACGAAACGTGATGCATTCCAAATTTTATTAATGAAGTTCCAAGTAGATTCTACTTTTTCCATGCTGAAACGTAAATCTTGACCTGGTGCACTTCCTGTTGATAAGAAGTAACGCATTGCATCTGCACCATACTTCTCGATAACATCCATCGGATCAATACCGTTACCAAGAGATTTACTCATTTTACGTCCTTGCTCATCACGAACTAAACCGTGAATTAATACATCTTTAAATGGACGCTCTCCTGTAAACTCTAAACCTTGGAAAATCATACGAGATACCCAGAAGAAGATAATGTCATAACCAGTTATTAAAGCATCTGTTGAATAGAACTTTTTAAAGTCTGCTGCATCTTCATTCGGCCAGCCGAGTGTTGAGAATGGCCATAGTGCTGAACTAAACCATGTATCAAGTACGTCGTTATCTTGATTCCAGTTTTCAATATCCGCTGGCGCTTCTGTACCTACGTATACTTCACCAGTTTCTTTATGATACCAAGCTGGAATGCGGTGACCCCACCATAATTGACGAGAAATACACCAGTCATGAATGTTTTCCATCCAGCGTAAGTATGTGTTTTCAAAACGCTCTGGTACGAACGTTACTTTTTCTTCTTCTTTTTGTTGAAGTTTTACCGCTTTTTCTGCAAGTGGAGCCATTTTTACGAACCATTGTGTTGATAAGTAAGGCTCAACAACTGCACCGCTACGCTCACTATGACCTACTGAGTGCATATGAGGCTCGATTTCTACTAATACGCCAGCTTCTTGTAAGTCTTTCACTAACTCTTTACGGCATTCGAAACGATCCATACCGTTGTACTTACCAGCTTTTTCGTTCATCGTTCCATCTTCGTTCATTACTAAAATACGTGATAAGTCATGACGGTTACCTACTTCAAAGTCATTCGGGTCATGAGCTGGTGTAATTTTTACAACGCCTGTTCCGAAGTCTTTTTCTACGTATTCATCAGCAATAATCGGAATCTCACGGCCTACAATTGGAAGTGTTACTGTTTTTCCGATTAAATGTTTGTAACGATCATCTTCTGGATGAACTGCTACTGCTGTATCACCAAGCATTGTTTCTGGACGAGTAGTTGCAAGGCGAATGTGACCTGAACCGTCTGTTAGCGGATAGTTCATATGGTAGAATGCACCTTGAACTTCTTTATGAATTACTTCAATATCAGAAAGAGCTGTGCGTGTTGCTGGGTCCCAGTTGATGATATACTCACCACGGTAAATTAAGCCTTTTTCATATAATTGAACGAATACTTTATTAACTGCATCAGATAAACCTTCGTCTAATGTGAAACGTTCACGAGAATAGTCTAGTCCTAAACCAACTTTTCCCCATTGTTGACGAATGTGAGAAGCGTACTCTTCTTTCCACTCCCAAGCTTTTTCAAGGAATTTCTCACGGCCAAGATCGTAACGTGAAATACCTTCTTCACGAAGTTTCCCTTCTACTTTCGCTTGTGTTGCGATACCAGCATGGTCCATTCCTGGAAGCCATAATACATCGTATCCTTGCATACGCTTCGTACGAGTTAAAATATCTTGAAGAGTTGTATCCCAAGCATGACCTAAATGTAACTTACCAGTTACGTTCGGAGGTGGAATTACAATTGTATACGGTTGTTTCTTCTCGTCTCCTGTTGCTTCGAAATATTTGCCTTCAAGCCACCACTTATAAAGGCCTTCTTCAACGGACATATGATCATATTTAGTTGGTAAATTCTTTTCCGTGTTTGACATTATTTTCCCTCCTTAAAATAAAAAATGTCCCTCATCCAAAAAAGGACGAGGGACATCGCGGTACCACCTTTATTTACAAACAAATTCAGAATTTGCTTATACTCTTAATTTGATAACGGACAAATCCGTCTTTTCCTAATGAGAACTATTCCGTTCAGAAAAGATGCTCCAGGGCTACCTTCTAACATAACTATCTAGAGAATCTCCCAGCTAATGATTCTCCTCTCTGAAGACGTTTCATGTTATACTCTTCCCCTTCAAGGCATTTATATGATTGTTAATTATTATATACAATAGTGTAAAAAACGAAACCTTATTCGTCAAGATAAATTTGAAACTGCGACCTTTATCTCTTTATGGAACTAATAAAAAGAAGATAAGCAGGTTTCTCCCTACTTACCTTCTTTATCCCGATTGATGAAGGCTAATAATCAGTGGGAATGAACAAAACCCCCACTGATTAAAATTCCACTTTATCCGTTCCCTTGCTGGGCAGCTTGTAATTGCGAAAGGAAATATTCTGTATTACTAATGAGCCAATGCGATTGCTGCAGAGTTTTCACCCCGCGGAGCTCATTTTCTTCATTACGACTCTTTCTTCTTTTCGTATACGACTGAATTTGCCGAATAAAATGCGACGGGTACGTCATATACGCAAACATAAGAAGCTGCTCTTCTTTCGTAAATGGAAAATTTTTTTGATACATTTGATACCATTCAAAGCGATCACTCCGCGCAATTGGATATGTGTTCAAAGACCTTGAATAAAAGCTGACAATATCCTGTACCGGTGTAGCAAACTGAGACTTTTCTAAACTAATAAAATAACCGTTTCGTTCATAATCAAATAAAAAGTGATTAAGCGATACATTTCCATGAACGAAAGTAGTACGTGTCGTTTCCTTTTCTTTCATTGCATCGTGCCATTCACTTAACTGTTTCGTTGCAAACTCACGTGCTCTCATAGCATGGTGATAATACGTACAATATTGTAATTCAAATGGCGACATATACCACTTCGCTTCAGATTCTACAAGAAACTCTTCTAACATCTCACCATCATTTTCCCAACGATCGGATATATTTGTATAATGTTTTTTTAAATCTTCTTCTGTATAAGTCTCCTCTTTCACTGTTTTTTGATGCAACGTCCCGAGCGTTTGAAACATCTTATGGTATTGATCATTATCTTCTCCGTTTCCTTCCGCACGTTCTAACCAAGGCATTAAATAATAACTATACGTCCCATCACTTAAAACATAATTCCCGTCCGTCGCATGATAGATAGGTACATAATTTGAAAAACCTTTCTCCTTCAAATATTGAATATGGTGCAAAAAATTATTCCGCTCTAATTTTCTATCTTGTATTTTCTTTAACGCATACGGACCTTGATTCGTATAAATTTTCATTACACTTCCGTGCTCTTCCATATGCTGAGTGTCCAATCTATATTGCCTCACAATGGGTTCATAGCGATTTCGTAATTCAATATCCATACGAATAACCCTTTCTTATTCAAAACATAGCTTCTAGGAAAAGAAAAGAGGTGAGTGAAAAAACTCACTCACTTATTTCACCTTTGCTTTTGAAACAGGAATATATATAATTTGCCCTGTAGTTAAATATATATCTTCTGATTGATTTACACGATGTAAGTTTTGTACAGTCGTTTCATAACGTTCTGCAACAGCTTCAATTGTATCTCCTTCTTGTACGAAGTACATTCTTAACTTCGTAAATTCTTCTTCTGGTTCTTTCGTAAATAATTTCGTTAAATAAAGTGCATTTTCATCTCGCTGTGAATATGTTTCTTCCTCTGGCTCTTCCTGCTTTTTCGCTTTTTCTTTCTTGAAATTTTTTCGCCCGAACAATTCAAATTGTGGCGTCGTTTCTTTCTCCTCTTCACGCCCCGCAAATTCATGTTCTTCTAATTCCTCTTCTTCTATTTCCTCTTCTTCTATTTCTTGCTCTTTTCTTTCTTCTAGCTGAAACGGTTCAAATGCATAATCTTCCCATCCATCTGATTCTTTATAGGCTGGTACCTCTTCGTGCGGCCCAGGTCTACTTTCACCTTCTTCAGCTGAATCAGCTTCCAACTCGGCATACGCCATCTCTTCCTCTTCATCCTCGGTTCTTTCTTCGTCACATAAACCTGTAATAGATATATCCGCTAATAGTTGTAAGCAACCATTTTCCTTTAATTCATAATCAAATTCCTCGATTGATACATATAATTCTTCAATTACTTTCACTCGATTTCTTGGAATTGATATTTCGAGCGGAAAGGAATGGACAAGCTCATTAACCCCGTCTGCCCTTGTTTCTACATAATCAATTGCCTTTGCTGGTGATAGCTCTCTTAATGAATAAGCTGAATCATCTTGCCTTGCAACGTACTCTCCCGTTAAATCTAATTGCCCTCTCACGATAACTTCATGATCGAGCTCCTCTATCTCAACGTCTGGATCTAACGAAATTGACAAAAGTTCTTCGACTTCCTGTCCCTTTTGGAACCAAACAGATTCTTTTAACGAAAATCGTAATGAATGATCTGTTGCCACTTCTTTTCCCCCTCCCAAACTATAGGTCATTACAGATTTATGTTCCCTACGGCTACTTTATGAATAAAAAAAATCGCTCCCCTAATGGAAAGCGATTTTCTCTAAGAAATTATGCTTTTAATTTTGACATTGCAATTTCAGCCGCCGCAATTGTCGCCTCAATATCTGCATCACTATGTGCTGTCGATAAGAATAAACCTTCAAATTGAGAAGGTGGTAAAAATACACCTTGTTCTACCATTTCACGATAGTAAGCTGCAAAGAATTCTAAGTTTGAAGATTTTGCTGTATCATAATTAATAACCTGCTCATCTGTAAAGAAAATGCCAATCATAGAACCTGCACGATTAATGTGATGCGGGATATTATGCTTTTCAGCTACCTTACGTAGTCCAGCCTCTAACATTTCTGCTTTACGCTCAAATTCCACATATGATTCTGGTGTTAACTGCACTAGCGTTTCATAGCCTGCTGTCATTGCAAGTGGATTACCCGATAATGTTCCGGCTTGGTAAATCGGTCCGCTTGGTGCAACTTGACGCATAATCTCTGCCTTACCACCGTATGCTCCTACCGGCAAGCCACCACCGATTACTTTACCTAAACAAGTTAAATCAGGAGTTACGCCGTAGTAACCTTGCCCACAATTATAAGCAACACGGAATCCAGTCATTACTTCATCAAAAATAAGTAGTGCACCGTTTTGCTCTGTCACTTCACGAAGTCCTTCTAAAAATCCTGGTTGCGGGGGAACAACACCCATATTCCCTGCCACTGGTTCTACAATTATACAAGCGATGTCATCACCGAATTGTTCGAAAGCATAT
The DNA here is from genome assembly GCF_042796455.1 of Bacillus sp. NPDC057893. Lineage (NCBI taxonomy): Bacteria > Bacillati > Bacillota > Bacilli > Caryophanales > Bacillaceae > Bacillus > Bacillus sp. NPDC057893. The sequence goes on along the minus strand of NZ_JBHVNG010000001.1, from coordinate 401,009 downwards.
TTTACACTTTCTAAATCGTTATACGCTACTGTAATCGTATTTTTCGCTACACCTTCTGGTACACCAGGGCTATCTGGTAAACCTAGCGTCGCCACACCAGAACCTGCTTTAATTAATAAAGAATCGCCATGACCATGGTAACAACCAATGAATTTCAAAATTTTGTTACGCCCTGTATAACCTCGAGCTAAACGTAGTGCACTCATTGTCGCTTCTGTTCCAGAGTTAACCATACGTACAATTTCAATTGATGGCACGCGCTCAATAACAAGCTGCGCTAATTTATTTTCAATTTCTGTTGGGGCACCAAAGCTTGTTCCTTTTTCAGCAACAGCTTTTAAAGCCTCAACAACACGGTCGTTCGCATGACCATGAATTAAAGGTCCCCACGATAATACGTAATCGATGTATTCATTCCCATCGATATCATATACTTTAGAGCCTTTTCCGCGCTCCATAAACAGCGGATTCATACCAACAGACTTAAAGGCACGAACAGGGCTATTTACGCCTCCAGGCATTAAATTTTGTGCCTCTTCAAACGCCGCAATCGACTTATCGAACTTTTTCATTATTTAGCGCCTCCTTCTTGTAACCATCTTGCTGCATCTTTTGCATGATACGTAATAATCAAGTCTGCTCCTGCGCGTTTCATGCTAATTAATTTCTCAAGTACAACTTCTTTTTCATTAATCCAACCATTTTGTGCTGCTGCTTTAATCATCGAATATTCACCACTTACGTTATAAGCAACGACGGGTAAGTTAAAGCTATTTTTCACATCACGAACGATATCTAAATAAGAAAGAGCTGGCTTTACAATTAAGAAGTCTGCCCCTTCCATTACATCTGATTCTGCTTCACGGAATGCTTCCATACGGTTCGCTGGGTCCATTTGATATGTTTTACGATCACCAAACTGCGGTGCACCATGTGCTGCATCACGGAACGGTCCGTAAAATGCTGATGAATATTTCACAGCATACGACATAACTGGTACGTGCGCGAAACCATTTTCATCTAATGCATGGCGAATTGCTGTTACAAATCCATCCATCATGTTAGATGGTGCAATAATGTCCGCCCCTGCTTTCGCTTGACTTACAGCTGTTTTTGCAAGAGCTGCAAGAGACTCATCATTTAAAATAACGCCATCTTCAATAACACCGCAATGACCATGGCTTGTGAATTGACATAAACATGTATCTGCAACTACTACTAGCTCTGGGAACTCATTCTTAATTTGCTTAATTGCACGCTGTACAATTCCATGCTCACAATATGCCGATGATCCAACTTCGTCCTTTTCAGCAGGTAAACCAAATACAATAACAGAACGAATACCTAAATCAACGACCTCTTGCATTTCAGCTTGCAATAAATCTAAAGACATTTGATATACGCCTGGCATAGAAGGAACTTCATTACGAGTATTTTCTCCTTCTAATACAAAAATAGGATAAATAAAATCTTCTGTATGTAAAAATGTTTCACGCACAAGTGCACGCATACCCCCGCTTTGTCTTAGACGACGATGACGATTAAATTGTAAAGAATTCATAGATTTCTATCCCCATTCTTTTATTTTATCCCGCGTTAACGGGCAGTAAGACTCCCATCTCAAAATTCGGCTAGAGCAAAGAAGTTAGATGGGAAATCAACTGCCCGTAAACGCCCGATTGGTGAAGGCTAATAATTAGTGGGGGATGAACCTCCCACTAATTAAAGTTTCACTTTATAGATTCACAAATGCATTGTAGTAATGCTTCTACAGTGTACTCTTTCGGCACAATAACATGTGGAAAATAAAGGAGCGCCTCTTTTTCCGTAATAGGCCCTATACAAGCAATTGTACATTTTTTCGTCCATTCTCTCCAGTTTGTACCCTCAAGTAAACGAACAAAACTATCAACAGTTGAAGGGCTCGTAAATGTAATAATATTTACTTCCCCTAATTTCAATGCTGCTATAAGTTCTTGTTTTTTCTCTACATTCACCTTCGTACTATATACGATTAGCTCATCTAGAAAAACACCAAACTCCCTAAGTTTAACCGGGATTACATCTCTTGCTAAATTCCCCTTCGGAAATAAAATACGCTCGTTTCCACTTAATTCTTTTAAAAACTCTTCGGAAAATGCTTCTGCAACAAATGAGGTCGGAACAAAATGAACTTGATAGCCCCTTTTTTCTAACTCTAATTTTGTTTTCACGCCTACCGCAGCAATTTTAATAGTTAATGGTATTTTCTTTTTCAAACCATCTAGAAAAAAAGCTACACCATTTTTACTCGTAAAAATAACCCAGTCATACGAATGTAGTTGCCTTGTTATACGTTGAATTTGCCTATGAGATATGCCTTCCATACGCAAAAGCGGAATTTCCAATGGAATTCCGCTCCTTTCTTTCACTGCTACACTCATTTGTTTCGCTTGATGCTGGGCACGTGTAATCAATACTATTTTGCCAGCGAGAGCATCCATATTTATTGTTGCTCCTTATTTGCAGCAAGGATGAGCTCTTTTGCTCCTTGTTTAATTAAACGGTCCGCAGCCTCTAATCCAACTTGCTTCGGATCATTGCCTACTACTATCTCTTTCAATAAAACAGAACCGTCCATAGAACCGACAAGCGCTGTTAATTCGATTGCATCATTTTCTTTAAGAGTTGCATATCCAGCGATTGGAACTTGGCATCCACCTTCAAGTTTATGAAGAAATACTCGTTCAGCAGCCACTGTTCTTTCTGTTACTGCATCATTAATATGTGCTAACAACTGAAGTAAATCCTTATCATCCTCACGACATTCAATCGCTAATGCACCTTGTCCTACGGCTGGTACACATAACGTTTCATCTAAATGTTCTGTAATAACTTCTCCGTCCCAGCCCATTCTCTGTAATCCTGCTGTCGCTAAAATAATTGCATCGTAATCTTCATCTTTCAACTTACGTAAGCGTGTATCGATATTCCCACGAATCCATTTCACTTGTAAATCTGGTCTCGCAGCTAGTAATTGTGCACTACGTCTCAAACTACTCGTCCCTAAGATCGCGCCTTCTGCTAAGTCTTTAAACGATTCTCCGTTTTTAGAAATAAAAGCATCACGAGGGTCAACGCGCTTTGGCGTACAACCAATCGTTAATCCATCTGGGAGTACAGCTGGCATATCTTTCATACTATGTACAGCCATATCAATTTCTTTCGTAAGTAACGCATGTTCAATTTCCTTTACAAATAAACCTTTTCCGCCTACTTTTGAAAGAGTAACATCTAAAATAACATCACCTTTTGTGACGATTTCTTTCACTTCAAATTCATATGGTAAACCAAGCGCTTTTAATTGATCGATAAACCAATTTGTTTGTGTTAATGCTAGCTTACTCTTTCGTGAACCTACAATAATTTTGCGCATAATTCTCTCTCCTCATTATAAATACCAAAAGTGGAAATTAGATAAACTGCTTAATAGAAAAATGTTAACTAGCATTACGAGAAATGCCCCGATATTCCACAGCACAATTTTCTTACCCTGCAACACATCTGCCGCTCGTAAATATAAGCCCACGCAATATACAAATAGAACGACAAAAGACCCGATTACTTTCGTATCATACCAATGGAAATTATCCAATTTTGTATATCCCCATATGCATCCTAATATAATTGCTAATAAGAAAAACGGAACAGAAAATAAATTTAATCCGTAAGACATCGATTCAAGCTTCGGCAAATTTCCTAACCTTCTTAATCTCGCATTCCATTTTTTCTTTTTTAATAGCCGATATTGCAATAAATACATGATAGAAAAAATAAACGATACAGTAAACGTTGCATAAGAAATAATCGCCATACCGACATGCACGTATACAAGTTCTGAAACTAATTGCTCTGCAAGTACTGGCGACATCTTTCCGAGCGGTGTAAAAATAGAAAAAGCGCTTACGCCAAATGCTACAACATTTGTAAAAAAGACTAAAAAGTCAATGCGCATAAATCGATTAATGACTAATGACATCGTAATCAATAACCAAACATAAAAATAAATCCCTGACAATAAAGTTAAAATAGGATTCGTTTCTGAATCTGTAGCCCTAAGTAACATAAAGATAGACTGCAATACCCATACAATCGAAAGTAACCAAAAAGCAAATCGGTTCGCCTTTCGGTTACTTTGAAAATAATCTATAAAATATAAACTAATGCTACAAGCATATAAAATAATTGCAATATGATAAATAATACTGTTATTTAAAAAACTCATCCGATCATCCTTCCAAGTTATAAAGATGGAACGGATGGTGTCCAGGCTCTTTTATGTTCTACTTCTTCCGTATTTCCCGCTTCTTCCACTTCTAAATCAAAAATCTTCGCAAATAAAGCTAATTTTTCGCCAGCTCCCTCTTCAGCAGCTAATTCTTTAGCTACTAAAATTGGATCTTTTAATAATTGGTTAATAATACTTTTCGTATGTTTACTAATTACTTTTTTCTCACGATCACTAAGGTTTGGTATTTTTCGTTCAAGGCTTTCCATCGTGTCACTTTGAATTGCTAGCGCTTTATCACGAAGAGCCGATATTAACGGTACAACACCAAGCGTACTTAACCAAGTTTTAAATAAAACCATTTCCTCTTCAATCATAAATTGAATTTTCTCTGCTTCTTTTAAACGTTCAGCACGGTTTGCTTCAACTACACCTTGCAGATCGTCGATATCATATAAGAAAGAGCCTTCTAATTCATCAATCGCAGGATCAATATCACGTGGTACTGCAATATCAACCATAAATAACGGACGACCAGAGCGCATTCTCTCTACTTTCGTCATCATCTCTTTCGTAATGACATATTCTGATGCACCCGTTGAACTAATTAAAATATCCGCTTCTAATAATGCACATTGCAATTCACTTAAAGGCTTTGCATGTCCCATATATTTCTCAGCCATCACTTCCGCTTTCGTAAGCGTCCTATTCATAACTGTTACTTTACGAGCACCGCTTCCGTATAAGTTTTGCAGTGCAAGTTCACCCATCTTACCAGCACCAAGAATAAGTACATGACAATCTGTTAAATCTCCAAATATTTTCTTTCCGAGCTCAACAGCAGCATAACTAACAGACATCGCACTTTCACCAATCGTTGTTTCTGAGTGCGCACGTTTTGCTAACGTAACCACTTGCTTAAACAACTCATTAAAAATTGTACCTGTCGCTTTTACTTGTTGCGCTTCTAAAAAGCTATCTTTTATTTGACCTAAAATTTGCGTTTCTCCAACAACCATAGAATCTAAACCGCACGTTACGCGGAATAAATGATCTATTGCGCCATCTTGTTCAAAAATAGACAAGTATGGTGCGACTTCTTCTATTTCAAGCTGAAACCAATCAGCTAAAAACTTCTTAATGTAATACCGTCCCGTGTGTAATTGATCGACAACAGCGTAAATCTCAGTGCGATTACAAGTTGATACAATGACATTTTCTAGTACGCTCTTTTGGTTTTGTAATGTAGTCATTGCTTGCTCTAGCTCTGCTGCCTGAAATGTGAGTTTCTCACGAAATTCTACAGGGGCTGTTCGATAATTTACACTAACAACAAGAATATGCACGCAGCATGTCCCCCTTCACCCGTTTTATCACTTTATCTACTATCATAATACAACTTTCCTCTTATGAATCTGACAATCGTGTGAACAACTGATTATTTTTTCTCCATATGTAATAAAGGAGCTTCAGTAAGATTAATAAAGAACTCTCTACTTTATAATAATTATAAAATAATAACTCTATTTGTACGTTACCAAAAAAAGTCCTCATAATCAAGTGATGGAAACTATTCCATATTAATTATAACATCATCTTTTCTATCTTCTTTCATCATGAAGGAAAATATGTATGATTGTTCCAAAATATAGTACTCACTTTCTCAATGCAATGCATTTGACATTGTATTTATTTTTCGTTATATTGATTTTACAAAATTAAATTGCGCACAATTTAAAAGTATAAGGAGTTGCTTATGAAAGAAAATCCTCTACATCTAGATAACCAACTTTGTTTTTCTATTTACGCTTGTTCTAAAGAGGTTACTCGTTTTTACCGACCCTATTTAGAAGAAATGGGCATTACGTATCCCCAGTACATTACTTTACTCGTACTCTGGGAACGAGACGGACTAACAGTAAAAGAAATTGGAGAACGTCTATTTTTAGATTCTGGTACTTTAACACCTATGTTAAAACGGATGGAATCATTAAAACTTGTACAACGTGTTCGTTCAAAAGAAGACGAGCGAAAAGTTTGTATTGAATTAACAGAACAAGGTAAAGATTTAAAAGAAATAGCTTGTTCATTACCAACAACGATGGCTACAAATTTAGGAATTACAGAGCAAGAATATCATTCTTTATTAATCCAATTAAACACATTAATTGAAACAATGAAAAAAATTAATGATAGAAAAGGGGAATAAACATGGATAAATTATATACTGCTTCAGTAACAGCTACAGGTGGAAGAAACGGTAAGGTAGTTTCAGATGATGGCATATTAAATCTTGATGTAAAAATGCCAAAAGCACTAGGTGGCGCAGGCGGAGAGGCAACAAATCCAGAACAATTATTTGCAGCTGGTTATGCAGCTTGCTTTGATAGCGCATTGCAACTTGTAATTCGTACAAAACGTATGAAAGTGGAAAGTACAGAAGTGACTGCACACGTTTCTATCGGTAAAGATACAGATGGTGGTTTCGGACTATCTGCTGTACTTGACGTACATGTTGCTGGTGTTTCTCATGCCGAAGCACAAGAACTTGTAGAAGCCGCTCACGGTGTATGTCCTTACTCCAAAGCAACAAGAGGAAATATTGAGGTTACATTAAACGTACGCTAAAAGTTTAGTAAATAAAAAAAACGCGCGACATTCGTCACGCGTTTTTTGTTTTTGTCATTTTATGAATTGCTTTCCATGCTTCTTCTTTTCCAAGACCTGTTTCAGAAGAGAATAGAACGATTTCATCGCCAATTTCAACAGCAAGCGTTTCTTTTACAACTTTTAAATGCTTTTGCCATTTCCCTTTCGGAATTTTATCGGCTTTCGTTGCAATAATAATTGTTGGGATTTCATAATGCTTTAAGAAATCATACATCATAATGTCATCTTTTGTTGGTTGGTGACGTAAATCAACTACTAATACAGCTGCGTCTAATTGCGTACGTGTTGTAAAGTAAGTCTCAATCATTCTGCCCCATGCCGCGCGCTCTGTTTTAGATACTTTCGCATATCCATAACCTGGAACGTCAACAAAATGCATCATTTCATTGATTAAGAAAAAGTTCAGCGTTTGCGTTTTTCCTGGTTTAGAAGAAATACGTACTAACTTTTTACGATTTAAAATTTTATTAATAAAGGAAGACTTCCCGACATTAGAACGACCCGCTAAGGCAATTTCTGGTAAATCACTGTCTGGATATTGTTCCGGTTTAACGGCACTAATTACAATATCTGCTTTTGTTACTTTCATTGTTTCACTCCTACTAATGCGTGCTCCAATACTTCGTCTAAATGAGATGCAAGCACAAACGTAAGGTTTTCTTTTACGCTCTCTGGAATATCATCTAAATCTTTCTCATTTTCCGCCGGTAAAATAATTTTTGTTAATCCCGCGCGGTGAGCACTTAATGTTTTTTCTTTCAAACCACCAATTGGTAATACACGACCACGAAGTGTAATTTCACCTGTCATACCAACTTCTTTACTTACAGGAATACCTGTTAGTGCAGAAATAAGTGCCGTTGCCATCGTAATACCTGCTGACGGTCCATCTTTTGGAACTGCTCCTTCTGGAACATGAATATGAATATCGTTTTTCTCATGGAAATCCGGATCAATATGAAGTTCTTCTGCACGAGAACGAATATAGCTAAACGCGGCTTGTGCGGATTCTTTCATAACATCCCCAAGTTTCCCTGTTAAAATTAATTTCCCTTTTCCTGGCGCTACAGACACTTCAATTGCAAGTGTATCGCCGCCCGCTGCTGTGTAAGCTAAACCTGTTGCCATACCAACTTGGTCTGTTTTTTCAGCTTGACCATAACGGAATATATGCTTACCAAGTAAATCAACAATATTTTTCTCTGTTACAACAATGCGCTTGCGTTCTGCTGTAACGATAATTTTTGCTGCTTTACGGCAAACTTTTGCAATTTGACGCTCTAACGTACGAACACCAGCCTCACGTGTATAATAACGAATAATTTCAAGAAGCGCTTCATCACGCACTTGCAAATTACCTTTTCGTAGGCCATGCTCTTTTAATTGTTTCGGCAATAAATGCTCACGAGCAATGTGCACTTTTTCAAGTTCTGTATAACCAGCAATCGAAATGATTTCCATACGGTCAAGCAATGGGCCAGGAACACTTGCAAGTGTATTAGCAGTTGCAACGAACATAACTTTCGATAAATCATATGGCTCTTCAATGTAATGATCACTGAAGTTATGGTTTTGCTCTGGATCTAATACTTCAAGTAACGCCGCTGATGGGTCTCCCCTGAAATCGTTAGACATTTTATCAATCTCATCTAATAAGAAGACTGGATTAACTGTTTTCGCCTTTTTCATACCTTGAATAATACGTCCTGGCATCGCTCCTACATATGTACGACGGTGACCACGAATTTCAGATTCATCGCGCACACCACCAAGAGAAACACGTACAAAATTACGATTTAACGATGTTGCAATAGAACGTGCTAACGAAGTTTTCCCAACCCCAGGAGGTCCTACTAGACAAAGAATTGGTCCTTTTAATGAATTCGTTAACTTCTGTACAGCTAAATATTCAAGTACTCGCTCTTTCACTTTTTCAAGACCGTAATGATCTTTATTTAAAATTTCTTCCGAATGAGCGAGGTCAATCATATCCTCTGTTGCTGTTGTCCATGGGAGAGCTAATAACCAATCAATATAATTACGAATGACACCACTCTCAGCAGAACTTACAGGTAACTTTTCATAACGATCTAATTCTTTCAGTGCAGCCTGCATTGTTTCTTCAGGCATTCCCGACTGTTCAATTTTCTCACGAAGTTCTTCAACTTCCCCGCCCTTGCCTTCTTTATCACCAAGTTCAGTTTGAATCGCCTTCATTTGCTCACGTAAGAAATATTCTTTTTGCGTGCGCTCCATTGAACGTTTCACTTTTTGTCCAATTTTCTTTTCTAGGCTAAGTAACTCTTGTTCATCTTGAATAATTGAAATAAGTGTATGTAGTCGTTCTTTCACAGATACAATCTCTAAAATCTCTTGTTTCTGCTTCGTTTTAATCGGTAAGTGAGAAGCAATTAAATCAGCTAGTCTTCCGGGTTCTTCTACATCAGCTACCGTTGCAAATGTTTCATTTGAAACTTTTTTCGAAACTTTAATATATTGTTCGAAATGCTCCAGTAACGTACGCATAAGAGCCTTCTCTTCTAAATCATCTTCTACTTCTTCAGTTACTGTTCTAATAGAAACTTGTACCAGATTTTCTTCTTCGATAAACTCTACTACTTCTGCTCTATGTAAACCTTCTACAAGGACACGAAGCGTACCGTTCGGCAATTTTAACATTTGCTTCACTTTCGCCACTGTACCTACACTATATATGTCATCTTCTTTAGGATCGTCGATATTCATTTCTTTTTGCATTGCTAAAAAGATGATATTTTCATCCATTGCCGCCTGCTCTAGTGCTTGTATCGATTTATCACGTCCTACATCAAGATGCAGAACCATCGTTGGATATACGAGAATGCCTCTTAATGGTAGGAGGGGTACAATTCTTTCATTCGTATTCATACTAGACATAGCACCTCCATAATAAATTAAACTCCTGTTCAACTATTTTATATTACAATACATCTAGATGCAATTGCAGAGATTCTTCGCAATTGTAAATCCCCTGTTTTTTTGTGCCTCACGAAAAGAAAAAAGACTCCGCTTAAGCATACAAACTTAAACGAAGTCTGGCAAATCTTTATTATTGTATATTCTCACATTGATTGCGCATCTGTTTCATCCAAAGCAGTATGTGCATCAAGCTCACGATGCATATTTTCCTGCATAAATGTTAATTCAAATACTTCTTTTAATTTGCGAACAGGAATGATCTCAATTCCCTTTATTGTATACAAAAATGGTTGCATGTTTTCAGCCGGAATGATGACTTTCTTAGCTCCCGCTTTTTTCGCAGCTTTTATTTTTGCGTACACACCACCAATAGGCTTCACTTCTCCGTGGATACTTATCTCACCTGTCATCGCTACTTCATTATTCACATACGTACGATGCACTGCTGAATAGACACCTGTTGCCATAGCAATACCTGCTGAAGGACCATCAATCGGGATACCACCAGGAAAATTAATATGTATATCATACCCTTCTGGCAACACATCTAGAGAACGAAGTACTGTTAACACATTATCAACAGAACCTTTCGCCATACTTTTACGGCGAATTGATTTCGTTTGGCTACCAATACTTTCCTCTTCTACAATTCCAGTGACATTTACTGACCCTTTATCTTTCGCAGGAATAGCTGTTACCTCAATTTCTAATAACGTACCTGTATTCGGCCCATATACAGCAAGCCCGTTCACAAGACCGATTCTTGGAATTGGATAAATACGTTTTTCGTACTTTGGTGTAAGCTGACTAGAATGAACAACCCACTCAATATCTTCATCTTTAATGAAAGGTCGTTCTTCATTTATCGCCATGCCAGCAGAAATTTGCACGAGATTAATTGCTTCTCGTCCATTTCTTGCATACATTCCAATCATTTCGATACCGTTCTCACCTACTTGCATTTCCACTTTGTCAGCTGCATTTTTCGCTACTTTTTGAATTTCTTCTGTATCTAATTCACGGAAGAACACTTCTAAACAACGCGACCTAATTGCAGGAGGAATTTCCTCTGGCGAACGCGTCGTTGCACCAACTAAGCGAAAATCTGCAGGTAAACCTTTTTGAAAAATATCATGTATATACGTTGGAATCATCGAATTTTCTTCACTATAGTACGCACTTTCCAAAAATACTTTCCGATCTTCTAACACCTTTAGCATTTTATTCATTTGAATTGGATGTAATTCACCAATCTCATCAATGAACAAAATACCACCATGCGCATCTGTTACAGCCCCTTTTTTCGGTTGCGGGATACCCGCTTGCCCCATTGCACCTGCTCCTTGATAAATCGGGTCATGCACTGAACCAATTAATGGATCCGCAATACCACGCTCATCAAACCTAGCTGTCGTTGCATCAAGTTCGATAAATGTTGCATTTGTACGAAATGGAGATTTCGGATTTCGTTTCGCTTCTTCTAATACAAGGCGTGCTGCCGCTGTCTTTCCGACACCTGGCGGACCGTATATGATCACATGTTGCGGATTAGGACCACAAAGAGCCGCTTTTAACGACTTAATCCCGTCTTCTTGCCCTACAATGTCTATAAAGGATGTAGGACGTACCTTTTCCGCAAGTGGCTCTGTTAAAGAAACCTCACGCATTTTACGAAGCTGCTCTAATTCTTTTTTCGATTCTCGATCAATTGAAACTTTTTGTGTTCGCTGATTTCGAAGTAAGTGCCAAAAATACAATCCGACAATTACGCCAAAAACAAGTTGAACAAGTAAAAATATATTTGTCCAGCTCATAATTCATTTCCTCCCGCTATGTTTTACCTTTTAGTATTTCCTGGGAGGAATAGTGCTAAACATAAAGAAAAACAGCAATTATAAAAATTGCTGTTTCTTCTTCGCATTATGCAGATGTTTTTGTATCAAGTACAGTACCGTCTTGTAACACCAATTTCGGCGGTTCATTATCAGCTACTGTTTCTTTCGTAAGAATACACTTCTCGATATCTTTGCGAGATGGCAGTTCGAACATTACATCAAGCATCAAGCCTTCAATAATAGAACGAAGTCCACGAGCACCTGTTTTACGTTCAATTGCTTTTTTCGCAATCTCAACTAGTGCACCTTCTTCAAACTCTAACTCAACATCGTCAAGCTCCAATAATTTTTGGAATTGCTTAACAAGTGCATTTTTCGGTTTAGTTAAAATATCTACAAGAGCATCTTCATCAAGCGGCTCTAGGTTCGCAATAACTGGAAGACGACCGATAAACTCCGGAATTAAACCGAATCTTAAAAGATCCTCTGGTAAAACGTGAGATAAAACATGCTTCTCATTTAAATCAGCATTTTTCTTCTCAGCACCAAATCCAATTACTTTCTCACCAAGGCGACGTTTAATAATAGGCTCGATGCCATCAAACGCTCCACCACAAATGAATAGGATGTTCGTTGTATCAATTTGAATAAACTCTTGATGCGGGTGCTTACGACCACCTTGAGGTGGAACGCTTGCTACAGTACCTTCTAAAATTTTCAGAAGTGCCTGCTGTACGCCTTCACCAGATACATCACGTGTAATTGATGGATTTTCGGACTTACGTGCCACTTTATCAATCTCATCAATATAAATGATTCCTTTTTCCGCTTTCTCTACATCATAATCAGCGGCTTGGATTAATTTTAGTAAGATGTTTTCTACATCTTCCCCTACATATCCAGCTTCTGTTAAAGATGTTGCGTCCGCGATCGCAAATGGAACATTTAAAATACGCGCTAATGTTTGTGCCAATAATGTTTTACCACTACCAGTTGGCCCAATAAGTGAAATATTACTCTTCGCCAATTCTACATCATCAATTTTGCTGTTAGAATTAATGCGTTTGTAATGGTTATATACCGCTACCGCTAGTGCTTTTTTCGCGTTATCTTGTCCGATGACATACTCATCTAAGATTTCACGAATTTCTACCGGTTTCGGTACATCTTTGAATTCTACTTCTTCGTCCTTCGCAAGCTCCTCTTGTACAATTTCAGTACAAAGCTCGATACACTCGTCACAAATGTAAACACCTGGACCTGCAACTAGCTTTCGAACTTGCGTTTGTGTTTTACCACAGAAAGAACATTTTAGTTGACCTTTTTCATCATTAAATTTAAACATATTTTCACACCCCTTACAAAGTGCTAACCTCTTGCCTTCGTATGTACACGATAAATGTATCGTATGTAAATACATATTATGTCACTACGTGGCGAGAAATACAAATAATATGACTAGTTATGTACAAATAAAAAAATTTTAAAACTTTTGAAATATGTATATTCGACTTACAAAGGAACTTTTCCTTCTTCATCGAAAAGTTTTATAAATATATTTCTATATTTATAAAACAAGGCACGATTAAAATCGCGCCTTGTTATTTTATTATGCAGCGTTGTCTACTAAGAAGTCTACAGCTTTACGCACTTTAAGGTCTTCAGATAAAGCGTCTACGCTTCCAAGAGCTTGCTTGATAGCGTCTACTGGCATACCGTACATTTCAGCCATTTTTTCAACTTCTGCAGTTACTTCTTCTTCAGTAACTTCGATGTTTTCAGCTTCAATGATAGCTTCAAGAACAAGATTGATTCTTACACGTTTTTGTGCATCCTCTTTCATTTGCTCTTTTAATTTGTCAGCGTCAGTACCTGTGAATTGGTAGTAAAGCTCAAGGTTCATACCTTGTTGGCTTAAACGTTGCTCGAATTCACGAACCATACGATCTAACTCAGTGTCGATCATAGCTTCTGGAATGTCGATTTCAGCGTTAGCAGCAGCTAATTCTACTACTTCGTCACGTACTTTGTGCTCAGCTTCGTGCTTTTTGCCTTCTTCTAAGTTTGTACGAAGTTTTGCTTTTAATTCATCAAGAGTTGTAACTTCTTCGTCAGCATCTTTAGCGAACTCGTCGTTTAACTCAGGAAGTTCTTTTGTTTTGATTTCGTGAATTGTTACGTTGAATGTTGCTGGTTTACCAGCTAATTCAGCAGCATGGTACTCTTCTGGGAATGATACTTCAACTTCTTTAGAATCACCAGATTTAAGACCAATTACTTGCTCTTCGAAACCTGGGATGAAAGTACCAGAACCGATTGCAAGAGAATAGTTTTCGCCTTTTCCGCCTTCAAATGCTTCGCCATCAACGAAACCTTCGAAGTCGATTACAGCTGTATCACCATCTGCAACAGTTCCTTCTTCTTTAACAACTAGTTCAGCTTGACGCTCTTGTAAAGCTTTTACTTCGTTCTCTACATCCTCGTCAGTTACAGTTGTTTCAACTTTTTCTACTGCTAAACCTTTGTAATCACCTAATTTAACTTCAGGTTTTACAGTAACTTTTGCAGTGAAAATTAAGTTTTGGCCTTTTTCGAATTTCTCGATGTCAATCTCAGGATGAGCAACTGGGAAGATACCAGCTTCATCGATTGCTTCACCGTATGCTTTTGGTAAGATGATATCTAAAGCATCTTGGTATAAAGATTCAATACCAAAGCGTTGTTCGAATAATGGACGAGGCATTTTTCCTTTACGGAAACCTGGTACATTAATTGTTTTTACTACTTTTTTGAATGCAGCGTCGATAGAGTTATTTACTTCTTTAGCATCAACTTCGATTGTTAAAACGCCAACGTTACCTTCTAATTTTTCCCATTTTGTAGACATTTATTCTTTCCCTCCAACTATAATAATGTATGCACATACCTCTATAGATTAAGATTTTTATTATCTCTTTTTTGAAATAACAAATGTACAAGTAACCCTCTAGCAAAAAGCTTTCAGATACAATGTTCCAATCTACTAATTGTCTAAAAGACAACTACGGTATATTTTGTTCGAGACTAATATGAAACATATTAAGTAAGAGAATTATACTCCTCTTCTCTTACAAACGGGCAGATTTCTGCCTTTTGCAACCCTTACATTATAACATAGAATGTGCTCGTTTCAATAACTGAACGATTCTTTTTCATAATTATACGGGCAAATACCCTTCTCTTTCAATGCGCAGTAACCATTGATAGGCAATATGGAATTCCTCAAACTCAATATTGTATGCTGTCATAAGTTCTTCTTCATCAATAGCCAATCCGAAACGCTTTCTTCCAATTCTCTCTAAGACGGCAGCCCAAATTTCTACTTTATCCATTAATAGAGGGAATGGGAAAATGCTAATTTGTAATTCTTTCCAGTATGTAACCATTGCATCAAATATATCCGGATAATTTTGCTCTAATCGGTTTGAGAATTTATGTATAATTTTATCGGATTGCTCCTCATTATGACCTGCAAATGCTGGAATCACCCTTATCGTATTCCCAAACTTCTCTACTTCTATCTCTTCTTCTATTTGATTTTCTACCATTTTATACAAAATAGAAGTTTTTAAATAAGGGTGCTGATCTTCGTCTATTAAAAATTTCTTTAAAGTAGGAAGCGCGAGATCCAGGTCTTTTAACGAAAGTTTCTGGATCACTCTTAGCATTTGACCAAAGTTTTCTCCAAAAAGCCCCTCGGTAAATTCTTCTAATTCAAAATTCGAATCCACTAGCGGTATATTTTCTTCATTCAGCATCCCTTGCGCAAACAAAGCAAGCTGTGCCAATTTTTCCTTTTGCTCAGGAATTATATCTTTCGTTTGCAAAACTTCCTCAACAGTTTCGATGACACCTTCATAATCATTTGTTTGAACTAAAATAGTTACATACGTTTCAAGAATATCACCAAATAATACAGCTCCTGTTTCAAGCAACTGCTCACATTTTTCTTTCGCTTCTTCCATATGTTTTAATTCTAGCAAACAAATAACTGAAGCTAATTCTGTTTGTTCCGTTTCTGCATTATACTGACGTAATATTTCAAAGCAGCGCAATGCATCTTCGAATTCCCGCTCTTTCAACGCTAAAAAACCTTTATCAATATAGCGTTCTGATAGTTGAGGAAACAATACGACCGTATTTTCTTTTTTATCCATACGTCCGCCTCTTTTTCTAGATTTTAATGATCTTCAAAGTAAATATATCAAATGCGTAATGAGAACACAACATTCCAAAATTATTTATTTGAAATATAGGAATATTCGATTTTCGCAACAAAAAAGCAACAAACTTTTAAATGAAATTCATTTTTCACAAACAAAAACCCTCAGCAACAGACGCAGAGGATTCATCATTAACGGAAAGCTTTTATAATTGTGGGGTATATAACAAGGGTAATAATTTGGAGAACAATAATTGCCATAACAATCATGCTAAAATAGAAGATTGGTTTACTTTGCTTCATTAAAAACATAATAATAAGCATCGTACAAGCAAACAAACTTAAAAAGAACAAACTTGTTGTCGAACTAAGTATACCACTCGGGACAAAGAACAATAAAACTACACTACAAGTACCTATAATTCCAAATAACCATTCCATTCATTCACTCATTCCCTTTCCCTCTCATGGCAGTTTTTTCTACGCTACTAAATGTTTTACGACATCAATTACATATGTTAACTTTTCATACGCCACAAACCCAAAAGCTACTGTTAAACCCGTTACGATTAACCCTTTCATCATCTCTTCCTCCTCATTTATCGTTGTTATCTTCATTATATAGGATTAGTAATTTGTTACCATCGAACTTCCTTACACTTACCTTACAGAATTGTAAGATTTCAAAAAAAGACTTCAAATCATGATATTATATTTTTGTACAATTAAGAATTTAATTTATAAGGGGGATTATATATGTTCAAAAAAATGGCTGCTGATGTTTTAGGATTAAGCGATGTAGGTTCTGTCATTACACCAAAAGATTATGATAAGGTTGATGCTGATGATTACGTGATGCATGAAGATGGGGAGAAAATTTACTTTCTTATTAAATCAAAATCAGATGAATATTGCTTTACAAACAAAGGATTAATTCATCTAGATGGTACAAGCGCGACAAGCAAAAAGCGTACACTACGCCGATATAGCTATAGTAAATATCAAATTAAAAACGTAGCACTTGAAACTGCAGGCACAATTGATTTAGATGTAGAAATTAAATTTCATATGGGAGATGAGCATTACTCAATTGATGTTCATAAAAAACATATTGAAGAATTAAAAGATTTATATAAGGCTCTTCTTAAAATCGAAGAAATTTCATACGACAACGATATTACATTGCAGTATGCGCATAAAAGTTTAGATATGGCCTCTAACACTTTTAGCCGTATTACAAATGCACAAGTAAATTTAGCAGAACAATTTAAAGAGATGAACGAGATCGCCTTTAACTGGCTTGTTGATACGAAGAAACAATATAACGTGAAAGATTATGGTTTTGTCTTTGAGAAGTTTATTAATAACTAATTTAAAACAAATAAAAAACCTTGTTATCAAAAGATAACAAGGTTTTGTTAGCGTCCCAGGAGAGATTCGAACTCCCGACCGTACGCTTAGAAGGCGTATGCTCTATCCTGCTGAGCTACTGGGACATGGAG
Source organism: Bacillus sp. NPDC057893 (assembly GCF_042796455.1). Taxonomy (NCBI): domain Bacteria; kingdom Bacillati; phylum Bacillota; class Bacilli; order Caryophanales; family Bacillaceae; genus Bacillus; species Bacillus sp. NPDC057893. Next base: position 383,576 of record NZ_JBHVNG010000001.1, on the reverse strand, counting down.
CGGGTGAAGAGAATCGAACTCTCGACCAGAGCTTGGAAGGCTCTTGTTTTACCACTAAACTACACCCGCGTATGTTATTTTATTTTTCATCGTTAGCGCCGTTGCCCTATCGACAATATTTATTATATTCATAACTACTTATAAAGTCAACACTTTTTTAAAAGAGGATAATTTTTCTTATCCTCTTTTAAAAATTGCTTGTTCCACCAACTGTCCGTCTAATGTTTCAAAACGAACTTCTATATGATTTTCATCCATTTCTAATAAAGCGAATGTTTTTTCCACACGAGAGCGTGGGAGCAAAATACTTCCTGGATTAATAAATAAAATCCCATCAATTAATTCTGCCCCTAATACATGAGAATGTCCAAAGCATGCTACTTGCGCTCCTACTTCTTCTGCATGATACGCTAACGTTTGTAACGTCATTTTCACATTATGACGATGACCGTGTACAACTAAGAAACGAATTCCATCTACATCAGTTACAATTTCATCTTGAAAGTTAGCATAATCACAATTCCCTTTTACAACATGGAAACCTTGCAGCTCTTCGTGAGCAGGCGTTAGCTCTGAATCACCGCAATGAATCATGACATCTACTTTCCCTTCGTAATTCTCTTTTAACTGCTGTAATTCCTTCACAGAGCTATGACTATCGCTTACGATTAAAGCTTTCATCAATCTCTCTCCCTTATTCTTCTAAAAACCATTCTGGGATTTTTTCTTCTAATTTACGAAGAGCACGCCCGCGGTGACTAATCGCATTTTTCTCATCTGAGCTTAGCTCCGCCATCGCTTTTTTATATTCTTCTACATAAAAAATCGGATCGTATCCAAAACCATTTTCCCCGCGGCGCTGTTCTAAGATTTTTCCTTCGCACGTTCCGTTTACAATAACCGGCTCTTTATCAGCTTCAGGGAAAGCAACTGCTAGCGCACAGTAAAAACGAGCTGTACGTTTTTCTAAATCGACGCCGGTTAACCCTTGTAACACCTTATCTATATTCGCCTGATCATCTTTCGGCTCTCCAGCAAAACGAGCTGAATATACACCTGGTTTCCCGTTTAAGGCATCTACAATAAGACCAGAGTCATCCGCAATTACGATGGAATTCAACTGTCTACTAAGACTGTCCGCTTTTAAAATCGCGTTTTCTTCAAATGTTTCACCAGTTTCTTCGACTTCTTCAATATGAGGAAAATCGTGTAAAGATTTCACTTCTAAGTCAAATCTCTCAAATAACTCAGCAAACTCACGTACTTTCCCAATATTTTTCGTCGCTACAACAACTTGCTTCATATTTTCCACCTCTACTCTATATGAGATACGATGTCACCTAACGCTTCTTTTTGCTTTTCAACAAGTTGGAAAATCCCTTGTTCAGCAGCATCAAGTAATTCATTTAATTCAGCTCTGCTAAACGTCGCTTCCTCTCCAGTTCCTTGTACTTCAACAAACTGACCTTTTCCAGTCATAATAACGTTCATATCAACGTCTGCTTTAGAATCTTCAGCATAATTTAAATCTAAAACGACACCTTGTTCTTCAACAACACCTACTGACGTTGCCGCTAAATAATCTTTCACCGGAATTTTAGATACTTTGTCTGCTTGCAATAATTTTTCAAAAGCTAATACCATCGCTACATAAGCACCTGTAATAGAAGCCGTTCTCGTTCCGCCATCCGCTTGAATTACATCACAGTCAATCCAAACCGTTCTTTCGCCAAGCGCTTCTAAATCAACAACCGCACGTAATGCTCGTCCAATTAAACGCTGGATTTCCATTGTGCGCCCTGTTACTTTCCCTTTACTTGACTCCCTGATTGTACGTTGCTCTGTCGCACGTGGAATCATTGAGTATTCTGCTGTTACCCAGCCTTTTCCTTCTCCGCGCATAAACGGCGGTACACGCTCTTCAATTGTCGCTGAACAAATTACCTTTGTATCCCCAACTTCAATTAGTACCGATCCCTCTGGATGTTTTAAATAATTTGTATGAATATGTATATGGCGTAGCTCTGCTTTTCCTCTACCATCTACTCGCATAAAAATAACCCCCTCATAAATACTCTCATTAGTATAGCCAAATTTAAATGTACGATATGTATAACAATAAAAGAAGGGGAACTCAAAAAGCAATTCCCCTTTCTTACATAAGTATATCAAATTATTCGCGATTAAAAACTACCTGTATTCACGTTTTGTGGACGATCAACAGGTTTTATTAACTTTTCACCTTTCTCATCCATAAGATTTGCTTTCCCATTCACTTCAATAGAAACATTTTTCACACCTTGTTTTTCCGTTAAAGATAAGACTAACGATTTCAACACATAATTTGAAATCATATTTTTGTCTGGGTTCACAAATATATTTTCATTAAAGTTTAATGTAATATTTCCGTCCTGCACTTTCGGATTCGTAATAAGCTTAGCTCCTGGATTAAAATCATTTAGTAGCGATCCTTGAATCGGACCTTTTACAAGCTCATCCACAATGGCCGCATAATCATTTTCTTTTCCTTCTGCAACGCGTCTTGTTACCGGTACGTAATATTGCTGCTTATTATTATTTTGCGCCATAAAATAAAGTGTAACCGGTTTTGTATTCGTTACATCTGCTACTTGTTCATCATCAAAGTTAATTCCATTCGCACGACTTATCCCTTCACCAAGCGGTGTACCTGCAACAGGCATCTTCGCTAACTTTTCACCATTTATTTGGAACTGCACTTGTTTTATTTCTGTAAATTGAGTCAAAGTCCACGCTACTGATTCAACAATTTGACGCTCTTCTTCTTTTGAATAATTTTTCATTTCGTTAGAGAAATCAATTACTGCTGTCCCGCCTTTTTTCAAATTCAAGGTCATCGTCGTATTCGCTGGAAGGACTGCTCGAAATCCATTTGGCAATAAATTTGTGACTGGTCCATCTTTCACAAGATACTCTAACGTTTGCTGTACAACTTCATTCGCTTTCGGAGTAGGCATTGCAATAGTTTGCGGTACGACATATCCATTTTTATCAACGAGGTATAACTCTCTATTTACTGTTTGCCCTTGTTTATCTTTTTTAGCTGTTTCTTTCTTTTCACCTTCTGTATACGTAACTTTTTTTGGCGGATCAATTTGTTCTGTCGCTTTCTCTTGATTTAACAAGCCACACCCTGATAATAAAATCGCACTCACAGTAGCACCAACAACCCATTTAAAAGTGGATTTAGGCATGCCATTCCCCCCTAAAATCTAAGTTTGTACTATTATGTATACGAGCTGTTTCATATTTTAGAACAAGCTATAGCCACTTACACAGAAAAAACCCCTGATTTCTCAGGAGTTCTCTTATATGAATCTACTATTATTCTGTATCTAAATTAATATGCTTCACATTTTCAATCGGCTGACCGAACCACTTTGATGCAATTTCTTTAAACAGACCTATTTTACCAGTCGTTAAAAAGAGGTGATCACTTTGTTCTTCTCCCTCATTTAACATCTTACTATGGTATAAAATTGTGCTTACCTCACGCGCTGTTTCATCACCCGAACTAATTAATTGCACTTGATCCCCCATTACCTTTTTAATAACAGGGCCTAAAATCGGATAATGTGTACACCCTAAAATAAGTGTATCAATGTCAGTACTTTTCAACGGTTGCAACGTTTCTCTTACAACTTCATACGCCATTTCACTTTCGAAATTTCCGCTCTCTACAAGCTCAACGAAAGGTGGACAAGCTAAACTTTCTACCATAACACGGTTATTAATAGACTTTAGCGCCTCTTCATAGGCACCACTTTTTACTGTTCCAATCGTTCCAATAATCCCAACATGATACGTATTTGTCACTTTTAAAGCTGTACGTGATCCTGGATGAATAACTCCAACTACTGGAATTGATAATTGTTTCTGCATTTCTTCTAATACAACCGCAGTGGCTGTATTACACGCAATAACTAACATTTTGATATTTAAATCTAATAAATGCTCCGTCATTTCCCACGTGAATTGACGCACTTCTTCACGAGAACGCGGACCATAAGGGCAACGTGCTGTATCCCCTAAATATATAATACGCTCTTTCGGCAACTGACGAATTAATTCCTTCGCTACTGTTAAACCGCCCACTCCTGAATCAATAACACCGATCGCTCTATTCAACTTAATCACCCGTTTTCTCATTCATCATCTTATTTTATCATTTTATTTTACACACTTTAAGTTCGCTAACTTAAAATGCTCCTGTATAAAAAGTTTCATTTGTACCTATATAGATCAGGACCTTTTTTATTTTGCTCCTTTTTTTTATAATTTGCAAGACAGAAAACAACCGACCTTCTATATGAAAGTCGGTTTCTTCTATATAAAATATTCATTCAAAACAAAACTCCCGCTACCTTTATTAATAGCGGGAGTTTTGTTTCTATATTTTATTTATCGCGTTCTTTATAGCCTTACCTATTTATGTATGAAACATCCTTATCATTCATATAGAGCATGAAACAAACAGAAAAATAGCCGACTCTTTGTATAAAAGTCGGCTGCTTTCTTATAGTTCGAGCTCTCCCATGCGAAGAAGCTCAACAACTGCTTGTGAACGTCCTTTAACCCCTAGCTTTTGCATTGCGTTTGAGATGTGTAGTAATTGCAAATAAATGTTTTATTAAAATGATATCATTCATCACTCTTCGTTCATTCCAATTCTCACCAGCGGAGATCGATTGTGTTTTCTATGTATAGTTAAACCAGATATCCTTGTTTCTTCCATCATAACACTGTCCGCCTTCCTATGTATGAAGTTCAAAGTTTGTATAAGTCAGTTCAAAACAATCATGCTAAAAAAGCAGCACAGGTTTTTCCTATGCCGCTTTTTTATAAACTGAGTTTGACGCCGTTCTCTTCAAGCCATTTCATTCTTAGCCTGTAATCTGGCATAATTGTCCCGATGACAGACCAGAACTCCGTTGAATGGTTCATATATTTTATATGTGTTAATTCATGGAGCACCACATAGTCAACAATATCCGTCGGTGCCATCATAAGTTTCCAATGGAACAAAATTGTACCCTCTTTCGTGCACGATCCCCAGCGGTTCTGCAAGTCCATGACTTTGACACCATTAATCTTCACTCCTAAAATCAATCGAAAATGTTCCACACGAGCTTCTATTTTCCCGCTCAATTTCGCTCGATAGAAATTTTTAAAATGTTCTTGAGCGAATGATAACTCTTGTCTTCGCAAACAGAAATGACCTTGAAATAACCGTAACGGAACGGATTGTTCTTCCACAATCTGTAATTTATAAGAGCGCCCGTCATATAGAAACCCTTCTCCGTTTACAAACTGTCTTTTGTATGAATAATTGTTACGATGTTCATAATTCAATTGATGTTTAATGATCCAATCTCGTTTTTTGTATACCCATTCACGAATTTCTTCTTCGGTTAAATCAAGGGGAGCTATAACTTTCAAGCTCCCATCACGTTCTACCGCAATCCCAAGCGATTTTCGTTTTCTTCGAACGATTTCATAAGAAAACAAATCCTTATACATTTAGTGAATCAACTCCTGATGATGGATTTTCGCTAACTCTGCGATATCCCCCGCTAACCCCTTTACCAATTCATAGTCGTAAAATTCCTCTATGCCTGCTTCAAAAAATCTGTCCTCTAATGCAGAACGGTACTCTTTTATGCTGTTTTCACGCTTCCAGAAGTCAACCATTTTCACTCTTGTTTGTGAAATGTTCATAATTTCCAATACAAGCTTCACTAACTTCCCTTGATGGTATTCAGGAGTTGTCAGTTTCGTTGCCAGATAATCATAGAAGATCAATCCTATTTCTTTATTGAATGGATTATCACGCTGGCTCCTCCCCTGTTTCATCGTTTGATACAGTTTCGACAGCTCTTCAAACATCGCTTCCACATCGTGCCGATACCCTGCAATGATAGCTTCTAATTTTCGAGACAAGGAGATGTAAAAAGCAGGGTCTTTTTGAATATTGATGTTAATGACCTTTCGAATTGCATGTTCCATTTCGGAAGCCTTTGAGCGGGCGCTGCGTTTGTTCTTCTTCACCTTCTCCTCGAATATATCTGATAGAATATCAATTTCTTGGATATGTGTAAAGAACTTCTCAACATTCATATGTTCGTTAATCAGCTTCTTAATCTTGTATCCGACTCCCATTAAATTGATTGTGTCATCTTTATACACATCACGGACTTGTGCCAGAATATGAACAAACGCCTCCATCATTGGGCGGTACTGATTTGCTGTTTCGTTCGGCATGAGGATATTCATACTTTCCAAAAACAGCTTCAGCTGCTGGTTAAAATAAACGCGATTACGGTCATCACCCAATACCGCAATGCATTGATCAAGGATTTTTAATTCCTCTGCTGCATTACGAGCTCTTCTTTCCGCATATTCACGAATCTCTTTTACACCTAAATCTTTGAAGAAATGAATCAAGCGTTCATAACGATCGACTAGTATCGGGATTTCTTCATTGATATCCGTCATAGCACGTATCGTATCATCTACTTCTTCTCCTTCGTACATCTTTAATGCCCCTAAGAGATGGTTGCTGACCCCAATGTAATCGACAATATAGCCGCATTCTTTCCCTTCCGTTTTGCGATTCGCACGCGCGATCGCTTGTAGAAGATTGTGTTCTTTCATCTTCTTGTCGATATACATCACTTGTTCGATTGGCGCATCAAAACCCGTTAGCAGCATGTCACAGACCACAATAAATGCGATTCCTGTTCGCGGTTCGTTGGTATCGAATGATTTTTTGAAGAAATCCACTGCCTTATTCTTTCTGCTTTTCTTCATTGCTGTTTTAATTTCTGGAATTTCGTTCGTGTCATTCATGGATACGATGAGAGCCGTTTGCAGGAAGGCGATTTCCTTTTTCTTTTGTTCATCTGTTTCTGTCTGCACACGTTTTTCTAGTTCTTGGTTAATATATTTTTCATATCGATATGCTGCCAACTTGGAGTTTGCGACAACTTGCGCTTTAAATCCGTTCGGATAGATTTTCGCCAAGTAATGGTCCACAATGTCCGCGGCAATTTTCTCAATCCGTTTCTCTGCTTCCAGTATGTCTCCAAGCGTTCCATACTTTTGACGAATGAGATCCAATTCTTTTTGCGTGCGATGTCCAAATAAATCAAGAAAGTCATGTTCCAAATCTTCCTCATTGTCTACTTTGGTGTACACCGCTTTCCCTTCGTACTTCAATGCGACCGTTGCCTCATCATTCACCGCGTCTCTGATCTTGTAAGTGTCAATGTAAGTTCCGAATATTTCATGGGTACGTTTCTTATGACGTTTTGAAATCAGCGGCGTACCTGTAAATGCAATTTTGCTTGCATTTGGAAATGCCGAAAAGATATTGAATCCTAACTCCCTATTGTGCGATCTATGAGCTTCATCAATCAGTATCAGCACATGTTCAGAATCATTCACGATTGGAAATTCTTCAAATTCTTTCATCAAACGGGCATGAGCTTGTTCCTGCTTCTTTTCTTTATTTTGGAACTTTTGCACCATAACCATGTTAATGTTGGAGATCGAAGTAGACAACACGTCTTTTACCTGATTGACGGATTCTACAAACATGACGGGCTCTCCAGCTAGTCCAGCCGTTGCTCCTAACTGTTCTTCTAAATCAATGCGATCGTTAATGATAATGATCTTGTATTTTTTGAGCTCTTTCATGCGACGTATTTTTCGGATGATAAAGACCATTGTCAACGATTTTCCTGAACCTTGTGTATGCCAGATGACGCCTGAACGATCAAATGGTTTTTCTTCCTTTAACAATCGTTGCACGGCTTTATTGGCTGCGCGGTATTGCTGGTAGCGGGCGACTACTTTGATCCGTTTTCGTTCACTCACTTGCATGTACAACAAAAAGCTCTCTACAATATCCAAGAACGTTTTGGGAACCAACATGCCTTGAATAAGAATCTCTTGTGAGCGTTCTTTCCCAAGTGGCGGCTTATATATTCTATTTGCTTCTTGATAGATATCTTTCCATTCTGAAAAATATTCATAAGAAGATGAAATAGTACCCACACGCGCTTCATCACCTGTTGTAGCAATCATAAGCTGGTTATACAGGAAGAGCCGTTCTTCTCCTTCTCTCTCCACTATACCTTCCGTATCGCCACGACAATTACTGTAGCGAAGCAGCTGACGTATGGCTTCTTGCATAGGATCAGACGTCGTGTAGTGGCGATACTTGCATTCTACTACGACGAACGGTAGCCCGTTTACGAATAACACAATGTCAGGGATAATGAATTCGTTCGCTAATCCTGGTGTATCGATACGAAATTGGTTAATAGCTACAAAATGGTTAGCTTTCGGATTTTTGAAATCAATCAATTTCACAACAGGATGCTTTTCACCCGTGGCATGATTGACATCCACCGTTGTGTTCTCCCGCAGCTTTGTATAAAACTGTTCATTCCCCTCAAATAACGTGTTATCCGTAAAGGTTTGCACCTCTTGATACAATTCTTCTAGCTGAGAATCGGTCAGCCACTCCGCTCCATCTTCCATTACATTAATCTTTTGTATGTATTCTTTGAAAATAGATTTTAATATCCATTCACGAAAACTGCTTCGGTAAGATATCTTTGGGTCTTGCGGAATTCCCTCTTCATGAATGACAACATTCCAGCCTGCTTGTGATAATTGTTGCAAAAACGGTTCTTCAACAAACTTCCATTCTTTCCCCAATCCTGTCCCTTCTTTCCCTTTTCACTTTTTCCAAAACAAAAAAGATGGTAGAAAGTTCCTACCATCTCCATTTTACGATACCGATAAGATATCCTGTCAATTTATAAAGAATATTTTCGCACTAACTTACGGATTTACAAGTTCATTGATAGGAACGCGAACTTTTCCCGTAAGAAGATCTTGCATTAAAGATTCCTTCAACATTTTATACTTGATTAATTCCTTGTTTTTTAGACGGATCTTTTTTTCAAACGACTGTAAGACGCCAACAATTTTTTCTTGTTCCGTAGCGCTCGGAATAGTTACCCAAAAGTTCAAAACATCTTGTTTTGTTATATTCGGATCTTTTCTACTACTAGCGGCAAACTTCCGCCATAGATATACTTTTAAATTTAGCCACACTTGTAAAAACTCGGGTTTTATTATACCACAAGAAATTACAATAGCCGTGATTGCTTGGTTCACTGTGGCTTCAATTTTAAGTATACCTGTACGACCTATTTGGTTAAATCCCCCATACATAGCCACTAATACCGATCCTACGGGTAACATACGTAAAGAAGTTGACTTGAGAGCCTGAGAAGTAACCTTTTCTTCCGTTTCAAAAATATACTGATTGTTTAAGTCTAAGGTTTTCACCCACGGGGTTTTTCCATTAACGAAAAATATATCTTCTTTTTTTCTATCAGGAGTAGTCCCTGAATATAAGTCACCAATGTCACCGATAGTTTTTACTTCCCAGTCCTTTGGTATCTCCCCAGCCTCTGTGCATTGAAATTCCGTCTCTTCCACCCATTTCTCATCCTTCCAACGCTTTCTGCCTGTGAGCAAATCCTGCATCGTTCCCTCCTTGATACGTTCATATTTAGCAATGAGCTGCTCGGTTAACTCAATTTTTCGATCAACAACGGAAAGGATATCAGCAATTTTTTGTTGCTCTACCAAGCTAGGGATATATATTTTGAACTCTAGCAAATCGGAAGTGTTAATGGCAGGATAGTTTGAACCTACCATTACAGGTAAAGTTTGCTTCATGATTGTGTTACTAGCCATGCATTGATATAAGTATGCAGGAGATACATTTTCATTTGCCCGAAGAACCGCAAAGCCTGTTGAACATATCTTTTTATCATGTTCATGTTTAATAAAAGCAAATGCTCGAAGATATGGACGAACAGTTGAAAAAATTGTATCCCCTTCTTTTACAATTCTTCGTGCTCTACTGGGAGCATGTCTGAATTCGAATTCTTTAACTCCTTTAATTTTTCCATTTTCCACACTTTCAATATCAATGTATGCTATTTTATGACGCAGATGAGTATTGCTCGGGATTTGCTCGGGATTTACCTCACATACTTCTTTAATTTTTTTAATCATATTATCACCCAACATACCCTAACTCCTTCAGGAAACCTTGTAATAGTTCATCAGTCTCCGCGAGCTCTGTTTCAATATCCAATGCTGGCGTACGATATTTGTCATACCAATTGGCAAACATATTAACAACCTGACAAACACGTTCTTCAAACTTTACCTCCAACTCTTGCTGAAACGTATGATAAAAACGGTCTAATAAGATGATTTGCACTTCTTCAGAAGTAATTTCCGCCTTTGCCATCTCGATGTACTCATCCGTTTCTTGCTCCATTCTTTTCAGTTCTTCTTTGAATCGTTTCAGCATTTCCTCTTTCTGCACATGGTTTTCTAACTGCTCATCAATTTCAGCGATTTCTTTCTCATAACGTTGTTGTTTTTGTTGAGCTTCAGCATATCTTTCTTGGAATTCTTCCATTGTCATGCCCATGAGATTCGGCTTTCCTTTATCAATATTTTTTTGGATTTTTCCATACGGCGTAATTTCTTCTTTTTTCAAAACGCGGATGTATCCATTCAATTCTTTTTTACGATTTCTCAGCTCTTTGACATATGTTTTTGATAAAATACCATATTTATTTTCTTCATATTCCACTTCTTCATCCTCTTCTGGTGCTATGTCAACAGAAGTGAATGCTACTTCTAATTCTTCGATTTGTTCTTTCAAGTGCTCCATTTGTTCTATACGTTCAGGATATTTAGCTTGTAGTATCAATTCATCAGGAATTAGCGCTGCCGTCCATCCTGATGCCCCAATCGATTGAAAATCTGATTTGTGCTTGTTCCAGAAATTCGCAAAGATGGCATTCACTTTATGCTGTGTTAGGATTTCTAATGGAATTAACGCTTCACCAAGTGTTCCCATCCCTTCTTCATGGAACTCGAAAACTTGCTTATAATCTTCCAAATCACTTAACAAATGTTGATAACGTGCCCACCATGCTTGTAGGGTGTTATTCAGCATTCCTCTTTTGTCCAAGATGGCACAATTACTCGCAATGATTTCCTTGATCGTTTCTTTGTTTGCCACACTCTCCTTAAAATAGCAATATCCATCTACTTCATTTTCAAAAATATCACTCGCTTTAATTTCTAATGGTTCATAAACAAACTTTTTACCTTGAATTTCAGAAATAGGTACACCACCGTATAAATGAGCTTTTACATCTTGCGGCTCTTCATCAGGTGTATTATCCATATATCGACGAATACTCAAGTTGTAATCATTCTCTTTAATTTCTTCGATAGAAACAAGACGAGAGTATTTCTCGACCTCCAGCTTATGATGGTATACGTACGATATTTTTTGAATATCTTCTGGACGGAGTTTATTTTGATTTTTTCCACTTTGATACTCATGGTCTGCGTTAATAAACAAAATATGTTTGCGGTCTTTACGTCTATCTTTGTTAATGACGATACAACAAGCAGGAATGCCCGTGCCGAAGAACAAATTTGATGGCAACCCAATAATTGCTTCAATCAAACCATCCTCAATAATACCTTGTCGGATATTCTTCTCTTCTCCTCCGCGGAATAGCGGTCCATGCGGCGCAATCGTCGCCATTTTTCCATCTTCACGAAGAACAGCAATCATATGCTGAATAAACATAAAATCAGCTTTTTTACCCTTTGTTGGTGTCTCACCATACTTAAAGCGTCCAGGAAATGTCCAATTTACCTTGTCATAATTCAGCGAAAACGGGAAATTAGCGATTACACGATGGAATTTCATAAGTTCTCCATTTTCCACGTGTTGTGGAAATTTCAGAGTGTCTTCATTGCGAATATCCGCGTCTTTGATGCCGTGCAAAAACATATTCATTTTCGCAATTGCCCATGTACCACCAAACACTTCTTGTCCATATAATGAAATGTTGTTCGGATTGCCACCGTTTTCTTCTACATATTTGCGTAAGTGAATTAACATATTCCCGCTTCCGCACGTCGGATCGTATCCACGCATCCCTTCTTGTGGTTGCAAGATTTCTGTCAATAACACATCCACTTCGCTTGGTGTATAGAATTCCCCGCCCTTTTTCCCAGCACTTTCGGCAAAGTTGGCAATCAAGTATTCATATGCGGCACCAAGTAAGTCTGGATATTCAAAATCGTCATTGCTAAGCGGGATACGATCAAACTTTTGAATCAATTCACGCCAGATTTCATTTTTAACCGTTGTTCTCCCGACCTTTTTGTTAAAATCAATTTTCCCTTTTAGCACGTCACGTAATACTTCAGGATTTTCATCTTCTATTGTTGCCAGGGCTTTATTTAAGCCGTCTCCAATATTTTCATGCAAATGTGCAATAGTTTCATTCCATCTGGCTTCAACCGGAACGAATACCTCATATTTAGTTTTATCATTTAACATCGATTCCTTAATATGATCAGGAAATGGTTTATCCACTAAAGATACTTCCATCTTTTTACGTTCCTTTTCAAATTGATCAGAAAGACGTTTTAAAAACAACATTCCGAATATGTAATCTTTGTACTCTGTCGCTTCCATCTGCTTTCGAAGTATATCGGCAGCGGATAACAACAGGTTGTTTAACTTTTGTAATGTTAACTTCTCTTTTTTTGCCATTTCTGTTCCTCCTGTATAAGGATAAATTGATTTAATTCGTTTTATTTGTTTGCTACATATGTATAACGCGAAGTTTTATCAACTGCGAGTCTTATTAACATATATCATTTTTTCTGGAATTAAAAACAGCAAAAGAAACATGTCTCTTGCCGTTACTTTCTTTCTATCATAAGGTGAATGATTTGGCTTTGTCAAAATAACTCAAATCACCTCAAAATGCCTCTTATCAATGATTCTAAATTAATTATTAAATACATATCTGTGTCTTCGATAAATCCAATACGAAGTGTTTTAATGCTATGAACTAATTTTTTTATTTAAACTTTGCTAAAAAGTGATATTGCCCTTAATTACGATTGTTCAAACGTATAGGTAATATCCACTGTCCCATCTTGATGAACCATAATTTTTTGAATTAATGTCTGAAATGCATAGAGCAAATCTTGCTCTTGTTGCTGTAACTGCTCAAAAGCTTGTTTTATAGTTTTAACGTCCATTTGAATGACGTCACTATTTTGCAAGATAAACAATTCTTGATTCGCCTTTTTTATTTCTGTTTCAAGATCGTTCCGCTTCTTTTCAAATTCTTCTTTATTAATTAGTTCTTCCAAGTACAAATCTAGTAGTGATTTTTTCTTTTGTTCGTTCACATTCATAAGCTGTTGTAGTTTTTTTTCTTTTTTCCCTTGCTCCTCTTTAACATTACTTTGAAGTTTTAAAGTAACAGCCTCTCCCTTTTTCACTAATAAATCTATAATGAACTGACGAAAATCATGATATCGAATGGGTACATGATTCACACAGCCATATTTCCCTGTTCGACGGTATTGCGAACATTTTAAATACTTCCATTCCGTACGTTCACCACTCTTCTTTCGAAGATGCGATTGTACAATAACCATATTCGAATCACAAACTGCGCATTTGGCTAAATTACGAAATTCATTCCAGGCTGTAATTTTCGTTTTATTATCCGTTATATTTTTCTGATTTACTTGACTCCATGTTTCATCATCAACAATTGCTGGATGATGATTCGGAAAAACAAACCACTTTTCTTTTGGATTTCGAATTTGTTTTTTCTTGCCACCAACTTTAATTGATGTATATTGATTCAAAATAAAAGTCCCCTTGTAAATAGGACTTCGAACAATCCTTTGCACAGAAGTCATTTGCCAAACACTTTTATTTTTAGGCTTTATACCTAATCGATTAAGTTCATTTGTAATTTTTTTAAACCCCCAACCACTGTTATACCAATTATAAATCCTTTTAACAACGTTTGCCTCTTCTTCATTAATAACTAATTTTTGATTTATACGATCATATCCATACGGTACCCTACCTATATGTTCCCCCCGGCGTACTTTTACCGCTAAAGCTGCTGTAATACTAGAAGAAAGGGTTCTACTATATTGAGCTGAAAACAATGACCATAGCTCAAACGCCATATCATTTTTCCCCGCTTTTACAGAATCATATCCTTCTTCTACAGAAATAATCCGAACACTATGAGCCAGAAATACTTCCCTAATTTCCAATGAGTCCTTTAGGTCACGTGCCAAGCGAGAAATAGATTTAAAAACAACCATATCAATTTCTTTGTTTTTTGCCTTTTGCAATAATAATTGAATAGAAGGACGATCTACAAATAAAGTACCACTTACCCCTTCATCTTTAAAAACACGTTTTTCATCCCATGTAAAACCACTCCGCTCTAACCAATTTCGGCAAATATCTATTTGGTTTTCGACAGATGAAACTTGTTCATCCCGGTCAGTTGATACGCGAACATAAACTGCATAAGATTCCAACCAAAACACCTACTTTTCAAAAATCACTATGTAGTATTAATGCTTATGCAAGAGCAGTATTAATTAAAATAAATTTTTACATAAATAAAGAACAATCTGTACTAAAGAGACCATACTTATTATAAGTATGGTCTCTTTAGTTTATTCACTTACGTGAATTAAATTCATCATAATGAATAAAAAAGTTAAAAATGTTTAAACCAAAAACTATCCTTACAAAAAAGTCATGACATTAAATCATGCCTTTTGCAAGGATAGCTTTTAATTTATGATCTTAACTTACTCTTATCTTTTTCGGCTACTCTTTTAATTCCTCTTTCCCATGAAAACCACCTTAACTTTATATGAGGAACAATGCTTAGATAAAATATAATAATTATAATAGCAACAGAAAATAGTACATGTATTGTCAACATAATTGGGTCCTTAAAAATATCTTCTATATTCTTAACACCCTGAAATAACAGCAAAAACGATGTACTAGCTGGTACTATAATCATAAGCAATATACCTATATATTGTTTTATGTCAGATAACATAGGAGTTTTTATGCTCTTTTGAATAGAACGATGTTTCTTTACTTTTCCATTAATCCAAGCGTCTAGACTTTGAATATATGTCTCCAATTCTTCATTGATTTTTTTTACACCATTGATAAATGAATGGATTTCTATTCGATTATTATTAACACTAATAATAATTTTTTTATCACCATTAATCGAAATAAAAACTTCTCGTATTAATTCATGTGGTATTAAATATTCTATTGATTCTTGTCTAAATTTCCTACTGTCATTCGTCTTTTGGTAGTCCATTTCAATCAAGTAATCATTAATTAGCAATAAAATACCTTCAATTTGAGAATTATCCAAATCCTTCGGGACATTTATGTAATTATATAATTTAGAATATGTTTCTTTATTACTTTCTTGGAGCCAAGTAAAAAATCGAGTAGCTTCTCCAACACTTAACGGTACATCCCAATGGGACATTCTTTCTTCTGGAATAGATGATGAAGCAAAAAATGCGATATAAACTTTTCCTTCTATATTTTGAAACAGCTTTGAATCATTAAGCTTTTTTGTTATGAAAACTATTTTAGGTGATTCCTGTATTCCATTTTCAATTAATACACTGTATTCACCGTTCTCATATTCAAGTTTAATATCTCTTTCTAACGAAAAAGCTCTTCCTGCATTATAAAAAACTGTACTCATCCATACCATTATTAGTTTTTTGACATTAACTTTAACAAGAGATACAGTTACTGGCTTTAATAGCGGTTCAGCATCTTCATCACTATTTACTTGTTCAAATGATTCTAATTCTTTGAGATCAAAAACTCCTTTTGCTCTCAAAGAATTAATACTCTCTACCTTTTCTAATTGATTTTCAAGAGCTCTTATGTCAATAGAATAATCTTTAAGAGCAGTTAAATTCACATCTGACAATATAACATCTAAACAATTTATTTCATCATTGGTTAAGATGTTCTCTGCACTAGACATTCCGACCATTCCTCAGTTTTAATTTTATATTCTTCAATTATCCCTACTACATCATCTTTAAATTTTGTATAGAAACTACATATCAATATTACAACGTATTTGGATAGATCATCCGAATCTGTACGATTTTTATGACGATATGAAACAAAATAATCGGAGAAGAAACTTTTTAAGTACCCATAGTTAT
This sequence comes from Bacillus sp. NPDC057893, assembly GCF_042796455.1. NCBI lineage: Bacteria > Bacillati > Bacillota > Bacilli > Caryophanales > Bacillaceae > Bacillus > Bacillus sp. NPDC057893. The sequence continues at coordinate 367,337 of NZ_JBHVNG010000001.1, read as the reverse complement.
CTATATTTATTTCTTCATCCTTTAATTCTTCATTTATAACATTTAGAATCTGATCGTCCTCTAACATCATTACACTCTCTAATCCTAAATTAGTCAAAACCGTAAATAATAATTTTCTCTTTTGAACATTTAACTTACTACCCTCGACAACCTTTTTTAAATCTTCCTCTACTTTTTTTATTTTTGTTGCCAAATGATATTGAAGAATCGATGGTTTTATACGCTTAAATGTCTGTATCATAATTTGTTCTATGTCATTGTAGAACTTCTTATGATGAATCACCCAGTTAAGTTGTAAAATAATAAAATCTAGGACCTTAGGATTAACTGGTGTACCAACATAAATACCACCGTCATTTGTAAGCTTGAGGTTACAAGCATGTCCCTCAATAATACATTGAATTGCTAATTCATACATTTTAAGACTAGATGAACCTTCAATAAACTGCATGATATTATTATTTTGGTGTTGAGGACCTACCCCATAAATGTCTACTCTTAAATCATCATCAGATTTAAACTTCGGAGAAGAAACTAGTCCTTTTAACTTAAGATTGATCATAATAAGTTGAGCTTCATCCAAACTTATTTTTTCTATTCTAGGTGTATATCTTTTAAATAACAATGAAACTACTGATAATATTTGTATTGCTTGGGTATCAGTTATGTCTAATTTATACATAGCAGCAAGCTTTGTTGCAGTATAAAGACGCACTTCCACAAACGTACTTTTTATTATTTGAGTGGGAATAGGATTTGTAACCACTTCTGTCTTGTCAACGCGGAACCTAAAGTCCACAGAAGATTGGTTATAATTCACATTCTCTAAAAATAAATCGTATTCTAAATTTCTAGATAAAGAATCTCTGTTTCTTATATTTGTTTTTGTAGTAATAAGATCTTCAATTTCTGATTTTATCCTTGGAGTTACATCTATTTCCACCTCTGTTAATCGAAATAGGTTTACAGATAGCTTGTCCCCCTTTCTTCCTATTTCTTCAAATGCTTGCGTTATTTTTAATCTCACCGTATCTTCATCATCTGGATAAGCATTTCCTAACCCTAGCAAACAATTTTTTTTACTAGGCTGTTGTTTTGTCTCTGCAGTTAAATATCCTTTAAAAAATTCAATAAAATTCTCCGCATAAATCCTTTCAATCATTTCATCAATTGAATATTCATTATTTCTAAAGAAAAATGTTTTCTTTTCGGTCTGCATTTAATTATTCCTCCAAAAATCTTATCAATGATTGCCTAGACGCAAGTTCACTTAATTCATCTTTCTGTTGATCTAGTAAATTAGTGATTTGGTCAATAAATACATGTGGCTGTAATAATTCTTCAAATGCCTTCTGTACATCCTCATCTTTTATTTTACTTCTTCCCATTGAGGTACTATGCTGCTCAGCTCTTTTTATTAACATGATGCAAATTTGATCTAATTGTTCTAATAACAGAAGCTTTGTTGTATTAGCAATTTGTCTATCAGTATTGTTACGCAAAAATCTTGTTAACGTACCTAAACGAGCAACAGATGTTCCTAATTCATCCGCATTCGTTTCAACCTCTTCATTAATTTGTTGTAATTGGCTAACATTAGATTCCATCTATATCTCTCCTTAAAAATGCTACATAAAAAATCTCTAAAACAATTTAACTACTATTAATTATCTTACAATAGCCCCCAAAAAGGAAGCTTTTACCTATCCTGAATTTAACTAACAAGTCAAATAACCTCTCGATTTATAATAAAAGTGCACTTTTATTATAAATTAATAAATAAATATATACCAATAAAAGATAACGAAAGATATGAGTCAACTGTTGTGCCTTGTATTAGTCCATTAACGTTAATTGTATTACTTTTTACAATCATTGCGATGCTCTTTATTAAAGGTGAAATTGATTGTTCCGTTACCAATGGATGTTGTACGAATTGAAATTTCATTACTTATATATTTTATTTTCATTTTCTTTGTCTCATTTTTCTTATCAAATAAAATAAGACAAGTTATCCTATCTCAACTTTCTTATCATTTACAGCAACAAGTAATAACTTTGAACTAGCTATCGCTGTAGCTGTTGGGGTATTCATGATTCATTCAAGTGCACCTTTTGCCACTGTTATTGGATCATTAGTAGCAGCACCCGTTTTAATCACTCTTGTTAATATTGCATTGAAATTACAAAAGAAATTTTCAAACAACATTCCCTAAATAAGAAAGCTTATGTAACATATGTTATTTAACTATTTTAAATAGAGGCACTTTTTTAGATGAAAATAATGTAATTTTCTATTTTTCATGCTCCTCCCTGACTCAGGTGCAATAATTTCTATCAACCTTTGAAAATTAACCAACTTATGATTCATCTCGGTGCCGAATAACAAAGGAAACATTCACCCTTACACCGAGAAATAACTATCCTAAATTTTCTTTATTTGTAAACAAAAGTACAAACCTTTTATATCACAGGCTCTTGTCCTACTTTTTTAAAAAATATCTCGGCAAAGAAGTAGTAGTGGTATACCATTACTAACTTAATACCGAGTAAACGTTTTTCTTGGCATAACCCCTTCACCTTTTTGCCGAAAAAATAATTTCTTTGAAACTAGCATATTTCTAAATGACAACCCATAGCACATCCATATTTGTGATATTAAAAAACAATAAAAAGAAACTCAAATTTCCGAGTTACTTTTTATTGCTCTAAATTTATTTTTAAAATATATTCTGTTTTCCCATTTTGATCTATTATAATTTTATCAATTAAATACACCAAAAATTGACGAACTCGTTTCATATCTTTTTGTAAATTTGTAAATTCTATTCGAAATGCTTGTAACACATTTTTTTGTAACATACTTTGGTTAGAATCGACGTCTTCAATATGCTTCATTTCTGCTTCTTTTTTTGCGATTAACTCCTCCGTCTCCCTGATTTCGTACAACAAATGCAAACGATAATCCAGCATTACATCCAACAAAGGATCTATTTTCGGATCAACTTCCACCCATTTCTTCTTTTGATTATATAATTCATCTACTTCACGTTCCGCATCTTTGGTCCAAACTAGACAATTATCCACCTGTTTTTTCAAACGCTGAATTTCTTTTTTTATTTGTTTTATGTCTTTTTCTAAAATTTGTTCCATTTCATACATCAGTTCCGTTTGAGATTTAGAAATAACTTTATCCGTAATCTCCTTTATAATACTATCAAAAACCAGTGCATGTAGCTCATCTGTTGAAAACCAAACGTTACATAATTTATTCGAGCACATATATTTTTTCATTCCATATTTCTTTCCATTTTTCCCCTTAGTCTCTTGATTCTTTGGAAGCAAAGGCGCATCACAACTTTTACAATAAATTAAGTCCCGTAGAACATACTCTGTTTTTAATTGTTTTGGGGGTAATTCCTTGTTTCTTTTTTTTTCAAACATTTGAAAAGTAGCTAACCACTCTTCCGTGGTCATAATAGCTGGAATCTCTTCACATTTTGCCATCTTCCATTTGGACAAATCTTCAATACTATTTCCAGATCCAGGTTTCAATCTTCCGAATGTAACATACCCCGCATAAATTGGATTGGTCAAAATGTGCTTTACTCGTTCCTTTTTCCAATGAATTAGATTTGTTTTCACCTTTTGCTCATTTAATTTTTTGGCGATATCTGCAAACCCTTCGCCATTTTGATATAACTGATATATCTTTAACACAATTTCTTTTTCATCTTCTAGAATAAAGAAATTCTTGGTATTTTCATCCTGTACATATCCAAATGGTACAGGTCCTCCCATCCATTGACCATAGTCTGTTCTTTGTCCATACGCATCTTTTGTACGTGCACTGATTCGCTCTACTTCATAACGAGTTCCACCCTCTCGAATTAATTGTGTAATAATATCACGCTCTGTATACAATTCTCCCGTACTCGTCAATATGACATCTGTTTTCGCTTCTTTCATTATTACTCGTATTTGTACATGTTCAATCTCCGATCGCGCAAGACGGTCATCTGCATACGTAATCACAAAATCATATTTCCCTTGTTCTACATCTCGTAATAACGCCATTATTTGGGGACGCTTGATTAACTTCTTTTTAAATGCCGATTCTCCATGATCTACATATTCTTTCACAATTTCACATTCATAGTTGTTTATAAATTCATATACATGATGTCTTTGCGCATCGATTGTTTGACGATCAGATGAAACTCTCGCATAAAAAGCTCCCTTTTTTCCTTTTTCTAAAACATCACGAATTGTCTTCACATGTATGCACCTCTTGATAATGTAAAAATGGATGTTTAAAAATAATTTCATAACCGTGTCTATCTACAATTACAGTAAAAATCAAATCTTGAAATAACCCCATACTCTTATAATCCGGTAAGGAATCTAACATCAATTGTTTATGGATATTATCTTCCAAGTCCTTTACTACACCAGGCACCTTTTTTAATACATTTAATTTTAATTCCAATTCTTCTTTTATTTGTTTGTGTTCCTGAAAATGTTGATAAGAACCAAGTAATTCTTTGTGCAACTTTTCATTTTTCTTTTCCGTTAACCACCTTTGTACTTTTGTGTGCACTGTCTTTTTCTTTTGATCTAAACGCTGACTATGCCCTTGTATAATTCGTTCTATTTCTTTTATATTTTGTCTATAGTAACGCTGAAACAAGCCATCAAATTCTTTCTCTCGTAAATTAAGAAAAAAACATTTCATTTTTTCAAATGTTTTTTGTTCGATATATTCCTTCTCAATATACAAACGATGTTCTTTGCATTGATATCCTATTAAAAATGTATCCCCTCTTCGTTTGACAATCCCCTCTAATTGTTTCTTGCAATAAGAACATTGCAGGAGTCCCTCCATACGATACAGAATATCTTCTTTATCAATTTCCTTTTTCATTTTTGTAGAACCACGCTTATTTAATATTCGATTTAGTTTTTCTTGCGTAGCTTCCCATTGGTGTGGTTCAATCGGCATTGTGCCTTCTAGCTGATGTTCTTGTTGAACTCCCTTCAATCGAATACTATATACACCCATATAAAAGGAATTTTCTAATGTACGTCTAATATCTTGTAGTTCCCAAGGAAGTCCTTTTCGTTTCTTAAAACCTTTTCCATCTAAACTATCTTTTATTTGTTGCAAAGATGTGCATGTATCGTTCAAAAATTCATTAAAAATAAACATAACTATATCCATTTCATCTTTTACGATTTCAATTTCCTTTTTCTTTTTATTATTTTGGAAACCATATGGAAGCCGACTCACTGCTTTTCCTGCATCAAATTTACTCTGACGCATCGCATCAAACCGTTTATTAATTTGTTCACCTTCATGTTGTGCAAAGCCAGCCATAATCACTTCTAGATAGCGATTCATCGGCGTGTATTCCATTACCGGTTCTCCAACAGTCGTAAAATGAACTTTTATCTGTTTCTCCTGAAGAAGTTCATAAATTTCCATATACTCGATTACATTTCTTGCTAACCGGTCTCTCTTATACAAAATTAAATGTTCAATTTCATCATTTCGAATTGCTTCCAACAACTTTCGTAAACCCGGTCGCTGATTCATATGTATAATTCGAGCTGATACATATGGATCTTCATATTCATAGTCCAGCTTCATATAATGATCTCTGCAATACGCCTTTGCATAGTATTTCTGCATTCGAACGGAGTGTTCTTGTTTTTTAGATGAACTACGGTAATATGCGACTGTTTTCTTCAATGCAACCAGCCCTTCCATCTTGTTGTGCTTACAATGTATGCACGTCATCCTTGTCCATAGAATCATTTTGTTTCATTACTTCTACTAAAAGTTCCACATATAATTGAAACCATTTTTGTGCAGCTTCAGGATCATGAATATACGAAATCGATCTAAGTTGAAGCTTCTTTTGTACAGCCATTAAAATCAACACCTTTCAAAACAAATTGTATGGGAGGAATTACTATTGATTACGCAATTAGGACAAACCATTCGTAATTTAAGAAAGCAAAAAGGAATTTCTCTTCAAAATTTTGCTGAGCAAATTGAAGTCTCTCCAGGATATTTAAGTAACCTTGAAACACAAAAAACAGATACCATTTCTTTAACGTTACTCGCAAAATTGAATGAGGAATTTGATTTATTTCCTTCCCTGAATCACACAACTTCTCCTCATCATGAATTACATTTCCGGCTAGATCGGGTGTGCGAACTATTGAAAACGCTACATGATACCAATCCCGAGTTAGCAAATTATTTTATTTCTCACATTGAACAAGGGTTGATATTATACCAAAAGAAATAGTTGCTTAGTGGTTATTATTACCAATTAGGGGCTGGTTATTCATTTTAATGAATTTTTTTTACCAAAATGAATAAAGCCTTCTGAAAAAGAGAGCCTATTTTTCCAAAACGGCTCTCTTTTCCATATCTTCCAATAGTTCTTTTATTACTTTATTATAAAGACGATTTACTTGTGTAGATTTTTCATCTGTTCGTTGATAAATATACTCGTCCCCTTTCTTTATTATTCCCAGATGTTCATCTTCTTTTGGAAATACAAGATTGCAAAAATCTTGATATATTTGCAATCCCTCCTCTCCTTTTAATGAATATGTACAATCAGGAAAGAGTCTTTTAAATTGAGCTCTTAATAACCTTTGAAATGCTTTTTCATCCAAACCCAGAATCCTATTTTCATCTATGTTGCTCGGTGGTTTTCTGTTTTCAATCACTGCGTCCAACTTACTCACTTTTTGTTGCAATAAATCATACTCTTCTGCCACTTGTTCATACACATCTTTCATCCATTGATTCTGCTTTTGCAATGCCGATATCTCTTCACACATAATATTTACCACATCATATAAAAAATGAATGTCCTCATCCGTTATACTCTCTCTTCCTTCTAAATACTCAACTTCTCCTTCATTTTTTTTATAAAATAAAACTTGTACTTGTTGTTTTACATCATTTATATCTTGAATAAGATGATGATATTCCTGCAAGATTTGACGTAATCCTGGACGTTTTTTATCAATAAATGTAAATAAATCTTCCTCACGAATACTCCATCCCTCTTTTCTATTCTCTGATGGTACTGCTGCAATTTCTAACTTCCGAAGCCAATCCGTAAAGGTCTTATAACTTACCTTTATGTAGTTTTCTTCTAGAATCTTCATCGCTTCTTGAACATTAATCCACCTTGTCATATTCCACCTCCCTTTATGTCTCTACTAACCTTATGAATGTCATATAACAGATATAACTACACAAAAGTAATATTAATAATAAAAAATAGGATTTAGCTCTCCTTCAAGCTAAATCCTATTTACATAATCACACTATTGTTATCTTGTTAATTTTGATTCGCTCTTTTTTAAATCCATGAATTTTTTATAAATGATCCCCGCTTCGGTTTCCGTGTGAACATCAAAACTCCAACACATTTCAGATTTTAACTCGCCTTCATTTATTTCTATTTCATGTCCTAATTTTTCAACTACCTCTAAGACATCTTCATTCCATAATTCTTCTTTTAATGTTTGAGTTAACATCTTTTGAGCGGTGTCCATTGTCTGAAATATACCATCTAATCCATACCCCATCCTACTTACTCCCATTACAATGTACCCGATTGCTTCTGTATCTTTCAAAAATCCCACTCCTTCTACCATTTCATTTTCATAAAAGTTATTTATAAAAAGTCTGTTTTCTTCCCCAACTGCATATATTTTTATAGATAAAATATTTGTTTAAGAACTAATTAAGGGAGGTATTTACTTGTTACAACATCTCGGGCAGACCATCCGAACATTACGAAAACACAAAGGGATTACACTAAATGATCTCGCAGCAAAATTACATGTATCACCTGGCTACCTCAGTAATTTAGAAACAATGAAAACTGATACTGTTTCACTTGCATTTCTAGAACAAATACAAGAAGAACTGAACCTGTTCCCTGCTCTCACCCAGGAAACAGATTCCCCAAAGCATGAAATTGCTTTTCGCCTACAACGATTATGCCAAGTATTACAAAAAACTCATGATGAAAATCCAGAATTAGCAGATTATTTTATGTCCCATATCGAGAAAGGTTTAGAAATATATCAGCAATCTCAATAGTGTCACTACTTTCATTATGAACAACCTGTCTATCCTTTATTCATTATTATGAATTAATTTTATAAATATGAATAAATTTATAAAAAAAGGAGAACCTTTATAAAAAGAGGTTCTCTTTTTTCTAATTAAGGAGCTGAATATACATGAAAAAAGAACTGGCACAAGTAGTTGAAAGCTATATAGATTGGATACACATCCAGTTTGAAGATGGTGGCAACTTTATTGGGGATGATTACATTGACTCTATTGAAGACATGTTTCAAGAAGCTGATATTTCATACAGTCAAGATGATTTGAAACAAACTCTGCAAGAAATTGTTCATTCTCTCATTAAAGAGTATGGAAGTAATAATGTTTTTTACGGAGCTCCAGAACATACAATCCTAAACGGTGATCGATATGTGACAATCTACAATCAATTAATCGTAATAAACAATCATTAAATATAATGATTTCTTTAATTTCATAACTTGATATAGGTTGATTGTTAGAATACAATTTTCTTCTTTTTTAGGAGGTACCAAGCAAATGAAACTTATTACATTAAATAACGGAATAAAAACAAAACAATATCCAAACGTTAGATCTCTTATCGATTTCTTTGAAGCAGCCAAAAACTATGGATTTCTATTCTACACTGCAGATTTAAAAAAGTTACCTCTAGATGAATATTTTCATATTTACCATCATTCAAGTAAAGGGAGTGGTGGGTATCAGCAAGCTTTTCCGATCCCCAGCACGTTATACCATTCTTTAAAAATCGACCATTATTCACTTAAATGGTTAAATATCTTTTATCAATTATATTATCAAGATTCCCCTCCTCCACCTTGGCAGTGGAAATATTGGGATTCTTATATAGGTGAAAAGTATGTATGGATCTATAAAACCGAATAACCATCTTTACTATGTTATCCTCTTCAGAAAAATAAAAAACTCCTGATTAAACAGGAGTTTTTTTGTCTTGCTGTTTTATAAAATACATTTCCAAAGCTTCCAAAAAGGCTTTCTCAATTTTCACAGTACCATATACTTCATTTCCAAGTTTAAGTGGGGATGTTTTTGTTGTCATGAAGCATCACCTCATCACCACTATATGCAAACACACTTCATGGACTACCCTATTCCTTGTAGATATTTAGTTATTAAATTTTTATCGTACAAAATCAAACAGTAAAATTCCGTACACATTACACTTCATCTTAATATCGTTCTTCTTGAAAATAACAAAATATACAACCAATCAGATTTCAATACTATATCCAATTAATCATTCGAATTTCTGTTTTTATGACTTTTATTTAAAAAATAAAAAACCCCAGATTAATCAGGAGTTTTCTTGTCCTTCTACTTTATAAAACAGACCTCTAAGGCTTTCAAACATGTTTTTCTACTCCCGGTATTCTATGTTCTCCATTTTTAAATTTGAATAAGGAGGTATCTTAAACCTAATCTCCCCCTAATTATATACAACAAATCCAAATGGACTAGCCTAATAATTTATTGCTCTCGAAACAAGAATTTCTCTATTCTGATCTCTCTGTATTGATTCGACCCGTTCTTTCAGAATCTTGGGGCATACCCATCAACGTTTGCATTTTTTTTGATATCTCTCTCATTGCTTTTGAAGATAAAGGTGAATGCGAAGTTGTCTTTAAAATCAAAGATTTGTGTAATCTTTTGATATCTCCTACGTTTACATAAGCAGGTTTTCCAGTATGAGAATCTATGTAGTGGAGTTGTGGTATATCATTTTTTTCTTTTAATCTTTTAATAAGTTCTGTTTTTTCTTCTCGCGAGTGAATCGTAGCAATTGGTGCAACGTACACATGATCATAGTTTTCATTTCCATTAAACAAGTCACTTTGTAAAACTACGCATAACCTTGTTTTATGTTTAACGATCACAGATACAATTCTTGCTTTCTTCGTGCTTGTTTTTGCATCATATTCTGGTTCAAAACCATGCTCTTTTTTTACTGCCCTTCCAACATTTTCTCCTAATTTTGGATCAGCTTCAAAAAAAGTAAGTGGTCTCCCATCAGAAAATGGAACTGCAACTTCATAGATATTTCCCCGCTTAATTTGCTCACTTGACACTCGGCTACTAGACATCTGTACAAATCCCCCAAATCTATTCTTCTTCAATATCCCCACTTACTAATTTACTTAGCTGTTTAATCGAATCTGGAGATAGCTGTTTCCAAGCTTTTTCATATTGATCAAAATTCTTTTCGTTGTTTTGACCATCTTGATTTGGATAGGACTCATTCGATTGGCGCTCTATAACTTTTTCCATCTCTTGTCCCTCCTCATTTTTTATATCCATTTTATCACCTCTTTCTGTATTTTCACAAGAATTAGTTATATTCCTCTCATACATTTTATGGATTTATTTTATAATTAGCACCGTTTGCCTCAAAAATGATAATTCCAATCAATTCTATATATTAGAAAAATAGCTGTCTTACATATGATTACCACAAAAACCCTTATTTAAATAGCAAATAAACAAATTCCATTTTTTCTTTGCACTATATATTTGCAAATACTACACATTACATTTGAGATGTGGTTGCGTACTGTTTTTTCACTTATAAAAAGTTCACCTGCAATTTCCTTCGTTGTTTTATCTTGAACGAGTAATTCAAATACTTCTCTTTCTCTCTTTGTGAGTAACGGTTTAGATTGATACGCTTTTTCCTTCAACTGGTATAACCCTCCTTGCTTAAGCCAGAGCTGTATATGTGTAAGTTGGGTGTTTATTTAGTCAAGATATTGTATGAACGAAATGTGCAGGTGGTGAATGAAAATGGGCTTTATTTCTTATGTTATTTTAGACTTTTATACAGTGCGTGCACTCATTTTATCCACTTACTTTTTAATGCGCCATATTTGTTCTAGTAATATACTTACAACTGTACCTACAAACAAACCATTTCCAAATATATATTGCATAACAGACGGCAACGATTGGAGTGCTCCAGACGGTAAAAACATAACACCGCAACCAAATAATATCGCAACTCCTAAAATCGTTACATTCCTTTCATTAAGCTCCACTTGTTTTATATTATTTAACCCAATTCCAATTAGCTGTACGAACGAAGCCATTAAAACTGCAGATGCAACAGCGGATGGTAACGATGCTAAGTAACGAATAATACTTGGAAAAAGAGACATTACGACTAGTAACGCACATGCCATTAAGAACGATCGTATATATTTTTGTTTTGTTAAGCGTATAAATCCTGCCGTTGCTGGTAACGGAACGACACCTACAGTTGAAAACACGGAGGAAATGATATGTGAAATCCCTCCAACCCACGTACCATCCTTCAACTGTTTTTGTTCAATAGTCGCTTTATGAATGGTAGCTTGATTAATTGCTATAATAGCTGCCACTGTATTTGAAACTAAAATACATACCATAACGAAACTTGATACTGCCATACCTGTATTCCATTTCGGAAGTCCCCAAGCAAATATCTGTGGAAGTTGCACAAAATGAGTTACTTGAGACGGAATCGTCACTTTCCCTGCAATTAGAAAAATAATCCACCCACTAATTAATCCTATTAAAACTGCATAGCTTTTGACAAAACCTTTTCCGAAGTTGGAGAGTATGACCACGAACAAAAATATGCCGAAAGCGATCAATGCTGTAAATCCATCAATTTGAGAAACAGTAGTTGTAATCCCTAACATTCCTTTTAAAAACACACCACTTAATTGCAAGCATAATAGCAGTAAGAACGTTCCTGTCACGAGCGGCGTAAATAAAAATAAAATACGTCCGATAAACCCCGTTACTCCTAGTCCTATTAAAACTACTCCAGCAACCATCATCCCTAATTCTAAAATTTGCAACGTACTATGTAATTGATCCTGCCCGACAGTTGCATAAGCAAGTACGGTAAATACACCAACCCAAGATCCAGCTGGCCCATCTGCAATTGGTAGTCTATGTCCAAGCCACCCTTGTAAAAAAGAAGATATACCAACTACAAAAAACGTACGCTGCATTAAATAAAATATTTCTTCCGTCGTAAGATGAAATAACCCACCAACGACAATTGGTAGTGCGATTGAATTCGCTAATAAAAATATAAACCATTGCAAAGTTCCCATAATATGATTTTGATTATGTTGATTGTCCAAATTTTTCATCCCTTCTAGCTTTCCTATACGAAATATATTGTAAGAATAAAAAAGAAGAGTTCTATATTCTCAATTAGAACCCTCCTCAAATTATTTAAACGATTCTTCTACACAAGATTATTTAATTCCACCTCATTTAAACTTCCAACAACAATATTCCCTTTATACACGACTAAACGCTTTTCTGTTTGACGCGCTACCGCTTCAGCAGTACATGTTGCATTCGTTAAAACAAAGCTTGCTTCATCTCCTACATTTGGCCACACTCGTTTCCCTTCATTGTTTAACGTTCCTTTTCCTCCCGTAATAAAGCGAAGTGCTTTTCCTAAAGACCTTTCGTCACCCCATCCAAAACGCTCTGCTAATCGATTTGCCTTTTGAAGCATATCGCCAGTTCCAAACGGCGACCAATGATCTGTAATACTATCATTTCCTAATGAAACTTTAACACCCTTTTTATCTAATAATGGAATTGGGATTACTTGTTTACCAATTGGCACGGTTGAAGTAATATCAATACTTAAAGCCGCTAGTCTTTCTGCCACTTCTTCAGCCTCTTTATCAGTAACACCACCAAGTCCAAGCGCATGACTAATTGTTACACGCCCTTGCCACCCTGCTTCTTCTGTTAAGCTTGCCAACCTCTTCATCGTAAACGTTCCCAGATTATTCGCATCATGCAAATGAATATCAACATCTGCATTAAATTCTACTGCGATATCCATAATTGTATGTAATGATTTTTCGATATCATTATCCACTGTAGCTGGATCCACTCCACCGACTAGATTCGCACCCATACGCATCGCATCTTTCACAAGTTGTACAGAATTACTGCGTAATAATCCATGTTGCGGAAAAGCAACGATTCTACCAGACATCCGATTTTTATATGTTTCTAATGCAGCTAACGTCGCCTCCAAATTATTAAGTCCAATAATTGGATCAACATTACAATGCGTTCTAATATTCGTTGCACCATTTCGAAGTAGTAACTCTAGCATATTTTCCGCCCTGTCTTGAGCAGTTGCTAATTGCTTTGGCAAAATCTTCTCTTCCTCATTAAAACGTGTAAAAATACTTTCTGCTGGCATACAAGCTTTCCAAGGCCCACTATAATACGTTTTATCAATATGAATGTGCATCTCTTCGAAAGAAGGCAAAATTAATAAGCGATTGGCATCAAGAGTTACTATCCCTTCCTCTTGAACAATCCCTTCTATAATTTTTTTAATTCGTCCATCTTCAATAAGTAAACTACATAATTCTGTTTCTGTTCGTGAAATTTCCCCTTCTTCATATGCATACCTTGATTCAACCATTACATTAGTCAACCAATATACTGTCATCTCTATTTCCCCACCCTTTATTAAAAATCATCTCATACCTCTTACTATAATTTTAATATCAGCTGAAAATTAAGACAATTAATATGATCGTTTCTCTAAAAAAATGTAATACAACCTCATAGTCTTCTCATAAATTTCCATATAGAATAGAAGTATGTAGCTTCATATAAAAAAGGAGTTGATCGTTATATGTCAAAAAAATTATGTAAATCCGAAACTGATAAAATGCTATTTGGTATATGTGGTGGTTTAGGAGAATATTTCGATATTAGCTCTACTCTCATTCGTATCCTTTGGGTCATTGCTGTTTTATGTTTTGGAACGGGATTTTTAGTTTATTTTATTTGTTTATTACTTATGCCACGTTCGTACTAATGGCATCACTTCATATACTTAAGAAGAGCATATAAAAAATCACCTATAGAATTCTATAGGTGATTTTTTCACGAAGAATATTTCATCGTTAAATGTAATACGGCCACTTCATCCTCTTCATTTTTATAACTATGTTTCTTATTCGCTTCAAATTGAATGGAATCAAACTCATTTAGCACGTACACATCGTTCTCCACTTGAATAGAAACTTTCCCTTTCATTACTGTTACAAGTTCGATTGCCCCTTCATGATGAGCTTCAGGTTCATATATACTATCCGCTCTTAAACAAGCTCGGTGCATTTCCATCCCTGTTTCTTTCGTGTAACGGAACATCGTTTCTAAATGCCATGCTTGTCCTACATCTACTGCAAATCCTTCTCCGCAGCGCGCAACAGCTACAGGCTCTCCAACAACCATCAATCTCGATAAAGGGATTGATAACCCTTTCGTAATTTTCCAGATGACAGCTAATGTCGGATTCGTTTCACCTCTTTCAATTTTCCCTAGCGTTAATTTACTAACACCTGTCTTTTGGGCTAAATCTTCTAAACTTAATTTTTGTTCATTTCGAATTTGTCTTAATAACTGACCTACTTGCTGGATCACTTCTTTTGTTTGCATGTCCTCATTTTCTTTCATCTATAAAACCACCTTAAAATATAAAATAGTTTACTTTTATTCACTTTAAGTATATTATAATATACATAAATACTCAATTTCGAAAGGAGTGCCATACTTCATGCGCGCAATACTACTAGGTCTTTTATCATCGGCCTTTTTTTCTGCAACCTTTATTATTAACAGAGCAATGAATGTATCTGGAACAAGCTGGGCTTGGACTGCTTCCTTCCGTTTTCTATTTGCTCTCCCTATTTTATTCCTTATCGTTTTATTTCGCAAAAACTTAGGAGCTTTATGGGAAGAATTAAAAAAACATCCATTTGTATGGATCGGGTGGGGCTCTGTCGCTGGCATCGGCTTCTATTCTTTATTAAGTTTCGCAGCTGTTTTTTCTCCAGCTTGGCTCGTTGCTGGAACTTGGCAAGTTACGATATTAGCAGGTTTACTTTTATCGCCATTATTCTTCATTAAAATAGAAACAAAATCAGGTACAAAACTTGTACGTGGAAAAATCCCACTGCGCAGTTTATACGTCGCTTTATTTATTTTACTTGGTGTACTTTGTATGCAAGCTACTGAAGCGGGGCATATTACAATGACTCAATTCATTTCTGGTTTTTTACCTGTCGTTTTAGCAGCTTTCTTATATCCCTTCGGTAACCGAAAAATGATGGAACTTGTTGGCGGGCGTCTTGATACATTCCAACGTGTATTAGGAATGGCAATCGGAAGTCTCCCTATTACAATTCTACTTGCTATATACGGATTTTCCACTACCGGTATTCCATCATCAAATCAAATGATGCAAGGATTTTTATTAGCATTATGTTCCGGAGTTATTGCGACGATGACATTTTTCTTTGCTACTGACTTAGCAAAAAACAATCTTGCTTTACTTGGAGCTGTTGAAGCAACACAAGCTGGAACGATGGTCTTCACTGTGCTTGGTGAGATTATTTTCTTAAATGGTTCATTCCCTAGCGGTCTGTCACTGATTGGGATGATTATTATAATGTTAGGAATGGTCGTAAATAGTGTTTTAAACCGTTCTGTTCCAGTCATTAAACAAAAAAAATCAGCATAAAAATGGATATGGTTCTTCTTTATAGAACCATATCTATTTTTATTGTCTCCCTATTTCGCCTTATCAGAATAGTATTTCATTAGCTATTTATACTAAAACCTATGTTATAATACGTTTCATGCGCATTAATAGGAGGTAAATTATGTTAAAAAAAGCAATTGCTGAATTTATTGGTACATTTGTACTTGTATTATTCGGAACTGGAGTAGCTGTCATTGGTGGCGGAATTGAAGGAATTGGAACGTTAGGTATCGCTATGGCTTTCGGATTATCTATCGTGGCTATGGCATATAGTATTGGAACAATTTCTGGGTGTCATATTAATCCAGCAGTATCAATCGCTATGTTCATCAATAAAAGAATGAACGCTATGGAACTTAGCTATTATTTATTAGCCCAAATTTTAGGTGGTTTATTAGGAACTGCAACGTTAGTAACAATTTTACGATCTGCTAAATTACCTTTAGATAATTTAGGACAAAATAGTTTTGGAACTCTTGGTTTATCTGGAGCATTTTTAGTTGAATTCATTTTAACTTTCGTATTTGTTTTAGTTATCGTTGCTGTAACAGGTAAAAAGGGAAGTTCTTCTTTAGCTGGACTAGTAATTGGTTTCACATTAGTATTAATTCACTTATTAGGTATTCCGTTAACTGGAACATCTGTTAACCCAGCTCGTAGTATCGCACCAGCTCTATTCGCTGGCGGAGAAGCAATTTCTCAACTATGGGTGTTCATCGTTGCCCCAATTTTTGGTGGTATCGTAGCAGCTGTTGTAGGAAAGTTTATTTTAAATACTGAAAAATAGAATTTTCAATATTTCCGAATAAAAAAATGCGAGCCCTCATCATGAGGAAGCTCGCTTTTTTTATTCTTTAATTTTCGACTTTAAATTTGTAACTAATTGCTGCACCGTTACATTTGCAAGTACGTTTTCCATCGCTTCTTGCGATTGTATTAAAACAATCTCTAATACCGATTGAATATTAGCTCCTACTGGACATTCAATGTTGGGATTTTCATGGAAAGAAAATAGATGTCCTTCTTCTACAACTTCCACAGCTTTATATACATCAAGTAATGTAATTTCATCTAAATCACGAGCAAGTGTCGTACCACCTTTACCAGCTTGTACATCAACAAGTCCTGCTCTCTTCAACATTCCTGTAATGCGACGAATCACAACTGGATTTGTATTCACACTACCAGCAATCCATTCAGAGGTACAGCGAGAGTTTCGATCTATTGCAAGTAACGTTAACATATGAACACCTACTGTAAAACGACTACTAATTCCCATCTGCACACCCTCCTTTTTATTCATTCTATTAAAAGACAACTCTTATTATTATATACTATTTTTAATTTATACATAAAGAAAAAGCATGATTCCATTAGAAAATCATGCTTTTCTCCCATTATTGACGCTTTATAAATTTCGCCAAATCTTTAAACTTCACTTTATCAGAGTAATTCATTACACCATTTACATAGATACGGCTTGTAATAGCATTTAATATACCAATCGTCGCCAATAAAACTACTAATGTTATCGTAATCTCTAACATACCAGCTTCACCAGCTACAATCCGCGAGAAGGTAACCATCGGTGTGAAAAACGGAACATACGAACTTACAACAACAATAGTACTATTCGGATCACTTAATGATTTAATACTAATGAAGAATGCAGCCATGATCAAAATCATTACTGGGAAAGATACAGCTTGTAAATCCTCTGTCTTAGACACAACAGCTCCAGCCGCAGCGTACATCATCGCATAAAGTAAATACCCCGTAATGAAATAAACAAGGAACATACTTATAACCTTTGCATCTAATTTTGTAAAGTCAATGGGAACACCAAATAATGAAGCACTTTCTAAATCGACCCAACCTAACAAATAAGGAATAAGATAACCACAAGCCAATATTACAAGTTGCAATAACGCCGTTGAAACAACCGCTAAGATTTTCGCATACATCATCGTAAGAGGCTTTACTTTCGGAAGCATTACTTCCATTACACGTGACGCCTTTTCAGATGCAATATTCATTGCGATTGTATTTCCGAAAGCTACAATAAACATATACAACGCAAATGTAAAGAAATATGCAATTCCGAAAGAAGATGTACGATCTTTTATCGCTTCTTGCTTTACTTGAATTTCTGCTTGTAATTGCTGCGCAATTTCTGGTGAAACATTATTTTTTGCAATCGTCACCATCGTATATTGTTGTTTTAAATAACCCGCCATAATCGCAGAAGTTGCTTGGCTTGGAAATCCATTATACATATATGTAACTGCTGGAGCCCCATCCTTTTCCGTCACATGGAATAGACCGTCTAAATCGCCCTCTTCTACTTGTTTATGCAGTTTATCAAAATCACCCTTTGAACCGACCGTTATTTTTGCTGATGGCAATAACTTATTTAGCTCTTCTTTTTGTACTTTGTATGTGGAACTCTCTACTACAACTGCAATTTTATCTTTATCCTTATTTTTATCATCGCCTGAAGTAAAATGATTAAATGCAAAAATCCCAAACACAACCAAAAATAAAATCGCACTCGTAATTAATGATTTTTTAGATAAAAACGCTTCCTTAAAATAAAATGAAAATACATGAGAAAATTTACGCATCTTTATTTCGCCCTCTCTACAAAGATTTCGTTTAACGTCGGCTCTAACATTTTAAATTGTCGTAAGCTAATACCTTGCTCTTGCAACTGTTGCAAAATCTTTAGAGCTTCTGCATCGCCTTGTACTTTTACATAAAGAAGGCCTTGTTGTTTTTCATACGGAACGTGTATAGCTTCTAATCCCTTTTCATTCTCTACTGTATCTTCAATCGTTAAATTACGGAAACCGTATTCTTTCTTAATATCACTTAACTGTCCTTCTACGACCGCTTCGCCTTTTTTCAAAATACATACATGTTGGCAAAAAGCCTCTACTTGCTCCATACGATGACTTGATAAAATAATTGTCTTTCCACTCTGTACTTGTTCTCCAATAATATTAGCTAACATTCCCGCATTAACTGGATCAAGTCCGCTAAATGGTTCATCTAAAATAAGAAGTTCTGGATCATGAAGAAGAGCAGCAATCAATTGAATTTTTTGTTGATTCCCTTTCGAAAGCTCCCCTGCCGTTTTAAATTTATATTCTGGGATTGCTAATCGCTCTAACCAGTGATCAATTGCAAGATCTACTTCTTTTTTCGTCATTCCTTCTAATCTACCAAAATATCGCAACTGATCTATTACTCTACTTTTTGTATATAGTCCTCTTTCTTCTGGTAAATATCCAATTGTTACCCCGCTATCACCAAATGACTTTCCATCCCACGTAATAGAACCTTCATTTGGCGTTAATAAACCTAGTAACATTTTAATTGTCGTTGTTTTCCCTGCACCATTTCGTCCAAGTAATCCTAGTACTTCACCTTTTGGTAACGAAATTTGCAAACCATTAACTGCTTTTGATTCCCCAAATAGTTTCGTTAAGTTTTGAATTTGTAAACTCAAAGTATAAAGCCTCCCCTTTAGTGTCATTCATACTCTCTTTCAAAGACTATGTTTATTCAGGATAAAATATAGCACTACGCTTCATCCTCTTAGTATGTAACATCGCCTTAATCCATCATTTGTTCTATTTAGTTAAAATTGTAAATAACAAAACTTTATTTGTCAATTATATTTGTCATTACGACAATTAAACTTGTCAAAATAACATTCATTATTTTGCTCATCTTATTAATATAGAGCATACTACTATATATACAGAAGACAATATGCAAATGTTCATATAAAAATATTATATTTTAATATATAATATTAAATGATTTACTAACATCAAGGAGGGTACATATGAAGATGAAGAGGGGTATTACCACTTTATTATCTGTAGCCGTTCTTTCTACATCGCTTGTAGCATGTTCAGGAACAGCTGAGAAAACAGTGGCAAAAGAAGAAAAAGTAAAATTAACAGACCAGCAATTGATGGCTGATTTATGGTATCAAACAGCTGGTGAAACGAAAGCACTATACTACCAAGGATATAATATTGGTCAATTGAAGCTTGATGCAGCTCTTGCAAAAGGCACAAACAAAAAACCTGCTATCGTACTTGATTTAGATGAAACTGTTTTAGATAACAGTCCTCATCAAGCAATGAGCGTAAAAACAGGAAAAGGCTATCCTTATAAATGGGACGATTGGATTAATAAGGCTGAAGCTGAAGCTCTTCCAGGCGCAATTGATTTCTTAAAATATACAGAGTCTAAAGGTGTAGATATTTACTACATCTCAAATCGTAAAACGAATCAACTAGATGCAACAATTAAAAACCTTGAGCGCGTAGGTGCTCCTCAAGCAACGAAAGAACACATACTACTACAAGACCCGAAAGAAAAAGGGAAAGAAAAGCGTCGTGAACTTGTTTCTCAAACACATGACATCGTCCTATTCTTCGGTGACAACTTATCTGATTTCACTGGTTTTGATGGGAAATCTGTAAAAGATCGCAATCAAACAGTCGCAGATTCAAAAGCACAATTTGGTGAGAAATTCATCATTTTCCCTAACCCAATGTATGGCGATTGGGAAGGCGCTTTATATGACTATGATTTCAAAAAATCAGATACAGAAAAAGACAAAATTCGTCGTGACAACTTAAAATCATTTGATACAAAATAAAAAAGAGGATGGCTTTCGCCATCCTCTTTTATTGCGTATTTCTTGTTAAAGGTAAAATAAACACTTCTACACGTCTATTTTTCGCTTTTCCTTCTGGCGTATCATTTGGTGCAATTGAACGGTATTCTCCGTAACCAATTGCACTAAATTTTTCTGGTTGCAATTCTTTATTTTGGAGTAACACCTGCATAAAATTAACTGCACGCTGTGTACTTAACTCCCAGTTTGATGCAAACTGAGCATTTGCAATAGGAACAGTATCTGTATGACCAGACACTGTAATTTCACGAGGTGATGCTGAAACAAGTAAGCTAGACATCTCCTTTGCAATCCCTAATGATTCCAATTTCACATCCGCTTTCCCTGAGTCAAATAATACATTTTCTAATATTGTTAACATTAATCCCTTTTCAGTTAAATCTGTTTTAAAAGAAGAAGATAATTGGTTCTCATTAATATATTGATCAATCTTTTTTTGTAATACTTTCAACTCATCCATTTCTTTTTTTTCTTTGGCTCTAGCTTCTTCTTGTTTTTTTATTTGTTCTGCCTCAAGACTACTTGCCGATAACTCTTTCTCTTCATTCGGCTTTTGATCACTTAAAAACTCTTTATTTCCTGTTCCACCTGCTAGTTCACTTCGAAAAGCTACTGCCATCTGTTTAAATTTCGCAGCATCTATACTACTCATTGCAAATAAAACAATAAACAAAGCAAACAACAACGTTAGCATATCAGAATACGGAATTAACCAAGTTTCATCAATATGCTCTTCATGTTTTTTCTTTTTGCCTCTTCTATTTTTCTTACTCCGCATTTTTTTCCGCTCCTTTTTCTAGCTTCTTACGCTCAGTTGCAGAAAGCGCACCTAAAATGCGGTTTTTCATAATAAACGGATATGTACCTTCTTGTAACATTAATAAACAATCAATAATTAAACGTTTCTTCTCTAATTCAGCAGCAGACTTTTGCTTCAATTTGTTTGCAAATGGATGCCATAATACGTAACCTGAAAAAATACCAAAAATCGTTGCAATAAACGCACCTGAAATAGCATGTCCTAACTTGTCAATATCAGTTAAATTACCAAGAGCAGCTACAAGACCAATAACAGCACCTAAAACCCCTAATGTAGGTGCATATGTACCTGCTTGTGAGAAAATAGCAGCTCCTTTTGCATGCCTCTCTTCAATTGCTTCTAATTCGGCTTCTAAAATTTGTTCTAAATCTTCCGCAGATACACCATCAATAACAAATTTCATACCACGCAAAAGAAATTCATCTTCAATTTCATCTAATTGTTGCTCTAAAGACAAAATACCGTATTTTCTACTCTCAGATGTCCAATGAACAAATAATTCTAGCAATTGTTCATAACTTAAATCTTTTTTATTTGAACCAAAAAGAACTTTAAATAATTTTGGAACTCTTTTTAGTTGATTCATCGGAAATGCAATACACACTGCAGCAAATGTACCGACGAAAATAATTAGTGCTGCGGCAGGATTTAGTAAGGCTGTTATGTCAGCGCCCTTGACGACCATCCCTACGACTACCGCTAATACTCCTAAAATGATTCCAATAATTGTTGCAAAATCCATTCCCATTCACTCCTAGTCTATACAAGAAGTCTTTTATTCTCGATAATCGCTACATCTTCTTATATACATATATTACATAAAAAATGCACTTCATGAAAGATAAGAAATGAATTATATGAAAAAATACTACATTTTCACACATTTTCTGACATTTTCTTTGCATTTCTATTACGTTACGACTCTTATATTTCTTTTTCAACAAACTAAACTTATAATAAAAACGATACATATTTTATTAAGAAAGGACTGTGATTACAGGGCATCATGAAAAAAATAATAATTATTTCTGCCGCTACTATTGTAATCGGTATCACATCTTTCGCTTACTTTGGTTCTAAATCACCACTGCAAAATGAGGCGAAAGCTGTCGAAAGTCAAAAACATAGTAACCATCCAAAAGAAGAGATTCCTGCTTTTCCAAAAGCTGATCATAATGCAAAGAAACTAGATGATAATTTTTCCGTTGTAACAAATCCAGATTCTGCTCTTGTATTAGTCAATAAACATCGTAAATTACCAAATGGGTACATTCCAGAAGATTTAACGAAACCGAACGTACCATTTACTAGTCCAAAAGATAAAGAGAAAACATTGCTTCGCAAAGATGCTGCAGACGCTCTTGAAAAAATGTTCCAAGCAGCCAAAGAAGAAGGTTTAGAACTTACAGCAGTTTCAGGTTACCGTTCTTACAAACGCCAACAGTCATTACATAATACATATATTAAACGCCAAGGAAAAGCTGAGGCTGATTCGGTAAGTGCAATTCCTGGAACAAGCGAGCATCAAACTGGTCTAGCAATGGATATTAGCTCAAAATCTGCTAAATTCCAATTAGAACCAATCTTCGGAGAGACAGCAGAAGGAAAATGGGTTGCAGAACATGCCCATGAGTTCGGATTTGTCATTCGTTATTTAGAGGATAAAACAGAGACAACAGAGTATTCATACGAACCGTGGCACTTACGCTACGTTGGCAATCCATATGCCGCATACATATATAAGCACCATCTAACATTAGAAGAGGCAATGAAGGACAAAAAATAAGAGAGCGAATCGCTCTCTTATTTTTCTTTTATTCTATTATTGTAATAATTTCTTCCATTCCTCAGGCCACGGTTCGCCTCTTCCAGTTTTTTTCGATGCTTGGACCATCATACCGCGTCCAACTAAACAAACTTCTCCTTCTGCATTTTTGACCATATAGTGTAAATCTAAAGAGGAGTTCCCAACCGCTCCTGCCTTTACATATATTTTCAACTGCTCATCAAAATAAATTTGTTTAATAAAATTGCATTGTAAATCTGCAACAACGATCATCGTTTCTGAAGATTCATGTGTCCATTCTTGCATAAATCCAAGTTCTTTAAACAATGCGATACGAGCTTCTTCAAAATATGTAAAAGCAACGACATTATTTACATGTCCAAACATATCTACTTCACCAAAACGAACTTTGACAGGATTATAAAATGAAAAACCACTCTCCCATTGCTCAAAGTCTTCAATATAAGAAATTCTCTTCATCGTTCCCTCTCCTTTTCGCCTTTAAAATAAACAGAATAAACAGAAATATAAAGTTATAAATATTGCCTCTTCAACATGAAGAGGCAATATTTATTAATAGTTATTGTCGCTACCAAAGAAATCTTTGAACGATTGAATTGTTGTATCACGGTTTAATGCTGCAATTGAAGTTGTTAATGGAATACCTTTCGGACATGATTGCACACAGTTTTGAGAGTTACCACAGTTTGCAAGTCCTCCATCACCCATAATTGCACGCAAGCGATCTGCTTTATGCATTTCACCAGTTGGATGCGAGTTAAATAAACGCGCTTGTGAAAGCGGTGCTGGTCCAATAAAGTCAGACTTACTGTTTACGTTCGGACATGACTCTAAGCAAACACCACATGTCATACATTTCGAAAGTTCATATGCCCATTGACGCTTTTTCTCTGGCATTCTTGGACCTGGTCCTAGGTCGTACGTACCGTCGATTGGAATCCAAGCTTTAACACGTTTTAACGCGTTAAACATACGGCTACGGTCAACTTGTAAGTCACGTACAATCGGGAATGTCTTCATCGGCTTTAAGCGAATTGGTTGTTCTAACTGGTCAATAAGAGCTGTACATGATTGACGTGGTTTTCCGTTAATCACCATCGAACAAGCACCACATACTTCTTCTAAACAGTTCATATCCCATGCAATCGGAGTCGTCTGGTTTCCTTTTGAATCAACAGGATTACGACGAATTTCCATCAGTGCCGAAATAATATTCATATTTGGACGATATGGAATTTCAAACTCTTGGTCAAACTCTTGTGCATCTGGTCCATCTTGTCTCGTAATGATGAGGCGGATTGTTTTCTCAGACATGTTGCTTATCCCCCTTCTCTTCACCCTTAGCAGCTACATCATGTTTTGAGGAATAGTCACGTTTACGTGGTTTAATTAATGAAACATCCACTTCTTCGTAATGGAATGCTGGTGCCTTTCCTTCTCCCTCAAATTTCGCCATCGTAGTTTTTAAGAAGTTTGCATCATCACGATTTGGGAATTCTGGTTTGTAATGCGCCCCGCGGCTTTCATTGCGGTTATATGCTCCAATTGTAATAACACGCGCTAACTCAAACATATTTGCAAGTTGGCGTGTAAATGAAGCACCTTGGTTACTCCATCTTGCTGTATCGTTAATGTTAATGCGTTTGTAACGCGCCATTAACTCTTCAATTTTCGCATCTGTTTCTAATAATTTTTTATTTTCACGAACTACTGTAACGTTATCTGTCATCCATTCTCCAAGCTCTTTATGAAGAACATACGCATTTTCGTTACCATCAAGCGCTAAAATATTGTTAAATTTCTCTGTTTCGATTAATTCATTTTGCTCATATACAGTAGATGAAACAGCATCAGATGATTTAGAAAGACCTTTCATATACTCAATTGCGTTCGGTCCTGCTACCATACCACCGTAAATTGCTGATAATAGTGAGTTCGCACCAAGGCGATTACCACCGTGCATAGAATAATCACACTCACCTGCTGCAAATAAACCTGGAATACTTGTCATTTGTTTATAATCAACCCATAATCCGCCCATTGAATAGTGAACCGCTGGGAATATTTTCATTGGTAGTTTACGAGGATCATCACCTGTAAATTTCTCATAGATTTCAATAATTCCACCAAGTTTAATATCTAGTTCTTTCGGATCTTTATGAGAAAGATCTAAGTACACCATGTTTTCACCGTTAATACCTAGTTTTTGCTCTACGCAAACATCAAAGATTTCACGCGTTGCAATATCACGAGGTACAAGGTTTCCGTAAGCTGGATATTTTTCTTCTAAGAAGTACCATGGCTTACCATCTTTATATGTCCAAACACGTCCACCTTCACCACGTGCAGATTCACTCATAAGACGTAACTTATCATCTCCAGGAATTGCCGTTGGATGGATTTGAATGAACTCACCGTTCGCATAATATGCACCTTGTTGATATACAGCAGACGCTGCTGTACCTGTATTAATAATAGAGTTTGTTGATTTTCCAAAGATGATACCAGGGCCCCC
Organism: Bacillus sp. NPDC057893; assembly: GCF_042796455.1. Taxonomy (NCBI): domain Bacteria; kingdom Bacillati; phylum Bacillota; class Bacilli; order Caryophanales; family Bacillaceae; genus Bacillus; species Bacillus sp. NPDC057893. The sequence goes on along the minus strand of NZ_JBHVNG010000001.1, from coordinate 341,723 downwards.
TGTTGCCATAATTACGGCATCAGCTTGGAAACTTTTTATCTCCATAGTTTGTAAGTCTTGCGCGACGATTCCTCGGCACACACCTTCATCATCCACAACAGCTCGTAAGAAATCCCAACCTTCATATTTCGTTACAAGTCCTGCTACTTCATGACGACGTACTTGCTCATCTAATGCATATAGTAATTGTTGACCAGTTGTTGCGCCAGCAAATGCTGTACGGTGATGTTGTGTTCCACCGAAACGACGGAAATCAAGAAGTCCTTCTTCCGTACGGTTGAACATAACACCCATGCGGTCCATTAAATGAATAATACCAGGTGCTGCATCACACATCGCTTTAACTGGTGGTTGGTTCGCTAAGAAGTCCCCACCATAAATTGTATCGTCAAAGTGGATCCATGGAGAATCCCCTTCACCTTTTGTATTTACGGCACCGTTAATTCCACCTTGGGCACATACAGAATGTGAACGTTTTACTGGTACTAAAGAAAATAGTTCAACATTCACTCCTGCTTCTGCCGCTTTAATCGTTGCCATTAAGCCGGCCAAGCCACCGCCGACTACTATAAGTTTCCCTTTCATGCTCTCCCACTCCTTACTGGTTTGCTAGCTGTGGATCGATGAACGCTAATAATGCACTCACACCTACATAAGATAGACCTAAGAAAATAGCTAATGTTACATAAGTAGAGATTCTTTGTGAACGTGGAGATACTGTAATTCCCCAGCTTATGCAGAATGTCCATAGTCCATTTGCAAAGTGGAAAATTGTTGAAACAACACCAACTAAATAGAAACCAAACATAAATGGGTTGTTTAAAATATCTGCCATCATATCATAGTTTACCTCTTTACCTAACAATGCTTGAATACGAGTTTCCCAGACGTGCCAAGAAATGAAGATCAGCGTAACGATACCTGAAATTCGTTGGAAGACGAACATCCAGTTACGGAAATAGCCGTAAGATACCGCATTGTTCTTAGCTGTAAATGCAATATATAAGCCATATATAGCATGGTACAGTATAGGTAAAAAGATGATGAAAATTTCTAGCGCATACCGGAATGGAAGGAGCTCCATAAAGCCTGCAGCTTTGTTAAAAGCCTCTGCTCCTCTTGTTGCAAAGTTGTTTACAATTAAATGTTGCGTCAAAAAGACACCAACCGGGATGACCCCCATTAATGAGTGCCACTTACGAAACGTATACTCGCGGCCTTTCATGTCCCCATTACCCCCTTGAATGTTTGACTGCTGTTTTCAGATTAATTTACAACAATAATGTTTTTTCACTATTGGCATAAGAAAAACTGAAAAAATTATTCAAAATATTTCAGCATAATTTGATTCCAAGTTCATTTTACCCCTATTTTTGTCGAAGCGTCAAGAAAACGTATACATAATTTGCATATAATTTGCCAATTCTTTTTTTCTTCTTATATATTCAGATTTTCCCTAAGAAAAATCTGTTTTTATAAATGAAAAATGTTATATAATAAGCCCTATAGAAAGAGGGGAATATTGTGAGCAAAAATACAATCGATATAACATCTTTAGAAGATGTTTCATTGAACGCCTTCGCTTATGAATTGCTACGTGAAGAATTACTACCTGATTTAATTGGTAACGATTTAGATGGTATTTTATACTGGGCCGGTAGAAACCTTGCGAGAAAATATCCGCTAGAAACAATTGAAGAAGTCATTCAGTTTTTTGAAAAAGCTGGTTGGGGTACTTTAAGCATCATTGAACATAAACGTCGTGAAATGCAGTTTCAACTTAAAGGTACACTTATTACTGAGCGTCAAAAACAAAAAAGGCATTCATCTTATCAATTAGAAGCTGGATTTATCGCCGAGCAAATTCAAAGACAAAGAAACGTCGTTGCAGAGTCCTATGAGGAACAGAAAAAACGTTCAGACTCTATTACATTTCTTGTTAAATGGGATATAAAAGATCTCATTGAAGTGTAGCATCTACTTACAGTCAACTAGACATATAAGTTTAGTTGACTTTTTTGTATATTCATTTAGGTGCGTTTATTTTAAATCTTCAGAAATTATATCAAAAAACAGAAGACATTGTAAACTACAACGTCTTCTTATCTGTTAAATAAGTATAAATTGTCTCCGCTACATTTTTCGGCATACCCGCTTCGACAAATTCCGATATGGAAGCTTCTTTCATCTTTTTTAATGAACCAAAATGTTTTAGCAATACTTTTTTTCGTTTATCACCGATTCCTGGAATTTCATCCAACGCGGATTGAATAACAGATTTCCCGTGTAATTGACGATGGAATGTAATTGCAAATCGATGTACTTCATCTTGAATGCGCTGCAATAAATAAAACTCTTGGCTATTCCTCGTAAGCATAACAGGCTCAGGCGGATCCCCAATAATTAAATGTGATGTTTTATGTTTTTCATCTTTTACAAGCCCAGCCATTGGAATATATAATCCAAGCTCGTTTTCAAGAACATCACTTGTAGCCGTGAGATGTCCTTTTCCCCCATCGATAATTATTAAATCTGGCAGAGGTAAATTTTCCTTTAATGCTCTCGTATAACGGCGTCTCACAACTTCCCTCATAGACTCGTAATCATCTGGCCCTTGGACCGTTTTAATTTTATATTTCCGATATTCTTTCTTCGCTGGTTTCCCATCGATAAAAACAATCATTGCTGAAACAGGATTTGTTCCTTGAATATTTGAATTATCAAACGCTTCAATACGATAGGGTGTTTCAATCCCTAGTTGCTTTCCTAGATTATCAACAGCTTTAATCGTCCGTTCTTCATCACGTTCAATTAAGTGAAATTTCTCTTCTAGTGCAATTTTCGCATTTTTATTTGCTAATTCCACAAGATCTTTTTTCTTTCCACGCTTCGGCTGTGTCGCTTCAACTTCTAAAAAGCGCTCTACTAATTCTGAATCTATACTTCCTGGAACAACAATTTCCTTCGGCTTGAAATGACTACTGTTTTCATAAAATTGACCGATAAAAGTTAAAAAACCCTCTTCAGGTTCATCATATATCGGGAACATGGAAACATCGCGCTCAATTAACTTTCCTTTTCGAACGAAGAAAACTTGAACACACATCCAGCCTTTATCAACTGCATACCCAAACACATCACGATCCACTAAATCACTCATAATCATCTTTTGCTTTTCCATAATTGCATCAATATGAGCAATTTGATCTCGCAACTCTTTCGCCCGTTCAAATTCTAGTTTCTCTGAAGCCTCATACATCTTCGTTTCTAATTCTGAACGAATTTCTTTATGCCCACCGTTTAAGAATTTAATAATTTCATCAACAATTTCTTTGTTTTGCTCATCCGGTACTTCTTTCACACAAGGTGCTAAACATTGACCCATATGATAATACAAGCAAACTTTATCTGGCATATTTGAACATTTACGAAGTGGATACATACGATCTAATAATTTCTTTGTTTCATGTGCCGATTGCGCATTTGGATAAGGCCCAAAGTACTTTCCTTTATCCTTTTTTACATTTCGCGTAATGAGTAAGCGCGGCTGTTTTTCAGCTGTAATTTTAATGAAAGGATATGTTTTATCATCTTTTAATTGAATATTATATTTTGGATCATATTTTTTTATTAAATTTAACTCTAAAATAAGAGCCTCCAAATTTGAGGAAGTCACAATATATTCAAAATCAACAATTTCTCCAACAAGCCGAAGTGTTTTCCCATCATGTGAACCAGTAAAGTACGAGCGCACACGATTTTTGAGTACCTTTGCTTTTCCAACATATATAACCGTTCCCTGTTTATCCTTCATTAAATAACAACCAGGTTGATCGGGCAAAATTGCTAACTTCTCTTTTAAATGCTCGTGCACTCGTCTCCCTCCATTTCTACATGCTTATCATTTTTATTTTCACATAAAAACATACTATGTCAAAACACCCAACATACGTTCTTTTATTGTAACGGAAAGGTTGTAAAAAAGAAAATAAAAAAAGCTACCAAATGGTAGCTTCTTTATTTTAGAAGTGTTTAGAAACTAATTCTACTAACGCTTCTTTCGGTTTATATCCTAACGCTTGATCAACTACTTTACCGTCTTTTAATACGAAAAGAGCTGGAATACTCATTACTTCGAATTGACGAGCAGTTTCTTGATTTTCATCAACGTCCACTTTTACTACTTTTACTTTCTCGCCTAACTCTGAATCGATTTCCTCTAATACAGGAGCGATCATTTTACAAGGTCCGCACCAAGGCGCCCAGAAATCTAATAATACAACACCTTCGCTAGTTTCAGCTGCGAAGCTTTGGTCATTTGCATTTATAATTGCCATTTTATTTCCTCCTTCAAGTATATTCTACCAAGAGTATATCATTAACTTTTATACGTGGCGAATATTATGTATCGTTATGTATTGTAACAAAAAAATGTTCCTTTATACTATATAAAAATATGGATGAAATACTAAAAAGATGAGAGACAGGGGATCTCTCACCTTCTTCTATATATAGGGGTACTTCACTTGGAACTCAAGGGTACTCAAATCATGAATGTACTTTTAACTTTTTAAACTCTTCTGTTAAAAGAGGTAATACTTCAAATAGATCACCGACAATACCGTAGTCAGCTACCTTGAAGATACTCGCTTCTGGATCTTTGTTAATCGCAACGATTATTTTTGAGTTAGACATACCAGCTAAATGCTGAATCGCACCAGAAATTCCGCATGCAATGTATAAGTCTGGTGTAACAACTTTACCTGTTTGACCAATTTGTAATGAGTAATCACAATACTCAGCGTCACAAGCACCACGAGATGCTCCAACAGCGCCGCCTAATACGTCAGCTAACTCTTTCAATGGTTTAAATCCTTCTTCACTCTTCACACCGCGTCCGCCAGCGATAATAACTTTCGCTTCAGAAAGATCAACACCTTCTGCCGTTTTACGGACAACGTCTTGAATGATTGTACGTAAGTCTTTCACATCAACTGTAATAGAAGACGCTTCACCTGTGCGAGATTCATCTTTTTCAAGAGTTGCGATATTATTTGGACGCACTGTCGCAAATAATATACCATTTGTTACAATCTTCTTCTCGAATGCTTTACCAGAGTAAATTGGACGAGTGAAGATAACATTTCCACCTTCAACTTCTAAAGCCGTCACGTCAGAAACTAAACCTGCTTCTAATTTCGCTGCTAATTTTGGCGATAAATCTTTACCAAGTGCTGTATGTCCAAATACAATACCTTCTGGTTTTTCTTCAGCATATACAGCTAAAAACGCTTGTGCATAACCATCAGACGTATATGATTTTAATTTATCATTTTCAACTGTCACAACGCGATCTGCACCGTAATGAATCAATTCATTTGCAAAAGAGGCCACGCTGTCTCCAACTAGAAGACCTACCACTTCACCGCCTTCTGCAATTGTTTTTGCTGCTGCTACCGCTTCAAACGAAACGTTACGTAGTGATCCGTCACGAACTTCACCCATTACTAATACTTTACGAGCCATAGATTTTCCCTCCTGCATATATAATTTCGTATTTTATTAGATTACTTTCGCTTCTGTATGGAGCAACGATACAAGTTCTTTTACTTGATCTTGCAGCTCGCCTTGTAACACTTTTCCTGCATCTTTCTTAGGAGGCAAATAGATTTCAATTGTTTTTGTCTTTGCTTCCACATCATCTTCTTCTAAATCTAAATCATCTAATTCTACTTCTTCTAGCGGCTTTTTCTTCGCTTTCATAATACCTGGAAGCGATGGATAACGAGGTTCATTTAAACCTTGTTGCGCTGTGACTAAAACTGGTAATGATGTTTCAATAACTTCTGTATCACCTTCAACATCACGCTCAATTTTCACGTTTGTACCATCAATTTCAAGTTTTGTGATTGTCGTTACGTATGGGATATTTAACGCTTCAGCTACGCGTGGACCAACTTGTCCAGACGCTCCGTCAATCGCAACGTTCCCGCCTAAAATTAAATCTACTTCTTTATCTTTCAAATATTCAGCAAGTACTTTTGCTGTCGTGAACTGGTCACCATTTTCAACATCATCTTCAATATTAATTAACACCGCTTTATCGCAGCCCATCGCTAATGCAGTACGAAGCTCTTTCTCACTATCTTCGCCACCAACTGTTACGACAGTAACCTCTCCACCTTGTGCATCTCTTACTTGAATTGCTTCTTCAATCGCATATTCATCGTAAGGGTTGATGATGAATTCCGCTTCGCCATCGTAAATTGCACCGTTTTTAATTACGATTTTTTCTTCTGTATCAAATGTTCGTTTCATGAGTACGTAGATGTTCATTTCATTTACCCCCTTGTTTTTCAGAAAGATTCTATCAATTTTAAAATTCTGTTAATTTATATTAAAAAAATAATTGAACTACCTGCCACTAAATGAAGGCTTACGTTTTTCTAAAAACGCTGCTACACCTTCTCTTCCATCTTCACTCGTAAATACTTCACCAAAAATCTGTGATTCACGTTGTACACCTTCATAATAATGAGACGATTTCGTCGTTTGCAATAACTCTAGTACAGCACGAGTTGTTGCTGGACTTTTTCCAGCAATTTGTTTTGCAACTTTAAGCGTATCATCTAAAAACGATTCTTCAGAGAACAATCCGTTAACAAGTCCCCATTTTAATGCTTCAGCACCAGTAATTGGCGTACTTGTTAACATCATTTCACAAGCTTTCGCTTTCCCAACATAACGTGGTAAGCGTTGTGTACCTGCAAAGCCAGGAATTAATCCAAGTGTCAATTCAGGCAAACCAAGTTTTGCACTTTCAGTAGCAAAGCGCATGTGGCAAGACATAGCAAACTCAAGGCCGCCGCCAAGTGCCGCTCCATGAATTGCCGCAATAACTGGTTTTGAACATTTTTCTACGCGCTCAAACGTAACTTGTCCAAGTTGCGCTAATTCTGTCGCTTGCTTCGCTTCAGTAACAGATGTAAATTCTTTAATATCTGCTCCTGCTGAGAAGAAACGTCCTTCCCCATGAAGAACAACAACACGAATGTTATCATCCTTTTCCACTTGATCGATTAATTCAGTAACGTCATGCATAACTTGTGAAGACATCGCATTAGCTGGAGCATGATTTAACGTCGCCACCGCGATATGATCTTCAACTTTTACAGATAGGAATTTCAACATGATCCCTCCCATTATTGACGATAACCACAAGCTGCAATAAGTAGCCCATGTACCGTTTTTGAAAGTGCGACCAGATCATACTTATGATCGCTCATTACCCAATTGGTCACAACTTCATCTACTGTTCCAAAGATCATTTGTCTTGCCACGCGAACATTTAAATCCGCCTGAAATTCACCTTGCTTTATACCTGTCTCTAAAATCTCATCCATAACTTGTAAGTAGCCTTTTAATACTTCATTTATTTTAAGGCGCAAGTCTTGATTGGACTGCCTTAGTTCTAATTGCGTAACGATAGCAAGAGGATCATTTTGTGACAACAGCAAGAAGTGCGTTTCTACCAACATGAATAACTTCGCTACAGCGCTTTCAATTCCTGCTATTTTTTGACGAATTGTTTCAACAAATTCTCCCATCTTCTCTTGGAATAAGGATATTAATATATCTTCTTTATTTTTAAAATATAAATAAATCGTGCCATCAGCTACTCCTGCTTGCTTTGCAATTTTAGAAACTTGCGCTTGATGGTATCCATTCTCCGCAATCACAATGACTGCTGCATCAATAATTTGATTGTATTTCGGTCTATTTTTCTTCACTTTACTGTCCCCTTCAAGAAGATGACTGAATGAATAGTCATTCATATTCTTATAATACTGACTATTTAGAAAAGTGTCAATCCTATTTTTTCAAAAAGAAAGGGCCTTAGCCCGTTTGCTCATCCTCATTCTTTCTCTTCTCTTCATCTATTAGGACACGGCGTAAAATTTTTCCGACTGTCGTCTTCGGCAACTCACTTCTAAACTCATATACTTTCGGGACTTTATAAGCTGCTAAATATTTACGTGCAAACTGATCTAATTCTTCTTCAGAACATTCTACGCCTTCTTTCAAAACAACAAACGCTTTTACAGTTTCCCCTCGATACGGATCAGGAACACCGATTGTTACCACTTCTTGCACCTTTTCGTGTTCATATAACACTTCTTCTACTTCACGAGGATATACGTTAAAACCACTAGCAACAATCATATCTTTCTTACGATCTTTCACATAGAAAAAGCCATCCTCATCCATGTATCCTACATCACCTGTATGAAGCCAGCCATCTTGCAATACAGCTGCCGTTTCTTCTGGCTTATTCCAATACCCTTTCATAATTTGTGGGCCCCTTACAACAATTTCACCAATTTCACCCGGAGGTAATGCCTCTCCTGTTTCAAGTGACATGATGATTGCCTCTGTATCTGGCCACGGTACCCCAATACTTCCCGGAACTCGTTTTTCCCACAAAAAATTCCCATGTGTAACTGGTGATGACTCAGTTAATCCATAACCTTCTACTAATTTACCACCTGTAACTCTCTCAAACTCCTCCTGTACTTCTACAGGAAGCGGTGCAGAACCACTAATACAAGCCTGAATTGAAGAAATATCATATTCTTTTAAAAGAGGACTATTTAATAGAGCAATGTAAATAGTTGGTGCTCCTGGAAATAGTGTAACTTTATGTTTCTTAATTGCTTCAAAAACCATTTTCATATCAAATTTCGGAATAAGCACCATTTTATATCCTTGCATAATACTTAAATTCATTACAGCTGTCATCCCGTACACATGAAAAAACGGAAGAACACCAAGAATTACCTCTTCTCCTTCTTTACAATTATATAACCAATGTGCGCCCATTAAAGTGTTCGAAACGAGGTTTTTATGCGTTAACATAACCCCTTTTGGAAACCCTGTCGTTCCCCCTGTATACTGCAAAAGGGCTAAATCATTTTCAGGATCACATGGAACTTCAACATTAGTACTACTTTCCCTTTCTACCGATTTCCAAAGATGAATCGTTTCGCTTTCCGACACATTCACAACAAGATTTGCCTGCTTTTTTTGTACAAATGGATAAAGTAAATTTTTAGGAAATGGTAAAAAATCTGCAATACGGGTTACGATAATGTGCTCAAGCTTTGTTGCAGTTTGAACGTTAGTAACTCTCGGAAACACTAAATCAAGGCAAAGAATAACTTTTGCCCCTGAGTCATGAAGTTGGTACTCAAGCTCTCTTTCTGTATAAAGAGGATTCGTTTGTACGACAATCCCTCCCGCAAGCAAAGTACCATAATAACCAATTACAGATTGCGGACAATTTGGTAACATAATCGCAACTCTATCGCCTTTTTCAATACCAAGCCTTTGAAGGTAATTCGCAAATTTCTTTACCTTGTCATGGAAATCTGAAAATGTAACATCTTTACCTAAAAAGTGAAGCGCTTTCTTTTCTGGATAACGAGCAGCCATTTTCTCTAAATATCTATGAAGTGGCTGAATATCATAAGAAATTGTCCCTGGAATTTCATCTGGATAACTCTGCAGCCAAGGTTTTTCCACTCTCATTCCCCCTTCCAATACTTGTGAAAATAAATGAATGTTCATTCATGATGTTGTTTTCATTATATTATAGTCATAACAACGTTACAATCATAATATTCTGACTTTTATATAACTATGCTTTACTTCGTTAACTTCTTATTATATGTATAAACTCTCCTAATCTTAAAAGAATAAGAGAGTTCACGTTACTTAGCTTAATCTTATAATCGTTAAAACTGCACCAGGTGTAGTCGTTGATAATGTTGCAACAGCTAACAAACCAAATAATTGCAAACTAATAGCATCTCCTGCTGCAAGAGTTGTAATAATTGTTGCACTAAATGATGTAGTTGCTAATGCAGGGGAATTGATAGTCCCGGCAAGCGCTGCTCCATTAATTGTAATTCGCGAACTAACTAATAATGAAGCTGTTATATTAATTGTATATGAAATATAATAATTCCCTGCATTTGCAGCCGTAAATACTGTGTTCCCCCCAGACACTGTAATACCTGGGCCGATATTTTGATTATTCGGGAGTGTGACATTTGTTCCACCCAGTAGTACCGATATTGCTGTACCCGATGTATTATTTGCAAATGCATATGTTGCCGTGATACTTGTACCTGTTGCTCCTGTTATTCCTGTCGACCCCGTTGGACCCGTTGCTCCTGTTATTCCTGTCGACCCTGTTGGACCCGTTACTCCCGTTGGACCTGTCGACCCTGTTGGACCTGTTGCTCCCGTTATTCCTGTCGATCCCGTTGGACCCGTTGCTCCCGTTATTCCTGTTATTCCTGTTGCTCCCGTTATTCCTGTCAATCCTGTTGGACCTGTTGGACCCGTTGCTCCCGTTGCTCCCGTTATTCCTGTCAATCCTGTTGCTCCTGTTGCTCCTGTTGCTCCTGTTGCTCCTGTTGCTCCCGTTATTCCTGTTGCTCCCGTTATTCCTGTTATTCCTGTTGCTCCCGTTATTCCTGTTATTCCTGTTGCTCCCGTTATTCCTGTTGCTCCCGTTATTCCTGTCGCTCCTGTTATTCCTGTTGCTCCCGTTATTCCTGTCGATCCCGTTGGACCTGTTGCTCCTGTTATTCCTGTTGGACCTGTTGGGCCTGTTGCTCCCGTTATTCCTGTCGATCCCGTTGGACCTGTTGCTCCTGTTACTCCCGTTGGACCTGTTGCTCCCGTTATTCCTGTCGATCCTGTTGCTCCTGTTACTCCCGTTGGACCTGTTGCTCCTGTTATTCCTGTCGATCCTGTTGGACCCGTTGCTCCTGTTATTCCTGTCGATCCTGTCGGACCCGTTGCTCCTGTTATTCCTGTCGATCCTGTTGGACCCGTTGCTCCTGTTATTCCTGTCGATCCTGTCGGACCCGTTGCTCCTGTTATTCCTGTCGATCCTGTTGGACCCGTTGCTCCTGTTATTCCTGTCGATCCTGTCGGACCCGTTGCTCCTGTTATTCCTGTCGATCCTGTTGGACCCGTTGCTCCTGTTATTCCTGTCGATCCTGTAGGACCCGTTGCTCCAGTTATTCCTGTCGA
>NZ_JBHVNG010000001.1:308845-330519 GCF_042796455.1 Bacillus sp. NPDC057893 | reverse complement strand
CGGTTGCTCCTGTTATTCCTGTCGATCCTGTTGGACCCGTTGCTCCTGTTATTCCTGTCGATCCTGTCGGACCCGTTGCTCCTGTTATTCCTGTCGACCCCGTTGGACCCGTTGCTCCCGTTATTCCTATCGATCCTGTTGGACCCGTTGCTCCCGTTATTCCTGTCGACCCTGTCGGACCCGTTGCTCCTGTTATCCCTGTCGACCCCGTTGGACCCGTTGCTCCCGTTATTCCTGTCGATCCTGTTGGACCTGTTGCTCCCGTTATTCCTGTCGATCCTGTTGGACCTGTTGCTCCCGTTATTCCTGTCGACCCCGTTGGACCCGTTATTCCTGTCGATCCTGTTGGACCCGTTGCTCCTGTTATTCCTGTCGACCCTGTCGGACCCGTTGCTCCCGTTATTCCTGTCGATCCTGTTGGACCCGTTGCTCCCGTTATTCCTGTCGATCCTGTTGGACCCGTTGCTCCTGTTGGCCCTGTTGGACCCAACTTAGGAACTGTCCCATCGCAACTAAAACAGCATGAATCAACATGTACACCGTTTTGATTATTACACCCACAATTATTGCTCCATAAAGACATGCTGATCCCTTCCTTCGTGTTCAATCTTTTAAGTACAGCCAACAATTAAGAAACATCTTTCTAATAAAAACTTGGTTTTATTTTCACTATCAACTACCCGTTCTAAAACAAACCTTTTATAGACAAAGGTTCGTTCCTAACATTCTAATAATTATTACATGCAATTCTCTCTCCTTTCGCTTGTACTTTCGCCTTCCTCATTAAACGAATTTCCTCTTCTTCTCATGGAAATCAGGATTTAGCCCAACAGCTCTTGCCTTAATTGGAATCGGAATTTCAGCGCTCGGTTCAGCGATTATTCAAATCTTTATCGTTAGGGCAAATTTAAACGTTGCTGTACTTGGAGCGCCTTATTTCTTGTGGTTGATGAGGAAGAGTGGGAAAAAAGTTAGTTAATTAAGGAGACTTCTTGTTAGAAGCCTTCTTTTTTATTTTTTGTATTATTTACAAGGAACCTCATTTTTCTTCACGAATTTAATCTAGGAACAAAACTAGGGGGGGGATAACAATGTACCAAACAATTGAAGGCTTTTTACAATCATGGGTATATGAGGCTGAGTCTACTCAGAAGATGCTCGATGCACTAACGGATGAATCTTTATTACAGGAAATTGCACCTGGGCATTGGACGTTAGGAAGGGTTGCTTGGCATATCGTGACGGCAATTCCAGTTATGCTATCTGGTACGGGACTTAAATTTGAAGGAGAAACGAAAGATTATCCTGTTCCAACTTCAGCTAAAACAATTGCAGATGGGTATCGTAAAGTAAACGCAGCTTTTGTTGAAGCACTTCAAAGCGAATGGACTGATAAAGATTTAGCAACTATTAATGACTTCTTTGGCCGTCCTATGCCGAATTCTATATTTTTAATGACACTCATTAATCATCAAAATCACCACCGCGGGCAAATGACCGTTTTAATGCGACAAGCTGACTTAACAGTTCCTGGCGTATATGGTCCTGCAAAAGAAGAGTGGGCTGCAGCTGGAATGGAAGCTCCTAAAATGTAACGACAGAAAAAGACAAGGTGATTGCTCACCTTGTCTTTTTCTGTAACTTGTTTCATGTGAAACTATTTTCTACTAAATAATTGTTTTATGAGGAAAATACGTTAAAATAAATTCATATTATTAGGAAAGGGGAACCATATTGAATACAAAGAATAAAAAAATAACATTGGGAACTCTTTTACTAACTTCAATCATTGGAGTTATCGGTGTATCTATTTACTTCACATATTATGGTACCCCTTGGGGAAAACAAGCAGCAATTACGGAATCAAAGAATTATATTACAAAATACTTTAATCTAGATGCAGAAGTCAAAAATACTTCTTACGATGCTAAAATGAATAGCTATGCAATCTCCTTTGAAACAAGTACCGACGGAGAGTTTACTATCGAATATAAAAGTCCTAATAACTTTAACATTTCTCCAGGAGTGCAGGAGTATTTAAGTAAACACTACAAATTAACAAAGTAGTAACGAAGCATACATATACAAAAAAGAGTTGGTGTAACGCCAACTCTTTTTTACGTATTCTTATCATACTGGGACATCTTCCCTCTCAATATTTTTAATCCCATAATAAGCAATTGCCATACCAATTGCTGCCAATGCTAGTTGAAGGGGAAGAAAAGTTGCTGTAGGAAACATTGGGTTGCTATTCATTGCAACCGATACAACGATAAGAGATGAAACAATTGTAGTTGGCACTGAATATTTACGCATTCCAAAATATAATGGGATTAAACTCATTCCCGCAGCTGCAATGGCTAAAGGAACCAGTTTTATTCCTTCTTGCATCAATTGATCTACCGTAAATGGATTAAGAAGAATTGAAAAATAACTATCTATCCCAAAGAAAATTCCTACTACTAAAATGTTAGATAAAATAACTGTTATAAATGTTAATGTTGCTGTAATGATCAACTTACTAATCATCATTTTCTTCCGGTTAATAGGATAAGAAAACATGAGTAGTATTGTTTTACTTTTATATTCATCAATTATTAACTTGGCTATTAGTACACCACCAAAAATAATAAATGTTCCTCTTACTGACACACTAGCCATCAACAAAATCACTTGAGGATCCCTTATTTCTGGGTCCCCCTCTATTTGAGCAACGTAACCAAAAAAGATTAATAGCGCCAGTATAGCGATATTCGCAATGATTGCTCCCTTCACATACCATCCAAGCTTAAATTTTTTCATCTCTAGCTTCATAAGACGTAGCATTATAGCCCTCCTTCCTTTTTAGGCTTAATCAATATAAATTGTCCCTGTTTCACTTAAAATCTTCACTTTATTTGCTGCATCACCAATGGTTCCTTCTTTTATCTTTTCTGTATTTTTATCTTTCTTAAGTCCCTTTAAATCCACCATTATGTCAGTCGATTTACTTTTAGCTGTAAGTTTCAATGAAGTCGGAGCACCTTTATACCGTACGCCAATATCGCCTGATTTTGTTTCTACAAATAATGACTTTCCTTCTGTCATATCTTTCAGTAATACTTCTCCAGATGTTGAAGTGATGTTCATATTTCCGTTTTTTACATTTTTCACATAATTATCGCCAGTAGTAGAAGTTATATTTATTTCTTGTAATGAACTATCTTTTAATATTAAATCTCCACTTTCGGATGTGAACTCACCCTTCTCTGCCGATAGTCCTACAATCATTTCATCTCCAGACTTGCCTTTTATCACGATACTTTTTACTACTATATCGCTTATTTTCACATCACCCGATTTATTATTTAATACAATTTTATCTATTTCTTTCTTCGGAATAGCAATAGATATACTATTTTTCTTCCTAAACGTAAAACCATTAAAAAATCTAGTCATCTTTTGTTTTTGCTTAATCACAATTTTATTTCCGTCATGTTCTATTTTGACAGGATCTATCTCTTTATCTACTCGTTGACCTTGAGCCGAAATTACTATTTTGCTAGCGTCTGTACTTTTAAATTCAATATCCCAGTTTTCATTGTCCACTTCTATTTCTTTTATATTATTTATCTCAAAAGACTTTTCTTTCTTAAAATCTTTCCCCTGAAATGTCTTAAACCCAAAAACTACACTAGCAATTATAAGCAATAAAATAGCACTTACTATTATTTTTTTCACCATTCATACCCCAGTTTGTTGTTGTTTTAGGCCTGCTTCACGCCACATCGATCTTGTCGATTTTACGATACGATAGATAACTAATGAAAATTCCTAATAAACAGAGCACAATTGGGATAACTATAAAATCATACATATTTACTTGACCGTTTCCAGCACCAACATTACCGTTAATTATCATCGCGATTATTACTGCAGAAGTAATCGTTGTAGGCGTTGATTTTTTTCTCATTCCAAAAAATAAAGGAATTAAGCTTATACCCGATATCATAACCGCACTTATAAAAGTAGCTGGAATGGTAGCAATTATTTGGCCTATTGTCACAGGTGTTTCAAGTAACCCCATAATTGGATTAAAAAAGAATATGAGTAGATTAATAATAACAGTTGCGATAACCGTGCTCACAAAACAAAATCCAAAAACAATTGCTAACTTAGCTCTCATTAACATTTTTCTTTGCAATGGGTACGTAAACAATAATTGCATCGTTCTATTTTTATATTCATCGATGACTAGGCGTGATAAAATAACAGCACTAAAAATAATAAATGTAATTCTAATAAAAATATTTGCTAAAGACATGTACTCCATATAGTTAGAGAACATCAAATCATCCTCCACTTTAGATCCCCATGCCATAAGGCTAACCGCTGCAAAAATTGCTACAATACAAATGGCTACGCCTTTAAAATAACTAGATAAGTGATGCTTCTTCCATTCAAGCTTCATTAGTTTAAACATATAAGCCACGCCTCCATTACTTAAATAACTGTCTCTATGCTAATAACATTCTAATTCCGGCTGTAAATACGCTTAATATTCCTATCACTAGTAAAATTAAAACCCATTTCCGTTCTGGTTTTCTATAATATAGAATTCCACTTATGAACATTACGATAAATCCACTTACTAGATTCAGTACCAATAAATTCATCATCATAACTCCCTATCGAAATAGTTTTTCACATTCAAAATGGCAGTAGCAATCCATTAAGCATGGATTCCCTCTCCATCCATGACATTTAAGAAATACTCTTCTAAAGAGCTATGTTTTTTATTAATACTTTCAATTTCTACATCATTCATAATGAGTTCTTTTGAAATTGCCTGCTGCGTCGCCGCCACTTCATAAACACGAATCATGTTTCCACTCATTATTTTGTAATTTTTTATACCGAGTTTATCTTCTAAAATATAAGCTGCACGTTTCACATCAGGAACAGTAATTTCAATGTACTCTGTTTGTTTTCCGTTAATACTCTTCATTGAAACTTCTTTTATTAGTTTTCCATTTTGAATAACACCGATTGTATCTGCCATTTGTTCCATCTCGCCTAAAATATGACTAGAAACTAATAACGTAATGCCATATTCTTTGCAGAGCATTTTAAATAACTCTCGTAACTCTTTAATACCAATTGGATCTAAACCGTTAATCGGTTCATCTAAAATGAGTAATTCTGGCTTTGTCATGATTGCCCTTGCAATACCGAGTCGTTGTTTCATTCCTAATGAAAAATCTTTTACTTTTTTATTGTCTATGCCGTGCAGTTTCACTAAATTTAAAGCATGGTCAATTGCGTTTTTATCGTAATATCCCATATATTCACAATGTAATTCTAAGTTTTCTTTTGCCGTTAATTTATCATAAAAGATTGGATATTCAATAATTGTCCCCATTCTTTTTAATACTTCATAAGATGTGTCTGTTAACTTCTCACCGAAAATTTCAATATCACCGCTCGTCGGTTTTATTAAATTTGTAATCATTTTCATAATCGTTGTTTTACCAGCACCGTTCGGTCCTAAAAAACCGTAAATCTCTCCTTTTTTTACATGCATGTTAACGCTAGAAATAACTTCATTCCCTTTAAACACTTTCGTTAACTGGTTCGTTTTTAATATATATGTCATGTCACTTTCCCCTTTCGCACTGCTCTATATTTCTATAATAGACAACGGAAATCTCTTTTTTCTTACCCTTTCCTTACAAATTCCTTACGTTCAAAAAAAGCTTGTAGAATCTACTTCTCTACAAGCTAAAACTGCATCTTTGTTAATACAACTGTAAAAATCGTTTTTTCATACGGCTTACTAGAAAGATGAATTTCTCCATCCATCGCTTCCACAAGCCTTTTCGTAATCGTTAACCCTAGACCGCTTCCTTGGTACAATCTATTTCTTGAATCTTCAAGTGTGTACATACGCTCAAACACTTTATCAATATGAGATTCATCAATTCCTTTTCCTTTATCCCATACGTCTATATACACACTCGTTTCATCATCTCTTAAAGTCATACCGAGTGTCTTTCCATCGTCTCCATATGTAATCGCATTTGATATTAAATTATTTAACACTCTGCCTAATACTTCTGTATTTCCAAGTACATATATATTTCTTTCTGGTATATCAATATGGATATGAAAACCTTTCGTCGTCACTAAATCATAGAAAGATAAAATCTTCTCACGGCAAACTTCATTCATATTTACTTTTGTTATCTCAATTGCCTTGTCACCAGATTCTAATTTTGCTAAATCAAAAAACTTATGAATCAGTTCCATAACTTCTAGTGTTTTCACATGCACCTTTTCAAGTAATATTTGCTGTTCTTCTTTACTTATCGTTTTATCCTTATTTAACATTTCTGTATATCCAAGAATAACTGTTAGTGGTGTTTTTAAATCATGTGAAATATTTGAAAGCATTTTTCTCATTGAAATTTCCACTTTCGCATGATCTGCATTGGTTTTCTGCTTTTCATCTAATAGATGATTAATTGCGACTAATAGTTTTTGCAATTCTGTATCATCCGTCATAATTAATAGCTTCTCACCAGTTTGTTCTTTTACAATTCGATTTAACTTCTCATACGTATAGCGTAAATTCCTACTACTATTTTTCCTAATTTTATATTGCACGTAAATAACGATAAGCAATATAATAATCACCACTGTTAAAAATACAACCATACTACATCACTTCCAACTTATAGCCGATGCCCCATAACGTTTTAATATATTCCGGATTAGATGGATCACTTTCAATTTTCTCACGCAATCTTCTCATATGAACATTAATAACGTTATCATCACCATAATATTCTTCATTCCAAACAAGCGTATATATTTGCGCTTTCGTAAAAACACGATTTTGATTCTTCACGAATAGCTTTAAAATCTCAAATTCTTTTAAAGTAAGTTTAAGCTGTCTTCCCTTTTTCTCCACAGTAAAATTAATTGGGTCAATTATTAAATCACCAATTTGAATGGCCTCATCTTTTGATTCCACAGCTGAATACTTTGTAGACCTTCGAATAGCGGCTTTTACACGTGCTGCCAATTCAATCATAGAAAATGGCTTACAAATGTAATCATCTGCTCCAAGCCCTAACCCAACAGCTTTATCAACATCTGTATCCTTCGCTGACATCATTAAAATCGGCACAGCACTTTTTTCTCGAAT
This sequence comes from Bacillus sp. NPDC057893, assembly GCF_042796455.1. NCBI lineage: Bacteria > Bacillati > Bacillota > Bacilli > Caryophanales > Bacillaceae > Bacillus > Bacillus sp. NPDC057893. Next base: position 323,330 of record NZ_JBHVNG010000001.1, on the reverse strand, counting down.
GATTCGCACAACCTCTAAACCATCTAACTTTGGCATCATAATATCGAGAATTATCAAATCAAATGAACCTTTAAAAAATGCGGTAACTCCTTCTTCTCCGTTAGATGCGATTGTAACTTGAAAGCCTTCTTTTACTAAATATGTTTCAACCATCTCTTGAATTGAGATGTCATCTTCAACTAATAAAATGTGATGTGACATATTTCTATCCCCTTTTTTACAAACATTAACATTTTAATTGTATCGTAACGAATGAATGCTGGAAAGAATTATATGAATTTTTAAACCAACTTCCCTTCCTTCCTTAACAATGATATGATGAAATTCACTACTATTGTTCATAATTAACTTTATATAAAGGAGACTTATCATGTCAGAAAACAAAAAAGTAAGCTTAGCTGATTTAATGCGCGAACAACTTGCAAAGAAAAAGCAAGGAAATGGAAACGGCTCAAATAATGGAAGTCAAAGTCAAGAAACGAAAAAATTACAAAACCAACAAACGAAGAAAACAAACAACCAACGTAGACGTACAGGTGTATAAATGAGCGGGCAAAAACGATCTAACGTCGCGCCAGGTCTTGCGGTTGATATTGTGTTAAAACAAGATCAACGTACAGGCAAGCTAACAAGAGGAGTTGTAAAAGATATTTTAACTAACTCACCCTCTCATCCGCACGGCATTAAAGTACGATTGCAGGACGGGCAAGTTGGCAGAGTCCAAAATATCATTCAATAAGAAAAGGAGCTCATTTAAACTTGAGCTCCTTTTTCTTTATTAACCTTTAATTTTCTCGATGAAAACTACTTTTAAATAGTCCCCTTCTTTAAATTGATCAATTGTACGGAAATCTTCTGGTAAAGAATGTTCTTCTAATATTTTATATTTACCGTTCATTTCTTTGAATGCTGTATCGATAAAGCCATTAAACTTTTTCATATCGAATGCGCTACAATTTGTAGAAGCAACGATAATACCGTTATTTTCTGTAATCGCAATTGTTTCTTTTAATAAGTTTTTATAATCTTTCGCCGCACTGAACGTATATTTTTTTGAGCGTGCAAAACTTGGAGGGTCAAGTACAACCATATCAAATTTCATCTTTTTCTTAGCAGCATATTTGAAATATAGAAATACATCTTCTACAATAATATCTTGTGCTTCGTAATCAATTTCATTTACACTAAACTGCTCGATCGTTTTACTTAAGCTACGATTTGCAAGGTCAATACTTGTTGTTTTACTTGCGCCGCCAAGTGCTGCAAATACAGAGAAAGCTCCAGTATAAGAGAACATATTTAAAACTGTTCTTCCTTTTGCATATTTATCACGAATTTGTTTTCGAACGTTACGTTGATCTAAAAATACACCAACCATCGCCCCGTCATTTAAATATACAGCAAAGTTTACACCGTTTTCTTTTACGATAAGTGGGAACTCACCGCGCTCTCCTGTTACGAAATCATCACCTTCAATGTACTTTCCTTTCGTATCAAAACGTTTTTTCTCATAAATCCCTTTGAAGTTTGCTACTTTTTGAAGCGCTGCTACAATCTCATCACGGAAAGTATAAATCCCTTCACTATACCAACTAATTACGTAATAGCCGTCATAATAATCGATAATTAAGCCACCAAGACCGTCACCCTCACCGTTTACCACACGGAATGCTGTTGTATCATTTGATTTATAAAAATCTTTTCGTTTATGTAAAGCAGATTTGATTTTACTTTCAAAGAAAGATTGATTCACTTCCTCCTTCTCTTTTCTCGTTAAAATCCATCCATATCCTTTATTTTGTTTTCCATAATAGCCTTTTCCGATGAATTGGTTCTTCTCATCCACTACGTTGATGATTGTTCCTTCTTCACGTACATCATTTAAATTTTGAATAGCATCTTTTAAAATAAGTGGATATCCACTTTTAATTTCTTTTATAAATTTCGGTTTTATTTTTATAGTTACTTCGGATCGCATGTAATGTCTTCCTTTCCATTTGAATGCTTTCTAATTAGTAGGAAGCAATGTAAAAAACGAGGCTGAAAAAAAGTCTCGTTTCACTATACCATATTATTGCTTTGCTCGTACAACTAGCTCATCTTCTCGCTTAATCGAAAAAAAACTTATATATTTTATCATTACCATTGACAATGATAATGATTTTCACTATCATTTAATGTATATGAAACGATGAAAATAATGATAGATTTATAGGAGGAATAAAGAAATGATTATTGTTACAAATACATCTAAAATTACGAAGGGTGACGCACATAAATTAATTGAGCGCTTTAATAAAGTAGGTAAAGTTGAAACGATGCCTGGTTTCTTAGGACTAGAAGTTCTTCTAACTGAAAATACAGTTGATTATGATGAAGTAACGATTAGCACTCGTTGGAATGCAAAAGAGGATTTCCAAGGTTGGACAAAGAGTACGGCCTTTAAAGATGCGCATTCACACCGTGGTGGATTACCAGATTTTATTATCGATAATAAAATCTCATTCTATGATGTTAAAATTGTTCGTATGCCAATTGCTGCGGCTCAATAACTTCGGTTTTAATAATTGGTATAGAAGTATGAGAAGTAATATATCTTCTCTACTTCTATACCTTTTCTTTTTTCAATTTCTTTTCACCAACTTCGCGTGCACGACTAGTCTACCAGCCTCTGGATCCAGTGCATAATCACATGTAGAAAGTGTTAAAATTTGATCATCCGCTGTCACTTTTGTATCTGTTTGATAGAGTGATCTTTCCTTAATTTTTTCTAGAAAAGATGCATAGTCCTCGTTGCTTCCAAAATCCGTTTCAATATAATAGAAATCAGTTGTCGTTGTATATACTGAAAATACTTCTACATCGTATCCTTCAAACAAAGTATCGTAATACAATTTGCGATGAGACATGAAGAAATCTTCTTCTAACATTTTTTTTAGACTCCCAAACATAGAACCGTCTTTCATACGATGTCCGTATAGAATCGTATTTCGATTTTGAGATTTCACATCGTTACGATGATCCATGAAGATACTTCCTGCTCTCATATCCTCGCCTTTATAATTACGATACAAATAGTAATCATTATCTTTCGCTTGAACAATCGGATAATTAATTTGCGTATCATCCATCGTAATCCAACCAACTATTTCTGGATTAATTTTTTGTAAGGCTTGGAACTGTGCCCGTACTGCTCCATCTGATGATTTTTCTTCCATCGGACTCCTTTGATAAATATCTTGTGCTTCAGCCATTACTTTGCGATTTTCATAGTAATCTATGAACATCCCGCCTAATTCATACACAGAGTAGAAAAAGATGCCTAAAAAAACAACTGTAAGTATTCTTTGAAAAAAGGAATTCTTTTTCTTTTCTTTCTTGCTGCTCAAAATATCACCTCAAAACGAATTGCCAAAGGGATTTAGCCGCCTGTCAAATCCCCATTGGTACCATATACAATCCTGTATCTTCATCGTGTTTCACAACGACCTCTACGCCATATATGCTCTTAATCATATCTTCTGTTACAACATCATGTGGCGTACCTTTCATAACTATTTCTCCATCCTTCATCACGATAATATGATCGCTATAACGGATTGCTTGATTAATGTCATGTAATACCATAACAATCGTTAAACCCTCTACTTCATTTAACTCTTTCACTAACTCTAATATTTCAAGCTGATAGTAAATATCTAAATACGTCGTTGGTTCGTCTAAAAACAGCATGGGCGTATTTTGCGCTAAAGTCATCGCAATCCAAACACGTTGCCTTTCTCCACCAGATAATGCGTGTATTGGCTTATCACGCTTATCTTGTAGTCTCGTACACGTCAATGCTCTTTCGATTGCTTCGCTATCCTCATCCGTTTGTGTAGAAAAAATATTTTTATATGGCATGCGCCCAAAACTCGTCAATTTCTCAACTGTAATATCTGCTGGCGCCTCATTTTGCTGATGAACGACCGCTAGCTTTCTAGCAAATTCTTTCGGCTTATACTGGCTAATAGCTTTCCCATCTAGTATTACTTCTCCACTACGGGGATTATGATTTCGCGACATAACACCTAGTAATGTTGATTTCCCACAACCATTTGGACCAATAATTGTTGTGATTTTTCCAACCTCTATCTCACTACTAACAGACTTTAAACGATCCGTTACATTATCATAAGAAAAGGTTACATTTTTAATTTCCATGAACTCGATCACCCTTTCTAAGCAAGAATATTAAGAACGGACCACCGATAACTGCCATAATCGTTGCCGCTGGAATTTCATTAGGCGGTACGATTAACCTACCGATTGTGTCTGCCGTTAAAATTAATAACGCACCTGCAAGGGCTGAAAACGGAATAAGTACTTTATGATCTGATCCAACCAGTTGCCTTGAAATATGCGGGATAAGTAATCCAACGAAAGCGATAACGCCCGCAATCGCAGTTGATACAGCTGCTAACAGGACAGCAATGGCAGAAATAATAAGGCGTACCCTTGTCACATGAAGTCCAAGGTTTTTAGCCGTTTTATCTTGTAAAGATAATAAATTACACCATGCCCCTACAAACAGTGCAAGTATAAGGCCGATTGATCCATATGTAACAAGTACTTCCACATCGCCCCATGTCTTCATCGTTATATTAGATGTTGTCGTCTGCTTAATACTTTTAATGAAATATCCGCAAATCGTAACGAAAGATTCATTTAAACCAGTAAACATCGCATTTATCGCTATACCGATCAAAATGATACGCAGCGGACTTAAACCTGATTTCCAAGAAAACGCATAAACGAGATAACAAGCAAACGCACCGCCTAAAAACGCGAATAGTGGTGTCCAGAAAAAGAACTGAGGGAATAGCGTAATAATAACAAGCGTCATAAAACTGGCCCCTGAAGATATCCCGATAACCCCAGCATCCGCAAGTGGATTTTTCATAACTGCTTGGAAAAGCACACCAGAAACAGCAAGCGCCGCTCCAGTGAAAAGTGCAATAATGATGCGCGGGAAACGTAAATCTTTAATGACTTCAACATCTTCATTTGTCCCTGTAAATATACCTTGAAAAAGATCAATGACACCTATTTCTAAACTACCTTTCACAGCGGATACAGTAGTCATAATAACTAGTAATACTGTGACGATGAAGAAACTCCAAATTTTTTTATTCATCTCAATCTTCCTTTATCTATACATGCATCATGGATACATCATTTTCTTTAATTCATCTAAGGCTTCAATAGCTGCTAAATTCCCCGTTGTTCCAAATAAGCGCTCTTCTAAATCGTACACTCTATTATTTTTAACTGCGGCAAAATGCTTCCAAATGTCGTTCGTTTTAAATTCCTTATCGAACATTTTCACAACTTCATCTGGCATACCATGCGCTGCACGTAAAATAATATCTGGATCAGCTTTTTTTAAGTACTCTGTATTAGAAGCTAAATATTCTACTTTCTCACCTTGTACTATATTTTTACCACCTAGTTGTTTTACTAAATCCCCAATATAGGAGTGTTCTGTCGCAACTAAATAACTTCCAGGTACTCCAAGTAAAATAAGGACTGTCGGTTCTTTCTTCCCTTTCACTTGTTTTTGAATGTCTGCAACTTTTTTATCGAACTTTGTTACGACTGCTTCAGCCTGTTTCTCACGCCCATATGTTTTACCCAAATCTGTAATTGAATTTTGCATGTTTTTTAAACTCGTTAAATTTAAAAAGTTTGCCTTAATGCCCGCTTCATTAAAAACTGGCTTCAACTCATATTCAAGCGTCGTAACAGATAATACTTCTGATGGTTTCATTGATTTTACTTTCTCCATATCAGGACTCATCGGATTCCCAACTTCAGGTAAACCTTTATAGCGCTTTGGCAAAGTTTTAGAACTTGTAGGAATACCTGCTAAATCTACTTCTAATGCATCCATAATTTCAGTCACAGCAACTGTCGTTGCAATAACACGTTCCTCACTACTGCTCTTTACCTTTTTTGCCGTTTCTTTTTTTGGTGATGAGCACCCAGCTATACTAAATAAAAGAATGATAGCCATGAATACACTCGTGATTTTCTTCACTCTCAATCACCACTCCTTTCGGTACAATATGAAACGAGTCTTGATGCATGAAACCATGCATCAAGACTCCAAATTTTACAGTCTACCTGCTCTATATTTACGAACTAAGAAAGCAAGTGATCCTAGTAATAACAACATATACATTCCAATCTGTGCTGTATCTGCTGTTTTTGAGTTTTTCTCTTTTTTTACATCATTCTTCACATTTTCATTTTGCTTCTTACCGTCTGCATTTCGATTAAAATCAGGATTACTGATTGTTTTTACATTGTCTACTTTCGGTGTAATCACTGGATTTTTCGGTTCATTCTTCGGATCGTTTTTCGGATCCTCTTTAATAGTTCCTACTGCACCAATATTATTTGTATCAAATTGAATTTGCACGTCGTAGAAATGATGGTAGTTCATTGAATCGATATCTACTTTTGTTTTCGCATTTAATTTCGCAAATAAATCATCGATTTCAAACTCTACTACTCTCGTATCTGCATTTTTATCTTCACTCACTACTTTTGCATCAACAAATGCACCAGCACTTTCTGTTTGGAACTTCGTAATCCATGCACTATTTTTCAGTGTCATCGCAACATATTTTTTGCCATCTTTCACTGTTAATCTTGCTGGCTTTACAACGTATTGATTCATCATTGAAATCTCATCCGTTTTATCTTTTAACACTTTAAAAGTAACATCATATTGACCGTCTTTTAAATTTTTCGGATCAACTATTGTCTGTCCATTTTGATTATTATTTCCACCTTGATTATTGTTATCGTCTTGGTTGTTATTTCCACCTTGGTTATCGTTTCCACCTTGGTTATTGTTTCCGCCTTGGTTATTGTTTCCACCTTGGTTGCCTAAAGCTTTAATACTACCTTTATCAAATGCGAATTGAATGTCGTAGAAATGATGGTAATTCATCGCATCAATATCAACTTTCACTTTTGCATTTAACTTTTTCGATAAGTCGTCTACTTCTACTTCCACTACTCTTGTATCTTGCTCTTTATTTGTACCTAATACTTTCGCATCGACAAACGAACTATTCTTTTCAAACTCAAACTTTGTAATCCATGAGCTATTCGTTACTGTGAAGGATACATATTTCTTACCATCTTTCACTTTTAATACGCCTGGACTCTTCGTATATGTGTTCATCATTGAAATTTCGTCTGTTTTATCTTTTAGCACTTTAAAACCGATACTGTATTCACCGTCTTTAAGAGCATTTGGATCAATTGTTGTGTTATTGTCTTGGTTGTCGTTTCCACCTTGGTTATTGTTTCCGCCTTGGTTGTTGTTTCCACCTTGGTTGTCGTTTCCACCTTGGTTATTGTTTCCGCCTTGGTTGTCGTTTCCACCTTGGTTATTGTTTCCGCCTTGGTTGTCATTTCCACCTTGGTTGTCGTTTCCACCTTGGTTGTCGTTTCCACCTTGGTTGTCGTTTCCACCTTGGTTATCTAACGGCTTAATGCTATCTTTATCAAATGCAAATTGAATATCGTAGAAATGATGGTAATTCATCGCATCAATATCAACTTTCACTTTTGCATTTAACTTTTTCGATAAGTCGTCTACTTCTACTTCCACTACTCTTGTATCTTGCTCTTTATTTGTACCTAATACTTTCGCATCGACAAACGAACTATTCTTTTCAAACTCAAACTTTGTAATCCATGCACTATTCGTTAATGTAAATGATACATATTTCTTACCATCTTTTACTTTTAACATACCTGGACTTTTCGTATATGTGTTCATCATTGAAAGTTCGTCTGTTTGATCTTTTAATGTTTTAAAATTGATGCTGTATTCGCCATCTTTAATTGTTTCAGCATCTGGTTTCTTATTTCCATCCGGTTTCTCTACTTCCGGCTTTTTATCTTCATCCGGTTGTTTCTCTTCATTTTTAACTTGTTCAAGTTTATCTTGCTCAAATACAAGCTGTACGTCATGAGTTTGCTTGTAACCTTGCGATGCCACTTCAATAAATACTTTTGTATTTAGTTTTTTTGATAAATCTGCTACTTCAAATTCTACTACTCTTGTATCTTTTTCTTTATCTTCACTCACTACTTTTGCATCAACAAATGCACCATTTTTTTCCGTTTGGAAATTTTTAATTAATGAGCTACTTTTTAGCGTTACAATTGCTTTTTTCTTACCATTTTCTACTTTCAATACCCCTGGATTTTCCATATAAGTATTCATTTTGGATTCTTCATCCGTTTGATTTTTTAACACTTTAAATGGAATGCTGTACGCACCATCTTTAATTATTTCAGCATCCGGCTTTTTATCTTCATCCGGTTGTTTCTCTTCATTTTTAACTTGTTCAAGCTTGTCTTGTTCAAATACAAGTTGTACGTCATGAGTTTGCTTGTAGTTTCTTGATGCCATCTCAATAAATACTTTTGTGTTTAGTTTTTTTGATAAATCAGCTACTTCAAATTCTACTACTCTTGTATCTTTTTCTTTATCTTCACTTACTACTTTTGCATCAACAAATGCACCATTTTTTTCCGTTTGGAAATTTTTAATTAATGAGCTACTTTTTAGCGTTACAATTGCTTTTTTCTTACCATTTTCTACTTTCAATACCCCTGGATTTTCCATGTAAGTATTCATCTTAGATTCTTCATCCGTTTGATCTTTTAATACTTTAAATGGAATGCTGTACGCACCATCTTTAATTGTGTTAGAATTTGGTTGTTGATCTGAGTCAGGCTTTTGGTCGGGCTTCTGACTTGGATCCGGATTTTCATTTGGATCTGGCTTATTAGCTGGGTCCTCTTTTTCATCTGGTTTTTCTACATGAATTGGTGTAATGCTATTTTGGTCGAATGAAATACGAATATCATAGTAATGATGATAATTAAAAGCATCAATATCAACTTTCACTTTCGCATTTAATATTTTCTCTAAATCTTCCACATCAAATTCTACTACTCTTGTATCGCTCTCTTTATCTTCACTAACTACATTTACATCAACGAATTGACTACCTTTTTCTGTTTCAAACTTCGTAATCCATGAGCTATGCGTTAACGTAAAGGATACTTTCTTTTTCCCATCCTTCACTTTCAAAGTCCCCGGGCTTACAGAATATTGATTCATCATTGATTCTTCATCTGATGTATCTTTCAAAACTTTGAAACCTATTGAATATTCCCCGTCAGCTAAAGTTGTAGCAGCTTGAACTGCAAGTGGTTGTAGCGTTGATACGAATGTGAATATTGTTAAAAACATTGCAAAAACAATCTTAAGATACCTGTTCAATGAGATAACGCTCCTTTTTAAGAATTTTTTAATTATTTAACACTGTTCCCATCAAATACAAAGCGAATATCATATGAAGCGTCATAATTAATAATTGGGATATTAATTTTCACCTTGCCATTTATTTTTTTTGACAAGTCATCAACTTCAAATTCTACGACTCTAGTATTCTCTTTTTTATTTTCACTTAACACAGTTGTTTCTACGAATTGACCATCTTTTTCTACTTGGAAGCTTTTAATAGAAGCGCTATCTTTTACTTTAAATGAAACATATTGTTTTCCATTCTTAACGGTTAATTTTGCTGGGCTTTCAAAATAACTATTCATTCTAGATGATTCATCTTTATCGCCTTTCCACACAGTAAAAGCAATATTATATTTTCCATCAGCTAGTTGTGTAGCAGCTTTTGCATCTTGTAAACCTAGTGTTGCTATAAACGTAAATAAGACAGCAAATACGGCAATAATCATTTTAAATTGTTTAAACATATATTCATCGCCCTTCCAAAGATTTATTTACTTAACTTCACTTTACGAACTAAGAAAATACCTGAGATTAAAACTAACGCTGCAAATAATCCAATGCGAGCATCATCACCTGTTTTTGGGTTATCTGTTTTTTCAGCCTTTCCACTTTCATTTGTTCCTTTATTTGCATCTTTATTTGTTGCTTTGCTCTCTTCTTTCTTTTTCTCTTCTTTTACTTGGCCATCTTTTTTAGTTTGATCATCAGTTTTTGTTACACCAGCTACACCTTTATCGCCACCTACAGCTTTTACATTCGCATCAAATGCAAAGCGAACTGTGTAATGATGGTCGTAGTTTGCACTTGGTACAACAACATGAATTTTTACTCCTAACGGTTTAGATAAATCATCAACTTTAAATTCAACCGTTCTTTTATCTGCCGCTTCGTCTTTGCTAATTACTTTTGAATCAACGAAATTACCATTCTCTGGTGCTTTAAATTCTGTAATCCAAGCACTATGATTCATTGGAACTTGTACTCTCATCTCACCATTTTTCACAATTAACTTAGCTGGTTTTTCAAAATAATCATTTGCCATTGAAGCTGAATCATCTTCCGCCTTTTTGATAACGTAGTTAATATCGTAAGTACCGCCAGCTAATTTTGCTGAAGCTTGTCCAGATGGCATTACGAGAAAAGCTAGCATACATACTAACGTTATAATAAATGCGGATAATACTGAAAACTTTCTCATTTTGCTTACTTCCTCCTTGTTTATCTTTCGTTTTATAATTTGAAAATGATAATTATTCTCAATTTATAAGAAAAAAATAATCTCTTCTACCTTTATTTAATTGTCATTACTTTATGTAATATAAGTATCGTTGATTATCATTCTCACTAGAGGTCAAAAAATATAATATCCCTCAATATTCCCTATAAAAAGCAATCTAAAATAATTTAATCACTTTACTGATTATCATTCTCAACAGGCTACAAAAAAAATAAACTACCTATTCTACTGTTCCATCACCCCTTCTTCAAAAATGATATAGTCATAGAAAACCTCTTCCCTTGCCCCCGTCACTTCCCTTCCAACATTTCCACGACTAAGTCAATCTTAGCCTAATGCTAATTTTTTTGTCAACTATATTATGTATAAAATTTTTAATATCTAAATTTCTCTATATGCGGCTTTCCCTACAAAAAAAGAGACTTTCTTTCATAGAAAGCCTCTTTTCTCTATTTTTCTACAACAATCTCTTGCTTTTGAAACTTAGAAACTATATAACCAATTCCTATACCGATCATACCTGGAACTAACCAGCCAATCCCTACACTATATAATGGAAGCTTATCTAGAATAGGTGCTAATGCTGCAATTTGCAGATTCGCATTGTGCAATCCATCAAAGAAGCTAATTGCAAATGCTCCTACAATACCGCCTACATACATTGCTAATGGAAGACGAACGTAATTTTCAACGAGTGATAATACGATAAGTACGATACCAATTGGATAAATTGCAATTAAAATTGGTAATGCTAATGCGTTTAACTGTGTTAAACCAAGATTTGCTACCATAAATGCTAATACACAGAAAATGAAAATGACTTTTTGATAAGAAAGCTTTGGTAATAACGAAGAGAAATATTCCCCACAAGCTGCAACAATACCTACAGAAGTTGTTAAACATGCTGCTGTAATTGCGATACCTAGTAATAATGTTCCGTAGCTACCAAATAAATGATTCACGACGTTTGTTAAAATAATTCCTCCGTTTGCTCCCATTCCAAGTGAAACACTAGAAGCTCCAAGGTAAGCAAGTGCTAAATAAACAAGAAGTAAACCAAGTGCTGCAATGAATCCTGCAAAGATCGTTACTTTCGCAATGCTATTCTTATTTGTAATACCTTTTGCTTTTAAAGCATTAATGACAACATTTCCGAAAACAAGTGCTGCTAATCCATCTAAAGTTAAATATCCATCAATAAAACCTTTAAAGAGCGGGGCACTATATGCTTCTGTCGGTGCACCAAATTCTCCAATTGGTGTAATAAGTGCTTTACCTACAATAATTGCAATAACACCTAACAAAATTGGAGTTAACACTTTACCGATGCGTCCCACTAATTTCGATGGGTTTAAAGCTAAATAGAAAGTTACTGCAAAGTAAATAAGTGTAAAGATAACAAGTGGATATGATTGACCAGCTATTTCACTTGGTAAAAACGGTGCAACACTCATTTCGTAAGCAACTGTTCCTGTACGTGGAACACTTACGAATACGCCTAAACATAAATAAATTGCAGTAATGAAAATTAGCGCGAATACAGGATGTACACGTCCTGCTAATTCATTAATATCTCCCTTTAGAGCTATAACAATAACCCCTAATAAAGGCAGTCCTACACCTGTTACGATAAAGCCAAATAACGCGATCCATACATCTGTTCCAGCACCTTGTCCTAATGCTGGTGGGAAAATCATATTACCTGCACCGAAAAATAGTGCAAATAACATTAAACTTATTGCAAACATCTCAGAAAACTTTAAAGATGATTTCATTTCTACTAACCCCCTAATTAATTGTTTGATTAACAAAATATTCTGAATTAAAATCCGTCACATATCCTCTTTCAAGCATACTTCCCCGTAAAAGAACGCAAAAAACACCCGTCCCTAACAAAGGGACGAGTGTTGAAATCGTGGTTCCACCCTTATTCTAATAAAATGAATTTATAACGAAATAAGCTCATTCTATAGCTCGTGTAAATTGATAACGGTTTCATCCGCCAAGAATTACAATGCATCATGCAGTTCACTCTTGAAGTTTAGAGGTGGTAAGTTTGTCTTTCCGTATTAGGAAGCTCACAGCCTAAGGCTTCCCTCTCTGAGAATCGTCAAAAACAACTCATGTCCTCATCATTACTTTTATAAAATATCTTGTCGAAACTTGTTGTTTTTTATTATATGGGCTATTTTTTAAAAAATCAATAGTTTTATTTTTTCTGACAAAAAATATAGGGAGAAAACTTTCCTCCCTATAACTGCCCTGTTAATATTTCTAATTCCTCAGCTGTAATGTCTCGCCATTTTCCAGCTTCAAGCTCATTTAGCTCTATATTCATAATGCGCACTCGCTTTAGCTTTGTTACAGTAAACCCGAAAGCACGACTCATTCTACGAATTTGCCTATTCATTCCTTGCGTTAAGACGATGCGAAATGTAGATTGATCGACTCTCGTCACTTTACATGGCTTCGTCATTCCACCTTTAATCTTTACACCGCTGGACATCTCATTAATAAACCAGTCTGTAAACGGCTTATCGACAGTAACAACATATTCTTTCTCGTGCTCATGATCTCCGTGTAAAATTTGATTCGCAATCGTGCCGTCATTCGTTAATAGAATAAGTCCTTCCGACGCTTTATCTAATCGTCCAACAGGAAAGATTCGCTCTGGGTAATTGATATAATCAATAATATTATCTTCAATATGATCAGCTGCTGTACAAGTAATTCCAACTGGTTTATGAAAGGCAATATACACCTTTTCTTTCTCTTTCTTTGCAATAATCTGTCCATCAATCGTTACAACATCACCATCGCCCACGATTGCACCGTGCGTACATATTTCACCGTTAATAGCCACGCGTCCTGCTTTAATGAGACGGTCTGTTTCGCGCCTTGAGCAGGACTTTGCTTCGCTTATGTATTGGTTGATTTTCATGTTTTATTCCTTTTCTTATAGATTAAAAGCGTCAATCCATGGCAATATCATTATGCCAAGATTGACGCTCCTTCACTTCGCAAAAACAACTAAATAAATAACCCCAATCACCAAAAATATTCCGCAACAAGCTAACAATACTTTTGCAAGTTTGTCCATAAACATATAATGGTTTCCCCTTTTGTTTGGTTGTTTGCTATTTTAATTCGACGACTGTTACGCCTAGGCCTCCCTCGCCCATGTCACCGTAGCGGTAGTTTTTCACGCCGCGATGTTTCTTCAAGTAATCTTGTACACCTTGGCGAAGCGCTCCCGTACCTTTACCGTGAATAATCGATACGCGAGGATAGCTCGCAAGCTGTGCATCGTCTAAATATTTTTCAACGCGCATCATTGCATCTTCATAACGTTCGCCGCGAAGATCAAGCTCTAACGATACGTGATAATCTCTACCCTTCACACTTGCGACTGCTTTTTTCTCTGTTTGCTTCGGTGTATTAATGTATTCCATATTGGATTCTTTCACTTTCATCTTCAGAATACCAATTTGTACGCTCCACTCTGTATCACTTACTTTTTCAAGCAATTGACCTTTTTGACCGAACGTTAATACTTTTACTTCATCACCTGCACGTAATTGCTGTTTCGGCGCTGTGTTTTTCACGTTTACTTTTTGTTTCTTCACAAGCTCTGGCGCTGCGCCTTCTAGACGGCTCTTCGCTTCAATAAGCTCATGGTCCTTCACATTTACAAGCTGTGCTTTACGCAATTGACGAAGTTCATGAATAATGCCTTCTGCTTCTTTCTTCGCAGCTTCGACTTTTTGTTCCCCTTCTTTTTGCGCTTTTAATAATTTTTCATCGCGCTCATCGTTAAATTCAATAATTTGACGTTGTAATTCGCGATGAAGTTTTTCAGATTG
>NZ_JBHVNG010000001.1:148880-308749 GCF_042796455.1 Bacillus sp. NPDC057893 | reverse complement strand
TTCTTCCCCTTCTTTTTGCGCTTTTAATAATTTTTCATCGCGCTCATCGTTAAATTCAATAATTTGACGTTGTAATTCGCGATGAAGTTTTTCAGATTGCTTACGATGTTCTTCCGCTTCTTTTCGTTCGTGCTCTGCACTTTTTTGGCTTTCTTCTAGCTTTGCAATCATATTTTCGATTTTGTTCGTATCTGTACTAATATGATTACGAGCGCGATCAATAACGCGATCAGACAAACCAAGACGCTTCGAAATTTCAAAGGCGTTACTACGTCCTGGTACACCGATTAATAATTTGTACGTTGGGCTTAATGTATTCACATCGAACTCAACGCTCGCATTAATAACTTGCTCACGATTGTATCCATATGCTTTTAATTCTGGGTAATGCGTCGTTGCAACAACGCGAGCACCACGGTTACATACTTCATCCAAAATTGAAATTGCAAGTGCAGCCCCTTCTTGCGGATCTGTCCCAGCACCTAATTCATCAAATAAGACTAAACTTTCAAAATCAGCTTTTTCTAAAATATCTACAATGTTTACCATATGAGAAGAGAATGTACTTAAATTTTGTTCAATCGATTGCTCATCACCGATATCAGCAAAGATGTTTTTAAATACACATATCTCTGATTCATCCATTACCGGAATATGAAGACCCGATTGCGCCATTAAGACACAAATACCGACTGTTTTAAGTGTAACTGTTTTACCACCTGTATTCGGTCCTGTAATAACGATTGTTGTAAAGTCTTTACCAAGCATAATGTTATTTGGCACGATAATTTCCGGATCAATAAGCGGATGGCGTGCTTGTTTTAAATCCATGTAGCGTTCATTATTTACGATTGGCTTCGTCGCTTTAATTCGCTTCGCATAAAGAGCTTTTGCAAAAATAAAATCAAGATTTGCAACTACTTCTACGTTTGATAGAACGATATCAGCTTCCACTGCTACTTCTTCCGTTAACATCATTAAAATGCGTTCTACTTCTTGTTTTTCTTTCACACGTGCTTCTTGCAGTGCGTTATTTAGTTCCACAATTACTTGCGGCTCGATAAATAATGTTTGTCCAGAAGCCGATTGGTCATGAACAATACCGCCATATACGCCGCGATATTCTTGTTTTACTGGAATTACGTAACGGTCGTTACGTATTGTCACGATTGCATCTGATAACATTTTTTGTGCGTTTGAAGAACGCGTCATGTTTTCTAATTTTTCACGAATACGGCTTTCCGCAGTACGAATTTGGTTACGAATACCACGCAATTTGTCACTTGCGCTATCGACTACTTCACCGCCGTCACCGATACAATTTGTAATTTTCTTTTCTAAATCATATAAAGATATAATTTGCGCAACATGTCCTTCTAGAATTGGAAGCTCTACGCCATTCTCAGCCATGTCTTCAATAAATCGTTTCATCTGGCGGCTACCATACATCGTACTTGCGATTTCGATTAACTCATGCGGACTTAACATACTCCCAATTTTCGCACGCTTAACATTTGAGCGAATATCAGAAATCCCTCCAAGTGGTACATGTCCTTTTAAACGGATAACTTTCGCTGCCTCATCCGTTGTTTCTTGCAGTTCCACAATTTCTTCAAAATCTGTGCTTGGCACTAAATTCTTCACCTTGTCACGACCAAGTGAAGATGCTGTATGTTCAAGTAATTGTTCTTTTACTTTATTGTATTCTAATACACGCAACGTTCTTTCTAACATGTTGCAGGTCCCCCTTGTGTTACTTATTACGTTTAATATAGTCTAATAAACGTTCAATATCCCATGTGTTAATCACGTTATCTTTTTGAATCCAACCTTTACGCGCTGCTGCTACACCTGTTTCCATATCTTCTAACATTTCAAGTGTATGGGCATCCGTATTAATCGCTACTTTTACACCAGCATCTTGTGCTTGTTTTAATAATTTCGCACTTAAATCTAGACGGTTTGGATTTGCATTTAATTCTAAAACTGTATTTGTTTCTTTTGCGAGTTGGATTAATAAATCTGTATCTACATCGTAACCCTCACGGCGCCCAAGAAGACGTCCTGTCGGATGGGCAATCATTGTGACATGCTTATTCTCAAGTGCAGTGCGAAGACGTTTCATAATCGTTTCACGGTCTTGTGAGAAGCTAGAATGAATTGCACCGATTACATAATCCAATTCTGCTAATACTTCATCATCAAAATCAAGTGTTGCATTTGGTAAAATGTCCATTTCGATCCCGCGCAAAATTGTAATGTCTGGATACTTTTCATTCATACGTTCAATTTCTTTCGCTTGTTCACGAAGGCGCTCTTTCGTTAAACCGTTCGCTACTTTCAAGTATTGCGAGTGATCAGTAATTGCCATAAATTTATATCCACGAGCGCGGCACGCTTGTACCATTTCCTCAATTGAAAAGGCACCGTCACTCCATGTTGTATGCATATGTAAATCACCTTGTATATGAGAAAACTGAATTAAGTTCGGATACTCTTTAATTAATTCAATTTCTTTTCCATCTTCACGCACTTCTGGTGGGATGAATGGCAGACCGAAATGAGCAAAGAACTCCTCTTCCGTTTCAAATGTTTTTACTTCACCTGTTTCTAAGTTTTCTACACCGTATTCACTAATTTTCTCGCCTCTATCTTTCGCGATTTGGCGCATTTTTACGTTATGGTCTTTTGATCCTGTGAAATGGTGAAGAGTTGTAATAAATTCTTCTGGTTTTACTAAGCGGAAGTCAATTGAAATATCATATTCATATTGAAGGCGAACAGATACTTTCGTATCTCCACTTGCAATCACTTCAATCATATTATCAAATTGTAGTAAATGTTCACGTACTACTGCTGGCTCTGTCGTTGCAATGATGAAATCTAAGTCCTTCACTGTCTCACGAACACGGCGTAAACTACCAGCGCGTGAGAAACGAATTATTTCAGCAACATTCGACAATTTCTCCTCTATTTCCCCGGCAATAGGCAATACCATCGCAATTGGTAAACGCTCTGGACGAGAGCCTACTTGATCAATTGCTTCTAATATTTTCTCTTCTGTTTTCTTACCGAATCCAGCTAAAGCTTGCACTTTATTTTCTTCACAAACTGCTTTTAACGTTTCCATATCAACAACACCAAGTTCTTTGTATAACTTGGCCACCTTCTTACCACCAAGTCCTGGTAGTTTTAATAGTGGTAATAAACTGCTTGGTACTTCTTTTTCAAGTTCTTGTAGTACTTCAGATGTTCCCGATTCTATATATTCTTGAATAACTGCTGCCGTTCCTTTTCCGATACCTGGAATCTTTGTGAAATCTTCAATTTCAGAAAGACTACGGTCATCACTTTCCAGTGCTGCCGCCGCTTTACGGAATGCAGATATTTTAAATGGATTCGCGCCCTTTAGTTCCATAAACAGGCCGATTGTCTCTAGTAATTTGATAACTTGTTTTTTATTCACTTTCATAATTGCCCCGCCTTTCTTTCATAGAAAAAAACTTCTCTTTCCGAAAAAAGAGAAGTTACACTCTGCTACCTGTCTGCCATAGTTCCTTCACCTTTTCAGAAAGAATCGGTGTATCGTCTACAATTATTTTGCTAATTGATGATTTTTGTAATGGTGTTTGTATTTGTTCAATTGGAAGAATTGATCCAACAATAATTAAGACAAACAGAATGATATACACTTCTAAAAAGCCAAGAAGTGCCCCAGCAACCGCATTGACTTGCTTTAAAACTGGGATTTCTGCAAACATATTCAGTAAATTACCAAGTAGTGAAAGTGCGATTTTTGTAATAATAAATAATACGATAAACGCAATTGCTTGATAGAAGACACCCTCAATATTATTCGCATCTATCCATTCTGGAACAGAAACATTCTTATCAAATGGATACGGAATAATTTTCGCAAGTGCTGGCGCTAAATCTTTACAATACCAGTATGCAACGAGGTATGCGATAATAAAGCTTGTTAACTTTACAAGTTGCAAAATAAATCCTCTGCGTAAACCGAGGAAGAATCCCATAACAAGCAATAAAATGATAATAATATCAATCATGTTTATTCAATTCCTTTTTGTGTCATACTTTCTTTCAATTTCTCATGTTCTTCTTTTAATTTTATGTAATCGTGTATGACGTTTACCGCCGTCAATACCGCTAGTCTACTCGTATCAAGCGAAGGATTCTTGGCATTGAGTTCGCGCATTTTATCATCCACAATCGCTGCTACCATGCGGATATGACTTGTACTTTCATCGCCAACAACTGAATATTGTTGACCATATATTTCTACATTAATTCGACTTTTATTTCCCTTTTGTTGTGACAACTCACCGGCCTCCAATCACGTACAGAATCCTAAAGTTTATCATACCATGAACCATCATAATATGGAAACAGAAAGAACAATCCGATATGATAAAAATAACAACATAAAAAAGGAGCGACCATTTTGTCAAATTCTATCGTAATACAAACAAGTTCTACAGTAATTGAAGACATGAAACAACAATACAAACAAGCACTTAGCCCCAAAATTCCGCAAGGCGGTATCTTTATGGCAAAAGTTCCATCTTGCACAATTACAGCTTATAAATCAGGAAAAGTGATGTTTCAAGGTGGACGTGCTGAAGCAGAAGCTTCTCGTTGGCAAACTGTCTCTCAAACACCAAAATCAGCTGTAAAAAAATCGGTCAATTCACATCGTTATGCGCCGCCCGCTTCCATCGGTACAATGTCTATTCTAGGATCAGACGAAGTAGGTACTGGTGATTACTTCGGACCGATGACAGTAGTTGCTGTATATGTGGATGCAAAGCAAATTCCACTTTTAAAAGAACTTGGTGTAAAAGACTCCAAAAACTTAAATGATGCTCAAATTGCTGAGATTGCAAAACAACTCCTTCACGTTGTTCCTTACAGCTCTCTCGTTCTTCATAATGAAAAATATAATGAGCTATTTGATAAAGGAAACAACCAAGGTAAACTAAAAGCTTTACTACATAACAAAGCAATTACAAACTTACTAGCGAAAATAGCACCTACCAAACCAGAAGGCATCTTAATCGACCAATTTACACAGCCTGATACATACTATAAATATTTAGTGAAACAAAAACAGGTACAACGTGAAGATGTTTACTTCGCTACAAAAGGAGAAAGTGTCCATTTAGCAGTAGCTGCTGCTTCCATTTTAGCTCGTTACTCATTCGTAAAACAATTTGATGAACTAAGCAAAAAAGCTGGTATGCCACTTCCAAAAGGTGCTGGTAAACAAGTTGATATTGCCGCTGCTAAATTAATTCAAAAAGTCGGTAAAGAAAGACTACCTGAGTTTGTGAAAGTGCATTTTGCTAATACAGAGAAGGCGTTTCGCTTACTGAAAAAATAACTACTTTTTAGTATCGACAGGATATGGATGAACTAAACAAGGCGAAAAGAATTGCGTTCTTTTCGCCTTTTATGGATGATATAACAACCTAGAAATTACCCTTTATTTCATCATAGCACTCAAAAATGTAAAAAATCCCATTTTTGTTATAATCAATAGTAAAAACCTCTTATTTTTGTTATAATCTAAATATACAGAATATAAGTAACCCAAGGAGAGGTTCCTATTGCTACTTCTACAAATGATTCTAAATATTTTACTAGGGGATCCACATGAACGCCAATTCAAAATTAGAGAAAACATTCAGCTACTAAGTGAACAACGAGAATTCAACAACTTAATAGAGCGCTATGGTCGATCTTTTTTATTAAACTTTCGGATTCGAAAATTTATCGGGAAACACGATGCCCACTTGTTAATTCGAAATCCAGTCAAGCTACAATACTTCTGTGAGGAACTTGAATTTATGATTAAAAGAAGAGGATTGTTTAAATAAGGAGAGAATTCATATGAACTCTGAAAAGGTTAAAAAGTTATTATATGTTTTCGTACACCTCGTAGGCCCGCTTTCTTACCTCATTATCTCTACCATTTGGGGAGCTTTTTTCACTTCCAAATCTACATTCGAAAATATATCTGATAATCTTTGTGTGATGGCCATCTATTACGTGTTTATAAGCTTACTGTGGTTTTTCTATTTAGGTCGATTAGACAAAGACGTGGATAAGATTACACAAGAGATTCATAACAACAAGATGTAATACATATAAAAAAGGAGAGCCGCCAAGACTCTCCTTTTTGTGTTAACTTCGCTTCTGCTTCTTATTTGATGAAGATACTTTATGAGAACCCGTTTCATGCGTAGTTGTTCCTTGTCCTTCCACCTCTGGAGAACCTAGGCTTGATCTAGAATGATCTGTTTTCACTTTCTTACTCATTACAATCACCCCCAAGATTACTTTTTACTTAAGGGTAAAAAACTATTCAACATAACCATCTGAACATATACTGGCTACTCTTTTATCCTCCTGTCTGTTTTTCACTAATGTCCCATAGACGTTTTGCGACATCCTTATCCAAAGCGGCTTCAGATGTTTTCCCCACTTGCTTGTCGGCATAGTAACAGCCACTATGGTCAATGAATCCATTTGATTCTGCTAGCCATATTAAAGTTTCCGCACCTTCCTCGGGTGTACGAGAGAAAGGTTTCATTGCTGCCATAGTTAAGCGAGCAACCAGACCATTGTCCTGGTTAAAATTCGTATTCACTAGCCCCGGGTCAAAGCTATAAGCACTAACACCCGTTCCCTCCAACCGCTGTGCCAATTCAAAGGTGAATAAAATGTTAGCTAGTTTTGTTTGCGCATAACGCATTGTAGGACCGCCCATGAACTTCTTAACACCGCGATACAGTTGTTCTGCATCTAGATCACCGAAATCAATTCCCTTTTTAGCCATTTTGTGACCGTGAGATGCGGTGGTAATGACACGAGCAGGAGCACTTTCTTTTAAACGCTCCAACAACAAATTAGTGAGTAAGAATGGACCTAAATGGTTTACTGCCCAGGTCATCTCCAAACCGTCCTCCGTAAGCTTCCTTGTTTGAAATAAAGCACCAGCATTATTCACTAATATATCTATTCTCGGACACCTTTCTAAAATATCAGTAGCTACCCGGCGTATAGATTGTTGGGAAGCCATATCAGCCAGAAATAAATCTACCACCACATTCCCATTCGTTACATCCTTAATTTGAGTCATAGCATCATTCGCTTTTGCCTCGTTGCGTGCAATAATTCCTAGCTTGGCACCACGCTCCGCAAATGCCTTAGCTGCCGCTAATCCAATACCACTTGTTGCACCAGTGATTACTATATACTTGTCACGCAATGTCCACTTTGTCTGACTTGGAATTTCCCCCATTGTACAAAAACCCCTTCCCTTGCCCATAAATATTTCATTCGTTTTACTATATGTGAGAGATGAACGAACCTATGAACAACATTTTCCAAACAAAAAAAGCGAGAGCAGTTGCTCTCGCTTTTTTTATCTTAAAACTCCGAAGAACCTGGAGTTCTTGGGAATGGAATTACGTCACGGATGTTAGCCATACCAGTGATGTACATTAGGAAGCGCTCAAAACCTAGACCGAATCCAGCGTGTTTTGTACCGCCGTATTTTCTAAGTTCTAAGTACCACCAGTAGTCCTCTTCGTTCATACCTAATTCTTTAATTCTGTCTACTAAAACGTCTATTCTTTCTTCACGTTGGCTACCGCCGATTAATTCGCCGATGCCAGGAACTAGAAGGTCAGTAGCTGCTACTGTTTTACCATCTTCGTTCATACGCATGTAGAATGCTTTAATGTCTTTCGGATAGTCAGTTACGAATACAGGGCGTTTGAAGATTTCTTCTGATAAGTATCTTTCGTGCTCTGTTTGTAAGTCAATACCCCATTCTACTGGGTATTTGAATTCAGCACCTGATTCTTGAAGTACTTTAATTGCTTCTGTATAAGTGATGCGACCGAAGTCAGAGTTAATTACGTTGTTCATGCGCTCTAGAACTGTTTTATCAACAAAGCTGTTGAAGAAGTCCATTTCTTCTGGTGCATGTTCTAATACATATTTCATTGCATATTTCAGCATATCTTCTGTAAGATCCATTACATCGCCTAATTCAGCGAATGCAATCTCAGGCTCAACCATCCAGAACTCCGCTGCGTGGCGAGTTGTGTTTGAGTTTTCTGCACGGAATGTAGGTCCGAATGTGTACACATCACGGAACGCTAATGCATAAGCTTCAGCATTCAGCTGTCCACTTACTGTTAAGTTTGTTTCTTTACCGAAGAAGTCTTTTGATTCATCAACTTGTCCTTCTTCACCTTTTGGTACGTTGTTTAAATCTTGCGTTGTTACGCGGAACATTTCGCCAGCACCTTCTGTATCACTACCAGTGATGATTGGTGTGTGAACATGTACGAATCCACGCTCTTGGAAGAATTGGTGAATCGCAAATGCTGCGATAGAACGCACGCGGAATGTTGCTGAGAATGCATTTGTTCTTGGACGTAAGTGAGCGATTGTACGTAAGTATTCAAACGTATGACGCTTCTTTTGAAGTGGATAATCAGAATCTGATAAGCCCTCGATATCAATTTTTTCTGCTTTAATTTCAAATGGTTGCTTCGCTCCAGGCGTTGCAATTACTTTACCTTCTACTTTAACTGAAGAGCTAAGTGGAAGTTTTGCAATTTCTTTGAAGTTCTCTAATTCTGTATCGAAAACGATTTGAACGCCTTTGAAGAAGCTACCGTCGTTTAATTCGATGAAACCAAATGCTTTTGAATCACGTAAGTTACGAATCCACCCTGATACTTGTACTGTTTGATCTGCATACTTTTCTGTATCTCTATACAGACTTTTTACTAATGTGTTTTCCATAGTGAAATTCTCCTTTGCTGATATATTTAAATACAAAAAAACCTTTCATCCATAAAGGGACGAAAGGTTAAACTTCGCGGTACCACCCAATTTGTCATAAAGACCAACTTTAACTCGTATGTAATACATACTTCCCGGTTTGTAACAGGCCGGATTCCCGTCTAAGTCTACTCTTGAATACAAGTTTCAATTTCGGTTAGCAACTCCAAGGTGTTCTTCACATATACCGCCTCATCAGGCTCTCACCGCCCCTGACTCGCTTTGGATTATAGTATATACTACTTTTCCTTATCATCGTCTTTCGTTTTGTTAAACTAAAATTAATGTACTACATTCGAGAGAAAGATGCAAGATACCAGAAAATATATCAGCGATTTTTATAATATATCGACTTACCGACACTTTTCGACAATCGCATCATAAAAAAATTGCCGGAATTAATCCGGCAATCTTTTATTACTTACGTAACTCCGCACCAAATTTCTCTTCTACCGCTGTTAATACACGGCTATGTGCTTCTGTTACTTCTTCGTCTGTTAATGTACGTTCTGCATCGAAGTAGTTCATAGAGAATGCAAGTGATTTCTTGCCTTCTTCCATTTTTTCACCTTCGTATAAATCAAATAGTGTTACGTCTTTCAGAAGTTCTCCGCCAGCTTCAGCAATGACTTGCTTCATTTCACCAGCTTTTGTTTCTGTTGTTACTACAACAGCCATATCACGTGTCATAGATGGGAAACGTGGAATTGCTGAGTAGTAAGTTTCTTCCACGTCTGCACCGAATACTTTTGCAAGAGATAATTCGAATACGAATGTATCTTTCACATCTAATTGTTTTTGCGATTCTGGGTGCAATTGACCGATGAATCCAATTACTTCGCCATCTAATACGATGTCAGCTGTACGGCCTGGGTGCATACCTTCACGTTTTGCTGGTGCATATGCGATTTGGTTTACAACGCCAAGTACGTCGAATAATCCTTCTAGCACACCTTTCATAACGAAGAAGTCTACTACTTTCTTCTCACCTTGCCATGCATGGTGAAGAGCAAGACCTGTCATAACACCCGCAAGATGTTGTTCTTCTTTCGGAAGTTCTCCTGCTTCTGTCGGTAAGAAGATAGAACCTACTTCGTATAAAGCAACACTATCGTTTTTACGAGCATTATTGTATGAAACTGCTTCTAACAATTGTGGCACTAAGCTTAAACGAAGTTGACTACGCTCTTCACTCATTGGAAGCGCAAGATTTACAGGAGCTTTTTCGTTCGGCTCTACCATATATTGTTTTGCTTTGTCAGCGCTTGTTAATGAATATGTGATTGCTTCATATAAACCAGCACCTTCTAAGAAGCGACGTACTTTACGACGTTTCGTTTGTGCTGCTGTTAATTTACCACGTGTCATCGTTCCAGAAGGTAATGTAACTGGAATGTGATCATACCCATACAGACGACCCACTTCTTCTACTAAGTCTTCTGAAATTGTAATATCAGGACGACGTGCTGGTACATTTACATGGAATGTTCCTTCTACTTCTGTGAATGGGAATTTCAAGTTTGTGAACATTGTACCCATTTCACTTGCAGAAATATCTGTACCTAATACACGGTTTACTTTTTCAGCAGTAACAGATACTGTACGTTCTTGTACTTGTAAGTTATCAGCTTCTACTACACCTTCAAGTGCTTCACCACCAGCATATTTCGCCATTAAAGCAGCCGCATGTTGAATCGCTTCAAATGTACGTGTTGGATCAATTCCTTTTTCGAAACGTGCACTTGATTCACTACGAAGACCTAAGTCTTTTGATGTACGGCGTACTGTTTGACCTGCAAAGTATGCAGACTCGATTAAAACGTTTACCGTCTCATTTGTAACTTCAGAATCAGCTCCGCCCATTACCCCAGCAACAGCTAAAGCTTTTGTACCGTTTGTAATTACAAGATGATGCTCTTGTAACGTACGTTCTTGATCATCTAATGTTTCAATTTTTTCGCCTTCTTTTGCAAGACGAACAACGATTTCTTTTGAACCTAATTTATCGTAATCGAATGCATGTAACGGTTGACCGTATTCCATTAAAATATAGTTTGTAATATCAACTACATTGCTAATTGGACGAATACCAGCTGCCATAAGGCGAGTTTGCATCCACATTGGTGATGGACCAATCTTTACGTTCTTCACCATTTTCGCAATGTATAACGGATTTTCTTCTTTCGCTTCTACACTTATAGAAATGTAATCAGAAGTTTTTTCTTCTGTTTCTTGTAAGTTGATAGCTGGAAGTTTTACTTCACGGCCGTAAATAGCAGCTACTTCATATGCAACACCTAACATGTTTAAGCAATCTGCACGGTTTGGTGTTAAACCAAGCTCAAGTACTTCATCATGTAAGTTTAAAATTTCAAGTGCATCTGCACCAACTTCAGCGTCACTTGGGAAGATGAAGATTCCATCTGCGTAATCTTTCGCAACTAGTTTCCCATTAATGCCAAGCTCTTGAAGGGCACAAACCATACCATGAGAAGCTTCACCGCGTAGTTTTGCTTTTTTAATTTTGAAGTTACCAGGAAGTACAGCGCCAACTTTTGCAACCGGTACTTTTAAACCTTTTGCAATATTAGTAGCACCACAAATAATTTGAACTGGCTCTTCTTCACCGATATCGATTAAGCATTTGCTTAACTTATCAGCTTCTGGGTGTTTTTCACATTCTAATACGTGACCAACTACAACACCTTTTACACCTTTATTTAATACTTCAACGCCTTCTACTTCAATACCACTTTTCGTGATTTTGTCTGCTAGTTCTTGTGCCGTTACATCTTTAATATCTACATACTCTTGTAACCAACGATATGATACGAACATATTTATCCTCTCCTTCCCTTACGCTCGTTTGAATTGTTGTAAGAAACGTACATCATTTGTATAGAAATGACGAATGTCATCAACGCCGTATTTCAACATTGCGATACGCTCTGCGCCCATACCGAATGCGAAACCTTGATATTCTTTTGAATCATAACCAGCCATTTCAAGTACGTTCGGGTGAACCATACCTGCGCCTAAAATTTCGATCCAACCAGTTCCTTTACAAGTGCCACAACCTTTACCGTGACACATCATACAAGAAATATCCATCTCGACAGATGGCTCTGTGAATGGGAAGAAACTTGGACGAAGACGGATTTCACGATCTTCACCGAACATCTTTTTCACGAATACTTGTAATGTACCTTTTAAATCACTCATGCGAATGTTTTTATCAATTACAAGACCTTCAATTTGCATGAACTGGTGTGAATGCGTCGCATCATCATCATCGCGTCGATACACTTTACCAGGACAAATAATTTTAATTGGTCCTTTTTCTTTGTTATTTTCCATCGTACGTGCTTGCACAGAAGATGTATGTGTACGTAATAACGTTTCTTCTGTAATGTAGAATGTATCTTGCATATCACGCGCTGGGTGATCTTTCGGTAAGTTTAATGCTTCGAAGTTGTAGTAGTCTTTTTCTACTTCTGTTCCTTCAGCTACTTCATAACCCATACCGATAAATACATCTTCAATTTGCTCAACAACTGCTGTTAACGGATGGTGACAACCTGTTTCAACAGGACGACCTGGCAGTGTAACATCAATTGTTTCAGTAGCTAATTTCGCCTCAATTACTGCTTTTTCTAAGTTGCCAATTTTGTCTTCTAGACGCGTTTGAATCGCTTCACGTACTTCATTTACTAATGCTCCCATACGTGGACGCTCTTCTGCTGATAATTTTCCCATGCCGCGTAATACTTCTGTAATTGGACCTTTTTTTCCTAAATACGCTACGCGTACGTCGTTTAAGCCCTTTAGCTCTTTCGCTTCTTCAATAAGCTCTAACGCTTTTTGCTTTAGCTCTTTTAAACGTGCTTCCATTTGGAACCCTCCTAATTTTAAAAATAAAAAAACCCCGCTCCCAAAAAGGGACGAGGTAAATTCGCGGTACCACCCTAAATTGACAGAACAAGTCTGCCCACTCATTAGTTATAACGATCAATTCTGACCGGAACGCCTTTACATATAAATGGTCCTGGCGCCAACTCCAGAGGTGAATTCACTTCCATCTACCATAAGAATGCTTTCAGTCTACGGCACTCTCTCCCTATATGGCGATTTTGTAAGCTACTCTTCTCTATCAACGTTTTTCGTTATTTAACTTTTATTGTATGTTCATTACGAACGTATACTTCAACTTATTATAAGAAGTTTTTTATTTGTTCGCAACTGGGCTTTGTAAATAATACGTTAAAATCCCTGCTGCAACCGCAACATTTAATGATTCTGCCCCTCCGTAAATCGGAATATACAAGTTTTGATCAGTTTTTGCAAGAATTTCTTGGCGTACGCCGCTTCCTTCATTTCCTACAATTAATGCAAAACTTCCGGCCGGTGTTACTTCAACGTGCGGAACTCCATTTTCAAGAGCTGTTCCATATACAGGCACGTTATTTTCTTTTAACTTGTCTACCCATTCTTCTAAGTTCCCTTTTACAACCGGTAAGTGGAAAATAGAACCTTGTGTAGAGCGTAGCACTTTACTATTATAAACATCAACGCACCCTTCTCCAAGCACAACGGCATGAATACCAGCTGCATCAGCTGTACGAATAATCGTTCCCAAATTACCTGGGTCTTGAAGGCCGTCTAATAAAAGAAATTTCCCATCAGTAAGAGCTACTTCTTTCTCATGTTTCTCACAAACAGCAAATACACCTTGCGTTGTTTCTGTTTCGCGAAGTACTTTTACAATTGCTTCAGGCACAATATACATTTCAACATCATTAACTGTCCAATCTTTCGGAAGATCTGTCTGATCTGAAACGATAAGTTCTGTTACAACTCCTGCCTTTAACGCTTCCTCTACTAAATGGAATCCTTCTACAAAAAATAAACCTTTGTTATCGCGCTCTTTTTTCGTCTGCAGCTTTTTCCACTGCTTCACACGCGGGTTTTGTACTGAATCAATGTTTTTCATAATATGTATTTCCCTCTCTTCTTGTCTTATCATTATAGCCTATTTTTCATACATATTTACATAAAAAAGAACAAAAACTAACGTCAGTTTCAATTCTGAAGAAGAGGTGAAGATAATGAGTTTTAATTTACGCGGCGCTGTATTAGCGAATGTATCTGGAAATTCGCAAGACCAATTACAAGAAACGATTGTCGATGCAATTCAAAGCGGTGAAGAAAAAATGCTTCCAGGTCTTGGCGTTTTATTCGAAGTCATTTGGAAAAATGCTGATGAAAATGAAAAACACGAAATGTTAGGAACACTGGAGCAAGGTTTAAAAAAATAAGCAATAAAAGGTCACCTTAGAAAAAACTAAGGTGATTTTTTTATGTCTATAAAATTTTTCTTTTCCTAAACATTTCTACTTTACTAACGCTGATTGATGGAGTACAATGTTCAAAATACATTTAAACCTATCGTTTTTCTTTAAATACATCAATAGATAAAAGGAGTGAATGTTTTATGCGTCGTATTACGCTTGAACAAATTTTTCAACATCATATTACACAAAAATACGTAAACCGTTCTGGGATGGTCCATGCCATTGCTGTCGCTTACCATGCGTTTCACTTAGCTAAAAAGCATCACGCCTCAGTCGATGCTGCGACAAAGGCTGGATTCCTTCATGATATCGGACATCACACATGGTACAGTGAGGGAGAATGGGACTATGACTTGTATAAAAAGAATGATATACATGCGATTAAAGGAGCGGAAAGAGCTCATAAATTGCTTATTAGATTAGGGGAACACCCTAAACTAGCAAAAGAAATTTCTGTTGCAATTCTTCTGCACACTGATTCTTTCCTACTAGAACAAACGCTTGAAAGAACACCTCTACAAACCGTTATTAAGCGGGCAGATGAAGCCGATGAAGAGCCAGGCGGAGCACACCATTATAGAACGATTTCTTATGAAAAAGCACTAAAAGCAATGCAGCAGTTAGATCGATTGGTAGAGCGTGAATTGCAAATAGAGCAATCGAAATCGAATAACAAAACAGAACATAGTTACCAATGAGAAAGAGGCATCACTACAGAGTGATACCTCTTTTATTATTTTTACTAATCATGTAACAAGAAGTGCAATTGTAAAAATTCTAACTTTGTATGTAATATTTGAGCATAACATTATAAATAAAAATACCTTATAATTATATATAAGAATATAAAAGAGGTGATTTTATACATGCAATCCACTACACAACTTCCATATGAACAGAAACACTCCATGTCATGGGGGCAATTTATTAGTTCTGTCTTATTTGCTTTTTTTGGAACCGGACTTATCACTTTATTTCTAGCATTACCTTTAATGATTTATACAGCTGGTCTCACAAATAAAAAGCAAATAGCCTTATATGATTCTATTGCAAATACTACAAGTATCGCATTGCAACTAGGGATTTTATTGTTCTTCATTTTTAAATACGAACCTGCAAAAAGACTATTACTAGAGGCATTTAACTTTAGGGCACTCAAAGAATGGCGTACATACATATACTTGCTCCTTTTTTTCGCGTTAAATATTCTTCTTAATTTCATCATGTTAAATTATGTATTCCAAGACGCAACGAAACAACAATCTTCTGCACTAAACTTAGAAGTTTTTAATCAATATCAAACATTACTACTTATTGGCTTTGCAATACTCACACCAATTTTTGAAGAACTCATTTTCCGTGGCTTCATACTTCGCTTCTTATCAGAGCGTTTTCCATTTTGGATTGCAGCAGTCTTAACGAGTTTCTTCTTCGGTATCGCACACACATACTCACTTGGAGTAATGGTAATCACATTCTTCATGGGACTTTTAATGGCTATTCTATGTAAGAAAACAAATTCTATTATTCCAGCTATGCTATTTCATATTATGAATAATATGTTCGCCTTTTTAGTATAAAGAGAGGTATCATCCCGATACCTCTCTTTTCTCTCTAGCTGGTTTATTAGCAGGAATCAATGGGGCACGTTCAAAAATTAATAGTATACGCAACATGGGACTCATTATTTTTTCGATAGGACTGTTGGCAGCTCATGTCTATGCCTAATTCATTTTTCATTCGTTAAGGAGTTATTACACATGGAATCTACCGGATTATTTATTTGGCTTATCTTAGCCCCTATTTTATTGTTATGCGAATTCATCGTGGGCATTTTTTTAATTGCTGCCGGAATTAAATATCGAATTTTTTTTACATTCATAGCAGGATTGATTAGCATATTGCTTATCGTTGTTCCTATCATTTGTATAGGTTATGGAATAGACATAGAGCAGATGATCCTAATTTCTGGAACCTTATATTGGTGTCTCTTCTCTTTAGCTGGACTATTAGCTATTATAAGCGGAAGACAAATATCAAGTATTCGTTCTATGGGCACGATTTTGTTTATAACAGGATTATGCTCTGTGAGTGGTTATCATCTTTTATATCTCACTCTTTAAAAGACAAAAAAGCAGGGAAATTAATTCCCTGCTTTTCTATTTCGTTTATTGCCTGATGGTAAGAAGAACGATAACACCCAAGCAATACCTGCGAGTATTGTTGCAATTAAGAAGGCATCATTAATACCATTAATTGCAGATAGCTTTGAAATTTGTCCGAATAATAGTTGCGTGCTCATCGCATCTCCTGCTTGAGCTGATCCGGCTAATGCCGCTAAGCTTTGGCCCATACCGTGTACTTTATCAACTAAAATTGGGTTTGACGTCGTTAACATATTGCCGTAATCCGCTACGTGAGCAGTAGTTTGTTGCGTCATAAGCGTGATTAATATCGCTGTTCCAATTGAACCAGCTACTTGTCTTGACGTATTTTGCGTTGCTGTACCGTGAGAAATTAATTTCATCGGCAGTGCATTCATACCAGCTGTCATAATTGGCATCATAATGAATGACATACCAATTGAGCGTATAATATAATCCGTCATAATAACGCTATACGGTGTATCCATCGATAACGTTGTAAATTTATATGTCGCAAATGTTGTAATGGCTAATCCGACAATTGCTAACGGACGAATACCATACTTATCAAATAGTTTTCCTGCAACTGGTCCCATAATCCCCATAATTAATGATCCCGGAAGGAGTAATAAACCTGATTCCATCGGCGTAAAGCCGCGAATATTTTGCAGATATACTGGAAGTAATAACATACCTCCGAATAATGCCATCGTTACGATTGCGTTAATTACTAATGTGAAAGTGAACGTTGGATATTTAAACACTTGTAAATCAAGCATTTTATTGTCCGTTGTTAACTCTCTCCAAATAAATACAGCTAAACCAATGACACCGATGATAAGTGTTATAACAACTTCTGCACTAGTCCAGCCATTATTTCCAGCTTCACTAAATCCGTACAGTAAGCTACCTAGTCCAATACTTGAACTAATAACACCGAATACATCTAACTTTGTTTTAGACACTGGCTGAGCTAGTGTAAAGAATTTTAAAGATAAGAACGTAATAATTAAACCAACAACAAACATCCCGTAAAACATTAAGTTCCAGCTATAGTTTTCAATTACCCAACCTGTTACAGTTGGTCCGATAGCTGGTGCTAAAATCATCGCTACCCCAAGTAGTCCCATAGCTGCTCCGCGCTTATTAGGAGGGAATAATGTCATGAAGATATTCATACCAACTGGCATTAAAATACCTGCACCAACCGCTTGAATAACACGGCCCGTCATCATCATTGTGAAGTTTCCTGATGTAGCACAAATGATAGATCCTACAGTGAAGAATAACATTGCTGCTATGAATAATTTACGATACGTAAACCGTGAAACTAAAAATGCACTAATCGGTACTAAAATTCCGTTTACAAGCATGAAGCCTGTAATTAACCATTGTGCTGTTGAAGTTGATACGTTAAATTCGTTCATTAATGGAGGCAGTGCAACATTAATGATCGTTTGGTTTAAAATAGAAACGAACATACCAAGAATTAATACAGCTACAACTGCTTTTACATTCACATTCTCTACCGGCAATTGTCTCTTCAGCATTTCTTTTTCCTGTTTTACTTGCTCTTGCTTCCCTGTTTCTAATTCCACTACGTTAGAAGCTTCTGTTTCTTGTTTTTGTTCAAGTTCTTTCTCTACTGTTTCTGCTTGACTTACTTCTATCTTACTTACGGCTGGGACTTGTTCTTCTCCCACATTCGTTTTTTTCTTTCGTAAAAGACGATTTATAAGGAAGAAGACGATTATACAAAATAGTGCATATCCTACAATTGCAATTGAGGACATCTCATCTCCCCCTTACTTATGAATACGAACTGACACATTCATTCCAGGAACAATATTTACTGATTTACTATGATCTAAAGAAATTTTAACTGGTACAACTTGCTTTACTTTCGTATAGTTCGCTGTTGCGTTACTTGATGGTAACATCGAGAATGTATTCGCTGTTGTTAATCCAACTTGTTCTACTTTTCCTGTCAATGTTGTATCTGGATATGCATCTACATACACATCTACTGTTTGGCCTTTTTGAACATCATCAATATTTGTTTCTTCAATATTTGCTGTTACCCATAAATTGTTCATATCAAATGCGTAAGCAATTGGACTTCCTGCTCCAACGAACGCATTTGTTGTTGCGTT
The DNA here is from genome assembly GCF_042796455.1 of Bacillus sp. NPDC057893. Classification (NCBI taxonomy): domain Bacteria; kingdom Bacillati; phylum Bacillota; class Bacilli; order Caryophanales; family Bacillaceae; genus Bacillus; species Bacillus sp. NPDC057893. The sequence continues at coordinate 290,218 of NZ_JBHVNG010000001.1, read as the reverse complement.
TGATTGTACAACTGTTGCATTTTGCGGAATTGTTACATCTACTGTTTGCTCACCATTTGCTCCTGCTACAGTAACCGCACCTAATTTATCGTTCTCATTGTAGTTTTTTCCGACTTCAGCTTTCCAGTCTGTTAATTTACCTGCTGCTGGTGATGCAATTGGGATTACTTTCCCGTCAATCTTTGCATTTTCTGTTTTTAAATAATTTTCTGTTTGATTGTAATAGTAATAACCGCCAATACCGCCGCCAACTAATACAATTAATGTGATAATGTTGATAATTACCATTCTTCGAAACTGATTCATTGCATTCCTCTCCTTATATCGCATATAATTTTTTTCTAAACTATTTACATCCTTATTGTTTATATTGTTTAATTGTTAATTATATTAACCTTTAAACAAAAAAAGCACACCTTTTACGACACAAACTATGCTTTGTCTGCATCCTAGCGGTGCTGATTTCTAAAGGACTATCGTTTATAATTATAAATAATTATCCCGAATCTACAACCAACAATTTAAACCTATATGTTGTTTAAACAACATTACACTATACGTGTGTTGTTTAAGTTAAAAAAATTAAACGAGGTGAAGTAAAAATGTCTATTAAAAATACAAATGATCCACGTGTAAAACGAACGAGACAACTCATACAGGATGCTTTTGTCGCTTTAGTAGGCGAAAAGGGCTTTGAAAATGTAACTGTGCAACATATCGCGGAACGTGCTCCTGTAAATCGTGCTACATTTTATAGCCATTACCATGATAAATATGATTTATTAGAAAAAAGCATAGAAGAAATGTTAGAAAAACTAGCTGAAGTCATTAAACCACAAAAACAAAATAAAGAAGATTTTCAGCTCACATTTGACTCACCACATCCAACCTTTTTAGCTTTGTTTGAACATATAGCAGAAAATGTGAACTTCTATAACGTTATGCTCGGTGATAAAGCCGCTGGAAACTACTCTTATAAAATGATGAAAACAGTCCAAACACATTTAACATTAAGCTTATCTATTTCACAACCTGATGATGAAGGACTCATGGTTCCTCGTGACATTCTTATTAGTTATGTTACAGGGGCTCATATCGGAATGATTATGTCATGGTTAAAAAGAGGCATGATTTATACCCCGCATTTCATGGCAATGCAATTAACTCGCTTAATTATTTTAGGAGCCCATACTGCAGCAGGATTGGAAAGACCGTTTTAAAAATGGAAAAAGCGAAGGAAATTATCCTTCGCTTTTTTCTATTAATTAAATGTAATGTTATGTACAGCCTCTTTATCAAGACGTTTAATAACTTCTACAATTAACTTCACTGCATTTTCATAATCATCACGATGTAACATCGCTGCATGAGAATGAATGTAGCGTGTCGCAATCGTAATTGCCATAGACGGAATACCATTTACAGAAATATGAATTGCTCCTGCATCCGTTCCCCCGCCCGCTACAGAATCATACTGATATGGAATTTGTAATTCATCAGCAACATCAACAACGAAATCACGTAAACCTGTATGACCAATAACAGAAGCATCATATAAAATGATCTGCGGTCCATCGCCCATTTTACTTTGCGCTTCTTTGGCTGTTACACCCGGTGTATCACCAGCAATACCTACATCTACTGCAAATGCGATATCTGGCTTAATGTAGTTTGCAGATGTTTTTGCACCACGAAGACCAACTTCTTCTTGTACAGTCCCAACGCCGTATACAACGTTTGGATGCTTTTCATCTTTTAATTGTTTTAATACGTCAATTGCAATTGCACAACCAATTCGGTTATCCCATGCTTTTGCAAGTAACATTTTTTCATTCTTCATCACTTGGAATTCAAAGTACGGTACAACTTGATCTCCTGGTCTTACGCCCCACTCCATTGCTTCTTCTTGGCTAGAAGCACCAATATCGATGAACATATCTTTAATATCAACTGGCTTTTTACGAGCTTCTGGAGGCAAGATATGCGGTGGTTTTGAACCAATTACACCTGTTACATCTCCTTTACGCGTTACAATTGTCACGCGCTGTGCAAGCATAACTTGCGACCACCAACCACCAACCGTTTGGAAACGAAGGAAGCCTTTGTCATCAATTTGCGTAATCATAAAGCCAACTTCATCTAAATGACCTGCAACCATAATTTTCGGGCCGTTTTCTTCCCCAACTTTTTTCGCAACTAAACTTCCTAAATTATCAGTAGAAAGTTCATCTGCAAACGGCTCAATATATTTCTTCATTACTTCACGTGGTTCACGCTCGTTACCCGCAATACCGCGTGCGTCTGTTAATTCTTTTAGCATTGTCAATGTCTCGTCTAATTTTGTCATTGCCAACACCCTCCTTTTTCTTCAGTCACTTTATTATACAAAAGGAAATTGAAATATTCAAAAATTAAATTAGTATCCTTGTGTTTGACGCTGATGATTTACTTCATTTTTATCTAAATATGCTTTTTCAATTTCTTCTTGTTCAAATTCAAGTGCTTGTCCAAGGCGAAGATAGCTTGTAAATAGTTCAATATAGTTCGTGATAGAAGGTTGATCTGTAAAACGAATTACTTTCGCATATGTGTCTAAGAAAATTTCCACTTGTGTTTTATTCGTTTGCGCACATTTATAGAATAAGAAGTTTTTATCAATTCCTAAATCGATTCCGATTGATAAAATAAAATGCAAACCATCTACGTATTCTTCTAATATTACTTCACGTTCTGACGCTGGTTTATTGCTCCAATATTTAAAACAACGTGTTTCATTTGCAAGTTCTCCAATTTCTACAAGAAGAGCTAACATTTTTTCTTTTAACAATTTCTTCGGTTGTAAGTCATGCTCTTTCACAATACGGTCATCTAACTCTTTTTGTAATTTAAATAGTTGTAGTAAGTCCATTCTATTGTCCTCCTCCAACATCGCATTTTCCGCAACAATGTTGTTTCATCTCAAAGTTCATTATTATTTTTCGTTTCTTATTAACAAGTCAGCTACCTACATCTTTATAAAGATAGCTTGTCCTTAATTTGCAAATACGTTTCAATCATCACTCATAGATTATTCACTTGATGAAAGTTCCATATCATCTTTCCATTATAGCAGTGTCGTTTCTGCTAGGAAAGATACACTTCCTCACGAATGAGTTCAAATAAAAAAAGTCAGGAGGATTCTCCTGACTTTATATATATATTCTTTTATATCGCTATAGCTTTTATATTGATTTTGTCATATCGATAACGACACGTCCGTTAATCTTTCCTACTTTCATGTAAAAGCCTCCTCGTTATCGTTACAAAAGTTCTTACAAGCACATCTTAATATACTAGAGAGAATTAACTCATTTAATTGTGACGACACGAAGCGGGAAATTTTACAAGTTATTGAATGGTTATGATGAATACAAATAAAAAAACCTTAGAAGAAAGATCTTCTAAGGTTTTAAACAATTAGTTAATGTTGTTTTTTGCAACTGTTGCTAATTCAGCGAAAGCTTTTTCGTCATGAACAGCTAAGTCAGCAAGCATCTTGCGGTTAACTTCGATGCCAGCATTTTTTAAACCGTGCATTAAGCGGCTGTAAGAAAGACCATTCATACGAGCTGCTGCGTTGATACGTGTAATCCATAATTTACGGAAGTCACGTTTCTTTTGACGACGGTCACGGAATGCATACATTAGAGATTTCATAACCTGTTGGTTAGCAACCTTAAATAATGTACTCTTAGAACCGTAGTAACCTTTTGCTAATTTTATAACTTTTTTACGACGTTGACGAGTAACTGTACCACCTTTTACTCTTGGCATAATATTACCTCCTAGTTTGTTCTATATATCAGCCGAACTTATTTTAAGTTGTCAAGCATTTGACGAATGCGTTTGAAGTCACCAGCGCTAACTACACCAGCTTTACGTAGTTTACGTTTAGCTTTTGTAGATTTGTTAGCGAATAAATGGCTTGTGTAAGCGTGAGAACGCTTCAGTTTACCAGATCCAGTCTTTTTGAAACGCTTTGCAGCGCCGCGATGAGTTTTTTGTTTAGGCATAGGTATTTCCTCCTCTATCTATTACTTATCGTTTTTCGGTGCTAAAACTAAGAACATACTGCGTCCTTCCATTTTAGGCTTAGATTCAATTGTACTAACTTCAGCACAAGCTTCTGAGAAGCGATCTAAAACACGTTGACCGATTTCTTTATGAGTAATGGCACGTCCTTTAAAGCGAATTGACGCTTTAACCTTGTCGCCTTTCTCTAAAAACTTGACAGCATTACGAAGTTTTGTGTTAAAGTCATGTTCATCAATTGTTGGACTTAAACGAACTTCTTTCATGCTAATTACTTTTTGATTTTTGCGCTGTTCTTTTTCTTTCTTCTGTTGCTCAAAGCGGAATTTACCGTAGTCCATAATGCGGCATACTGGCGGTTTCGCATTTGGAGCAACCAATACTAAATCAAGATTAAGACCTGCAGCTAAGTCTAAAGCGTCATTACGAGACTTGATTCCAAGTTGATCGCCGTTTGCGCCAACTAAGCGTACTTCACGTGCACGAATTTGCTCGTTAATCATCATATCCTTGCTAATAGTAAGCCACCTCCAAGGTTTTCTTAGAATACGTTTTGCAATTGTAGAACCCGAACAAAAAAAGTGCGGGCACACGGCACCCACACTTGTAATATCTTTAGTAAGAAATACATTTACCTGCTAACTGCGAATGCGTCCATCAGGTGAGAAGCGGGTGCTTCTACTTGTCAAAACCATATTCTATTATCCTTGATGAGTTTATCATAGGACATGACGTCTGTCAAGAAGACGCGATGTGTTTTACTAACAACAAGAAATATTGTAACAAACAACCAGCATACTTGCAATACTTTTTTATGATAAGTATTGTTTGGTTATTTTTTCTAGATTTTCTTTTTTATAATACATAAAAAAGCCGCGGTATACCGCGGCTCTTTCTTATCGTTTTCCTTCTACTTTAATCATGTCAACAAACGCATCTAATGCGATTGTTTCTGATTTTTGTTCACCATATTTACGTACGTTAACGCCATTTTCAGTAACTTCATTGTCACCTACTACAAGCATGTACGGAATCTTTTGCATTTGTGCTTCACGGATTTTGTAACCAATTTTCTCTTCACGAGTGTCTAATTCAACACGGATACCAGCACGTCGTAATTCATCTTGTACTTTCTTCGCATAATCTAAATGTACTTGCGGAGAAACTGGAATTACTTGCGCCTGAACTGGAGCTAACCAAGTTGGGAATGCGCCTTTGTATTCTTCAATTAAGAAGGCTACAAAACGTTCCATAGTTGATACAACACCACGGTGAATTACAACTGGACGATGTTGTTTACCGTCTTCACCAACGTAAGTTAATTCAAAGCGTTCTGGAAGTAAGAAGTCTAATTGTACAGTTGAAAGTGTTTCGTCTTTTCCAAGAGCAGTACGAACTTGAACATCAAGTTTCGGACCATAGAATGCCGCTTCACCTTCAGCTTCATAGTAATCAAGACCCATTTCATCCATAGCTTCTTTTAACATACCTTGTGCTTTTTCCCACATCTCATCATCAGCATAATACTTTTTAGTATCTGCTGGGTCACGATAAGATAGACGGAATGAATAGTTTTCTAAACCGAAATCTTTGTACACTTCTAACGTTAAGTTTACAACACGTTTTAATTCTTCTTTAATTTGATCTGGACGAACGAAAATGTGCGCATCATTTAAAGTCATTCCGCGTACACGTTGTAATCCAGATAATGCTCCAGACATTTCATAGCGGTGCATTGTTCCAAGTTCCGCAATACGGATTGGTAATTCACGGTAGCTGTGAATATCGTTTTTATAAACCATCATATGGTGAGGGCAGTTCATTGGACGAAGAACTAACTCTTCATTATCCATTTCCATTGATGGGAACATGCCATCACGGTAATGGTTCCAGTGACCAGAAGTTTCATAAAGCTCTCTACTTCCTAATACTGGAGTGTATACGTGATCATAGCCTAAGCTTGCTTCTTTATCAACGATGTAACGCTCGATAATACGGCGAATTGTTGCACCTTTTGGTAACCAAAGTGGTAAACCTTGTCCTACTTTTTGGCTATTAGTAAATAGTTTTAACTCTTTACCTAATTTACGGTGATCGCGCTCTTTCGCTTCTTCAAGCATACGTAAGTGCTCATCTAATTCTGCTTTCTTAACGAATCCAGTACCGTAAATACGTTGTAACATTTTATTATTGCTATCGCCGCGCCAGTAAGCACCTGCCACGCTTAATAATTTAAACACTTTAATCTTCCCTGTAGACGGAAGGTGAACACCACGGCAAAGGTCGAAGAATTCGCCTTGCTCATAGATCGAAATAACTGCATCTTCTGGAAGATCGTTAATTAAATCTAATTTTAACTCATCGCCGATTTCTTCAAAGCGACGAAGTGCTTCTGCACGTGGTACTTCATGACGAACGATTTCTAAGTTTTCGTTCACGATTTTTTGCATTTCTTTTTCGATTTTCTTGAAGTCTTCAACTGTAATTGCTTCTTCCATATCAATATCGTAGTAGAAGCCATTTTCGATTACTGGACCAATGCCAAGCTCAAGCTTAACATCTTTATATAAACGTTTTAACGCTTGTGCTAAAAGGTGAGCTGTTGAGTGGCGTAAAATATATAAGCCATCTTCAGAATCTAATGTAATAATAGAAACTGCACCATCTTCTTCGATTGGTGTAACAAGATCGATCATCTCATCGTTTAATTTTCCAGCCACAGCTTTTTTCTTTAAGCCTGGGCTAATAGAAGCTGCGATTTCTTCAGTTGTTACTCCTTTTGGAAACTCCTTCACAGCTCCATCAGGGAAAGTAATTTTAACTACATCTGCCATCACTGGTCACTCCTCTTTTTTTTCAAAATAAAAAACACTCATCCCGTAAAAAGGGACGAGTGTTGAATTCGTGGTTCCACCCTTGTTCCAATTAACCTTATTGTTAATTGCTCAAGTTCAACATAACGGTGTTGTCCGTTAGCAATTACTAGAAAAACGTTCACTGCTAAAGTTTAGAGGTGGTAAGTAATAAGCCCGTAATAGGAAGCTCGCACCCTAAGGCTTCCCTCTCTGAAAATCGTAGAAAACTACCCATGTCCTCATCATAACATTTCGATATATTTCATTTATGTAGGTAATTATATGCTCAAAAACTTAGAAAATCAAGGGCGTTACCTTTATTTTTTAAATTTTTCACGTTGCGCTCAAATTCATGTAATCCATGTAGTTGCACTCGTTCCTGAAATACATTTCGCAAAGTAATAATCATATTATGATCTTGTTCTTTCGTATATAAATAAATCTTTTTCGGCGAAATAGAAAGAAGTGGTGCAATTACTTTCGTATCAATATATACGTCCTGTTTCTTTAATAATTCTTCATCTATATATTGAACCAATTTATCCTGTTTTAAACGTCTACCTTTATCATCATAGAAAATAAAACTTTCATCAAAAATAAGATGTACACAGGACAAACGTGATTTCCGGCTACTTACTTGTTGGCGAAGTGTCTCAATGAACATTTGATATTCCTGCTCCATCTTATACTCATCAATTGCAACTTCAGCAAGCTCAGCTACCATTTCCCTATATGTACGAAGACGAAAACGAACGTATGATGAAAACGAGAATGAGAGCGGATCACAAAGCCAATCATTCAAAGACGACGCAATATAAGATTCGAATTTTTGACGTGTTAAATCACGAGCTACTCCTTTTCTTCTTTCCTTTAAAATCTCATGTGCCATATGCAATATTTGATGACACTCTTCTTGTTCTTCATAAAAAAACTTTTCCTTTAAAATGGTATGAATCCATTCATTTTGTTTCACATTCATAATGAAATATAGTAATACTGGCAATAAAATCTTTTCCATATAATTCGATTCACATAATGGTATATGAATAACAACCTTTTGTTCGTTTAAATATACACTTGTTTCCTTATATAAGGATTCCGTTCTTTTCGTTAGTTGTCTGTATACGTGCACAGCATCATTTTTTTCTTCGAAGCAAATTTCAATCACTTTTGTCCCCCCTTTTATCCCCGCTCTAAAGGATTGCATCTATACGTTACAAATCCTATAAGAGTCCGATCTATGGAAGTTCACTCTTAGTAGAAACCTATCTCCCATTGTTAGAACATCCACTCGATATGGCTTGCTAATTTTATATATATTAAGGGAGGGAGAAAAAAATGATACAAGCTACTCTGAAAAAATGTTTAAAATAAAAAAGAGCAAGCTTCTCAGCTCGCTCTTTACTTATTACGACGGTTCTTCCCGCCAATTGGGATTGGCTTCGCTAAATATTTAATTCGTTCCATAATACGGGCCGCTTTCATCTCTTCTGCTTCACCGCGCTGTGTATACGTTAAATGATGTTCCAACTGTTTGAAATCAAAGTTAGATGTAAAGAACGTCGGTAAGTTTTCCAACATACGGAATTGCAAGATTGCACCGAGTACATCATCACGTACAAAACTTGACATCGCTTCTGCTCCGATATCATCTAACATTAATACTTGTACACGTTTGACAGCATCAATCTTTCCGCTAATCGAATTATCTTGAATCGAACTTTTGATTTCACGTAAAAATTCAGGGAAGTATACGAGCATCGAACTAATTTTCTTTCGCGCAAGCTCATTTGCAATTGCCCCTAAAAGATACGTTTTCCCTACACCAAATTTACCGTACAAATATAAACCTTGTGCTTTTTTACCTGGTTCGTATGTGTTTAAAAATTCATTCGTTGCACCTATTGCATCAATACGTGCATCTAAATCTGAAGGGTCTAAATTTTCCATAGTTGCCTGCAAAATGTCAACTGGCATATATACACTTTGAACAAGTTTTTCATATTTTTTTCTCTCATCATATGCTACTTTTCTAATACAACGATCATATTGAATATCAATCATCTTACCTTGGATGACGAGCTTCGGCTCATATCCTTGTAGCATATTTTTACATGACCCTAAATTTGGACAATCCGCACACCCTACACTTTGTCCAATATATTCATATAACTTCACAAGACTTCGTTCAATCATAGAAGTCGTTACTTCACCTTTATGTTCGTCTATAAATTCTTTCACACGAGGGTGCGCCATCACTTCTGCCTTTAAGACTTCATATCTATTTTTAAAGTTTTTATTTTCCATTAATTTCGTAAATGAATTTTGAATATGCTCCATTTTCTCACCTCAAAGAGCGTTCATTTTCTTTTATTAATCACGCTTATATTTTTTCAACACTTCTTCTAATCGTTTCCGTTCGTCTTCTAACGTACTTGCATCTTTTTTCGCACTTACGTCATTTTTTACAGGTTCTTTCTCTTCTTCTTTCGACTCTTCTTTAAGCCAATCTGGTACCATTTCTTTTCGCACTGTTTTCTTCGCTGTACGACCTTTTTTCTTCGTCTCAGCCCACTCTTGATATTGACGATTCTCTTCTTTCGCTAGCGCCATCGCCTCGCCTACTGTACCGACCTTTTTTCGCGCCCAATGTCCAGCAATCTTCTCGACATACGTTTTAGCAAGCTTCATATCTGAGCGTAGCATAACGTAATAAATAAGTACATTCACAACCCCTGGCGTTAACTTTTGGTTTATCATTACATCCTCAACGATTTGCAAGTCCGCTTTCGTCGCCTCTGCACCGCCTGAAATCTCTTTCAATAGTTGTTTTGGCGAGATTTCCTCTAACTGCTTCATTAGCATCTCTTCTTGCGTAGATGGCTCTTTCTCTTTCATTGTACGAGCAGCATGAGGTTGCACTCTTTCACTTAATACAGGTAACGCTTGACCATTTTCGAATTGATACCAATCGCGTGCTCCCTTCCGAAGCCTTTCGATATCAATTGTTTGTATCTCTGTCACTGCGCCAAGAACGATATTTTGCATCGATAACACATCCACACCGTACACATAAGCGAGTGTAATAACACATTCTCTCACTTGATCTGTAATCGCCTTTTTAGGAACAAGCGCTGATAGTCCGTCTACAAATAAAGAGAAATCAAAGAAATCGTTCCAAACTTTCGGAGCATCCCCATTCTCGTTACTTGGCATAATTGTCGCTTTCGGGATACGCAGTTCTTCTTGCGCATATTCAAACTGACCTGGGTTAAACGAATCAAATATATCGTTGAAGGAGCGCGTAACATTTTCATAAGAAGCAAAATCGAATTCTTCTTCTAAGAAATATTGCTTTACTTGGTTGTATTTTGTCCGACTCAAGCGATTATATAAAAAGATACTTAAAACAATATCATCAAAAAACTGCTTCGGAGATAAAGGTGGTTGCAATTCATATATAAACATTCGAATATCTTTTTCTTTCTTAATATATACATTTAAAAGACCAATCGCTTCTAACTTTACTCGTTCCCCATATATTTCAGGAAGTTGCATTTGCATAGTCACCATAAGGGAGTGATGTGTATTCTCTTTTCCAAACACACGATCTTGCTCTAACTCTCCCCATAGTGTCATGTATAAGCTAAAAGCTCTACTACCTATTAACGGCTGATACAACATCGTTAATACTTTCCGGTCGTAATTATGTAACAACCCTTTCGCACTTACTTTATAACGATCAATCGGCAATAGCTCCATCCATGACTGTTTTTCCATTCTTGCTTTTCCTTTCTCTCATCCAATCTAACCTACATTTCACTCGTTCTATCTTTATTATATAATTTATTAGCGAAAAAGAGCTATTAGCTTCCGCTTCTAGCTCTCTTATCTCGTTTACTTACAGTATATAAAGAGATTCCTTCTACTCTCTCTCTTTTTGCAGTATATCTTTTAATTCTTCAATAAATACATTTAAATCTTTAAATTGACGATACACAGAAGCAAAACGTACGTAAGCAACATCATCAATATCACGAAGTTCTTCCATAACAATTTCACCAATCATATCACTTTTCACTTCTGATATACCTAAGTTACGAAGTTCACGCTCCACACTTTGTGTTACTTCCTCTAACTGCCTTAAAGATACAGGTCTTTTTTCACACGCTTTAATTAAACCGCGCAAAATTTTCTCTTTATTAAACTCTTCTCGTGTTCCTTCTTTTTTAACAACGATAAGAGGTGATTCTTCTACTCTTTCAAATGTCGTAAAGCGACTTAAACAACTTTCACACTCTCTTCTTCTTCGAATAGAGCGCCCCTCGTCTACCGGACGCGAATCTAACACTCTTGTTCCATTATGAAAACAGGATGGACAACGCAATTCATTCACTCCTTTACACTATAATCTTTATTCTTTCGCTACTCACCTACATGTGAAAATATATATACAATATTATATAACTCATTCTTCTATAATGACCACTCTAAGTTATTACATATCGTGATCCTATTTTATATAAACTAAAAAAGAGGCGCATTATACACCTCTTTACATTTTAAATCAATTATGTTCTTTTTTAAAGAGCTTTTGTTTCTCTCTGCTTAATTTCGAAGCTACCAGTGCCTCGAGGAAGCTCGATGCTCTCACGCGTTTTCGCGTTTAAACCTTCTGCAATATATTCTGCAGCAACATTTGGATCAATACGATCCCCACAAGTATAAACATCAATACTTGCGTAACCGTGCTCCGGAAAGCTATGAATTGTTAAATGTGATTCCGAGATAATTACTACTCCACTTACACCTTGTGGTGCAAATTTATGAAAAGCAACCTCACGTACTTCAGCACCAGCTCTTAGTGCTGCATCCACAAATAATTGTTCAATATACGGCATGTCATTAAGCTTGTCGAAATCGCAATCCCAAAGTTCAGCAATCACGTGACGACCCATCGTATCCATAGTATCCATTCTACAGTTCCCCCTTGTAAATTTATTCTAACTGTTCGAATTGAAAACTAATTTGCAATTTGGCTTGCTCCACTACCACGGGGGAAAGTTAGTCCAGAGAGGTCCTAACCCTTTAAGTAGTGACTACGTACCTCAGCTCTTAAGTTTACGAGTGTTAGTATACTTTGTTTATTTTCATTTTGCAACCACAGTTTTTTCGATTTTCTGTCATAATTTCCTCTTTACTTTTCCCTAAAAAAATTAATCGATTCACAAATACAGTAATCCCAATGGTTTTTGGTATGTCCACTATTTGAAAATATATTCATATAATTTTTTCCCTTTTCAGAAAAAAATAAAAAAAGAGGGCAAATATTCACTTGCCCTCCCTCTATTCCACTTAAATATGTTGTACATTTTCTTGTTTTGCTAATTCATCTACAACTAACGTTACAAGATCTACAACACGACGAGAGTAGCCCCACTCGTTATCATACCAAGCAAGTACTTTCACTTTACGCTCACCCATTACCATTGTAGATAAACCATCAATAATAGCTGAGTGTGTATTTGTATTAAAGTCGATAGACACTAAAGGCTCTTCGCTGAATTCTACAATTCCTTTTAACGCACCGTTTGCAACAGTTTTGAATGCTTCATTAATATCTTCAACTGTTACATCACGTTTTACGTCTACTACTAAATCAACAAGAGACACGTTTGGTGTTGGTACACGAAGTGCCATACCATGAAGTTTTCCATTTAAATGTGGAAGAACTTTTGCAAGCGCTTTCGCAGCACCCGTCGTTGTCGGAATGATAGACTGTCCGCAAGCACGCGCTCTTCTTAAATCTTTATGTGGGTTATCAATATTTTTTTGGTCATTTGTATAAGCGTGAACAGTTGTCATTAAACCGTTTTCAATTCCGAACTGCGCATCTAACACCTTTACAACAGGCGCTAAACAGTTTGTTGTACAAGATGCATTTGAAATAACGGTATGTTTTGTAATATCTAATTGTTCTTCGTTCACACCAACTACGATCGTTACATCTTCATTTTTACCAGGTGCTGTTAAAATGACTTTTTTCGCTCCAGCTTCAACATGAAGAATTGCTTTTTCTTTCGAGTTAAATTTACCAGTTGCTTCAATTACAACTTCAACACCTAATTCTTTCCAAGGCAATTCCTTTGGATCGCGGTTGTTTAAAAGGCGAATCATTTTCCCATCTACTAGTAAGTGATCTTCAAATGCTTCCACTGTTCCGTCAAACTTTCCATGAACTGTATCATATTTAATTAAATGTGCTAACGTTTCTGATGGATAGCTTGCATTGATTGCTACAATTTCGAATGCGCTTTCTTTTATTGCTTGACGAAACACCATTCTCCCAATACGTCCAAATCCATTGATTGCCACACGAGTCATAATATGTTATCCCCCTTGAATGCGTTATACTATTTATCTCCAATCCCAATAATAGTATAACACAAAAAGGAGATATGTCACTAAGCATTTTCATTAATTTCACAATTTTTTAATCAATAATGTTCCATTCCTTCAAAATAGCAGCTAATTGTGTTTTCGTTCCCATAATTGTGCCATCATTATAAATCACTTCATCCGCCATCTTTATTTTTTCTTCTAGTGGCATTTGAGATTGAATACGCGCCGTTGCTTCTTCTTCTGAAAAACTATTCCGTTTCATTAAACGTTCTAATTGCGTATTCGGCGTAACCGCTACAACTAATACTCGATCAACGAGATTTGTTAATTTACTTTCAAACAAAAGAGGGATATCTAACACAACCGATTGCATACCTTCTTTTATGTATAACTCTTTTTGTGCATTCATTTCTTCTCGTACCGCAGGATGAACAATTTTGTTTAAGTGCAATCGCTTTTCTTCATTATAGAAAACAACACTTCCAAGCTTCGGACGATCAAGTTCTCCATCTTTTTGTAGTACTTCCGTTCCAAAGACTTCTACAATTTTGTTATATGCTGGTTTTCCTCGTTCTACAACTTCTCTCGCAATAATATCTGCATCAATAACCGGTATACCAAGTTCATGAAACATTTGAGACACTGTACTTTTTCCGCTTGCAATGCCTCCCGTTAATCCAATTACTACCGTCATAACAATCCTCCTCATAATAAAAGGCGCGAAACTAATGTTCCACGCCCATACTTACATTTTCCAAATTCCAATAATAATGAGTAAAACCCCAGGCAGGAATGTAAATTTTTGTAACCATTTCATATTGGATAAAACCGTTCCAAGTTTCATTCCAATAAATAAAAACAAAGAACTCATAACCGCAACTAACAGCGCCATCATAGCAGGTGCATAACCTAATAAAGATGCACCAATTCCAGCACCAAACGAATCTATAGAAAGAGCGATACCGAGAAGTAGTGCTTCTCCTGCAGAGATGGTTCCTGATTTATCAAAATCCGCAACAGTCGGCTTCCGCAAAATTTGAATCACTAACCCTAGTGAAGCAATTTCTAATTTCCAAACCTTCTCCTCTTGCTTCGGTTCTTCTTTTTTATCACTTCGAAAAAATTGATATAATACCCAAATACCTATTCCAATAAGAACAAGCCCACCGATACGCGTTGCGATAACAGGTGAAAATATTTTCGCGATCATATGTCCAATTCCCATGGAAACGAGCATGACAGCTGCTGAACAGATCCCGATAATTATAATTGATCTTAGTGGAATTCTTACGCTCCTTAACCCATATGTTAGCCCCACACTACAGCTATCTAAGCTTAATGTAAAAGCTAATAAAATAAGAGATAAATAAAGGTACATCGGTAAGCTCCTCCCTTATACATAGCTCTGCTCTATGTATATGACAAATGCCTATCCGATGTTATCCCTTTTCTATATTCTAGGTTGGCAAATTGGGCAGTAATGTGTTCCCCTTCCGCCAACAACTGTTTTTTCTAATAGCGTACCGCAAGTCACACACGGTTCTCCTTTTTTCCCATATACATTTAGAAGTTCCTGGAACGAACCAATTTGTCCTTGCGAATTAATATACGTTCTAATTGTACTTCCGCCTCGCTTAACAGCTTCGCCTAGCGTTGTAACAATCGCCTCATAAATTCTTTCTACTTCTTCTTCTGTTAAAGATGCAGCTTCTCGTTCTGGATGAATTTGCGAACGGAATAATACTTCATCTACATATATATTTCCAAGCCCTACTAAAAGACGCTGATCTAATAATACGACTTTTATTTTGCGATTTGTCTTTTGCAATCTTTCTTGTAAGTACTGCGGTGTCAATTCAGCATCAAATGGCTCTGGTCCTAAATCAGCAAGAGGCATTTGAGCAAACTCTTCACCTTTCTTAAAGAGATGCATCGTACCAAACTTTCTCACATCTTTATAATGTAATTCAGTTCCATCTGTAAATAAGAAACGTACGTGTGTATGTTTATCAATTGGCTCATCCTCTTGATGAAGTAAAAACTTACCTTCCATACGCAAATGTGAAACAATTACATAGTTCGTTACATACAAAAGCAAAAACTTACCTCTTCGCTTTATATTCTCGATCATCTCGCCTCTTAGCATGTCTTTAAAGATTTCTGCATCGTCTGGTCGTTTCACTATTTTTGGATAGGTGACAATTACATCTTCAATCACTTTTCCCGTTACAAGATTTTCAAGTGTCCGTCTAACATTTTCAACCTCTGGTAATTCTGGCATTTTATCACTTCCTTATTTCGCGTCGTACCAAGTTGGACCGTAAGAATAATCAACTTTTAATGGAACTGCTAGTTCAATTGCATGCTCCATTACTTCAGGTACAAGCTTCTCTAATTTTTCCACTTCTTCTTTTGGCGCTTCAAAGATCAATTCATCGTGTACTTGCAGAAGTAGGCGAGCTTGTAGGCCTTCTTCTTCTAAGCGATCCGCCATAATAATCATAGCCTTTTTAATAATATCCGCCGCACTACCTTGAATTGGTGTATTCATTGCTGTACGCTCTGCAAAGCTACGTAAATTAAAGTTACGGCTCGTAATTTCTGGAATGTAACGACGGCGATTTAATAACGTTGAAACATATCCTTTTTGCTTCGCATCTTTTACAATGTCAGCCATATATTCTTGTACTCCAGGGAAGCTTTCTAAATACCTTTCAATAAATTCCCCTGCCGCTTTTCTCGTGATTCCTAAGTTTTGCGAAAGACCGTAATCACTAATACCGTATACAATGCCGAAGTTTACAGCTTTTGCTTGTCGTCTCATATTAGATGTCACTTCATCTTTTCCAACACCGAATACATCCATAGCTGTTTTCGTATGAATATCCATGTCATGTTGGAACGCTTCAACTAAACCTTCATCTTTTGCAATGTGAGCAAGCACACGAAGTTCAATTTGTGAATAATCGGCTGCGTACATAATCCATCCTTCTTCTGAAGGAATAAACGCCTGACGAATCTTCCTTCCCTCTTCTAAGCGAATCGGGATATTTTGCAAGTTTGGTTCCGTTGAACTTAGTCGTCCCGTCTGCGTTAACACTTGGTTAAAGCGAGTATGAATTTTAGATGAATCGTCATGTACAACTTTTAATAACCCTTCAATATATGTAGAGTTTAGTTTCCCTAATTGACGGTAGTGTAAAATCTTCGGAATGATTGCATGATGATCCATAAGCTTGTCTAGTACATCAGCAGACGTAGAATAACCTGTTTTCGTCTTTTTAATAACAGGTAAATTTAAGTTTTCAAACAGAATAACCCCAAGCTGCTTCGGTGAATTAATATTAAATTCCGTTCCTGCAAGCTCATAAATCTCTTGTTCCATTTCCTTTAATCTACCCGCAAGCTCTTCTCCCATATTACGAAGACGCTCCGTATCAACTGTAACACCTTTCACTTCCATGTCAGCTAATACACGAGCAAGCGGTAATTCTAACTCTGTAAATAGTTCATATTGCTCATTCTTTTCTAACTCTTCTACGAATGTTTGCTTCACATCGAATAATACATGCACTTTACGAGCGACATGCTCAGCTACTACCTCTTGCTCAGGAACAGCACGCTTCGCACCTTTCCCGTAAACTTCTTCGTCAGATTTTACCGCATGTGTTTCTTTCATTTTCGCAACAGCACGGAAATCTTTATCGGTATCAGCTGGATCAAGTAAATAAGCGGCAATTAATAAATCAAAGTCAATCCCTTGAATATCTACACCTTTCCACTTTAGGGCAACGATAGCACGCTTCGCATCAAATGTATGTTTTCTCATTTCTCCATTTGCAAGCCACTCTTTAAAAGCATCTGATTTAAGAGCAACATCGGCTGGAATGAAGTAACAACCATTTTCATTTTGAATACCAAAACCTTGAATATCAGCTTTATGGTAATTATCTTCTTGCACTTCTACAATAAGCGCACTATCTTGCTGAAGTATTTCTTCTGTAACTGCCTCAGCGATATCAAATGTAATATCATCTAATTCAGCAGGAGCTGTTTCTTCTGGTGTAACACCTAACTTATTTAAAAGAGATGTAAATCCTAAATTCTCAAACATCGGAATAACATCGCTTGGTTCATACCCTTTATATGCCATATCATCTACATGCACAGTAATTGGCGCGTCTGTAATAATAGTCGCAAGCTCTTTACTCATAAGAGCTTGTTCTTTATTCGCTTCTAACTTTTCTTTTAATTTCTTCCCACTCACTTGATCTAAATTTTCATACACCGCTTCTACCGTTTCAAATTGCGTTAATAATTTAATGGCTGTCTTCTCACCAACACCCGGTACACCTGGAATGTTATCTGATTGGTCTCCCATTAAACCTTTCATGTCGATAATTTGCTTTGGTGATAAGCTATATTTCTCAAATAAAGCTTCTTTCGTATATTCATCTACTTCTGTAATCCCTTTGCGAGGAATACATACGAGTGTATTATCTGAAACAAGTTGCAGTAAGTCTTTATCTCCTGAAATAACTTTCACATGAAACCCTTGCTCACTCGCTTCTTTCGCTAAAGTCCCCATAATGTCATCCGCTTCATAGTTTTCTAATTCATAGCGCGGAACATTAAATGCATCAAGTACTTCGCGAATAAACGGGAATTGCTCTGATAGTTCGGGTGGAGTCTTTTGACGTCCTCCCTTATAATCACTATACGTTTTATGACGGAACGTTGTTTTCCCCGCATCAAACGCCACAAGCATGTGCGTCGGTTTTTCTTCCTCTAATATTCTCATTAACATCATCGTAAAACCATAAATTGCGTTCGTATGTATACCTTTGTCGTTATTTAAAAGCGGTAGTGCAAAGAAAGCACGATACGCGATATTATTACCATCTACTAATACGACTTTTTTTTCCAAACTACAAACCTCCCCATACAAATTTGAAACGATTTTTCCACAGAAAAAAAACCGTTCCTATCCTCTCTCTATATTAACATGACTAATAGAGAGAAGAAAAATAACGGTTTTTTTCTATCATATATAAACAGACTTACATTGGCATAAAAGGGAAGTGACGAGAATAGCATAACTACTCTCGTCCAAAATTACTCCTTGGATGAAGGGGTTTTCATATATTATATTAACAGAGCTTTATTAATATTTAATTAAGCCATTGTTAATATATTGTAAATATCCTTCATCCTATTTTTCAGTAGCTGATTTTGGTAAAACAACTGTAAATGTTGTACCTTCTCCAACCTCACTATCCACTGTAATCGTACCTTGATGTGCTTCAACTAAATGCTTTACAATTGATAAACCAAGACCCGTTCCACCCGTATTTCTACTTCTCGCTTTATCAACTCGATAAAAACGTTCAAATATACGAGGGATTTCTTCTTTACTAATACCAATTCCAGTATCCGACACCTTTATATACGCATTATATTTATCCTCTAATAATTCAACTGAAACAACGCCTCCAGCCGGCGTATATACGATTGCATTATTAATTAAATTAATAAAGATTTGTTTTAAGCGGCTCGGATCTCCAATAACGGAAACTCGTTTCAATACATTCACTTGTAAAGAGATTTCTTTTTCACCCGCTTTATTATCAAGCACCATGTGAATGTCTTCAAGAAGCCCCTTCATATCAACCGTGCCCATATTTAATCTAAACCCTTGCTGCTCGATTTTTGACAAATCTAATAAATCTTCAATTAATCCTTGCATACGCTCACTTTCTTTTAAAATGATATGCAAGAAATGTTCGCAGAATTTTTTATTATCCATCGCTCCGTCCAAGAGTGTTTCTGAAAAACCTTTAATAGAAGTAATCGGTGTCTTCAATTCATGAGAAACATTCGCTAAAAAGTCTTTTCTCATTTGTTCTAATTTCTTTAACTCTGTAATGTCATGGAATACGAGAACAATCCCTTTCCACTCATGGTTTGTCCCAATAATTGGCGCTCCGTATACTTCGAAATGCTTGCGCTCAATACCTAGCGGCAATAGCATTTGTTTACGCACTTTCACTTCTGTCATAAAAATTTCTTCCACAAGCTCAATAATTTCCGTATGGTGAAACGATTCATAATATAAACGGTCTAAATATTCTTCATCTGTTACGTGGAAAGTCTCCTTATAAGAACGGTTTACAAGGTTTATATAACCACGGCTATCAATTAAAATCATTCCGCTTCCCATATTTTCAATTAATGTGTGCAAACGATCTTGTTGCATTTCTTGTTCGAGTGTCATCTCTTGTAAATTACGAGCTAAAATATTAATTGCTTTACTCAGCATTCCTGTTTCATCCGAATGACTTTCATATGCACGCGCTTTATAATTACCCTTCGCTAATTCAATCGCAACTTTCGTAACTGATTCGATCGGCCTAATATATTGTCCTGTAATTTTGACACCTAGGAATACAACTACGAGACAAGCAATGACAAATCCGATAATTAATAATCCCCACGTTTTTTGGTGAACGTCCCTCAAAGTATCAATTGTACTTTTCACCAAAATATATCCTTGTTTCCCTTCTACATCCTGGACGAACACAGCATGATAAAATTCATTTTTTTGATCTGTTTCTTTCGTAATGACTTTATTTTTTTGTTTTCCTGCTTCAGAAGAAAGTTCTTTAATCATCTCTTGATTAAATGCAGATTGTTTCCCTCCGCTATATTGAACTTTCTTTTTTTCATCCACAAATATAATAGAAGCTGGTATTTGTTCTTCTAACTTTTCAAATACATACGGCTTTTTTAAAACAGAATCAAACCCTTGCTCCTCTGCTAATACAGCAACATACCTTGTCTCTTTTACCATTCTTTCTTTAGCATGATCTATATAGTAATTTTCAAATACGGTTTCTAATAATACACCTAGTCCAACTAAGATAAAAACGATAAGAGAAACAAATGTAAAAAGAAGCCTGGAACGAAATTTATTCATCCCCTTTTGGCTCCTCTAATTTATAACCTAAACCACGTATCGTTTTAATGTACGTCGGTTTTTTCGTATTTTGTTCAATTTTATCGCGCAAATGGCTAATATGGACATCAACAATTCTTGTATCACCGGCAAAATCATAATTCCATACAGCACTCAATAATTGGTCACGAGTTAATACACGACTTTTATTTTTTGCAAGATAAACAAGTAACTCAAATTCTTTCGGTGTTAGTTCCAGTTTCCTGCCTTGGAAGTACGCTTCATAAAACTCCGGTAAAATTTTAAGCTCTGCAATTATGATACTATCTTCATCTGGCGTTTCCGAAACTTTTTCTTCTTGCTGTAATTTCGTGCGGCGCAAAATCGCTTTCACACGAGCAACAACTTCCCTTGGGCTAAACGGCTTCGTCATATAATCATCAGCCCCAAGCTCAAGACCTAGCACCTTATCAAATTCATCATCTTTTGCTGTTAGCATTAAAATCGGCGTCATAACACGCTGCAATCGTAATTCTTTACAAACTTCCATACCATCCATTTTTGGAAGCATTAAATCTAATATAATTAAATCTGGGCGTTCTGTTGTCGCTTTTTGAAGCGCCATTTCTCCATCCATCGCTGTTATAACTTCAAACCCAGCTTGTTGTAAATTAAATTCAATTAAAGTTAAGATAAATTCCTCATCATCAACTACTAAAATACGATTGTTCATTCTTTTCCTCCAAGTTATAGACTTGAAACCTTCTTCATCCTAGTATTTTCCCCGTTATTCTCATCATACTAGAAAACAAGGTCTCCCTCAATATAATTGTCTATTCATGGAGCTCGTTTGTGTAAAATTGAGAAAATAGAAGTAATTACGACTCACCTTCAGCTACACAGGATTTTCCCAAACTTTATAGATCGCTCTCTCTTTTTTAAAACTCACTTCCGTATGAACTATACAATCTCGATTTTGCGCTAGGAAAAACGAAAGAGCATACGCTATTTTATAATCTGGTGTTTCATATCCATCAAATACTTTCCCGTACATTTCATTCGCAATTGAATCGGCCCACACTTCAGCTTCTCTTATCGTTTCAAAAATAATGTCTTCCCTTTCCCATTTCACAGTTATATCACCCTTTCCAAACAAAAAGTAGCGCTAGCATACCCTTAATAAGAATATGACTAGCGCTACTTTTATATCATTCTAACTTTCATTTTTTAAAAATTATCTAATGCCTTTTCCATAATGGAAACAGATTTAAAAGGTGGCGTTACTGTTAATGAACCTTTTACAACAGTTTCTCCTTTTTCATCATGAGCAAATACAAGCATATCAATTGTATGTTCCTCCTCTGAAACAGCCACAACTTCAAAGTGGATTTGTAACGTTTCATAATGGTGAACATGTTTCACGAACGTAAGGTCCTTCCTAGTAATATGACTACCTGGACCTGGTAAATATTTCGTAACCGCCGTTGTAATCAGCCCCGTTAGCATAATGCTTGGGACAATCGGCTTTTCATACGGAGTTTGGGATGCGTAATCATGCTGAATATATAATGGATTGGCATCATTCGTTAACCCTAAATACAATAACAAATCTTTATCCTCAATTTTTTCAGTGATAGATAATTTCTCTCCTACTGTAATTTCATCCATTCTACGACCAATTTGAACTTTTTTCTTTAACATGTTACAACCCCCTCCGATTTTTTCACCTTATTATCCTATTAAAAGTGATACCTTATCCGAGAATTACTATGACGAGGGCAATGTATAGTATAAGTCTATAGTTTCATTATAGGATACACCGAATGATAGCGTTTTCATATTATTTCAAAAAAACAATTTAGTAAATAGTAGAAAAAGATTCGGGGCCCCGAATCTTTTTCCGCTTATATTTAATTATTAAACAAGAACTTTCATAACGTTACGTACAGATTCTACAGAGCGATCTAACGCTTCTTTTTCATCTGCAAGAAGTTCTAATTCAATAATTTTTTCAATTCCGTTACCACCTAGAATTACTGGTACCCCTAAGTAAATGTCACTATAACCATACTCACCTTCAAGGTATGCAATAGCAGGTAATACACGGCGTTGATCTTTCAAGATTGCTTCTGTCATTTCAACTAAAGAAGCTGCTGGCGCATAATATGCACTACCGTTTCCTAATAAGCCTACAATCTCACCGCCACCTTTACGTGTACGTTCTACGATTGCTTCTAAACGCTCTTTTGGAATTAATGTTTCTAACGGAATGCCACCTGCATAGGAATAGCGTACAAGAGGTACCATATCGTCACCATGTCCACCAAGAACAAATCCTGTAATGTCTTTCACAGAAAGATTTAATTCTTGTGAAATGAATGTACGGAAACGAGCTGTATCTAATACGCCCGATTGACCGATAACACGCTCTTTCGGGAATCCTGCTTCTTTAAATACAGAATATGTCATTGCATCAACTGGATTTGTTAATACAACAATAATCGCATTTGGTGAATGTTTTGCAATGTCGCGCGTAATACTTTTCATAATTTTAGAGTTTGTTGCTACTAAATCATCACGGCTCATACCAGGCTTACGCGCAATACCTGCTGTAATAACGACAACGTCAGAATCAGCAGTATCTGCGTAATCAGATGTACCAATAATGTTAGCATCAAAACCTTGTACTGGGCTCGCTTCTAACATATCTAACGCTTTCCCTTTTGTTGGATTTTCCAGCTGTGGAATGTCCACTAATACAACATCTGCAAGCTCTTTTTGTGCTAATAAGAATGCTGTTGTTGCTCCTGTAAATCCTGCACCGATGACTGAAACTTTCTTGCGTTTGATTGTCATAATTTACCCCCCGCTTTAATTATGCGTTTTTGATTATCGCTACATCCATGTTTTTAATAAGTTCATTAGCGAACTCAGAACATTTCACTTCTGTTGCACCTTCCATTAAGCGTGCGAAATCATAAGTTACTACTTTTGATTCAATTGTTTTCTCAACTGAATCAGTTACTAAATTCGCAGCTTCATTCCATCCTAAGTGCTCTAATAATAATACACCAGAAAGAAGAACAGAAGATGGATTTACTTTATCTAAACCTGCATATTTTGGAGCTGTACCATGTGTAGCTTCAAAGATAGCATGTCCAGTCACATAGTTAATGTTTGCACCAGGTGCAATACCAATTCCACCTACTTGTGCAGCAAGTGCATCCGAGATGTAGTCTCCGTTTAAGTTCATTGTTGCAACAACATCGAACTCACGTGGACGAGTTAAAATTTGTTGTAAGAAGATGTCTGCAATAGAATCTTTTACGATGATTTTTCCAGCAGATTCTGCTTCTGCCATCGCTTTATTCGCTGCATCTTTACCATCTTTTTCAACGATACGATCATATTCAGCCCAAGTAAATACTTTGTCGCCAAATTCTTGTTCAGCTACTTCGTAACCCCAGTTTTTGAAAGCACCTTCTGTAAATTTCATAATGTTTCCTTTATGAACTAATGTAACAGAAGAGCGTTTTTCGTTAATTGCATATTGAATCGCAGCACGAACAAGACGCTTTGTCCCTTCCTCTGAAATTGGTTTAATACCAATCCCTGATGTTTCTGGGAAACGAATTTTATTAACGCCCATTGCTTCTTTTAAGAATGCAAGAACTTTTTCCGCTTCTGGAGAACCTTGTGCATATTCAATACCAGCGTAAATATCTTCTGTATTTTCACGGAAAATAACCATATCAGTATCTTCCGGACGTTTTACAGGTGAAGGAACACCTTCAAAGTAACGAACTGGACGTAGACATACATATAAATCTAATTCTTGACGAAGCGCAACGTTTAGAGAACGAATACCACCGCCAACTGGAGTTGTAAGTGGACCTTTAATTGCGATTAAATATTCACGAATTAAATTTAAAGTCTCTTCTGGTAACCACTCGCCTGTTTGGTTAAATGCCTTTTCCCCTGCAAGCACTTCTTTCCAAACAATTTTCTTCTCACCATCATATGCTTTCTCAACTGCTGCTTCTAGTACGCGAGATGCTGCAGCCCAAATATCAGGACCAATTCCATCTCCTTCGATAAATGGAATAATCGGATTGTTTGGTACATTCATAACACCATTAGTTACAGTAATTTTTTCACCTGTCGTCAATGTGATAACCCCCATGTTTGAAATTTCATATGTATGAAACTGAGGGAATAACCCCTCAGTTCAAACCGTTAGTCAAATTAAAATATTCTAATCATTATATCTTTCCGAAAAAATCAGACTTTTGAAAGCGTATTTTCACTATCAAAATAGTGTTTTTCACTTATCGTTGCGCAATTGGAACATACACTTGATGCGTAGGTCCATCATAATCAGCACGCGGACGGATTAAACGGTTATTTTCATATTGCTCTAGAATATGAGCTAACCAGCCTGACATACGGCTAATCGCAAAGATAGGTGTAAATAGGTCATGGTCAACTCCTAAACAATGGTATACAGAAGCTGAATAGAAATCAACATTTGGTGGAAGACCTTTTTCTTTTGTTACAATGTCTTCAATTTTGATAGACATATTATACCATTTGTCTTCTCCTAAAAGCACGCATAATCTCTTAGACATTTCGCGTAAGTGTTTCGCGCGTGGATCACCATGCTCATATACGCGATGACCAAATCCCATAATTTTTACTTTATTTTGAAGAGCATTATGAATATATGATTCTACATTTTCTTCTTCGCCAATTTCAGTTAACATCTTCATTACATTTTCATTTGCCCCGCCGTGAAGAGGACCTTTTAATGCACCGATTGCTGCTGTAATACCAGAATACACATCTGAAAGTGTAGCTACGCAAACACGTGCAGTAAATGTAGAAGCGTTTAACTCATGATCTGCATGAAGTACAAGTGCCTTATCAAAAGCCTCAATTTCAACTTCATTTGGCTCACGATCATTTAACATGTACAAGAAGTTTGCAGCTAATGATAGATCTTTTCTTGGCTCAACAACATCTAAACCTTTGCGAATTCTTGCATAAGCCGCAATTAAAGTTCCGACTTGAGCCTGTAATTTAACCGCTTTCAAATAATTAGACTTTCCATCCATTATTTCAGCGCTCTCATCATATAATGATAGCATGGAAATCGCAGTTCGTAAAACCGACATCGGGTGCGCGATTTTTAAATCTACTTGTTTCAAATATGTTAAAATCTCACCTGGAACTTTATAGTATTCTGATACAGTCTCTTTAAATTCCGCTAGTTCTTGTTCGTTAGGAAGCTTGCGGTGCCATAATAAGTACACTACTTCTTCAAACGTAGCATTCTCAGCTAAATCATCAATATTATACCCAACATAAGTTAATGTATCATCAATAATAGAGCTCACAGATGATGTTGTTGCTACTACCCCTTCTAAACCTCGAATAACAGTCATGACATTCTCTCCTTTTCCTGAAAATTCTCCCAACCTTGCTCCTTATATCTATTTGCTCCCCTTATAAATTATGAACGCTCGTTCACTCTTTAGGCAAGCAAAATGCACGTTCATGCAAATTTATTGCGATGTTCCCCTCTAATTGTCCATTACTTACATGGAAAGCATGAGCGTGAATATCTCCCCGAATCCTCACGCTCAGAACAACAAGTTAGTGAGGAAAATAAATTCCGAAGAGTTTTATGATAAAAACAACATAAAACAATATCATTATAAAATTGTTTTATGTTGTTTTTATTTTATCTGGTGTAAAGTCTCTGCTGTTATGTAACTTTTCAAAGTTTCTAATCCTATTATAAACAATTATCTGACTTTTGTGAACAGAAAGAATTCAAAAATTTTATATTACTATAAAATTCCTTATTTAAACATTTGTATAATACTCATAACTGCATAGGCAATTCCAGCCCCAATTAACGGACCCACAGCAACTCCATTAAATAAAGCAACAGCTATAATTGTCCCAAAAACAAGTGCGGTTGTAATATGAGGATCAGTCGTTAATAATTGCACCCCACCTTTCGCCAATAAAGCAACCGCTACTCCTGAAGCTAAAGCAATCCATGCATAGTATGATTTCGCCGCTTCTCCAAGCTGTTTAAACCCTATTTCCCCCGTCGCAATTGGTACAAGCACCGCAATTGTAATAACCGTCACACCGAGGTTAATTCCTTTCGTTTGTAAATAAGGAAAGACTTTATCGCCTAAAAACGTAAACTTCAATAAAAATAACACTCCAACAGCTACAGTAAGCGATTGGTTTTTAGCAATAAGTCCTATAATAAGTAGTATGAATAAAAATAACGTTGACTGACTAATCATGATTGCACTTCCTTTCTGAAAATAATGAACTTGTTTCCAAACAAAAATACCCTTAAACCTATCGTTATACATGCTATACCGATGCATATTTAACAATTATAATAAAGAAACGAATTGATTTTCATATACATTTCAAAATTACAAACAAGACTTTAACCAGAAAAAAATAAAACATGCATATACATTTAAAAGCGGATGTCTCTCCTTTCTTTTATAATAAGAAACAGGTAAAATAAAAAAGAGAGAAAATGAAGTTTTTACCATATAGTAGAAGCGTCACCAACAAGCTTCTGTAGTCATTAATCCGCTGCAAAAGCAGGCTAAATCCATCATTCCACTATAACATAAAGTGAAACTTTGATTAGTGAATCTCACTAGTTATAAGTTGAACGAATTAGGATAATCCAAATTGGAATGGGAGGTATACACCTTTGAACCGAAACTTACTATATATGATATTACGACTCATATTTGTCATTGTAGCAACGGTAGTTGGGTTCTATGCATTGCTGCACATATCAGGCCTTATCTACCCTTTTATTATCGCTTTTGCATTCGCTTATTTGATTAATCCTGTCGTCAATTTCCTTAATCAAAAACTACAATTCCCTCGCGCATTAGCGGTACTCGTTAGCTTAATTCTCGTATTCGGAGCTATCGTCGGACTTGTTACATACCTTGTAACTGAAGCAATATCTGCCACAACATACTTACTACAAATTGTCACAGTGAAGTTTCCAGATATCGTTGCATTCGCCCAAGAATTTGCACTTAATCATATTATGCCTCTCTATGATGATTTAATTTCTAAATTTAATCATCTTGGAGAACCACAGCGATACACTATTACACAAAACATTCAAAACTTAGGCACCGAAGCAACGACACAAATGAAAGAACTTTTAACCGCCATTATAAGCGGATTAACAAATTTCATTAGTGCATTACCAACAACTTTAACTGTCCTTGTATTCGTCTTATTAGCCACCTTCTTCATTAGTTACGATTGGCACCGTCTTGCTCATAAAGTAAGAAAACTTCTACCTAATCGTGTACACGGATACGGAAAAACTATTTTTGTCGATTTAAGAAAAGCTTTGTTTGGTTTTGTTAAAGCGCAACTTACACTCGTATCTATGACAACTATCATTGTACTAATCGGCCTTTTAATATTACGCGTGCCATACGCAATTACTATCGCGATTATTACAGGAGTTGTAGATTTACTCCCGTATTTAGGAACTGGAGCCGTCTTCGTTCCTTGGGTTATATACGTATTTTTCACAGGCGATACTGCATTCGCCATCGGTCTTCTCATCCTATACATCGTCGTGATTGTCCAAAGACAAATCATGGAGCCAAAAGTACTTTCATCTAATATTGGACTCGATCCATTAGCGACACTCATCGCTCTATTTGTCGGCTTTAAGCTCTTTGGTTTTTTAGGATTAATCATCGGTCCAGTCATATTAGTACTACTTAATACATTACACAAAGCTCATGTATTCCACGACTTATGGAAATTCATTAAAGGCTCACCATCAAAATAATATTTTCTAACTCATACACAACAAAAAATCAACTATAATCAGTGGGAAATTCCCACTGATTATTCACTGTACTTTTTTGTACTACTACATTTAAAAGAGAATTCCCTATAAAAGGATAATCCTCTTATTTTTTTGCATAAAAACGCATATTTTAGGTCATAAATACATTTTTATTCTATTTATTCTATAATTATTACTTACATTTATTACTTTTTATGTAAATGAATAAATATACAAAACAAGGTAGATGAATCCTTTAATCAGTAATTTCTCTTCTCCTATCTAACTTCTGCTCACTAGTCGAATCTTACTACAAGCAAGAACACCACCATAATATAACACTTTAAATTCACAAGAACCCTCTGTATCCTATCGTTTAATAACTAACAATAATCCCCCAGCTAACAATTGACCATAAATAGCAAACAAAAAAATAACGCGTAGATCGCTATAATCTACGCGTTATTTCTGAACAATAATAGTAGTTCTCTTTCTAAATTTCCAATCAATCCACTTCATAACAACCGGCTTCAATAAAGCCCTCGTTACAGGAACAACAAAGATAAAACCTATTATATCCGTCACATATCCAGGCAGTACTAAAAGAATACCTCCTACGAATATAAAAATACCATCTAGAACCGTATCACCCGGCATTTCTCCTCTATTTAACCTAAATTGAATCTCTCTAAGTACTTTAAACCCTTGTCGTTTCGCCAAATATACACCCACAATACCCGTACATACAATCATAGCGAACGTAGACCATAAACCTATTACATGACTCGATCCTATCAATACCGTAATCTCAATCGCCGGTATTACAATAAGCAAGAATAGCAACCACTTCACAGCTCCACACTCCTTCATATTTCATTCAAAAGGTTTGAAAGCATCACCCTTACAAAACCCCTTATAAGCCCCTTAAAACACTCATACAAGCTTTACAAAGTACAGATAACCCTCTTCCACTAAACATTATAACAAACGTTTTTCAAAGCGATTTCAGGTGTTTAAAGCTATCTCTATCCTTTTTTGTGTAAAAAAAAGAGAAGGACTCCGATCCTTCTCTCCGTATTACTTCTTATAGCACTTCCGCATGTCCATTATAAACAATTCCGCGTGCTGCATCAACTGTTACTTCTTGGCCACTTTTTAAAGTTGTTGTTACGCCGTTTACACCAACGATAACAGGAATACCGATCGATACACCTACAACAGCTGCATGACTTGTTAGACCGCCTTCTTCTACAACTAGAGCAGCAGCTTTTTCAATTGCAGGAATCATATCTTTATCAGTGCTTGTTGTAACAAGGATATCACCTTTGTTTACGTTCGCTACAGCTTCAGCAGCTGTTTTCGCTACAACTACTTTACCTTTTGCAGCTTTACGACCGATTCCTTGTCCTTTAGCAACTTCTTCACCAACAACGTGGATTTTCATTAAGTTTGTTGTACCAGTTTCAGCAACTGGAACACCAGCAGTGATTACTACAGTATCTCCAAGTCCGATTAGACCCGCATCCATACCTGTTTGAATTGCTGTATCTAACATTTCGTCAGTAGAAGCTGCACGTTTCCCAGCCATAAACGCTTGTACACCCCAAACAAGTGCAAGACGACGTCCTACTTGCTCGTCAGATGTTACAGCTACGATTGGAGATTTCGGACGGTATTTAGAGATCATTTTCGCAGTATGTCCACTTTCTGTTGGAGCTACGATTGCAGCTACATCAAGAGCAAGTGCTGTGTGCGCAACAGATTGGCTAATTGCATCTGTAATTGTTGGAGTGAACTCTTTAATACGTTTTTTGAACATATCTTCATATTGTAATGATTTTTCAACACGTACCGCAATGTTAGCCATCATTGTTACAGCTTCTACAGGGTATTGACCCGCAGCAGTTTCACCTGAAAGCATGATTGCATCTGTTCCATCAAAGATTGCGTTTGCTACGTCACTTGCTTCCGCACGAGTTGGACGTGGGTTACGTTGCATAGAATCTAACATTTGTGTTGCAGTAATAACTGGTTTGCCTAATACGTTACATTTTTTGATTAGACGTTTTTGTACTAATGGTACTTCTTCTGGTGGAATTTCTACACCCATATCACCACGAGCAACCATTAAACCGTCAGAAACTTCTAAGATTGAATCGATGTTGTCGATACCTTCTTGGTTTTCGATTTTTGGTACGATTTGGATGTATCGAGCGTTATGCCCTTCTAATAATTCACGAATTTCTAATACGTCAGATGCTTTACGTACGAAAGATGCTGCGATGAAATCAACTTTTTGCTCGATACCGAAAACGATATCTTGTACGTCTTTTTCAGTGATACCAGGAAGCTTAATGCTTACGTTCGGTACGTTAACACCTTTTTTATTTTTTACAGTTCCGCTGTTTAATACTTTTGTACGGATGTTTCCGTCAGCTTTCTCGATTACTTCTAGTTCGATAAGACCGTCATCGATTAGAATACGAGAACCTGGATCAACATCATCATAAAGACCAGCATAAGATACAGAGAACTTCTCTGCAGTTCCTAATACTTGTTCAGTTGAAAGAATTACTTCTGCACCTGTTACAAGCTCAGCTTGTCCGTCTACGAAGTCATGTGTACGGATTTCTGGACCTTTTGTATCAAGTAAGATACCAACTGTTTTACCAGTTTTCTTTGAAGCTTCACGAATATTTTTAATACGAGCTCCATGCTCTTCATGGCTACCATGAGAGAAGTTTAAACGAGCAACGTTCATACCCGCTTCCATTAATTGCTCTAATTTCTCAATACTTTCACTAGCAGGACCTATAGTACATACAATTTTAGTTTTACGCATATTGCACCTCCGAAAAATTATGAAACCGTTCCCAAATACAAGGCATTAAGCCAATTAGATAGATAATTCTTTAGATAATTGATACATATCTTTATCGATTGTATGCTTTTGAGCTAACGCTTCGATAATGTCATGATCAACAAGTTTATTATTTTGAATACCAACACAACGTCCGCCATTACCAGCAATTAATAATTCAACTGCTCTTGCGCCAAGACGACTAGCTAATACACGGTCTTGTGCACTTGGTGATCCACCACGTTGTACGTGACCTAATACAGTTACACGAGTATCAAAGCTTGTTGCTTCTTCAATGTGCTTACCGATGTCAATTGCACTTCCAACACCTTCAGCTACAACGATAATACTGTGCTTTTTGCCACGTTCACTACCGCGTTTCAGACGAGCGATAACATCTTCCATGTCATACTTCTCTTCTGGAATTAAGATAGTTTCTGCACCATCAGCTAAACCAGCCCATAATGCGATATCTCCAGCGTGACGTCCCATTACTTCGATAACATATGTACGTTCATGAGATGTAGCTGTATCACGGATTTTATCAATTGCATCAATAACAGTATTTAAAGCTGTATCGAAACCAATTGTGAAGTCTGTTCCAGGGATATCATTGTCGATTGTACCTGGTACACCTACACATGGGAATCCTTGCTCAGTTAATTTTTTTGCGCCTTGGTAAGAACCATCTCCACCAATAACAACAAGTCCTTCAATACCATGTTTCTTTAATTGCTCGATTCCTTTTAGTCGTACTTCTGGGTCTTTAAACTCAGGACATCTTGCTGTATATAATTTTGTACCACCACGGTGGATAATATCGCCAACAGAACCAAGTTCTAATTTTTCAATATGACCAGAAATTAAACCAGCGTATCCATGGTAAATACCATATACTTCAATATCATGGAAAATCGCTTTACGAACAACTGCACGAATGGCAGCATTCATACCAGGTGAATCTCCACCACTTGTTAATACACCAATACGTTTCATTTGTACTCACCTCATAAAGATTATTTGCCTTATAATAAAATAACACGAAAAAATACAAAAACACAATGGAGAAGATGTGTCTTTTCATAATAAAAACGTGCATTCGCGAAGAGGAACGCACGCTTTTATTATTTTATCCCAATGGAAGCGTTTGAAAACGAAACTTGCCCAATTTTCATATATTTTTCATAACGTTTTTCGATTAATTCATCTTTCGAAATTCCGCTTAATTGTTCAAAAGTTTTCTTAAGCATTAAATCTATATTTTCTGATTGTTTCAAAACATTACGATGTGCTCCGCCTTTTGCCTCTGGAATAATTTCGTCAATTACACCTAATTCTTTCAAATCTAATGCTGTAATCTTCATCGCTTCTGCAGCTTCTTTTGCTTTACCAGCATCTTTCCAAAGAATCGCCGCCGCACCTTCTGGTGTAATGACAGAATAAGTGGAATTTTCTAGCATATGAATGTAATCTCCTACTCCAAGACCTAACGCACCACCGCTACCACCTTCACCGATAACGATACAAATAACAGGTACAGTTAAACCCGCCATTTCAAATAAATTACGGGCAATTGCCTCACTTTGTCCACGTTCTTCAGCTGCTTTACCAGGATAAGCTCCCTTCGTATCGATGAAACAAATAATGGGACGATTAAACTTTTCCGCTTGTTTCATTAGACGCAGTGCTTTTCGATATCCTTCTGGATGAGGCATCCCAAAATTACGACGAATATTTTCTTTCGTATCTTTTCCGCGTTGGTGCCCAATTACAGTTACAGGCATCCCCTTATATTTCGCAATGCCGCCGACAATCGCTGCATCGTCGCCAAATAGGCGATCTCCATGACATTCAAAAAAATTAGTAAATAAGTGCTCAATATAATCGAGCGTTGTCGGTCGTTCTGCATGACGAGCAATTTGAACACGGTCCCATACTTTCATATTGCCGTATATATCTTCCTCTAGTTTTTCTAGCTTGTCCTCCAAAATACGAATCTCCTCACTGAAGTCCATCTGGCTGTTTTTCGTATAGTCTTTCAGTTCACGAATCTTATTTCTTAGCTCAACAACTGGTTTCTCAAATTCTAGCTCTGCCATACAGCCATTTCCCCTCCTTGATGAACCTCTAAAATCTTACGGAGTGATTCTCTCATATCATCACGATGCACCACCGCATCTAATTGACCGTGCTCTAGTAAAAATTCTGCCGTTTGGAAATCTTCCGGCAGTTTTTCACGCACTGTTTGTTCAATTACGCGTCTACCAGCAAATCCGATAAGTGCACCTGGCTCTGCAAGATTGTAATCACCAAGTGAAGCAAAACTCGCTGAAACCCCGCCCGTCGTTGGGTGAGTCATAACAGAAATAAATAACCCTCCTGCATTACTATGCTTTTTCAAAGCTACGCTTGTTTTCGCCATTTGCATTAAACTTAATATCCCTTCTTGCATACGAGCACCACCCGACGCAGTAAAGATAATAAATGGAACTTGTAAGTCGTATGCCTTTTCAACCGCACGGGCAATTTTCTCTCCTACAACAGAGCCCATGCTGCCCATTCGAAAACGAGAATCCATTACTGCAACAACAACAAGCATGTCATCAATTGTTCCTTCACCAGTTACAACCGCTTCATTCAATTTAGTCTTCTTACGATCGTTTTCTAGTTTCTCTTCATATCCCGGAAACTCAAGTGGATTTAGTGAAACCATCTCTTTGTCATACTCACGAAATGAACCTTCGTCCAATATACTATCAAGGCGTTCCCATGCATTCATCGGATGATGATATCCACAATTCACGCATACTTTTAAATTTTTAAGAAGCTCTTTCGTATACATGATTTTTTTACATTTCGGACATTTTGTCATAACGCCATCTGGTACATCTTTTCGTACTTGTTCTGAAGGTATTGCAGCGTACTTTTTCTTTTTCACGAATAAATCTCTTAGCACAATTTGACCCCCTTCGTTGAGAGCTAAGGTTAGCGTAAGAAGAAAATGGGGCTAACACCAATGTTTGATGTTAGCCTTATCTTCTCAATCTGTCTAATAACCTCTCTCTTTACGTTTAACTTTAACCGCTATGCGGTAGAATGTTTGTCATAACGTGTCATGGTCATTTCGACAAATTTTATACATTACGAGTGAAACTGTATATTCTCTACTAATTCATCGTAAATTTTTAACGCATCATTTTCTTGTTTCACTTCCAAAGTAACATAAAGCTTTCTATAGATTTCGATAGAATCTCCTGAAACTTCACAAGAAAGAGTTGCAACGTAATCATTTACGATCATCCAAATGCGATAGAGTAAATAATTATCGAATTGTTCAATAAGTGTTTTAAAGAACGTTTGATGAAGCACCGGAATTGAGCTTTCATTTTCTTCAAGCACTTGGTGTAATTTACTTAGTACTTTAGAAAACGTTTCTTTCGGTAAATTACATACAAGTCGAATCATATCTTTCTCAAGCAATCGTTTTGTTTGTAATAAATCCCGAATTGTTTTCTCATCTTGCAGCAAGAACGGAGCAATTAATTGTACAAGACCGTTATCGTAAAAGTTTCGAATAAACGTCCCCTCACCACGTCTCGTTTCAATTAATCCTACCAGTTCTAACGCACGTAATGCTTCTCTTACAGAGGAACGTCCAGCATTTAAGCGTGAACTTAACTCACGCTCAGACGGCAAACGATCCCCTGCTACTAAACAATCCTCTTCCATAATGGATCGGATTTTTTTTACAATTTCGAGATATACTTTTGTATTTGATGATGTCAATGGAAATTCCTCGCTTATTCTTTACCAATCAGCGCTAATTGTTTTGTTTTCTCAGCGACTTCATTTGGATCTACTTGACGGCGAGCTACTCCTGTCTCCATTGCTGCTTTCGCAACGTAAGCCGCTACTTGAGGCGCTACACGCGCGTCAAATGGCGCTGGAATGATATGGTCTGCATTCAACTCATCCTCTGATACAAGCTCTGCAATGGCTTGTACAGCTGCCATCTTCATTTCTTCATTAATTTGTGTCGCATGTACATCAAGTGCACCGCGGAAAATACCTGGGAACGCTAGTACATTATTTACTTGGTTCGGGAAGTCCGAACGACCTGTTCCAACAACAGCTGCGCCCGCTGCTTTTGCCAATTCTGGCATAATTTCTGGAACCGGATTCGCCATTGCAAAAATAATTGCATCGTCATTCATCGTACGAACCATCTCTTCATTTAATGCACCTGCTGCAGATACACCAATGAATACGTCCGCACCTTGTAAAACGTCAGCTAAAGAACCTTCGATACGATTCTTATTTGTATATTTTGCAACTTCATCCTTCACCGGATTCATACCGACAGGACGACCTTCATAGATTGCACCTTTACGGTCACACATAATAACGTCACGTACACCATAGCGATATAACAGTTTAATGATTGCAATACCTGCTGCACCTGCACCATTTGCGACAACTTTAATGTCAGACATTTTCTTTCCAACTAACTTCAGCGCGTTCACAAGGCCTGCTACTGTTACGATAGCTGTTCCGTGTTGATCATCATGGAATATTGGAATGTTTGTCTCTTTTTTCAAACGTTCTTCAATAACGAAGCAGTTTGGTGCTGCGATATCTTCTAAGTTTACACCGCCAAAAGTTGGCTCCATTAACTTTACAGTTTCAACAATTTTATCTACATCGTTTGTATTTAAGGCAATCGGGAATGCATCTACACCAGCAAAGCTCTTGAATAATACAGCTTTACCTTCCATTACTGGAAGAGATGCTTCAGGTCCAATGTTACCAAGACCAAGTACAGCCGTTCCATCTGTCACAACTGCTACCATATTTCCCTTCATTGTATATTCATATACCTTACTTTTATCGTCATAAATTTCTTTACAAGGCTCTGCAACCCCTGGAGAATATGCAAGACTTAAATCTTTTGCATTTTCTACTTTTACTTTTGATACAGTTTCTAATTTTCCTTGATGCACTTTATGCATGTGAAGTGCTTCTTCACGAAGTGTTGACAAACTATCCACTCTCCTCAAATTATTCTTGCTGATATCAATTTCTCCAAGTGGTCTGACCACGAACACTACTACTATAATAATCGAAGTGTAGGGAAATTGTCCATTATATTTTCACAACGACATTTTCGTCACCGACAATTTCACGAAGTGCTCCTAGACATTCTTCACTTGGATGAATCGATAAACTTCGAGATAATTGTACCATTTTATGTTCCTTTTCATAATAAATTAGTACTTTCGTAAAACCTGAATAATCAAACAATATTTTCGTGACTTGATTTACAAGCTTTTTTTCATATTGAGACGGTAATTTCACGTAAACAGATGCTTCTTTCATCTCTTCATAAACATCCATTTCTTCTAGCGGATATAGTCCATTCACGATCCATTGCAACTTATGATTTCTTTGCTCAATCGTACCATCAACTAAAACAATTTCCCCTTCTTGTAACCTGTGTGAAAAATGTATATACGTTTCTGGAAAAATGACGGCTTCCATTTCATCATTTTGATCACAGAATGTAATAAACGCCATCTTTTGCAACTTTTTCGTACGAATAATTTTCACACTTGTTATATATACGATTGCTCTTTGTACTTTTTTCTTATGTCGCATCGCCTGAGCAAGAGATGGGATTTCTAATTCTTTTCCTAACTCCGCATACTGCGCTGTCGGATAGCTAGACAAATAAAAACCGAGTGCTTCCTTCTCCTTATTTAACTGTTCAATAAAGGATAGCTCTTCTCCTTGTACATATTTTGATTTCGGAACAGCATCCCCTAAATCAAAGTCACGTGCAAGATTTGCATACTCTAACGCTCCTTTAAGACTTTTCCATAACGTCGTCCTCGAAACACCAAAATCGTCAAAACATCCAGACCAGACAAACGCTTCTAAATTTCGCTCTGTTACAAATTTTGATGGCATACGAAGACAAAATTCAAATAAATCTTCGAACATTTTTTTCTCTCGTTCTTCGAGTAGCGCAGTCACGGTAGCCATTCCGATATTCCGAATCGAAAGTAAACTATATCGAATCGCATTCCCTTCTATTTGGAAGTTGTAACCACTTCTCTGAAGAGACGGCGGTAAAACGTGAAAACCTTTCCGCTTCGTTTCTCGTACATACTGCACAATCTTATCTTCATTTCCAATTGCGCTTGATAATAACGCAGTCATAAATTCCAGCGTATAATTCGCTTTTAAATATGCAAGCTGGTACCCAATCATACTGTAAGCTACAGCGTGACTTCGGTTAAAACCGTAATTTGCAAATCTTACAATTAAATCGTAAATTTGTTCTGAAGATGTCTCATCGTACCCGTTTTCCAAACAACCTTGAACAAAGTGCTTGCGTTCTTGATCTAAAATATCACGATTCTTTTTACTCACAGCACGGCGCAGTAAATCCGCTTCTCCAAGCGAAAATCCAGCTAACTTCGATGCGATTTGCATTATTTGTTCTTGGTATACGATTACGCCGTATGTTCGTTCTAAAATAGGCTTTAAGTCCTGATGTAAATATTCAATTCGTCTTTCCCCATGCTTCGATTCAATAAAGGTTGGAATTTGTTCCATCGGTCCTGGTCTGTATAAAGAGTTAACAGCAACTATGTCTTCAAATTCATTTGGTTTTAACCCGCGAAGTACATTTCGCATACCACCTGATTCAAGCTGGAATACACCTGTTGTATCCCCTCTTCCTAACAATTGAAACGTCTTTTCATCTTGAAGAGGTAAATTTCTTATATCAATTTGTTTCCCAGTTTTTTTAACAATAAACTTTATAATATTTTCAAGTAACGTTAAATTACGTAAGCCTAAAAAGTCCATCTTGAGCAATCCAAGTTCTTCTAGTGCATCAGCTGGATATTGCGTAACATAAACATCGTTATGCCCTTCTTGAATCGCTATACTTCCCGTTAACGGTTCTTGGCTCATTATAACACCAGCTGCATGAATAGACGTATGACGCGGTAATCCCTCTACACGTTTTGCAATTTCAAACACACGCTCATGCAAAAGATTCCCTTGTATAAACTCACGGAGCGATTGCGATTCCTCATATGCATCTTTTAACGTTATACCAAGCTTTGATGGGATAAGTTTTGAAAATATGTCGATATCTCTTGGCGGGAGCCCCATTACACGAGCAATGTCTCTAATTGCGGCTTTCGCTGCAAGAGTTCCGAACGTTACAATTTGAGCAACACGAAGCTGACCATATTTATCTTTCACATATCGAATCATCTCATCACGTCTTATATCTGGAAAATCAATATCAATATCTGGAAGTGTCACACGTTCAGGGTTTAAAAACCTTTCAAATAATAAGTCATATTCAATTGGATCAATATCTGTAATTTCCAATACGTAAGAAACGAGTGAACCCGCTGCCGATCCACGGCCTGGCCCAGTTAAAATCTGATTTTCATGTGCATATTTCATAAAGTCCCATACGATGAGGAAATAATCACTAAATCCCATACGAGAAATCACATGTAATTCATGATTCAAACGCTGTATATGCACTTCTTTCGGCGTACCATATCGTTTACTTAAGCCTTCTTCACAAACACGACGCAAATACGTATCATTCGTCTCGTTAGATGGAACAGGAAACTTCGGTAGTTGATTTACATGGAAAGGAATTTCTACTTGGCAACGTTCCGCGATTGTTATTGTATTTTGAATCGCTTCCTCAGCATGAGAAAATAGTGCTTCCATTTCATCCGATGACTTTAAATAATACTGATCCGTTTTCATTCTCGGCCTATCTGGATCAGTCATTTTCGTTCCGCCTTCAACAGATAATAAACATTCATGAACAAGTGCGTCACTTTGATTAATATAGCGAACATCATTTGTTGCAACGACTGGAACGTTTACCTTATTAATAAATTCAGGCAGTTTTTCTTGTAAAAGCAGTTCATCTTGAATCGCATGATGCTGCAAACTTATATAAAAATTGCTGAACATATTTTGATACGTATGGGCTACGTCTTCAGCCTGACTCTCTTTGTCTTCTAATAATAGCTGTTCAATCTCTCCGTCTTTCCCTGGTGAAATTGCAATTAATCCTTTCGCATAATGAGCAAGCCACTTCTTCGGGATACCTTCTTTTGACTTCGTCATAATGCTGCTAGAAATCTTTAATAAATTTTGATAGCCTATTTCATTCTCAGCAAGTAATACGAGTGGATAAGACCTTTCTTCTTCTTCACTAAAAATAGAAGCTGTTAAGCCGATAATAGGCTGTATACCATTTTTCTTGCATGCTTTATAAAACGGAATAACTCCATACATAACATTTTCATCTGTAATGGCCAGCGATGAAAATCCAAGCTCTTTCGCCCGAATGACAAGCTCATCGATTTTACAAGCACTTTTTAATAAACTAAAAACGGTTTGACATTGTAAATGCACAAACTTCACTGTTGTACCCTCTCTTTACCTATGTGACTACTTTTATTATAGGTGATGAGGAAAGCGGAAATCAAAACATACTTCTCAGACTTTGTCCATATATATGAAGAAGAAAGGGGAATGACGATGGATGTAAGAGAACATACTTTTTTCTCTCTGCTTATTATTAGTTACTTTATTGCCTTTGGAGTTATACTTGGTGGTTCATTAATTGGCGGATTTGGTGCATTTCTCGTCGGAAAACCAGCTCTAACTTATATTAATCAATTTGCCCAAAATTTAAGAATTTGGGCACTCGTTGCAGCAATCGGCGGAACGTTCGATACCTTTTATAGCTTTGAAAGAAGCTTCTTTGGCGGAGATATGAAAGATATCGTAAAACAAATTCTCCTTATTTTTTTTGCAACTGGCGGTATGCAAACTGGTCTTATTATTATTAAATGGCTTACACAGGAACATGTATGAGAGTACCCAGTGCCAATACAGCCAAAAGGTGGTATTTAGTTTTAGCTGGCGCTGCTGTTGGAGGAGTGTTGAGCTGGTTTGTTTTTTTGTACATATACGGTGTTTTTCAAGAAGAACAAGCTAGTAAAATAGCAGAACAAAAAGAAATTATCGAAAAACAAGAAGCAAAACTCCACGTCCTTCTCGAAGACCAAGAGAAATTGAACACAGAAAATAAACGACTCTTAACAATTCAAGAAATCAAAATAAAAATTATAAATCGAAAAAAATATGATTTAGACAATCTTACACTTGAAAACATGATCACTTCTATCCATAATGATCTCCAGCATCTTTTAACGAAAAACATTCAAAGCATCGCAAAAAATAAAGACCTGCTCAAAAAAGTCATCGAAAATAAAACGTACAAACATTACGATCGTATATACCGCTTTAAAGTAGACACAGTCTCTTTTGATACCGTACTTGAAATTAGTATTGATATAGAGAAAGAAAAATAAAGAAGGAGGGCTTCAGCGCCTCTCCTTCTCTTTCATTCAACATACAACTTCTTATTTACACAGCTCACGTAAATCAGCAAAAAGACAATCCGCTTCTTCCCAAGAAGATGCTTTTGCACCAGAAGCCATCGGATGTCCTCCGCCATTATATTGCATTGCTAATTTATTAATAACTGGTCCTTTTGAGCGAAGACGAACACGAATAACATCATCTTCCTCTAAAAATAGAACCCATGCCTTTAATCCATCAATATTACCAAGCGCCCCGACAACACCAGATGCTTCAGTAGAAAGTACATCAAACTCTTCTAGTACCTCTTTCGTTAATTTAATGTATGCTGCGCCTTCTTCTACCATCGTGAAATTTTGTAAAATATAACCGTTTAAACGAGCAATCTTTTCTTTTGTCTTATACATTTCATTGTATAAATCTGTGAATTTCACGTCCATATCAACAAGTTCACTTACGTAACGAAGTGTTTTCGCTGTTGTGTTTGGGAATAAGAAACGACCTGTATCACCGACAATACCCGCTAAAATAAGGCGAGCTGCTTCCTTTGATATCGTTAATCCTTTATCTTTTCCATAACTGTAAAACTCATAAATCATTTCACTTGTAGAACTAGCTGTCGTATCCACCCACGTAATATCTCCGTACGGGTCTTCATTCGGATGATGATCAATTTTAATTAACATCTTTCCTTTTGCATAACGTTGATCACAAACACGCTCTTGATTTGCTGTATCACAAACGATAACAAGTGCATCTTCATATACACTATCTTCAATATCATCCATTACTCGTAAAAACGCTAAAGAAGGCTCGTTGTACCCAACCATATAAATATTTTTCTCTGGAAACGATTCTTGCAGAATTGTACCAAGTCCGCACTGAGAACCTAACGCATCTGGATCCGGACGTACATGACGATGAATAATAATTGTATCAAACTCTTTAATTGCTCCTAAAATTTGTTCATGCATATGTATAATCTCCTTTTTATTCAACTTCTTCATTTTATCCCGCATTAACGTGTAGTAAGACTCCCACCTCAAAAGTATTAAAAACAATGGGGCAAAATTAATTTGGAGCCCGGATGCACGTAAAAGCCCGATTGGTGAGGGCTAATAATTAGTACGTGGGATCTCCCCACACTAATTAAAGTTTCACTTTATCCCCCATTATAACGGAAAACATTTCATACATGCGAACAATTGCTTTATAATAAAAATTAGAAAGTTTAGATTTTTCTTTTTTCTAAATCGTTATTTTTATACCAATCAATGGGAGCGTGTATTATGCCAGTATTCGTCTTTTGTATTATCATCTCATTTGTGTTGTACCTCTTCTACAAAACAAAATTCTTTCGTACAAACCGTCCAATGGAGAAAGGTTGGCTCTCAGGAAAATCCGCAATGGCACTCGGCTTATTCGTCCTATTCTTTGGGATAAACCAATTCTTTTTAGAACTTTCAACTGCACGCATTATCGTTGGTGTTTTGTTTATTTTACTTGGCAGCGCGAGTACATTTAATGGATTCTGCCAATATAAACATTTTTTACCATTAGCAGTCAAAGAAGCCGAATCTTATAAAACAACGTAAAAAAAGCATCAATATTGTGATGCTTTTTTACGTCCCTTAACTTTCAAAATCATATATGCAACAAACGCAGATGGTATATTAAAGAGGTTACCTTGCACGTGAAAATGTAATTGTTCTTCTTCAAAAGACATCTGTTTGTATAATTCTTGCTGAGATAATCCTGTTCTTTTCTTTTTTTCATTTAATCCTTGTAAGTATAAGTATTGAATTGGTATCATCACAAGGAAATAAAAGAGTGCGATACCACCAAAAAAGAGTAATTCTGATGACATGTTGTATCCTCCTTCCGACATCCATTATCTTACAATATAATTATAACATAGTATACATTCTAAATGAATTAACATTCCGTTTTTTCTAATTATTCAATTATCTATCCTTATATATATATCCTGCTACTCCTTTGCTTTCCCACTAAAACTCCCCCACACCTTTAGTAATAACTTTAAAACCCAATAAAACAAAGAAAGATGGAACAAATCAAAGCGATTTGTTCCATCTTTTTATTTATCGATCAGTTGCACCATTAACAATGCTTTCCCGACAACATTACCTTCATGATGCACTTCTACATCTACCTTACCAAATTTACGCCCAATTTCTAATACTTTCGGATGAACCGATACAACATTATCAATTTGAACCGGCTTTACGAAATAAATTGTTAAGTTCTCAACAATTGAATCGCTCTTCTTCTGCGCACGAATGACGCGGTTTGTTGCTTCTGTCACAATTGTTGTGAATACACCGTAAGATAACGTCCCGATTGAATTCGTCATTTGTGGTGTCACTGAAAATTGATATAAATGCTCATTTTTTGCTTCTTTCGGCGTCATAAATTGATTCGTTACAATGTCATCAATCGTTTCACCAACTTGTGGTTGACGCTGAATCATCTGCAAGGCCTGAAGTACATCTTGACGACTAATGATACCTTGCAATTTATTTCCATCCTCCACAACAGGAAGTAATTCAATACCTTCCCACACCATCATACGTGCTGCAGCTGCGACAGACATTTTTCCATTTACCGTAATAGGGTGTTTCGTCATCACTTTATCAATCGGTGTATCTTTCGCAACACCAATCATATCTTTCGAAGTTACGATACCTAACACCTTTTTATTTTCATCCACAATTGGATAGCGTCCATGCATCGTCTCTTCATTGTACTCATGCCATTTCTGCACTATGTCACTAGGCTTTAAATATAGTGTTTCTTCAATTGGTGTTAAAATATCTTCAACTAGTACAATTTCTTTCTTAATAAGTTGATCATAAATTGCACGGTTAATTAACGTTGCGACCGTAAATGTATCATAACTACTCGAAATAATTGGCAATTTCAATTCATCTGCTAACTTTTTCACATGCTCTTCTGTATCAAATCCACCTGTAATTAATACAGCAGCCCCTGTTTCTAATGCTAATTGATGTGCGTTCGTACGGTTACCGATAATAAGTAAGTTCCCCGCTTCTGTATAGCGCATCATCGCTTCTAATTTCATAGCCCCAATAACGAATTTATTTAACGTTTTATGTAGTCCTTCTCTGCCCCCAAGTACCTGGCCATCGACAATGTTAACGACTTCTGCATATGTCAGTTTTTCGATATTCTCTTTCTTCTTTTGCTCAATTCGAATTGTTCCGACACGTTCAATTGTACTAACATACCCTTTATTTTCTGCATCTTTAATTGCACGGTAAGCTGTCCCTTCACTTACACTTAAATCTTTCGCAATTTGCCGCACAGAAATTTTATGCCCTACTGGCAGGCTATTAATATGTTCTAAAATTTGATTATGTTTGGTAGCCAAATGGTTTCACCATACTTTCTTTTCCCTAAATTCTTCATGTGTTGTATTCTCAGTATACTATATTTTCAAAACTGTTACACTCTCTCTATATATATCTGTACTATTTTTTTTATAACAAAATAACCCTTACATTCCACCAGTCACTCTATTACAACAATGTAATGCTGTTGTCATCTCGTTCGATAGTTTGTCCAGACGCTTCCATATACAATTAAGACAAGAAATGAAACAAAGGAGCGAATACATGATGAAAAAAATTTTAGAGGTTGTAGGTGCTGTATTTTTAGCTTTCGTAGATGGAAAAAAAGTTGCAATGGAGTTGAATGAAACACCCGAACAGCCACTTCCAAAAAGAAAAGAATCACCTAAACAAATACTGACTTTAAAAACTGTACTACACACATAAAAAACCCTTCACTTGTCGTTTCAAATGAAGGATTTCTCTTTTATAGTGTAATACTTTCTCCAGCTTCTAATACTTTCCCTGTACAATTTTGTAGCTTTTCTACAAATTGATATGGATCTTGTTCAAT
Source organism: Bacillus sp. NPDC057893 (assembly GCF_042796455.1). Taxonomy (NCBI): domain Bacteria; kingdom Bacillati; phylum Bacillota; class Bacilli; order Caryophanales; family Bacillaceae; genus Bacillus; species Bacillus sp. NPDC057893. The sequence goes on along the minus strand of NZ_JBHVNG010000001.1, from coordinate 245,813 downwards.
AACTGGGAACGTATTGTAATGCATCGGTACAACCGTTTTCGCACCAATCCATTTTGCTGCTAACACAGCATCTTCTGGCCCCATTGTGAAATTATCACCAATTGGTAAAAATGCTACATCAATATTATTAAGTTCTCCAATTAACTTCATATCAGAGAACAGTGCAGTATCTCCTGCATGATATACCGTTTTCTCTTCTGCTGTAAACAAAATACCAGCTGGCATACCTGTATATGTAATCGTCTTATTTTCTTCATCAATATAACTAGAGCCGTGGAATGCTTGGGTAAATTTCACTTTTCCAAAGTCAAATTCATGCGAACCTCCAATATGCATTGGATGTGTATTTACACCTTGCCAACTTAAAAATGTCGCTAATTCAAATGGCGCTACAACAACCGCATTATTTTTCTTTGCTAACGCTACTGTATCGCCGACATGATCACCGTGTCCGTGCGATAAAATAATCGCATCAACTTTTACATCTTCAGCCTTTAAATCTGTTTTCGGATTTCCTGTTAAAAACGGATCAATTAAAATAACTTTTCCATTCGTTTCAATCTTTACAACTGAATGCCCGTGATAAGATACTTCCATCATTACATTCCTCCCCTATTCACATTCTCACTTTTTATTCTACATGATTTCTTAATTCCCTGTCTTTTCTAACATCTATTTACTTGTCATAACGCTTTCATCCGATGTAAAGTTATATCTGTAATTAAATATCTCGGGGGTGCCAATCGATGAATGCTAGATTAGAAAATTTAATGCAATGGCTAAAAGAAAAAAACGTAGAAGCTGCGTTCTTAACTTCTACACCAAACGTTTTCTACATGACGAACTTCCACTGCGAACCACATGAAAGACTACTTGGTATGTTTGTATTCCAAGAAAAAGAACCTATTTTAATTTGTCCTAAAATGGAAGAAGGCCAAGCGCGTAACGCTGGCTGGGCACATGAAATTATCGGATTTACTGATACGGACAAACCATGGGATATGATTGCAAAAGCAATTAAAGATCGTGGTATTGATGCAAATGCAGTTGCAATTGAAAAAGAACATTTAAACGTAGAGCGCTACGAAGAATTAACAAAATTATTCCCAAATGCAGCTTTCAAATCAGCTGAAGAGAAAGTTCGCGAGCTTCGCTTAATTAAAGACGAAAAAGAACTTTCTATTTTACGTGAAGCAGCTAAAATGGCAGACTATGCTGTTGAAGTTGGTATAAATGCAATTAAAGAAAATCGCAGCGAGCTAGAAGTATTAGCAATTATTGAGCATGAATTAAAAACAAAAGGCATCCATAAAATGTCATTTGATACGATGGTATTGGCAGGTGCAAACTCTGCTCTTCCACACGGTATTCCAGGCGCAAACAAAATGAAACGCGGCGATTTCGTACTATTTGATTTAGGTGTAATCATTGAAGGTTATTGCTCTGACATTACACGTACAGTAGCATTTGGTGATATTTCTGAAGAACAAACTCGCATTTACAACACTGTACTTGCTGGACAACTACAAGCAGTTGAAGCATGTAAACCAGGTGTTACATTTGGTGCAATTGACAACGCTGCTCGCTCTGTTATCGCAGATGCAGGTTACGGAGACTTCTTCCCACACCGCCTTGGTCACGGACTTGGAATTAGCGTACACGAATACCCAGATGTAAAAGAAGGCAACGAGTCTCTATTAAGAGAAGGTATGGTCTTCACAATCGAACCAGGTATTTACGTACCAAACGTAGGCGGCGTTCGTATTGAAGATGATATTTACATCACAAAAGACGGATCAGAAATCTTAACGAAGTTCCCGAAAGAATTACAATTTGTGAAATAAGAAAAAGGCAGCGTGATTGCTGCCTTTTTCTTATTTCTCTACTATTTCAAATTGCTCTACAATCATTTTTGCTGGATAACTTTCAAGTATTTTAGAAGACCATACTTTTATTTTATCCCCTGTTTTTAATTGATTATATGCGTCTTTATCCTTAAAGCTCAACACTATATCTGATGGATGCTCTTTATTCATTTGTTGTTCCATATCATTTTGCAACTCTACTTTTGTTTCAAACGTTTTATCACCGACAAAAAACACCGTGTCATTTCTTAGTATTACATACCCTTCTTTAGGTTCTTCTTTTAACCCTACTTGCTCTACAGGTTTCGTAGTACAGGCTGATAATATTATTAGAAACACACCTAAGAATAAAATACTAATGAAGAAGAACATGGCTTTCCCCATAACACTTCCTCCCACATCGAGTCATTCAAAAGAAATTATTTCTTGTCTATTTCTTCCACACATTATACTATTAATGTGCAGAATTTTCTAAAATAGGAGGTTTATATGTTGCAACAACAGTTGGAAGAAATTCGTAATAATAATTACATAATCAACAACACACTTCATATTGATTCATTAAGTTCAAGTATGCTTCAACATATCGGCGTTACCGATAGCTATTTAAGAGACAAACTCATTTACTCTACTTTTTATCATCTAATCAAGAAGGACTATATTTCACACACCCACTTACAAAAACTATTATCAGAAAGCATCAGTGAAAACTATTTATTCTATAAAATTCATGCAAATGACGATGACGCTGTATTTACCCGTGCATTTACAACATTATTAATCGCCCTCATTATAGATGCGGATACAAATCATAATTTCTTATCACAGACTGATATTTCAAATGTAAAAGATAAATTAATTCTATATATGAACAAAGAGCATGACTTACGAGGCTATGTCCAAGAACGTGGCTGGGCACATAGTGTCGCTCATGCTTCAGATACATTTGAAGCGCTTGTTAATAATCCTAAACTGGAAACTTTACATCATGAAGAAATACTACAAACTTTATTAAACAAAGTTTGTGTCCATTCCATCTATTACAAATATGAAGAAGATGAGCGTATCGTTTATCCGATTGTCGCAATGCTACAAAATGGTCTAGAGGAAGAGGTACTTATATTAGCTCTTCGTGATCTAGTAGCTCAATTGCAAGTTCAAAAACCGAAACTACATATTGACTCGTACGAATTTCTATACGGAAATATAAAATCTTTCTTACGTAGTTTATTTTTCAGATTACGTACAATGTCTATATGTAAAGAAACTGAATGCGAAATTGAAAAATTACTGCAGGGGCTTCGCCAATATTATTAAAAAAGAAGGCCACTCAAAAAGTGCCTTCTTCTATTTCACTAATATTAATTTGAAATTTCACGATCCAAACTGAGAAAAGGTGGACAAGAAGCGCAAACGCCATACATGCTCCGCTTAAAAAAGTTAATATAGGATGCGAATACACATGCCCTAATCCATAAGATGCTCCTACGAAAAACATTGTTATGTAAATATAAATTGCTCCATGTATTTGCCTCATATAAGCCTCCTTTTCCCATATTATAACATAAATTTTCTGATTATTCACATTAATTGGTTGTAATCAATATTTCTCAACTGTTACGCCTCTTACAGCCGCCTTAATATATGGTGCTCCTTGTAAACTTTGTAAATCCTCTGTTTTTCCTGTTACGACTACACCGTATATTGGTAGGTCTTTTGGTTTTGTGTTTTTTATTTCTTTATAATATTGTTCAAAATAATCACTTGGTATACCTTCACTATTTTTTGCTAAATACTTCATTTGGTACAGAAACTCTTTTGAATTTATTGTTAAATCGTTTTTCACATCTTCTTTTGCCTTTGCATAACTTCCTGCAAACCCAAAAACATTACCAGCCATTTCAGCATTTAGTATTGCACCACTTTTAGGATCTTTTAACCCTACATAAGAATCGCTTTTCTTTTCATTGTATGTATCTACCCAAAACCAAACTGTTTGTATATCTTTTGGAAGCATCTCAACAATTTGTTCAGTTGAATATGGTTTATCAAAAGATAGGGCCACTTCTGCAACCTTATTTTGCAACTCCCCGATATTTTTCAGATCATCTACATAATTTTTATAAGTAACAAAAGGTAGATAAAATCTCATCTCCCTTTGCATTGTTTGTACATTATAATCTGGTATCGCAATAGCCTCTTCATCCCTTTTCTCCTCATCTAAACTAACAAGTTCACCATTATAGTGCTTCATACTGTAATCCCAGATACCTGATTCGTATATATCATTTATCCATTTTACTGGTTGACCGGCTATATTTTTATAAGAATTATATATTACCGTACTTCCTGTCACACCGAGACTTAAATACATGCTCCCACTGAAACGAATATTAGGGCCTTGAACCTTATGTAGTGCATTCATTTCTCTTTCCATTTTTCTAAACGTTTGTTGAGAAAAATACGTTGCTCCCAAAAACAGACCTACTATAACAATCATGGACGCACAAATAGAAATAAGCCAGTTTCGCCAAAACTGCTTCCTCTTCGCTCTCTTCATCAAAGTCTTCATCTGCTTATCATCCATATTCAAATCAAAGTCCTTCCGACTCATCATTTCTCCTCCTATACAATTTTTTAAATTGATTTCTTGCACGGTACAAACTTGTTTTTACTGTGTCTTCTTTCATACTTAATAAAATGGCAATTTCCTTATAAGATAGTTCATATTCATATTTCAACAGTAAAATATGACGATAATCCTCCGTCATCGTCTCCAATATTTCTTGTACTTCTCCTTGCAACTCACTTGTTAAAAGCACTTCATCTAATGACTTTTGACCAATAAGAACGACCGATTCAATTGCGATTGGGTTTAGTCTTTTTTCTTTTCGGTGTAAATCTCGGTGCTGATTGATTGCAACTCTAAATAGCCACGGTGTTAAATGCTCTAACGGTATTTCCTCCATAAGCAATAAAGCTTTATACAACGTATCTTGCACAATATCTTCCGCTTCTTTTCTATCTGCTCCAATCTTAATTAAGTATCCAAACACAGCTTTTGACTTCTCTATTAATAACGATTCAAACGTATCATGACTCATTCTGCTCTCCCTTCTATATACTCAACGTTTGAGAGCATAAAATGTATACAGCTTTTCTAAAAAAATTTCTGCACATAAAAAAGCACACCCAATTTGATGCACTTCTCATATAAATCTATTTTAATTTTTTCATATAAGTTACCACTTTGCATAACAAATAAACTTCATACCCAATTTCTATCTCTGTTTTAACTTGGCGTAGGGCAGAAAAAGGGGTTAACCGCATCTATACACGGCTAGATGCTCTCTTCTAGCAAAAAAGAAGAAGGTTTACGTCACTTTTTAAAATACTATTCTATTATTTCATCCCGCAATAACGGGCAGTAAAACTCCCACCTCAAAATTTGGCGAATGCGAGGAAATTAGGTGGGAGATAACTGCCCGATTGGTGAAGGCTAATAATCAGTGGGGGATGGACAAAACCTCCACTGATTAAAGTTTCACTTTATCGCTTCCTTCACAACATCTTGAATCATAACGACTTCTGTTTTCATATCAACAGACGGTGCTTCTTCATCAATACATTCATACCAAAACTCTAAGTGCTTTTTATCAATTTCATGATGAGAATTTTCGACAAGAGCCCCACCTTCTCCTTGCACAGAATACCAATATAAGTACTCTTCTCCATCTCTTATTTCCCGGAAAATTGTCTCAACGTACATCTTTTCGTCGTTTAGTGTCAAAAGTACTTCTTTCATATTCTCATTAAGAAGCTGCATCCATTCATCTACACGATGACTTTTACCTTGTTTCACTTTAAATCTTGTTAACTCCACATTCATTTTTATCCCCCCGTTTTCTTACGTACAAACAATCTATATTCTATTGGATTATTAAAACTTAATTTACTAGCTAATTTTTGCGAAGGAATATTGTCTACATAACAATCCCAGCACGGTATAATATCATTTTGCATGCAATGTTCAATGAAATGTGTTGCGACAGCTTGGGCTAATCCTTTCCCTTGATATGCTTCATGTGTCGCAATATCAATTTCAGCAAACCCATTCCCATTAAATATCGAAACACATTCAGCTACAATCATCCCATCTTGTTCTATACAAAATCCAAAACCACCATTCAAAAACGTTTCTTTTGATCCCCAATATTCTTTATAATAATCCTCTGTAAATTCATTACTTCGTTCTATATCACTTTTATCAATACGTTTAATTTCATATGTATTTTTGTTACAATCTCGCTTTCTCTCTTCAAAGGTTATTCTTTGAAATTTCATTCGCGGGATTTTCCGAAGCACATTACTAAAATGCTCTTCTAACATCATTTCCCACTCGTCACTCGAAGTGAACAATGTAAATCTCTTCTCTGTTTTTTCAATAGCCGTTTTTATATACGAAAATAAATCTTCGTTATAATTTTGATCATAAGTATCACCAAATAAATAATAAATACCGTTAGCTGTAATAATTAATCCTGCTGTTATATCCTCGTTTGCAAAAACCTTACCGTCTATTATTTGATCGCATACTGCATAAGCAAAGGTTGCTGCTCTTGTATTACCTTCTAAATTTGAAATCACTTTTCTATACTCGGCTACAGATAATTGTTTCATAATTGTTCCACTATAATCGTATCCGCCTCTACATTTTCAAAACAAAGATTTACCGTTCTCTTCAACGCTCTCGTTCTATGAATTGTACATGCTGGAATTAAAATTGAATCATTTGGCTTTAAAACTGCTGTCTCTCTATCTTGAAAATCGATAAGTAATTCTCCCTCTAACACAATGAATAATTCATCCGAATTAGAATGGTAGTGCCAATCATATTCACCAGTAAATACGGCGATTCGTAAGCAATGATTATTTATATTTGAAACGACAAAGTTTTTATGTTGGTCTTTAATATCTTTTGTTAAATCTAATAGATTTACTGTTTCCATAGTTCTCCCCACCCAATTCCCTCTATCGATTTTCATTTCTTATTTAATTCCAAATTATCACAAAAATATACATTGTAACAAGCGAGATTTCTCGTAAAGTTTTATTTACTTTTTGTAAAGTTTTATTTACTTTTTACCTATAAATGGATATTATGAATGTAACAAATTTACAAAAAGGAGACTTTGTATATTTGATACAAAATAAAGTAAAACAATTCCGCGTCGTTAGAGACATCACCCAAGAGCAATTAGCTTCCTCTGTTCAAATCACTAGACAATCCCTCATCGCTATCGAGAAGAATAAATACAACCCAAGTTTAGAATTAGCATTGAAATTATGTGAGTTTTTCAACTGTAAAGTAGAAGATTTATTTCAATTAGATAAAACTGGGGAGGAAAAAGAATGAAAAATACTTTTAATCAAGAATTCATTTCACATCTTACCATTTTAGTGTTAGGATCGACTTTTCTTTATTTCAATAGTAGTGATGAAGAAAAGATTCGTTCTGTCCTTCTATTCGCTGGCGTATACATCCTCTTAGCCTTGGTACTATTTGTAGTGAAACGAATATTCTTTAAGAAAAAAAAGAAAGAGTCCGAGAAATACCCATTACCTGAGATAGATGAACGAATTGAGAAAATGAGTTTAAAGTTTATGGCACAAATTTTCGGTCTTTCTCATTTAATTGGTTCTGCAATACTATTTGTTTTATATATCACTAATGAAAATTCGACGATACGAGTTGAATATGCCCTTTATTACTTGTTCGGCATTCTTTTCTTTACAATGATGTTCGGCTTGAAAATTGTAAAGAAATTAGATAATTAGTTTAAACAAAAAGACCCTTCCTACAAAGGAAAGGTCTTTATTTTATTTCTATTATGATAAAGCAGGAGCTTTTTCAAGAAGCTCTTTCGCATCAGCGTATTGTAAGCCGTGCGCTTCTGCAACTGCTTCGAATGTTACATAGCCATCTAATGTGTTAATACCTTTTAATAATGCAGCGTTGCCTAGGCAAGCTTCTTTGTAGCCTTTGTTAGCAATTTGCACTGCATATGGTACTGTTACGTTTGTTAATGCAAGAGTTGATGTACGTGGAACCGCACCTGGCATATTTGCAACTGCATAATGAACAACACCATGTTTTTCGTAAGTTGGGTTATCATGAGTTGTAATACGGTCAGTTGTTTCGAAAATACCACCTTGGTCAATCGCAATATCTACAACGACAGAACCTGTTTCCATTGATTGAATCATTTCTTCTGTTACAAGTTTTGGCGCTTTTGCACCTGGGATTAATACCGCACCGATTACAAGATCAGATTCTCTTACAGCTTCTGCAATGTTGTACGGGTTAGACATTAACGTTTTTACTTGGTTTCCAAAAATATCATCTAATTGACGAAGACGTTCTGCACTTAAGTCGATGATTGTTACATCTGCACCTAAACCTACTGCAATTTTCGCTGCGTTTGTACCAGCTTGACCACCGCCGATAATTGTTACTTTGCCGCGTTTAACCCCTGGAACACCTGCAAGTAAAATACCTTTTCCGCCTTTGTTTTTCTCAAGGAACTGTGCACCGATTTGCGCAGACATACGACCTGCAACTTCACTCATAGGTGCAAGTAATGGTAAAGAACGATTGTCTAATTGTACTGTTTCATATGCAATTGATACCACTTTGTTATCAATTAATGCTTTTGTTAATTCTGGCTCTGGAGCTAAGTGTAAGTATGTGAATAAGATTAAACCTTCGCGAAAATAACCGTATTCACTTTCAACTGGCTCTTTTACCTTCATAACCATATCTTGATTCCATGCTTCTTCAGCAGTTTCAACAAGTTTCGCACCAGCTTGTAAGTATTCTTCATCTGTAAAGCCTGATCCTACACCTGATCCTTTTTGAACAAAAACTTCATGACCATTTTGTACTAAATGTACAGCTCCCGCTGGCGTCATTGCCACACGGTTTTCATTGTTTTTAATTTCTGTTGGAATACCGATACGCATTATTAGTTCCCCCTTGAGTTATGAAATGACCCCTGAATCATTTTTTAAAGCGCTTTCTACGCTCTTATATTCTAACATAATATCTCAATATTTGACAAAAAATAATACAAGTTTTCCGATAGATTTAATCTTACATTAAAGGACAGTATTATCCGTACCTCTCAGTATAAAGGATAAACTGTCCAATTATTCGAAACTTCACTTTATTTAATTCTATCGATGTCTATGAATAACATCAACAGCGCCTGTTACTTCAATAATCGTACCAGTAATCATATCAGAATCGTCCTCACATAAAAACGAAATGGTTCTTGCGATATCTTCGCCTGTTCCAGATCTACCAATTGGTGTGTTACTACCTTTCAGATTTCGCGCTTCTTCAATCGTTGCTTCTTTCATTTCACCAATTATATCACCAGGGCAAACCATATTCGCAGTAATACCATATTCCGCCTCTTCGTAAGCTACTGTTTTCGTTAATGAAACAAGTCCTACTTTCGCAGCCGCAAAGGCTGAACGATAAATCCATCCAGGTGCGCTATCTGCCCCTTGAAATCCATAGTTAATAATACGGCCAAATTGCTGGTTTCTCATAATCGGTACGACAAGTTTTAATAAATGAAACACCGCTGTTAAATTACCCTGGATCATTTCATTCCATTCGTCTTCTTCGTAATCGACTAATTTTTTTCTTTCAAATACGTAAGGACCAGCATTATTAATTAAAAAGTCAATTTTGCCAAAACGGCTCATCGCTTCTTCTACCATTTTATGTAAATCTTCCTTTTTCGTGACATCCGCTTGCACGAACTGTAGACGCTCTTCCATATTTTTATATGTTTCTTTCATTGTTTCCATAGCAGCTATATCGCTATGATACGTTACTGTTACTGAATATCCTTTATCCAATAACTTTTCTGTTACTTGCTTTCCTAAACCTTTCGTACCGGCTGTAATGAGCGCGTGTCTCACAAACATGCCTCCTTTTAAATTGCCATACTTCATATGTAACAAGTTCTCGCTCCAATTACAACTAAAATGAATTGAAACAAAGTTTTCAAAATTCTGTAACGTTTCAACAAGCACATTACCATAATTTGTTTTATAATTAAGTTGTAAACAGTTATACAAATGATTGGGAGGAATTTACTATGAATAATACATATACAAATATTTTAATTGCGGTGGACGGTTCTAAAGAAGCAGAAAAAGCCTTTAAAAAAGCAATTCAAGTCGCAAAACGAAACAATGCAACATTAACAATTGCTCATATTGTTGACGTAAAAGCATACTCAGCAGTAGAGGCTTATAGCCGCGCAATTGCTGAACGTGCAAATCTATTTGCAGAAGACTTATTAGAAGACTACAAAAAAACTGCGCTTGAAGCTGGTCTTGAAAAAGTAGAAACTGTATTAGAATTTGGTAATCCTAAATCTAAAATCTCAAAAGAAATTGCCCCAACACATAAAGTGGATTTAATTATGTGCGGTGCAACTGGTTTAAATGCTGTAGAACGTTTCCTAATTGGTAGCGTCTCTGAACATATTATTCGCTATGCGAAATGCGATGTCCTTGTTGTTCGTGGTGATGAGGAGCAAGGTGATCTTTAATTTATAATAAAAAAACACCAAGTCCACATGGGCTTGGTGTTTTTCATTTCACATATTTCACTACAAATACGAGACAAGCTACAACAACAATTACAACTGCAAACACATAAGGCGGAAGGAACTTCAAAGACCATAGCGCCATCATTAACGTCGCAACCGTTAAGTACGTTTGCTTTGCATCTTCTGTCATTTTTTTGCGAAGCAAAAAAATATACAAATAACCAATTGGCGGCGTAATAAAACAAAGAACATATATGATTTTTGATTTTAAATACCATTTTTGTTCTCCGAGTTTCTTTATATCCTCTTCTATTCTCTTATGCTCTTGTTCTCTCGCTTCTTCTACAAGCGAATCTTCCTCTTCTCCTCGCTTTTCTTTCATATAAGGAAGAAAATGCATGAAAAAATAACATGCAAATACAATTGCCCAAAATTCGATATTTAACCTTTCTAGCGGAATATGCTCACTTGCAAAAGCAGCCGTGATTACTAATAAAAAACAATACGTTGTCATCCAAAATGAACGTTTTCTCTTTTTTCGTTCAATTTCTTTTTTATCTTGTACATTTTTTCTTTTCGAAAGCCATATCAAAATAAAGCAATCTACTACAAATAGAGTAAAGATAAATATCGCAACATGCACTGTTTCTACATTCGCAAATGAAAATATTGATGGGAATGCCACATGTAGCACAATTAATGTGTACAAAATTAACCCTATAAAATAAATACGTCTCATCTTCCATTCCTTTCTCATTTCCTAACATTACATTAACATACATTTTTTAGAAATAGACGGACAAAATATATGTGTTTAGAGAAGGAGGATTTATATGGGAGATCATGAACGTATTATTTTAGATGTCAACGAGCAAGAGATTGAAATGTTAAATACAATATGCTCACATTTTAAAGAAAAACATGGCGTTGAACTAAGTCATGGTGCGCTGTTTCGAGATTTAATGGATATTGAGTATATTCGTATCACAGAAGATCGACATAAGTATGATTAATCAATGAAGCTTTAAGCCTAGAACATATTGCTCTAGGCTTAATTAAATCTATACGAAAAATGTTATAATTAGGAAAAAACAGGTATGGAGGATGCTCTACTATGAAATCTGAAAATATCTCAAAACATTTTCACACATTACATGTGCAAAGAAACCAGTTCCTTCCTAATCTTCATTCACTTTCACAAGAACAACTATGGTATAGGAAAGAGGACGGAAAATGGTCTATTGGGGAGCACTTTTATCACTTATATTTAATTACAAGGATGCTAAAAGTAGCGATTAAATTCGCTTTCACTCTTATCCCTTATGCCAAACTAAGAAAAAACGCCCCATTTGCAACTGACATACATGACATTTATGCCGAATATAAAGAAAAACACGGCAAAGGAATGAAAGCTCCTTGGATTTTAATCCCTTCAAAAAAAATCTATCACTCTATGAATGTAAACGAATTAGAAGCATTACTTTCACGTGAAACAGATGAAATAAAAAAACTAGTTCAACATATAGACGAAAATATTGCAGGACATATCGTATTTTTAGATCCAATTGCTCACTACCCTAACCTTATTCAATCTATCCAACTGTTAGCGATCCATGAGAATCATCATTTTATGATTATGAAAAATAATTATGAAATGATAGATACATAGCTAAAAGTCTAAATACAAAAAGGTAAGGCACTTTCTAAAAAAGCACCTTACCTTCTATATCATACATCATTTAACTTCCAACAAACTCTATGGCTAACCCCTTCGCTTTCTCCAAAGCTTTTTCGATTTGCTCAAACCCTGTCCCGCCAGCACTGTTACGGCGCTTTACAGCTGCATAAGGTGAAAGAACTTCATATAAATCTTCTTCAAATAACGGACTCATTTCTTTATACGTTTCAAGTGGTACATCTAATAAATAGATTCCTTTTTGCGTACAATGAAGAACTAGTTTCCCAACAATTTCATGAGCTTGACGGAACGGCAGTCCCTTGCTTGCTAAATAGTCGGCAATTTCTGTTGCGTTAGAGAAGTCTTGCGTCACAGCTTGCCCCATTTTTTCTTTGTTTACAGTCATCGTTTCAAGCATGCCTGCCATAATATGAAGGCATCCTTCTACTGTTTTCACTGTATCAAACATTCCTTCTTTATCTTCTTGTAAGTCTTTATTGTAAGCGAGCGGCAATCCTTTCATTACTGTAAGTAAACTGAATAAATTACCGTATACTCTGCCAGTCTTACCACGAATAAGTTCCGCCATATCCGGATTTTTCTTCTGCGGCATAATACTGCTTCCAGTTGCGTATTGATCGCTCATTTCAATAAATTGAAATTCTTGACTACTCCATAAAATAAGTTCTTCACAAAAGCGTGATAAGTGCATCATAAGCATAGATGAGTTACTTAAAAACTCCAGTATAAAATCACGATCGCTTACCGCATCTAAACTATTTTCATAGATTCCATTAAATCCAAGAAGCTCCGCACTATATTCTCGGTCAATCGGGAATGTTGTACCAGCTAGTGCTCCTGCTCCTAATGGTGAAATGTTAATACGCTTTAACGAATCTTCATAACGATTCACATCGCGCTCTAACATCCAAAAGTAAGCAAGGATATGATGAGCAAACGATATAGGCTGTGCGCGCTGCAAGTGCGTATAACCAGGCATAATTGTTTCAATGTTATTTTCCGCTTGATGAACAAGAACAATTTGCAATTGTTTTGTAGCTTTTATAATATCTTCTACTTTTTCTTTTAAATACAAGTGCATATCTGTCGCTACTTGATCGTTACGGCTTCGGCCTGTATGAAGTTTCCCTCCTACTTCACCGACTCTTTCAATTAACATCTTTTCAATATTTAAATGAATGTCCTCCGCTTCGACTGAGAAATTCAAGTTATTTTCTTTCGCTTCCTCTAATAAATACTGAAGCCCTATCTTGATTTTCTCTGCTTCCTCTTTCGTAACGATGCCTTGCTTTGCTAACATCGTAACGTGTGCAATACTCCCTTTTATATCTTGGCTAACCAATTGCTTATCAAAGGAAATAGAAGCTCCGAATTCTTCTACCCATGCTTCCGCTTCTTCTGTAAAACGTCCGCCCCAAAGTTTGCTCACGCTTCCACCTTCTTCTGATTCACTTGGCTGTATACTTTTGTAGGTAAACCGAATAATGAAATGAAACCAACTGCTGCATCATGATTAAATTCATCCTGGGCAGTATACGTTGCAAGTTTTTCATCATATAAAGAGTACTCAGATTTACGTCCTTCTACAATCGCATGACCTTTAAATAATTTCACACGTACTGTACCTGTTACATTTTTTTGCGTTTCTTGTAAGAAAGCATTGAGTGCTTGTTTTAAAGGTGAGAACCATAAACCGTTATAAATTAATTCTGTTAGTTTTTGCTCAATCATCGGTTTGAAATGAGCAACCTCTTTCACAAGTGTTAAATCTTCAAGTTCTTTATGCGCTGTTATTAATGTCATTGCCGCTGGACATTCGTACACTTCACGAGATTTAATACCGATAAGGCGATTTTCTACATGATCGATACGTCCAACGCCATGTTTTCCAGCAAGTGCATTTAACGTTTTAATTAATTCTGAAAGTGAATATGCAGCGCCGTTTAAAGTCGTCGGTACTCCTGCTTCAAATCCGATTTCTACAAAATCTGGTTTATTCGGTGTATCTTCTAATGCCAATGTCATCTCGTATGCTTCTTCTGGCGGCGCTGCCCATGGATCTTCTAAAATTCCACATTCATTGCTGCGTCCCCATAAGTTTTGATCGATTGAAAACGGGCTATCTAAATTAATTGGAATCGGTATATCATTTTCTTTTGCATATGCAATTTCTTCTTCACGTGACCACTTCCATTCACGTACAGGCGCAATCACTTCTAAATATGGATTCAACGCTTGAATAGAAACTTCAAAACGAACTTGGTCATTCCCTTTCCCTGTACATCCATGTGCAACTGCGCTTGCACCTTCCTGCTCTGCAATTTCTACTAATTTTTTCGCAATAAGCGGACGAGATAATGCAGAGACAAGAGGATATTTCCCTTCGTATAACGTATGAGCTTGCATCGCTATCAATGCATATTCATTCGCAAATTCTTCTTGAACATCAATCATATATGATTTAATTGCACCTACTGAAAGTGCTTTTTCTTTTACAAACGCTAAGTCTTTACCTTCCCCTAGATCTAAACAAAGCGCGATAATATCATAATCCTTCTCTTGTAACCATTTAATTGCAACGGAAGTATCAAGACCTCCGGAATATGCTAACACAACTTTTTTCTTCTCCATTTTGCATCCCCCTAAAGAATAAATATTCACTATTTCTTATAATAATTCAAACTTTATCACCTTTCATAAAATGAATCAAGGGGAATTCATAATTTTTTTCAAACAATTTCGTCGAATTCCTTTCTTTTTTTATGTAAAATAGAGGCAGGAAAATGGAGGGCTGTCTATGGAAAAGTATTTTATATACAATGAACATCTAGGAATTGCAGTGCCGAACATACAAGAAGAATGGGAAGACATCTCTGAACAAACGCAGCACGCTATTTTATTAAAATGGGAGCAAATTCGCGGGAAAATACCTGATCGTATAAAAGAGCTTGAACATTACATTAATCAAAAACAACATCGTTTAAATAACGAAGAGAATTTTGAAATTTCCTGTAGGCTTAATTCTGAAATAGCTGATTTAGCCTCTATTATTAACGACCTTTGGCTTTGGTATCGCCTCACTCAAAACGTATCTGAGGGAAAAGCACACCAATGAAAAAAGCATGCCCCTCAATTAATTTGGGTCATGCTTTTTTGTCGTAACAAGCTTTGCAATATATTTCTTGCGCCGTTTTTGCTAAACATACATCAAACGGGCCTACTAATATTCTTCTTTCTTTCGGCAACTTTACAAAAGCAACAAGCTCTTCTTCGTATTCAATCTTTTTCTGACATGAAATACATTTTAGCTCTTTTCTTTTAAACATGTCTTTCAGCATATCTTCTCTCTTCCTTTCATCTACCTATATTAATATAATCTCATAACAATTAAGACTTGTAAAAAAATGACACATTCTAAAGTGAATTATTCATATACTATGTACAAAAGGAGGTCTCAAACTTATGCAAGCTTTCATTATTATCGCTTTAACTTTTTTAAGTGTGATTAGCTGGGATGCATTTTTTAAAGATAAAAGTGACGAAGAAAATACGATTGAATAAATATTTATATTTTCTTTTTACTTATTGGACAAACTTTCTAAAGCTTGTTCAATTTTCAAAATAGCTTAGGCTTTTCTACAAAAATATTTAAACATAACAATTTTTGTAGATTCCCTCCGGTTATTGTCGGTTTCCATCCGCATACATTTTTTGAAAGTATGATATAATAATATAAATCTTGAAGGAAGGGATTTTGATATCATGATCGCTCGAAGGAGCATGTGGCATCGTATTGACGAATCATACACGTAGCGTATTTTTCAGCTCAGATACTTTAGTCTAGCGAAAAAAATACGAGAGTGGGGAAATTATGATTGCCCGAAGGATAATTTGGCAAAAAAAAGACTCTTCTTACACATAGCGTTTTGTTTAGGACTTAATTGTTACTAGCTAAACAAAACAAAGAAGAGCAGGATTGCTAAATGAAGAATTCTACTCCACGTTTTGTTTAGTCGCTTTAAGACTTAAACTAAAACGAAGGTAGGGAGAATTGATGGACGAGAGGATTATTCGTTATTTCTTCAGCGACATATAGCTTAGTTAGTTTTTTCGTAAACTAACTGAAAGCTACATGTGAGCTCGTAGTTAGTTTACAACACCAAAAGGACTACTAACTACGGAAAGAAGGAATAACGATGAGGAACATCCAAAGTCGACAAATTATTAAAGAAGTTTTTATGGTTTTAATCGGTTCATTTATTTTAGCAGCAGCGCTATATCACATTCACTTCCAAAACCACTTAACAGAAGGTGGCTTTGTAGGTATTGCACTATTTATCCAAAATTTTTATGATATTTCACCATCTATTTCAACTGTAGTAATGGATATCCCTATTATTTTACTATGCGCTTCATTTTTAGGTAGAAAAATGGTTGGCTATTCATTCTTAGGTTCACTTTCATTCGGAGTATTTTATTCCCTTATGGAAAATTATTCTCCTTTTACGGTAGATTTATCAAATAATTTATTTGTAGCTGCAGTAGTTGGCGGTGCGTTAGCTGGTATTGGACTCGGTTTTATATTGCGATTTGGCGGTGCAACCGGTGGAGACGATATTTTAACAATTATATTAAGTAAACGAACTCGGTTTACAATTGGGCAAATTTTCTTCGTCTTTGACGCGATTGTTCTTGCGCTTTCATTATATTATTTAAATTGGACAGAAATCGCTTTTACTATTCTTTCGATTGCCGTACAGGCAAAAACATTGGATTTAATTTACTATCCAAAAACAGAAAAAAAAGCAGCAAAGCAACCCGTTTCTATTCCAATTTCCAAAAAACATGCGACAAACTAAAAAGCGAAAGGCTTCGGCCTCTCGCTTTTTTTCATGCTCTCTTTTCTTTTTCTAATATGTAGCGTACTTGATAAAACTTATTTGCAAATTCAGTAACATTCCTCGTTAAGCGATAGTTCACTGTAGATCCAATTGCCATTCCAAGTACAGGAATGCCTTGGAATAATTTACGACGAAGAGCATAAATCGAAAATGTCTTCAAAATTTGTTTTAACACAACCTCAGTAGAAGCTGGCTTTAACACCTCTTCGTCTCCTTCATAAAAGAATGAATCTTCTTGCTCAAGTTCTCTCAGTAAATTGTACCATGCATATTGCTGAAGTCTCGCCGGCAATAATGCTGCATGAAATACCTTTAACGCAAGCATCATTTCATACGGCTTGTTCACATCATGCCCAAATGATGTCGCAATTAGTTGTACAGCCTTCACATTTAATGCAATCATAACCGGAAAATCAGCCGTTAATAATAATAGACCGCCAGCACCCGTTGCTCCGCCTTGTACGAATGAATATAGGCGATGACGTGCTGTTTGCTGCTCTGCTATGTATGTTAATTGATCAATAGATAACGCCTTCAAATCTTCAAGTTGCTCAATTGATTCATCAAATAATCTCGACGTTCCTAAAATACGATTACGTGCATCTAACTGTGATTGTGAACTTTGAATAAGTGCATGCAAATGAAAAAGCCATCCATCTGCTTTCGTAAAAAAGTCTTTTCGTTTTTTCTCAGGTAGTTTTGCAACTGTAGTATGCAACCACTTATCAAACATCTTTTGAAAATCGGTCGCCTCTTGCTCTACTAATTGCCCTTCCCACTCTTTTATATTTTCTAAAATGGCTTGTTCTCGCTTCGATCGCATCGCAACAACCACCTCGTTCGATTTTTTTCTATTGTATCATATTTGCAAATAGGCTTGTACATCGCGTGTTCTTTATTTACAGCCTAAGTCCAAACATCTATCCGAATATATGTTATCAATTTCTACTTAGCTACATTATAATCATCCTTATGCAAAACAAATAAGGAGCGATTATACATATGTATCCACGTGCAAAAGCTTTTGGCATTGCTATACATCAAGAGCGACTTCTCGTACAAGAATATCGTACAGGCGACGAAACATATTATCGTCCTCTTGGCGGTTCAATTGAACTTGGTGAGAAATCAGCAGATACCATTATTCGAGAATTTAAAGAAGAGCTTCATGCAGAAATAGAAGTTACCGATTATTTAGGATGCTTAGAAAATATTTTTTATTCGGGTGAGGAAATTGGTCATGAAATCATTCAACTATATTCTTTACGCTTATTAGACACATCACTATATGAAATAGAGATACTGAATATAAAAGATGAACAAACAGCCTCATATGCAAAATGGATTCCCCTCACTGCATTTATTCAAAAGGAAAAAATACTATATCCAGATCAAATTTTAAAATATATACAAAAAAAAGACGAAATCCTTTAGGATCTCGTCTTTTTCATGCATATATTAACCAATATCTCCAAGACGTAATACGTCACGAGCAATCATAACTTCTTCGTCAGTTGGAATTACGATAATTTTTACTGGAGAGTGTGGGAAGCTGATGAATGCTTCTTCACCGAATACGTTATTGCGTTTTACGTCGAAGTATACACCCATGTACTCAAGGCCTTCTAATACGCGCTCACGAATAACTGCACTGTTTTCACCTACACCAGCTGTAAAGATGATAGCGTCAACGCCTTTCATACGAGCTGTGTAAGAACCGATGTATTTATGGATACGGCTTACGAACACGTCAAGTGCTACTTTCGCACGGTGGTCGCCTTCTTCTTCTTTCGCAATGATATCACGTAGGTCACTAGAGTAACCAGTAAGACCTAACATACCACTCTTCTTGTTTAATACGCTAACTACTTCTTCTACAGTTTGGCCTGTTTTTTCCATGATGTATGGAATTAACGCAGGGTCAATGTTACCAGAACGTGTACCCATTGTTACACCAGCAAGTGGAGTGAAGCCCATAGAAGTATCGATAGACTTACCGCCTTCTACTGCTGCGATACTTGCACCGTTACCTAAGTGACAAGAAAGTAGGCTTAAGCTTTCAATTGGACGACCTAATAATTCAGCCGCACGCTCAGTCACGTATTTATGAGAAGTTCCGTGGAAACCGTATTTACGGATGCCAAATTTCTCATAGTACTCATATGGTAAGCTGTATAGGAATGCAGATTCCGGCATTGTTTGGTGGAATGCTGTATCGAATACTGCTACTGCTGGTACATTTGGTAGTACTTCTTGGAACGCTTTAATACCAACAAGGTTTGCTGGGTTGTGAAGTGGTGCTAAATCGCTTAATTCTTCGATATCAGCTAATACTTCATCATCAATTAAAACAGAATCAGCAAATTTTTCGCCGCCGTGTACAACACGGTGACCGATACCGCCAATCTCATCAAGAGATTTTACGATTCCGTTTTCAGTTAATTTCTTAAGAAGCATGTTAACTGCTACTGCATGATCTGGGATGTTTGTAATTTCTTTTTGTTTTTCGCCATTTACAGTAATTGTGAAGACACTATCTTCTAAACCGATACGTTCTACTAAACCTTTTGTTAATACTGTTTCACTTGGCATTTCAAATAATTGGAACTTTAAGGAAGAGCTTCCTGCGTTAATCGCGATGATTTTTGACATCTAGTCTTTCGCCCCTTTTTCTCTTGGTAGTTGTGTGGATCATTCCACAAACCGCTCGATTTTATCTAATTAAATTCACTCATTATGAAAACGTTTCATCATTAGTAAATTTTATACTCACGATTTTAATTTAAACATCGTCCGACATATATTTCAAGTGAAAAAATTGTAACACCAAGAAAAAAAATATATTACAGATTTCAAAAAGATTCAGTTAAATCTTGTATATATTAAAAAATATTCCATATTTTATACAACTGTACTACATTAATTACTAACCCTGTTACATATATCTGGCATTACTTATGTGTTGCAAACCACGTATTTAGTTGATCCATCATGTTCTCCATAGCCTTCATGTTGGAGAATTTAGGTAATTCTACTAATAGTGCCTGTTTCGGCATTATTACATCCTGGCCTTTCTTTTGGAGAACAAATATACTTTTTGCATTTTTCTCGTTTTTAAACATGGAAACAGGTAGCTGTAACAATCCTTGAATAAAGCATGTTTCTTTAATGAATGCATGTAGCTTTGGCGCTTGATCACTTTCAAAAATGAAGTTTGGTACTAAGAAGAATAAATACCCGCCTTCTTTCGTATGTTTCACACTTTGTTCAATAAATAAGTGATGCGCATATGACATTCCTTCATCTGCTTTTAATGTATATTCACTTGCACCGATTTCATTTGGATAGTAACCAATTGGCAAATCTGAAACAACTGCATCAACTGGATCAATATAAAGTGGTGCTAGTCCATCTTGATGGAAGAATTCGATTGCATGTTTTTGTAAATTCGCATTTACTAAAGCAAGTTTAATTAACACTTCATCCACTTCTACACCAAATCCACTCATTGCTAGTTCTTCTTTGGCGCTATTAAACACTGTAGTCATTAAGTTACCCGTTCCGATTGCAGGGTCTAAAACAGTAATTTCTTTTTGACCTTGCATAAATTTATGGAATAAGTAGCTCACGAACATTCCAACTGCATCTGGCGTCATTTCGTGATTCGCTTGTACGCCCTCTTTCATTCCCTTTAAAATGGCTAGCTGAAATGCTTTACGAATTTCTTCACCTTTATATGTTTCTTCATTAAACGTACTATATTCACGATTCAACCTTTCAATTGTTGATTCGGATAATTCTTCTTGTAAAATCGCTCCTTCAAACAAGTTATCACCTGTTTCTACAAGCGCCTCTAAATATGTTACATCTAATTCTTTACGTAAAACTACCGTAGAAGAATCAAAAATAGAAAATAATGTTTCTACTGCCTGACTCACGTACATTCCTCCTTCTCTCTTTTACACATAACTTATATCATACCATAATCTAAATTTTTCCCAAAAGAAAAAGCGACCTCTTGCAAAGAGCTCCCCTTCAAGTTGTTTATGATGTAACGTCTTTTCTCATATATTGGTTTAGTTAACAATACATGAGAAAAAACGACCTCTTCTAAAGTGAAACTTTAATGAGAGGTCGTCTTCTTTTACATTACTTCGCCAATTTTGCTGCTTCTAATGCTGCTTCATAGTTTGGATGGCTTGTACCTTCACTTACGTATTCTACGTAAACTACTTTGTCATTGCTATCTACTACGAATACTGCACGAGCAAGTAAACGAAGCTCTTTCATTACTAAGCCATAA
This sequence comes from Bacillus sp. NPDC057893, assembly GCF_042796455.1. Classification (NCBI taxonomy): domain Bacteria; kingdom Bacillati; phylum Bacillota; class Bacilli; order Caryophanales; family Bacillaceae; genus Bacillus; species Bacillus sp. NPDC057893. The sequence goes on along the minus strand of NZ_JBHVNG010000001.1, from coordinate 224,412 downwards.
GCTTCGCCGAATGAAAGGTCACGGTGATCAGAAAGTGTCGCAACATTTTCTAAACCGTTAGCTGCACACCAGCGTTTTTGAGCGAATGGTAAATCAACGCTAATTGTTAATACTTTCGTATTTTCAATACCTGCTGCATCTTCGTTAAAACGACGAGTTTGTGCATCACATACACCTGTGTCGATTGAAGGTACAACACTAATTAATTTCACTTCACCTTTGTATGTTTCTAAACTTACTGGAGATAAGTCATTTGCTAATACTTGAAAGTTAGGCGCTTGATCGCCAACTTTAACTTCTGTTCCAACTAAAGTCATTGGGTTACCTTTAAAGGTTACATTTGCCACTTAAAAATCCTCCCTTATTTAAACAAAATATGTACAATGTAAATGATAGTTTGTCCCTATCGATAATGCAAATAAAATCGCTTTATTTACAAAAAAATAAAGAAGCTAACCCATTGATTAGCTTCTTTACTCGTTAAATTTGAAATTCCGGATCATCTTCTTTTCGTTTATCCATCATTTCTTTCACTTTATCAACAGCTTGTGGCGCTAATTCAATTATTTTATCAATGACATGTGTTTGTTTATCTAAATGTAAAACCTTCACACCTTCTCCATTTATAACGAGAAAGGCAACAGGATTAATGGAAACCCCACCACCGCTACCTCCTCCAAACGGGTGACGGCCTGAATGCTCTACTTTGCCAAATTCACTTCCACCAGCAGCAAATCCAAAACTTACTTTCGAAACGGTAAGAATTACACTTCCATCTGCTGCTTTAATCGGGTCACCAACAATTGTATTTACATCAGTCATTTGTTTTAAATGCTGCATTGCTGTTGTCATTAAACCTTGAATTGGATGGTCCATTCTATATCCCCCCTATGCTTGAACAGATTTATCTTCCATACCAGACTTTTGTTTTCTCATAAACATGAATAGTTTTACCGCTGTTTTCACAGTACGAAATATATGAAAGGAAGCTGTTAGTTCACATCTTGATGCAAATCCCTTCCCTTGAAAAACAGGTGTAATTTCAAATTCTGGTATGTCGACAATATGCATATATTGTCCTACAACTCCAGCAGCCATTCCTTTTGTTCCCCATGCATATCCAGTGACAATTCCAGTACTAGCCGCATCGCCTGCTCCAATTTGTGAATGCCATTTCCAACTATTGATTTTCACTCGTTTGAGAAAATCTTTAACAATAGTATGAACTTCTTGAAGCTTTTTTATCAGTTCTCCAATGCTATCAAGTTGTGCCATAATTTTATTATCTATGCCGCCATCTTCCTCAGCTTTTTCGATTTTCTGCCCCGTCTTTTTTTGCTGTTTTTCAATTCTTTCCAATACATCAAACGTATATCGAATCATCCATATTTTCACTTGAAATAAACATTGCTTTTCCATTTCTGAATATAAAAACGTCACCTTAAGCGATATTTTCGATAATAGTATTAGCAAAATAAAAAGTAGAAGAATTATCATTCCAATTACGAGCCATTTCATTCGTACCATCCTTTCACTCCATACCCATTATCGACAAGTTTATTCATCATTAAACAACCTTTGATAAAATTGAATATAAAAATTTTTCTAAAAATAAAAAGGGATTTTGACATTTCATATCGAAATATACTATTTGAGCATATCATTCAGAATACACTTTGATGGTATGCAGCACTAAAACTAGAAAATTTAACTGCAGTGGAGGGATACATAATGGCAGATCGTCGCAATTTATTTTTCTTTTATGGTGATGACAAAGTAACGCTCGTTGAAAAAATGAAACCAGTATATCGTATTTTAGAGGAGAATGGATTTACCATATTAGATCATCCAAAAAATGCAAACGCTATCGTCAGCGTTGGAGATGATGGAACTTTCTTACAAGCCGTTCGTAAAACTGGCTTTAGAGAAGATTGCTTATACGCAGGTATTTCTACGAAAAATGAAATTTCTTTCTACTGCGATTTCCACATCGATCACGTTGATACAGCCCTTCAAGAAATTACAAAAAACGAAATTGAAGTGCGAAAATATCCAACGATTAAAGTAGATGTAGATCACGGTACATCTTTCCATTGTTTAAATGAATTTTCATTACGCTCCAGCATCATTAAAACAATTGTCGTAGATGTACACGTCGACAATTTACATTTTGAAACATTTAGAGGTGATGGATTAGTTATCTCCACACCAACAGGAAGTACCGCTTACAATAAATCATTACATGGTGCAGTTGTCGACCCACTTATCCCATGTTTCCAAGTAAGCGAACTAGCATCTTTAAATAACAACACATACCGTACACTCGGGTCACCGTTCCTTTTAAATCACGAGCGTACGTTAACTTTAACACTTAAACCAGATGGCAATGATTATCCTGTTATCGGAATGGATAACGAAGCACTTAGCATTAAACAAGTGGAAAAAGCCGTGGTTCGTTTAAGTGATAAACAAATTAAAACTGTTAAATTAAAAAACAATTCCTTCTGGGAAAAAGTACAGAGAACGTTTTTATAGTAATAAAATAACCCTCGAATTATGGGATTTCCATAATTCGAGGGTTATTTATTTCCCCCGATTGGTGTGGGCAGCCATCTCTTACTATGCAGTCGCCATTATTGTAAGATTTTGTCGGTAAATCGATATATTTTAAAAATCGCTGATATATTTTGAATTGCGGTCGATATATTTCAATAATCGCTGATATATTTCGAGTTACAGTCGATATATTCCGAAAATCGCTGATATATTTTCACACGTCTTTTCTATAAACAATATCCCCATCAATGACGGTCATTTCTGCCTGCACTTCTTTTATTTCTTCCGCCTCAATTTCAAAAACATTACGGTCTAATATCGTAAAATCTGCTTCATATCCTTTTGTAATTTGTCCTCGCTTTGCTTCTTTTCCAATTGCATACGCGCTTCCTGTTGTAAATAAAGAAACAGCCTCATATACCGTTAATCTTTCTTCTGGCATATAGCATACGCCATCAATAAAACTTCTACGTGTAACAGCGCTATATATACCTAAAAACGGATTCACTTGTTCAATTGGAGCATCAGATCCACCGTTGCAATGTAATCCTGCGCCGAGCAATGTCTTCCAAGCGTACGCGTAACGAAGACGATGCTTTCCTAGTTTTTCAATAACTGACGGAAAATCCGATGAAACAAAGATGGGCTGAATATCAATAATGGCTTGCAAGTTTTTCATTCTTTCAATCAACTCTTCACGAGCGAGCTGACAATGAATAATGCGGTCACGTAATCCTTCTGCTGGTGGATATAATTCAAGTGCATCAATGACATATTCAAGCGATAAATCACCGATTGTATGAATGGCAACTGGCATATGTAAATCACGTGCTTTCTTCACTAATCCTGCAAGCTCTTCACGTGAAAAAATCGCAACTCCATTCGTTTCCTGCGCATCTTCATACGGCTCACTTAATAAAGCTGTTCTTCCGCCAAAAGAGCCATCAGAAAAAATCTTCATCGCCCCAAATTCAATATAGTGCTCATTTTCATATTCTTTTCGCTCATTCGCTACTTCATGATGAACGAGCAAATGTGCTTTAAATGGCATTTCTTTTATAACGTGTGAAAACGCATTGTACGTTTTTTGAAAGCCGCCATAATAATTTAAGTCTTCCGTGTGCCCGCCAACTAATCCGTATTGCCAGCAGTCTGAAATCGCTGTTTGCAGAGCTGTTTGCAGAGCTCTTTGCAAATACACTCCATCTATTTCAGGCTGAACATGTTTAATTAGCTCTTGTCCTTGCTCATATAAAAGTCCTGTTAATTTATTTAATGAGTCACGACCAATTTTTCCGCCCTTTGGATCTTGCGTCGCTTCTGTTATGCTCGCTTCTTGCAATATGTATGAATTCACCCACGTCACGTGACGACAAACGCGCTTTAATAAAATTGGATGCTCTTTAGAAATCTCATCTAAATCACGTATATGAACATGTTTTGTATCTGTAAAATTATTTTCATTCCATCCTTCTCCGATAATCCATGTTCCTTGTGGCGCTTCTTCTACTCGCTTCTTAACAAGGGTAAGCACTTCGCTATATGATGTACAATTTGATAAATCTAGACGAAGCAACCTCTCTCCATGCCCAATAAGATGCATATGGCTATCAACGAGTCCTGGAATCATCGTTTTCCCTTGTAAATCGCACGACTTCACTTCTGAATATCGGTTTTCTAACTCTTCTTTATTCCCCACATCAACAATGATGCCATTTTCAACGTAAACAGCTTCCACTTTTTCATTTTCTTCTCGCATTGTATAAATGGTTCCACCATGCCAAATTTCTCCCATATACTCATCCCCTTTTTCCTTTAGTCTACGAAATTAGAACGTATAAAAAAAGCACCATTTCGATTAAAAATGGTGCTTTTCTAAAAATTAATTTTGTTCAGTAGGATTCGTTGTAATTTGCCATTCAATATTAAATTTATCTTTCAATTGTCCGTATGCTGGGCTCCAGAAAGTTTCTTGAAGTGGCATGATAACTTCTCCACCTTCTTGTAACTTATCAAATACCTCTTTTGCTTTTTCTGCATTACTAATTCGAATTGCAATCGTTACTTGAGATCCAATCGCATGCCCTTTACCTGGGAATGTATCAGAAATCATAAGTTCCGTATTACCAATTTTTAAATGAGCATGTGCAACACGCTCTTTCGCTTCAGCTGGAATAGGGTATTCTGGATTTTCAGGCATATCACCAAAAGTTTGCATTACTTCTACTTTCGCATCTAACGCCTCTTTATAAAGTTGTACAGCTTCTTGCCCACTACCATCTAAAACTAAGTACGGATTAATACCTAAAATCATACGGACACCTCTTTTTCAAATTTATAAAAACGAACTTGTGTTCGTTTTTATAATATCATACGTTTTACATTTCATTCAACTATTTACTTCTTCCTTTTCAAAATTATTTTGAAGGAAGCTCCATCTCTTGTTTTCTAAGCTCAATACGGCGAATTTTTCCGGAAATCGTTTTTGGTAGTTCATCTACAAATTCAATTTTCCGAGGGTATTTATATGGTGCAGTCAGTTCTTTGACGTGTTGTTGGAGCACTGGAATTAATGTTTCTTCGTTCTTTTCTATATTCTCTCTTAATACGATAAATGCCTTCACGACACTTCCGCGAATTTCATCTGGACTTGCGACAACCGCACATTCTCTTACGTATGGGTGTTTTACAAGTGCATCTTCTACTTCAAACGGCCCGATTGTATAGCCAGAGCTAATAATGATATCATCGCCGCGTCCTTCAAACCAAAAATAGCCGTCTTCATCTTTCTTCGCTTTATCACCGGTAATATAATAATCACCGCGGAATTGCATTGCTGTACGCTCATCGTCTTTATAATATTGTTTAAAGAGTGCTGGTGTTTCAATGTGAACTGCAATATCACCAACTTCTCCTACCTGCACTGGAACTCCTTCTTCATTTACGATATCAACATGGTTTCCTGGCGTTGGTTTTCCCATTGATCCTGGTCTAATATCCATCCCTTTCATTATCCCAACAAGTAATGTGTTTTCCGTTTGCCCATAACCATCTCTTACCGTAATATCGAAATGCCTTTGGAACGTTTCAATCACTTCTCTGTTTAACGGCTCACCAGCTGATACCGCGCTATGTAACGCTTCTAAATTGTACTCATTCAAGTTTTCTACCTTTGCCATTAATCTATACTCAGTCGGTGTACAACAAAGCACATTCACCTTATTATCGCCTAATAAATTTAAATACGTTTTCGGTTCAAATTTACCATGGTATACAAATCCAGTTGCACCTGAACCGAGAGTCGCTACAAACGGGCTCCAAATCCACTTTTGCCAACCTGGACTAGCCGTTGCCCATACAACATCATTTTCTTCGATTCCGAGCCAGTTCGGAGCGCTTGTACGTAAATGAGCGTATGCCCAGGCATGCGTATGAACAACTCCTTTTGGATTTCCTGTCGTCCCTGACGTATAAGATAAAAAGACCATATCTTCTTTATCTGTCTTCGCCATTTCTAACATGTCACTTTCTGTTTCTAATGCTGTTTTTAAATTTGTCCAACCATCTACTGAACGCTCGCTCAAGACGAATTTTTGAAGAGATTCCACCGCTTCTACGCCGTCAAATTGTCCAATATACGGTTCGTAACTTACGATAGCCTTTACTTCTCCGTGCCCAATACGATACTCAATATCTTTTTTACGTAACATTTCTGAGCTTGGAATAACGACAAATCCTGCTTTAATCGCAGCAATATACGTCATGTAAGCTTCAATTAAGCGCGGCATCATAATAAGGAGCTTGTCCCCTTTTTGTAAGCCACTTTTTATAAAAGCGTTTCCAATTTTATTCGCACCTTTCATTAATTCAAAATATGTAATCTCTCGTCTATTCCCTTTATCATCTTGCCAAATTAAAGCAAGCTTCTCTTTATCATTCGTATACTTCTCTATTTCCGAAACTAAATTATAAGACGGCGGCGCCAACAATTCCTCTCTCTTCATAAACATCCTCCTTTATTTCTATGCCTCTCTTATATAATAAAGAATTTTCAGTAAATTTTGAACCCTCTTCTTTTGACAATTTTTTTATATTTATGTCGAACCGTTGCATAAAATTATATCGATTTATCGATAAAGTGAAACTTTAATCAGCCCGCACCAATCGGGCCTTTACGGGCAGTTATCTCCCACCTAACTTCCTCACATTCGCCGAATTTCGAGGTGGGAGTCTTACTGCCCACAAATAGCGGGATAAATAATGACAAAAAAAGAAAGAGCGGGAGAACCCGCTCTTTCTAAGCCATCGTATATGGGATTATTTTTGGTAACCGCCTAATTGTTGCTCAGCTAGTGAAACTAGACGTTTAGTAATTTCGCCACCAACAGATCCGTTAGCGCGAGATGTTGCATCAGCTCCAAGTTGAACACCAAACTCTTGAGCGATTTCGTATTTCATTTGATCTAATGCTGCTTGAGCACCAGATACTGCTAATTTATTTGTGCTTGCCATGTTGTATCACCTCCTTGTGAGTATAGAGTGTGATAAACAACATGACTTCATGCACATTTGAATGTGGTAATTTATGGGTTTAGAAAAGTTCTTCGAATTTTTCTTCTTCGGCCACTACTTCTACTGTTTGTAATACCATTGTTTCTTTGTTCGCTACAGCCTCTTCAATTAACGGTGCGAAATCGTACTTCGCTTCAAAACGATTTGCTTTCTCACGCTTCGGTTTCGTCGATGGACTTGCTGGTGTGAATACTGTACAGCAGTCTTCATATGGACGAATTGAAATATCATACGTTCCAATTTCTTTTGCAATTTTAATAATTTCTAATTTATCCATCGTAATAAGCGGACGAATAACTGGATAGTTTGTCACTTCGTTAATCGTATGCATACTATCTAACGTTTGGCTCGCTACTTGTCCAAGACTTTCACCAGTCGTAATTGCAAGTGCATTACGCTCCTCTGCAATACGCTCTGTAATACGCATCATCATACGACGCATAACTGTCATAGAATAGCTAGATGGAATTTCTTTATTAATCGTTTTTTGCACTTCAGTAAATGGAACAAGGTGAAGTGTTACACGTTTACAGTATTTCGTTAACTCTTGTGCTAAATCGATTACTTTTTGTTTCGCGCGCTCGCTTGTGAAAGGTGGACTATGGAAATGAACTGCTTCCACAGATACGCCGCGTTTCATCGTTAAGTAAGTTGCTACTGGGCTATCGATACCACCAGAAAGAAGTACCATTACTTTTCCGCCAACGCCAACTGGTAAACCGCCAGCTCCCATGTGCTCACCACACATAATATAGCTGTAACCACTGCGAATTTCTATACGTACATTCACATCTGGATTATGAACATCTACTGTGATATCCTCTGTATTTTCTAAAATGTGCCCACCGATTTCTGGAAGTAACTCCATCGTCTTCATTGGGAAGCGCTTATCAGAACGGTGCACTGTAATTTTAAATGTTTTTACATCACCTTTTACTTGTAAGAAAGCTGCTAATGCACCTTTTTTAATATCTTCTAATTCTGATGGTACTTTCATTGCTAAGTTAAACTTATGAATACCAAATACATCTTTCAATCTTTCAGAAATTGCTTCATGGTCTTCACCATTTAACTGAATGTACATACGATCATGTGTTGCATCAATTTTAATGTTTGGGAATTTTTTTAATTTGAATTTCACATTATCTCTTAACGTACTTACAAACTTAGAACGATTCTTTCCTTTTGTCGTCATTTCTCCATAACGAACTAAAATATATTCATATGTCATCATATTTCTTTACCTCATCACTTCATATAATTTTGGCATTGTCTCTTTAACAATACCTTCAAATTGTTTTACTTCTTCCATCGTGTTGTCCGGTGCTAGACTAATGCGAATCGCACTTGTAGCTGCGGCGTGCGGTACTCCCATTGACACTAGTACTCGGCTCACTTCATTTGCTTTTGAAGAACAAGCAGACTTCGTCGATACATATACACCATGTTCTTCTAAAGCATGAACGACTACTTCTGGTTTTAAACCGACAAATGATACATTTAAAATGTGCGGTGCCGCATATTCAAGTGATGTATTAATCGTTACAGTTTCCATCTCTTTAAAGAAACGGACCAGCTCTGTTTGTAAATTTTGCAAATGAACTACCTTTTCTTTCACTTGTTCCATCGTCATACGAAGTGCTTTCACCATCGCTACAATACCAGGTAAATTTTCTGTACCTGAACGATACTTGAGCTCTTGTTGACCACCTGATAAGATTGGATCTAATCTTACACCATCACGTATGTAAAGAAGACCTGTCCCCTTTACGCTATGAAATTTATGTCCAGATATTGAACAAAGGTCAATATGAGAAGCGTATAAATCAAGTGGTACTTTTCCTATCCCTTGTACATGGTCCACGTGGAATCTTATTTTCGGATGGTTCGATAATAATGTTCCAATTTCAGCAACGGGCTGAATCGCTCCAGTCTCGTTGTTCACGTGAATAATTGACACAAGAATCGTATCTTCACGAAGCGCTCGTTTTACATCTTCTACCGATACAACACCGTGCTCGTTAACCGGTAAATATGTTACATCAAAACCGAGATCTTCTAATTGTTTATATGCCTCAAACACAGACGCGTGTTCAATATTTGTTGTAATGATATGTTTACCGCGCGAACGATTCCTCATCGCTATCCCTTTAATCGCAAGGTTATTCCCTTCCGTTCCACCTGATGTGAAAATAATTTCAGAAGGTTTAACGTGAAGGAGCTGTGCCGCAATCGTTCTCGATTGTGTTAATAGACGCTCTGCCTCTCCTCCAAGCGAGTGAATAGAAGAAGGATTACCAAAATATTTCCCTGCAACCGTTACGTACGATTGAAGAGCTTCTGGATATGGCTTCGTCGTCGCACTATTATCAAAATAGATCATCGTTCTTCCCCTTTCAGCGCTATCACATCATATAATCATATCACAAATACGTGTAATTACGCTAAGACTACTCAAAGGTTCCGTTTTTATATAAAAGTGTACATTTTCCCCCGCCATTTGCAGGCATACTGAGTGGTGAAGATTAACAATCAATGGTGGATGAAACCCCATCACTTATGGTTTCACTTTATTTTGAAACGAACAACCTTACTGTATTCCGCTATTCATTATAGCAACATCGACTTCAAAATTACACAAAAAAACAAACCCTTTATTAAAGGGTTTGCTCATTGTCTACATATTCAGCTATTTTTTGAACAACACCAGGTTCAAGTTGCTCTAATATAGAAGCCGCTTGTTCTAAAGCTGCATCGTATTGATATTCACGGAATAATTTCTCCGCATAATTTAAGCTTTCTGCAAGATTCTCATCATGACTGCGGTACCGGTTACCGTATTGAATTAGTTTTTCAACTAAATACGCCTGTCCAATTAATTCTTCCGTCATTTCAGATACACCATTCACAACTGTGTATGCTTCTTCTAAACTACTATTTACAGTATTCATATTTAACGGCTTTACTTCTAATTGCTCATATACAGCTTGTATCGCCATTTGCCCTTTTTGTAAATCTTCCATAATACTCTCTGGAAGACCTGGTAAATTCGACTTTTGCATAAAACGTTTCGTCTCAAAAATTGTATTTCGCATTTCTTGTAACTTCTCACGTGCTTCAAATTCTTCTTTGCGCATCGTTTGTAGCATTTCTTTATATTCTGCATGAAGTACTTTTAAAGTTTCACATTGCTCATAAACTTCTTCTAGTTCCTCACGAATAATAGAGAATGCAATATCTTGTTCAGCAACGCGTATTTGCAACACTTCAAAACGTTTCATTAAAATATGCATTTGCTTTTCAATTACTTTTTGTGACTCAATGTCTTTGTCCTGTAATTGATAACTTTGTTTCACAAGTTGTGTTTCTATTTTCGTTTCAATTGTTTCTGTACGAATTTCTTCTAAATCTTCATAAACAGACAGTGTTTTTTGCTCCACATAGTGTTTCGCATGCACTTCTTGTTCAAGTTGATCATAAAAACTGTCTAAATGAGTTTTTAAGTTCTCTACTTTTTCTGCTGCTTCCGTTATATAAAGCTCCTGTATATCCATTAAACATGTTTGTAGTTGTGTCGTCATATCGCGGACTTCTTTAGGAATTTCCAAATACTCTAATACATAGCCTTGTCTTATCATATCATCATGGCCTTGTAATAAATCTTCCAGCTGAACTGGTAATGTCGCTTGACACTCTACCAATAAATCTGGAATTTGATGAATAACGAGTTCTAAACTTGCTAAACCTTCTTCTAAACTAATAACAATTTCTCTCGCTTTTAAATAATCACCATTATCAGTTGCCTCTTCAAAAGTTTTGAACTTCTCGGATTCAACATCTAACATCTCTTCAATTTTTTGCTCAGCTGCTCCATACATGTGTCGATGAGCAAGAACGCTCTTTTTCATACTACGATATGTATCACGTAACCCTTCAATTTCCGAGCTGTTTTTCTCATGGCTTTCTAACAGTTGCTGTAATTCATTTAAAATGTCTGTAATACGATTATCAGCGTCATCTAAACCACTTATGGATTCTTTCATCGCATGCTTTGCTTTGCGGAAGGAGAATTGCGAGGCGAATTTTCGCGCTTGCCCTAAATCTTTTTCAGCTTTCGGAAGAGTTGTTGATACAATTTCATCCCACTCTTCACGCCATTTACCAAACAGTTCTTCTGTTTGACCTGTCATATTTAAATCTTTTACCCGCTTTAGTTCATCTGCCACAGGTTTATCTTTTATCTCTTGTTTCCACTGCTCCAGTGCTTCAATATCTTTATATGAACGATTTCTTATCACAAGCTCTATCATGAGCAGCACTAGAATAGAGCTTACTACAATGATAACGATCGTCAGGATAGAATCCATGCAAAAAAGCCTCCTAAGTTATATCTCTTTTTTTGTCCGTTCCGTTTATGAAATGGAAGGCATTATGTATAAAAAGGGAATCCCCTATATTTAACAACTAACAATGTTCTAATCATACCATGTAATGACGTGTTTTTGACCTAGTTTTTTTTAAAATTTCATGTTTCTTTAAATGTAAATGTAATCTTTCTTAATATTCCGCTTACTTAACCACCTATCCTCAAATGATTGTAATAACAGGCACTCTTTCATATGAGATGCGAAATAAATTTTGCGCACAAGTGGTGGTTCAATAGAAATCACATGTACATTTCCTTGCCTTACCGCTTGCTCTACCACCATTTCCGGAAGTAAAGTAATACCAGGGCCAGATTTTACCATTGCAAGCATCGGTTCTGCATAAGATGTTTCAACAGCTATAGTTGGTTTTACACCTATATCGTGAAACACATTCATAATCATTTTCCTTACATCGCATATTTCTGGGTATACAATTAGCTGTTCATTTTGATTACCCTTTTCGCCCTATACGGATGATCATTCGAAACAGCACAAACGATTTTTTCTTCCCGCATTTCTTTTATATACGTAGCGCCTTCTACTACTGAATAGATGAACATCGCTTCAATTTTTCGCTCTTTAAATAACTCCATTAATACTTTCGTATGCTCAATTTCCCATTCTATTTCATAATATATCCTCTAATAAGTCTTTACACTTTGATATGTAATGAGCCGCTAAACTCGGTAATATACCTACACAAATATAATTTCTGTACCGTCACTGCATACAGTTATGAGCGTTCGTTTTGAACTCTTTTATATGTCGATTGTTGCGGGGGTTATCGCTGTATTTTGCTGGAACACGGGAAATCGATATATTTCATCTATTAACGGCATATTATTTATGAATTTAGTTCCTGTACTTGCACTTATCGGTTCTATGTTTCAAGGTTATACTGTCGATAACATAGAAATTGCCGGCGCCTCATTAACAATTATTGCGCTAGTATGCAACAATTTATGGCAAAGAAAACAACATATAAAAATCCCCACCTCAGTTCGTTAGGTGGGGATTTTTCACATATGAATAGCTCTTGGCAGTTCATAATACATACTCGCTTTATATAATGTTCGTTCCATCCATTGCTCAATTTCCTTCGTATACATTTCTAAGAAAAACGTCTCAGATGGAAACGAGTGTAGCACCTCTGATATATATTGTGGATATAAAAACGGCATATTCATCATGCCCTTTAATTGCGTCATAAACATTGTAAAAGATACCTTCTTAAATTCTTGCTTCATTTGTCCTTGTTTAATGATTTGTTCTATATAATATCTTTCTCTCGAAAAATAAACGGTCATCACTTCACGAATTAATGTCGTATCAAGCGAAAGCTCTCTATAAAAAAAACGTGTCAGTTCTCTATTATCAAATTGATATCGTAAAATCCCTCGCACCATTTGCACCATCACATCTTTAGCCGATAAATATTCTCTTTGTTCAAATGACGTTTCAATTACGTGAATATAGCCTTCTAAAAAATCCGTAATAAGCTGTTCTAATAACCCTTGCTTTCCAGCAAAATAATATGAAATATTCGCTACATTCACATCCGCTCGCTTTGCAATGTCTCGCACCGATGTCCCGTCATAACCTTTCGTATTAAACAACGATATTGCCGCATCAATTACCTTTTGTTTCGTCTGCTTCATGCGCTCACTTCCTCTCAATGAACAGCTATAGTTTAAATTTCTTGACTTTTAAGACAAATTCCTTTAATTTTCTATCGACAAAGTCATGTGAAATACATCGTATTTTGCTACCATTTTACATATCTCGATAAAAAGGGAGTTGTTTCCATGTTTACAAAAGAAAGTTATGCAGGATCTCGTGAAAAGCAATATGAGACAGTAATTAAACAACTGGATGCATTATTAACTGGCGAACCGAACGTAGTCGCAAACTTATCAAATGCGTCCGCACTATTAAATCAATTTTTAGATCGCGTTAATTGGGTTGGCTTTTATGTAACAGAAGGAAATCAGCTTGTTCTTGGACCATTCCAAGGAATGCCAGCTTGCGTGCGTATTCCGTTCGGACGCGGTGTTTGCGGCGTTGCAGCTGAAACAAAAACAACGCAACTTGTAGCGGACGTGCACCAATTCCCAGGACATATCGCTTGCGATAGTGCCTCTAATTCTGAAATCGTTGTACCGATTATGAAAGAAGGAAATATCATTGGTGTACTCGATATTGATAGTCCTGAAAAAAATCGTTTTGATGAAGTAGATCAGCATTATTTAGAAAAGTTTGTGGAAACACTCCTAAAACATATTTAAAAAAAGAAAAGAGTGAGTTATCGATTAAGTACGTAACGTACGAAACCGATAGCTCACTCTTTTTTATCCCGCTATTTGTGGGCAGTAAGACTCCCTCCTCAAAATTCGGCAAATGCGAGGAAGTTAGGTGGGAGATAACTGCCCGTAAAAGCCCGATTGGTGAAGGCTAATAATCAGTGGGGGATGGACAAAACCCCCACTGATTAAAGTTTCACTTTATTGATTACTAACAGTAGATATTTTCTTGAGTGCCTGTTCTAAATCAGAAACGATATCTTCCCATGATTCTAAACCGACAGATAGGCGTATTAAATTATCGAAAATACCCATTTCTTTTCTTAGTTCAGCTGGAATAGCTGCATGCGTCATCGTCGCTGGATGCTGAATTAACGTTTCTGTATCACCTAAACTTACGGCAATTGTAATAAAATGGAGCTCATTGATAAACGACTGTGTCTCCTCTTTCCCGCCTTTAATTGAAAAAGAAATAACGCCCCCGCCTCGTTTCATTTGCCGGGATGCTAATTCCCCTTCCGGGTACCAAACACCTTCTACTGCTTCATGATTTTTCAAAAACGATACAATTTTTTCCGCATTATCACAATGACGATCCATTCTTACTGCTAATGTTTTTAATCCGCGTAACAATAACCAAGCGTCAAAAGGCGCCATAATGCCGCCGATATCTTTTCGCATCGGACGGATTTTGTCAGCTATCGCTTTCGTTTTACAAATTGTTACACCCGCTACAACATCCCCGTGACCACCAATATATTTTGTCGCACTGTGAACGACGGCGTCACAACCGAGCTCAAGAGGTCTTTGTAAATAAGGTGAACAAAACGTATTATCGACAATAACAAGCAAGTCATTTCGCTTCGCTACCCCGATTACCTTTTCTAAATCAATTAATTTCATCGTTGGATTAATCGGTGTTTCAACGAAAATGAGCTTTGCATTTGGACGAATTTTATTTTCAATATCAGTCTCTGTCTCCATATCACAAAACGAGTGAGTAATCATAAATTTTTCTTCTAATACTTCTAAAAAACCGTACGTACATCCATATAATCCATTTGAACAAATAATATGATCTCCAGCCTTTAGAAAACCGATTAACGTTGCTGAAATGGCTGCCATACCTGAACCGAACGCCAACGCTTCCTCTCCACCTTCTAAAACAGCCATACGTTCTTCAAATAATTTCACAGTTGGATTCCCCAGTCTTGAATAAATATAAGATGGATCTTCTCCCGCAAAACTCGCTTCTCCTTGCTGTGCTGTCTCAAACGTAAATGTAGAAGTTTGAAATAAAGGTGGTGTTAAACTCCCTTTATTTTCATTTGATTCATATCCGTGATGAATTAATGCTGTCTCCATATGTTTCTTTTTCATAAAAACATCCCCTTTATGTTTTTATTGCCGCATATTCATCAATAAAAATTTGATGAACGGTTTACCTTATTTTATGTAAGCGTTTTATTTGTGTTTCTATCTCTTCTTTTACATCGTTTTAAATTCCTTCTTAACTAATTTCCAAAATTTATATGAATAAAACAAAAAGGTACTCACTTGACGAAATCACAGCTAAAAGATATAATAGCGTTTGTGTAAAATAAAAAGGCAGCCTTGTAATGTGAGTTTATCGTTTGTATTTTGTTCCTCTGCGGAGGTGTATCTCGTAACTCCCTGCTGCTGGAGCGAAGGTACATGAAAACAAAATACCCGTAAATATCGATTACGTCTGTTTTTATTTTACGAAAATAAAAACATTTTTGAAGGAGGAGTCAACTATGGCTCGTTATACAGGTCCAGCATGGAAACTGTCTCGTCGTCTTGGAATCTCTCTAAGCGGTACAGGAAAAGAATTAGAAAAACGCCCTTACGCACCAGGTCCTCACGGTCCTAACCAACGTAAGAAACTTTCAGAATACGGTTTACAATTACAAGAGAAACAAAAACTTCGTCACATGTACGGCATGACTGAGCGTCAATTCCGTCGCACATTTGACCAAGCAGGTAAAATGCCTGGTAAGCACGGCGAAAACTTCATGATCCTTCTTGAAGCTCGTCTTGACAACCTAGTTTACCGCATGGGCTTAGCTCGCACTCGTCGTGCAGCTCGCCAATTAGTAAACCACCGTCACATCACGGTTGATGGAGCTCGCGTAGATATCCCATCTTACCGCGTTAAACCTGGTCAAACTATCGGTGTTCGCGAAAAATCTAACAGCCTTGTTGTTGTTAAAGAAGCGATCGAAGTTAACAACTTCGTACCAGAATACCTAACTTTCGATGCTGATAAGTTAGAAGCTACTTACACTCGTCACGCTGAGCGTCCTGAGTTAGCAGCTGAAATCAACGAAGCATTAATCGTAGAGTTCTACTCTCGTTAATCTCGGTACTCTGCAAAGAGTAATATTAAAAGCCTTAGGAACCTTGTTTATCAAGGGGCCTGGGCTTTTTTATTTATATAAATGTCGTATGTATAGTAAAATACTTCAAGGAAGTTTTT
Organism: Bacillus sp. NPDC057893; assembly: GCF_042796455.1. Classification (NCBI taxonomy): domain Bacteria; kingdom Bacillati; phylum Bacillota; class Bacilli; order Caryophanales; family Bacillaceae; genus Bacillus; species Bacillus sp. NPDC057893. Next base: position 208,057 of record NZ_JBHVNG010000001.1, on the reverse strand, counting down.
TCATGAGTTATGGATAATCGTCCTTACTTCTCTTTTATTCATTCCAACGATTGGATCCTCTTTAATACTAGCTCCGTTTATTGTGCAAAATTTTATAATCCATCTTCATTACATGCTGTTATACTTATTCCCTTAAACATATAATCATTTCGTTTTCTGACTACCCCTTTTTTCATGACTTCCACATTATATCTCAATAGAAAAAGCTACCGAAGACAACTAAACAGTCACTTCAAGTAGCTTTTATTTATATATATTAAAGTTATTTATTTTCCTCTTTTTGAACATATACATAAGCATCTTTCTGCTCTTTATGTATATCGCCTTTCGTATGCTCTGCAAGCTGTCCTGCATTTAGCAAAGAAAAAATAATGAGCGCTTCTAGTGACATTTTGTTTTAACACTCCTTTCTATTTGTTATACGTTTATCATACCGCTTACATGTGATTTCCGTATGAACTCGAAAAGGAGATTACAACAAAAAGGTTACAGGAATACGAATGCACGTTATAATAACCATAAAATAGGAGGTTGATTCGTTTTGACAATAAACCAAATGGTTCAATTGGGCAGTGCATGTATGCTGTTTATTACTTCAACACTTATTAGTTGGTATCAAGGGAGTAATTTAATTGATTATCCTGATGAATGGAAATATAGCGCTAAGTTTACGAATTATTTTAAAGGGTACGTTTCACATTATGACGATATTTATCAAATCGATTTCTTTATATATGCGGCAAAATTTTATCCCACAGCATTTGTCGTTATGCTAATTAGCTTACTTTATATGCTCGTATTAATTCTTCATATTCTATTTAAAAGAAATCATGAGGCAATTTAAATGCATACATAAAAACCCCGAACGATAGACTTTTCAGCCTACCATTCGGGGTACTATTTGTTTTACATTCGTTTCTGATTAGTAACGAATTAAGAAATATTTCTTCTTACCGCGACGAATAATTGTAAATTTACCTTCGATGCGGTCGTTTTCTGTTACAACGTAGTCTAAAGCTTGTGTACGCTCACCGTTTACGTAGATTGCACCGTTTGTTACATCTTCACGTGCTTGACGTTTAGATGGTGAAATTTTGCTTTCTACAAGTAAGTCGATTAATACTGTATCTTCTGCAGTACGTTCTACAGATGGTACGTCTTTGAATCCTTGCTCGATTTCGCTTGCAGTAAGTTCTGCTACAGAGCCACTGAATAATGCAGCTGAAATTTTAATTGCTTGCTCTAACGCTTCTTCGCCGTGAACAAGTTTTGTCATTTCAGATCCTAATGATTTTTGTGCTGCACGTTTTTCTGGTGCTTCAGTTACTTGCTTCTCAAGCTCAAGAATTTCTTCATGAGATAAGAATGTGAAGTATTTTAAGTATTTAACTACATCGCGGTCATCTGTATTGATCCAGAATTGGTAGAACTCGTAAGGAGTTGTTTTCTCTGGGTCTAACCAAATTGCGCCGCCCTCTGTTTTACCAAACTTCGTACCGTCAGATTTTGTAACTAGTGGAATTGTTAAACCGAATGCTTTCGCATCTTCTTCTGATTTACGGATTAATTCAAGACCAGCTGTAATGTTACCCCATTGGTCACTACCACCGATTTGAAGACGGCAATTGTGTTGTTGGTATAAGTTTAAGAAGTCGTATGATTGTAAAATCATGTAACTAAACTCAGTAAATGAAATACCAGTTTCTAAACGAGATGCTACTGTATCTTTTGCTAACATATAGTTTAAACCGAAGTTTTTACCGATATCGCGTAAGAATGTAATTACATCTAAGTTACCAAGCCAGTCGTAGTTGTTAGCCATCGTTGCTGGGTTGTCCACGTTTTCAAACTCTAAGAAGTTTGAAAGTTGGTTTTTAATGCTTTCCGTGTAGTAAGCAACTGTATCTTTCGTATTTAATGTACGCTCTGCTTTTTTACCACTTGGGTCACCAATCATACCAGTACCACCGCCAACAAGTGCGATTGGTTGGTGACCAGCTAATTGGAAACGACGTAACATTAATACTGGTAACATATGACCAATATGTAAGCTATCCGCTGTCGGGTCGAAACCACAGTATAATTTAACGCTTTCTTTTTCTAATAATTGCTCTAATCCCTCAGCATCTGTTTGCTGATTAATTAGCCCGCGAAATTCAAGATCTTGTAAAATACCCATATCCTACATACTCTCCTTTAAGTTCATTACTGGCGTGAAGGTTGAAAACATAAAAAAATCGCCCCTTCAAATAAGGGACGATTTTGATCATCGCGTTACCACCCTAGTTGCAGACAAAAAAGCCTACCACCTTATTTACATAACGGCTTAGCACCGTCTTTTCCCTTTTGAATACAATTCAATCGAAAAAAGATGCTCCAGGGGCGTAATTCGCGATCATCTATGTGCTGATTTTCACCGACCATCAGCTCTCTAAAACAGGGAAATGATCACTACTTCTCCCTTTCCACGCTCAATTATTCATATACTTTTCTTTATACCATCATTTATATAAGCATGTCAAATAGAGGCGGGAGTTCTTTTCCTACCAATCCTTTACAAAGTCGCAAGGAATATCGTAATAAGAGAAAGAACTGGAACACCAACTAATAACGATACATGAAACACAACCGATAAATCATTCCCAATCGTCGCTTCCACAGGATCTTTCGCCGGAGAAGCAAGAAATCCGAGTAATCGACCGAAACGATTTACTGTTTTTGGGAAATCCGGTATTTCTACATGGTCACTATCTAAATGCTGCTTTAATTTGTATTCATTCTTAAAAGGATTTTCGCTCAATTTCATTCACCTCCAGCAATTGTTTCAATTTCTTTATTCCGTTATGAAGCCTCGACTTCACTGTTCCAACAGGAATATCCAGTACCTCTGCAATTTCTTTTTGCTGCATATCATGATAATAAGAAAGAATCAGGACCGCTCGCTGTTCTTCAGGAACTTTCAAAATTGCTTCTCTTACCGTAAGCCGGTCTTCGTGGGAAAACTCCTTTTCCTGAATCGGCACTAAAAACGGTAAAAGAGAACGCCATTTTTTTCTTCGATTCAATTTATTAATCATAAGACGGTAACCAATTTGAAATAAATAAGTTTTAATTTTTCCTTTTCGGGTTTCATACATATGTTTCTTACGCTCTAGAGTCAAAAACGTATCTTGAACGAGATCTATACTCAGTTGTTCATCACGATTAAATCGATACAAAAATGTATATAGCGCCGGTTTGATTAAAACATATAGTTTTTCTCCAGCTTGCTTATCTCCATTTTGGTACGCAAGCATGAGCTCCTCCTCAATCCCAATCTGCGCCATTTTTTTTGATCTCCTTTATTCCTTTTAACGTTAATGAAATACGGGAAATTAAATATGCACTTGCGACAATAATCCATACTTGTGATTGATTCGCAAAAAATTGAACATATGGGTTTTGAATCGTGAATCCAATTGAAACTAAAATATTTAATGCTTGCACACATATGCATGCATACACTGCAAGACAGACAGAAATAGTATCAAATACATTCCAGCGAAAATACACTTTTGTTTTTGTAAAATCAATTTTATTTCCATTTTTTCGTACAATATACTTCTTATCAAACGGAATAAGGATTGAAAAAATAACAATCATAATAATCCCAACTGTAATCATTGAAATTTTAAATCCAATTGGTATAGGTAATAACATACCACAAGAAAACACAACTATAATTCCAATTAAAGCAAAAGTAAGCATCAATTTATTGGACATATAAAAAGCCTCCCTCATCTATTCTTTCATAAATGTATACAGACGAGGAAGGCGCTTCGTTCAAATATTATTTTATTTTTTTAATAACTTTTGCAGGATTCCCGCCAACTACTACATGATCTGGCACATCTTTCGTTACAACGGCGCCAGATGCGATAACCGCATTGTCTCCAATTGTTACGCCTGGATTAATAATCGCTCTTCCGCCAATCCATACGTTATCGCCAATTGTAACGGGTTTTCCGTATTCAGATCCACTTATGCGTTCTACTGGATCAAGCGGGTGCGTTGCCGTATAAATATGAACTCCTGGAGCCAACATACAATTCACTCCGATTGTAACTGGGCATACGTCTAAAATGGTGCAGTCAAAGTTCGCATAAAAATTTTCACCGACATGAATGTTATAGCCATAATCGCATCTAAAAGAAGATTCAAGATGAATGTTATCTCCAGTCGTTCCGAATAATTCTTTTACGATTGCACTACGTTCTTCTAATTTTACTTCTGATGTTTCATTTAACTTTCTTGTTAATATACGAGCTTTCTCCCTCTCTTGTACTAAAACTGGATCAGCAGGTATGTACATTTCCCCTTGTATCATCTTTTCTTTTTCTGTTCTCATTTCCTTCTCCCCTTCCAACACGTATATATAAGTTCATCATAACATAAAAAAGAAAGGCCTGAACGTTGTTTCGTTCAGACCTTTCTCTCTTAATCTTCCATCGTTGATAAGTCACCTGTTGGTAAATTCAGCTCCCACGCTTTTAATACGCGGCGCATAATTTTACCACTTCTCGTTTTCGGTAATTTATCTCTAAATTCAATTTGTCTTGGAGCTGCATGAGCTGCTAGGCCTTTTTTCACAAATTGACGAATCTCTTCTTTTAATTCATCAGACGGTTCGTATCCCACGCGAAGCGCGATAAATGCTTTAATGATTTCCCCGCGTACTGGATCAGGAATACCAATTACACCAGCTTCTGCTACAGCAGCATGCTCGATTAATTTACTTTCTACTTCAAACGGACCAACGCGCTCACCTGACGTCATTATTACATCATCAATACGTCCTTGGAACCAGAAGTATCCATCTTCGTCCATATAAGCTGAGTCACCTGATACGTACCAATCTCCCGGCATGAAGTAAGAATCATATTTTTGTGGGTTATTCCAGATTCCACGCATCATAGCTGGCCAGCCTTTACCAATCGCTAAATTCCCCATTGTGTATGGAGGCACTTCATTTCCTTCATTATCAACAATCGCTGCTTTCACACCTGGAATTGGTTTACCCATTGAACCTGGACGGATTTCCATACAAGGATAGTTACAAATAACTTGTCCACCTGTTTCTGTCATCCACCACGTATCATGAATACGAAGTCCAAATGCGCTCATACCCCAGCGAATTACTTCTGGATTTAATGGCTCACCAACACTTAATACGTGACGCACTTGTGATAAATCATATTTTTTAATTGTGTCTTGTCCAGCTCCCATTAACATACGGAACGCTGTTGGTGCGCTATACCAAACTGTTACACCGTAATCTTGTAACGCTTCATACCACGCTTCTGGACTAAAGCGTCCACCTAAAATAACATTTGATGCCCCCACTAACCACGGTGCAAAAATACCGTAAGCTGTTCCAGTTACCCAGCCAGGATCAGCTGTACACCAATATACATCATCTTCTTTTAAGTCTAATACCCATTTCGCTGTTTGATAGTGCTGCACCATTGCGTTTTGAGCATGAAGGACGCCTTTTGGCTTACCAGTAGAACCCGATGTGTAATGTAGAATTAAACCGTCTTCACGGCCTAACCACTCGATATGTAATTCTTTTGAAGCTTGTTCAAATAAAGGATTGAACGCTACAGTTTTACCGCCTTCTTCTGCATTGTCTCCAACAAGGAAGACCGTTTTTAAAGCAGGTAAATCATTTAATGGTATGCGCTCTAACAATTCAGGAGTTGTAATTAACACCTTTGCTTCGCTATCTTCTAAACGATCGCGAACTGCGCCTTCCATAAATGCTTCAAATAATGGTCCAACAATTGCCCCTAATTTCACTGCACCTAGAAGTGCGAAATATAATTCTGGGGAACGCGGCATAAAAATAAAAACGCGATCGCCTTTCTCAACATCGCCATAGTTTTTCAGGACATTTCCTGCTTTATTAGAAAAATCCTTCATTTCCTTAAACGTATATTTCTCTTTTCGCGATCCATCTTGATAATAAAGTGCTACTTTATTCTTTCGATCGGATTTCGCATGCTTATCAATTGCCTCATACGCCATATTTACTCGGCCAGTTTCATTCCAAGTAAAATTTTTATTAACCTCTTCCCAGTTAAAATTCGCGTATGCCTCTTCATAATTCGGCAAATTATTTTCTCCTTTAATGACAGGAAGCGTTTCTACTTTCATACTTTACATCCCCCTCCTATGTATTCTATTATCTATTATAATAACATTATTTAAAATTTTCAGTATTTTTGTTGATTTTTAGACAAATTTTTAATGACAAAATTCGATTCACATCGCATATATTATAAAGTACGATATTAATAGATTCACAAACCCTCAAGGTGGTGAGCAATAAATTGATTCATAAAAAAATATATAATGCCAGAAACTTAAAAACAGCGAAAGGCACTTTAATTATTGAAGGTCCTGTCTCTACACATAACTTAGAAATGTATGAATTTCATCCAGACTTAATTGCGTTTCGTCCTGCCGAGCAGCAATATAAAGCAATTGTCGAAATTTCTAAATTACCAGAAGCTCGTCTCATTATTGCTAGACATGACCAAACAATCGTTGGATATGTTACATACTTATATCCTGATCCTCTCGAGCGATGGTCAGAAGGAAAGATTGGAAACTTAATTGAACTCGGGGCCATTGAAGTTGTCCCAGCCTTTCGCGGTTGCTCTGTCGGAAAAAACTTATTAGAAGTTTCAATGATGGACGATCATATGGAAGATTACATTATATTAACGACTGAATATTATTGGCACTGGGATTTAAAACAAACAGGCTTAAATGTTTGGGAATACCGAAAAGTAATGGAAAAAATGATGAATGCCGGTGGTTTACAATGGATGGCTACAGACGATCCTGAAATTTGTTCACACCCCGCTAACTGTTTAATGGTTCGCATCGGTAAGCGCGTCGATACGGATTCCATTCAAGCATTCGATCGTCTACGTTTTCACAATCGTTTTATGTATTAATAAAGGGGGCAACTGGAATGATTGTAGAAGAAATTATGAATCAAAATGTAGTAACATTGCATCCAGATGACACAATCGAAACAGCAATCCGAACAATACGTACGAAAGGTATTCGGCACATTCCAATTGTCGATCAAAATAATCACGTAGTAGGCATTATTTCTGACCGGGATGTAAGAGATGCAAGTCCATCAATTCTTGATGAACAAGTTTCACTCGATATGCTACAGCAACCGCTCGAACTTATTATGAAACACCCTGTCATGACTTGCCATCCTCTTGATTTCGTTGAGGAAATTGCTACTTTATTTTTTGAAAATAAAATTGGCTGTCTCCCTGTTACAAAGGCCGGAAAGCTAGTAGGCATTATTTCCGAATCTACAGTACTGCACACGTTAGTAAAATTAACAGGTGCACATCAACCAAGTTCACAAATTGAAATTCAAGTAAAAAATGAACCTGGTATTCTTGGAAAAGTCGTTGCTATTTTTAGTGATTCACAAATTAATATTGTGAGCGTTCTCGTCTATCCAGCAAAAGATGAGAATGATAAAGTACTCGTTTTTCGCATTCAAACGATGAATCCTCTAAAAGTGATTGATGCACTTGAAGCAGAGGGTTACCGCGTATTATGGCCAAACATAATGGGGATGCAAGCATGAGCAGCGCCTTCATTTATTCGGATGACTTTCGGGGCTATTCTTTTAGCCCTGATCATCCTTTTAACCAACTACGCGTCACACTTACGTATGATTTATTACAAAAGGGTGGTTTTATCTCCCCTTCTCAAGTCATCTCGCCAAGAATGGCTACAGATGAGGAAATTGCATTCATTCATACCGAGGAGTACATAAATGCGGTGAAACTTGCTGGAGAAGGAAAGTTAGAAAAATCAATTGCGATGACATATGGGCTCGGAACAGAAGATACACCGATGTTTCCAAATATGCATGAAGCAAGTGCATTACTCGTTGGCGGTACGTTAACAGCTGTAGATGCTGTTCTTTCCGGGAAAGTAAAGCACGCCCTCAATTTAGGCGGCGGCTTACATCATGGCTTTCGTGGTAAAGCATCTGGCTTTTGTATTTATAACGATAGCTCTATCGCAATGAAATATATTCAGAAGAAATACGGTTTACGCGTTTTATATATTGATACAGATGCTCATCACGGTGACGGGGTACAATGGTCTTTTTATGACGATCCTAACGTGTGCACCATTTCATTACATGAAACTGGGCGTTATTTATTCCCTGGAACTGGCGCAGTAAATGAACGTGGACAAGGAAATGGATATAGTTATTCTTTTAACGTTCCACTCGATGCTTTTACAGAAGACGAATCATTTTTAGATTCATATCGAACTGTTGTAAAAGAAGTTGCAGAGTACTTTAAACCGGATATTATTTTAACGCAAAATGGTGCTGACGCTCATTATTACGATCCACTCACACACCTTTGCGCAACGATGAACATTTATCGTGAAATACCGAAACTCGCTCGTGAAATCGCTAATGAATATTGCAATGGTCGCTGGATTGCCGTCGGCGGCGGTGGCTATGACCACTGGCGCGTCGTCCCAAGAGCCTGGGCACTCATTTGGCTCGAAATGAACAACATCCAAAACATCTCAGGTTATCTCCCTCCAGAATGGATTGACGCTTGGAAAGGACAAGCAGAAACAGAACTTCCCCTCACATGGGAAGATCCAGACAACATGTATCAACCTATCCCTAGAAAACCAGAAATCGAAGAAAAAAATGCATTAACTGTAGCGAAATCTCTCGAAATTATTCGGAATAATATGACAAAATCTTTGTATTAAGCAGAAAGAATAGGAGATTTGCTCCTATTCTTTTTTATGAGAGGCGATTATTATGTGGAAACAACAAATGCTCAAGACGAACCGCGGCACATTCGAACTCTTTGTAAAAGGCAATGGCGAACCACTTTGCATTACACATCACTATTCACAGTTTAATGAGACAGGCGATTATTTTGCAGAAGCTTTTACTCAGACACACCGTGTATTCCTCATTAATTTACGTGATGCTGGTAATTCTCAAAAAGCCAATTCAGAAAAAGAATTGACCATGATCAAATCAATTCACGACTTAGAAGCGATTAAAGAAGCTTTACAATTTTCTACATGGCATTTCGCCGGTCATTCAACAGGCGGTATGCTTGGACTTTTATACGCGATTACATATCCAAATGCCTTACAATCATTAGTCATGGCCGGAGCCGCAGCAAGCAACTATACCGAAACACCATTTTGTATTTATCATCCAGAACATCCACAGTTTCACTATATGCAAGAGCTCATCGAAAGCTTAAAAAACCCTCATCTTACAAAGGAAAAACGAAAGGAACTATCTACTAAAAGAACCAAATTATCTTTGTATAAACCCGAAAACTATAACTCTTATTTTTGTAAGCACATCCACAAAACAATGTCCGTCAGCCGGATGAATGCCTTCTCTCAAGAATATCCGTCATTTGATTTAAGAAAGTGTTTACCTTCTATCAAAACAAAGACGCTCATTATGTGCGGAAGACACGATGTGCAGTGCCCGATTCAATATTCCATTGAGATACATGAGGGTATACGTAATTCTATTTTTGTGCCATTTGAGTATAGTAACCATTATCCTTTTTTAGAAGAAGCCACTCATTTCACTACTACCACTCAACAATTTTTATGGACGTAAAAGAAATTACAAACTCACAAAGGCAATACGTACATAAAGAGAGAAGAAGTTAGTTTATGAGTGCTATTTTGCTAAAAGGGGAGAATAGAGTGAGAGAAAAATTATTAAGAGTTGGAACGACTTATATTCCAGTTACCGATGTAGAACTTTCTTCAAACTGGTATGTAAACAAATTGGGAGCAGAGTTGAGCTTTAAAGACGAAGACAAGGCTATTATTAACTTTGCAAACCAAAGCTTTTTTCTGATTAAATCTCAAAATAATCAAAGCTTAAATTTTTTCGATTTTCACGGTGAAGAACGCTTTTCTTTAACATTTGAAGTTAATGGCTTGAATGCACTTGAATCCATTCATAAAGACTTTATGAAAAAAGAAATGATGGTTGGAGAGATTGAAGACAGAGGACATACTGGAAAGAATTTTATTTTTTACGATTTAGATGGGAATAAATTTGATGTTTGGAGTGAATTGAGCCCTATTTTCAAAGAAAAATACCTAATATCACAATAAAATATATTGATCATTCTAATATGGAATCAACTTTTACAATTGGCGAAAATATTGAATAACATAGATAAAAAGAGACGAGGCTTATTCCATTAAAGCCTCGTTAGTGAGTTGATTTTCAGAAGAAATATTTCATACTATAAACAAAAAAAAGATAAAAGGAACAGAGCACTAAACCTAAATCAATTAATACCGACTTTTTATCTCCTTCTTTTAAACTTATCGTAAAACCAGAAATACTTTTAACCATCCAAAATGCGACCAAAAATAACCAACCGAAATGGTCATTTGTATAATCTTCATCATAAAACATTTGTATTGCACCAATAATTAATAAAATAAGTATGATATTAGTTCCAATCTTTAAAACCTTGTTTGATTTATTATTCTTTAATTCCGCCCCCAAAATCTAGCACTCCCTCTCAAACTATCCTGCCTGTTAGCAAAACAAAGAAGTTTTATCTCTCTTTACACTTTAACACAAATTATCAAAAATACCCTTTTCCTAACAGATGTAAGCATTCCCGACAATGACAGTGTTACCCCGCTGCAACACGCCCATGCTCATAACTTTAAAGAAATAGAGAAGGGCTTGCTAGAAGGACGTAAGTAAAAAGCTAATTTTTGCCTTCCTCCCCCACCCTATGCTACATTTAACCCGTTACATCAATATTAATAGGGTGGGAATAAACATGAACAAACCTAAAATCGGGATGATTGGACTTGGAAGTATTGCACAAAAGGCCTATCTTCCAACACTTATAAAAGAAACAGATTGGAATTTTGTAGGGGCATTTACACCTAACGCAGAGAAAAGGAAACAAATTTGTCAGCAATACCGTATTCAAGACTTTCATTCTATGGAAACGTTAGCTTCAGAATGTGATGCCGTTTTCGTTCATAGTTCAACTGCTACACATTATGAAATCGTTTCTACACTTCTAAAAAAAGGTATCGACGTTTATGTCGATAAACCGTTAGCAGCTACAGTGGATCAAGCTGAAGAGCTAGTCGAAATGAGCGAAAAGCATAACCGAAAATTAATGGTCGGATTTAACCGTCGATTCGTTCCTATGTACGTCGCTGCCAAAGAACAAGCTCATGATATTTCATGGATTCGAATTGAAAAGCACCGCACAAATAAAGTAGGGCCATATACGTATGACTTTACGATGTTAGATGATTACTTACATATTGTAGATACCGCTCGTTGGTTAGCTAACGATGACCTTAACGTCGTTCATAATATGATGCAAATAAACGAAAAAAATGAACTCCTTTACGGACATCATACGTACACAACTGCAAATGGAATGTTACTCTCTACAGCGATGCACCGTCATGCTGGTACAAACTTAGAACAAATTGAACTTGTAACGACAGGGAAAATCATTCGCGTTAAAAATATGAATACATTTGAAATAGAACAGGAAAACTCTGTTTCACAAAGCGGTTCCCCGTCATGGGAAACGACATTAAAACAACGTGGTTTTGAAGATGCTGTTCATCATTTTATTGACTGTGTACATGGAGATACGAAACCGTTAGTAGATGGATCAGAAGGATTAAAAACACAGCAATTACTACAATCTCTACTGCAAACTGTAAGCAAAAATTAAAACGGATACATTTTTCAGAATTTACTTTCATTCCCATTTCCTCTTTATTTCTATCACAAATTTCTATAGAATATGTTGATAGGAATTATAAATTTCATAATGAATCGTGGAAAGGATGGGATTGACACATGTGGAACGAGTTTAAAAAATTCGCGTTCAAAGGGAATGTAATCGATTTAGCTGTCGGGGTTGTAATCGGTGCTGCATTCGGTAAAATCGTTAGTTCTTTAGTAAAAGATATCATCACACCATTACTTGGTATGGTACTGGGCGGCGTTAACTTTACAGATTTAAAACTTACATTCGGTAAATCATCTATTATGTATGGTAACTTCATCCAAACTATTTTTGATTTCTTAATTATTGCAGCTGCTATCTTTATGTTTGTTAAAGTTTTCAACAAACTAACATCTAAAAGAGAAGAAGAAAAGAAAGAAGAACTTCCAGAACCAACAAAAGAAGAAGAAATTCTTGGCGAAATTCGCGACTTACTAAAACAACAAAACTCTTCTAAAGATAGAGCATAATTGCATGGACAAAAGGCATGCCCCTCTCGGGACATGCCTTTTTTATATGCTATAACGTTTCCGAATTCATATGAATAAATGCAATAATACCTGCAACCATAAGTACCATAATGCTACCTGCAAATAGTGTAATACCGATAAACATTAAACTCGTACTTAAATCTATCGAAATACTTTCAGTAAAAATTGAAATTACATACGTGATAAGGGCGATTCCTGCAAGAATACTTCCTGGAACAAATCGCTTTAAGCCATTTTGTTTTAACGTCATATATGCAAAAATAGCAGTCATGCAAAGCGTAATTATCCAAAGAACGATCATCTCTTCTCCCCCCTCACAAGCCTTTTCTTTCTATTATACATGACATTGCCCTATAATAGTTAAATTTGCACTTGTGTGACATATAACAAGGAATAACCCCAACTGTAGCGAATGTCTTATGAAGAATCCCAAATACATTACCATTATCAAAGCAACGTATTTACAATACCGGATTCACTTATCGCGAGTATTGTTTATAAAGTAAACATTCAGCATAAGGAGATTGATCTCATATGTACGCTGTAAAATTATTATTTGAATCTGTTCATTCAGGTGACCCTAATCCTAGTAAAATTGATGAACATTATGAAGAGAATCACGATACACTTTTTGAAGAAAGTATTATTCTCGTTAAGGCGAACAGTTTAGAGGAAGCTCACGAGCTAGGTGAAAAGATAGCTCTACAGTCTGAAGATACGTACGATAATATGTACGATGTGCAAGTAACATGGAAGTTTCGAAAAGTGTTACATGTATTTGAATTAAATGATACGTCATTTGAGACAGGAACAGAATTGTACGCAAGATTTTTACATGTTAAGAAAAATGAAACTGTCGATACAGTAGTTAAACAATACTATCCTGAATACTAATAAGAGCTCACAGCTATCGCTGTGAGCTCCCTTATTCTTACTTCGTTGAATCTCTAAATTGGATACGGTGAGGTAAGATAACTGAGTGATCTTCTACTTTTTCTTTGTTCATGTATTTCGTTAGTAGACGCATTGCTACTGCACCGATATCATACATTGGCTGTACAACTGTTGAAAGTTGCGGACGAACCATTAATGCAAGACGTGTGTTGTCAAAACCAAGCACTTCGATATCAGTTGGTACGTTTAATCCCGCGTCTTGTGCTGCGTGGATTACACCTAGTGCCATTTCATCAGAAGATACGAAGATTGCTGTTGGTTTTTCATCCATGCTCCAAAGTCTTTCAAATGCTTCTATACCTGAATCATATGTGTAATCTCCATCAATTATAAGATTTTCATCATATGAAATACCTGCTTCTTCTAAAGCTTTTTTATAACCTTGTAACTTCTTCGCGCTTCCTGCTTTATCAATGAAAGGACCAGAGACGAAACCGATACGTTTATGTCCTTGCTCAATGAAATGCTTCATTGCATCGTAAGCTGCTTGTGTATAATCAATATTTACTGATGAAGTTTCATTTTGTTCATCAAATGACGCTGCTAATACGATTGGTACTGGAGATTTTTTGAACTCTTCAACGTGAATATCTGTAATATCTTCACCCATGAAAACAATCCCGTCCACTTGTTTCCCAAGCATCGTATTTAATAAGTGGAACTCTTTCTCTTTGTTTTGGTCAGAGTTACTTAAAATGATGTTATATTTGTACATTGTTGCGATATCTTCAATTCCACGAGCAAGTTCTGCATAAAACGTATTTGAGATATCAGGAATAATAACACCCACTGTAGTTGTCTTCTTACTTGCTAGTCCACGTGCTACCGCATTTGGGCGGTATCCTAAAAGATCAATTGCTTCTAATACTTTCTTTCTTGTTGTAGGCTTTACATTTGGGTTACCGTTCACAACACGTGATACGGTAGCCATTGAAACGTTTGCTTCGCGCGCTACATCATAGATTGTTATGTTCATCTCTTCGCACACTCCTTCTATTTATGTTATCTATTTTTATGTATCGGTTCACTTGAATGAAAAAAAGACATCAACTCTATTTGCAGATGCCAACAATCGTCCCGAGTTCTTCCTTTTACTAATGATACGATAAAAACGCAGGGTCATACAATATTTTCCCGCAAAAGTTTCGAAAAAATTCGCTTCTTTTCTCGTATTTTCGTATTTTTTATGCAAAAAAGGTCAATTTTTGTAAAAAACTATGTGACAAGGGCTACATAGACTAAGAAATCTTTTTATAATTTACTTCCGAATACTTTTAATTCTTTCATAAACTCATTGAACTGCGGAAAATTTATAAAATAAAAAAGACAGCTTAAAAACTGTCTTTTTTATTTTATAGGAAAGAAACAAACGGTTTATCGCTGTTCTTCTCTTTTATAATAACAGCCTCGATTTTATTCTCGGACTTTATCTGTAATTGAACTTTAGCATCTTTAGGAAATTGTTCTAACATACTTTGAGCAGCAATTTGAGAGAGTGCCATTAATTCTGACTTACCATTATATTTAACGACAAGATCCATCTTTAATTTATCCATCTTATTTTGCTTATAAGAAATCTTAGCATTAACAGGGATATAATCTCCTGGAGAGAATTTCTTTATTGCTTCCGAAAAATCATCTAACTTTTTCTTATCTTCTCCTTGTGCTCCCTCAAATTCTTGAGAAGGATACGAATACGATTTTTCATCAATAGTATTCCAATTTCCAAGGTTAGTCTCGTTCTTTTGAACAGTAGCGCTTGCAATATAAGTACCATTCTTTAAAGAACTTGTACTTTCTTGCTTGAATATAGCAAACGTGATTGGTGATTTGTTATATTTATCATTTTTATTAATAGCTTCTACAAGCCCCTTAGCAACTTCAGTACCTTTAGAAATAGCTTCCTCATTAGATACACTTGAAGACATAGATAAACCAATAACAACACCAGATAAGCTTAGTTCATTTGAATTCTGTTTGCCGAAGTAGTCCTGTTCTATAATATTAGTCAAAACTGGTACTTCTTGTTTCGTAACTAATTCATCAATTGTTTTCTCTGGAATATATTGATTTAATTGTAATACGTAATTTTCTGTATCGAATTGTTTTGAAGCAATATCCATTAAACCATTTTCATATTCTGCTAAATCTAGTTTAGAATTAGTTTTAACATTAACTGTATTAATTACCTTTTGTTCTTTTAAAGGAATAACAGTTCTATAGTAATCCTTAGAAACAGCAGTTCTTGGAATCATACTTTTTTCTTTCGTATCTTTCTGTACAACTTCATCTTTCTTCTCAATAGTATTATTGCTGCAAGCCCCCAGTAATAAACTTAAGCTTGCGATGCATAACGCCATTTTCTTCATTGCTTAAAACCCACTTTCAAAAGTCAATTTACTTAGTTTTAATGTATCTATAGTGTACCATTAAATATATTGCAACAAAATAAAAAAGAAGCAAGCCCTTCGCTTGCCTCCCCCTATTTTACATTCTCTTCTAAAGCTTCTTTTTTAATATTCCAATGCGATGTATGCCATACTACCATTCCATCTTTTATGTATAGCACTTGCGGAGATTCATGCTTAATGCTGTACTGCTCTGCAACATGGTTCGAAACATCTCTCGCATCTTGTACGTATAAGTAGTATGCTGGCACTTCTCTTTCTTCACCGCAATACGCTTGAAACTCTGTATATGCACCGTGACTAATTGGGCATGTCGTACTATGTTTAAAAAGAACGTAAGGCTCATTCTTTTCTACTAACGCTTCAAGTTCTTCAATTGTTTCAATCTTCATCATACTCATCATTACTCACCTCTCATGCGAAGTCTAGAGCGCTTCTCTCTCTTTTCATCCTTCTGCTCAGCTTTCTCAAGTTTACGCTCTTCTTTTTCAATCTTTTTCTCTTGTCTCGTAGCACGGTAATGATTGTATACTTCAATTGCTGCGCTGCTCCACTGTACAACTTGTGCCACTTTATCTGCATTATTTTCAATTTCGTCTGTAACAGACTCTGAAACATTGCGAAGCTTCGTATTTAAAGAGTGGATCGTCGTTCCGATTCCATCTACACCTTCCACTACTTTATTTAGCGACTGTGACTTCTTTTGAATATCATCAGCTAACGCATTTGTCTTATGTAATAATTGCTCCGTCTCTACGCTTATTCCTTGCATTTGCTTTTCTAAACCTTCTAACGTACTTGCAACATTTTCTAACGTCTTTTGAACCGATAACAACGTTCTACATACATACACTACTAATACAGCGAAAGCAACTGCAATAATAGCCGCACTTACATATAAAAGAACTTGCATTTCATCACTTCCTTTATCTTTTTCATACTTTCTCTTATTATACAATCATTTTCCGTTTCGTTCTAATCCCTATCTTTTCATTAGAATTTTCATACTTATTCGTTAACTTTAACATAAATCATTCAACAAATTCCACTAAGTAGGTTACAATAGGTGAGGATACATAATTAGTAGGGAGGCTTTACATATGAAAGATCCACGTATTGAAAAGTTAGCATACAATTTAATTAACTACTCTATCCGATTACAAAAAGGTGAGAAAGTATTAATTGAAAACTTTGGCTTACAAAAAGAACTTGTAACAGCACTTGTAAAAGAAGCATATGCAGCTGGTGGTTTCCCATTCGTTTCTTTAAAAGATCATCAAGTAGATCGCTCTTTATTAATGGGTGCTACTGAAGAACATTTCGAACAAATCGCTGCATATGAAGCGAGCGTAATGAAAGATATGGATGCTTACATTGGCCTTCGCTCTGGCGATAACATTAACGAACAAGCCGACGTTCCAAGTGAACGTATGAAAGTTCACGGCCAAACAGTTGGTAAAAAGGTTCATAGAGACATTCGTGTTCCGAAAACACGCTGGGTTGTTCTTCGCTACCCAAATGCTTCTATGGCACAGCTTGCTAAAATGAGCACAGAAGCTTTCGAAGACTTCTACTTCGAAGTATGTAACTTAGATTACGGTAAAATGGATAAGGCAATGGATAGCCTTGTTACATTAATGAATAAAACAGATAAGGTTCGCTTAACTGGTCCTGGAACTGACTTAACATTCTCTATTAAAGACATTCCAGCAATTAAATGCTCAGGTCATTTAAACATTCCAGATGGTGAAGTATATTCTGCACCAGTTCGCGATTCTGTTAACGGTACAGTTTCTTACAACACACCATCTCCTTACAACGGCTATACATTTGAAAATGTACAACTTAAATTCGAGAATGGCCAAATCGTTGACGCAACTGCAAACGATTCAGAGCGCATTAACAAAATCTTCGATACAGACGAAGGCGCACGCTACGTTGGTGAGTTCGCAATCGGCGTAAACCCATACATCTTACATCCAATGGGAGACATTCTATTCGATGAAAAAATCGATGGCAGCTTCCACTTCACACCTGGACAGGCTTATGATGATGCATGGAACGGCAACAACTCTAACATCCACTGGGATTTAGTATGCATTCAGCGCCCTGAATACGGCGGCGGCGAAATTTACTTCGACGACGTACTAATCCGTAAAGACGGACGCTTCGTTGTAACTGAACTAGAAGCTTTAAACCCAGAGAACTTAAAATAATATGAAAAGCGCTCGGAATTCTATCCGAGCGCTTTTTCATTAATACTCTAATAATTTTTTAGCTACATCTTCTGGTACTTTAAAACTATTTTTATTTTTTATTTTATTAATTTTCAATTCAACCTCAACATAAGGGACATCTTTATATACTGTCATCGTACCAATTTCATGTAACTCTTGTTTATCTTTACTCGAATCCAACAATTTCGGTGTATCCTCTTGATACATTTTAAACTTTTTCCCTTGCGGAGTATTCATAGGAGCCGATTCCATTTCCCACTCATCCATTTTGATTGATTCAAACAACTTTGTGATTTCTTTCTTATCGGTAATTGTTTTTTTATCACTCGAATCAGTAAGCGATTCTATTTCAATTTTTTGTGCCTTTTCTAAGCTAACATCAGACTTCTCTTTCTTCGCACTACATCCTATTAAAAGAATAGATGTGGTTAGCAGAAACAAAAACAACATACAGATTTTTTTCATTTCTAATCCCCCTACTTTATATGGAGCTACTTTTCTCGCTTTTTGTTTGCTGGAAATGAAAATAAAATAAAAGCGTCACTGCGATAGTACCTATTAATATTGGGACATATAATGGCAATTCCCATTTAATATATACTCTAGTGCAACCAACAAGCACAAACAAAATTTCCAAACAAAACAAAAGTTTTACATATTTCATCTCTTACCTACCATTTCTATTTTCACATGTGGATTCTCTTTCTCAACAAGTGACAAAAAACTTGTTATATCTTGCGGCATCGCAATCATATGTACTTTATATGTATTCGTCGTAATTTCAAGGGATTTCCCAACTTGACGAACAACTCTTATATCTTTTAATACAACGTCGTCATTTAAAATTCCATATTTTAAAATACCATTTTCTACTTTATGTTTTTTAATGAATATTTCCCAAACGAGAGGGATATTTACAATAAAACATAATCCCATCCCAATTAGAGCTGGAGCCCAATCCCCTTTTCTTGTAAAGAACACAACAATTGGATATACAAACATAAAAGCTAACGTGAGACTAACGAAAATTACCGCTGACTTACTTCTTTGAATTGGAAAATCCATACACACACCTCCCTTAACTAAATTATACCATTTTTTCCATTTTAGTTCATAAAAAAAGGCCATTTATGAATGACCTTTTAAATAATATATCTATAAAATTTCTTATCTACCTCTAGCACTGGAAAACTTCTTGGCAACTCTTCTATACTCACGCTTTGAAAACCATTCTTTTCGTAGAAACGGTGTGCTGCTAGAAATTTAACTGTTGTTCCTAAATAAATGTCTTCCAATTTCTTTTCCTTCGCCCAAGAAATTGCTGTTTGAAGTAGCATACTTGATGCACCCCATTCTTTTCCGCGGAACTCTTTCTTCACGAACATTTTTCTTAGCGCTACTTGATGCTTCCCAATATCTAATAAAGCTACCGTTCCAACTACTTTACCATCATAAGTTGCTACCCAAAAGTTTCCGCTGTCCCTTTGATAGAACGTTTCTATTTCTAGTAAGTCCGGCTGCTCTTCTTTCGTAATTGGGACATTGTACTCTTTTTGCTGAATATAAACAATGAGATCTACTACTTCATCTTGGAACTTACTTTCATATGGAATAATACAAATCTTCTCGTTCATCGAATATCCTTCCATTCTGAAGCTAGTAAACTATAAACAGCAATATCCTGAAAATGATCATACAACCCTTCTTCTTCTCTTAAAATCCCATCCAACTTAAAACCTAATCGCTCTGGAATTGCACGGCTTTTCGCATTTTCAATACCGCAACGAATTTCAATTTTATTCAGTTTCAAATTTTCAAATGCATAATGAAGCACAGTCTTCACACTTCGCGTCATAATACCTTTTCCACCAGCATCTTCTGCAAGATAATATCCAAGACTCGTCGCTTTTTTTCCCCAGCTCACCGGGTGAATGCCCACCATCCCAACGAGCTTTCCTTTATAACGTATACCACTTTCAAAACCGTCTCCCTCTGCAAATTTCTTTAACCACATCGGAAAAATATCATCATACGCATCAGCAGATTTCGTCCCATCCACCCAAGGGAGCCATCTTCTTAAATGATTACGATTTTGATCCAATAATTGATATAATTCCTCTTTATGATGTTTTTCTAATAGTTGTAGTTCGATTTCGTCATCTACTCGGAGTGTGAACATGTTTTTTAGCCCCTTTTAGTTTTCTTATTATTCTAACACCTCCGGATAAAAAATGTTAAATATTCACACTTTCTTTTGATTTTATCTGTATAAAACCTGAAGAACACAATACTCCCGTAATCACTAATATCATACCTACACATTGTGCGACAGTTATATTTACTCCTTCTATAAAAGAAATAATTATAGTAACAACAGGCACTAGATTAAAGAATAGAGATGTTCTCGCTGCACCAATTTGAGCGATTCCATTATTCCACCATAAGTAACCAAGCACACTCATTCCAATTGCCATAAAGATGATAGATATCCAAGCTAATAGAGGGATTTCTAACACTGGTACTACACTCTTTTGCGTGAAAGATATCATAATAAAAGCAAGTGCCCCAATAATCATCGTATATGTCGTCGTTTGTATTGGACTACCCGTCTTAATAAATCTTCTACTTAATACGCCGTATAGTGCCCAGCAAATATTCCCTAATAAAATATATAAATCGCCTTTTGAAAACGATAAATTTTGTAGTATTGCAAACGAACCTTGTGTAAGGACAAAGACAACACCAAGTAGTGCAAGTAACATTCCAATCGCTTGGCGCTTCACTATTTTCTCTCGTAAAATTACACTTGCTAATAACGTCGTAACAAGTGGATTTGTCGCCATAATAAGCGCTCCATTAATTACTTCTGTATGTTTCATTCCTAAAAAGAAAAAGAAGTTAAAGCCGAATACACCAACTATACCAAGCAAAAGATAATAAGCACTATTCTGTTTCCATACTTCTAACTCAAAATCTTTCCGTATTTTTAAAAGACATAACATCACAAGTGCAGCAATTCCAAAACGCCATGCCGCTATATGAATCGCCCCGAAATATTGTACAGCATATTTCGAAGCGTTAAATGTCCCACCAGTGAAAATCGCAAACCCTAATAACTGAGCATACACTTTATTTTTCATTGTCACCCTCCACATCTTTCCCTTCCAGAAAGCCGTAATAAATTTCTAATTTCCCCTCTGTTAACTCGACGACTTTTTGCAATTGCTCCTGCTGTTCCTTTAAACGACCTAAGTGTGTGGTTAAAATTGAAATCCTCTTTTTCACTTTCGCAGGTACTTCCTCTTTTCTCTGTCTAATCTCCTCTATAATGCATCCGTCACTTGCAAACTCGGCCATCTCCTCTAATGACATGCCGGTTTGCTTTAATGAATATAAAAACTTTAATAAACGTACATCTCCTTCTGTATACTGCCGAATACCACTATTTCGCGTTGGTGGTGGTAATAAGCCTAATTTCTCATAATAGCGCAAAGTGTGAATACCCATCCCCGTTAACTCTGCTACTTCACCGATTTTATACATATTCTCTCCCCCTTGTTTTCACATGTTTATCTTACAACCTAGAGTTAACTCCAGGTCAATACATAAATAAAAATCGAACACAACAAAAAGACGCATAGCCATAGCTATGCGTCTTTCTTCTTACTTCTCTGCAACTTGAACTTCTTTTACGTAAGCTGCTTCGAATTTTTGGATGTCACCTGCGCCCATGAAAATAAGAACGCCGTTTTTATGTTTCTTTAATACCTCTGTTGTTGTATCTGTAATCAGCTCTGCGCCATCGATACGTTTTTGCAGATCTTCAATTGTTAATTCACCTTTGTTTTCGCGCGCCGATCCGAAAATATCACATAAGTATACTTGGTCAGCTTTGCTTAGGCTTTCTGCAAACTCATCTAAGAATTTTTCTGTACGTGAGAATGTATGTGGCTGGAATACAGCGACAACTTCACGCTCTGGATGTTTTTGACGAGCTGCTTCAATCGTTGCATTAATTTCTGTCGGATGGTGTGCATAGTCATCAATGATAACTTGCTCTCCCATCGGTTTTTCATTAAAGCGACGTTTAACACCTTCAAATGTTGTTAGTTGATGTTTAACCGCTTCTACATCAACGTCTTCGTAATGGCAAAGCGCGATAACTGCTAATGCATTTAATACGCTGTGATCGCCGTATCCTGTAATTTTGAACGTGTCATAATACGTATTACGAACGAATACATCGAATATAGTACCATCAGTTCTCTTTTGAATGTTACGTGCTTGGAAATCATTATCTTCTCCAAATCCATAGAAAATAACAGGTACTTTCGCTTGAATTTTTTGAAGTTCTTCATCATCACCACATGCAATAATACCTTTTTTCACTTGCAATGCCATCTCTTGGAATGCATTAAATACATCATTGATGTCTGAAAAATAATCTGGATGATCGAAATCAATATTTGTCATAATTGCATAGTCTGGATAGTAAGACAAGAAATGACGACGATACTCACAAGCTTCAAATACAAAATACTTACTATTTTCTACCCCATGCCCAGTTCCATCTCCAATAAGGTAAGATGTTGGGTGTGCGCCTTGCATTACATGGGCTAACAAACCTGTAGTTGATGTTTTTCCATGTGCACCAGTTACTGCAACACTTGTGTACTGATTCATAAGATCACCTAAGAAGTGATGATAACGATGTACTGGGATATTTAATTCTTTTGCTGCTACGATTTCTTCATGCGTATCAGGAAATGCGTTTCCCGCGATAATCACTTGTCCTTCTTTAATATTATTTTTATCAAAAGGAAGGATGGAAATACCACGCTTTTCCAATGCTGTTTGTGTAAAGAAACGCTTTTCATAATCAGACCCTTGAACAGTATGCTTCATGTCATGAAGAATTTGTGCTAATGAACTCATTCCTGTTCCTTTAATTCCTACAAAATGGTAAACTGTCATCTTAAAGAACCTCCAACATTTCGAACTAATACAACGGCCTATCTATAAGACAGTATATGAATCTTTTCTTATTTTGGTAATCATCATACATTTCTGATGCAGTGAATTTCTTTTTATATTCACTTATCAGTGATAAACTCGTACGTACTTTTTTTATGTCCATAACACATTTATTATAGCAAAAAACAAGCCGCTATACTATGATAACAGAAAAACTGATAGGGTCAATCACCTATCAGTTTTTCTCGCTTTTACATATCTTCTTTTGTTTCTAATTGAACACGCTCTAGACGTGGATTTGGACGGTATTTACGACCAGCTTTCGCTTCTGGTTTTCCATCTAATTCTACATTATCACCAGTAAAACCAATATTCATTTTTAATAAGCTACTTCCTACTCCGTATATATCGACAGGAACATTTTGAGCTTCAAATTCACGAATACGTTTCTCATCAAACCCACCAGTTACAACGATATCTACATGTTGGAAACCTTCCTCATCAAGAGCCTTACGAAGAGCAAATACAAGTGATGGATTTACACCACGCGGATCGAATGTTCCAAGTACTTCTGGATGACGAATGAAATATTGATCAATCATTGTACGAGACGTATCCACACGTACACCTTTTAATGTTGATCCAAATTCACGCGCTACGCGAAGTGCATCTGTAATGACATCATTGTTGTAATCAATTAGTACGACTAATTCATCTTCTGGAAATTTTTTATGATATGCTTTTGCTGCTTCAACAACATCACCATTAAACATTTGAATTAAAGCGTGAGGCATCGTCCCCATACCACTTCTGCCCCACCATTCATTCATTGCATGCGTCGCTTGCGCGCTCATACCTCCGATGTATGCCGCATAACCGTCACCAGCTTGTTGAGTATAATGATCGTCACGATCTCCCATGAAAATAACCGGTTTTTCTTTATCTACACTACGTGCAGCTTGGACAACGTTATATACGTTTGTCGCAACTGATGTACGACGAGCCAAAATCCCATCAATTACACCTTCTAAAAAGCCGAAGTATTCATAAGGGCCATGAATTGTTAAAACTGTTTCAAACGGACTAATATTATCGCCATCCTTTAAAGAATGAATTTCTAATTTCTCAGGATTTTTGGCGAATGTTTGTAGCAATGCGATTACCTCATCTGCTCCGCAAAGAACTGAATGTTCTTTTTGGAAAAACTGCATTGTCACAACACTTTCCGGGCGAAATTCTTCAATGATTTCTCTAGTTTTTAAAAAGTAAACGGCAGAGAACCAGCCTTCTCCAACACGTTCATCAAATTTAAATGTTTTATTTGTTAGTCGATTTATTTCACCTTTTAATTTTAATTCAATTTCTTTCATGTCGCTTTACTCCCTACTTTACTATCCAACATTTTCTCTTAGTATACAGCAAAACCGTTTACTATACATTCGTTTCCTGCATAGCGGCAAATTCATCCTCGGAAATAAGGACATCTCTCGGTTTCGTTCCTCTGGCTTCAGAAATAATCCCTTGCGATTCCATCTCTTCAATTAGACGTGCCGCGCGATTATAACCAATGCGGAATTTTCTCTGTACAGAAGATGTGGACGCTCCCCCTTGCTCTACAACAAATTGACATGCATCAAAAAATAGTTCATCTTCAGACTCACTCTGCTCTGATTTTGCTAATAAATCCTCTTGCTTAAATAAGTAGTTTGGCTTCATTTGCTTTTTCACATGATCAACTGTTCTTTCAATCTCATCATCTGATACGTATACACCTTGTACACGAACTGGTTTAGATGTGCCGTTTCCTAAAAATAGCATATCACCACGGCCAAGTAATTTCTCCGCGCCCCCGATATCGATAATCGTACGCGAATCAACTTGAGATGATACCGTAAATGAAATACGCGTTGGAATGTTTGATTTAATTAAACCTGTAATAACGTCTACAGATGGACGCTGCGTCGCAACTAATAAGTGAATACCACAAGCTCGAGCTTTTTGTGCAATACGACAAATCGCTTCCTCAACATCACCAGGAGCAACCATCATTAAGTCCGCTAACTCATCAATGACGATTACAATATAAGGTAATGTCTCACCTGGGATTTCTCTCCCACTTACAATCGTATTGTAACGAGTTAAATCACGAGCACCAGCATGAGCAAACAATTCATAACGACGTTCCATCTCTTCAACCGCCCACTTTAACGCAGCTGTAGCTGCTTTTACGTCAGTAATAACAGGTGCTACAAGATGCGGAACAGAATTGTATGGTGCCAGCTCAACCATCTTCGGATCAATTAGTATCAACTTCACTTCATGCGGCTTCGCTTTATATAAAATGCTCGTTAAAATCGCGTTAATGCACACACTTTTCCCTGAACCAGTTGCACCCGCAATAAGTCCATGTGGCATTTTTCGAATATCTGTTACAATTGGATCACCTGAAATATCAAGCCCCAGCGCAACTGTAAGCGGTGATTCACTCTTTGTAAATACAGGACTTCTTAAAATTTCACGAAGGAATACTGGCTTACTTTCCTTGTTCGGAACTTCAATTCCAATTGCACTCTTCCCTGGAATTGGTGCTTCAATTCGAATATCTTTCGCAGCTAAACTTAACTTAATATCATCACTTAAATTTGTAATTTTATTTACTTTCACACCTGGGTCTGGTTGTACTTCAAAACGAGTTACCGCCGGCCCTTGTGACACATTAATAACATGTGCTCCAACATGGAAATTATTAAATGTCGTATTTAATAATTCTTCCTGTTCTTCTAGCCACTCCGTATTATCTAATGCTGCCTGCTGTGGAATCGACAACAACGTTAATGACGGAAGCTCATACTTCGGCGGCGTTTGTAGTACGTTGCGCATATCGTTCTCTTTTTGATTTACAACATATGCTTTCTCTTGTACTTCCGTACTTGAAATTGGCTCTTGTACTTGTTCAGCCACCACTACTTGTTGCATCGGTTTTTCTTCTACTTGTGGTGCCACTACCATTTGCTGCATCGGTTTTTCTTCTACTTGAGCTTCTACTACCACTTGCTGCATTGGCTTTTCTTCCGCTTGGGCTTCTACTACCACTTGCTGCATTGGCTTTTCTTCCACTTGAGCTTCTACTACTACTTGCTGCATTGGCTTTTCTTCCGCTTGGGCTTCTACTACCACTTGCTGCATCGGTTTTTCTTCTACTTGGGTTTCTACCACTACTTGCTGCATCGGTTTTTCCGTTACTCGTTCACCGACAGTAGATTGCGTTACGTTCGCTCGTACCGCATGTCTTTCCATTAACTTCTTTCTGTCTTGTTTTAACATGACAACGTTAAATGGAACATTACGCTTTTTCTCACGTTTCGGCTCTTCTTTTTGTGCAGCAGGCTGTTCTTCAACAACTTGTTTCTTTTCTTCAGCTTCTTCAATTAAAACATTCGCAAAGCTTTGAACATCTTTCTTCGTTTGCTCATCTGCTTCTGAAACTGGTACGAATACTTCACTTTCTTCCATGAACTCAATTGTTTCTTGCTGAGAAATCACTGGTTGCTCTTCAACTGCTATATTTTCTAACGACTCTGTATTCATCGCTTCTTCAATTACTTCTTCTTGCGGTGTTTCCTCTAATGCGAATTCCGTAACTGATTCTGCTTCCTTAGATTCCTCTAACTCCGCATCTTCTTCTGCTTCCTCAGGTTCTTCTAACTCCGCATCTTCTTCTGCTTCCTCAGGTTCTTCTAACTCCGCATCTTCTTCTGCTTCCTCAGGTTCTTCTAACTCCGCACCTTCTTCTGCTTCCTCAGGTTCTTCTAACTCCGCAACCTCTTCTGCTTCCTCAGATTCTTCTAACTCCGCAACCTCTTCCGCTTCTTTAGATTCCTCTAATTCCACAACTTCTTCTGCTTCCTCAGGTTCTTCTAACTCCGCATCTTCTTCTGCTTCCTCAGGTTCTTCTAACTCCGCATCTTCTTCTGCTTCTTTAGATTCCTCTAATTCCACAACTTCTTCTGCTTCCTCAGATTCTTCTAACTCCGCATCTTCTTCTGCTTCTTTAGATTCCTCTAATTCCACAACTTCTTCTGCTTCCTCAGATTCTTCTAACTCCGCAACCTCTTCTGCTTCCTCAGATTCTTCTAACTCCGCATCTTCTTCTGCTTCCTCAGATTCTTCTAACTCCACAACTTCTTCTTCAAAAGCATCTGGTATTTCTATAGTAATTGTTTCTTCAAGCTTTTCATCTGCTTTTACAATCACTACATCTTCTAAGGTTTCTTCTTCGACTTGATTTGCTGCAACTTCAGCAACAATTTCTTCTATTTCTGTATTACATTCATTTTCTTCTGCTAATATCGAATACACACGCTCTACTTTAGAATCTATTGACTCTTCTTGTAAAGTTTCTTCGTTATCTTCTGTAGATGATAACGCCACTACATCTTGCTCCTGCTTCAAGGCTTGTACAATTGTAGCCTCTTCTTCCACATGCTGTCCTACTGTTTTATGAAGCAAATCATCACTTAGGCTTTCTTCTAATGAAGGGGCTTGACGTTCAACTTCGTAACCGTTTTTCTCTAACCATGCATCCACAACCGATTTTTCTTCTACTTTATTACTTCGTTCGTTCACTCCGTTCTTAACTGATGAACTCCCTTGTAGAACTTCCGAAAAGTCAGATAATGTATATCCTTTTTTCTCTAACCATGCGTCAACAACAGCTTTTCCTTCAACAGATATTTCAAGATCTTCTCTTTCCTTTTCTTCCTCCTGCACAACCTTCGTTTCTACTGAAGGACGGTTATATCCATAAATTGGAGAAATCATTTCTGTTGGACGAAATGGTCTACGGTTACTTTCTTGCGACGGTACGAATGCTTTTTTTACGACAGGCTCTGGTTCCGGTTCATATTGCAATTCCGGTTCCTCATATGTAGGTGCTTCTGTTTCCACATACGGTCGTCTGCTTCTTTCCACTTTTGTTCCTCTTTGAGTAGGCTGTTCTTCATATGTTCCTCTTTGAATAGGTTGTTCTTCAAAGTTAGGCAGTTCTCTTACATCCTCCTCATCGAAGCCATTATCTGGTATTAGTGGAAAACGACATTTCCCTGCATTCCGACTTGCCATTTGTGCTTCTCTTGCTTCAGTGTAGTGGTTTACACGAGGAATTTTCGGCTGACTTACAATTTGCTTTGGTACTTCTTTATTCATCGCTGTTTTTTCTTCCTCTTTGTTAAACAGCTTTTTCATCCAATCTAACATGCTTACCACTCTTTCTACTAAATAGTAACAACCTTTATTGTATCAGCATTCGGAAAAAAGTGCAGGTAAAATTAAGCATATTAACTTTATCCATAATATTCTAATTTACGAGTGTTTTGTATATAGAAAAAAGCAGCCTTCCATATAAGACTGCAATTTAAGCTTTATTTTTCCGATATTCATCTACACTATCCGTCACGCTTTGTAATAAAGAATTTACATACTGTGGGTCTGATAATTTTTTGTCTTCTTCTGGGTTTGACATAAATCCGAGTTCTAATAGTACTCCAGGTACTTTCGACCAATTAAATCCAGAAAGGTCATCTCGAAATTTAATTCCATTTACTTTCACCTGATGATTTCCCCTCATTTTATTTACAATTGTTTGAGAGACTTGAAGACTTTCAGCATAGATTTCTTTCGTATATTGATTTCCTTCTGCTGGCGTCAATACAGCGAACCCACTTTGGTTTGGATTTTCAGAACCGTCCGCGTGAAGACGTAAAAATAAATTCGCCTTATGATCATTCGCGAATGTCGCTCGTTCCTTATTACTTATATCAACCTCATGTGACGTTCTCGTCATCAATACTTGTATACCTTTTGCTTCCAGTTTTTCTTTCAATATAAAAGCCATCTCTAATACAAGAACTGATTCCCTCTTTTTCGTTACAACTCCCGCTGTTCCGTCTGTTACTTT
The DNA here is from genome assembly GCF_042796455.1 of Bacillus sp. NPDC057893. Lineage (NCBI taxonomy): Bacteria > Bacillati > Bacillota > Bacilli > Caryophanales > Bacillaceae > Bacillus > Bacillus sp. NPDC057893. The sequence continues at coordinate 179,140 of NZ_JBHVNG010000001.1, read as the reverse complement.
ATATTTTTGCGTAGTTGCTCCTGGACCAATTGGCTCTAAATTTAAATTCGCTTTTTGTTGATGCCCTGGATCAATAACGACGAGAAACTTTTCTTGTTTCTCCTTACTCTCTACTTTTTGTTCATTATTTTGTACGGGCTGTTCAGTCACCTGCGCCGGCGGGATTTCCTCTGTCTTTTCTTTGGCCGACACTTCCTCCTGCTTAAGTTCAACTTGCTCATTCGTTTGAATTGCTTGCGGTTCTTCTTTCTTTTCTTGTTCTACTTGCTGCTTTTCTACCGGTGCGTCTTCTTTGTTAGCTTTGTTTTTTTCTTGTGTAGAAGATGGTGTTTCTTTTTTCGGTTGTTCTTGTGAGCAACCTCCCATGTATATTCCAATGAATGCAATCATGCTCATTATTTTTATATACTTCATATTTCTCTCCCCTCACTTTGCACCGGACTCAAAGTTCTTCTTATAATTGTTTTATAACCTCATCCATATTTCCAATATAAACTGGCTGCCACGTTTCTGTACCGCGCTCTGCCGTATAAACCGGATACGCGTCATCATCAACGTTCACGAAAACTGGATCGCCCATATCTGTTTCATATCCAATCACAATCCATCCTTCTTGCCATCTTCCATTTTCTTTACTTATTAATGAATTTTTATGTTTATCATATCGGTAACTGATTTGTCCATTTTCTAATTCACTTTCGCTAAAAACATATATTTCATAGGAGCCTAATTCGATATCTTGTTGTTTTGAAGTTTCAATTCGTTTCAGAAGTTCTGCGATTTTTAGTTGTTGTTTCATACGTCTACCCCCTTCTATTTTTCTAAATTTTACCTAATCTATTTTTAAAATACAATATAGATTTTGAGAGGAAACGTTACAATGCTAGGAGTTCCGCACAAAAAAAATAGCCTCACGTATGCGAGACTACTTTTCTAATATCAATTAAAATTTAAACTCTTGTCCAACTTCAAAGCTATCCTCTAATACAAGAATACCTTTTTCTTCTGGAGCATCTGGAAGCTCTAATTCACGTGCAGAGCAAATCATTCCAGAAGAAGGAACACCGCGAAGTTCAGCTGGTTTAATTAACATACCGCTTGGCATTACCGCACCGATTTTTGCAACGACAACTTTTTGTCCTGCATCAACGTTTGGTGCACCACAAACGATTTGTAATGTTTCTGTACCGATTTCTACTGTACAGATGTTTAATTTATCAGCATTTGGATGCTTTTCTTTTTCAGCTACATAGCCTACAACAAATTTCGGCGTGAAGTCAGCTTCTACTTTTTCTTCAAAGCCGTTCTTTGCTAAAATGTCGTTAATTTTTTCAACAAACTCTTTCGTTAATGTAACGTTTCCGTTGTCTGTTACTTCTACATAAGAAGACGCATTAAAGATGTTGAATCCTCCTGTTACGTTGCTTTCACGATCATAAACGCGAGCAACATCTCCTTTGCGGTCAAATGTACGGTTTTCTAAAGTAATATCTTGTAAGGTAACAATTAAAGTGTCACCAATTCCTTCAAGGTTGTAAAAAACGTTCACTTCGTTCATCCTTTCTCTTTTCCATCTGTCTTCTTCCGATTCTTCGCTAAAATAAAGATTGGTTCAAAGTCCCCATCTTCATATACGAATGAAAGTGATGTAATCGGAACATGCCCTTCGGCAAAAAATTTCATTGTCATTTGTGCAATAATATCATAACCGATTTCGTTGACGATATCAGCAATAATTAATACATCTTGGTGAGGAACTGCAACAACCATATCACCAGAGATCTTTTCACGCATCGAGTGTAGTAACGATTCGTTTAAAATACGACTCGCATCGTATCCATCATTTGTGTTTAAAAAGTAGAATGTATTACCTGCTACTGTGTCCTGATTAAATTCATAGCCTAATGAGCGAGCATTAAATAATGCCATTTCACGTACTTGTTCCTCTGTAAGCTCTAATTTTTGCAATAAGCGCTCATCAATTAATCGATACGTTTTATTAGAATCTAGCGCATAGTAAATACGTGTTTCCGCCGTATGGTCCGTCATAATAAACGGATTTCCTTCTTCTGATTGTTTCGGGAAAGAAGTAGAGCGAATAACAGGTAAAATTTTCGCCGTGCTATTTTCTTCTTTATGCATTGCAATTAGCGCTTCTTGTACGTAATAAGCGACCTCTTCAATCGCTTTTTCTTTGTTCACTTCCCATTTTGCAACTACTCCTGGAAGTGATACGTTAATACCTTTTTTCGAGTCTGTTTGTTCAATACGAAGAACTTCTTTCTCGCTATCATAATGAAAGTCCCATTCTGGTCGAGATAATTTCTTCATTAACTCGTCTTTCATCTTTTTACTTGTCATTTTCATCTCTTTTTCCTCCCTTCCAAAAAAATAACCTCCCCCGCGAAGGTAGAGGTTGTTTTTACAATTCAATTGGCTAATTGTCTTATTTTAAACCTTCAATAAACTCTTCGATTTGCTCTTGTGTTTTACGATCTTTATTTACATAGCGTCCAGTTTCTTCACCTTTATTGTACGCTACAAAGCTTGGAATGCCAAATACGTCTACTTTCACGCATAGATCAATAAACTCATCACGATCTACATAGTAAAATGAGAAATCACTATACTTCTCTTCTACTTCTGGCATAAATGGATCAACGAAACGGCAATCTGGGCACCATTCTGCTGAGAACATGAAGACTACATTCTCTTCATTTTTTAATTCTTGGAATTGTTCCATGCTTTCTAATGATTTCATCTATATTTCCTCCTCTAACGAGTGCACTTTTTCACACTATAATCTTTTCTTTATACTACCATACATCGCGCATGGTGCAAGGTTTATGCTTGCTTTTCATCATACTTATATTGCCCAACAAGTAACTTAACAACGTGTACAAATAATTCCGTTCGATCGACATAATCATCTGTAAAAATACCGATAGCACCTTCGTGACTACGAATATCTTTTCGCTCTACAAACTCTTCCATCACTTCACTTAGCTCTTTTCCTTCTTCAAGCGGTGCTAAAAAATCGTCTGGTAACTTAATACGTGCCCCACCCGCAACAAATGTTTTACCGTCAATCGTCGCTAAAGCGCCCCAGTTACACATAAATAACCCATGCTCCGTTTTCATAACGCCACCTTCTAGCCCAATGCCGATATGAGCTGCACCTTCCTGCAATGCTCTCTTCGCTCTATTTACTGCTCCTTGCATCGTCTCTTCATCTGAAAAAGGCTGGTTTGCTACTCCTGATGGAACAGAAAGAGATGTAATTTCAGCATCTTTCCAAACCTTCTCCACAGCCCCAACTTTCGTTTTATTCTTCGATCCAACTACTACCTTCATTTCATTCACCTCTATATAAATTCACACTCATATTCCTTCTACATTCAAACTTTTCACTTTCACAACTTCGGGACTCGAACGTTAAAATAGATCATACTCTCACTATCTATTCGGAGTAAGCACCAATTAAGCACTAACCGCCACCACACATCGCTGGGTCATCTATTCAACCTAAAAAAAGAAAAGGTTTTCCAAAAACAGCCTTCCTCTCTCTTCCTACCCGCGGTCTTAATACATCGCTCGAGCACCAACTAGGCACTGACCGCTCCCATTCATCGCTGGGTCATCTATTTAACCTAAAAAAAGAAGGGGTTTTTCCCCCTTCCTTTCTACGCGTTATTCTTAATTGTCTCTAACGTCGTTTTGTCCGTCGCTCTCACAAGCTTCGTAATTAATTCCTTCGCTGCCGCATAATCATCAACATGTAAAATAGAAGCATGTGTATGAATGTAGCGTGCACAAACACCAATTACTGCTGATGGGATACCAGAGTTACTTGTATGTACACGGCCCGCATCTGTACCACCTTGTGAAATAAAGTATTGGTACGGAATGTTATGTGTTTCTGCTGTATCTAAAATGAATTCGCGCATTCCTCTATGTGTTACCATTGTGCGGTCATAAATGCGAAGAAGAGCGCCTTTTCCTAATTGACCGAACTGCGTCTTATCACCAGATGCATCGTTTGCTGGACTTGCATCAAGCGCATAGAAAATATCTGGTTGAATCATATTTGCAGCAGTTTGTGCTCCGCGAAGACCTACTTCTTCTTGTACAGTCGCACCAGAGTATAATGTGTTTGGTAATGTTTCATCTTTTAATTCTTTTAGCAATTCGATAGCAAGACCACACCCATAGCGGTTGTCCCAAGCTTTCGCCATAATTTTCTTCTCATTTGCCATCGGCGTGAATGGACAGATTGGCACGATTTGTTGCCCTGGCTTTATGCCAATTTCAATCGCATCTTCATAACTATCTGCACCTATATCAATTAACATATTTTTTATATCCATCGGTTTTGCACGTTGCGCATCACTTAATAAATGAGGCGGAATAGAACCAACAACCCCAATAACAGGACCATTCTTCGTCATAACTTGTACACGCTGAGCTAATAGTACTTGGCTCCACCAGCCACCTAACGTTTGAAAACGAAGCATCCCATTTTTCGTAATTTGCGTAACCATGAAACCTACTTCATCCATATGACCTGCTACAAGAACGCGCGGGCCAGTTTCGTCCCCTTTTTTCAGACCAAATACGCTACCTAAACCGTCTTGCACAATTCCATCAGCATATTTGCTTAATTCTTGCTTCATAAAACGGCGCACATCATGTTCAAAACCTGATGCACCTTGTAATTCTGTTAACGTACGAAATAATTGTAATGTCTCTTTATTCACGAAGTCCCCTTCTTTCAAACCTTAGTAGAATACCTCTTTTATTGTAACGAAATTTTCGAAATGTTTCTAGTTTCTTCTTTTTTAGTTGCATTTGCATTATAATTATTATTGGTACACTATTTTTATTTTACAGAATTGAGGTGAATATATGAGCTGGAAAGGTTTAGTCACAGGTCTTGGCGTTGGGTTCGCAGCTGGTTATTTCGTTGCAAACAAAGTACAAGAACAATCCCATATTTCTTCAGAAAAAGCATTGAAAATGGTGAAACGAGCATTAAGTCATAAAGGTGAAATTACTGGCTCTTGGGTACATATGGTTCCAGAGACATTTGAAAAATATGATGTCGCGTACGAAGTTTATCGCGGCGGTCTTACAACGATGTTAGATGATATACAAGAACGATTTGAATTTTTAGTTGATGCTAAAACAGGTACTGTCTTAGAAGTTATAGCAGCATAAAAAGGAGGTTTCCCGTTAGGTGAACCTCTTTTTTTTTTGAAAATCGCCGATAGTAATTAAAATTATATCGGCGATTTTTTAAATATATCGATTTACCGACAAAATCTGATAATAATATCGATCAATAATAAGAGGCGGCTGTTCCAACAAATATTTTTGAACAATCTCCTCTTTTTTAAGCTTCTACACTCGTTTTTCTCTCTATTTTTTCTACAATATGCCCTTCCTCATTCCACTTCACCGCACGATAATATGCGTCATGATAAAACGTAAACCACGCCTCTTTTTCAGCACCATATTCCATCCACTTTTGCTTATTTTCAATTGATGTCATCGGATAATCATCATAGGCCATTACCCATAGTACATTTTGATGTGCGTGCGTCGGCAATAGATCCGCTAAGTGAAGCATCGTTTCACCTTGACTTTCCAAAGCGATAACTGCATGTCCATCACTATGACCGCCCGTATGCGCCATTTTTATTTCATCTGTAATGTCTAATTCTTGTTGGAACGTAACAACTTGATCTACAATTGGCTCCCAATTTCCCTTCCAATATGTATTACGTGATCTAATATTAGGGTTCCTCATCTCATTCCATTCTGTTTCACTTACGTAAATTTTCGCATTCGGAAACGCCGGCACAAGTTGGTCACCTTCCCATTTTGTTAAACCAGATGCATGGTCAAAATGGAGATGTGTCATTAAGACGTAATGAATATCTTCAGTCTGCAGTCCCAGTTTTTCTAAAGATTCCATAACTGATGATTCTTCTGTTACACCTTGATTCCGCTTCATTTTCTCATTCAATTTACCGTTCCCTATCCCTGAATCAATAAGCATGTTTCCTTCTTTCGTTTGCAAGAGTAACGGATCTGTTCGCAAATAAATATGATTTGTATCATTATGTTTATATTTACGTGACCAAAGTACTTTTGGCACAACTCCAAACATCGCGCCTCCATCTAAATGTGTATTCCCACCTTTTAGCCACGTCACTTTTATATTTCCAATTTGTAACTGTTCCATATCCCATCCCCCTTTTTTATTTAATTTTAACATAATATTCCGATTATTTTTCATATAAAAAACCTATGCATTACTGCATAGGCTCCGTACGATATTTTGCTTCAACTCGGTAAATACGATGACCTTTACTAGAGAATTTCTCTTCGTATTCTGTCATAATGTTTCCTTCATAATCACTATTATGAAGATCTAGGCTAAGGTAAGTTAATAACATACCATACTCAGCCATACTCATAAGAGAATATTCAAATAAGCTTTGGTTATCAGTTTTGAAATGAATTTCTCCGCCATCTACTAGCACTTCTTCATAATTGCGTAAAAATGCTTTATACGTTAAACGACGCTTCGTATGACGATTCTTCGGCCATGGATCTGAGAAGTTTAAATAAACGCGGTCAATTTCACCTTTCGCAAAGAAAACTGTTAAATCTTCAGCATCTTTATTAATTAACTTTAAGTTCGGTACTTCTTCTTCAATTAATTTATCAAGTGCATCTACAACAACACTTGTGAATTTTTCAATTCCAATATAGTTTATATGTGGATTTGCTTTTGCCATATCATACATAAAGCGTCCACGTCCTGTACCTACTTCAATATGAATCGGCTGTTCATTTCCAAATATTTCTTTCCAGTTACCAGCGCTCTCCTCTGGGTTTCCAATTACGATATGTGAATACTCATTAATTCGATCCATTGCATAAGGCTTATGTCTTAAACGCATAGATGTCTCCCTCTCTTTACAAAACTATTTTAAAGGAAAAATTCCTTCTTTCTGTTTTAATCAATCTATCAAACAAAAAACCAAGTACGTACGAGCACTCGGTCCGTTTCTTTCAAGTATAAGATGTACCATTTTGATAAAAACTACATAAAGCATTAAACATTCCATGACGAAACAGCTTTTTCTCTTACATTTCTAGGGAGAGAAAAACACTCGAAAGGATGAACCGTTCATGCCAATTAATCAACAGCATCAATTAGAAGTGTTAAAAGATATTTTAATCAATCATCAAAGTGATTGCTGCGGGACAGTTTCTGAATGCGAGCAATTAGAGCGCCTCATTCAATCGTTACTCGCAAACGATAGTATAAGTAGTGACGCTAAAGCAATGCTAAACGATGTATATTCTTATAGTCAATCGGGTAAATCTTCCTCTAATTTGGACAACCATATTTCCAATAATCAAGAACAACTTACTCAGTGGATTGCTGGAATGGACAATTTTTCTTAAGTATTATTCTGAAGCAAGTAGTTGCTGTAAATATTGGTGCCAATATTTCGCTTCTGCTTGCTGCTTTTTTGTTGTGTGCCATTGAATAGATAAAATCGTTTGTGCTATCACATACCATCTCATACGCCTAAGCAATGATTCATCTAGTTCAACCTCATAATATCCGAGCCACTCACTCCATTCATGGCGCGGAACATACCAATATAATAACATACCAAGATCTAAAGCTGGGTCAGCAATAACAGCTCCATCCCAATCAATTAAAAACAATTCATCTTCATCCGACAATATCCAATTGTTATGGTTTACATCACAATGGCATACAACGAATTCATTGTACTCAACATCTTTTAATGACTCCGTTAAATATTGAAGACCTTGCTGAATTGTTTCATCAACTCTTATATCTCCTCTTAAAACGAGCTGTAATTGTTGTAATAACTCTTGCGCATGAAGCGGCTGCTTTCCTAGCCTTTGAATCATCTGCACAAGCGCTTTAGAGGAGTGTATTTTCTTCAAAAGTTTCGCAACACGTTCTAGTTTCATATCCTCTTGCTCTAACTTCTGTCCCGGAAGCCATTTTTGAGCAGAAATTACATCACCGTTCGTTACCCTTCTTGTCCAAAGTAATTTTGGAACAATTCCTTCTGCTGACAATACCGCTAAAAAGGGCGATGTATTCCGCTTTAAAAATAACTTTTGTTGTCCGTTTTGCGCAATATATGCATCGCCCGTTACTCCACCAGCCGGTATAAGACTCCACTCTTTTCCTAATAATTGTTCCAACCATTCCATATTCATTACCCGTTAACAAATCCTTATCTTTTATAGTTATGAAAAGAAAAACCGCAACATTTCTACACATGTTGTGGATTCATATATTTTACTGTATTTGAATGAAAAAAACTTAGCATAAGCCGAAAACAGGATAAATCACCTGTTCTTCTAGTTTATTTTACAAAATCACTCATAGAATGACAACTTATCAAAATCGTCACCTTTGTCAATTCTACATTTATTATATTCTCATCGTCAAGTAGCGATTTGTCACATTATCGCCAATATATACGTACTAGTTGGAGCCATTTGAAGTTCCTTTCCTCTAAATGAAGAAATTGGCTGTGTTTTTGCTTGCTTTTCGTTTACTAATATATGCCACTTGTCTTCTTTTGGGAGCTGAACTATTTCATTCTGCAAACCGCTATTGAATAGCACAACAATCTCTTTCCACGGTCCGAAAGATTCTACATCTCGCAAATGGTATGCAAGTGCTTCTTTTGATGTTTGCAAAAAAGTCATATGCTTTTTTATAAGGTCAGCGCTTTTTAATCGGAATGCCCCATGCTCCTTCCGAATCGCAATTAAACCTTTTATATAGTTAACTGTCTCCATCTCTTTTTCTTTTTGATCCCAATCTAATCGATTGATTTCATCATTTGCATTATAACTATTTTCATTTCCTTGCTTCGTACGATAAAACTCTTGCCCCGCATGTAAGAAAGGAATCCCTTGTGAAAGAATAACCATTGCAGTTGCTAAGCGATGACGCCTTTTCAAAATTCCTTCTGATTCTGGATTACTTTGCACTAGTTTATCCCACATCGTCATATTGTCATGACATTCTACATAGTTAATGCTTTGCATTGGCTCTAGGAACAATCCTGTTTCTTTCATACTTAAAAGGCTACCAGCTACTATATACTGCAAATGATTACAGTCTACATGCCCACCAAATGCAAAGCCACGTTTATTTATATTAAAAGCACTTCCTTTTACTCCATCACGAAATTGATCATTAAACTGTGCGATACATGGCATTTTATTCGCATTATTTAACGTCGCTTTCTCTTCAAGAGGAAGCGGTGTTTGTAAATCCCATCCTTCACCTAATAACAGCGCATCCTGCTTTATTTTTCGCACTTCTTTTTCTAACGCATTCATCGTTTCAACATCTGAAATCCCCATTAAATCAAATCGGAATCCATCAACATTGTATTCAGTAAGCCAATATAAAACAGATTCTATAATAAATTTCCTCATCATTCTCCGTTCAGATGCTATATCATTTCCAACTCCCGTCCCATTAGAAGGCATACCATCTTCCCCATGACGAAAATAATATCCCGGGACAAGCTTCTCAAATGATGATAATTCTCTTTCATAAACATGATTATATACAACATCTATAATCACCCTGATGCCGTGATCATGAAATGTTTCAATTAGTTGTTTACACTCTACTATCCTGTTATATGGATCAGAAAGGTTTGTAACATAAAATCCTGTTGGTATATTGTAATATAATGGATTATATCCCCAATTATATGCGGAAGCAGGATTCACTTCATCTATACCACCAAAACAATGTAAAGGTAATAGTTCAACATGTGTAACGCCTAAATCTTTTATATGAGACAATCCTGTTAATGTCCCATTTCGTCCCGTTGTCTCTTCTTCCATCAATCCTTTATATGTTCCCTTTTTATTCACTCCACTGTTTGGATGAATAGTAGCGTCACGAATATGCAGTTCATACAATATGGCATCTGTCATTGACTGTAATGGTGATAATTCCTCTCGTTTTGTTACATTCGTCTTTTCCAAATCGATAACAACGCCGTATTTCCCATTTACAGTCACTGACTTTGCGTAAGGATCAACCGCTTCATTCCATATTAAATTAATACAAACAAGGAATGTATATCGTGCTCCATCATGATCACCTTGTAATGTATGAATCCACACTCCATTTTCTTCTCTGTACATTTCATAATCAATATATTCTTTATCACTTTTATAAATCCGTACTTTCGCAAGCCTTGCGGTCGGAGCCCATACTTTAAATATTGTTTCTTCTTTTTTATACACAGCACCTAAGTCGGTACCTTCGTAATAATATTTTTCATCGAAAACTACTGTTCGAATCACAGCGCCTATTTGTAAATCTGTTTCTTCATTCCGTTCATCCCGTACTGTATAATACTTCCCCACATCTAGCGGCTCTTCTATAAAACATTCATACTTCGTTGCATCTGAAAGAGCAATAGTATGAACAATCGGTAACTCTTTCACATTGCTTCCTTCTTGTAAACGAAATGTCCGGCTTGTTCCATACGCATGCGGGAGCAAAATTGTAATTTTATTCATTTCATCTAAATAGGCATCAAATGGACGTTTTACTTTCAACATAAAAAATCACCATCATTCTTAAAGTTAAAATGAAACGAGCTGCAAATGATAAGGCTTTTCTTATCCGCGAAGCTCTATACAGTAACACATTATTCCCTATAGTATATTCACCTGTATAAAAAACGTTTTCACACATTCTATTTTTGTAATTTTATTTCGGCAACTGTTCTATACTTTGGCGTTTCCTTAACGTGAGATTCATACAAAGTAATCGCATCTACTCGAAATGATGTTACGGGTAAATCTTTTACATTTGTCAGATCAAATACTTTTTCTCCTACCCATTTACGAGCAACAGTAATATGTGGATGATAAGGACGTGTCTCTAGAGAGAAACCATTTTCTTCACAAATTGTATGCACTTGTTTTTGCAACTGAACCAAATCATTATTCTCACTTACCTTCGCCCAAAAAATACGCGGCTCTTCTTCTAGGCCAAACGTTGAAAACCCTTGTAACGTGAACGATAGTTCTTTTGTTTCTGTAAGTATTTGTAATCCATTCTTTATTCCTTCTAATTGTTCCTGCGCCGCACTTCCTAAAAATGAAAGTGTAATATGATAGTCTTCTTCATGTACCCACGAGCGAAATGGTAATTCATCCTTCATTTCCTCTTTATAATTAGAGAGCACTTCTTTTATATGACGTGGTAAAGTTACTGCGACAAAATAATGCGGCACCATCTACATCGTCTCCTTTATGTTATTGTTGCTTTTCTTTCTTATCTCATTCAGCTAAAAAGAATCCGCCCTCTAAAGTAGAGAGCGGTTATTATTTACATATCTTTTATTTCGCTAATTCATGAATTGCTTGCGCATAAATCGCTGTTGCTTTTAATAAATCTTCAATTTCAATGTACTCGTCTTTTTGATGCGCAAGTTCTTCTTTTCCAGGGAATAGCGGGCCAAATGCAACGCCAGCTTTCAATGAACGAGCATACGTACCACCGCCAATTGCTAACAATTCAGCTTTTTCACCAGTTTGTTCTTCATATACGCGTTGCAAAGTACGAATTAACGTATGATCTTTGTCAACGTGATGCGGGCGAGAGTTAGAATAATCCGCTACTTCAAATCCATGAGTACCAACATATTCTTTTAACTTTGCAATCGTTTCTTCAAAGTTAGTCGTAACTGGATAGCGTACATTTAATCCTAAATTACCACCGTTTTCTTGCGAATAAGACAGGCGACCAACATTCACCGTTAACGGGCCGCTAATATCGTCTTTATAAGAAATACCAGCTTTATCTCCAAGAATATCACCTGTAAATGTTTCTGTTACAAACGATGCAAATGAAGCCCCTTTTCCATCAAGAGAAACTGTCGTTAAGAAGTTTGCCAATAATAAACCTGCATTTTCTCCCTTTTCTGGAGTAGATCCATGAGCTGAAATCCCTTTGATTTGCAACGTCACCGTATTTCCTTCTACAATTGCTTTACCTATTTTTTTAGCAGTTTGTAAATACTCTTCATATGCTACTGTAAGTGCATTTACATCTTCTCCTGTAATAACTGCTTCTGCACAATCAGGAACCATATTTAAACGACGACCTGACTCAAATGAAATAAGCTTAAATGCACCGTCTTTCTCTTCGCCACCATTTTGCACAACTTGTATGTCAGAAATTCCTTTTTCCGCATTAATAATTGGAAAATCTGCATCCGGCGCAAAACCGATTGTTGGCATTTCTTCATTTTTAAAATAATGATCTACACACTTCCAATTACTTTCCTCATCTGTTCCTAAAATCATACGAACACGTTTTGAAAGAGGTAAGCCTAATTCTTTAACGATTTTCATCGCATAATAAGCTGCCATCGTCGGCCCTTTATCATCAATTGCACCGCGTGCAAAAATCTTTCCGCCGCGAATATCCGCACTATACGCAGGAGTTGTCCAGCCATCTCCTTCTGGTACAACATCAACGTGACAAAGAATACCTACTAATTCTTCTCCTTGTCCCATTTCAAGATGACCTGCATACCCTTCTAAATTTTTAGAAGCGAAACCTTCTGCTTCTCCTTTATGTAACATGAAAGATAAGGCTTTTTCTACACCTTCACCAAATGGCGCGCCCTCTTTCGCAGATTCTTCTTCCCATACACTTTTAATTTGCAAAAATTGTTGTGTATCACGAATTAAATCATCTTTTCGTTTTGTAACTTCTTCTGTCCAATTAATCGTTAACATCACGCATCCATCCTTCACTATATTGTCTCTTTCATCATAGCAAACGAAAATCTCTTATGCCATACATGAAAACCTAATAACGAACAATTGTAATATTTCAGATATTTCTTATTAGTTTTTCTTTTATTTTCTCAAAAAAATTTGCAGGAATTTGGCGTTTTACGTAGAAATTTATGAGTTAGTTGACTGACTAAATATACAATGTCAACTACCAATATTTTTCTATATGAATATTTGTTAAACTTTTGTAAAATTTAAGTAGATTAAAGCATGAATTTTATCATGTAGAGTACAATGGTAGTAACGACCTTCTTTCCTGAATGGGGTCAAAAAAACTAGTAGAGGAGTGGTTTTCTCTTGAAACCTACAACTACTCGTATGCTAACACGCATTAAATCAATTTATATGTACATCAATGAAAACGGTACGGTAACAACGAAAGACCTTGTAGATGAGTTCGGGATCACACCGCGAACGATACAACGTGATCTAAATGTGTTGCAGTTTAATGAACTCGTGTATAGCCCTTGCCGCGGCAAGTGGACAACGACAGGAAAGAAAGTGAGAATGACCTCATAATAAAAAATAATTGTATGTAAATAAATACATACCCCTTTCTAACTCATTAGAAAGGGGTCTTTTCTATGCTCTGAAATTGGCGTTACTTTTCGTTATCTACTTGATACGTCTTTAACATTTCTACTTCTTCATCTGTTAATTCACGATATTGCCCAAGTTCTAGCTCTTCATCTAACATTAAAGGTCCCATCTCTGTTCTCTTTAAATACACTACTTTTTTCCCTACCGCTTCAAACATACGCTTCACTTGATGGAATTTTCCTTCTGTAATAACAAGCTCAATTTCGGAAATATCATCACTTTTTAAAATTGTAAGTTCGCCTGGCTTCGTTTCATAGCCATCTTCTAAAATAACACCTTTAGCGAATTCTATTACATCCTCTTCCGTTACAACGCCTGAAATGTGTGCATAATATTTTTTCGGCACATGCTTTTTCGGAGATAATAGTTGATGCGTTAACTTCCCATCATTTGTGATTAATAAGAAACCTTCTGTATCAATATCGAGCCTTCCAACAGGGAATGGATCGAAAATCGCATCTTCTAATTCTAATAAATCTATTACTGTTTCGTGGTTATCATCTTCTGTCGCTGAAATAACACCTTGTGGTTTATGCATCATTAAATAAACAAACTCTTTATATTCAACAACTTCACCGTGAATCATAACCTCTTGCTCTTCTATATTCACATGAAACTTCGCATCTTTCACTGGCGTTCCATCAATTTTCACAACGCCGTCTTTCAGTAATTTCTTTACTTCTTTTCTACTTCCGTGTCCCATATTCGCTAATAATTTATCTAATCTCATGTTCTTCACCTTCTTTATTTATCATAGAAAAGGGGACGTATTTACGCCCCTTTTGATTTCAACTTTATTTTGAATCTACTACCAAGTTTACGCTGGATTTTCTCTAAAGCTTCTCCGCCAAATACTCTTTCTAGTACTCCCGTGCGAATCGCTAACAATCCGTAAACAAGACCACCAATACCTGCACAAATCGCAACTGTAATAAGAGCACCAATACGGCCATCAGGCGAAATCATGAAGGATAGAAGCCATTGTGATAGTTTTACAGCAATAACCATTACAAGTGTTAATACTGCAATTTGGAATGTTCTCTTATATACAACACCAAATGAATAGTGTGCGTGTTTTTTGATTTGTCTATTCGTATACCATACGGAAGCTAAGAAACCGACTGCAGTAGCTAAAATCGCCCCAACTGTACCGAAATAACGAATAAAGATTACGTTACATACAAATTTCAAAATAACACCCATCACAAGCGCAATAACCGCATGTTTCTGCTTGTTAATCCCTTGCAAGATAGCTGCTGTTACTGTGAATAAAGCGAATAACAATGCAACTGGTGCATACCACATTAATACTTGTCCACCTAGTGGATCTGAATCGTAGAAAGCAGTGTAAATTGGATATGCAAGTGTAGAAATACCGATAACTGCTGGCAATGTTAAAAACATATTCGCCTGGAATGTTTGTGTAATTTGTAATTTCAAATAACGGTATTGCTTTTCAGTAAACGACTTTGTAATCGCTGGTACGAGCGTTAAACTAAACGCTGTTGCAAGTGATACCGGAATCATAATTAATTTATGCGTCCACATCGTGAAAATACCAAGTGCCCGCTCTGCGATATCTCCTTGACCAATCGCCTGCATAATAGAGTTAAATGTCAATGTATCAATTTGTTGATATAAAGGAATTGTTAATCCAATTACAACGTAAGGAATTGCATATGCAAACAACTCTTTAAACAATTGAGCGGTACTCACCGTTGATTCTGGTACAGTTTGCTCAATTAAATATTGATCCAAATATTTTTTACGTTTTAACCAGTACCAAATTAATACGCCAAGTGCTCCAACTGCTGAAACGAACGCAGCGAATGTCGCAACCCCAACTGCCGTTGCTACTGTACCGCCAAGTACTTTAATAACGATGAAACTACCCGCTAATAAAAAGACGATACGAATAATTTGCTCAATAATTTGTGAAACCGTAGTCGGTCCCATCGATTGGTGGCCTTGGAAATAACCACGAATCAAACTTGCTGCCGGCACAACAATAAGCGCAAAACTTACGAGGCGAATAATCGTCGTAACTTCTTCTATCTTATTTTGTAAACTTTGTTTACCAAGCATTGCTTCTGCAAATAATGGTGCGGTCATGTACAGTACTAAGAAGGAAAGAACTCCTGTTACTATCATCATAACCATTCCCGAGCGGAACATTCTCCGGCTCGTTTTATAATCTCCAAGTGCATTATATTTGGAAACAAACTTCGAAACAGCAAGCGGCACCCCTGCCGTTGCGATACTTAAAAATATCGTATATGGAATGTATCCATATGTATAGAGCGTTCCGCCTTCTGTGCCTACTAATGCATGAAACGGAAAGACGTAAATCATGCCTAAGAACTTTACTAAAAATGTCCCTAACGTCACAATAAGCGTTCCGCGCAGAAATTTTGAATCGGACATACAAAAATCCTCCTACATCTACATAAAGTGAAACTATAATTAGTGGGAGACTCTCCTCCTACTAACCATTCGAGCATTTACAGGCCGCTTTAACTCCCTCTTTACTTCTCTTAAATCTTAAGGTAGTAGTCTTATTGCCCATAAATAGCAGGATAATGCTGAACTCTAACTTTTGTATTGTACCACAATTCTCCTCTTAAGCAGTACTTCACTCTATTTTTCTTTTAAGGGAAAACATGCTATTCTTTTAGGCAGGAAATGTAGAAAATGAGGTCGATATATTATGCATTATGATGTTATTGTCATCGGCGGCGGTCCTTCAGGGCTAATGGCTGCAATCGGTGCTGCTGAAGAAGGCGCAAGCGTCTTACTTCTTGATAAAGGAAATAAACTAGGACGTAAACTCGCGATTTCTGGTGGTGGTCGTTGTAACGTAACGAACCGTCTACCACTTGATGAAATCGTTAAACATATACCTGGAAATGGTCGCTTCTTATACAGTGCTTTTTCTATTTTCAGTAATGAAGATATTATTACATTCTTCGAAAATCTCGGTGTAAAACTGAAAGAAGAGGATCATGGCCGCATGTTCCCAGTATCAAATAAAGCGCAATCTGTTGTAGATGCACTGTTAACACGATTAAAAGACTTAGGTGTGAAAATACGTACGAATACGCCTGTTGAAACGATTGAATATGAAAACGGTCAAACGAAGGCTGTTGTTCTGCAAACAGGTGAAGTGTTAGAAACGAATCACGTCGTTATCGCTGTTGGCGGAAAATCTGTTCCTCAAACTGGTTCTACTGGAGACGGATACGCTTGGGCTGAAAAAGCTGGGCATACAATTACAGAACTTTTCCCAACAGAAGTACCAATTCTTTCAAACGAACCGTTTATTCGTGACCGCACATTACAAGGTCTTGCTTTACGAGATGTAAACTTAAGTGTATTAAACCCGAAAGGAAAAGTTATCATTTCTCATAAAATGGACATGCTTTTCACTCACTTCGGTCTATCTGGTCCTGCTGCTCTTCGCTGTAGCCAATTCGTTGTGAAAGCGATGAAAAAGTTTAAAACGAACACAGTGCACATGAGTATCGATGCATTGCCAGAAGAAAATAGTGAGCAACTGTTCCAGCGCATGCTGAAACAACTGAAAGAAGATCCGAAAAAAGGAATTAAAAACGTTTTAAAAGGCTATGTTCCTGAACGTTACTTCTTATTCTTATTAGAAAAAAATGAAATTGACGGTAGCGAACAAGCTGGACAAGTTTCTCACGAGAAGATTCGTGCACTTGTGAAAGACTTTAAAGAATTTACCGTCCATGTAAATGGTACGCAGTCCATTGAAAAAGCATTCGTTACTGGCGGAGGGGTCTCCGTTAAAGAAATTAACCCGAAAGAAATGGCTTCGAAATTCACGAATGGTTTATACTTCTGCGGAGAAGTTCTTGATATTCACGGTTATACTGGCGGCTATAACATTACATCCGCCCTTGTTACTGGTCGAATTGCCGGAACAACAGCAGGACAAAATGCGAAAATGCAATACTAAAAAAAGAAACAGGGACTCCTGTTTCTTTTTTAGTATGTTGAAATAGCAAAGCAGTACACGAAATTATATTGGCGATACTTTAAATATATCGACCGTTTCTTCAAAAATATCCCTTCCTCCTAACTTCCCATTGCTTTTTTGTTGCTTTATATACCTTAGTACCTTTATATTTTATATTGTTGAATATTCGAAAAAGGGTAAGGGGAAAACAAATGAGAAAAAAAGTCATGATGTCTTTAATGCTAATGACGTTTCTTTCTGCGGTAGAAGGAACGATTGTTAGTACAGCGATCCCTCGTATAACGAGTGATTTGTCAGGCGTCGAACTTGTTAGTTGGGTATATGCAATCTATATGCTTGCAACAGCTGTTTCGACTCCAATATACGGAAAGCTAGCTGATTTATTCGGCCGTAAAAAAGTTCTGCTCATCGGAGCAACAATCTTCTTAATCGGTTCTACACTTTGCGGAGTCGTTACATCAATGGAACAATTAATCTTCTTCCGTGCTCTTCAAGGTATAGGGGCTGGTGCGGTTATGCCGATCACAATGACGATTATTGGAGATCTATATAGCGAAGCGAAAGACCGCGCGAAAGCACAAGGCTGGATGAGTGCCGTTTGGGGAGTATCTGGTGTTATTGGGCCGTTAGTAGGTGGATTTTTAGTTGATTCTCTTTCTTGGCGCTATATTTTCTTCTTAAACGTTCCTTTTGGAATTATCGCTTGCTTAATGTTTGCCACTTCTTA
The DNA here is from genome assembly GCF_042796455.1 of Bacillus sp. NPDC057893. Lineage (NCBI taxonomy): Bacteria > Bacillati > Bacillota > Bacilli > Caryophanales > Bacillaceae > Bacillus > Bacillus sp. NPDC057893. The sequence goes on along the minus strand of NZ_JBHVNG010000001.1, from coordinate 160,889 downwards.
TAAGGAATCTGTTAAGTCCGCAGCTAAGCAACATATCGACTACCTTGGTGCAACAGTCTTCTCATTAAGTACAATCGCTCTGCTATACGCATTATTAACAGGTAGCAGTAAGCAAAACTGGGGAGACATTTCAATTATCGGCCTATTAATCTTTGCCGCTGTTTCATTCATTATTTTCTTATACATCGAGAAAAAGTCTCCGGAACCATTAATTCCGCTAGCACTTTTCTCTAATCGTACATTATCTACAATAAACATACTAACACTTATTGCTGGCGCAATGATTATTAGTATTACAGTGTATCTTCCAATTTGGAGCCAAGGTGTTTTAGGAAAAAATGCGACAGAGGCTGGACTCATTTTAATGCCGATTCCTGTTATGTGGACATTCGGTGCGATGTTCTCCGGTAACTTAGTTGGCAAGTTACAAACGAAACAAATTATTTTACTTGGAGCTAGCATTTTATCAGTTGCTACTTTCTTATTATTTACATTATCAACAGATTCACCATCATTCCTTATTTATGTTGCAGTCGGATTATTCGGCTTAGGAATGGGGCTTGTTACACCAATTTATATGGTAACAATTCAAGCAGCTGTACCGACCCATACGCGCGGAACGGCAGTTGGTTTAAACACATTTATTAATACATTTAGTCAAACATTAGGTGCTGCAATATTCGGAACGATCTTCAATACAATGATTCACGCACGTGGTATTAAAAACCTTGATCTTGTATCTTCTGGTGGACACGGCGGAACTACAGCAAACGTAGCAACTGAATCACAATCCGCATTAGCAGCAAGTGTACACGTTATTTATATGAGTACTTTCGTATTAGCGGTATTTACATTAATTATCGCTTGGATTTTATTAAAGCCAGCTACACAAACCAGTGAGCAATAATAAAGAGGATGACCATTTTATTTTGGTCATCCTCTTTGCATAAAATCTATTCTTCATTCTCCACAATATGTTTAAGCACGGACAATTTATTATCCCAAAATCGTTCATAGTACGAGAGCCACTGCTGTAATTCCTCTAATGGTTCTGGATGCAAACGATATATCTTCTCTCTTCCGCTTTTTCTTCCGCTTACTAAATTCGCTTCGGAAAGTATATGAAGGTGCTTTACAACAGCAGTACGACTCATCGGAAAATGATTCGTTATTTTTGAAATTGGTAACTCTTTATCACTTAATAACCGTAACACTTCTCGGCGGGTTGGATCAGCAATTGCTTGAAATACATCATATTTCGCTGCTGACGAAGACATTTAACCTTCAACAACCTTTTTCAGTTTTTCATTTACAATCGCTACCCAGCCGCCATTCATTCTATCGCGAATAATAGAGCTCTTCGCATTCGCTTTCGGAAGAATTTCATCAGGATGTTTCCAGCCGCCGTGAATTAACGTGAATTCTGTTTTATCTCCTAAGTCTTTCAAAATGAATGAAACAATCCAACCATCTGTATCCCATGAGAAAGATAAATGATTTGGTTCATCAATCTCTAACACTTTACATGGTGATGGTCCAAAAGGTGATTGCACATGAAACTCATGTCCTACCTCTAATTCGAAATCATTTGGCATAAACCATGACGCAATTCCTTCTGCAGTTGATACTACATTCCATACTTTTTGAATAGGCGCGTCAAAAACGATTGTTTGTTTAATATCATTTAATGTATTTTGTTGTTCCATTTTATATCTCCTTTATTCGGCATTAAAACATAACACCTTTTGGTTGCATTTAAATAATATAACACCTTTTAGTTTCATGTCAACGCTGATTCTTTTCACCGTTGAGAAATTCTCAACATTTTTTCAACAGGACAAACACCCTCTCGGCATTTCCTCATAATATACTCACAAAGGCAATAAAAAATAAAAACTTCTCTCAACATGAAACTCCATCATTCAAATTGAGCGAGGTGCCTAACTTATCTCACCTGTACTTCGTCTCTCCTCCTTCCCTCGGGGACAATACGCGAGATATGTAAAATCAGAAGGAATATGCCCACCATTTTGGGTAGGTAGTTATTTCTCTTCTCCTCAACATTTCCTTAGAAGCGAAATGACTACCCACTCACTTTTTTAACCAACAACGAAAAGGGGATGAAAGCTATGTTCTACTGCATTAACTGTTCTGAAATTCACCACAAAAAACACCCGAATGATAAAGTTTTCAAAAACGGTTTTTATATTGATCCATTTTTAGGTGATCGTTATCACCTCGGTATGTGTACTGATGCTCAGGAGCATGAAACAGAAGAAGTTCTTTTAACGACAAAGAAAATCGACGCAACACAATCTATTATGAATATTTTACCGACACATGTTGTCCCAACGTAAAGCATAAAAAAGAGCTGGCTCCCCAGCTCTTTTTTATGCTTTATAAACAATCATCGCTGAAAAACAATAAATTTGATTTTCATCATCGTTAATTGAAACACCAACTTGATACTTTATATCTACAAAATTTCCATCATCAATTTTTTTTAAAAATACATTTACAGATTCTTCCAAGTCTTTTTCATGACTTTCATCAAACACTTTCACACGAATCATGTTAACACCATCCTAGATCGCAGCCCTCCGCCGCTTGTTTATTGCCACGGTGCGTATCTATGATGCGATAAAACTTTCCATCTTCATATATATATCCGTCTTCTAACACATATTGTTTATCTTCAGTATAGACATAAAACTTACCTATCATAAACTTACTCGTATATAATTCCAAATAATCTTGCCTAAATTTAGCTACAACTTTATTTGTAATATCAATTCTAATTGTGCGCCCCACCTTCTCTCCCTCCCTTGCAAAGAACGGATTTAGGTATATTGTATTAGCGATTTTATATTTTATGCTTAAAAATAAGTGGATATGCCTTCTTTCTGCGCCTGTACTATTTTTCTAAAAAAATCCCCTCTACTTATTCAACTTATAAGAGCAAAAAAACACATAAAAAAACGACTTTTATATATTGACTACAGTATATCAGATATGATATTATATAAAATTTGACATTTTTATCCTCGTATGTTATCATTAAAAATGGTTACCACATATGGAGGTGGATGATTTGTTTCAAATTGGTGATAAAATCGTTTATCCAATGCACGGTGCAGGAATCATCGAAGCAATTGAAGAAAAAGAAATATTAGGCAATACGCGTCAATATTGTGTTATACGCATCATTAGTAAAGATATGCAAGTAATGCTTCCGATAGATCAATTACACAAATCGGGTATACGTTATATCGTCGATAAAGGTACGTTAGATGGTATACTTCTTGAATTTCATCATGGGGAATCAGACCCCTCACTCTCTTGGAAACAAAGATATACAATGAATATGGAAAAAATGAAGAACGGCAATCTTCAAGATAGTGCAGAAGTTGTTCGTGATTTACTTCGTCGCAATAAAGAAAGAGCATTAAATGCGAGCGAAAAACAAATGCTAGATAATGCGCGTAAAATGGTTATTAGTGAAGTTGCGCTCGTACAGAATGTTTCAGAACATCAAGCAACAGAATTTCTTCAAGATACAATCAATCATTAATTTTAAAAATAGCCGACCGCTATTTTTTTTTGCGTAAAAAAGGCCAAAGAGTTAAATCTCTTTGGCCTTTCATATTACCCACGCCCCGCTTGAAACGATGGGTATAAAGTCATTCCACCATCTGCAAATAACGTAATTCCGGTTACGTAGCTTGCCTCTGCTGAAGCGAGCCACGTTGCTACTGCTGCGATTTCTTCAGGTTTTCCAATGTAGCCCATCGGTATCATACTTTCTACGTCAGCACGCTGCTTTGGATCAGCAAACTTTTCAGCGTTGATTGGCGTATTAATTGCACCAGGCCCAATATTATTTACTCGAATACCTTTTGGTGCATATTCTAATGCTAACGTTTCTGTCATTAACTTAATCCCACCCTTACTCGCTGCATAATGAACAAATAATGGCCACGGGATTTTCTCATGAACACTAGACATATTAATAACCGAGCCTTTAATATCGTGTTCTACAAAATATTTGATCGCTTCACGACTTCCTAAAAAAGCGCCTGTTAAATTTGTATGAATTACTTTATTCCAATCCTCTAACGGCATTTCATGCGATGGTACCGCATTTTCTATCCCTGCATTATTAATCATAACGTCGAGCGTACCAAATTCTTTTACAGCAGATTGAATCAAATTTATAACATCTGATTCAACCGTAACATCACCTTTTACAGCAATCGCTGCTCCGCCTACTTTTTTAATTTCTTCTAATACATCATTCGCTTCTGACTCTCTTGAGCGATAGTTAATAACCACTTTCGCTTTTTCCTTAGCAAACCTTACTCCCATCGCTCTTCCGAGACCAGTTGCTGATCCTGTAATAACGACGACTTTCCCTTCTAAATCACTATACATTTCAATACCTCCCTTAACCTTTCGCAATGCCTAACATAATTCCAGCTGCAATAATAAAAACGATACCAATAACAATCCCAATTAATTGACGCCTTGTTTTCTTTTCACCTAATATAAGAATCCCGCCAAGCGTAGAAATAATAATTCCCATTTGCGAAAGGGAAAAGCTTGTCGCGACCCCAACTCGCGGTTGCGAAATGAATAAAAACATATTTCCCGCTGCCCAAATTAATCCCGGAAGAATATTTCGAATCGCATATTTATTGAATGGATGATGTTTAAATGTAAGTAAAATCCCGCCTAACACCATACCGACCGCTTGTGGTAATAAAGCCGACCAGCCGTTCACGTTAAATAACCGGATAACTACTACGTAAACTAAATAACCGACTGTTGAAATTAATAAAATAATAATTCCTTTTTTGAAATTTCTTGCTTGCTCTGCATTCTTCTCTTCTTTACTTTGAAGCGATGTTAAAATAACCCCGATAATAATACAAACGAGCGCCAAAACTCCAAGGACGACCGATATCGTCGTTGACCATTCATGAAACACGATAACCCCAAATAATGTTGTCGCGACTAATTGAAGCCCTGTTGAAATCGGCATCGTTCTGGAAACACCCATTAAATCAATACTTTTTAATTGATTCGCTTGACCAAGTGCCCAAAATAAGCCGGATACAATTCCAACTCCAATAACGGTCGGAGTTAATACCGGCTTCATAAAAATATAAACAACAATTGAGAAGATAAGTGCACCGAACGTTGTACCGAGCGTTTGACTATACGGTCCCCCGCCCAGTTTCACGTTAAATAGCACAATACTCCCCCAAAATATAGCTGGTAAAATCGCTAAAAGTATATCCATCGCTCATTACCTTTCTCTACAAAATGTCATAGGTTACCGCTCTAAATCATTAGAGTGAGCTTTTATTTTTTCGTTTTTTCGTGCACAAATCTTTTCTACAATAGCGCCAGAAACATTCTTTTCTCGCTCCACTTTCTTTATCTTTATGTGATCTAAATTATCTTCCAAAGTAAGTGTAACTTTATCATTCGGCGGATTATGTGCACCTTGAAACGTAAGAAATTGTAGCGTAATTTCAAATCTAGGAACGAACTCATCTTTCTTACCGAGACGTTTTATATTTATAACTGAATCACATTCATATTGATCTTCCGTTGCTTGCCTAATAACTGAATAGTACCTATTCAGTAACGCACTTTCTAAAAGCTGTTCCGTCGATTCTTTGGCAAAAGAATTACTTGGAGAAAAGAAAAAAACAGAACATATCATTGAAATCATTACACATATCTTTTTCATAACTTCCTCCTTTTCCTATAAGATAGTGTTCTCCAAAATGCCATAAAAAAACGACTTTCCCTATTTAGGAAAGTCGTTTTTTATAGCAAAAATCCAATATTAACCACCGCTCACTGGTGGTATCAACGCAACAACATCACCAGATTGTATCGTATCATCTTCGTTCGCGTACTCTTCATTAATTGCAACCATAATTGGTGCTGACACTGGTACATTATATTCTTTCGCAACAATATCTTTCAATTGTGCAACCGTAATATTTTCTTTCTCTATTTGTAATTCACTCGTCCCTGCTTCTTCTTGCAAGTTCGCAAATAACAATACTCGAATCATATTTATAACTCCTTCCCAGGCTCTCCTGCTGGATATGGTGTTTTTTCTAATTGGTCACCAATCCATGAGTCACCATCTTCCCAAAACTCCTTTTTCCAAATCGGAACAATTTGCTTAATACGCTCCATAATATATTCATTCGCTTCATAAGCCTCTTTGCGATGAGGCGTTGATACAGCAACAACAACCGCTATATCAGAAATTTGCAATGTGCCGATGCGATGTGTAATTGCAACATGTGTACCGGGCCACTTCTCCTTCACTTCTGACCCAATTTTCTGTAGCATCTTTTCTGCCATCGTCTTATAAGCTACATACTCTAAGTATAGTGTACGACGCCCTTTCGTAAACTCCCTAACTGTTCCGATAAATGTTGTGACAGCACCACATTCACGGCGAACTACTTTCTTTGCCACCTCTTCAATCGAGATTTCTGTATCAATTACTTCATAATACGTATTTATCATTTTGCACCCCTAACCGTTTGTAAAAACCAGTCTATATACAATTTTTCTTCTGTTATATGAAATACTTTATATTCTTCTCGTACATTTGACGGAGCATCATACCACGTAATAACCGCCGCTATATTTTCTACCTTATGTAAAAGTTCAGCGTCTTCCGCAGAACGAAGTAACACTATTTTTGGATATTCCTCAGCTTTATAGCCCTCTATTAAAATCGTATCCACTTCAAAAAATTCGTACAAGCGAATAATTTCTTGCAAGGACCATTCATCTCGCAAAGAGGACAGAGATAGTAATCCAGCGCCTTCTACACTACTTACTACAGCACCAGCTTTTTGGTGTCTTTCACTATCTTTTTGCGCTACTTCAGGAAAGCCCCCGTGACCATGATGTTTAATTGTAGCAACCTTTATTTCTCTTTCAGCTAATGCATGTACCATCTTCTCTACAAGTGTTGTTTTCCCGCTATTTTGATACCCTACTATTTGTAAGATTGAAGAGGCTTTGCCCACGGCCAATCACTTCCCTCAGAGCATTCTAACAATAATACAGACACTTTCATTCCTGCTTCAAATCCTCTCGTCCCTCCAGGCAGCACGATAAAAGCATTTGCATCCGCAAGTGAAGAGACCGCACTCGACTTATCTAAACCGACCGGCGCCACTTGTAGTGCCCCATTAACAATGCTCGCTTTCGCTCTTACAAAACGAGTAAACGGATTTGGTTTCGGAAAATCTTTTTGCAAAATGGCGTCTGTCCTATATATGTGAGGTTCCTTCGCATGCAAATACGCTTTCATAATTGGATACACAAATAATTCGAAACCTACATAACAAGCTGACGGATTACCTGATAAACCGAAGAGTAGCTTTCCATCAACTTCAGCTACTGTCGTTACACTCCCCGGTCTCATCGCTATTTTATTAAAGAGTACATTCGCCTGTAGCCTTTCATAAATAGCTGGTAAATAGTCGTAATCCCCTACTGAAACACCGCCCGTTGTAATTAAAATATCAACCTCATCCATCGCTGATTTAACAGCTGTAAAACATGCATCTAACTCATCTGCAAGTTGTCCATAGTAACGCACTTTTCCGCCAGCTTTCATAATTTGAGCGGCAATCATATAAGAGTTACTATTTCTAATTTTCCCTGGCTCTAACGCCTCATGCACTTCTAGTAATTCGCTTCCTGTCGTTACAATACCGACAACAGGCTGTTTTACAACTTTCACAGTGCTATATCCAAACGTCGCTAATAATGCGGAAACACCTGGATTGATTACAACACCTTTCTTAACAAGGACTTGATTTTGTTTTATATCTTCTCCTTTAAATGACACATTGTCACCGTTTTGGAAAGGGCGTTTCAACTTCATATATGTACTTTCTTTCCTCTCGCATCCTTCCGTCAGTTCTAGCATTACGACTGCATTGCAATCTTCTGGAATAGCTGCTCCTGTCATAATACGAACCGCCTGAAAAGCCCCTACTTCTTCTGTAAAAACAGAACCTGCTCCGATCTCTCCTATTACTTCAAATTCAACCGGCCGTTCTTTACTCGCTTCCTTCGTATCTTCTGCTCGAATTGCGAAACCATCGTAAGGAGAACGATCAAAGTGTGGAACGTCGTGATCTGAGACAACATCCTCCCCAAGAATCCTCCCGTAACTTTCTGTAATAGAAACTTCTTCTACTTCACCATGCTTAGCGTATTTCATAACCCGCTCTACTGCCTCAGCAACTTGAATCGGGATTCGTTTTTCTACCATTGTTTCTCACCTCATATTTGCAAAATATCTAATCTCGATTACACTTTATATATTAAATCGCAATTACTTCAAGGAGGAATTCCATGTCTTCATTCACACATTTCAACGACCAAGGACGCGCTAAAATGGTTGATATAAGTGACAAAAAAATAACCGTTCGAACAGCAATAGCATGCTCTAGCATCCTCGTTACGAAAGAAATTTTTGATAAAATCTCTCACAATGAAATTGGTAAAGGTGATGTATTAGCTGTTGCACAAATCGCAGGCATTATGGCTGCAAAACGTACTTCTGATATTATCCCAATGTGCCATCCTTTATTATTAAAAGGTGTTGATGTCTCCTTCGATTGGAAACAGTCAGAAGAACAATATCGACTACTTATTGAAGTAAAAGTTAAAACAGAAGGTAGTACCGGCGTTGAGATGGAAGCTTTAACAGCTGCTTCCGCTACCGCCCTTACTGTATATGACATGTGTAAAGCCGTTGATAAGGGTATGATTATTGGCGAAACGTACTTACTTGAAAAAACGGGCGGAAAAAATGGAGATTATATTAGAAATTCTTAATCCTACCTTTTCCATTTGAACCTAAAGGATTCCCCTTTAGGTTCAACCTATATATCTTGTATATAGTCGTTTCGCAACATTCATATCATTCGTACCATGAATAAACGCTCTGCCATCTGTAAATAAAACAAAACGATATTCTTCCACTGGAAATGATAATAAATACGGCGTTGCTTTTACATCTACACTTTTTTGTAAGCGCTTTTTAATTTCTTCTAAATTAAAACCCTGACGCACACCTGGACGGATTTGAACTGTATCTCGCCCACATAATACTTCTGTTTTCGTTTGTGCTTCAAATGTTAAACTCGGATATGTACGTAACTTTCCACAAGATAAACATGTATCCTTTTTCTGCCTATTCACTTTAAATGCCATCTGCTGATTATTCCAAAGATCAAATGATAGCATCGTTTCACGAAGTGCCTCAAAATCTTCTACTAATATTTTCAAGGCTTCTGTTATTTGATGTGCAACTACTAATTGCACTGCTGGCTGTATAATACCGGCCGTATCACATGTCGCTCCGCTCGCTGGATGTTCCATTAAACATCGAAAACATGGTGTTTTTCCTGGCAAGATTGTATAAGTTACTCCGTAACTTCCAACGCATCCTCCGTATATCCACGGAACCTTATACATCTGAGATATGTCATTAATAAGAAGGCGCGTTTCAAAATTATCTGTCGCATCTAATATTAAATCTACCCCTTTAATTAACTCTTCCATTTCTTGCACCGTTACATCAGTCACAACCGGTACAATTTCTACTTCTGAATTAATAGCTTTTAAATGTTCTGCTGCCGCAATTGCTTTCGGCTTATAATGCTTTGCATCTTCTTCTGTATATAATTGTTGCCTTTGTAAATTGCTCCATTCGACATAATCACGGTCAGCAATTGTTATTTTTCCAACACCCGCTCTAACAATCGCTTCAGCATTCGCCGCTCCAAGTGCACCAGCACCAATAACGAGCACGTGCTTCTCTCTTATTTTCCGTTGCCCTTCTTCCCCAACACCAGAAAATAACATTTGTCTTGAATATCGCTCTTTCATACGACATCCCCCTTTCTTATCCTCCTATATAAGACATTTCAATTTTCGGACGATTTTTCGCACTTTCTTCCGTCCGTTCATCTGAATATCGATCCTTTCTATCCTCCCATACACCTTGTATGGCTTTTAATAAATCATTATCTGAAAGGTTTTCCCTCAGAAGTTTCCTTAAATCCATTCCTTCTGTCGCAAACAAGCAAGTATAAAACTTTCCATCCGCTGAAATTCTTGCTCTCGTACAAGAAGAACAAAATGACTCAGAAACAGAGGTAATAAAACCAACCTCTACATTCGTTCCAACGTATCGATACCGCTTCGCAACCTCACCAAAATAATGAGCTTCAGCCGGCTCAATTGGATATACTCGATGAATTATGTCAATCAATTCTCGTTTCGTAATAACTTGATCAAAATTCCACCCATTCGTACTGCCAACATCCATAAACTCAATAAATCTAAGTGAAATTCCTTGTTCTTTAAAATACGCAGCCATCGGAAGTACTTGATGATCATTCATCCCTTTTTTCACAACCATATTCACCTTCACTTCAAGGCCTGCTTCTTTCGCTGCTATAATTCCTTTTAACACTGGCTTCGTATTCATATTCCGGCCATTAATTGCACGGAATACATTATCATCTATCGCATCCAAACTAACATTTACTCGGTGTAACCCAGCTTCTTTTAACGCCTTCGCTTGTTTCGTTAAATGAATCGCATTTGTCGTTAATCCTAGATCTACTAAACCGTCAATTTTCACGAGACGTTCGATAAGTTTTGTTAAGTCCTTACGGAGCAATGGCTCACCGCCAGTAAGTCTAATTTTCCGTACACCGATGCTAACAAATACTTTTGCTAATCGCTCGATTTCATCAAATGTCAGTAAAAACTCATCTTTCAAAAAAGCATAATCAGGCCCAAACACTTCTGCTGGCATACAATACGTACACCGAAAATTACAACGATCAATGACAGAGATGCGCAAATCTTGAAGTGGGCGTCCGAAAAAATCTTTAACCTTCTCCTGCATCGCCACTCTCCCTTTCTGCCAAACTTATATCTATCTTCATTCTATTATAATATATTTTCGAACTGCGATGTTTTTGCTCAAACAAATAAAAAGCCTTGAAGCATAAAAGCTTCAAGGCTTTTTATTAACTTAAGCGAATAATTGTTAATACCGCTCCTGGTGTAGTCGTTGACAATGTCGCAATAGCAATTAAACCAAATAATTGTAAACTTATAGTCGCTCCTGCTGGAATATTTGAAATAACCGTAGCACTAAAAGCAGTTGTAGCTATTGCTGGTGAATTAACAGTTCCAGACAAAGCAGTTCCATTAACAATAATTTGCGAACTTACTAATAGCGAAGCAGTTATATTAATTGTATATGAAATATAGTAATTGCCTGCATTTGCAACTGTAAATACCGTATTAGCACCATTTACCGTAATTCCCGGTCCAATATTTTGGTTATTTGGTAAAGGAACATTCGTCCCCCCTAAAAGAACCGATATAGCTGTTCCAGATGTATTATTAGCAAAAGCATACGTAGCCGTTGTACTAACTCCAGTCGTTCCCGTACTCCCTGTTGACCCGGTGCCTCCTGTTGGTCCCGTACTTCCTGTCGGGCCTGTGCTTCCCGTTGCTCCCGTACTTCCTGTCGGGCCTGTGCTTCCCGTTGCTCCCGTGTTTCCCGTTGGACCCGTACTTCCTGTGACTCCCGTATTTCCTGTCGGACCCGTCACTCCTGTGGCTCCCGTACTTCCCGTTGCTCCTGTACTTCCCGTTGGGCCGGTGCTTCCCGTTGCTCCCGTATTTCCCGTCGGGCCCGTCACTCCTGTGCCTCCCGTACTTCCTGTTGAACCTGTGCTTCCCGTCGCTCCCGTGCTTCCCGTTGGGCCGGTGCTTCCCGTTGCTCCCGTGCTTCCCGTTGCTCCTGTACTTCCCGTTGCTCCTGTACTTCCCGTTGGGCCGGTGCTTCCCGTTGCTCCTGTACTTCCCGTTGCTCCTGTACTTCCCGTTGCTCCTGTACTTCCCGTCGCTCCCGTACTT
>NZ_JBHVNG010000001.1:143955-148788 GCF_042796455.1 Bacillus sp. NPDC057893 | reverse complement strand
ACGTACTTCCCGTTGCTCCTGTACTTCCCGTCGGACCTGTGCTTCCCGTCGCTCCCGTGTTTCCTGTTGGTCCCGTACTTCCCGTTGGGCCGGTGCTTCCCGTTGCTCCCGTGCTTCCCGTTGCTCCTGTACTTCCCGTTGCTCCTGTACCTCCCGTTGGGCCGGTGCTTCCCGTTGCTCCTGTACTTCCCGTTGCTCCTGTACTTCCCGTTGCTCCTGTACTTCCCGTCGGACCTGTGCTTCCCGTCGCTCCCGTGTTTCCTGTTGGTCCCGTACTTCCCGTTGGGCCGGTGCTTCCCGTCGCTCCTGTGCTTCCCGTTGCTCCCGTACTTCCGGTTACTCCTGTACTTCCGGTTACTCCTGTATTTCCGGTCGGACCTGTCACTCCTGTCGGTCCCGTACTTCCCGTCGCTCCTGTACTTCCCGTCGGACCTGTGCTTCCCGTCGCTCCCGTGTTTCCTGTTGGTCCCGTACTTCCCGTTGGGCCGGTGCTTCCCGTTGATCCTGTATTTCCGGTTGCTCCCGTACTTCCTGTCGGGCCTGTATTTCCGGTTGCTCCCGTACTTCCTGTCGAGCCTGTGCTTCCCGTTGCTCCCGTATTTCCTGTTGGACCTGTATTTCCAGTTACTCCCGTACTTCCTGTGGCTCCTGTATTTCCAGTTGGACCTGTATCTCCCGTTGGGCCCGTATTTCCGGTCGGGCCCGTCACTCCTGTGGCTCCCGTACTTCCCGTTGGACCTGTATCTCCCGTTGCTCCCGTATTTCCGGTTGGACCAGTGTTTCCTGTCACTCCTGTGCTTCCCGTTGCTCCCGTACTTCCTGTTGGACCTGTATTTCCGGTTGGGCCCGTGCTTCCTGTGGCTCCCGTACTTCCCGTTGGACCGGTGTTTCCTGTCACTCCTGTACTTCCCGTTGCTCCCGTACTTCCTGTTGGACCTGTGCTTCCTGTCGCTCCTGTATTTCCAGTCGGACCTGTATCTCCCGTTGAGCCTGTGCTTCCGGTTGCTCCTGTACTTCCCGTTGGACCGGTGTTTCCTGTCACTCCTGTGCTTCCCGTTGCTCCTGTATCTCCGGTTGGACCTGTATCTCCTGTTACTCCCGTACTTCCTGTGGCTCCCGTACTTCCTGTGGCTCCTGTATTTCCAGTTGGACCTGTATCTCCCGTTGGGCCGGTTGAACCAGTGTTTCCTGTCGGGCCTGTGCTTCCCGTTGCTCCCGTATTTCCGGTTGATCCCGTACTTCCCGTTGGACCGGTGTTTCCTGTCACTCCTGTACTTCCCGTTGCTCCTGTATTTCCTGTCGGACCTGTATCTCCCGTTGTTCCAGTACTTCCGGTTGCACCTGTGACTCCTGTTGCTCCCGTGCTTCCCGTTGCTCCCGTATTTCCTGTTGGACCCGTACTTCCTGTGGCTCCTGTATTTCCTGTCGGACCCGTACTTCCTGTGGCTCCTGTATTTCCTGTCGGACCCGTGCTTCCCGTTGCTCCTGTATTTCCTGTCGGGCCTGTCACTCCTGTACTTCCCGTTGCTCCTGTATTTCCTGTCGGACCTGTATCTCCCGCTGCACCCGTACTTCCGGTTGGACCTGTACTTCCTGTCGCTCCCGTACTTCCTGTCGCCCCTGTTATCCCTGTCATTCCAGTTGGCACTGGAGGAAAAGTTGGGCCGACAAGATCTGGCGATATTTTAAAATTAGAATTTATCGACGCTTGTATTTTTTGTTTTCCATCATTTTTTTCCACCACTTCCACCCCCTCAAAAGCAAACTACAGCTGCAAAATATGTTCTATATAAAAATTCACCTTCCATTTGAATTGTATTTTCTAAAGCTGTCTCCAATACTACTTTTAAAACAATTCCTGCCATTTTTATGTAACACAAGTTCTTCTTCTAAATAAAAACTCCCCTATGCCTTAGGGGAGTCCTGCAACTGAATCTGTATTATCTGTATTTGGTGCTGCTTGCGTAGTACTCGACGCATTTGCACTTTGGCCCGTATTCCCTCCTGTTAAAGTACTAGCAGAAATACCTCTCGTATATGTTGTCGTCACAGAATCCCCCGGCTGTAAACAAAGCTTCGTCTCCGTCCCTATTACTGTAACAACATCAATCCAAGTGCAACCCGTTGAACCACTATACGATTTCGAGGCAGTAAACGAAGTATCCCTCAAATTATCACCCGTAAATATATTCCCAGTGTTATTAACGATAATAAACTCTTTTATACGTGCTGGCATACTTACACTCTACCTCTCCTTTACGAACCTAATGTACGTGTACTCGTCGCTAACGGTGGAAGAAATACTGACGTTCTAATCACCGCTTCTGGCTGCCGCTTCCCATTTAAAAAAATAGCCGTACTTGATCCTCCAGCACCGGCGTATATTTTTGCCACAGCTAAAGGTGAGATATTATAACAGTCGCCGACATTAACAGCTCCTGTATTATTAATAATTTTTACTTTACGCATGTTAATTCCCATTTCGCCTCCCCCTTTTATACACTGTATGCAAAAGAAAAAAACTTGAAACACACACGTTTCAAGTTTTTTTAGCTGATTATTTAGTTTCACCTTCATATTGAAGCATACCGCCAACCATATTCGCTGTTTTAAATCCTTGCTCATTTAAATAATGGCATACATTTTCACTACGCATTCCCGAACGGCAAATAAAGATATATTCATTCTCTTTCTCAAAGAAATCTACTTTATTTGGAATATCGCCCATTTTAATATGTACAGCTTCCGGAATTTTCCCTGTCGCTACTTCTTCATCTTCCCTTACATCTACTAAAAATAATGTTTCTCCATTTTCTAAACGCTCTTGCACTTCTTCTGTAGTAATTGTTTTTACTTCTGTCATATGTAGTTCCTCCTTATATACAATAAAACCTTCAGTTTCTTCTTTAAACAAACATTGCTCATCAATTTTAGCACGCGAAGGAAGGAACGCAAAGAATGGAACATTTATTTCTCAATTTTCCCGCAAAACTTATTCTTTACAAACATAACTGGCGCATTGTATCCTCAATATACTTGTTTGATGAAAGGAGCCAGTTAAAATGACACTTTTTCTTTTCATTACGGGCATCATTTTCTTAGTTTTTGCAGTTATTGCTCTTAGTATGAAAAATAATAAAAAGATAAAATCCCCTCAAGAAATGTCATTCTTATTTCTATTACTTAGTATAGCTTTCTTCGGTTTATCAATCGCTTCATATATTTTCCGTCTGCAAATCATGTAAAAAAAGGTGCCTACTATAAATCATGCACCTTTTCACATTAATTATTTCCTACACAAAACTAGATACTTTCCGATTTAAAAACTCATAAACTTTCTTTTCAAATAAATGAACATCTAACGCTCCTGCCATATGCCCATTTATACTTTCTATCTCATATACTTCTGCATACTTCCCCTGCTTTTGCAAAATTTCTACCATTTTATAATTGGAACGAGGCGGCTGAAGTAAATCTTGTTTGCATGGAATCATGAGTACATTCGCTTCAATCTTAGAAAGAGCCTCTTCTAAGGAAGAAAATCCATATGCAATATCATGTAATAAGACCGCTTTTGTAGTATACATCCATGAATTTGCATCTACTAAATCTATACTTTTACATGTCACTTTATTTATTTCTTTCTCAAATGATGTTAATGCAGAAAATTGTTGATAAGGTACCATTTCTATACTGTTCCGCGGGAATGCCTTTTCATAAAAATGTTCATCAAATGCGTTCATAAACATCATTTTATTCGCTAAATGAAGCCCCTTCGTTGGTTGCTCCTCTCCGTACTTTCCACCTTTCCAATTTGGATCAAGCTGAATTGCTTCAATTGCATTTTGCGCTACATTTCCCGACGTTATAATTGGATTTTGTGGATTCGTAATAACTCCAATCATTCGTTCTACCATATGAGGATAGTGGACAGCCCATTGCTGCGCAATCATCCCACCTGCCGAAGGTCCCATTACAGCATGTAATCTAGAAATGCCCATATCTTTTATTAACTCATATTGCATACGTGCTACATCTAAAAATGTGAAAACTGGAAAATCCATCGCATACTCAAAACCAGTCATCGGATTTATCGATTTTGGTCCCGTTGTAATCACGTAAGGGTTCTTCACCTGTACATTACAAAGGTTATCAGTACATATAACGAAATATTTATTTGTATCAATTGCTTTCCCAGGTCCAATTAATCCATCCCACCAACCAGCTTCCTCATCATGCTCTGTATATTTTCCTGCCGCGTGACTCGTTGCACTAAAATAATGGCAAACCAAAATCGCATTTGACCTTTCTCTATTTAAAGCACCATACGTCTCATACCCCATTTGAACAGGAATTCCCCTACCATTTTCAAAAATAAACTCTTTTAAAACAAACTTCTCCTTCTTTACAATTTGCATTGACTCGCCTTCTTCCCGTCATATTATGAACTCCTTACTAAAGGATTTTTTTCTGCGGAAAGCATTCTCCTTCTTCTTTTCATAAATAAATGAATAATATACAAAATTAGCCACAAAATAGCACTATATTACACAATCAAAGAGGGCATACATATGATTTGGAATTGGTTACGTAAGAAAAAAAACTCAAATACAAAAGAGACAGCTGATTCGGAAAAACAGTCTGATGATCAAAAGGAACATACCAAAGATAAGAATGACGAGCCAAAAAGTAAGGAACAAACTGCTGCTTCTTCTCAAGACAAGCAGCAAAATTCTAAACAAGAGGATTCTTCTCAAGACAAGCAGCAAAATTCTAAGCAAGAAGATTCTTCTCAAAACAAGCAGCAAAATTCTAAACAAGAGGATTCTTCTC
>NZ_JBHVNG010000001.1:0-143858 GCF_042796455.1 Bacillus sp. NPDC057893 | reverse complement strand
CTCAAGACAAACAGCAAAATTCTAAGCAAGAGGATTCTTCTCAAAACAAGCAGCAAAATTCTAAACAAGAGGATTCTTCTCAAGACAAGCAGCAAAATTCTAAACAAGAGGATTCTTCTCAAGACAAACAGCAAAGTTCTAAGCAAGACAATCCTTCTCAAGACAAACAGCAAAATTCTAAGCAAGAGGATTCTTCTCAAAACAAGCAGCAAAATTCTAAACAAGAGGATTCTTCTCAAGACAAGCAGCAAAGCTCTGGAAGTAACAGCATTTATGACTTTAGTAAGCCAAAAAAGGACCGCATTCATTCTCTACAAGACTTAATAACGAAGCTAAAAAAGTCTAGTGATTTTATTAATTATCATACATCTGACGATGAAACGATGCCTTACTGGATTTCTTACTATCGCCCTTCACTTGATGGGGAGAAATTACAAAAATATTTAATGCCTACTCTTTTAGAACGACCATGCGCTTCACTAGAAGAGCTGAAAGAACATATTCCGATGAGTGGTATTACAATTACGAACGACTTACAAAAAATTGAGGACATGGTTTTAAAGGGACATGCGATTATTCAATTGAACCAACAAGATCAAAAATGTATGCTTGCAAACATTGCAATTGATAATTATCGTGCACCAACTCCTCCATTAAACGAATCAACCGTTATCGGGCCACAAGAAGGATTCGTAGAAGATATTGATACGAATATTAATTTAGTACGAAAACGCCTTCCTGTTTTAGATTTAAACACAAAAGAAATGATTATCGGTGAGTTTTCAAAAACAAAAGTTGTCATGATGTATTTAGACAACCTAGCTGAAAAAGATAATGTAGATTTTCTAGAGGAATCATTACGCGCTCTTGAATATGATCAAATTAATGATAGTGCTTATATACAAGAATTAATGGGTGAAAAGTCAATTTTCCCTCTCTATATAAATACAGAACGCACTGATAGAGTCACAAAAGCACTTATTGATGGGAAAATCGCTATTTTTGTTGATGGTTCTCCGAGTGTCCTATTAACACCTGTATCATATTTCGATTTTTTCATTTCACCAGAAGACTATAACGTTTCTTGGCTATACGCTACATTCTCAAGGATTTTAAGATTGATCGCTGTTCTATTCTCAATTTGTGCAACTCCATTATACGTTGCAGTTTTGAATTATCATTATGAATTAGTTCCGAGTGACTTACTTGAAACATTGATTTTATCAAGGGCTCAAGTACCATTTCCCCCTTTAATAGAAGCACTTTTCTTGGAACTTGCGATTGATTTATTAAGAGAAGCTGGAGCAAGGTTACCTATGAAGGTCGGACAAACGCTCGGTATTGTAGGCGGTATCGTAATCGGGCAAGCGTCCGTGCAAGCTGGTTTAACGAGTAATATTTTATTAATTATCGTTGCCTTATCAGCGTTAGCTTCCTTTATTACGCCCATTTATAAAATGGGTAACGCCGTTCGTTTACTACGTTTCCCATTTCTCGCATTTGCAGAAATAGGTGGGCTCTTCGGTATATCTCTTGGATTTATCTTTTTATTTACCCATTTGTTTAGACTTACTTCTTTACGTAAGCCGTACGCTCTCTTTTATCCAACGAGACAACAATCCTTTAAAGATTCTTGGATTCGTTTTCCATTAACAATGATTGATACTCGAGATGTTCAAGCAAGACCGCAACACGTAAAGAAAGCAACTAATGGAATTTCTACGAAACATACGTCAGATTTTGATGATTAAGAAATGAGGTGCATCGATGAGTAAAATTAAAGCCGAACACCAAATATCACCCGTCTTCGTTTTCTTTTTAATTCACGGTGCACAATTTGGTGCTGGTGTTCTCGGATTTGCCCGAATTATTGCGAAAGCAGCAGGATACGATGGCTGGATAGGTGTCCTTCTCACAGGAATCATCATTCATATTCTCCTATGGATGATGTATTTCTTGTTAAAAGAAACAAACGGAAATTTAATTGATTTACAGCGACAAACGTTTGGAAAATGGCTAGGAAACGGCATTAATCTCATCTTTATAGCCTATTTTTTAACTGTTAGTATTTCAGTCATTCGAACATACGTTGAAATTATTCAAGTATGGATGTTTCCTACCGCTTCAACTTTTATGTTAACACTCTGTTTATGCCTAGTTAGCTATTACATTATTTCCTCTGGTTTTCGCGTAATTACTGGCATTTGTGTCATCTCAGTTGGCGGTACATTGGGATATTTATTGCTTAGCCTATTCGTTTTGAAATACTCACATTGGTCTAATTTACTACCTATGTTCACACATTCTTTTTCAGATATTTTAAAAGCCGCCAATCTGTCAATCTACAGTATGACAGGGTTTGAAATTTATCTCATGGTTTATCCATTTGTGAAAAATCCGAAACAATCTCATAAATTCGCTCAATACGGAGCTTTATTTTCAAATCTTCTATATTTATTTAGTACCCTTTTAGCCTTTGCATTTTTTAGTGAGAAACAATTATTAAAAACGATATGGTCACAACTTTCTATGACCCAGGTAATCCAATTACCATTCATTGAAAGACTAGAATATATTGCAATTTCCGCTTATGCACTCGTTATTGTTACGAGTTTTATCCTTCCGTTATGGGCAGCAACAAGAGGAACACACGAAATATTTCGTGTAAAACAAAGAGGTGTTTTAATTGCTTTTATGCTCATTACCCTCATTATTTCACAGCTTTTAACGAACAGACATGATATTAACGATTTTATTAGTAATGCATCAAGGATTAGTTTTTGGCTTATATACATATACATCCCAATTCTATTTATTATTGTGTGGGTGAAAAGAAAATGGAAAAAATCAAAAGAAAATTAATGCTTCTTTCTTGTATCAGCGTCCTTAGTCTAACTGGTTGCTTACAAAAAAATATTATCGATGATGTTAACCTAATTCAAGGGACTGTTTTTGATACAGCAAAAGATAATAAAGTAAAAGTCACATTCGTTTGTCCTATACAGAAAAAAGGGAATAAAGTTCAAGTCTTTGAAGGAGTAGGAAACGCAGTAAAACAAGTAAAAGCGGATACTTCTTTAGAATCCTCTCAACCGTTTGCAAGCGGACAAATGCGTATTGCTTTATTTACTACAAAAATTGCTAAAAAAGGGTTATCAACTTCCTTTGACACGTTAATTCGTGATGTGAACATCGGGAACTCAATGTATGTCGGTCTATTAGAAGGAACTGGAATGGACTTACTAAAAGGTAAATATACAACATCATCTAACGTTGCCATTTATATAAAGAAAATGTTAGACCATAATATGCAAACAGGCCCTTTACCTACTGACAATCTACATTTAGGAGCTTATCGATATTATCGTGAAGGCCAAGATTCCTATTTACCAATTCTCAAAAAAGATAAAGATAAAATAAAAATTACTGGCATCGGCCTTTTAAAAGGAGATAAATATATTGGCAAAATTAATTATCATGATATGTTTGCCTTTAAAGGCTTATTGGAAAAACACCGATTAGATTCACATGAATTTAAAGCAAACTCTGGATACACAATCATTAATAATATTCGCTCCGTCCCTAATTACCAAGTAAATATTAAAGACGGAAAACCATCATTTTTTATACACGTCAAACTAGAAGCGCGTATTCAAGAAATATCTAAACAGTTCAACTTAGACAATAAAAAGAACACAAAAAAAATAGAAAAATCAGTTGAAAAACAATTAGATGCAACAGCTAACAAACTAATTAAACAGTTTAAATCTTTAAATGTGGATCCGCTCGGCCTTGGTGCAAGATACAAAGAACATTATCGCTCATTCAAATTAGAAGAGTGGAGAAAAATGTACAAAGATGTTCCCATTACAATAAAATACACAGTTAACATTACAAATTCTGGCGTAATTGAATGATAATGATTGAACTCCTCCCTCCGGCATGATACAACGGAGAGAGGAGTTTTTCATTACCAAATATAGAGAGAAAAGATATTTACGGGGGAGCTTATGTCTAAAAAATTAGTAAAACCTATTTTAAATGGTATTTTATTTCTCGGCGTCTTTTTATTTGCTCATACATACTTAAAAAATGTTTCTTTCACACGTTATTTACTTGTCGTTATACCAATGCTACTCATCGGAATGTTTGGCATCGATCTTATTTTATCCATTTTAATTAAGAAAGAAGAATAACGAGCGAACATCTTATTTCTCATAAGATGTTCTTTTTATTTAATAACTACCTTATGTTACAATAAAGTGAAACTTTAATCAGTGGGGATTTTGTCCATTCCCCGCTGATTATTAGCCTTCACCAATCGGGCTTTTACGGGCAGTTATCTCCCACCTCGCTTCCTCGCATTTGCGACTTTTGAGGTGGGAGTCTTACTGCCCGTTAATGCGGGATAAACTTCGGCATAACGTAAGAAAGGATGAAACAACATGACAAACGAAAAAGGTTTAGATAAAGGATACGAACTTGTTGCAAAAATGCATGAAGAGTTCGGACATCCTGTGACAAGTACTCCAACAAAACTAACAGAAGAGCGTGCAAAAATTCGTGCTAGCTTTATGCAAGAAGAGTTAGAAGAATTTCTAGAAGCAACAACTGTTGAAGATCAATATGATGCACTTATTGACCTTATTTACTTTGCATTCGGAACGTTTGCAGAAATGGGCGTACGTCCAGATAAAGGATTTGAAATTGTAAACAATGCTAACATGGCAAAACTATTCCCTGATGGAAAGCCTCGATTCCGCGAGGGCGATGGCAAAATTATGAAGCCAGAAGGATGGCAAGCACCGGAACCACAACTTCGTGCGGAAATCGAACGTCAGCGCCAAGAAGCTGAAAAAAACTGCTAGGATCTCCTAGCAGTTTTTTATTATGTCTTTTTTCCTGCAATTCATTAATGACCCACGTGTCCCGCGTGTCCTGCTGCTCCTGCAGTACCAGCTGCTGCTCCTGCTGCAGTCCCTGCTCCAATTCCACCTGCCCAAGGCTGTTGTTGCTGCTGATATTGCTGATATTGCTGTTGACCTTGGTGTTGCTGCTGACCATGCTGATGCTGTTGACCATGATGTTGATGTTGACCTTGGTGATGCTGTTGACCTTGGTGGTGATGTTGACCATGGTGGTGATGTTGACCGTGGTGACCATGCTGCTGACCTTGATGAGTTTGATAAAGGACAGCCTGCGGATGAGCTTGGTGATGACCTTGGTGATGTACTTGTTGCTGATGGTGGCCTTGGTGATGCTGTTGACCATGGTGGTGATGTTGACCATGGTGGTGATGTTGACCGTGGTGGTGATGTTGACCGTGGTGATCATGCTGCTGACCTTGATGAGTTTGATAAAGAACAGCCTGCGGATGAATTTGGTGATGGCCTTGGTGATGTACTTGTTGTTGATGATGACCGTGATGCTGTTGATGGCCATGATGTTGATGGCCATGATGCTGTTGATGACCGTGATGCTGTTGATGACCGTGATGCTGTTGATGGCCATGATGTTGATGATGACCGTGGTGCACATGATGACCATGAACACCTTGAGGGAAGCCGCCGATTCCACCAGCTACAACACCAACGCCAGGTACAGGAAATCCTGTTTGTACGCCTCCAACGAAAGATGGGAATGTAGTTGGCATACCTACAGGAACTCCACCCTGTGCTCCCCCTACAAATGTTGGGAAGCCTGTTTGTGCTCCGGCTACCGACGTTGGAAATCCTCCCATTCCCCCCGGAAAGCCTGTTTGTGCTCCAGCTACTGATGTTGGAAACCCTCCCATTCCCCCTGGAAAGCCTGTTTGTGCTCCAGCTACTGATGTTGGAAATCCTCCCATTCCCCCTGGAAAGCCTCCTCCTGCTCCTCCCATCCACATTGGGATTTCTCCATATCCTTGCTGTCCAGCGCCCCCCATTAACATCATCTGTGCATAACCGTCTTCCTCACCTACCATAAAGCCATGCGGTGCATTATTATCCATTCCTTTCATTACTTTCACCTCTTCTTCTCATTTAGCCTACCTTTTTTATCATATTTTCTATAGAAGAATAGGTGTTTGTCTATATGGGAATTCCGCGCTTTTTTATTTGTTCTCCATTCGTGTCAAAAGCAATTAACTGATTATTCACTCTAAAAGGAGGGCGTTGTATTGATGATCATAACGAAGGCTGAAATAACTGATTTAGATTCAATCGGAGATATAGATGTCGCTGTAATCGGAGACGATAGTAGACGAAATTATATTAAACACGCTATCGATGAAGGAAACTGCATAATTGCAAAAGAAGACAATTCCATTTTTGGTTTTCTAACATACGATACAAATTTCTTTCGTTATACTTTCCTCTCATTAATCATTGTTTCGCCAACGAAAAGAAGACAAGGTCATGCAAGCTCATTAATCTCATATACGTTAAGGCATTCTCCTACTCAAAAAATATTCTCTTCAACGAACGAACCGAATACAAATATGCAAAAAGTTTTTAAAACGAATGGATTTATGCGTAGTGGAATGATCGAAAACTTAAATGAAGGTGATCCAGAGATTATTTTTCACATAAAAAAGCTCAGAGCATAAACGCTCTGAGCTTTTATTAATAATTAATTAGTTTGCAACAACGTTAACAAGTTTTCCAGGAACAACAATTACTTTACGAACTGTTTTCCCTTCAATTTGTTCTTTGATTTCCTCAAGTGCAAGTTGTTCCATTTCTTCTTTTGATGCGTCTTTACTCATTGTTAATTTTGCACGAACTTTGCCCATAATTTGAACAACGATTTCAACTTCATCTTCTACAAGTTTAGACTCATCAAATGTTGGCCAGCTTGCATATGTGATTGTTTCATTGTATCCAAGCTTGCTCCATAGTTCTTCCCCGATGTGAGGTGCAACTGGTGCAATCATTTTTACGAAACCTTCTACATATTCTTTCGGAAGTGTTTCAGCTTTGTATGCATCGTTGATGAATACCATCATTTGAGAAATCGCTGTGTTGAAGCGAAGCTCTGCATAGTCTTCTGTTACTTTCTTCACTGTTTGGTGGTAAGCTTTTTCAAGCTCTTTATTTGGTGCATCAGTAATTTTCTCACTTAATTCACCATTATCTTGAATGAATAGGCGCCATACGCGGTCTAGGAAACGACGAGCTCCGTCAAGACCATTTTCAGACCAAGCGATTGAAGCATCTAATGGTCCCATGAACATTTCGTATAGACGAAGTGTATCTGCACCGTGGCTTGCTACAATATCATCCGGGTTTACAACGTTACCTTTTGATTTACTCATTTTCTCGTTGTTTTCACCTAAGATCATACCTTGGTTGAATAATTGTTGGAACGGTTCTTTCGTTGGAACTACACCGATATCATATAATACTTTATGCCAGAAACGAGCATATAGTAAGTGAAGTACAGCGTGCTCTGCTCCGCCGATATAAATATCAACTGGAAGCCATTGTTTTACTTTTTCAGGATCTACAAGTGCTTCGCTGTTGTTTGGATCGATGTAGCGTAGGTAGTACCAGCAGCTACCAGCCCATTGTGGCATTGTATTTGTTTCACGACGACCTTTTTTACCAGTTTCAGGATCAACAACATTTACCCACTCTTCAATATTTGCAAGTGGTGACTCACCTGTACCTGAAGGGCGAATGTTCTCTGTTTTTGGAAGAACTAATGGTAATTCTTCTTCTTTCACAGCTGTCATTGTGCCATCTTCCCAATGGATTACTGGAATTGGCTCACCCCAGTAACGTTGACGGCTAAATAACCAGTCACGTAGACGGTACGTTACTTTTTGATTTCCTGCACTTGTTACTTCAAGCCATTCAATCATTTTCACAATTGCTTCTTCTTTATTTAATCCATCAAGGAATGCTGAGTTTACGTGTGCACCATCACCTGTGTACACTTCTTTC
Source organism: Bacillus sp. NPDC057893 (assembly GCF_042796455.1). Lineage (NCBI taxonomy): Bacteria > Bacillati > Bacillota > Bacilli > Caryophanales > Bacillaceae > Bacillus > Bacillus sp. NPDC057893. The sequence continues at coordinate 135,930 of NZ_JBHVNG010000001.1, read as the reverse complement.
GTAATATCTCCGCCTTTTACAACTTCTTTCATTGGAAGATTGAATACTGATGCGAATTCATAATCACGCTCATCGTGAGCTGGAACTGCCATTACAGCACCTGTTCCGTAAGTTGCAAGAACGTAATCAGCGATCCAGATTGGTAATTTCTCACCGTTTACTGGGTTAACTGCGTAAGCACCAGTGAATACACCAGTTTTCTCTTTCGCAAGTTCTGTACGCTCTAAATCGCTCTTCATTTTAACAGAGTTAATGTAAGCTTCTACAGCTTCTTTTTGATCTGCTGTTGTAATTTCTGCAACAAGTGCATGTTCCGGAGCAAGTACACAGTATGTTGCACCAAATAGTGTATCAGGACGCGTTGTGAAAACTGTGAACTTCTCATCTGTACCCTCGATGTTGAAGTGTACTTCTGCACCTTCAGAACGACCGATCCAGTTACGTTGCATGTCTTTTAAGCTTTCTGGCCAATTAAGCTCATCTAGATCTTCTAATAGACGATCTCCGTAAGCTGTAATTTTTAACATCCACTGTCTCATCGGACGACGCTCAACTGGATGTCCACCACGCTCACTCTTACCGTCAATGATTTCTTCGTTTGCAAGTACTGTACCAAGTGCTGGGCACCAGTTTACAGGTACTTCATCAACGTAAGCTAAACCTTTTTCAAATAGTTTTAGGAAGATCCATTGTGTCCACTTGTAGTAGGTTGGATCTGTTGTATTTACTTCACGATCCCAATCGTAAGAGAAGCCTAATGCTTTAATTTGATTACGGAACGTATTAATATTAAGCTCTGTAAATTCTGCCGGGCTGTTTCCAGTATCAAGTGCATATTGCTCTGCTGGAAGACCGAATGCATCCCATCCCATTGGATGAAGAACGTTATATCCTTGCATACGCTTCATACGAGATAAAATATCTGTCGCTGTATAACCTTCTGGATGACCTACGTGTAAGCCTGCACCTGATGGATATGGGAACATATCTAGCGCATAAAATTTTGGTTTTTCTGTCTCATCTGGCGTACGGAATGTTTTATTCTCTTCCCAATGACCTTGCCACTTCTTCTCAATTTCTTGATGATTAAAGCTCATGAGATACCCTCCTTGAAATTCTATTTATTTTCACCGCCCAAAATACAAAAAACCTCTCATCCCTAGAAAGGGACGAGAGGTTATAGATTCCCGCGGTACCACCCTAAATTAATGTAATAAATACATTCGCTTAGATCCGTAACGTGGATTAACGGCAATTGCTACTAATGATTTCACAACTGCAACTCAAAGGCGAGTTCATAACGAAACGTGGATTGACTTGCACCGACCGTCAACTCTCTAAACCAGCTTCTATTACTACTACTCCTTCTCACTGTTATTACAAATATGAGTTAATTAAATATATTCTAAAACATGTTGCATGTTCCGTCAAACTAAACTGCAATTTTTTCTTCAACTGTTTCTTCTACTTTTACTCGTCTATCATAAATACTCGTTGCTATAAGCGCTACTACAAGCATTACCATGATCGCTATAAACAATACTTCCATATTGTATATATCAACAATTGCTCCGCCAACGACTGGTCCGAACATTTTCCCTACAGTCGCCGCACTATTTACGACCCCTTGATAAAATCCTAACTTATCTTTCGGTGCAAGTATATTTGCAATGGTCGGAACTGCTGGCCATACGAATAATTCACCAATTGTTAATGTCACCATCGCAACGAGGAACATCGTAAATTGCTCCGCTTGGCTTAACACAATGAATGACGCCGCAAAAATGATAATTCCAATCATAATTTGTTGCTTTAAAGAACGCTTCATCCAGCGAATTAGCATACTAACGAGCGGCTGCGCACAAACAATCATCGCTCCGTTTATCGTCCATAATAAACTATAGTGACGAAGGCTAATATTTAATTCTTGCATATGCGTTGCAATTGCACCTTGCCACTGTACGTATGTAACCCAGCATAAAGCATATGCTACACACACAATAAGAAGTGCTTTGAATCCAGGTGTAAGCGTCCACCCTTTTTTCGTTTCGATTTCCTTTTGCACTCCTGGCTCTTTTTTGTCTTCCATACCATGGAATCCAATAAAAGCAATTAAGAAAAAAACAAAGTATAAAATAAAGTTCGCTAAGAAAATATAATCAAAACGATAAGACGCAACTAATCCACCGCACGCTGTTCCAATAGCAATACCAACATTTTGTCCAACATACATCGCATTAAACGCTCTTCGTCCGCCTTCTGGCCAAACCGTCCCAACCATCGCATACATCGATGGAAACACCATTCCAGAACCGAAGCCGATTAATGCTAACCACACAACATATAACGGCCATCCGTGGAAGAACACAAGACCTAAAATCGATACGAGTGTAATGACAATCCCTACTAAAATTGATTTATAACCGCCCCATTTATCAAATAAAACACCGCCGAGTAAGTTTCCGATTACACCAGTAAGCGAGTTAATCATTAATACCATTCCGGCCACTGATAAAGATTTCCCTAAACTATCATGTAAGTAAATTGTATTAAAAGGCCATAAAAAAGAAGCACCCGTGACATTAATAATCATCCCAGCTACTAATAGCCATACTTTCCTTGGCATAGTCTCCCCTCCTATTCTCTTTTTTTCGTTCATATATATAACAGTAAAATTGTAGTCGTTTTTAAATAGGAAGGCAACTGATTAATAGTTGATGAAATTCAGATAATAGCACAAAGACGATTAGAATGTATTCTAATCGTCTTTGTAAAATATTAATCTATAAATAATGGAATCGTTCCCTCGCGAAAGGTTATCCAACTTCCTTTTTACGTTTTGCACTTTCTTTAGCACTCCATTTAAATATTTTGTCTAGTAGAGAGTATATTCTCCCAGACTCCTTCGTTAATAATGGCCCTAACGACGCCAATATTAAAACATATAAAGCTGAGAATGGTTTAATCGTTGCCATTAAGCCACCCGCTATTCCGAGATTCGCGACAATAATGGAGAATTCCCCACGTGATATAAGTGTTAAACCGATATTCGTAGAAGCCTTATGCGATAACCCGGCTTTACGCCCTGCAATCATTCCAGCTGTAAAATTACCGATGAGAGTAATGAAAACTGCTCCTAATGCCAACCATACTGCTCCTCCAAGCGAAAACGGATCTATACTTAAACCGAAGCTGAAGAAAAATATAGCTCCAAAGAAATCACGAAACGGAACAACGAGATGCTCGATTCGATCACTATGCTCTGTTTCTGAAAAGACGAGTCCTAACAATAAAGCCCCAATCGCTTCCGCAACATGAATTGTTTCTGAAAATCCTGCTACAAAGAATAAAATAGCGAATATTACGATAATAAAAATTTCGTTTGACGAAATATCTAATACTTTATTTAGGAACGGCGTAGCTTTTCTAGCGATTACAAAGAATAGTAACATATATCCTACTGCGATTAACACGGATGTAAGAGCACCTACAAATGATGTTGCACCTCCGAGTACTAATCCTGAAACAACTGATAAATATACAGCTAAAAAGATATCATCAAACATAATGATTCCTAAAATTAGTTCTGTCTCTTTATTACCAGTTCTTCTTAAATCAACGATTACTTTCGCTACAATTGCACTCGATGAGATTGTAATAATTCCAGCAATAATTAATGTTTCTAGTAAGGGGAAGCCCATTATATATCCATAAAGTAAACCTAATATGAAATTAAGCGATATATGAACACTACCCCCAAAAGCAATCGACTTTCCTGATTTAATTAATTTTTTTATTGAGAATTCTAAGCCTAAGTAGAATAGGAGGAATATGACGCCAACACGGCCGAGGAAGGAAATAACTTCTCCGCTTTCAATAAACCTTAAATCGATAAGTCCTAAATCTGGGGCATGAGGCCCCACTAGCATACCGAGTATAATGAGAAACGGAATAATCGAAAACTTTAACTTTGCAGCGAGGATAGCTGCAAAAGCTACTAATACTAGCGCAGTTCCAACTTCAAAAATTAAAGTATCCATCGATTACGAATCACCTCCTGCTGAAAGTAATTCCTTAATGATTCTTTTCACTTCATGTCTTTCGCCCGATAATACGAGCATATCACCAGCATCAATAATTGAATCTGGGCCTGGATTAAAGAACTTCTTCATATTCTTTTTCAAAATAGCAATGATTGTTACGTTATATGTTTTTCTAACACTTAAACTACCAATTGTTTTCTGAACCACTGGTGCGTTATTTTCTATTTTAAACCACTCAATTGATAATCCTTCAAAAGCCATTTCAATTGTATCTAAAGCTTGTGGTCTATATACCATTCCGCCTAATATAGCCGCAATTTGTCTTGCTTCAGAATCGCGAAGAGAAATGCTTGAAATACTCTCATCATGATCGGCATCAAAATGATACATTTCCCTTCTTCCATCATCGTGAATAACAATAACCATTTTTTCATTACCTTTTGTTATCACTTCAAATTTACATCCAATGCCCGGTAGTTCACTCTCTCTAATATTCATATTCCCGCCTCCTAATTTTTTTTAGTTACGGCTCTTTCCTTTTACAAATCTACATCAATCTCTGTTTTAAACTTTTCATCTTTTGATATCCCTAAATACTTGAGCGTTTCTGATGGGGTCGCGTGATGAAAATGTTTTTGCAACAGCGCGATTGCTATTCCTCTTTTATACGCATGAAATCCAAACGTTTTTCGCATAGAATTCGTTCCAATCTTACCAAGTATCCCAACCGCTTCAGCTGCACTATGAATAACACGATAAGCTTGTTGGCGCGAAATTGAATTTGTTGTTTTATTAGATTGAAATACATAATTTTCTCTTTGAATATCAAAAGATTGTACGTACGCTAAAAGCGCTTCTTTTACTTTTGTATTTAAATAAATATCTTGTTTAAATTTTTCATCTTTCACAGGAAGAGAATAAAACTCTTTAGCAGTTCCATCTTCATTTAATACATCTTCGAATTTAATGCTCAGTAGTTCAGTAATTTTTAAACCCGTGTTAATTCCAATAACGAATAAAAGATAATCTCGCTGGGAATGCTCTTTCAAATATTTTTTCATAGCCTCAATTTGGCTTATATCTTTTAATGCCTCTACAACTTCCATACATGTATTCTCCTCATCTTATGAACGGTAATTTTCTCATCATGTTGTCCATTTTACCTTATCATGCTATGGGAATTCCATGTATTATCCATTTCCTTTTAAATTTTTTACGCTATACAATTGGAGCGATATACTTTAATGCACCTAAAAATTCTGGATATTTATGATTTGGAAACTTACTATTGTAAAAATACGTTGCGGTTAGAAAAATAACGAGGGATAAAAATGAAAATAGTAAAACTTCTTTGGACCTTAGCGCTATACCTATAACTTCAAATAAAGATCCATCTTCTTTCTGCAAGTTAGATTCCTCCTTTCAGTTCCTGCTACTTTATACATTCAGTTTATGTTACTTAATTATATTCTATAACACAATTAAGTAACATATCAACGTTTTTTATTATTTTTTCTGAAAATAATAAAAATACCGAGCACCCCCTGCTCGGTATTTTCGTTATTAATCTTCTTTTGGAAGAACAATTCCTTTATACAATTGAACTGTAATGAAGTAGTAAATTGCATAAATGACTACGAAAATTACAATCGGTACCCAAATACGGAAATACGGATCAACTAAAATGAAACCGAAAATATTCATACCAACTAATACGTGAGCAATACCCACAATTGCCGGGAATAGGAATACTAAGAATAACTCTTTATAAATAGATTTTGTTAATAATTCACGGCGCACACCGATTTTACGAAGCATTTGATAACGCGTAATATCTTTTGATGCACCAGAAAGAATTTTAAACATTAAGCAACTTGCCATCATCGCTAAGAAAGCAATTCCAAGGAAGAAGCCCATAAACACTGTTCCACTCGCAACACCGTAGAACATATCGTAAGCTTGATATTTACTGTTCATTCTTTCAGCCGTTACATTTTTATATTTATCTAGCTGCAACTCGTCAAGTTTTTTCCATTCTTTTGTGTATGTTAAAAAGTCATCTGTTTTTCCGATAAATGCTATACTTTCTTTACCATTTATCCCATCGTACATTTTTTGATCCACAATTTTAATTGCATGATCTTCGTATATATAATATGGCTGGATTGTACTAAAAGCATCAACCCATTCTCCTGGAAGTTCTTTAGCGTTCGCATCTTTTTCATTCATTTCTCTAGAAACTGCACCTACTGGTAGTTCCTCTGAAACTTTTTTCGTATTTACTAAATCCTTCATCGATTCCATATTTGCCATATCTTTTACTAAAGGACGATTGTTCTCTAAATCTTCTTTTACATAGTAAACGTATTTATCGTCAACTTTGTAACGATATTCATTTTTCTCTTTAAATGGAATACCATCTAAAATTTTCTTCTCTTCAGCTGTAGGATTATGAACAACTGAATCATATATTACTAAACCATCGACCATTTTTATAACGTTATTTTTAAACGCCATACCACCTGAAATTGCACCAGCTCCAAGAGCAACTAACATAGCTACTGTCGCAAGCACTTTCGTTAAACTATTAATACGGAAGTTTAATTGTGCAAATGTAAAAGCGTTAAGTCCTTTTTCACTACGTTTTTTATTACTTTTTAACTTTTTAATAGTAACTGGAAGAAGCGATCCAAACAGCATGTAAGTACCAGCTGTTGTTGTAATTAATGCTATTATAATTCCCATTTCTTTTAGTTTGTCCATATAAATCATTGATGCATAGCCAATGCCTAATAAAATAACCGCAAGGAATGCAACTAAACCTGTCATTTTTCCTTTTACTGCAACACGTTCTGTTTGTGCATCTGCATGTACAAGTTGCAGTACAGAAATACGCGATAACTTAATACTGTTCATAATTGCTGATAATACAAATAGTGCAAAGAAGAAGATGCAAGTAACAGTCATAGATGGCAGATAAAATGCTTTATAGCCTTCACCCGCAAATTCGAGTTGTTTCATTAATAACTGACCGATACCTTCTGCAAGTCCTACACCAACTGTAAGTCCAATCGCAAGAGACGCAGCACCTAATACGATTGTTTCAATAAACATAAGTAATGTAACTTTATGCTTTTTTGCTCCTAACATCATATACATACCAAACTCTTTTTGACGAAGAGATAATAAGAAAGAGTTCGCATATAAAATATAGAAGAAGGTTATTATTGCTAATAAAAATGAACCTGCTTGGAATACAAATCCGATAGACTTAATCACTGAATTAGATTCAATAAACGCTTTATTCAGCGCTAACGTTTGGAACATATAAAAAATTGAAATCGACATGACAAGACCGACAAGTAAGACGATATAATCTTTCAGCTTACTTTTTAGCCCTGACATGGAAAGTTTGAATAACATGCCAAAGTCTCCTTTCTTACGCTTTTTGTGTGCCTAAGTCTGCAAGCACATCTAAAATTTCTTTATAAAACTCTTCACGTGTACCACCGCGATGAATTTCTTTATATAGCTCACCATCTTGAATGAATAAAATACGCTGACAGTAACTTGCACTATATGGATCATGCGTAACCATCATAATAGATACGCCTTGTTCTTCATTTAAGTTTGTCATCGCATCAAGTAAACTTGCTGCATTTTTAGAATCAAGAGCTCCTGTTGGCTCGTCCCCTAAAATAATTGCAGGCTCATGCACTAAAGCGCGCGCTGCTGCCGAACGCTGTTTCTGTCCACCAGATACTTCAGTTGGATACTTTTGAAGTATCTCTGAAATTCCTAACATATCCGCTACTTTCTCTACTTTCGGACCAATATTACGTGACGAGACACCTTGAAGTGAAAGTGGAAGTGCAATGTTCTCATAAATAGATAAGTTCTCTAATAAGTTGAAGTCTTGGAAGATGAATCCTAACTTTTGTGAGCGGAAATCAGAAAGCTCACCTTGCTTCATTTTCGTAATATCCGTTCCTGCAATTTCAACAACGCCACCTGTCGCCTTATCAAGCGTTGAAATTACATTTAACAATGTCGTTTTACCAGAACCAGAAGGTCCCATAATGCCAACAAACTCACCCTCTTGAATTGAGAATGAAACACCTTTTAACGCGTGTGATTGGTTCTCACCTTTTTTACCGTACACTTTTTGAACGTTTTTCACGTCTACAACTGGTTTCGTCATATATATCCTCCTACACTTGTTTTTCCATTACCTATTTTGCGCCTTTTGGAGGTGAACTGCTATTTATTAACATTACAATTACCTTACACTTTTGTAAGAAAAAAAACCGCTCATGTAAGCTCCGTCTTTTATTACCCTTAGCAAATGAAATGCTATTGGCGATTTTCAAAATATATCGATTCACTGACAATAGTAAAAGGCTGTTCCACTTGGAACAGCCCCTTCCTACTCTTATTTCTTTAAAGGTGTTACCGTCCAATACGTAATAACACGCCAGATCCATTCTAATGGACCCATTTTAAAGATTTTCATCCAAATCATACTGAAAATAATTTGAATGGCATAAATTGCGATACATACATATAACGTTTGCATATATGTTAAATTACCTGCAAAGTTAAACACACTACCTGCAATTAAAATCATTGCAGTTTGTCCGATATAATTTGTTAAAGCCATACGGCCGTAGTACTTCAGTGGTGCTAACAATGTTTGAACTGGTTTTAATTGAAGTAATAAAATTAATGCTCCGACATAGAAAGCTGAAATTACTGGTCCAACTGTAACACCAATTTTTAAAAATTGGCCTGCAGCATCCATTGTCCCATCCTCATTCATGAGTATCATATTTACAAATGAATTAGCAGGAACATGCCCATATTGATACCATAAAGCTACCACACTTAAAACAAACATAACGCCTGTAAAAATAGCCACTTGTTTTATTTTCGCTGAAAGATTTTCAAATACTTTGTACTGTCCTGCAGCAAGACCTAATAAAATTAAACCTACAGGTAATAATTCCTTAGCTGCCATAATACTAAAAGTCACTGTAAGAATAAGACCGATTACTAAATTTATTTGCTTCTTCACTTTATAAAACGGCAAAGTGACTAATCCACAAACTGCGTATAATGCTAGTGCTTCCCCCGGCTGAAACATTTGATGAATCAAACCAAAAATAAATAGTGCAACTAAACGACGTAAAAATAGAACATATCCATTTTTCCCTTTCGCAATTGCTCTTGTAATGAAGATATAGAATCCTACTCCAAATAAGAAGGAAAAGATTGAGAAGAAACGACCTTCTACAAATAAGTATAGAAACCTTTGATAACTTGCATCTACTGTATTAGGATCTGGAATTTTAATATTAAGTAGTGCAAGAATATTTACTAAAATAATCCCCAGTAATGCGAAGCCACGAATGTAATCTAACTCATCAATTCGTTTGTTTGTAATATTGTTCCCCATAATGCAACTCCTTGTCCTAAATTAAATCCTCTCTTACTTTACTGGAAAAGTAAGCTTACAACTATCGACAAACCTTACAGAAATCTTAAATTATTGTCATATAGTAAAATATAAAATCAGTGTGGAAGCAGTCCATCTCGCACTAATCGGACGTTTGCAGAGCAAAATAAAACCAGGTCATATTGCGACCTGGTTTACTCTGATTGCTTCGATTTTTGAGGTTGTCCTTTTTTACTATTACGCTGTTTCACTTGAACAACCGGATCAAGTTCATTTGAAAATTCAGCGTTATGTCCATTTTGTGTTTTTTGCTCTGGATTATTTTGATCTGAACGTTTCGCCATTACATTCACTCCTTATTAGTGCGGTGTAATAATCATTTGATGTTGCAGTTGGCGAATTGCCATACGTGCTCTATTTAACTGTTCGCGTTGCTCATCATTCGCATGTTGTTGCATCGTTTGTAAATCATTATATGCTTGCTCTAATTGCAACTGCGCATCTGAATACTCCATCGTATTGTAATGCTCTTGTTTCATACCTTGGTCTAATTGTTCTTTCGCATATTCCACCGCTTGTTCCGCTTGTGTAATATACGATTCAAGTGATTGACGCTCTGCCATAATTGTCCCTCCTTGCTTCAATTCCCCTTTAGTGTGTCCCTTCCATCTGAACCTTATGAGTATGTTATAATGGATTTTGTTTCATCCCGCTATTTGCGGGCAGTAAGACCCCCCACCTCAAAATTTGGATGAAACAAAAAAGATAGGTGGGAGCCCTGCTGCCCGTAAACGCCCGATTGGTGAGGGCTAATAATCAGTGGGAATGGACAAAACACCCCACTGATTAAAGTTTCACTTTATTTTGACTCGTCTTAGGAGGGAAAGTAATGAAGGTTCAAAACCCTTTTCCATATACAAACGACAATAAACGTTATCATACATGGAATTACCACTTACGAAATGAATTTGGTGAAAAAATCTTTAAAGTTTCATTAGATGCTGGCTTCGATTGCCCGAACCGTGACGGTACAGTTGCTTACGGAGGCTGTACATTTTGCAGTGCTGCTGGATCTGGTGACTTCGCTGGCGATCGCCGCGATGATGTTATAAAGCAATATCATGAAATGAAAGAAAAAATGCGCTCAAAGTGGAAAGACGGAAAATGTATCGCTTATTTCCAGGCGTACACAAATACACATGCTCCACTTGAAGTGTTAAAAGAAAAATTCGAACCGCTTCTAGCAGAAAAAGACGTTGTCGGTCTTTCTATCGCAACTCGTCCAGATTGCTTACCTGACGATGTCGTTGAATATTTAGCGGACTTAAATAAACGCACGTACCTTTGGGTCGAGCTCGGACTACAAACTGTTCACGAACGTACTGCAAATCTTATTAATCGTGCTCATGATTATCCATCTTATGTGGAAGGCGTAAATAAATTACGCAAACACGGCATTAGAGTTTGCTCTCATATTATTAACGGTCTGCCCCTTGAAGATTACGACATGATGATGGAAACAACTCGTGAAGTTGCAAAACTTGACGTACAAGGAATTAAAATTCATTTGCTTCATTTATTAAAAGGAACGCCAATGGTAAAGCAATATGAAAAAGGACAACTAGAATTCCTTTCTCTTGAAGATTACGTAAGTCTCGTTGTTGACCAACTTGAAATTATTCCAGAAGACGTAATTGTGCACCGCATCACAGGTGACGGTCCACCTGATTTAATGATTGGCCCAATGTGGAGCTTAAATAAATGGGAAGTATTAAATTCCATCGATGCAGAATTTGTACGCCGCGGAAGCTGGCAAGGAAAATATGCAAATGAGGAGAAACAAAAATGAAATTAGAACGTGTATTACCGTTTGCTCGCTCGCTGCTGCAAACGGCAGTAAAAGAAGGCGATTACGCAGTAGATGCAACGCTTGGCAATGGACATGACACTTGCTTCCTAGCTGAAATCGTTGGGGATAACGGAAAAGTATTTGGATTTGATATTCAAAAAGAAGCAATCGAAAGCTCTACGATCCGCCTAAAAGAAAAAGAACTTTTCGAACGCACTGTTTTAGTTCACGACAGTCACGACACACTCTTATCCGTACTACCAGAAGACGCAACAGGAAAAGTAACAGGCGCAATCTTCAACTTAGGTTACCTTCCTGGCGGTGACAAACATATCGTCACAAAACCGAACTCAACACTCTCGGCTATCGAACAATTACTAGGCGTAATGGCACCGGAAGGTATCATCGTCCTTGTTATTTATCACGGTCATCCAGAAGGACAAGTAGAACGCGACGCTGTTCTCAAATTTGCAGAAGAACTAGATCAAAAACAAGCTCACGTTTTACGATACGGCTTCATTAACCAGCAAAATAACCCGCCATTTATTGTGGCGATTGAGAAACGATAATATATCAACGATTTTGCCGATATATCGATTCTTCGACAAAATATATCAAAAAAAGACGTGCACTCATTGCACGTCTTTTTCTTATTCTCCTATATAATGGATGTATACAATATTTGAAGAAAGAAGGATAGAACTTTGCTAGTAGAACTAAGGGGAATTCAAAAGAAGTACGGCAAATCACTCATACTAGACAACATCGATTTATCCATTCCCGAAGGAGAAGCACTCGCTATTATTGGCGGGAACGGAACTGGAAAAAGCACTTTGCTCAAAATAATTGCAGGTTTTATTTCACCTACGGCAGGGACACTTCAAAGAATAGAACATATACAAATCGGTTATGTACCTGAGCATTTTCCTGAAGGGATTCGTTTTACATTAGAGGATTATTTATATCATCTCGGCCACATTCATGGTTTATCAACAAAATACTTAAGAAATAAAATTCCGATGCTCCTTGAATCTTTTCACTTACATCACGCAAGGCATTCCGTTGTACGAAACTTTTCAAAAGGTATGAAACAAAAAACAGGTATTATGCAAGCATTACTTACGGACGTCCATTTATTAATTTTAGATGAACCCCTTTCTGGGCTCGATCCTAACTCTCAGCAAGAACTAGAGCATATTTTGCTCTCACTAAAACAACAAGGCATATCTGTACTCTTCACATGTCACGAAAAACAATTACTAGAAAACTTCGCCGATAGAATTGTGACGCTAGCTAATCATACAATTACGGAAGATACCTTTGTGCAAAAATCAACAGAACAAGTCTATATTGAGGCAATCGTTCACGAAACATTTTCAGCAATAGAACTACAACAACAATCCGGATTTATACATGTTACACACAATTCAAATCAAAACCTCATTCAATTACATATCGAAAAAGATTATACAAACGACATACTTCAGTTTTTATTACATAAAAAAGCATCTATCACACTGCTACAACCTAATTTTTAAATCGAAAGAAGGTTTATTATGTTTGCGCTTATTCGTTATCATTTTCTCGATTACACAAAATCGTATAAGTACATTCCTCCTATTGTGATGTACTTTGTAAGCTTACTTTTTGTATATACATATAAGCCGGCTCCTATTGTACCGACATATTTAGAAACAGCACTTGCACTTTATTTATTATCTGCCTGGATTACGGTCACGATTTTTCATACTGAAGACCCTGTGCAGGAACAAATCACTATTTCACATACAAATAATATTTCGGCATTATACGTTGGTAAATATATTACGGCTCTTCTCATTTGTACTGTATTATCTTTTATATCCATAATCTATCCAATTTTTCTGCAAATGTTTAATGAAAAAATGACAGCTTCTTTATTTCTAGTCGGATTTCTCGCCCACATGTCTTTCTCTATACTAGGAATTTCAATCGCAACATTATTTACAAGAAATATTATGCAAAAAGCAAGCACAGCTTGGCTTAGTCTTACATTTATATTACTTATAACGATCGCCTCAATTCGGTTCAAAAAAGAGTTACTATGGTTTTTACCACCTGTCGAAAGCTTTCTAATGCTTGGACAATACAAATATAATATACTTACTCACACTTTATGGCTCACAGCTTGGGCTATCGTCTATTCATTTTTATTACTTACTTTATTTCTTGTTCTCATTCGCAAAAAACGTTTTTAATTACATATTAAAGGAGACGAAACAATGATCGGAATACTAGCAGGAATGGGGCCAAAATCAACTGGACCATTCGTCGATACAGTTGTAGCACACTGCCAAATAACATACGGAGCAAAGCATGATATGGACTTTCCTCATATGATACTTTATTCGTGCCCAACACCGTTTTATATGGATCGTCCTATTGATCATGCGGCGATGAAAAAAGCGATTATTGAAGGAGCACAAAAACTTGAAAGTACTGGCGTAGACTTCATTGCTATGCCGTGTAATACAGCACATCTTTATTTCGAGGAATTACAGTGTTCCATCTCCATTCCTATTTTGAATATAGTCGATGAGACGTTACAAACAATTCCTGAAAATACAAAAAGAGTTGCTCTTCTCGCAACAGAAGCAACTGTTCAAGCTGGTATTTACCAAGACGGGATTGCAAAGCGCAATATAGAGTACATTCATAATGAAAAATGGCAAGAAATGATCAATCAAATTATTACTTGTATTAAATCTGGAGAAGTTGAAGAAGCTCGTAAATTATGGAGTGTACTTGTTTTACAGTTGAAAGATGAAGTAGATACCGCTATTATCGCATGTACTGATTTGAATGTCGTGGCGAGTGAGGACTTTGTCGATTCCGCCCAATGTCTTGCTCAGGCAGTTGTTAAAATGTACTTATCAAATACAAAGTGATCTTCATAAGCATAGAAAACATCCCTTTTGAAATGTGTTTTATGTTTGATAAAAATCCCCAAAACTTTTAACTTTCTTCACAATTCTTTCAAATTAATCACACTTAATCTCGCTATATTAAATAAGTAGTTATTCATATAGGGAAGGTTAGGGGAACTGAAGTATGAAACAAAATCGTTCGCTTCATTACATTTTTTGGAGGTGGCATTTTTACGCTGGGCTTTTTATTACACCACTTCTTATTACTTTATCACTTAGCGGTATTGGGTATTTATTTCGGGAAGAAGTTGAAGATTTCATCTATAAAGATCTATATTTTGGGAAGAGCTCCCAAACTGAATCTATTTCGATGTCTGATTCGCTTTTCTTAACAGAGAAAAAATATCCACATTATAGTGTGGCGAAAATTAGTGAGTTTAATGGGGATTATAATACGAGGCTTACAATCGCAAATGAATATACAGGAAAGCAAAAATATGTGTATTTAGATAGCAATAATCAAATTGTTGGGGATCAAAATGCAAGTGAAACGTTTGCGAATATAATGCGGGAATTACATAGTTCCCTTTTAGTTGGTGGTACTGTCGTCAACTATATTGTAGAACTCGCGGCGTGCTGGACAATCTTTTTAATTGTGACTGGGTTGTATATGAGTATACGCCAATTTAAAAACACACCGTCATCCAATAAGCGAGAAAAAGCAAAACGACGTCATTCTATTATCGGCATTATATTTACAATTCCTCTCGTTCTGCTAGTCGCATCTGGGTTGCCATGGTCAGGATTTATGGGCAACCAAATTTATAAAATTGCAGCGTCAAATGAATCGCTCGGATATCCAAAATTGTATATGGTACCACCTGAATCAAAAGTAAAAGAATTGCCATGGGCAACAAGAAAAGAAGCTCCTCCTGAATCTAATTCAAATGAGCCAAAAGCAATTTCAGTTGATGAATTACAAAAAGGCATTGAAATAAAAAAGCCATACGTTATCTCACTACCGACTGATCCAAAAGGTGTATTCACTGTTTCGAAATCGAGCGGTTCTGGTATTACGGGTATGCACGTGGCACCAAATGAAGAAATAACAGCTTACTTTGATCAATATAACGGAGAACTAATTTCAAAAACGGACTATCGTGATTATGGATTATTTGCACAATGGTTCACTTACGGTATCCCGCTTCATGAAGGACATTTATTCGGATGGCCTAATAAAATATTATGCTTACTAACGACGTTATCTTTATTACTTCTCATCTATTACGGAGTAAAAATGTGGTTAGCAAGAAAACCGAAAGGCAAATTAGCTGCACCTCCTAAACAAAGAGATAAGAAAAGCACATTCGTTTTCATTATCATGATGGTTATACTGGGCGCTGTCATGCCTTTATTCGGACTATCTGTTTTAGTTATTTTCGCAATTGAACTTCTCATATACGTATTTTCCAAAATACGATCATAATAAAAAAACCACTCTATTTGAGTGGTTTTCTTCATCACTGCGCCATTTTCTTTCGGTACATCTTCCCGTTCCAGTAGAAGAATCGTGAAGTGAGCCCTCCGTATTTTACAATGCGCCGTGCCATTTTGTGCATATTCTTTTGCGCTGATACTTTTTGATCTGATAAGTAAATACCAAGTAATCCTCGGCTTATGAGACGATGAAACTTCGCATGAGGCAAATCACCAATGCTCTTCTCTGCTTCTTCTACAAAATGTTTCATACGATCTAATATGGCTTGCTCGTTTTCATAATAACTACAGAAATTCAAATCCCCGCCTATACGATCTTCTTCTTGATCGATGAAATAATCAAGTAAGATGTGAAGTCCTTGAACGTAAGGAAAGTATCCTTGTCTAATTTTCGCAATATCTTCATCATGTAATTCATCATGAAATGCATATGCTACAAGACAGAAAATTCCAAGCGTAGAACCTGCACATGCTGAAAACTCAAACCAACTCATCGGTGGTAAGTTTTCTTTATGAGCTTCAAACCATGTTTTCAGGCGTGGTTCTCTTTCTTCTAATTTCACGTGTTTATGAATTTGCAAATCACAATAATAACAAGCAAGCTCATGAAGAACAGGAGCAATTTTGTCATAGTGCTTCGTTTTCTTTAAAACATCTTGGCATGTTTCAACAAGTTCGTCTAAATAACCACCATCATCTTGATCATCACGGTAACGATAATAATTACCGCCACCTTCCACTTCAGGACTTAATGCCATTACCATCGACTCATGAAGAGCCGCAAAGTCTTTCGGATCAAGTGATGTACTACGGTCACATAAATTATCCAAATAGTCGCTAATCGTTTGATATGCTACGATAAAACGAATACATTCCTCTCGATGTTCATTTGCTAGCAGCGCTAAAATGCCACCGCCCTCGCAATGAAACGTTTTATTCTCAATACTTGCGATCGCTTGACTATGAAGCTCGTCATTCGGAATATGGTAGGCACGCTCTTTCCACATCGCTAGCTCATGGTGTACAACCGGAAACACATCACGGTATACTTTCGCCATGAGCGTTATGGGATTACTCGGTACGTTCACTTCTTCCTTCATCTCCTCTGTTAAATGTACAAATAATGATTTATTTGTTTGTTTTTACTATATTATTGATATGAATTTCAGTAAATGACTGAATATAATTCAAAATTTCATCACGCTCATACTCATTTAATAACTCATGATAACAATTAGGCCATTCTTTATATGCCTTATCACTAATTTTAACATTATCAAACCACATGCGGACACGTATTTTATCTACAAGTTTATCCTCACACGCCTGCATTAGCAAGAGTGGAACATCTGGAAAATCAACTATTTTCTCATGAGCAATCTCGATAGACTTAATTAATTCACTATACCAACGTACTGATACTTTGCGCAAGAACAATGAATCATTCTCCATCGCATCCCTCACTTCATGGTTACGAGTTGACATTTCTACAGTGAGATTTGTTGTAAATTGCAATTTGGGAGCAACGACATTTAATATTTTTGAAGCAGCACGAAGCGGAGCAGAAGGTGCAGCCAATACTCCTAAACAAGGCGAGCTTAATACAATCCCATCTATGTCCTCTCTTTTCGTTTCTTGCATCATACGAATAACGACAAGTCCTCCCATACTATGACCAAATAAAAAAATAGGCAATCTATATTTTCTTGCTTCTTTCACCCATAACTTTATTTCCTCTATGTATTCATCAAATGAATCGATATGTCCTCTATTTCTTGAAGTCGTTCCGTGTGCTGGAAGATCCCCCATAACGACGTGATAACCGATATGATTCCACATTTCTGCAACTGCCTCATAACGCCCATGATATTCCATAGCACCATGCACGATAATAATGACGGCTTTCGCTTCCTCCGCTTCATAGTTCCACATACGAAACTCCCCCATTTCACTCTTTTTCATAATTTGATACACTAAAACTAGTCTCTAGGAAAGGAAGGCTTTACATGATATATCCTTACAAAGAAAAAAATCCGAAAATTGCGAGTAGTGCTTTTATCGCTGACTATGTTACCATTACAGGCGATGTGACAATTGGCGAAGAATCTAGCATTTGGTTTAATACAGTCATCCGCGGTGATGTATCACCAACGATAATTGGAAATAGAGTAAATGTACAAGATCAATGTACACTTCACCAAAGCCCCCAGTATCCTCTTATTTTAAAAGATGATGTTACCGTTGGGCATCAAGTTATTTTACATAGCTGCAAAATTGAAAAAGATGCTTTAATTGGAATGGGATCTATTATATTAGATGGCGCTGAAATTGGTGAAGGAGCTTTCATCGGTGCTGGTAGTCTCGTTTCACAAGGAAAGAAAATCCCTCCTAATACGTTAGCTTTCGGTCGTCCTGCTAAGGTCATTCGTGAATTAACAGAAGAAGACCGTAAAGATATGGAACGTATCCGCACACAATACGTTGAAAAAGGACAATATTATAAATCGTTACAAAAATGATTTTATCGCTGCCATAAGACTGGCAGCTTTTTTTACCCCGCATTAACGGGCAGTAAAACTCCCACCTCAAAATTCGGATGGAGCAAAGAAGTTAGGTGGGAGGTCAACTGCCCGTAAACGCCCGATTGGTTCAACTAATAATCAGTGGGGGATGAACAAAACCCCCACTGATTATAGTTTCACTTTATGAAAAAATCTAACTTTTTCTTTACAAAACATTATTATTCCCTCAATAAAATCTTATTAAAATAGAAGTTAATAACTCCATATATATGTAAATGAGGGAGGAAAAATCTCATGAAGGTCAGTGGACTATATAAAATAGAATGTTACATTTTCAAAGGAATTAATCGCTACTTTGATCAAAAAACATTAAACATCTTTTTCAGCAATATTACCCATATCGGTGGTGCAAGTTTTTCCATTGCACTTACCCTATTCTTTTTAATTTTCGCAACAGGGAATTTGCATCAAGCTGCAATTGCAACTGCTATTTCTTTAACAATTAGCCATATTCCTGTACAAATCTTAAAAAGGTGGTATCCACGAAAACGTCCATATTTGACAATTCAAGATGCGAAATATCCAATTCATCCATTAAAAGATCATTCTTTTCCATCCGGACATACAACGGCTGTTTTCTCTGTCCTCATTCCATTTATTTGCTATAATCCAAGCTTGCTTGCTTTTCTATTACCACTAGCGCTATGCGTCGGTATTTCCCGTATTTATTTAGGGCTTCATTATCCGTCAGATGTATTTGTAGGCATGTGCCTTGGCACTTGCTCTGGCATCATCTCTTTTTATCAACTCATTCCACTCATGTAAAGGAGCGATATGATGAGAGTCGCCATATTTACCGATACATTTACACCACAAGTCAACGGTGTGGCGAAAACTTTGGAACGTTTAACTAAATATTTTCAAAGAGAAAATATCGCCTATTCTGTTTTCGCCCCCCAGCATACGGCAGAAGATAATTTCATAGCGAATGTGAACAAAATGAGAAGTATCCCGTTAACAATATTATATCCAGAATGTCGCTTTTCTTTTCCTACTCCGCGTATTAAACGGGAACTTCTTGCCTTTAAACCTGATATCATTCACATTGCCACACCTTTCAACATGGGACTTTGCGGGTTATATTATGCAAAAAAGTTGAACATCCCTGTTGTCGGTTCTTATCATACTGATTTCGACGCCTATTTACGCTATTACAAAATCGAATTCCTCTCTAACATGCTATGGAACTATTTAAGTTGGTTTCATAGTCATATGCAAAAAAACTTTGTTCCTTCTCCTGAAACATTACATCAATTAAAGAAAAAAGGATTTCAGACCCTCTATATTTGGGGACGTGGTGTAGATTGCACTCTCTTTCATCCAACTTACAATAAAGACCTATTCCGAAAAAAATATAATATTACAGCGAAATATATTCTTTCCTACGTCGGACGCCTTGCTCCTGAAAAAGATATTGATACATTGCAAGATCTTATTGTTAATACTACGCATGCTCGGAGCGATATTCATTGGCTCATCGCTGGAGACGGTCCTCTTGCAAAAACTTTGCGTGAAAATGTGCCAAAAACAAATGTAACCTTTACTGGATATTTACAAGGTGAGGGTTTAGCTGAAGCTTATGCTTCTTCCGATTTAATGGTATTTCCATCTGCTACTGAAACATTTGGGAACGTCGTACTTGAATCACTGGCATGTGGTACACCTGTTATTGGTGCGAATAGTGGCGGGGTTAAAAATATTATTATAGATGGAAAAACTGGAGTTCTTTGTCCGCCCAAAAATGCGGATTCATTTCTATCCTCCATTTATTCTTTATTGCAAAACGAAGAGCAACTTATGCAAATGGGAATAGTGGCTTCGTCTTATGCAAATTCAAAAAGCTGGGATGAGATCTTCCATGGCTTACTTGACCAATATGACGAAGTCCTTCAGCACACCGCATCAGAGTTACTTGCTTAAACAGAAAAACTCCCTTCAAAAAAACGAAGGGAGTTTATTAGATGGTCGTAAATTTTAGTTTAATAAATGATACATAAGGTTAAATATTGTTTTATTTCTATATTCATTATAACAAAAATAAACATAACTAAATAGACTTGTAATAAAAACCCATAAAAATCAATATATAGTTATACAGTATTTTAACTGTATAGTGATTTTAAGAATTCCCCTTAAAATCAACTTACTCACATACCTTTATACAGTAATTGTTCCCCAATTTCTGTATATCAAAAAGACCTTTCATTCATTTGAAAGGTCTTTTTGAGCCTGCACATATTCTTCTTTCGTATTCACATTCATAAACCAATCCGCATTCGCTTGTACATCTTCTCCAGAGATATACTTCACATTACATTGTGATAAAAGTTGTCCCATACTTCTTTTTTCATCCTGTAGCAAAGCATAAATCTTTTCTTTCACACGGTTATGATACGCTGCAAGTAACGGTTGTTTTCTTCCATTAATAATAGGTACGACTGCATCATATTCATCGCTCGTTTGCTCTAATAAAATAGTAAACCATTCATGCGCAACGTTTGGCGCATCACAAGGCATAATAGCGTACCAATCTGCTTCTATGTATTCCATGCCTGATACAATTCCAGCAAGTGGTCCGTTTCCTTTATAATGCGGAATATCTTCTATAACAGGAACTTGTACTAATTGCTCTACTCTCTCTTTTATATCAGTATGACTAATAACAACAACATCTTGCAAAATACTTTCCATTACTTGCACAATATGCTCAATAAAAGTAGTTCCCTTCCAAATCGCTAATGCTTTCGGTTCGCCGAATCGGCTCGACATACCTCCTGCCAGTACAATTCCAGCATACCTTTTCATTGGCGATGCAGCTCAAATGTAATATGACCTAATTCCGGTAAAATTAACTTATTCATCGCAAGACGAACTGCTCCGCTAGACCCTGGCATCGAAAAGACAACTTTACGTCCGATTGTACCGCCGATTGCTCTACTTAACATCGCACTACTTCCGATATCTTCTAAGTAACTTATCATACGGAACAACTCACCAAATCCAACAATTTCTTTATCTAATAGCACTGACACTGCCTCAATCGTTACATCACGTTTCGTAATACCAGTTCCGCCATTCGTTAAAACGACATCAACATCTTCCCTATGATAACCAGCTAACACAGCCTGCTGAATATTTTCTTTATCATCTTTCACAATTTCATAAGAGGTCACTGTATGTCCTGCTTCTATTAATAGTTCATGTAATAATTGGCCACTCTTATCCGTCTCTTCCGTACGTGTATCGGAAATCGTTACAATCTTACAACGTACTTCTTTCGGTGCTTGTTTTTTATGTTCAGTTACGCTCATTTTTCATCTTTCCTTTCTTAAAAGCTTTTCTTCATTTTATCATACATACCTTTACACAATTCTGTATGAAGCCACCGATACGTCATGATACAATATAAGTATGAAAACCCACAAAAAGGAATTTAAATAGGTATACTATTTCCATTTCTTATACTCCTAGCTTTCACATCATTAGCTACTATTTATCTCTTCTTATGTTCTCTACATAATAGGTTTAGTTTTAAAATTTACAATATAAAACAATTCGGAGGTTCACATACTATGGAACTTTATAAAAAATTAACAACGACATTCATCCTCTTATTTACCGCTTCCATCACTGTCGGCTTTTCTTTAAAAGGCGCAATTCCATACGCTACATTAGTGAGTATTATATTCGCAACGCTATTTTTACTGAGCAGTGCTTTTTGCGCAGGAAAAGCGCGTCAAATGAAAGGGTGACCGTCTATGTTCCGTAAGAAAGCAATCCTTTGTAAATCATGTGAAAAGGAAATACAAACGTATGAAAAAGCTTGGATTCATATCCCATTTCCGGCAAGTGGTATGACAAATATGAAGAAGTATATTGAGCTAGACGGGGAAGTTTATTGTAGTTATTGCATTCAAGTAGTAAATAAAGTGAAACTTTAATCAGTGGGGATTTTGTTCTTCCCCACTGATTATTAGTTGAACCAATCGGGATTTTGCGGGATAAAACCAAATAAAAAAAGCTTTGCGCACACAGCGCAAAGCTTTTTTTCATATATTATAGACCAGCTTGCTCTTTTAAAGTAGCTGCTTTGTCTGTACGTTCCCATGAAAGATCTACATCAGTACGTCCGAAGTGGCCGTAAGCTGCTGTTTGTTTGTAAATTGGGCGACGTAAGTCTAGCATTTTAATAATACCAGCTGGGCGAAGATCGAAGTTGTTACGAACTAGTTCTACTAATACGTCTTCAGATACTTTACCAGTGCCTAATGTATCAACTGAAATTGATACTGGTTGTGCTACGCCAATTGCGTATGCAAGTTGTACTTCTGCTTTGTCGGCAAGACCAGCTGCTACGATGTTTTTCGCAACATAACGAGCTGCATATGCTGCTGAACGGTCAACTTTCGTTGCATCTTTACCAGAGAATGCACCACCGCCGTGGCGAGCATATCCACCGTAAGTATCAACGATGATTTTACGTCCTGTTAAACCAGCATCACCTTGTGGTCCACCAATTACGAAGCGGCCAGTTGGGTTAATGAAGAATTTCGTTTCTCCATCCATTAATTCTGCTGGAACTACAGCTTTAATTACGTGCTCTTTTAAATCGCGATCGATTTCTTCCCACGTAACATCTGGATGATGCTGTGTAGAAATTACAATTGTATCCACACGTACAGGTTTACCATTTTCATCATACTCAACTGTAACTTGCGTTTTTCCATCCGGACGTAAGTATGATAATGTGTCATCTTTACGTACTTCAGTTAAACGACGAGCTAATTTGTGAGCAAGCGAGATTGGAAGTGGCATTAATTCTTGTGTTTCATTACATGCGAAGCCAAACATTAAACCTTGGTCTCCCGCACCAATTGCCTCAATCTCAGCGTCAGTCATTTGACCTTCGCGTGCTTCTAGTGCTTGGTCAACACCCATAGCGATGTCAGCAGATTGCTCATCGATAGATGTTAAAACTGCACAAGTTTCTGCATCGAATCCATATTTTGCGCGTGTGTAACCAATGCCTTGAATTGTTTCACGAACGATTTTTGGAATATCTACGTAAGTAGAAGTCGTAATTTCCCCCGCTACCAATACTAAACCAGTTGTTACAGTTGTTTCACAAGCTACACGTGCATTTGCGTCCTTTGCTAAGATCGCATCTAAAATTGAATCAGAAATTTGGTCACAAATTTTATCTGGATGTCCTTCAGTTACAGACTCAGATGTGAACAGATGACGTTTTTTTGTCATGTGGTAAACCTCCCTACAGTAATTGTATATATTGTACGGAACTCATCCTTAATTTGCCACAAACTGCGACATACATTTATTCTCCCACACAAGCATACAGAAAAACCTTTCCTACTTAACATAGAGGAAAGGTTTAATTTGCTACTTGCATACTGCTTTTTGCCCTTTGCTCTTATCGTTCGAGACCGTTAGCCTCGCACAGGTTTTAGCACCTATTCACCTGTATTTACCACTACAAGTGAGGTTGCTGGGCTTCATCGGGCCTGTCCCTCCGCCAGCTCGGGATAAGAGAGTATCCGTCCCAACTTATACTAAAGAAATGATATTCATTTGTCAATTAATATTCACATTTTCCTGAAAGTTTTTCTCAATACGCATAGAATGAAATATTAATAAGAAAATGATACATTCACACAAACAAAAATAAATAAATAGTATACATTATTTATATAATTGTGTTATACTCTTGATGGGGATTACGAGAAATATTTCATTAAATGAAAAGGATGGTATATAAATATGAGTACTGTGAATGTCCAAATTGGTTTACATGAATTATTGAACGGAAGCAATGCACAGATTCAATTAAGTGTTCCGCAATTAGTGGAAAAAGTATTAATGCGAAACGAAGGGAAATTAACTTCTACTGGTGCCGTTTCTGCTTCAACAGGAAAATACACAGGACGTTCTCCTAAAGATAAATTTATTGTGAAGGAAGCATCGGTTGCTGACAAAATTGCTTGGGGAGCCGTGAACCAACCGATCTCTGAAGAACATTTTAATAAATTATATATAAAAGTTTTAGAATACTTAAAAGAAAAAGAAGAGTTATTCATCTTCAAAGGATTTGCTGGCGCTGATCGCAACTATCGCCTACCAATTCAAGTTGTTAACGAATATGCATGGCATAATTTGTTCGTACATCAATTATTTATTCGTCCAACTGAAGAAGAATTAACAACTCACGAATCAGAGTTCACAATTGTTTCTGCACCAAACTTCAAAGCAGATCCAGCAATTGACGGTACAAATTCTGAAGCATTCATTATGGTTTCATTCGAAAAACGTATCGTACTAATCGGTGGTACAGAATACGCTGGAGAAATGAAAAAATCAATCTTCTCTATTATGAACTTCTTATTACCTGAACAAGACATTCTTTCTATGCACTGCTCTTCAAACGTAGGCGAAGAAGGCGACGTAGCACTATTCTTCGGTTTATCTGGAACAGGTAAAACAACATTATCTGCTGATCCAAACCGTAAATTAATCGGTGACGATGAGCACGGTTGGTCTGATAACGGTGTATTCAATATTGAAGGCGGTTGCTATGCAAAATGTGTAAACCTTTCTCATGAGAAAGAACCACAAATCTTCGATGCAATCAAATTTGGTTCAGTTTTAGAAAACGTTGTCATTGATGGTCAAACACGCATCGCTGACTATAACGATACTACTTTAACAGAAAATACACGTGCCGCATACCCTATGCATGCGATTGACAATATCGTACTGCCAAGTGTTGCAGGACATCCAAATACAATTATTTTCTTAACTGCTGATGCATCTGGCGTATTGCCTCCAATCAGTAAGTTATCAAAAGAGCAAGCTATGTACCATTTCTTAAGCGGTTACACTAGTAAACTAGCAGGAACTGAGCGCGGTGTTACATCTCCGCAAGCTACATTCTCTACTTGCTTCGGTTCACCATTCTTACCGCTTGATGCATCTCGTTATGCTGAAATGCTTGGTGAAAAAATCGAGAAACATGATGCAAAAGTATTCTTAGTAAACACTGGCTGGACTGGTGGCGAATATGGCGTTGGTAAACGTATGAACTTAGGTTACACTCGTGCAATGATTCAAGCAGCACTAAGCGGTGAACTTGCTAAAGCTGAAACTGCAAAACACGACATCTTTGGCCTTGAAGTACCTCGTCACGTTCCAGGTGTACCTGACGAAGTATTAATGCCTGAACAAACTTGGGCTGATAAAGATGCTTACAAAGCGAAAGCAATTGAGCTTGCAAACGAATTTAAAGAAAACTTCACAAAATTCGATAGCGTTTCTGAAAATATTATTAACTTAGGCGGTCCAATCGCTTAATATATTTACTCATATGAATAAGTATCGTGTAGCCAAAAGTTTCGCGTACTCACCGACAAAACCCAATGCGGCTTAACGGTTACACATACTTACATAAAAAAGAAGCTTACGTTTTTCGCGTAAGCTTCTTTCTATATATTCTTTAATTTACCACATACAAACCACGGCTTCGAACACACAAACGATTTTCCCACTCACTACATCCTTCTCCTTCTGGCTTCACACCGCATGGGGCTAAAAAAGGATCTAACCGCTTCTATTCATCGCCGGATCCTCTATTCCATCTGAAAAGTTCCAAACCTAATTTTCAATTGATATACTCGGATTTCCATACATACAAACCACGGCTTCGAACATATAAATAGGTTTTACGCTCACTTGCTCCTTCTGGTTTCACATCGCATGGGACTAAAAAAGGATCTGACCGCTTCTATCCATCGCCAGATCCTCTATTCCATCTAAAAAGAGGCTTTTTATCTTTTTTAGCTCTTTGATAATTCTTCTTCATCTTTCATACTATAATACCCTAAATTAACAACGATTAAGAAATAACCACCCATAATCCCAACTGCAAATGCCCACATAACCATATGGTGCTCAATTTCGTACATAATAATTGCACCAAGGATCGCCGCTGCGTAGCGATTAAACATACCAAGTGTCGGTGCCTTCGTTTTCTTTACAATACTATCTCCAAGCTTTTCGATACGCCTTCCTAAAATCCAAACGCAATACATACTTACAATAAGTCCAATGCCTGCACCTAAAAAATGTGCTGAAAAAGGTGTCATTGCCCAGCCTATTAACATTGCGCCTAGCAAATAATACATTTGAATTTTAAACGACCTCAGTGACATACTAATCATGCTGTACTCCTCTTCAATGGTTTTTATTTATCCAACAAAAGCTACATAACTCATTTCTTTCGAGTCCATGCTACTTAAAATCCATTTCATTCAAATTAAAAACAACATAAACTGTATGTTTATGTTGTTAAAATGCTTTTAGAAAATAATATTATACAAGATTTCTAATATAGAATCCCTCATAAATGTGACGTTTTTCAAAACATTTTCGTCCAATTATGAAAAAAGTGATATCAATCTATGAACATACGGATATGATGTAATAAGCACATAAATAAAGGGGGCGTCTAATGATTTATTTTTTAATGGCTCTCATTCATCTCATTGTCCCTGCACTTATTGGACTTTCATTATATTGGTACACGAAAAAACATAGTATTTTCTATGCTGTCCTCGGTGTTCTTCTTCCAGGAATTATTCTTATTACACTCTTCCGCATTCCTTTTCTTAATTTAATTCCACTTATTACTGCTATCTTGTTTCTCATCTTCTTACCAAAAATAAAAAAATAGGAAAGCAGATCATAGATGATCTGTTTTCCTATTTTGATATAGGTTCTTGCACGATAGAATGAGCTTCTACTTTCTCTGATTTCACAAACCATAGACCGAAGAAAATGATAATTCCACCGATTATTTGTTGAAACGATACATATTCATTTGCCCATACAGCTGCAAATAAAACAGCTACAAGCGGTGTTATATACATATATACCATCGTATGTGACGCACCAATTTTTTGAACACCAACATACCACATCACTAAACCGAATACAGTCACGAAGAAAATAGAATACAGCAAGGCAAACCATGTCATCCCGTGTGTAATGTGAAATGGCATTACAAATACATGTGGACCACTTAACAATAAGAGCGGAACCGCTCCAACTAATGTCGACCATGCAGTAACACGTAATGCTGAGTATTTTTTAATAAGCGGCCCTGCTAAAACGGGATAAAGTCCCCAACATATTGATGTAATAAGTCCAATCCCATTTCCGTAGAAAGAACTAGCGAGTGAATGCCCCGCTACTAAAACTAATGTAGCACCAATAAAGGCAATCATGGAACCAACTAACTTTCGAGAAGAGAATTTTTCTTGTTTCAAGAAAATCGCAAATACAGTTGTAAAAATAGGTGAAATAGAAATGAGTAAAGAGGCATTTGTAGCGGATGTATATTGTACAGTTTCCATGAATAGCGTTTGATACAGTACAATACCTACAACGCTAACAATAATTAATCTAGGTATATCCTTTTGCTCCATATAAAGTGACTTTTCGATAAAGAATGTAAGGAGTAACAGGAGCGGTGCAGCCGTCATCATCCGAATTGCAGTAAACTCAATTGCTGTAAATTCTAAAAGTCCATATTTCGCAATCGTATAGTTAATACCCCAAATAATAACGACACTTAAAATTAATAACTCAATTCCCCATTTTCTCATACGCAATCCCCTCCGCAAAAAGAATTATACAGAAAATTCAATCACATGTACATTTAATTAACTGAAAAGATTCATAAGAAAAAGGAACACACAATATGCTCCTTCATATATATTCATTTTAACTTTTCAACATATAATTCACTGCTATTCAGAATAAAAAATAATCTCGTACCCATTTACTCCCTTTGTTTTAACTTGGCATGGGGCAGAAAAAGGATCTGACCGCTTCTATGCATGGCCAGGTCCCCTCTCCCATCTAAAAAAGAAAGGTTCTATACTCGAATATGAAGCTTCATATTTGGATTATAATACTGGCTCGGGCTCTTTAATTGAAAATGTCCCCCGGATGCTTGTAAATCAACCGTTAACTTATCATCCATAAATACAAGCTTTGTGCGATCTGCAATAAAGTTTAGTACGCTTGATTCAATATCTACATCGCGCTCATCTTTCTCTGAAACGGCTACTAAATCAATAATCCCGCTCATAACACAACCGCAACCTTCATTATCGTAAAATAACTTTATATATTTCGCTTCACTTGGAATCGTATCCATAATCTTTTTATATGCTGCTTCTGTTACAGTAACGTACATGCGTGAATCTACATCCTCTCTTCTCGTATCATTTATATATTGTACCACCATTTTTCTTAAATTTTATATACAGAAAATTAAGACTAATATACAATGTATGTGGTAAAGGAGGTTATATCACTGATGTTCAAACTACAGCGATATCCCACTTTCTTAAGTCTATTAGGTAGCTTTTTTATTTCTAGCGGAATGGTATTACAACATATACTTCCCTATTCTCCTTCTATTGGCTAGATTCTAGGTTTTATCCCGCTATTTGTGGGCAGTAAGACTCCCACCTCAAAATTCAGCTGAAGCAAAGAAGTTAGGTGAGAGGCGGGCTGCCCGTAAAAGCCCGATTGGTGTGGGCTAATAATCAGTGGGGGATAGACAAAACCCCACTGATTAAAGTTTCACTTTATTTGTTTTACATCCGCTTCTTATTTTGCTATGAAAAATAAGAACAACTAACACAGTAAGAATTATCTTAAGGAGGATTACCAAACATGCCAGTCTTAAAAGAAATAGAACAATCACTTAATCATTTATTCCAAATTGAAAAATACGGAAAAGACAGTTCCTTTAGTCGGTTCATTCCAGCCACATATGATCAGATCCAGTTTCCATGGCAACAATTTTTCGAAGCAAATTTTGTGGAGCTATTTAACGGTCTTATGATACGAGGTGCCCAAAATGTAAACACAGTATTTTTAGCTGTCTTCCCAACTGATGATATTCTTGAAACATTCATTTCACAATCCATGCCAGGTGATTTACTCTTTATGCACCATCCACTTGTGATGGAATGCGGTGATCCGCTCGGGAAATCAGGGAGAGGCTTTATTCCAATTCCACAAAAATATTTGCAGGCAATAAAAGAGAAACAGCTTTCTATATATACATGTCACGTTCCAATGGATTTTCATCAAACATATGGAACTAGCATTTCAATTGCAAAGGCACTTCAAGCTAACGTAATTGACGGATTTGCTTACGGTGGTCCAGAGCAAGAGCCAGTCGGTCTTATTTGTGAAATAGATGAAACATCAACAGAAAAACTCCAAAAACGTTTAAAAAAACTCTTCCATATTCCTTACACAGACTTCGAAGGTAAACAACATGATTCCATCAAGAAAATTGCAATTATCGCTGGCTGCGGCGATGTCGTATCTTTAATGAAAGAAGCAGAAGAAAAAGGCGCTGAAGCGTATATTACAGGAGAAATCCATTGCCATATCGACAATGATTACGGTAGACATAAATACTCGCTTATTATGGATTACGTGAAAGAAACAAACATGTCACTCATCGGTGTGTCACACTCTGCCTCTGAATATTTAGTGAAAGAGACATTGATGTATGATTGGTTTAAAGAGAATTTTGATGTAGATGTTACTTTGATGCCGCAGGAAAAATGGTGGTTATAATTTTTAAAGAGGTATCTTACTTTAGCTACCTCTCTTTACTACCATTAAAATTTCATACGTTACTTTAAAAACATGATTATCCCCTTCAAATCCTTTCCTTCTCTTTGCTCTCCATAACGCAAAACAAAATTTTGCCCCCTCCTGTTTTCCACATTAAAAGTCATATATTGAGTCTCCTATGTATAATGTTTCATTTTGAAACTCTCATCCGAATAATGACCAACATAAATATCCTTAAAATTCATCTTATAACCTATATATAAACAACAACCGAACCAAAATGTACAACTTACAATATATATATATTAGTTCGATTTAAAAAATATAAAAAGGAGAATAAACAACTATGTATCGACACAATTGCTTTAGTTGTGACGGTAGACGCAACAACGGGTCCATTGGCGGAACAGGGCCTACTGGTGCTACTGGAAGCACTGGTGCTATTGGCATTACTGGCCCCACTGGTGCGGGCTTACAGGGTACCACTACATTTAGTCTAGCTAATGCACCTACCTATAAAGCTGGACAAGTTGTTACCTATACACGTAGTGGTTACGTAGCACAAAAAGATGCACCTCAAGGATTTCCACATGTATCTCCAGATTATATAGTATTAGTCGAAGGAGGACCTACTGGAGATACTGGAGATACTGGACCTACCGGGAGCACCGGACCTATCGGAAACACTGGACCTACTGGAAACACTGGATCTGCCGGAATCACTGGAAATACTGGCATCACTGGACCTACCGGGAACACTGGATCCACTGGCATTACTGGACCTACCGGGAACACTGGATCCACTGGCATTACTGGACCTACCGGGAACACTGGATCTACCGGAAGTACTGGACCTACTGGAAACACCGGGACTACCGGAATCACTGGATCTACCGGGAGCACTGGACCTATCGGGAGCACTGGACCTATCGGGAGCACCGGACCTACTGGAAACACTGGATTTGGATCTACCGGGAGCACTGGATCTACCGGAATCACTGGAAATACTGGGAACACTGGACCTACCGGGAGCACCGGAAATACTGGGAACACTGGATCTATCGGGAGCACCGGAAATACTGGAAACACTGGACCTACCGGAATCACTGGACCTACCGGAATCACTGGATCCACTGGCATTACTGGACCTACCGGGAGCACCGGATCTACCGGAAGTACTGGACCTATCGGGAACACTGGATCTACCGGAAACACTGGATCTACCGGGAGCACCGGACCTACCGGAATCACCGGAAGCACTGGACCTATCGGGAGTACCGGAAGTACTGGACCTACCGGGAACACTGGATCTACCGGAAGTACTGGACCTACCGGAATCACTGGACCTACTGGGAACACTGGATCTACCGGAATCACTGGACCTACTGGGAACACTGGATCTACCGGAATCACTGGAAATACCGGGAGCACCGGACCTACTGGAAACACTGGATCTACCGGGAGCACCGGACCTACCGGACCTACCGGAATCACCGGAAATACTGGGAACACTGGGACTACCGGAATCACTGGAAATACTGGGCACACTGGATCTACCGGGAGCACCGGACCTACTGGGAACAATGGGACTATCGGAGGTACTGGACCTACTGGGAACACTGGATCTATCGGGAGCACCGGACCTACTGGAAATACTGGAAATACCGGAATCACTGGACCTACCGGGAGCACCGGAAATACTGGGAACACTGGGACTACCGGAGGTACTGGACCTACTGGGAACACTGGGACTACCGGAAGTACCGGACCTGCTGGAAGCAGTTCAGCAAAAAGCATCCTTTTCCAAGGAACTAACACTGAGTTTCAACGTATAGCAGGTGCTCCAGCAGTTGACTCCAATATTATTCCTTATGTAGTTGCTGGATTTGGAAATATAACTGGTTTTTCTGCATCTATAAATGTAAATAATTTACCTATAGAAGTTTATACAATTCAAATCTGTACTAATGTTCCAACAAACCTTTCTGCCCCTACGTCTAATCACGTTATATCTACTATTACTTTTACCACTACGGCTAAAATCACTGGAACAATCACATTTACTATTACCCCTTCGGACGTTGGAGCACAGTTAGTTCAAGTGTACGATCCTACCCCTTTACCAGGACCCGCCACCGTTACTTGGACTAGTACAACAACTGGAAATCCAGTTTCAAGAGGCGATGCATTATGCCTATATATTAGCCCTGGGATTACTGACAGTGCTGTATACTCCATTTTTTTAATTACCTCTATTTAAGACTAAACTTTAATCAGTAGGGGATCCCTTCTCTACTGATTATTAGTTGAACCAATCTGATTTTGACGCAGGATAAATAAATAGAAAACATCACTTTTGACAAAGTGATGTTTTCTATTTATCTCTTGCACTATCAACAAATCGGCAACATAATCTCAACAGTCGTTCCAACTCCAACTTCACTTTCAAAGTTCAATTTACCGTGGTGATCTTTAATAATTTTTTCCGTAACTACTAATCCTAAGCCTGTTCCAGTTTCTTTCGTTGTGTAAAAGGCTTCATTTAGCTTCGGAATTTTATCTTTCGGAATACCGCATCCCTCATCTATAATTTGAACAATGATCACACCTTCCACTATAACTTTTACAGTAATAGTTCCGCCAACTGACATTGCTTCAATCGCATTTTTAATTAAATTAAAAAATACTTGTTTCAATCGTTTCTCATCACATGTAATTGAAGGTATATCTTTACTATAAATAGCATGCATTTTTATCCCTTGTTCTAAAGCTGGCTTTTCCATAACCCTGATAACATAAGAGATGATTTCTTTAATATTATGAGTTTCGGATTCTACCGATTTAGATTTCTCAAACCCATTTAGTTCTGTAGCAATTGTATAAATTCGCTCTACTTCCTGTTTCATAATGTCGCTATAAACCTTATCTTCTGGATGTTTTTTCGCTTGCTTATTCACAAGTTTTTTCAATTTCACTAACGGCCTTCTAATCTTATCGCCAATTACTGTTGCCATTTTTCCAACCATCGCTAATTTTTCTACCTTTTGTATTTCTTTATCCATCATTTCAAGTTTGCGAACGTAAGACTGAAATCTTAAAAGTATAATCCAACATATAATAGCAAATACGCTGCATAATGCCATTGGAATTAGAACGATAGCGGATTGAATAACGATTCCCATAAGAGCGTACTTTCCAACAAGTATCCCTGCTACTAACAAAAAATATCTTTTATTCACAAAGATTGGTGCAAATAAAATAAAGAATCCTTCTACTATATTACCGCCATCAAATTCAGCATCACTTCCGTAATAAATAATGAAGTTATGAATAAAATCCAATATATTATAGCCAATTAAAATAATGTACTTCACAATATATGGCTTTTTCTGTTTCATAAAATAAATTCCAGTAAAGAATAATAAGACCATCAAAATATATAACCATAAACCTAAGCCTTCTCCAAAAACATCTGCTGGCTTTAGATCTCCCTCCGAGAAAAAGACAGTAGCCTTTTCAGCAAAATCATACACAAAAAATATAACAAAGAATAAACTTAAAAATATTTTCAACGCCTTTATTTCTTCCTTTTCAAATATATAGTCTTTCTCCATATAGTAGCTCCTTTAACAACACCTCTTAATCTTGTCCCACATTACGCTCAAGTTTTTTCAGAAGTACTATTTCTACTCTCGTTCCTTTCTTTACTTCACTAGAAATATGTAATTCTCCAAGATGCTCTTTAATAATTCGCTCTGCTACCGTAAGGCCTAATCCGATTTTGTCTTGCTTCGTTGTATAAAAAGCCTCTGTAACTCTTCCTAAATTCTCTTTTTTTATCCCGAAACCACTATCTACTATACTTACTATTACATAATCTCTTTTTTTATCCTCAACTTGTATTTGTAATGTTCCACCGAGCTCCATTGCCTCTAAAGCATTTTTAATAACATACAAAAATACCCCTTTTACTTTACGTTTATCACATTCAATTTCACTTCTATTATACTCTTCATTGAAGGTGAAATTTATATTTAGCTCATCCATTTTTTCACGCATATTTGCTACTGCTTGTATTAGAACATCACTTACAATATGTTTTTCATAAACAGAAGGTTTATATGTAGCAACCTCCATCAATTCGCTAATCATGTTATTTATATTTTCTATTTCAATAATCATTTGTCCATATGTCGCATCTTTTTTGTGCTTTTCTTTTTGTAATTGCGTAAACCCTTTTAATGACGCGAGTGGATTTTTTATTTCATGCCCGACTGTCGCTGCCATTTTTCCGATAACCGCCAATTTTTGTGACTGACTAGCCTCTGTAATACTTTTCCTTACTGCTGAAAGATATTGTAAAAACCGATTTAAAATAATATACGACACGAAAAGCAATAACATATTCATAACAAGAGGTGTAAATAAATTAAGTTCTCCAAATACAAATAGGTATATCATATATTTCCCTATAAGAAATGGCGTTAACATAAATAAATATCGTTTACTTAAAAATATTGGCACGAAAAAAATGAAAATAAATTCGATGATATTCCCTTCATCAAATGCTATTTTATTATGAAAGGCATACCATCCAATATTAAAAATCTCCGCAATTATGTATGCAAATAAGTATGTATATTTAACTAAATGTGCTTTGCCCCTCTCAAATAAATAAACACTAATACCTAATATAGTCATAATATATGTAATCTTCCATATTACTTTATACCAATTTTCTAAAGGCATTTTATCTTCTAATATAATGGCATATGCAACCTCGTATCCTATTAAAATAACATGTAATATCCATAAGAAAATCTTAGCGTTTTTCTTTTCTTCTTTAGCCGATAGAAAAATCCCTCTCACTTCAACACCCCTTCAAAATGATATTTCAAAGAATACCATTTATTATAATAAACGATTTTAATAGGTAAACAAAGATAAAATAAACCAAATAAGTAATATATGCCCACAGTTATATAAGCATAAAACTAACGAAAAATAATACGTATAATATGGGAGGTGCTTTATATGGACGGTCGTGAAAATAAGAAGATAGAACAGTTACAATCCTTTACGAAAAACAATGAAGGAAAAGAGATGACAACGAATACGGGTGTCAAAATTTCAAATGATGAAAACTCTTTAACCGCCGGCGATCGTGGTCCTACACTTTTAGAAGATTTCCTGATGCGAGAAAAACTCGCTCATTTTGACCGTGAACGAATTCCTGAAAGAGTCGTTCATGCTCGCGGTTACGGAGCACATGGTGTTTTTGAGCTATATGATTCTTTAGAAGACTTAACAATGGCTCATTTTTTACAAGACCCATCTAAAAAGACACCTATTTTTATTCGGTTTTCTGAAGTTGCTGGATCAAAAGGTGCAAATGAAACGAACCGAGATGTACGAGGATTCGCTGTTAAGTTTTATACAGAGGAAGGAAATTTCGATTTAGTGGGTAATAACATTCCGATATTCTTTATTCAAGATGGTATTAAATTTCCGGATCTTATCCATGCTCTTAAACCAGAGCCACATAATGAAATTCCCCAAGGACAAACAGCACATGATACTTTTTGGGACTTTATCGCCAATAATCAAGAATCAGCTGCGATGATGATGTGGATTATGTCCGATCGTGCAATTCCGAGAAGTTTTCGAATGATGCAAGGGTTCGGCGTTCATACATTCCGCTTCGTTAATAAACATGGAAAGTCACGATTCGTAAAATTCCACTGGAAGCCAAGGCTTGGCGTTCACTCGTTAATTTGGGATGAAGCTCAAAAACTAGGCGGTGCTGATCCAGATTATCATCGCCGTGATTTATGGGAAAATATTAATGCTGGAAACTACCCTGATTACGAACTTGGCGTTCAAATTTTAGAAGAAGAGGACGAATTTAAATACGATTTCGATATATTAGATGCAACGAAAATTTGGCCGGAAGAAGACTTCCCTGTTAAAATCATCGGAAAAATGACGTTAAATCGAAACGTTGATAACGTATTTGCGGAAACAGAACAAGTCGCACTACACCCTGGAAGTATCGTCCGCGGTATCGATTTCACAAATGATCCTCTCTTACAAGGTAGACTCTTTTCTTATACAGATACGCAATTAGCCCGCGTCGGCACAAACTATCAAGAGTTACCGATTAACCGTCCGGTATGTCCTTTTCATAACAACCAAAGAGATGGTGCGTCTAAATATATAATTGATAAAGGAAAAATAGCTTACCATAATAACTCTTTAGCTAATAACTCTCCCTTTACTGTACCTGGTACGAAAGGCGGTTTCGTTACATATCCTTCTACTGTTTCTGGACATAAAACAAGAGAAACAGCCGCTAGTTTTAAAGACCATTTCTCACAAGCCCGTTTATTTTGGAATAGTATGAGCCACGTCGAAAAAATCCATATTATGCAGGCCTTCTCCTTTGAATTAGGAAAAGTAAAAAGTAGATCAGTTCGCCAACAAGTCGTAGATATGATTGGTCATATAAGTACAGAATTAGCTACTTTAGTAGCTGAAGCAGTCGGGGCAACAGTACCAAATGTTCAAGAATCAAATGTTACAAACTCCTCACCAGCACTAAGTATGGAACATACAACATTTAGTCCAAATACATTACGAGTAGGCGTCATTGTCGCAAACGGATATGACGGGCAAAACGCACAATCTATGCTACAGCAATTCAAACGAGTCGGTCTTCAGCCAGTAATTATTTCCGAACGATTAGGTATAGTGCAAGGAACACAAAATGTACAGTGGGAAGTGAATGATACTTTCTTAACAGGATCACCGCTTCTTTATGATGGGCTACTTCTTATTGGCGGAAATATTGATGATCATTTTCTTAACAAGGCAAGTTCATTTGTCGTAGAATCGTATAATCACTTTAAGCCAATTGGCGCTTTCCAAAATGGAACTACTATTATTCAATCATTAAACATCGAAGGAAAACCTGGCGTTATAACAGAACAAAACCCTACCTTACTTGCGAATGAATTTATTCAGGCAATGACAAAACAGCGATTTTGGGAAAGATCCTATTAAAATGCATGAGGAGGATACGTCATGTTCGTTACAGTGGAAAAAGATGTACACATTTTTGTGCAAGATATGAACCCAGGTCCTGACAGTAAAACTGTTTTCTTTGTACACGGCTGGCCTTTAAATCACCAAATGTTTCAATATCAATTCAATGTTTTACCACAGCACGGGTTTCGCTGCGTCGCTATGGACATTCGCGGAAACGGGCAATCTGATAAACCATGGACTGGTTACACATATGATCGTTTAGCTGACGATATCGCAATTGTATTAGAAGCACTTCAAATAGAAAATGCTACGTTAGTTGGTTTCTCAGTCGGCGGTGCTCTTTCTATTCGATACATGTCACGATATAACGGTCGCCGTATTTCTAAACTTGCATTAATTGATGCCGTCTCCCCCTCTTTCGTAAAAAACCAACAATCCCCTTACGGCGTACCGAAAGAGCAAGCAGATGCTCTGATTGCTCAAATGTATGCAAATTTGCCTAAATTTCTTAATGATGTATCTTTATCATTTTTTAATAGAAACTTAGGAGCTGCCACGTTAGAATGGTTTTCTTATCTCGGTATGCAGTCCGCTTCTTATGCTCTCATCAAAATTTTGCAAGCTGCTGCAAACGAAGACGTAACGAAGGACTTACGTAAAATTAACGTCCCAACAAAAATATTCCACGGTGTTCACGACCAACTCATCCCTTACAAAAGTGCTGAGCTAACAAAAGAACGAATTAGAAACTCTGAGCTATATCCTCTTACAAATAGCGGTCATGGCTCTCCAATCGATCAAGCGGATGAATTAAATAAGGAACTAATAAATTTTTTAAATTCATAGTTCCTTTACAGTAAAAAAAGCCTGTCTGTTTGTAAATCCACACAACTTTATTATAACTTGTTTTTCTGAAATTTTAATATATATCTAAATAAAAAAACTCTTAGAAACCTTAAAGAGTTTTTTTACGAATTAAACAAATTATCCAATTATATACTAAATGAAAAATTCACACACTTCTCACAAATCAATTATTAAACCGACTCTATTTTAATTTATACTAAATGTACAAGTAATACTCCCTGAACCTAGCTTGTCTGGTTATCCCGTTAAATACTATGAAAAAAGAACTTGTATCGTATACAAGTTCTTTTTTTGTCGCCTATTTAAATAATATCTCCTTACTATATTGCTTTCCGACGAGTAAGTCATATTGAATAAACTCATATTGCTTTAACATCTCTTTTTGTTTCGCTGTTAAACTTTTTATTGCTTCTCCGTCTTTTCCTATCCTCAATTCGTCACGAAGTACGGGAATTTCTTCATATAACTTCGATAAAAATTGATAGAATGGTGCCTTATTTAATCCAGCATAATCAAGGACAAGATTTGAAAAATAAATTGGACTTACTAAGCCTAAATTGTCATTTGGAATATCAAAATTTGCATACATTAATAACGGCGTTTGTGCCATCGCTAATCGTTCACTTGGCGCTTTTTCATTTGTTATATAACCAGTCTCTTTATAAAGAGATTTATTTATTCCTAGCGACGGAAGATGGTCCCCAAAGAATACTAGTAATGTAGGTCTATCTAAATTATCTAGCTCTTCTATTAAATATTGCAGAGCTTCATCTGAACGTCTTAACCCTTCTGTATAAGTCTCTAATTCAGCCTTCGATTCTTCATTTTCTAAACCACTAATTTCTATTTGATTTTCGCCAAATCTTCCTTCTGTAAATGGAAAATGATTTTGCATTGTAACCGCATGAATAAAAGTAGGTTTCTTTTGCTTCTCTAATTCAGATATTATCTCTTTACTCATAGATAAATCGCTAATATAATCTCCATCAACTTCTACATTTTCCATCGTATCTTGTGCATTAAACTTATCAAACCCTAACACTTTATATACATCATCCCGTTTAAAGAATGAGCGCCCGAACGAATGAATTGCACTTGTATAATACCCTTCTTTTTTCAAAGCTCGAGGAATTGATGGAATTTCTTTCTTATTTGTAACAACTTGCTGATACGGTATAGAGCCTGGTTTTAACAAACTCATTGAATAACTCGTTAATACCTCAAATTCAACGTTCGCAGTATTTCCTCCAAATGCAGGAGAAATAGTTTGTCCACCAGGAAAACTTTCTATATAATGATGCAAATTAGGTAAAGGATCTTCACTAAAGGACAGGTTCGTTAACTTCGTTGGATCCCAAAACGATTCACTCATTACAAAAATAATATTCGGTTTCTCTTTTTGCTTCTGCGTCCCTATATTGCTACTATATTGTTTCTTTATATCGTTTGCTATTTGAAGCGTATTTTCTTTTGAATAATCTTTCGGCTTTTCAATGACTGTCGTATCTAAATTACTTATAAATCCTAATACAAAACCATTTGAAGCATAATTTTCATTTTGATCCCACAAAACGAACTCTATACCCGACTTTTGAAACAATTTATTCATAAACGTATTCGTAAAATTACCATACACATATAAAACAACAACAGATCCTACTATAAATAGAACTCGTACGCCTACATGAACTTTTACATTTTGAATATATTTCCTTATATACACACTCGTCCAAATACAGGCAACAACAC
Source organism: Bacillus sp. NPDC057893 (assembly GCF_042796455.1). Taxonomy (NCBI): domain Bacteria; kingdom Bacillati; phylum Bacillota; class Bacilli; order Caryophanales; family Bacillaceae; genus Bacillus; species Bacillus sp. NPDC057893. The sequence goes on along the minus strand of NZ_JBHVNG010000001.1, from coordinate 96,259 downwards.
TTACAATAACGAGAAGAATATAACCCCAACTAAAATAATCCATCACCATCGGTATAACAGATTGCATATGTCCAATCTGTGTAAAATCAGAAGGATATAGAGGGTCTCCTCTAAAAATAATTTTGAAGTGATTTACAATAGCCAAAATGATTAGCAAAATGCTTGTCAAAATAGTACTCAAAAAAACTTTTCCAAGTACATTGTACACCAAGACATATACCGCATAAATTACAATTAAGCTAAATATAAACTGTACATTATAGTTGTAAATCCAATTCATTGTATTGACGAGATCCATATTATTTTGCGTAAAAATAAAAAGAAAAGTAATCGCATGAGCTACTAAAAAAGTTCTAATATAAATCCTAATAATCGGTTTAAATTTATTAACTATACCTTTATTTAAATACGCAACATACAGTAGTACAATCCAAATCAAAATTGTCATTATACTTAAAACAACCTTTTGATTTAACATATCTTTCATCGTACCTAAACTAAAATATCTTAAAATCAAGAAAAGTGTGGGTACAACATATAAGGTTACTAAACCACTTAAAATCACTGAAATTAATATACTTCTTCTTGGCTGATGAAATGAAAAATTACCCCTCAATTCATTCCCTCTTTTCTGTTTATTAATTTCACCCCGCACCGTAATAAAATATTACTTATATAAACATAACATATTATGTACACAACGTCCTCTCATGTACACCCTCCGTATAATATCATCTGTTACCTCTTGTACATACCGAATGAAAAAAGAGATTTCCTAAGAAAGGAAATCTCTTTTTCATTACCCAACACTTTGAACACGGCCAATTTGTCCATCTTGTAATCGAACTTTAATTCCGTACGTGTGTGTTTCTGTATTTGTTAAAATATCTTTCACAACACCACTCACTGTTTTACTATAATCTTTATCTAATTGAATAACTACATGTGAACCAACCGAAATTTGTGATCTTGTCGGCTTCCCACCAGTTGCTTGTGTTGTTTTTTCTTGTTTCTGTGTTCTCTCTTGTTGTGCAGACTGTTGTTGCTGAATCTTCTGCTGTTCTTGCTTACGTTTTTCTTCCTCTACTCTTTGCCCCTCTTCTTGCTTACGTTTTTCTTCTTCTACTCTTTGCCCCTCTTCTTGCTTACGCTTTTCTTCTTCTACTCTTTGCCCCTCTTCTTGCTTACGTTTTTCTTCTTCTACTTTTTGCTCCTCTTCTTGCTTACGTTTTTCTTCAGCCTTCTTATCTTCTTCCATTTTCTTCTCATCTATTTTCTGTTCTTTCGCTGCCTTCAGCTTGTCCTCTTCATCTTTACAAGCTGTTAAAGCAACTACACATAAGCCTGTAAGTAAAAATAATAATAATTTTTTTAACATTAAAAAATCCTCCTATATATACATTACAAATAATGACCTTTAATAGAATAGCAAATATGTATGAACTCCCTTGTCGTAATTTGTCGTATACATTGAATTTCCCATATAACAAAAGAACCTGTCATGCGACAGGTTCTTTTCGCTATTTATTATGAGCAGGAAAAATGATGAAATGATTAGCATGTTTACTATATAAGAGGAAGCATCCATATTTTCCATATGATACACACTATTACTATAAAGATAAAATTAAAAAAATCTAATCTCGGACTCTTTTTCATAGTCATATCTAACCACATATGAACCAATTTCAATCTTTTGTATTTATGAATATTTTTCTTTACAAATCGGTAAATGAGTACTTGCATAATGAGAAATCCGACTACGAAAATGAACAATAGAATGAGAAATTCAACCACGAAATTCCTCCCTATTTTTGAAGCGTTTTTTCTACTATATGGTTCTTCAAAACCCATTCCTCAAACTGAGCACTTCCAAATTCCCAGCTCAAATCACGAGCATGTACAGAAAAAACGTAATAACCGGCATATTCGTCCATAAACATTCCTGCCCCTACATCATCTTTCTGAATACCGTATACTCCAAAATTAAAATACACATCCCACACGTCTTCATGCTTCCTCTTATAAGCAATCGATTCCATATCACATTCAGTTCCGAAATAATCAAGATGTAAATGTACGCTATCATCGTATTCATAATCCATTTTATCACCCCTTATATTTGTACTTCTTTATTCCCTAAAAAATTCCTGCTATCTATACTCACATATGGGCACTTACCTACATATTATGCTTGTAGATTGACTTCTAGGAGGTGTCATATAGTGAAAAAATTAATAACCGTTTTTTGCATCATGTTACTAGCTGTTTTCACATTCGCTGCTTGTAGTAGTACAAAGGAAAGTACGAAAGAAGAAGTTCAAAAAATTCGCGTTGGCGAAGTTACCCACTCTCTTTTTTACGCACCTTTATATGTTGGAATTGAAAAAGGATTTTTTAAAGATGAAGGTTTAAATATTGACTTACAAACAACAGCTGGCGGAGATAAAACGATGACCGCCCTTTTATCTGGCGGAATTGATATTGCGCTCGTTGGTTCAGAAACGTCTATTTATGTTCATCAACAAGGAGCAAAAGACCCTGTCATTAATTTCGCACAGCTTACACAAACAGATGGCACGTTTTTAGTTTCCCGTAAAAAATTAAACTCTTTTAATTGGAATGACGTAAAAGGCGTTACATTTTTAGGACAGCGTAAAGGCGGCATGCCGCAAATGGTTGGAGAATACGTTTTAAAGAAAAATGGCATTGACCCTCGCAAAGATACGAACTTAATTCAAAATATCGAGTTTGCTAATATTGCAAATGCCTTTGCATCTGGTACAGGAGAATTTGTACAGCTCTTTGAGCCAACTGCAAGTATACTTGAAAAAGAAGGAAAAGGTTATATCGTCGCGTCTTTCGGAGCTGAATCTGGTACTGTTCCTTATACAACGTTTATGGCAAAAGAAAGTTTCTTAAAGAAAGATAAAGCTGCTGCAGAAAAATTCACGCGCGCACTATATAAAGCGCAGCAATGGGTTGATACTCATAGTCCCGAAGAGATTGCCAATGCTGTTTCACCACTATTTAAAGACACTTCAAAAGACATTTCAGTGAAAGTAATTGAGCGCTACAAAAAACAACATTCTTATGCGACAAATCCATTATTAGATGATGCAGAATGGAAACAGCTCCAAACGATTATGAAAGAATCTGGTGAATTACAAAAAGAAGTTCCACATGAAGCGCTCGTCAATACAAAAATTGCCGAAAGCGTTATTAAGAAATAGAGGCGAAGTGTATGAGTTTTTTACAAATACGTAACGTTTCTCATTGTTTTTTTGCAAAAGAGAATGCGAAATTGATTCTTGAAGATATGAGCTTGCACGTAGAAGAAGGCGAGTTTATTTCTATTCTTGGTCCAAGTGGTTGCGGCAAAACAACGCTCCTCTCCATCATCGCAGGGCTACTTGATCCAATTGAAGGGATCGTATTTTTAGATGGTGAACCGATTACAACTATGACCCCATCTATGGGCTATATGCTCCAGCAAGATTACTTGTTTCCTTGGAAAACAATTGAAGAAAATATTATGCTCGGGCTTCATATTCGAAAGATGTATGATGAAAACACGAAAGAACATACATTAAAGCTTTTAAAGCAAGTCGGCTTGTATGATATTGAACAGCAATACCCACGTGAACTATCCGGCGGTATGCGCCAACGTGCTGCCCTCGTTCGAACATTAGCGACCGATCCAAAAATTTTATTGCTAGATGAACCATTTTCCGCACTTGATTATCAAACAAAATTAAAACTAGAAGATCTCGTCTTCACATTACTACGTAACTATAAGAAAACATCCCTACTTGTGACACATGATATTGAAGAAGCAATTGCGATGAGTGATCGTATTTATTTGCTGCAGGCGAACCCTGGAAAAATTGCAAAAACGTTCATCGTCCCAGAAAGTATCCGTTCCTTATCGCCATTAGAAGCACGCCACCACCATGACTTCCCATCCCTCTTCCAAGAAATATGGAAGGAGTTGGAACGACTTGGATAATATAAAACAACTACATGAACAGTTTCGAAAAAAAGAAAGACAACATGCATGGTTAGCTCGCTCTTTACAACTTGTACTTCTTATTCTTTTCTTTGCACTATGGGAAATAGCTAGTAAAAAAGAATGGATTGATCCTTTACTCTTTAGCTCTCCTTCAAGTATTTGGAATCTCTTTTTAACGAAATGGATTGACGGTTCACTTTGGATTCACATATGGACGACATTACTTGAAACAGGAGTAGGCTTTATTCTCGGAACTGTACTCGGAGCTATTATTGCTACTTTCCTTTGGTGGATGCCACTTTTGGCCCGCGTACTTGATCCTTATCTCGTCGTCCTAAATGCAATGCCTAAAGTTGCACTCGGTCCAATCATCATCGTTATTTTCGGTCCAAATATTTCATCCTCTATCGCAATGGGAGTAATCATCTCCATCATCATTACCATTCTCGTTATATACAGCGCATTTCAAGAAGTCGATTCCAACTTTGTAAAGGTCATGGACACATTTGGTGCAAATAAATGGCAATGCTATAAGCACGTTATTCTCCCTTCATCTTTCCCTGCAATTATTTCAACGTTAAAAGTGAATGTTGGCTTATCATGGGTCGGTGTTATTTTCGGGGAACTCCTCGTTTCTAAACAAGGACTTGGCTATTTAATTAGCTACGGATTCCAAGTCTTTAACTTCACACTCGTCTTACTCAGTGTATTGCTCACTTGCGTCCTCGCAACTCTTATGTATGTATTTGTCGAGGCATTTGAAAAACTCCTTATTGGAAAACGAAAAAGAAGCTGACTTAGAGCGATACACTAGAGTCAGCTTCTTTCTTTTATCTTTGATCACACATTTTTGAATCATCTGTAACATTCCCATTAGCAACCGTAACTGTATGGAAACAATCTTTCACACGCACCGTAACGACATTATCTTTTCGATCAATAATATGATAATCATTAAACTCTTTATTTAATGCACTACGAATTTGCTCCCCTTCAAAAATCGGAAAACCGTGAGACATTACCCAAATGAGACCAGCAACAGCAAGAATCGTTTTCATACGTTTCATTACCTCCTCGAGAGTAAACTTATAGCCCCTATACTATGCGCATTATAATTGTGTCTAATTTGTGACGTTTTTATACTAATTCTCTTTTAATGATTCAGTTCCTTCTTCTTTTTTGAAAAAAGACAGAATTTTCAATTTTATCAGCATAAAAAAACGCAAAGAACTATAATTCTTCACGTTTTCCCTTGGCTAAAATATATCGAACACATAATTCGCATTAATGTCCACTTGGTTGTTCTATCGTTTTCGAAACATCATATAATCCAGCTAACACTTCCGCTCTCATTTTTACAAGCTCGGGGAATTGATAGAAGAAGGCAATTTTTTTATATTTTAATTCTGTTCCTTCTTTCACCTTTTTTGAATCTTGTAATATAAACGCTGTAAATGTATCTGCGATATCTTCCGCTACATTTGTCGTTCCATACAGTGAAACAAACTCACTATGCTTTTCCTTAAAAAATTCAATTTGAGCTTCTTCGCTTTCTTCCACTTTCTTTTCTGTCCACTCCTGGTCAATTGGTTTCCAGAACAAATTATAAAATTGATTTATATAAGAGCTCTCCTTCGCACATCCTTCTTGTAAGAAAAGAGATTTACATTTATTTTGGTATGATGAAATATCTTTATCTTCGTCAAAAGCCTTTAAGTACTTTTCATTTACTGGTATTTGTTTATGTCCCAGTGTCAATACGTGAGCCGTCTCATGTATTAATGTTTTCATCACTTGATCGATATTTACTGCAGAATCAAGCGTATCTAAACTAATAGTCCACTCTTTCGGATACTCCATACTCGGTATAACGTGGGCGACAATTCCATCGTAACCATCTGTTACCATATCAAACTCTTTTATGTCAGTGCGATACTTAGCTGGAATAAGAGTACTGTACATATCCCATAACGATTCATGATAACCTCTATCTTGACGTTGCTTTAATACTTCTTCTTTCGCGTCCTTATCCTCCGCAAAAGCCTTATTCAATCGTTTGCGATCTAGTTTATCGAAATAAGGATCTACAATTTCATCACCATCAATATAATAAGAAGCTAAAAAGAAATAATTTTCATCATCCTCTTTTTTCATTTCCGCTTCTTTCATATCGTTACTTGAATGTCCTTCTAAATCATAATCCTCTAGTACTTCAAGTTCTGAAAGTCCATCTATTTTTTTATATACTTTTTGAAGCGTCTTATCACCTATTTGTGCACATTCTTCTGTCGTTTCGCACACATCTTTTTTCTCTCTTTTTGAAGTTTTTTCCGCCATATCACATCCAGCTACTAAGCCAATTGAAAGTATAAAACAAACTAATTTCCCATACAGTTCTTTCATTTGAACCTCCGTCGTTACAGTCTACAAAAATATGATAATCATTTTTTCACAAATATGCGATAATTATTTATAAAAACTTTGAGGAGGTTACATATGATTCTTGCGGTGCTATTTGATTTGGACGGGACACTATTAGATCGTCGTCAATCTTTAGTGCGATTTATTCACGACCAATACAATCGCTATATCAGCGATTTTCACAATATATCGACTTACCGACAAAAAGCGACAATAACAAGAGGAGGCCGTTATTCAAAAACGACTCCTCTTCCTTTATTATTCATAAACTGTAAACTGTGGTTTACTCGGATGATCTTTTACTAGTGCATCATCTGGAAACTTTGAAACTTTTTGATATAGAGCAATGTCACCAATACAACCTGCTGTTAGTAGAACCCCTAAAAATGAGATCGCTTGAACATTCATAGCTAATCCAATTGCAATTGGTAAAATTCCAGTCGGTAAAAATGGCAACATTAAAACTTTCTTCATTTGCTTTACTGTAATTTCTTTTTTAGAATGAGCGTATGCTACACCTAATTTCCAATTGACACCCCATTTTAGTTCGCTCCACGGAACACCTCCGATATAGCGAAATCCTATTAAATGTATCGCTTCATGTATACAAACGAGAACAATCATTCCAATAATTAAAAGAAACATAACAGGCAATGTAATTTCAAATTGAAACTTACCTGAAAAAAGCGCATGTAAATAACTAATTCCAATCGCCAGAGCGAATATTATAAAAAATGCATAGATGTTTAATTTAACCATCGAAACAGAAACAGTTATTTCTTTTCTGTTATCCACCTTTATCCCTCCTAAAATGTAAATATATCTTTACAAAATTGTATAATATACCCAAAATTATGTAAAGATATATTTACATTTATTCTTGAACACATAAAAAAAGAAACCGGCCATTTTACTTCGTAAAACAGCCGATTTCTTCTATATGTTTCATCGTACGCGCTAATACATCATCGCGCATAATAAAGCTAAATTTTCTATCAGTTTTAATATTATCAGGAATGTCTTTTAATAAAACAGACCCTTTCGTTTCTTCGTAATGCGTATGTTGCTCTACCGCACTAATTGTTGCAAAATAAATGTTTTTAATGATTATTTTGTCTTTTCCGGATACTTTGTATTGCCCTAAGTAAGTTAAATCAGAAACTATGCCGCCGGTTTCCTCATGAACTTCTCGAACTGCCGCTTCTTCCGGTGTTTCCCCGAGTTCTACTTTACCACCTGGAAATTCAAGACCACGGCGTAAATGATGCGTTAATAACCATTGATCCCCGTACCGGCATACAACCCAAACATGCTTTGGCTCAGGAGAAAATGGGTAACGTTCAAACGATAATTGTACAGTGTTGTGGTAATAATCTTTAAATTTGTACATGCCATTACTCCCCTATTGATGATTACAAGTTTTTCCTACCACAAATTGTAGCATATTCTCGCTTTTCTGCATAATATTATCCAATTACAATCCATTGATTATTCCCATTTGCGCGACTAATTCTTTCGTTTCATGATTCCCTAGATCATAAATCATTTTATATGCTTTTTGTAGTTGTTCATCATATCGATCATTATTCGAATCGTGATGATACTCAACGAATGGAACGTGGGAGCGTACATACGAACCTAAGTCCTCTTCATATGCTTGATCAAAATACTCTCTTAACTCCGTAATCTCTTCGTCATTTGCATAAATTTCAAAATTATACGTATCCGCCGTCTTCACTTGTGAAATTTGACCATTTCCAACTGATATATAATATGTTTTTTTATTCTCCATGTAACACCCTTCTTTCATCCTTTTAATTTCTATTGTTTTCATTAATTACAAAATTATGTAAAATAAAGAAAAGGAGGGATTTCATGCTCAAAATATTAATTATCGGCATTATAATCGTACTGATCATATTAGTACTCTCCGTCATGACAATTAATAAAGGCTACTCTTACAAACATTCGATTGATAAACCAGAAGATAACCCTTATACAAAAAACAGCAAGGAGGATTCATAAAATGCTTCGTATACTTCGCATCATAATCGCACTTACTGTGATAATTATGTCGGCAATTGGGCTATATACAGGTCAAAATAACTTTCTACCTCTTTCACAATTTTTATTAGGAGCTCTAATGTTTCTCATCGCTATTGAGCAAATAAAAAAGAAAGATTCAGGAACCGGATTTATTTGTATTGTTGCTGGTGCTTTCATTTGGCTTGTTCTCATCATTAGCTATATAAGATAAAAGGAGGTACATCCATGCTAAAAGGATTGCGAATTACTTTTTCACTTATTGCTTTATTTATAGCAATCTATAGTTTTATCAGCAACAACAGAGACATTATGCCTTACATGTTCATTTCCTTAGGCTTGATGGCTTTCACTATGGGTCTAGAAGAAATTAAAAAACAGAGACAATCTAGTGGCACACTTGCTTTCATAGCTGGCGCTGCTGCTTTATTACTTGGCTTCTCAGAAATATTTCGTTAAATAGTCTATTTAAAGGAGGTATACAATGCTAACTGGATTACGGATTTTCCTCATGTTTTTCACGCTTATCATACTCTCTCTTTGCACTTATTCTCTTATTACCGATAATTTCACACTTCTTCCATACATACAATTTACTCTCAGTTGTTTCTTTATTCTTCTAGGAATTAATGAACTGAAATCTGGACGGAAATCAATGAGTATTCTGTATTTTTTCGTTTCTATTCTTATTTTCTTCGTTTTAATATCGATCTACTTTCACTAAAGGTAGCATGTACTTTTAATCACCTACTGACTATTACCTTTCACCAATTTGGCTTTTTCGAACAGGTAATAAATTTGAGGACAATCTAAAAAACAAAAAAGGTGGAGATTAGTATGCTAAAAACATTTCGCATTATATCCGCTCTTATCGTCATCGCTCTCGCTCTATCCGGAATGTTTACAAACTCGCTTGTTATTATGCCCTATATGCTTATTGCCTTATCTATTATGACTTTCATCATGAGTGCAGAAGAAAAGCAAAAACAAAAGAAAGTAAATAGTACAATCTCTTTCTTTTCTGGCGTCTTTACTTTAATTATTGTCATTCTTATTCTTGTCTCTCAATAACAATACTTCTACTAAGGAGGATTTCATGTTAAAAAACATTCGAATTATAGTAGCCACTATTGCCCTCATTCTCGCTCTACTTAACCTCTTTACAAACTTCTCTATGCTTTTACCATTCGTATTTATCCTTTTAAGTATTATGTTTATCCTTTTTGGAATTGATGAAATAAAAGAGCGGCAAAAAGCAAAAGCATTTGTTTATTTTCTCGGTTCTGCCTTTATTTTATATGTTGGGGTGTCTAGTATACTTTCATAAAAAGAAGAGCAAGTTTTCACTTAACAAAATAAAAAACTGCCCTTTAACAGGCAGTTTTCCTTCTATCCAAACACTTTCTCAAGTTCATCTTTATCTTGGCTTAACCAGAAGTTCATTAAGCGTTGTGCTCCTTCTAAGTCGTGGAGCTTCGCTTGGCCACATTGTGTTTCATTTGCAGCTGGAATTTCTGTAATTTGAACCGCATCTTTTAATGTTAGTTCTAATAAATCAATGATTTCACGAACTGTCGGTGTTCCACTCACAACAAGATAATATCCTGTCTGGCAGCCCATCGGTGAAATATCAATAATGTCAAAATGCGGATAACGATCAATATATTTACGTAAATTAAATGCTAATAAATGTTCTAACGTATGAATAACATCTGGTTTCATTGCTTGTTTATTTGGTTGGCAAAAACGAATATCAAATTTATTTACAATACCGTCACTACCTACATTGTGAACTCCGCAATGTCTTACATAAGGTGCCTTTACAATCGTATGATCTAATTCAAAGCTTTCTACTGATGGCATACAACATCTCTCCCGCTTTTAATTTAATTCCGTTATATCCAATATGATATAACGGAAATTAACATTAGTAAAGTATTATGTACGGTCGTGCTATAATACTTTAAGACTATGCTGAAAAGGAGACCATTATGAAACAGATTTTTATTGGGATTATACGCTTTTATCAAAAGTTCATTTCTCCGATGACACCACCAACTTGCCGCTTTCATCCAACTTGTTCTCATTACGGATTAGAGGCGTTTCAAAAACATGGTGCACTCAAAGGCTTTTGGCTTACTTGTAAGCGTATATTAAAATGTCACCCTTTCCACCCAGGAGGATTTGATCCTGTCCCAGATAAAAAGGATGACAATATACATTCTTAATTTTCGTAACCATTCACAACTACATCTAATTTTCCTGTGTCAGGATCTATAACAAGACCGTGAACAGGTACTTCTCCCGGAAGTAACGGATGGTTGCGAAGTATTGACACACTATGTTCTACACTTTCTTCTACACTAGAGAACCCTTGTAGGAATCTTTCTAAATCGATTCCAGAATAACGAAGTGTATCTAATTTCTCTTCTGTTACGCCGCGCTCTTTCATTTTTTCAATTGTACTGCTTGCTTGAATTTTTGCCATACCACAATCATGGTGACCAACTACACAAACTTCATCGGCACCCAGTTCGTATACAGCAACTAAAATACTACGCATAATACTTCCGAATGGATGTGAAATAACAGCGCCTGCTACTTTAATAATTTTCACATCACCGTTACGCATATTCATTGCTTTCGGTAATAGTTCAACAAGACGAGTATCCATACAAGAGATAATTACCATTTTTTTGTTTGGAAATTTTCCTGTTTCATACTCTTCGTACTTTTTCTCTTCAACGAATTTTTCATTGTATTGTAAAATCTCTTCTAATGACTTCATAGTAAAGAACCCTCTTTTCTCTCATTTACATTACATATATAGTGTACCAAAATATGAAAAACTCAAAAAGGATATTGCATTATTATAAAAGCAATATATTTTCAGATAACCGACATAATTCTTTCAAAATATACACACAGCTTTGTAACAAGTCACACATACTTTATCCCTATTCTCACTATAAACTAACTGTAGATAATGTAAAAAAGGAGTGAATATTTATTATGTCCGACGTTCTGTTACTGAGTCGTTTTCAATTTGCAATTACTATTTTTTATCATTTTTTATTTGTACCTTTGACAATCGGACTTGTTATTTTAGTAGCATGTATGGAAACTCAATACGCCCGCACATTGAATCCAACATACCGCAAAATGGCAAATTTCTGGGGTAAATTATTTACAATTAACTTCGTAATGGGGATTATAACCGGGATTACGATGGAGTTCCAATTTGGAACAAACTGGTCTGAGTACTCCAAATATATGGGAGATATTTTCGGATCACCTCTTGCAATCGAAGCACTTGTTGCCTTTTTCTTAGAATCTACTTTCATGGGAATATGGTTATTCGGTAAAGACAAAATCTCACCAAAGTTCCGTGCTTTCTGTATGTGGATGGTTGCACTTGGAACAAATATTTCTGCCCTTTGGATTATTACAGCAAACGGCTTTATGCAAAATCCTGTTGGCTATGTAGTACGTAATGGCCGCGCTGAATTAAATGACTTCTGGGCCCTTGTTACAAATCCATATGCATGGAATATGTTCTTCCATACTGTAATTAGTTGTTATATCGTTGGTGCTTTCTTCGTTATGGCAATTAGTGCCTATCACTTATTACGTAAAAATGAAGTGGAATTTTTCAAAAAATCATTTAAGTTTGGTTTAATGTTAGGATTATTCGCAGCAACTATTACACCTTTTATGGGACATCAATCCGGTGTATCAGCAGCTAAGTATCAACCAGCAAAAGGAGCTGCAATGGAAGCTGTTTGGGAAACGGGAAAAGGACAAGGCTTCTCAATCATTCAAATTCCTGATGTGAAAAATGAAAAGAACTTTGAATTCCTTACTATTCCAAAACTCGGAAGTTTCTTCTATACAAACTCATTTGATGGAGAAATTGTTGGTTTAAAAGATATTCCGAAAGAAGATCGTCCAAATGTTAACCTCGTGTACTATAGCTTCCGCTTAATGGTTGCACTTGGCATGTTCTTTATGGCATTAACTTGGTTCGGTTTCTATTTAAACCGAAAAGGAAAACTAGAAAACTCAAAACGCTATTTAAAAATTACAATGTGGTCTGTCTTACTTCCATACATTGCAATTAATGCTGGCTGGATTGTTGCTGAAGTAGGTCGTCAACCATGGACAGTATATAAACTAATGCGTACAGCAGAATCTGTATCACCTATATCAGTTCCACAAATTTGGTTCTCATTAATTAGTTTAATATTGTTCTACACTTTACTTTTAATTGCAGACGTATACTTAATGCTGAAGTTCGCGAAAAAAGGACCAGCTGCATTAGAAGAACCTGCTACTGAAGGAGGTACAGCTCATGTCTCATGATATGCTTGCAATCATCTGGTTCGGTTTATGGGGCATAATTTGGACAGTTTACTTCATTCTTGATGGCTACGCACTCGGTAACGGGATGATTTTCCCATTCGTTGCGAAAGACCGACAAGAACGAAATCAATTACAAGAAGCTATTGGCCCGTTCTGGGGTGGTAATGAAGTATGGTTAATTACAGCTGGTGGCGCAACATTTGCTGCCTTCCCAATCACATATGCAAATATGTTTAGTTACCTGTATACACCACTATTTTTAGTCTTACTTGCACTATTTTCTCGTGCTGCTGGACTTGAATTTATGCATAAAGATGATTCACCAATTTGGCAAAAAACTTGCAAATGGGCATTTACAATTGGTAGTTTCCTAATTGCCTTTTTATTCGGTGTTACATTCGCTAACCTGTATTACGGGCTGCAAATCGGAAAAGATGGTTATGAAGGAACTTTATTTAGCTTACTAAACCATTATGGTATTTTAGGTGGTCTTTTCTTCACTACTATATTCGTCGTATCTGGTGCCCTTTGGATTATGATTAAAACAACTGGTGAAGTATCTGATCGTGCTTATAAAATCGCAAGACCATTTTCAATGGCAGCTGCAATCATTTTAGCTATCTTCTATGTCGCAACTGCAAATCGTACAAATTTATTCCAAAACTTCACGGAATATCCTGTACTATTCATTCTTCCAGTACTTGCAATGTTAATGAGTGTACTCGCACTTATTATGGTGTACAAACATAAAATTGGCCTTGCATTCACATTCGTTTGCTTAACAATCGCAATGTTTATGACAACTGGTTTTGCAGGTATGTTCCCAAGAATGTTACCATCACGTATTAATGACGCATACAGTACAACGTTATATAACGCAGCCGGTAGTGAATTAAACTTAAAAATTATGTTCTTCGTTGCAATCGTCATGGTACCAATCGTTATTGGATATCAACTTTGGAGCTACAGTATTTTTAAAAATAAAATCCATAAAGACTCTGCTAAAGGGTATCACTAAAATGAAAAAGACACTTCAAGCGAAGTGTCTTTTTTCTTATACGTATGATTTTCGATAAGATGTTACATTTCTAATCTAACAACTATGATAAAGAAGAATCACTAACAGCTCACAACTAAATTGTATCACAGGGCAAACACATCAATTTATGCAATTTTACATATAAAATTTATAACGTAGATTGAATTACTTGGTCATACACATCGTTATCCGTTACATCTGCCGTACTAATACCACTGAATGTCCTCACATTTAATCCGGTATTTGAAGATCCCGATCCATTATAAGCTTTCGTTTTTTCAATCGGATGTACGTTATATTTATCACCTAAGTTAATTGTCCCGTTACAGTTTTCAATAATAACCCCTTCAACAATAGCTGGCATTTTATCACCTACTTTCATTTCGTTACTTTTATTTTATGAAAATCGCCTAAAAAAATAGCATGTTTCAATAAGAAAAAGCACTCAAATTGAGTGCTTTTTCTCTAAGCATGAATGGCAAGTTTGGAGACAGTTGACTTCTTCAAAATTTTATTAGGGGTAATATTTTGAAAAAGAAAGCCTTTCATATGTAGCTTAACACCGCTGGAATATATAGTAAATTGATAATCTTTATACGGAAGATTGCTAATGTTTAGTATAGATACTTTCCACTATATTAACAGTAATAACTATATACACTAAACAACAAAAAGGCGCCTTTTAAAAAGACGCCCTTTCCCCTGTTTATATAAAACCCATCCGCTTTTCGTAAACACACACTAGAAAACAGAATCATGAATTGTTACAAGATTGTTAGGTACAAAAAGAGTAGAGGTAAATATTAATATAAAATTCTGCTTTATAGCGTGTATCCACAACTTATATTTTAATCCTCTTCCCTTGAAAATAAACATAATATGCATAATTACATACCAAAAAGAAAAAAGACACTCTCAGAGTGCCTTTTCAACCATTTTACTTTTAATATCTCGCATTGAATACATTTTACCATATTTATCTATAGTGTTTATTGAGAAAATTCCAAATCCTTTTTCTTTCATTTTCAATTATAAAATCATGTAATATAAAAGGTATGTCAAATTCTTATACAAATTGAGGTGTACTATATTTATGTATTTCGGAATTATTCCTCTTATATTGTTTATTATTTTTCTTATCTCTTACTTAAAGGATCCGCGAAAAATAATAAACGGTTTCTTATTTAATGCCTTTTTCTGTTTTTTCCTTCTTTTTTGTATGCTTGTATCTTGGGACTCAAGTAATGATGCCCTGCGCTACATAATAGTCTTACCTATTTTAGCACTTATCGTTATGATTCCTTTCGGTATTGTTGCTTTAATGTTTGGGCTATTTCTTAATGCTAGAATTTTAATGAAACGAGAGGGACGACGTTTCACTAACTGTTTAACACTCATTGCTGCTTTAGGTATTCTATTCTGTATGTTACTCCCTTTTATAAGTACAGCAAACTTGTTCTCATCACATTTAGAGCCTATTTTTGCTGGTATTTCTCGTATAACCGTATATTTCTTTATACACCTATCTAACTTCTTAACGGCTTATTTTCTATACCAATTCAACAGACCAAGGCGTAACCAAGATTTCATCATCGTTCTTGGTAGCGGCTTAATTAATGATAAAGTACCGCCTTTACTTGCAAGTCGTATTAATAAAGCAATCGACTTTTATTGGAAACAAGCAGCTGTGAATACACCACCAACAATTATTTTCTCTGGTGGACAAGGTCCAGATGAGGGCCTTCCTGAAGCAGAAGCGATGCAAAGTTATGCGGTTGAAAAAGGAATTCCTCTTGAACACACAGTGCAAGAAAATCGCTCTGTAAACACATATCAAAATATGTCGTTCTCTAAAGAAATTATGGATTCTTTAAAACCTGAAGTTAAGTATAGAAGTATTTTTACAACGAATAATTTCCATCTTTTCCGCGCCGGTATATATGCAAGACAAGCCGGTCTTAATAGCCAAGGAATCGGCTCAAAAACAGCATTTTATTACTGGCCTAACGCAATGATTCGTGAATACGTTGCGATTGTCGTAATGGGACGTAAACGCCATATGAAAATATGTGGAACTATTTTAGGTTTCGCTTTATTCCTAACGGTCGTTAGTCTTATACTTTCTTAACAAAATCCCATCCTTTAAAAGGATGGGATTTCTTATACGAATTTCAAAAATATTTTAATGGTAATATGGTGATAATATTCCCTGCATGCATCCATTAAAGGAGAATTTTTTCAAATAAAATGTTAGAATGAAATTTAGATGTGAATTATGTAACAAATACGAAACTAGTTTGAAACGAGGAAATTATATGGAGAGAATTATGAAAAACAAGCCCAATAAGCTGAAAATCGCTTCAAAAGCTTTGATGATTATTATTGGGGCATTTATCACAGCATACGGATTAGAAGCCGTATTAATTCCAAACAACGTATCAGACGGTGGTGTAACTGGTTTAAGTATCGTTAGTTCAAGATTATTCGGGTTACCATTAGGACTTCTAATCGCAGTCGTTAACATCCCTTTCGTTTGGTTAGGATATAAACAAATCGGTAAAAGCTTTGCAATTTATTCTATTATCGGGATTGCTTCGCTAGCAGTAGGTACCGTTCTCATGCACGGAGTACCAACAATTATTGAGGGCGATACACTTTTAATTACTGTTGTTGGTGGTATTATTATCGGTTTTGGTATGGGACTAGCATTACGTAATGGCGGGGCATTAGATGGAATCGATATGCTAGCCGTATTACTTTCTAGAAAGTTACCATTTGGAACAAGTGATCTTATCTTATTCTTAAATATGTTTGTCTTTATTTTTGTCTCAACAGTATTTGGTCTTCAAGGAGCTATCCTTTCAGCGATTGCTTACTTTATCGCATCTAAAGTGATTCATATCGTTGAGGTTGGTTTAAGTGGTTCTAAAACGTTTAAAATCATTACAAAAGAACCTGAATTAATAGTAGAAACAATTCGTGATCGTTTAGGTCGAAGTGCAACATACAATGAAGTTTATGGTGGGTATTCAAGAGAGAAATTTAAAGAAATCTCTTGTGTAATTAACCGTTTAGAAGAAAGTAAAATGAAAGAACTTATTCATGAAATTGATCCAAATGCCTTTATTACAGTGTATGACGTAGCAGAAGTAAAAGGCGGTAATTTCAAGAAGCATGATATTCATTAATCGTTATGAAAAACGAGGCTGTGCCAACATTTGGGCACAGCCTCTTCTTATTATTAAGTTGCTACCGTTGTCAGTTTTTGGCGGTAAATCGATATATTTCAAAAATCGCTGATATATTTAGAGTTGCGGTCGATATATTCTAATATTCGCTGATACGTTTGAAGTTGCGGTCGATATATTCCAAAAATCGCTGATATAATTTTACTCACCCCATCTTCCTCCGCTTTTAATCCATGCTACGTATTTTTGAAAGGCAGTCACTTCATCTTGAAAGCGAAGCGGAATATATAGAAATAGAGTACATGCACATAGTATCCATAGAATACCTACTACAAAGTGAAATTTCATCGTTGTACTAATAAACAAACCGAGGAATAAGACGAGGAACATAATCAAACTAAATCTTTTATACATAGTCATACTAATCCCTCCTTATGGATTAAGTGTACCAGTTATAAGGAATTAATCACCATAAAAAAAAGACCGAAAAGCAAATTCCACTTCTCGGTCTCTCTACTATCTTCTTTTCGAAATTTTCCCTGAACCGCCAACCCTCGTTTTCGGGGGAGACGTATTCTTTGGCGGAGTTTTAATGGATGATTTCGGCTTCACATCAGATCCGCTCGATCCATCTGGCGTTTTCGTAATTTTCCCTTTGCTTCCGGTAGAAGGTGGAGGCGTCGTATTACTTCCTTTTTCAGTAATACTTCCCTTATCACCTACTGATGATTTCGGATCTACATTATCTCCTCGCTTAATGATAGATCCTTTCCCTTCCTTCGTAATTGGAGGCGGGGTTTTCTTTTCTTCTTTCGTAGGTGGTCTTTCCGGGATAACCGGTTTATGATTTTGTCTATCGTTATATCCGCGATAATCACCGTATGATGATTTCCGTGAACCGAATATATCGTTTAATATACTCCCCATAATATATCCTTGTAAGAAGGATGGTTGGTAATTTTGACGAACAAATTCTTCATTACTTATTTCAATTAGCGTATCAGATGGTTTCTCTTTATCCTTTTGAAGATTATACATTTTATCAGAATAAACGAGGAACATTTGATTTTCATCTTCTTTAGATGCTTGCTTCGGTTTCCTTTCGGCTATAAGTTCCTTTGCGACTTCAGGAACTGACCGATTGGCGGCCCTATACACGTAAGATTCTTGTTTACCTTCTTTTGCGACAGACTCAAGCGGATAACGGTCTTGAATTGACTTCGCTTGACCACTTTGACAGCCTGATAAAGCATAACCAGCAATAACAAGTAATGTAACGATAGCAAGTATAGGGATTACGAACGATTTAATCATGGTAAACAATCGGTTTGACATGATTACGCCCCCCTTATGTTGCTCTTATAATTTGTACATCAGCAGGAATAATTGTTTCTCCCTCATACATCATTGTGCGACCATTTTGCCATTCAATACGTAATAATTTTCGGTTATCAGATTGGAATTCCCATACGTGCTGTTCTTCTGAAGCAGCGAATGGTGTTTTCCCCATGACAACAACACGTCCGTTATATTGCTCTTCCATATGGTACTCTGTATCATCCATTTCAATTGTCGTCGGAATTTCATCAATTGAATCTAAACGACCATCAATCGGTGTATATAATTTGTAATACGTATTTTCACGGTCTTCAATTTTTAAATAGCGAATATCTTTCCCGTCCTGCAGGGTTAAAACAATCTCCTTACGAGAATGCATACTCGTTTTCCCAGTTAATTCGTACATTACTAACGAAACTTCGATCATGTCGCCAGGAGCTAACGTTAAAAGACTCTTTTCTGGTTTCGGCGGTTCCGGGCTTTTCATTATATTTTTAATACGTTTAAATAAGCTCACAATCTACCCCTCCTTCTCTCTTTATAAACAAGCACCTAAAATAAGTGCACCAACAATATGTAATGAACCAGCTAACATCGCATGTGCTACGCTGCCTTCTTTCGTTCCTTCTTCTAAATCAAGACCTGCCATTTTTCTTAAAACAAATTCAATAAACATTTCTACAACTAATAAAATAACGAAAGAAACTGCTGAAGCAAGAAGTGCCTGCCATAAATCATTCGCTTTCGTAATCGATTGGGATAAAATATAACCTTGCGCAAATAATTTCATAACGAAACGAGTTGTTACAGCTGTATTCCCGTTTTTTATTTCTTTTAAATCATTGTATTTTGTAAAAATCGAATCAACCCACATAATTGCAAATAAAAGTACCGCACTTGCTCCAGTCCATACAAGCATGGCTAAAACATTCGTCCACGTCATTGCAAAACCTCCTCTAAAAGGTAATAGAAAACCGACATGAATTCTCTTCAGACATGTCGGCTTCTTTGTCTATTCTATATTATTTCTCATACTGCTTCATAATACGAGCTAATTCATCGTCAACAGCAGAATTTTTGTTTAAGCTTGCGAATTCATCGTCTAATGACTTTTCTTTCTTGTAAATTTCACCGCTTGCTTCTGCTTCAGCCTCTAATTGAAGAGCTTTCTCTTCCATACGGCTTAAACCAGCTTTTGCTGTATTTGAGTCAAATCCAGACATCGCCTGATTAATATTCTTTTGTGCTTTCGCTGCATTTACACGCGCTACAAGTGTTTCACGTTTGTTTTTCAGCTCTGTTAATTGCTTACGCATTTCTTCTAACTTCGCACGAAGGTTATCAGCAGCAGCTTTATTTTGTTCATAGCTCGCTTTATATTCATTCATCTTTTGCTCTGCATTTTGTTTTTCTTCAAGAGCACGACGTGCAAGATCAAGATTGCTTGCTTGAACAGCCATATGTGCTTGCTCTTCACGTTTTTTCACAAGTGCTTCTTGCTCTTCAAATAACAACTTGAACTTTTTCTCAAGTGCGATTTGAGCAGCTACACTTTTCTCAGCTTCTTGTACATCTGCTTGCATATCACGTAAATATTGATCCGTCATCTTAACTGGATCTTCAGCTTTTTCAATTAATGAATACACATTCGACATTGTTAAATCTCTTAATCGTTTAAATACAGACATCCAAATTCCTCCTATGATATACCTCATATTTCAAATTCACTACTTGGAAATTTTAAAATCTCCCTTTACAGTAAGAATATTCATTTTTATAACCTATGTGTTTATTATAACAAAACTAAGATGTCCTTACATGTTATTTCCAAAATACATCCAATATAATATGACATTCTAGATAGAATATTGTATTCCTACTATATCCTTATTATTTCTGCCTCCAAAATTAACTCATTTTTACGTACTTTCACTAAATTACATAATTGTAATGTTACTGTAAGCTAACTCGATAGTTGCATCTCCACATTTCTTATACACTAATACCAGAAGCAACAGAATAACAAAAAAGCTTCTCATACTGTAATGACTAATACAGAAACTGTATTTACTATAAAACATATAAAAGGAGAAATCATCATGAAAAAATTAGTAGGAATCGGGTTAGCAGCAGCAATTTCATTCGGAGCATTATCAGGTTGTTCTTTATTAGGAGAAAAAGCGAACGGCTTTGTATTATACGGAACAGAAGAGCAAGTCACGCAAATTGCAGATAAAAATAAAAAAGAAGTAAAAGAAAAAGATGTATACAAAATGAAGCTTACAACGCTAGAAGATAAAAAGGTTCTTGTAATGGATAAGAAAACTGGTGAAGAACTTGTTAAGAAAGAATTACTACAAAAAGTTGATGAAAAAGACGACACGAAACCACTTGATAAATTACCAGCTGTAACAACAGAGCAAGGCGTGTTATTCGCAAAAAATAAAGTAGAAAATGCTACAATTGATGGCGCGAAATTAAAATATGAAGGTAATACAATTATTGGTAGTGGCCGTGCATATGCAGATATGTTCGCGATTGTTGATGATGCAACTTACGGCAATGTAAAAGGTGAAGAAAAATCTGTGGGTGTATTAAAATTTGATAAAGACCCTAGTAAAGAATTCCCTGGAAAAAATGGTGTAGAAGGAGCACAACTTGTAAAAATTAAGAAATAATAAAAAAGCTTTGCGAAATTCGCAAAGCTTTTTTCTATTTATGAGCAATTTGCTCCATATCCGGACTACAAGTTTGTGACTGACATGACTTACTTAAAGAGCATGCTGCGCATTTGCCTTTTTTACTTCTCTTTACAAAATTAACTAACGTATATGCTGCATAACCAAAAATGATAGCTCCAATTATAATATTGACCATCACCGCGATACATCTCCTTCTAGAATCCGAGTAAGGACCCAACTTGGTATATAATAAGCGTTAATACATAAGCAACAACGAGCGGATAAATGACAGAGAAAACTGTCCATTTCATCGATCCTGTTTCACGTTTAATAACAGCTACTGTCGCTAAGCACGGAACATATAATAAAATAAAGAACATAAATGCATAGGCTGATAACGCCGTATAATGCGCTCCCATTACATTTCCTAACACATCTTCTTTAACCGCATAAATAATTGCCATTGTAGAAACGACAACCTCTTTCGCTAAAAATCCTGTTAAAAGGGATGCCGCAGCTTGCCACGTTCCAAAACCGAGCGGTGCAAAAAGTGGTGCGATAAATCCACCAATCATCGCTAAGAAACTGTCTCCCATATCAACACCAAATCCTGATGGACCTGCATAGTTTAATAACCAAATAACAACCGAACCACCGAAGATGAATGTACCTGCTTTACGAACAAATCCTTTACCTTTCTCCCACGTGCTGAGCCATAACGTTTTCGCTTGCGGCACACGGTAAGGAGGTAATTCAATTACGAAAATAGATTTTTCCGCTTTTAAAATAGTAAGAGACATAATTTTTGTAACAAGTAACGCAAGAACAATACCTGCAATGTATAAAGAGAACACAACAGTCGCCTGACTATGAGGGAAGAACACTCCCGCAAATAATGCATATACAGGTAAACGTGCTGAACAAGACATAAATGGAGTTACTAAAACTGTAAGTAAACGTTCTTTTTCCTGTTCAATCGTTCTCGCTGCCATAATCCCCGGAACGTTACATCCAAAACCGATAATCATCGGAATGAACGCTTTTCCGTTTAAACCGAAAAATTCCATAATTCTATCCATAACAACTGCAATTCGTGCCATATATCCCGAGTCTTCTAATAGCGAGATGAAAAAGAATAGTGCAAAGATTTGTGGAACGAATACTAATACCGCACCAACGCCCGCAATAATACCTTCTGTAACGAGTGCTTGAATAAAGTCAGAAGCTCCAACACTTGTGAGCCCAGCTGTAACCCAATCAGTAAGTTGTCCGCCAAAAAATCCATCAAGCATATCAGATAAAGGCGTACCAATCCACGTAAACGTAACCTGAAAAATAAAAAACATAACTGCTAAAAAGATTGGAAGTCCTAAAATTTTATGTGTAATTAACTGATCGATTTTTTCCGAAAAAGGAATTTCCCCTTCTTTCTCATGCTGAATGACATTTGTTTTTAACTTTTCAATATACGCTTCACGAGTTTTGTAAATGTGCTCTTCTAACGTACAATCAAGTTTTCCTTCTAAACGAGATCGAATGGCTACAAGTTCCTTATAAATTGGTAATGCTTTCATTTCTTTTTCTACTACTTCGTTATTGCTTAAAAATTGAAGGGCTAACCATCTTGGATGCTCATAATTCGCTGTCTCTAAAAGAGCAATTACCTCTCCGATTCCTTCATCCATTTGTACACCATATGAAATAACGAATGGCTTTTTCTCTTTTTGTTTCTCTTCATGAAGAGTAGCAAGTAATTCTTCACAGCCTTTTCCGCTTCTTGCAACGACAGGAACGACTGTTACACCTAATATTTCTGATAATCGTTTTACATTAATAACAATTCCTCTTTGCTTTGCCACATCAATCATATTTAAACCAATTGAAACTGGCTTACCAAATTCAAGTAATTGTAATGTTAAATGCATATTTCGCTCAAATTGCGAAGAATCCACTATATTTAACATATGATGAAATTCGTCTGTTAGTAGAAAGTTTGTAACGACACCTTCATCACGTGAAACTGGATTTAAATCATAAACGCCTGGTAAATCAATTAGTGTTCCTTGCTTATCTTTTAATTTACCAACCTTCTTCTCTACTGTTACACCGCTCCAATTTCCTACATATTCATAAGAACCAGTGAGTGCATTAAATAATGATGTTTTCCCTGTATTCGGATTCCCTAGCAAAGCTACCTTATTCACGCTAATTCCACCTTTATCATTTTCGCGTCACAATGACGAATACTAATTAACTGTCCACGACACTCCAATGTACAAGGACCTTTAAACATCGCTTTCTGTTTCAGGCGAAGTTCGCTTCCTTCCGCGAGGCCGAAAGCAGCCAGTCTACGCTTTAATAACTGATCTAACGATTGAATACTTTTTACTAATACTTTCTCACCAATTTTAATATCTACTAAGCTCATAACCTTCCCCCTCAGAAGAGAATGATAATTATTTTCAAAAAAATTATATCATACTCTATTTCACTTGGACTATACCTTTTCACTTCATATTTATTAACATTTCAATACAATTATATTTCAATAATTGTCATACACCGTACATTTGCCATTCTCATCCATTTCAATTACAATAAACAATAACAAATAAAGAATCTCGTTATCGCAGGGGGAGCCTTACCGCTGAGAGGGAACATTTCGTTCCGACCCTTTGAACCTGTTAGTTAATGCTAACGCAGGGATTGTGCAAACGTCCGAAATACATACCTCTTTTTATTTACGTATTTCGTATCCTCCTATGATATCTATTCTTTTTTGTGCAACTTGGATTTAGGGGGAAACAACATGCGTAACACCAATTTACAAGCGATGATCGAATCTGCTATTCTTGCAGCCTTCGCCTTGATTATCGACATTTTACCATTATCACTTAAACTTCCAACAGGCGGTTCCATCTCATTTGCTATGATTCCTATTTTTATTATTGCATACCGCTGGGGCTTCAAAATGGCTTTCTTAGGAGGCTTAATTTGGGGACTATTACAAATCGTAGTAGGTGATGCCTACATTCTAACACCTGTTCAAGCATTCATTGAGTACTTCATTGCATTTTCCTTTATCGGCTTTGCTGGTTTATTCTATCGTCCAATTCAAAAAGCACTTGCCTCAGACAACAATAATGCAGAGCATTCAAGTTTTGGTAGTCGCAAAGATAAACCAAAACAAAACAAAGGAAAAAAAGCACTCGTTTACATTATCATTGCCACATTTGTCGGTAGCTTTGCACGCTATTTCTGTCACTTTATTGCTGGTATTATTTTCTTTGGTCAATATGCACCTAAAGGACAATCAGCTGCCTTATATTCCTTAATTGTAAACGGTAGTACTATGATCGGTTCTTTCATATTATGTACTGTATTACTAATTCTTTTATTTACAACTTCACCACGCTTATTCAAAAGCACCGGTGCTTATCAAATGAATACACAAAAAAAGGGCGCTTAATTAGCGCTCTTTTTTTCATATCGTAATATCAATAATAAATACAATAAATGCACAAAAGAAAATAAATACCATCACACCTAGTAAATTGCTATTCATGGCTAATCTACTCCTTACATAACCTCTTTTTCTAACCAGATTATATCTCTTAAAAATAAAGATTAGGTAAAGATAATATGAAAATAACTTAAAAAAAAGCGTAGCATGTATGATCTACGCTTTTTTCGGTAAGTAGAAGTAAAATAACACCCCATCTTTTGTATTCTTTACCCCATATTCAGCATTGTGCAATTCTAAAATATTCTTTGAAATGGCAAGCCCAAGCCCCGTTCCACCTTGTGAACGATGACGCGCTGCATCCACGCGATAAAAACGATCCCAAATTTTATCTAATTGCTCTTCTTCAATGTGAGTACCTTTATTTTCAATACACACTTTTATACGATCCTTCTCATCTACTGTAGAAATAATGATATCCTCTTTATTTGGTGTATAACGTATGGCATTCGTAATGAAGTTCACGATAACTTGTTCAATCCGACTTTGGTTTGCAATCACTTCAAATGAACGTATATTTTTATGAACACGAAGTTCTTTTTTCTCTATCTCCACAGAAAGGTATTCGCATATATCTTCAATTGCTGTATCAATATAAAATGAATCTTTTTTCATTTTATATGTACCAGATTCAAATTTAGCTAATTCAAGCATATCCAAAATTAGTATATCCATCTTGTCTACTTCTTTTTCCATCGCCTGAAAATAGTAGTCTTTCTTATGTTCAGCTACCCCATCTTTTAAAATAGAAATACAGCTTTTCATAATACTTAACGGTGTTTTTAATTCATGTGAAACACCAGAAATGAATTCTTTCCGCGTCTTTTCTAACTTTCTTTCCTTTTCAATATCTTGTTCTAGCTGTCCAATATGCGAATGGAGTTTATTCGATAGTGTATTAATATTTTGCGATAAATCACCGATTTCATCTTTTGAAGTAATCGGGATTTTTTCTGTAAAGTCTAAATGTGCTATTTTCTTCGTTGTATCATTTATTTTTAGTAACGGTTTTGCAATTTGTTTTGAGTAATAAAACGAAGCTAGAAAAATTAGAACGACTACAAATGCAACAATATAGATGTAATAATCTTGTACCATTTGTACAGCCTCATCGACAGGTTGCAAAGAAGCCATCGCATATATATATGTTACCGATCCGTCTTTTTCTTTTTTTGGTTTAATTAATAATTTATATTTTATATCATTTTTTTTATGGTCCCTTATTTGTGTTGAATACTGTATATGATTACTCTCTTTTAATAATAAATCAGCTTGAAATTCCTTTATGCTATCTAAGAATAAACTATTTTTATAAATTGGATTCACAGGACCTTTTACATCAGGTAACTGTACTTTTGTAACACGTCCTCCTATGTAAACGCCTAATTCCTGAGCACCTTCTTCCTGAACAGCTGGTTTCTTTTCCTTAACAAGTTGCTCTTGAGCTGCTCTCTTTTTCTCCTCATCTAATTTCATTTTCTCCTGAAACTCTTTTTCTAACGGTTTATTAGATCCATTTAAATTTTGCTTACTTAACGCGAAAGAGAATGGAATGAAGCTATCTTCTTGTTTCACTCCAGAAAAATAAATTTCTTGTCCTAAAAACTGATCTGACGATTTATTATCAATCTCCTCTATATTGACGAGATTGTATAAGGGAATCTTGAATATTTGTTGTCCAAAGCTCTTTTGTTGCCTACGGTCTATCGTTACCTCAAAATAAAAATCATCCGCATGTTTTAAATTCCCATTCTGATCTAATGTCGTAATCCACGTATTATTTTCTCTTAAAAAATCTTGCTCCAGTTTCTGAATTCCTTCTGCATTTCCTGCATAATTTAAATAATTCTTTTCAAAGGAATTTAAATTCACTTTAATATCTTCTACTTTTCGATTCGCATAATATTGTTTGAAAAATATCGTTTGTCCAATAAAAATCGTCGCTAAAATTAACATACATAATGCTGTTGTGAGAGTAAATAATTTTAGTACAATCCCTTTTCTCATACATTCCCCTCAAACTTATATCCAGTTCGCACTACAGTTGTAATGTACTTTGCTTTCTCTCCTAATTTATTTCGCAAATTACGAATATGGCTATTAACCGTTCGATCATCACCAGCAAATTCGTATCCCCAAATTCTTGAAATTAACTGTTCCCTTGTTAGTACAATTCCTTGGTTTTTCATGAAATACACCAATATTTCAAACTCCGTATGCGTTAAACTAACATCTACCTCATCAACAGTAACAGTACGTGATGGAAAATGAACGTGGATACCATGAATTGATAACGTATCATCTTCATTCTCTAAAGGTTTCTTCGATGCTTTTCTACTTTCTAATAATCGTTTCGCCCTTGCTAATAAAATTGGCGGACTATACGGCTTCGTCACATAGTCATCTGCCCCAAGTTCAAAGCCAAGTAACGTATCATCTTCATCTACACGCGCCGTCAACATAATAATAGGAACCTCGGACGTCTTACGGATTCTTCGGCAAACAGACCATCCATCGAGTTCTGGCAACATAATATCTAGAATAACTAAATCAACCTCTTCTTCTTCAAATACAACTAAGGCTTCTTTCCCATCTCTTGCTTCAAACACTATATATTGTTCACTCAAAAAATAATCTTTTAATATTTCACGCAAAATATCTTCATCTTCAACAATTAAAATGTTTTTTGACATAACTTATGTATCCCCCTCCCGCTTTCAAAAACTACAATTTCACTTTGAATAACTACCAGTTAACTTCGCTTCAATAATATATCGATCCGGTGCATCCCCTATATAATCAAATGGATAGCAAGTCGTCAGTGTTAATATTGGTTCTTCTTTTTTTATAATAACAGTACGATCATCCGCATGGGTAATCCATGTCTTTTGAACTTCATATGTGTAAGTTTTATTATCATACTCTAAAATAAGAGTATCCTTTTCTTTTAACTCTCCTAAATCTGTAAACACAGTATCTCGATGTCCACTCAGTACAGTATGACCTCCTCCAGAGGGTGTTGTCGTTAAATCACTAACAAACATACCGACTCCTTTTTTCAATGTTGCATCATTTGCTCCCCAATATATAGAAAACTTCTTCTTTATTTTCGGTATATTTAGCATCGCTACCTTTTCTCCTTCTTTATGCTGTATTTGAGAAGAAGGTACTTGCGCATTTACTGGTACCTCACTAGAAGGCTGCTTATATGTTTGCTGCTCAAAATTTTCAATTTCTTCTGTCGTTAAATCTTGTGCAGAACTTTTTCCTTTATACCATTCAAAAGCGTAATAGGCTCCCATTAATAGGCCTACTATCATTAACGTAAATCCAATACGATTTAGAACTGTCACTGTGAATCCCTCCATGCAAAAAATGGTAGGAGTAACCTACCATTTTTAATATATGAAATTATCCCATTCTTTATAGGCTAATATTTTATTTACGCTTTAACCTTATTGCGACGATTCAATCCAAATAATGTCCCTATCGCTACAAGACATGCGCTTAATGCCATCATTGCTACATTATTTGATGCTGTGTTTGGTAATTTTTCACCTTTTACAGCTGGTTTCGCTACTTCTTTTTTCGCTGCATCATTCTTTTGCCCGGCCTGAATTGCTGCTTCTTTTTTTGCAAGAGCTTCCTTTTCTTGCACTTGTGGTGTTACTTCTTTTTTCGCTGTATCATTCGTTTGCCCAGCTTTTATTGCTTCCTCTTTTTTAGCCATATCACTTTTTTCTTGTACTTGTGCTGCTTGCTTTTTCTCTGCATCATTTTTTTGCTGTGCCTTAATTGCTTCTTCCTTTTTAGCTACATCTGACTGCACTTGCGCTGCTTCTTCCTTTGTCAGTGTCCCAGTTGAAGCACTCGCTACTGAAGAATATCCTACTGTTAAAAGTGCCATTGCACAAATTGGTAATAGTTTTTTTTTCATTTTATCTCTCCTCTTATACGTTTTACATCACTTCGCATCGGATGTATCACTAGAATAAACAAGAGATATAAATATAAGATGCAGATGAAATAGATTTCATTTAAAGATTTCATTGTAGAAAAATAAAAAACATCGCAATATATACGATGTTTTTTGGGTGCGTGTCTCAATATTTACATGTTACTTTCGCGTGTTT
Source organism: Bacillus sp. NPDC057893 (assembly GCF_042796455.1). Taxonomy (NCBI): domain Bacteria; kingdom Bacillati; phylum Bacillota; class Bacilli; order Caryophanales; family Bacillaceae; genus Bacillus; species Bacillus sp. NPDC057893. The sequence continues at coordinate 67,519 of NZ_JBHVNG010000001.1, read as the reverse complement.
CAGAAGTAGAGCGGGCCGGAGCGATAACTAATTGTCTCAGCTCAGTTTTCTTGAAGTGATTTTTGACGTTACACTTACGACGTTGAACAACCCATGCTTTAATAGGATTTGTTAAAATAACTCTTTGCTCTTCGTTAGGGGCCTCTTCTTCCAATCTACAACTTTCGCTCCATTTACGCCATTTCATTGTAAATTTAGAAGAAGAATGATCGTCTTCTCGATCAAACAAGTGCAAAAAATCCATTTCTCCAGCTAGCATTACTGTGTTACTAGTCGCTAAAAAAGAAAAGGTTGTCCAACGTTTCTCCATGCCCTCATACTCCTTCTTCACATATAGAGTGCCTAAAACTTAATTCACCTAAAATATGCTTGCCCTTTACCTTACACTTATAGTTTATCCAAAACACTACTATGCAACTATCGATTTGTCTTACAAATCACCTTACATTTTTGTAAGAAACGAAAAAACCTTCACTCTATATACGTGAAGGTTTCTCATTTCTTATCTATATGATCTTTCATATCATCAAGTCCAGCTTCTTGCAGCTGCGACATCATACCGTGGGAAATTGCGCCTAATACTAAAGTCATTCCAATTAGTGAAATGCGAATTGCAGGTACATCAATTATGTAAGCCAACATGCCAAGAACAATTGTTAAAAGCAATGCTTTTATAAATGTTACACTTGTATACTGTTTTTTCCTCATCATAATCACCCTTTATGAAAGCGTTTTCTTAATATAATCAGTATATCATATCATCTGATTATTTTGTGGGGGTTTCTGTAAAAACCTTATATCTTCTTTGACTTTTTTCTTTCTATCCTTTACAGTCGAAATGTTCACAAGTTTTACACTGTAGGAGGATTCAAATGAAAATTGAAATAAAAGACACTTTAATTTCTGAAGAACAATTACAAGAAAAAGTAAAAGAACTAGCTCTTCAAATCGAACGTGATTTTGAAGGAGAAGAAATCGTTGTAATCGCTGTATTAAAAGGATCATTCGTATTCGCTGCTGATTTAATTCGTCACATTAAAAACGAAGTAACAATCGACTTTATCTCTGCATCTAGCTACGGAAATCAAACAGAAACAACTGGTAAAGTAAAACTATTAAAAGATATCGATGTAAACATTACTGGAAAAAACGTAATTGTCGTAGAAGACATTATCGATTCTGGTTTAACACTTCATTTCTTAAAAGATCACTTCTTCATGCATAAACCAAAAGCATTAAAATTCTGTACGTTACTTGATAAGCCTGAGCGCCGTAAAGTGGACTTAAAAGCTGAATATGTTGGCTTCCAAATTCCAGACGAATTTATCGTTGGCTACGGTATCGACTGTGCAGAAAAATATCGTAACTTACCATTTATCGCTTCAGTTGTAACGGAATAATATAACAAAATAAACTTCCATCAATTACTGATGGAAGTTTATTTTCTATCACAATTCGTAAAAGACAAAGGGAGAGAATAAAAATGCCAAAGACAAAATTTGAAAAGGTACTCCTCATCGTAAATCCAAAGGCAGGACAAGGTGATTTACATACTAACTTAGCGAAAATCGTACCACCACTTGCCGCAGCTTTTCCTGACTTACATATCCTTCATACGAAGCAACAAGGTGATGCAACAAAATATTGTCAGGAGTTTGCTAGTAAAGTAGATTTAATTATCGTCTTCGGTGGTGACGGAACTGTATTTGAATGCACAAATGGCTTAGCCCCTCTTGAAACTAGACCTACCCTTGCAATCATTCCAGGCGGAACTTGCAACGACTTCTCTCGCACACTTGGTGTTCCGCAAAATATTGCAGAAGCAGCAAAACTCATTACAAAAGGACATGTAAAACCAATTGATGTCGCAAAAGCAAACGGACAACATTTCTTAAACTTCTGGGGTATTGGACTCGTCTCTGAAGTATCAAACAATATTGATGCAGAAGAGAAAGCAAAGCTTGGTAAAATCGGTTACTACTTAAGCACCATTCGAACTGTAAAAAACGCTGAAACATTCCCAGTAAAAATAACTTACGACGGACAAGTATATGAAGACGAAGCTGTCCTTGTTATGGTTGGAAACGGTGAATATCTCGGGGGTATCCCATCCTTTATTCCGAACGTAAAATGTGATGACGGAACACTTGATATTTTCGTAGTCAAATCAACAGGCATTCAAGCGTTTAAAGATTATATCGGAAAGAAACTATTTGAAGACACAAACGAAAATGACATCTTCCACGTAAAAGCGAAATCCATTCATATTGAAACAGAAGAAGAAAAAGAAGTAGATACAGATGGAGAAAGTTCGCTCCATACACCATGCCATATTGAACTATTACAAGGACACTTTACGATGATTTATAATCCTGCGTTTGTATAATTACTATTTCAATATAATTTTAATAATTACTAACCTTCGCATTTTTTAAAAAAATACAGTATAATGAATAACTAAAAGGTTGTTAACAAAAATCGTTAACAACCTTTTTTGTTTTTTCTAAAAAACTTTTCAATTTAAAGGAGCGATCACATGTATTGGAGAAAAAATGATAAACCTGTAGAAGAACCAGAAGCAATTGCTGTGTGGGAATGCGAAGCAGACGACTGCCTTGGATGGATGCGTAAAAACTTTTCTTTAGAAGATAAGCCGCAATGCCCGTTGTGTAAAGGCGACATGAAAAGCAGCGAACGATTACTACAGAAGTTATAATACCTTTCCCTCTTTATCTTTTATATACTGAAAAGATAGAGGATTTTATTTCTCCTTATCTACAGTACAAGTTGCTTCCTAATTATAAATAATGAAAGAAGCAGCTATTACGTAGAATAGCTGCTTCTTTCAATCTATAACTTCTTCATCGCTATAAATTCCATATAATATTCCCCTAAATTTATTTCTATTCATCATCCCCCTTACTCACTACATACTACACTTCTTTCGGAAGAACAATTTTTTTATACAATTGAACTGTAATGAAATAATAAAACACATAAATGACTAAGAAAATAATAATCGGCAGCCAAATACGGAAATATGGATTATCTATTAAGAACGAGAACATGCTCATTCCGACTAATACGTGCATTATACCTACGATCGCTGGGAACAAGAAAACTAAAAGTAACTCTTTATAAATTGATTTCGTTAATAGCTCATAACGCACACCAATTTTACGAAGCATTTGATAGCGAATAATATCTTTTGAAGCACCAGAAAGAATTTTAAACATTAAACAGCTTGCCAGCATCGCTAAGAAAGCTATGCCTAAGAAAAATCCCATAAATACTGTTCCACTGTAAGTACTGTAATATCCTTCATACAGCATATATTTACTCAAAAGATGTACTTCTTTCATATCTTTATATTTAGCTAGCTCTAATTCATCGATTTTTTTCCATTCTTCTTTATACGTTATAAAATTGTCCGTTTTCCCCAGTATTATAATTTCTTCTTTACCTTGTATCCCGTCATACATCTTTTGATCTACAATTTGTATCTTTTGACTAGGATTCATATATGTCTTTTGAAGAGACCTTAAAACATTTCCCCACTCTTCTGGAATTACATTGGTATTATCCTCATTTTTTTCTTGGCTATGACTTAAAACGGCTCCCACAATTAGCTCCCTCGAAACAGGAACGAATCGGCTACTATTCTCGTCTTTTCCAGTACGTGTTAGCGGACGATTTCTTTCTAAATCTTCTTTCAATTGATAAATAAACTGCTCATCTACTTTGTATCGATATTCATTCTTTTCTTTAAATGTAATGCTATCTAATATTTTCTTTTCTTCTGCTGTGGGATTTTTAATTTCGACATCATAGTATTCTGCACTCTCCACCATATTTGTGACATTATTTTTTAACGCCATACCACTGGAGATTGCACCCGCACCGAGAGCCACTAACATAGCAACTGTCGCTAATACTTTCGTTAAACTATTAATAGAAAAACTCAACTGTGCAAACGTAAACGCATTGATTCCTTTTTCACTACGATTTTTATTCGCTTTTAGTTTGTTAATAATAATGGGAAGGAATGATGCAAATAGCATGTAAGTTCCTAATGTTACTGTAATTGTAGCAATGATAAATCCTGATTCCTTTAACTCTTTCATATAAATCATCGAAGCATAACCAACTGCTAATAAAATAATTGATAAAAGTGCTACTATATTCGTTAGTTTTCCTTTAGTAGGCGTATGCTCTGTGTGACTATTGGAGTGAACGAGTTGTAATAACGAATTACGCGCTAGTTTCATACCATTCATAATTGCGGACAACATAAATAATGCAATGAAAAAGATGAAAGTAACAATGATTGATGGTACATAAAATGCATGATAACCACCACCACCAGTAAATTCTAGTTCCTTCATTAGCAAATGGCCAACACCTTGCGCCAAGATTATACCGAATATCACACCTACTATAAGAGATACTATTCCTAATACAATTGTTTCAATAAACATGAGCAATGTAATTTTATGCTTTTTTGCCCCTAATACCATATACATACCAAATTCTTTTTGCCGAAGTGATAATAAAAATGAATTGGCGTATAAAATATAAAATAATGTAATGAAGCCTAATAAAAATGATCCTGTTTGGAAGACTGAAAAAATTCCATCCATGGAATTCCCTTCGATAAATGTTTTATTTAACGCTAACGTTTGAAACATATAAAAAATTGAAATAGACATAATAAGCCCAACTAATAAGACCATATAGTCTTTTCGTTTACTTTTTAGTCCCGACATGGAAAGTTTGAATAACATGTTGAACCTTCTTTCTTATGCTTTTTGTGTACCTAAATCTGCAAGCACATCTAAAATTTCTTTATAAAACTCTTCACGAGTACCTCTGCGATGAATTTCTTTATACAATTCTCCATCTTGGATGAATAAAATACGTCGGCAATAACTTGCGCTTAATGGATCGTGTGTAACCATCATAATTGAAACATCCTGTTCTTCATTTAAGTTGGTCATCGCCTCTAATAAACTTTTCGCATTTTTAGAATCAAGCGCTCCTGTTGGCTCATCTCCTAAAATTATTGCTGGCTCATGTACAAGTGCACGAGCCGCCGCCGAACGTTGTTTTTGTCCACCAGATACTTCGGACGGATATTTTTGAAGAATCTCTGAAATTCCTAACATCTCTGCTACCTTTTTCACCTTTAATCCAATTCTTTTCGAATGAACACCTTGCAGAGAAAGCGGTAATGCAATGTTTTCATAGATTGATAAATTTTCAAGTAAGTTAAAATCTTGAAAGATAAACCCTAGTTTCTCTGAGCGAAAATCAGATAATTCCCCTTGCTTCATTTTCGTAATATCTGTTCCAGCAATTTCAACAATTCCACCTGTCGCTTTATCTAATGTAGAAATTACATTCAATAATGTTGTTTTTCCTGAACCAGATGGTCCCATAATCCCAACGAATTCACCCTCTTGAATCGAGAACGATACATTCTTTAGTGCATGCGATTGGCTCTCACCTTTTTTGCCGTATACCTTTTGTACATTCTTTACCTCTACAACTGATGCTGTCATTTATATCCTCCTACACTTCTTTTTCCTATTTTTATTTTCCTTACATATTTTCCGAGCATTTCTTAACCCATTTCTAAGTATAGATAGCATTTCTTAATAAATAGCAGCGGATATTCTTAATATTTCTTTAAGAATATGAAAAAGTCCCAAAGCTAGTAGCTTGGGACTTTTGATTTCTATATTCTATTTTTGAGTAAGAAATAAAGACTTTATTTCTCCTCTTAATCTTACTCTACCTAAAAAAAAATGATATTCATCTATACTTTTCTACCCTTTAGGTTCTACTAAAATGACATCTTCTAAATCATATAAATTCGCCTTTGGTTTTGCATAAATAATATGTGCAAGGCCATATTTATCCGGCTCTTGATCTATTACCTCCGCTACTTCAAGACCAGGTGGTATTTTCCGGCTCAATTCAGAGGTAATAATGCTATCACCTATTTTTATTTCTTTCGCTTTATCTGATGGAATATTATCAATTCGAAGAGCTTGTTTTTCCTTATCATACCCTGTGACAAATCCTAAAATGGATGAGTTATTTTGGAAGGTGATTGCTAAACGATTTGTTCGTTCATCTTTCGTAATTAATTTCACAATAGATGTAAATTGATCTACACTCTCTACCTTTCCAATAAGACCACTCACCGTCATAACAGCCATATCAACCTTTACACCATGTTGTACCCCTCTATCAAGAGCGATTTTTCCATACCAATCTTCTGCTACACGCCTTACTACTGTAGCTTGAATTAAATTATATTTTCCTTGTTCCTTTAATTCTCTCGTCTTGTTGATAAGCTTAGTAAGGTTTTCTTTCTCCTCACTTAACATTTGCACTTTACTCTTTAACGATTCTTGGTTCTCGATTTTTTCTTGCAATAATTGATTCTCTTTATATACTTTATAAATGTCTTCTATATTGTTAACAATATAGAAGACATGCCTATTATTCGTACATACATACATCATCAATAAAACAAAAAGAATAATTGAAAGAAATAATAATATTTTCCTCTTAGAAACCTGCATAATCATCCTGTTACTCCTTACCATTTTTTATCTACACAATATAGAATACTAGTAGTTGTATACAGAAGAAATGCAGTTTAGATAAAGTTCAGATAATCTTTATCTTCTTTATAAAAATTTTAGAAATTATCATATACTGCCATTACATTTGAAGCTTGATCGTTACTTTATCTATTGAATACAACTTATCATTTCTATAACTAGACATGCTTTATTGTTACTTTTTCTTTTGCTTTAGTGGGCATTTCGTCACCTTGTATTTCTTCCCATTTCATACCATACGTCCCTTTAGACTTAATCTTTAAATATGCTCCTATTCGTAAATGTTTTGAAGAAGTCATCATAATTTTTTGTTCTTTCCCAGATTCATCATATCCTTTAAATTTATAGTTCCATCTACCAAAACCATTACTTTTGGCTTCATATTCCCCATCATTGTCGACAACAGCATAATAAATATCTTCTTTAATAAAAGGATTGAGTTGATCTACAATCGGTCCACCTTTCACTACAAGTAATGTAACTCCAACTATAATCAATATCATAAACGCACTTAATTTTTTCATATAACTTTCGATTCTCCACTTCTCTGTTTTATTAGTCAATGTCCCCCTGAATGATGGAATAAGACTCCCTCTAAATCAATAGCAACACTATCACTCATTCTTCCCTAATTAGAAGGTAACCGATATTTCTAATTAAGTTGGCAATAAGATAATAAATTGAATAACCCCATTTTCATATTCCGCTCGAATTTCTCCTTTGTGCAATTCAACAATGCTTTTTGCAATTGCAAGCCCCAAGCCTGAACCTTCTACAGCTCTACTTCTAGATTGATCTTTTTTATAAAAACGCTCAAATAAGTTCTCTAACTCTTTTTTTGTAAATTCTTCACTATGATTTGCTATTGAGACTTTAATATGACGTTCTTCCCTTTGAATAGAAACTTTAATTTCTCTCTTTTCTATACTATATTTGATTGCATTTATTAAGAGATTTTCAAATACACGCACCATTTTTTCCGAGTCCACAAGAGCGTATATACGCTCTTCCTGGAATTCTTTCACAAAAGAAAGATTATGTTCCTCCGCTTGTGGTACTAGCTCTTCTATTAATTGATCAAGTAGTTCATTCATGCACACTTCTTGCAGATTTAATGCCATATTTTCATCTGTTAGTTTTGTATACTCAAACAAATTCTCTATTAACATCTTCAACTGCTCTGATTTTGAAAAAGCAATTTTTATATACTCATCATGCTGTTCTTTATTTTCATATTTCGCATCACCTAGTAAACATAAATACCCCATAATAGAAGTAAGTGGTGTTCTTAAATCATGTGATACATTTGTAATCAATTCACTTTTTTGTTTCTCTATTTGTTTTTCTTTTTCTATATTAGCCAAAAGCTTTTCTGCCATTTGATTAATATTTGAAGTTAATACACCTATTTCATCTTGACCTGCCTGTTTGATTTTATATTGTAAGTTCCCTTTCGAAAACTCCCTTACTCCTTCTGCCATTGCTTCAATCTGATTCATCTTTCTTTTCGTTATATAAAAGAAAGAAAGTAGAAAAGTAATAAAACCTAGTAAAGATGGGAATGGACTACTACCGTTCACTACATACTTTACATTTCCTTGTGGTATACCACTTGCAATGACATACATATTTTTCGTATTAACAGTAACTGGATAAAAGGTTGTAAACTCCTTACGCTTTTGTTCAGCTCTATCTTGAATTAAATTTTGTGCTTCTACATAGCGTACTTGATCCATTTTAAAATCCATTACATTACGCATCGTCTCATGAAGATTAATCTGTTCTTCCGGTGCTCCCTTTGTTTTATAAACGACTTTCCCATTCTCATCTATTATTAAAACCTTCAATTGATTTTGATGATTTAATTGATCAAGCAGTTCTTGTATATTAATTTCCTTACCCTCTTCTGTCATACTTTCAACAAGCCTTTGTGTCTGTCCATCAATGGCTTCCATACCTGATGCATAATCAATGATAGAAATTTTATTCGCATCCTCGAAAAAGGAAGATGAAGACCACCCTACTAATACACCAAGTAATGTACAGAAAGTAAATGTAGTAATTAGCTGTACCCGTATACTCTTCTGCAAATAACTAACTGTTTTACCTATCATTTTTTTAAAAACTTGATTCATCCATATTATCGGTTCAAATATCTTTCTCAATCTTGTAGCCAACTCCCCATACTGTTTTAATGTAACGAGGCTTCCTTGGAATTGCCTCTATCTTTTCACGTATTTTCCGAATATGTACCATCACAGTATTATCGGGTTGGAAAGCTTGCTCTTTCCATACTCTTTCATAAATTTGTTCTACATTTAATACCATTCCTTGATTTCGTGCAAGCAATTCTAATACCTCAAACTCTCTCGGTGTCAATTTCACCTCTTCATTTGCAATAATGACCTGCCGCGTTGCTATATTTATCTTTATATCTCCAACTTCAAATACATTTTCATCTTTTACACTCGCCCCGCTCATTTTCATATATCTCCGAAGTTGTGATTTAATACGAGCAATGAGTTCAAGTGGATTAAATGGTTTTGCTACGTAATCGTCTGCTCCAGTTGTTAACCCTAAAATCTTGTCCATATCTTGCGTTTTTGCCGACAGCATAATAATGGGCATTTCCGCTATTTCTCTCACTTTCATGCACATATGAATACCATCTATTTTCGGCATCATAATATCAAGTACAATTAGATGCACGTCTCTTTTCCTTACTATTTCTAACCCCTCTTCACCATCTCCAGCTTGTAATACTTCGTAACCTTCATTCTTCAAATAGATGGCGATAAGTTTTCTAATTTCCTTCTCATCGTCCACGATAAGTATCGTTCCTTTACTCACAAAATCTCCTCCAGCATCATTTACCAAACTATGAATGTTGCTTTACTTCACTCACTACTGCATTCTTCTTATGCATATACACATAAGAAATACTAGAAACTATGATAACGATGCCACCAAAATATATACCATACTCGGTCACAAGGGTTACTATCATTTCTATGTGCTTTCCAAATATAGAGCCTAGTACAAAGTAAACTAACGTCCAAACAAATCCTGTCACATATGAATAAATCACATACGTTTTAAATGACATGTTATTCATTCCTACTAAATACGGTACGATATGTCTCACAACGGGGATAAAATAACTTATTACTAATGCATAATGACCATATTTTCCTACTATCTCTTGTGATTTTAAAAGGTACTTTGCCTTTTTCTTTTTCATCAATTTTTCAAGTACTTTTATGCCAAATATTTTCCCTAGTATGTACCCTAAAGAAAGACCTGATACAACACCTAAATATGTTAATAAAAACGCAGGAATGACACTTAATACGCCTAATGAAGATACAAATCCACCACTCATTACAATCATTTCATCTGGAATCGGCATACCGATAATACCGAGCCATAAGCAGAAAAATAGTGCCCAATAACCGTACTGCTCAATATATGATAATAATTCATGTAATTCCATTATGCATATGCTCTCCTTAGCTCTTTTTTACAGCTAAAGACGTAGGCTGGCGGGAAATTGAACCACACTTTTTCTAGTGTAATTTCAGGGAAGAAATGCTGTATAAATCCTTTTTTTACAAGTGAATATTGAAATGTAATGAATTCCCCATTCTCATGTATCGCTTCCATTGCATTGTTTAAAATGCGTTTTGAAACTTCTTCTGGTAAAGAAGTAAAAGGCAATCCTGATAAGACGTAATCAATGCATTCTATATTGAACTCTTCCATATATTTCTTTATATTTTCAGCCGAACCGTGTACAACAATGACGTTCTGCTCATCTTTAAATTTGCTCTTTAGCTCTTTGCAAAACACTTCATTAATTTCGATAAGAAGAAATATTGTCTCCTTCTTCTTTCGCTTCATAATTTCTTTCGTAAAGACTCCTGTACCAGGACCTAATTCCACAATGCACTTCGCTCTATTAAAATCAATTACATCTACCATTTTCTTTGCTAATATTTTTGAACTTGGCGCAATCGCACCAGTATGTTTCGGGTGTTTAATAAATTCATTTAAGAATGTTATGAGCTGCATGTAAACCTCTCCTCATTCGTTCCATAGTTTTTAACTTGTGTCTAAGTATAACTATCGTTTCTTAACAAAAATTGAGGAGATTTCTTAAGATTTTATGAAGAATTAAAGAATAGCTATCGCTTACAGCGATAGCTACCGTGAGGTAAGATTGTATTTGAACAGCCTTCAGCCTTCAAGCTAAGTGTATCAATAGCCATATAGTTTTTTAGCTGTACTTATCAATTTATTTTTTATTAAAATCCTTATATCCATATTAATAAAATATTTTATATTATAATTATCTAATCTTAATAAATTTATTTATTTGATATAATAGATATTAAATGAATAAATTTATTAAGGTGGTGTTTTACGAACTACTTAAAAGGAGAAGATAGAAAATAATGAATAATTCCATCGACCTACAATACTTATGTGATCTTGTACATAGAACCTTTCATGTACCTGTTCATTTTTTATCTACCAACAGAAAAATTTTATATCAATCTACTTCTAATACTATTTGTAGTCCTTTTTATTCTTCTAAAGAAGAACATCTTAATGAAATTTATCAAGAAAATGCTCCTTGTAATTTCCCACTTTTTAAAGGGAATGAGTATCTTGAAAATTTCATTATTATTCATATAACAAATCACGAACATATAAAAGGAACTATTATAATTGGTCCTACTACCTATCCAAAAGTATCAGATGAAATGGCTATTAAACTTATGAAGTATTTCAACTGTAATAATAAAATGCAACAAGGAGTAGACTACTATCAATTTTTACCTGAGATTAAAAAAAGTACTCTTATTGATATAAGTATTTGGTTACATTACGTAATTTTCAATGAAAAATTAGATAGAGATCTTGTTTGGGAAAAAAACAAATTACTAGAGGACATTTCTTATAAAATCGTAAACCCTGATCTATATATTTCAAAACGTCGCCGGAACGATCCGCAAAATTACAACATATCATTAGAACGCAAATTTTTTTCAGCAATTAAAGAGGGAAATAAAGAAAAAGTAATACAATATGCGTATTCATTCCCTCAAGAAGATGCGGCAATTGTATCAAAAGGAGATCAACTTAGAAACCAAAAAAATAATGGTATTATAGCAATTACCCTAGCTATTCGGTATGCGATAGATGGTAATCTTCCGTCAGATATTGCTTTTTCACTTGGTACTTTATATATCCAAACCATCGAAAAACTAGATAACATGTATTCAGTAAATAGATTAATTGAAGATGCATTATGTACTTTTGCAGAACGTGTTAAAGAATATAGTAATCAAGAATATTCTAATTCAATAACTACATGCCTAAATCATATTCACAAACATATTTACGATGAAATATCTCTCAATGATCTTGCTAACCTTTTAGATATTTCTCCTGCCTATTTATCTAAATTGTTTAAAAAAGAAGTAGGGATTCCTTTAAGTGAGTATGTTCAAAGAGAACGAGTAGAGGAAGCAAAAAAGTTATTAACATTAACGACCTATCCATTATCAGATATTTGTACCTGGCTTAATTTTAATGACCAAAGTTATTTCACAAGAGTCTTCAAAAAAATCACTAGTATGACTCCTAGACAATATCGTGAAAATCATACCGTAATATAACAACACCTTCTTAACATGAGGTGAGATAGATGGAATACTAGCTCACCTTCATCCATTCAATTAGTAATACCATCACGATTTACTTCTTCTTAATTTAATAAACATGTACCTCGATTTTATACTCTTCTAATCTTTCCATACCTTTATTCTCCTTCATCCAAATTGATTTTAATAAATTTTTAACCGCATTCAAAAAAGTACAAAAATGACAAATAAATTACTATAAATAAGTTAATGAATTTGGTAATTTTTTAGTACTAAGCAAATTAGCCTTTCAACTAATCCATAATTTCTTCGCTATATACATGTGAAAGCTAAAATAGGATGTTTATACAATGTGGCGCTTGAATTATTGATAATAGCTACTTCCATAGTGATTAACTAATAACTTCCTAAGTCAGAAAGATATAGAAAACATATTGTTAGGAGAATAAAAAGCATGAGTAGTACTAATATATCAAAATCGATGCAACTGACTATTATGTCTAAACAACCTGCTGATCGCTCTCTATCACCATACGATGATAGAGAGCGAATTGAAGATCATCTATTACGCTCATACATTTCAGAAAAAGAAATATTGATTACTTATTATAAAGATGATTATTTTCCTACAAGTTGTATGACTGTAATTGAAATAAATCCTTTGAAGCGTTCTGTAATATGCATAGATACCTTTGACCGTAAACATACTTTTAACTTTATTGACATAATAGATGTACGTTAATTCTGTCCTCCTCTTAGTAGTACTAATATTGCAAAATAAAAAATAGCCATCCACCTCATAAAAAATCAGGTAAATGGCTATTTTTCTAATTTCTATTCTCTTACAGCTACCGTCTATTACTTCGCGCTCACAATCTTATAATAAGAGCGAACTGTTAAGAAGTAATATCCGATATAAATGACACCGTATACCCCTATACTAATTAGGAGCGGAATCATAATTTCAAATGGTAATATGTTCCCTAAACCTTTTAATGCAAACAAGCTGTGTAAAATTCCGATTACTAACGGAATCGCAAAGATAAAGCTTACTTGTTTTGCGATAGCTTTTTTCATTTCCTGTTTCGTTACCCCGACTTTACGAAGTACAACATAACGCTCACGATCAGCATTTGCTTCTGTTAATTGCTTGAAGTAAATGATAGAACCTGTTGCTAGTAAGAATACAAGTCCTAAGAACATTCCGATGAACATCATTAGTCCAGTTCCTTCAAGCCCCATTTGGAAACCAGTGTAGAAATCTCTAAATGATGGTACCATTTCTGATTCACCAGCTGGCATCAATTTTGTTAATTTTTCTGTTAATACTTTACTGTTTCTTTCATCTTTTACATCAATATTTTTTACAACACGTGTTCCAAATGCTTGCTTCGCTTGTTCATATGTTTCATCTGAAACGACAACAACTAGTTCACCTAGGTTCGTAATTGCATTATCATTTGCGCCTTGAATCGCTAATTTCTTCGTTTCATTTCCAATTTGGAATACCGCTTTATTTCCTTTATATTGAGGGCTAAACTCATGCCCTTCCATATAAGAACTATCATATATAAATGCTTCACCAGCAGCTACATTCACTGTTTCTGCATCGATTTTTTTAGCAAGTTTATTAAATTCAGATTGAGACATAAATTGATATTTCTCTGAGATACTGTAGTTCATATTAAGGATGAAATCAACTTTATCTCCTTCAAACTTTCCTTTTACAGGAACCATCTCAACTTCAAATTGATCTTTTACAGGATGATTCTCTTCCTCTTCAGCAAAAATCGCATTTACTTTCTTATCTAGTTCTGCATCTTTTTTCTCATAAGAATAGCTGTATGGCGCGAATGCTTTTGATTGTGTAAATGTGTTGTAATACATCGTAACTGACGTACCAACTGCTGTTAATGTTACCGCACTTAAAATAGAAATTGTTGCAAGTGACTTTGCATTCCCTTTAATACGATATAGTAGCTGTGATGTCGTTATCATATTCATACCGTTATAAAACGATGATTTATTATTTCTTGCACGTTTTAATACGAATACTGTAAAGAACATAAATAGTAAGTACGTACCTAATACTGTCGCAAGTAAAATATAAAGTGCAACTGCCATAAAGTCTGCATACTTAACTGCCTTCATGAACATTAATGCTAAGAAATAACCTGAACCGATTAAGAAAATTGAAATTAACGCCATAATTACAGATCCTTTTGGCATTGCTTCTCCTTCGCGTTCTGCGCGGAAAAGTTCAATTAGCTTGAATCGATAAATTAAACGATATCCTTGAAGTGATGTATACAATATAATCACAAAGAAAATAATTGCTGTATCAACAATTGCAGCCATCGGTACTTCAAAATGAACATTTAAATTTAATCCCATCATACTTACTAGTAGTTCAAGGAATAGTTTTGAAAGAACGCTACCAATCGCAATTCCGATAATTAAAGACATTAATCCCATTAACATATTTTCATAAAAGAGCATTTTACCGATCTGTCTTTTTCGAATACCTAGTAACGAATATAGCCCAACTTCTTTTTTACGCTTCCGTGTAAAGAAACCGTTCGAATATATAATGAACACCGCTACGAAGATGATTAGCATGACACTTGAAACTTGAAACGCACCGCTAATTTTTTTAGAACCTTCCGCAGCTTTTTCCATTTGTGAATTATATTGTAGTGCTTTAAATGTAAAGTAAATTACAATACTAAAAATCATAGATGCAAAATATACAAAATAGTCTTTAAAGTTCCGCTGTATGTTGCGGAGGGCAATGCTAGATAAGGTCATCAGCCATACCTCCAGAAATGGAAGACATTACGTCAACGACTTTTTGGAAGAATTGTTTACGTGTTAATTCACCGCGGTGCAATTCTTTATATAACTCACCATCTTTAATGAAAATAACTCGTTTACAGTAACTTGCCGCAAATGCATCGTGCGTTACCATTAAAATTGTTGAGTTATCATATTCATTTAACGACTTCATACTTTCAAGTAAATCTGTTGCAGATTTTGAATCAAGTGCTCCAGTTGGCTCGTCCCCGAAAATCATACTCGGATTTGTAACGATTGCACGTGATGCCGCGCAGCGCTGCTTCTGTCCGCCAGATACTTGATATGGGAACTGACTTAAAATATGATCAATACCGAATTTCTTTGAGATTTCAAGAACGCGGCGATCAATTTCACTCGCTTTCACCTTTGATAACGCAAGAGGTAACGCAATATTTTCTTTTACCGTTAATGTATCTAATAAGTTATAATCTTGGAAGATGAAACCTAAATGATCGCGGCGGAACAAAGCTAGCTTATCATCATTCATCTTCACGATATCTTTTCCATCAATTAGAATTTCACCGTCCGTCGCATTATCAATTGTAGAAAGAACATTTAAAAGAGTCGTCTTACCAGAACCAGAAGGTCCCATAATTCCAACGAACTCACCTTCTTTTACTTGTAAGTTAATACCTTTTAAAGCTGCAAATTTATTCCCACCTGTGTCATACACTTTTTCAATATTTTTTGCTTCTAACACTGTTTTCATCTCGACATCCCTCATTTCTTCTATTCTCTATTTTCAACTATATACACTCTCTACTTTTGCCACTATCGATGTTTCTTACACAAACATGACAGTTATGTAAGGCGCATAAGTAAAGACATAAAAATTTAACCTACTGAATGAAAGTACTTTGTTACTATAGCATTGGGATATCATACCATCCATTCATTCTCCTTACAGGAACATTACAATTTTGTAAGGTGAAAAAATATCATCGTTTCAAAGGTATTTAGAAGAATTAAGAGACAAAATTTCAAGGCGCATAGCAAAAAAGCCCTAACTAACTCGTCAATATCGGTTAGTTAGAGCCTTCTTTTGTAAAGTATTCTCTAGTATCTGTTCTTAGCTTTTCTGGTAAAACAATATCAAGTTCTTTATCTAACCACGCAAGGGTCTTTTTACGAAGAAACTCCCGCATATGCTCTTCCGCCTCAAGCATTACTAAATTAATTGTGCAAGAAGAATTGCTCGATTCACAAGAATTACAGGTCTTGTCTCGATATAGTAGACCGTTCTGCACAATATTTTTGCATTGAAAAATTGGTTTTGGTCCTTCGACAGCCTCTATTACATCCCAAAAAGAAATATCTTCTGGAGATTTAGCTAATCTATAACCTCCCTTTACCCCAGGGACAGAGCTTACAATACCAGCCTTAGATAATTTACCGAAAACTTTTGAAAGAAACGTTTCCGAAAGTCCTTGGAACTCTGCTAAGTCTTTTATTCCAACGCTTTCTTTTGAAGGAGCAGTAACTAAATAAACTAAACAATGTAAAGCATATTCAACCCCAACACTATATTGCATATATACTCACCTGCTTCTAATTTTAAGGGTTATCAAATTGTATCTTAGGAGTATTTCAAGTTTTAGTCAAATAAAACAAGTCTTGCGTGTACTACATTTGACAAAAATAATTATAATGATTATATTAAAGACTAACTTAATCGACGATTAAATTAGTCTTTAATTAAAAATAAACAAATTGTTTTTAGGGGGAAATATAAATGACTAAAACACTTATCATAAATGCGCATCCAAAAATAGATGATACATCATCAGTTAGCATACAAGTTTTCAATCACTTTTTAGAATCATATAAAGAAGTAATTTCTAACAGTGAAGTAGTTGAACAAATTAATCTATACAGTGACGTAGTCCCTATGATAGATCAAACAGTTTTAAGTGCATGGGACAAACAACGAAATGAAATAGAATTAACTAACGAAGAGAAAAAAGTAACGGAGCGAATGGGTGAAATTTTACAGCAGTTTAAAAGTGCCAATACGTATATTATCGTATTACCTTTGCACAATTTTAATATTCCATCAAAATTAAAAGATTATATGGACAATATCATGATTGCACGTGAAACATTTAAATATACTGAAACTGGATCAGTTGGATTACTTAACGATGGAAGAAGAATGCTTGTCATACAAGCAAGCGGATCAATCTATACAAATGATGATTGGTATACAGAAGTTGATTACTCTCATAAATATTTGAAATCCATGTTTAATTTCCTTGGTATTGAAGATTTTCAAATGATTCGAGCACAAGGAACTACTTTACTAGATCAAAATGAAGTATTACAAAAAGCATATAAAGAAGTTGAAGAAGCAGCTTCAAGATTGGCTACTAAATAAAAAAACTTCTTTATGCATTACAAAATGTATGGGGGCGTATTTATTCTGAATGGTTCCCTTCTTCAAACTATGAACTAGCAGAAGGGCCGGAAATATTGTGGAATGAAAGTAAAGACGTATCCTCGCCGAATTTCAGAAGTGCGATATGGGTACCTGTTTTGAAGAAATAATATAAGGGTCTAAACTGTTTCAAAATAAAGAAGCTACTCTTCCTCTTTAAAGGAAAAGCAGCTTCTTATTTTATCCCGCTATTTGCGGGCAGTAAAACTCCCAACTCAAAATTCAGGTGGAGCAAAGAAGTTAGGTGGAAGCCCTGCTACCCGTAAACGCCCGATTGGTGAGGGCTGATAATCAGTGGGGAATGAACAAACCCCTCACTGATTAAAGTTTCACTTTATACTTCTTCTCGACTCGTTCTTATACAAGAAAATAGTAATAATCGTAAGTACTATAACAACTACAAAAGTAAACACTCTGTAATTCGAGATCGTAGCAGTACCGATTAACAAGGCAGGTATAACAGCCGTAATTAAACCACCAAACATACCGAAAAACGATCCTACACTTTGTTTTACTATTTGAGTTTCTGATACCCAATCATAATAACCAAATCGATTATTAATAAAAATCCCCCATACTGCCGAAAAGAATGAATATGCTATCGGTGTTATTGCGATTAAAAGAGAACTCCAAACATCTAGTTTTAACCCTATTATCAGTAATACGGCACTGATAAGTGATGCAGGTATACTTAATGAAAGATTCATAAGAATTTTACTGTCATAAATCATCTTTGGCGCTATAGGCAACGACTTAATAATCCATACATTTTTTCCTTCTAATGACAATGACACACATGTTGTACACGTCATCGAAATCGCTGCTGCAATAGCAAATGGCGCAACCTTCTGCAACAACGGCTCAATTCCAGGATACGCTATTAATTGACTTGGTCCTACTACAACTATAGCTAGGGCAAAAGCTAGCGCCATCACAACTCCCATTCCACTATTTATGACATACACTGTAGAAGAAAAGAAACGTTTCAGTTCTTTTTTATATAACGCGACCAATACACTTTCTTTTCTCATACTATTAATCTCATAATTTGAAAGCATATGATAAGTGGTAATCTCTGTATTTATTTGCTTATATTTTAACGAAAGTATTTTTACAAAAAGATAATACCAAATAACCGATATCCCAACGAATAGGACGAAAGCTACAATATCAGCATTAACAATTGCTTTTTGAAACATGTTAGCTAATGGATACACTTTAGTTAGTTGCTCTGAAACAATTGCACCAATCCCATTCATATCATTAAGGCTATATTGAGCATTTCCGTTTTTTAGCATAAAGAAGCCGAATGTAATAATTACTATAAAACTTAAAACCGTAGTTATTTTATTCGTATTTTTAAATTTAGAAGCGATTGCCGTAATCATAGCTCCAAAGATCGCTGCGATTGTTGTTGGAATTAAAGATGCTATAAACATACCGATGAACCACATAAAGTAAAAAGAAACTGATGGATTCTCATGTATGCCATAAACAACTCCCATTGGTAGCATGATTATGATTGAAAAGATTGTATTCAGCAAATATAAATACAAAAACCTACTTGTAATAACAGTACTTACACGAATCGGTAATGACATTAAAAGATCGTAGTCCTTAAAAGCAAAAATTTCTCCATTTGCCTTAAATATAGTGAAAAACAACGTCAATACACTGCTAATAACTAGTGCATAAACTGGAATAATTTCACTTATTCCCAAGCTCACCAACCCATATGCTGAGGCTCCGCAATATAACATTAACATGACACCAACTAAGGCAATAGATGCTGACAGTAAAATCTTATTCTGCTTCTTTTTCTTATCTTTTTCGTATTTAAAAGTATTTAAACCGAGCTGCGTTATCAACCGGATTTTTAAAAGCTCTAGACTATTAGTATTCATTAGCAAGCTCCTTCATAAAGAGCTCTTCCAATGAGCCTTCCTTTATTAAAGAATTCACTTCCCCTGAAAGTGCTAATTTCCCTCTATTAATCATCGCTATTTTATTACATAACTTCTCCGCCACATCTAAAACATGAGTAGAAAAGAAAATCGCATTTCCCTTTTCACAAAGCTCCTTCATAATACCTTTCAATACTACAGCAGCCTTTGGATCAAGACCAACGAAAGGTTCATCTAAAACTAATAATTTCGGTTTATGCAAAACCGCTGATATAATCGCCACTTTTTGTTTCATACCATGTGAATAAGAAGATATTAAATCACCTAGGTACGGTGTAATCTCAAAAGCATCTCCATACTTTTGTATCTCCTTTTCCCGATCTTTTGCAGACACCTTAAACACATCCGCAACAAAGTTTAAATATTGAATTCCTGTTAATTGCTCATATAAATCTGGATTATCGGGAATATACGCCATTACTCTCTTACATGCAATCGGATCCTTTTTTACTGAATGTCCATCAACAAAAATTTCACCCTCTTCAAAATCTATAACTCCTACTAACGACTTAATTGTTGTACTTTTCCCCGCACCGTTATGTCCAATAAATCCAAAGATATCTCCTGCTTGAACAGTAATATTTAAATGATCTACTGCTTTCTTGCCACCTTTGTATGTCTTGCTAAAATTTATAATTTCTAACATGTGATTTCCCCCAAACTATCTTTGGTTAAAAAACAAAATATTCAGACTGTAAAGCCTTTAATTTTACTCAGCAAGTCTTTTATTATCCTCACTGAGTATTAGAACCTGTTAACACATAAAAACTATAAATATAAAATTTGATTAGTGTAGTTCAATCTCTTATTGCTCACAATTGCATTTCTTTTTTATATAAAACGTAAGAATATAAATTCGTTATGAGAACAGCAACTACTATAATCCCAAGCATCATATAAGATCTCCAATCAGCTGGAGCGAAAACGCTTATAATCATAATAAGTCCTAAAGCCACAAATACTTTTCCGCTAAATCGATGTGTTTTCCGCCATACTTCTTCATTACTTAACGTCCAAGGATTACGCATCCCAACGAAAAAGTTAGGCTTACACTGCGGTAAATAATTACCCATCACTAAAAATAAAACACCAACTAATAATTCTGGAACTCGATTAATGAATAAATTATATCCTAGTCCACTTGTAATAATATCTATATTTCCTACAAATAGTAGCAGGAGTATCCCGTTATTCATCATCATAAAAGCTTTAGCAAATTTCTCGTAATTTGCTCTCCTTGGATCAATCTTTGGTATCACATTTAGAAATACATATAATGCAATCATAATTCCAACCATAGAAATCATTCCGTAAAGTTTAGAAGAATAGCCATCTACCTTACCACCACTCCAATGTGTCGCGATTGTATCCGGCAAATGAGGCCAAGCAAACGCCCAAGCTAAACAAGTTGTAACAATTAATATAATTGCAAAAAGATGTTTTTTCACCTTTCCTGCACTCCCCTGTTTTTAATTCACTCATTCTATACTATTTCTTTTTATAAATAACATATGAATTTATTGTTGGTATGAAGGTACATATTCACATCACTCCAGCCAACACAAATTCTATATTATTCTATTAAGACCCTATCTCTTTCTTATAAGCCACATAAGAATATCCCATCGTTAATCCTACCGCCCCAATAATAATTCCAACCATTAAGAAAGCTTTCCATGCTGCAGGTGCAAAAACACTTAAAATCATAATAACTCCTAGTACAACAAACACCTTTCCGCTAAAACGATGCGTCTTTCTCCACACTTCTTCGTTACTTAACGTCCACGGTGTTTTTATACCTACGAAGTAGTTTGGCTTACATTGTGGTAAATAGTTGCCGATGACTATAAATAACAGACCAACAAGAATATATGGTGTACTATTCATCGGAATGTCATAACCTAATCCTACCCCAATCACGAGCATGTTTACTAAAAACAATACTACTAATACGCTATAATTCATTATCGTATAACTTCTAGAAAACTTATCGTAGTTCTTTTTCTTAGGATCAATTTTAGGAGTAATTGTTAATAAAACATAGGTGAAAATCATAATCCCAAGTAGCAACAGCATTGCATTAAATTTGGAAGCAAAGCCATTCACACCTTCAGTCCCCCAATGAATTGCCATCGTGTCAGGCAAATTCGGCCAAGCATATGCCCAAGCTAAACCAGTTATAAGAATCAATATAATTGCAAAAAGATGCTTCCTCATTTCCCCTCTTCCCCCTTATTCGTAAACGTAAACACCCAAGTCAATAAATCCTGAAATACAGTTGTGTTCAAAGAATACATAACGAATTGCCCTCTTTTTTCATCTTGGATAAGTTCAGCATTTTTAAGCGCATTTAGGTGATGAGAAATACTTGGCTTTGTCATATTGAACTGTTCAGCAATTTCGCCAGCAGTTAAATCGCCTTCTTTTAATAAATCTAAAATTTTTCGCCTTGTTGGGTCTGCTAATGCTTTGAATGCTTGATTCAATGTCTTTCTTCCTTTCGATAATTAGACATTTAGATATTTATCTAAATGTTAAAATGTTTTTAGTTAATTGTCAATTATATATGCAGCCCTTTTTACTTTTCTCACCTTTAACCTATACTGTTAACTAGCTTATATTTCAACATAATGAAAAGACGAGAAACACATGTTACACTATAGCTACAATTGTTTTTTAGGAGGAATATACATATGTATAAAATTTTAATCGTTGAAGACGATCCAAATATTTCATCATTACTACAATCTCATATTCAAAAATACGGCTATGATGCTGTTGTTGCAGAGAACTTCGATGATATTATGGAATCGTTTAATGCCGTGAAACCACATCTTGTTTTACTTGATGTAAACTTACCGAAATTTGATGGATTCTACTGGTGCCGTCAAATTCGTCATGAATCTACTTGTCCAATTATTTTCATTTCGGCTCGTGCTGGCGAAATGGAACAAATTATGGCGATTGAAAGCGGTGCGGATGATTACATTACGAAACCGTTCCACTATGACGTTGTAATGGCAAAAATTAAAGGGCAATTACGCCGTATTTACGGTGATTATGCACCAAATATTTCTGAGCGTATCGTTGAGGTTGAAGGACTAAAACTATTCCCTGAGCGTCCAGAAATTCATTTTGGAGCTGAGCAAGTTCTTTTAACGAAGAAAGAAGCAATTTTAGCAGAAATGTTATTATCTAAATTTCCTCGTACAGCAAGTCGTGAAGATTTACTAGCCGCTCTTTGGGACGACGAAAGCTTCGTTGAGGAAAATACATTAAACGTAAACATCACGCGTCTTCGTAAAAAGTTCAATGAGCTTGGTATTGAAAATGCTATTGAAACAGTACGTGGACTTGGGTATCGTTTTAACGCAACTTGGAGTGAATAAGCATGAAGTTATTTTTACGTGATCATTTTGCATTTTTCCTACTATATGTATTAAACTTCGGAATCATTTTCGTTCTTTATGATGCAGTAGACGGATTTCAAAATAATAAGTTTTACTTCATCGTTTTAAGCTTATACTTATTCATCTGTTTCCTCGCTTATCGTTACGTTCGTAACCGTAGAATGTATCACAGATTAAGTGAACCACCAGAGAAAATGGAAGATGCATTTATTGAAAGAGCGACTGCTCCTATGCCCCACGGTGTAAATGAGCTCGTTCGTACGCAATATCGTCTATTCCAAAAAGACCTACAAACATTTGAAGTAAAACAACAAGAACACCAATTATTTATTAACCACTGGGTACATCAAATGAAAACGCCCGTTTCTGTTATGCAACTTATGGTGCTTGAAATGGAAGATGAACATTTAATCCCGCAATTTAAAAAAGAGTTAGAGCGACTAAATCAAGGACTCGATATGGCTTTATACATGGCAAGATTGAACAACTTCCATGAAGACTTCCATGTTGAGACTGTTTCATTAAAAGATGCTGTAACAAAAAATATTAACGGATTAAAAGAGCTATTCATTCGAAACGGGGTCTTCCCTGTTTTAGAAGTTCATTCAGATTTAAAAGTTGCTTCTGATGCGAAATGGCTAAAGTTCATCATTTATCAGTTGATGACAAATGCTGTTCGTTATTCTGGTGAACGCGGAAAGAAAGTTTTCTTATCAGCTTATCGAAATGGAAAAGATATCATTTTGGAAGTTCGTGATGAGGGCGTTGGTATTCCGCAAGAAGATGTTCGAAGAGTATTTGAACCATTTTACACTGGGAAAAATGGTCGTACATTCGGAGAATCTACTGGTATGGGACTTTATATCGTAAGTAAAATTTGTGATTATTTAGGTCATTCTGTAAAACTAGACTCTGAAGTTGGTAAAGGAACGACGATTAAAATCATCTTCCACAACGCTGCAAACAATCAAGCAGAAAATACGGAGAAGGTGGCCGAAGCATGATCGTAACATATGCTAGCAAAATGTATGAGAATATACTCTCATACATTTTTTGCAATAAAACTACATATCAGCCTTCTAACGAGAGGTACATATTATGACATTTTGGCAATTTGCATTTAAAAATGTAACGCGTAACTCAAGAGCTTATTTTGCCTACTTTTTAAGCAGTTCCTTTTCAATTGCTGTTTTCTTTTCGTTTGCTGTTTATTTATTTCATCCGAAATTAAAAAACTCCAATATGATCTCTGAAGTTTCAGGGTTAATGATATTTTCAGAAGTTGTCATTGTCTTGTTCTCTTTTTTCTTTTTACTATATTCAATCGGATCGTTTTTAAAAGTACGTAAAAAACAATTCGGCGTTTTGACCGTTTTAGGAATATCAAGAAAACAATTACACCGTCTCGTTTTTATGGAAAATATGTTAATCGGTATTTTATCTATCTTTTTCGGGATGCAATTTGGTTTTGTATTTTCACAGTTTTTCTTATTAGTTACAGCGAAAATCACACACCTACCAGGGATATATTTATATTTGCCTACGAGTGCTTTCATTTTAACAACAATTGTTTTTCTTGGTCTTTTTATCGTTGTATCTACATTTACACCGATGCTCATTCGAACGAAAAAATCAGTACATCTCTTAAAAGCAAATGGCGGAAAACAAAAAGAACGAAAGCCATCCATACTCATTTCTCTATTTGGTGCTATATGTTTAATAGGTGGCTACGCTTTAGCGAGCAAACCAATATATTTCGTATCAATAAGCCCACAAATAGGAATAGTTTATATGCTTTCAAGTATTTTCGTCATTCCGGCACTCGTTTCAATCGGAACGTATTTCTTCTTTTCGCAAATTAGTTTCTTGCTCATTCACCTGTTGAAAAAGAGACGGAATTTTTATATGAAGCGTATTAATATGCTCTGGATTTCTGATTTAGCTAGCCGCATTCGATCAAATATTAATATGCTTTTCGTTGTGGCAATGCTATCTACAATTGCTTTTACGATGATTACATTTTTATATGGGTTCGGGAAATTTATGAAACTTGATGTTGAACGAAATTCACCATTCGCATTTTCATATTTCTCATTTGATGAGAATCCATTTACTTCCCAGCACTTAAATTGGCTAGAAAAACAATTAGAAGATGGGCAATTCTCTTACGACAAAATTAGAGTAGATTTATACGCTACGCCTGTAGAAGCGAAAAATAATACAGAAATTTATTATGACACATATGCCATAAAGCAAAGTGACTATAATAAGCTCGCTACGTCATTACAATTACAAAAACTATTTATAAATGAGAATGAAACATATGTATTATCTAGAGCAGCATATGTCCCACTATTTACTTCACTCGATCCAAATTACAATAGAACACATATTACACTCGCTAATACAAATTATAAGCTACAAATAAAAGGGATCAAAATAGATAATACCCTCCCGTCTACTTTTGCTTATGAAACATTAGTATTATCTGATTCTGTCGTTAACAATTTGCCAACTAACACTAAACATGTGACAGTCTATAATTACAACGTAGAAAACTGGGAGAATACATATGCTATTGCTGATGAGTTTGTAAAACGAGCAGATAAAGACCGCGCGAGTATCAAGCACGAAGGATCTCTCGTTCGTATTTTTGAATCAGGCAACTCTTTATACAGAATCAAATCCGGAAGTGCTTCCTACTTCCTCATTGGTACATTCCTTGGGATCATTTTCTTTATTGGAGCTGGTAGTGTACTGTACTTCCGTATGTATACAGATTTAACAAACGAGCAAGAAAAATATGCAACGATTACGAAGATTGGCTTAACAGAATCAGAAATGAAGCGTTCAGCGACCATTCAACTTGGAATCTTATTTTTCGTTCCATACATTATGGCTTCTATTCATACGATGTTTGCGACAAAGATGTTGCAAGATATTATTAACTTATCATTGTTCGCTGAAATTACGGTTGTACTTGTGATTTTTGGAACGGTTGAGATTATCTTTTTCCTATTAATTCGTTCACTTTATATGCAAAAATTATCGCAACATATTAAGTTTTAAATAAGAAAAAGGTGAGCTTTATGAAAAGAGTATGCGGAAAAATCCCCCATGCTCCTTTCACATTAACTCTATTAGGAGGTCTAGGCGCATGACATTTTGGCAGTTTGCATTTAAAAACGTGACGCGGAACGCCAGAGCTTATTTCGCCTATTTTATAAGCAGTGCGTTTTCCATTGCAATTTTCTTCTCGTTTGCAGTTTATTTATTTCATCCTAAATTGCATATGACAGGCGTGAATGCTGCTCTGAACATATTAATGACAATCTCAGAAGTTGTCATTGTATTCTTTTCATTTTTCTTTTTACTATATTCAATCGGTACTTTCTTAAAAGTACGAAAAAAACAGTTCGGGATTTTAACAGTACTTGGCATATCTCCAAAGCAGTTAAAGAGGCTTGTATTTCTAGAAAACATGTTAATTGGTGGCCTATCCATATTTTTCGGCATTCAATTTGGCCTTGTCTTTTCACAGTTCTTTTTATTAGTTACCGCCAAAATTACGCATGTGCCTGGTTTATATTTATATTGGTGGCCTACAGGTGCTATCATTTTAACTATAATTATCTTTCTTGGACTCTTCATTCTCGTATCATCTTTTACACCGATGCTAATCCGTACGAGAAAAGCTGTACGACTTTTAAAAGAAGGAAAACAGCAAAAAGAAAGAAAAGCATCCGTGCTTATTTCTTTATTTGGTGCGCTATGTTTAATATCCGGATACGTATTAGCAGCAAATCCGCTATATTTTATGTCGCTAGGTGACATCATTGGGCCTTTATATATCATCTCTAGTATACTTGTCATTCCGTCTCTCATTGCAGCCGGAACATACTTCTTCTTCTCACAAATTAGCTTCTTGCTCATTCGTATATTGAAAACACGAAGAAAGTTTTATATGAAACGGATTAATATGCTTTGGGTTTCTGATTTAGCAACTCGTATTCGAACGAATATTAACATGCTCTTTATTGTAGCGATGCTATCGACGCTCGCTTTTACAATGATTACATTCTTATATGGATTCGGGAAATTTACAAAGTTTGATGAAATTAGGCAAAACCCTTTCCCGTTTACTTATTTATCACATACTGAAAATACGTTAGCTGATGAGCATTTAAACTGGTTAGAGCAAAAATTTAATGAAGAACACTTTACTTATAAAAAATATAAAACGGATATATATGAAGTATCTTCAGCTGAAGATAACACGCAGCTCTATTATGCCATTAAACAAAGTGACTATAATATACTGGCTAAGGCGTTAAATTGGGAAACTCTCACAGTGAATAAAGACGAGTCTTATATATTAATTAAAGATTTAGATGCTCAAGTCATTGGAACGCTTCATAATAAGGAAAAGAAAAACACTCTTACACTTACTCAAAACTCTTTACAATTGCAGGTGAAAGACTATACAAGTTATAGCCCGTTCCCAATTGGCTTAGTACCTCAATTAATCGTACTATCTGATGAACATGTAGAAGCCTTATCAACCATTTCAAAACAAATGAGTGTATATAGCTTTAAAGTTCTAGATTGGGAAAAGGCACATAATATTGGCTCATCATTTATAACTAAAATTAACAACGACAATGCAGCGATTCAAGCAGAGCATCCACCATTCCATGCAAGTGAAGCGAGTAACTCACTATATGAAACGAAACTAAATGTATCTTCCTTTTTCTTAATCGGAACTTTCCTTGGCGTTATTTTCTTTATCGGTGCTGGCAGTGTTCTTTACTTCCGAATGTATACAGATTTAACAAATGAGCAAGAAAAGTATATAACGATTACGAAAATCGGCTTAACAGAAGCCGAGATGAAGCGTTCAGCGACAATTCAGCTTGCTATTTTATTCTTCGTCCCTTACATTATGGCATCCATCCATACGATGTTTGCGACAAAGATGCTACAAGATGTATTAAATCTCTCGTTCTTCGCTGAAATTACAGTCGTGCTTATGATTTTTGGAACGGTTGAAATTCTCTTTTTCCTTTTAATTCGTTCCTTTTATATGCAAAAATTATCACAACATATTAAGTTTTAAAAATAGAAAGGTGATTATTATGGAAGAGGTATTACACATAAAAAACGTCTCAAAAGTGTATGAAGGAAAAGTCCCTCATACTGCTTTAAAAAATATAAATTTACACGTAGATAAAGGTGAATTCGTTGCGATTATGGGACCATCCGGAAGCGGTAAATCTACATTTTTAAACGTTATCTCTACAATTGATTCCCCTACTTCTGGTGATGTCGTTATTAACGGAAAAAAACCGCACACATTTCGTAGAGAGAAGTTAGCTATTTTCCGCCGCCAAGAGTTAGGTTTTGTTTTTCAAAACTTTAACCTACTAGATACACTAACAATCGGTGAAAATATCGTACTACCTTTAACTTTAGATAATGTTCCTTTAAAAGAAATGGACGAAAAACTCGATAACATTTCAAAGAAGCTTGGAATTGATCATATTTTGGACAAACGTATTTTTGAAGTTTCTGGAGGACAAGCACAGCGTACTGCAGTAGCACGTGCCGTTATTCATCATCCGTCACTTTTACTCGCGGATGAACCAACAGGGAACTTAGATTCTAAAGCAGCAATTGATGTAATGGAGTTATTTACGAAGTTAAATAAAGAGGAAGATGCCACAATTTTAATGGTTACGCACGATCCGTTTGCAGCAAGTTATTGTAACCGCGTCATCTTCATTAAAGATGGTGGACTTTACAATGAACTACACCGCGGACTATATCGCGAGAAGTTTTATCAAGAAATATTAGATGTTTTAGCATTATTAGGAGGAAGACGTGGATGACGTTTTGGCAATTTGCATTTAAAAATGTCACGCGTAATTCTAAAGCATATTTCGCTTATTTTGTAAGCAGTGCGTTTTCCATTATGGTTTTCTTTTCATTTACTGTATATGCATATCACCCGCGTTTACAAAATGTACAAAGCTTTCAAGAACGGGATCCTCTAATGAATTTAGCGAGTACAGCACAGTTTGTTATCGTTCTGTTCTCGTTCTTCTTTCTCTTATATTCAATCGGAACATTTTTAAATGTACGAAAGCAACAATTCGGGATACTCACTATTCTTGGTATCTCACAGAAACAGTTAAAAAGACTTTTATTTACTGAAAACATGATAATCGGGATGTTATCTATCTTTATCGGTATTCAAGGTGGCCTTGTGTTCTCTAACTTTTTCTTATTAGTTACTTCGAAATTAACAAGTGCTAAAGGCCTTTATTTATATTGGCCAACAGAAGCGATTATCGTTACAACCGTTACCTTTATCATTTTATTTTTAATCGTTTCTACGTTTACGCCGATGTTTATTCGCACTCGTAAAACAGCCCATCTCATTAAAGGTAACAAAAAAGTGACAGCCGAAAAAAGGCCATCTATACCCATCTCTTTATTCGCTTTAATTTGTTTAGGGCTATGCTATTATATTGCCGGTTACCCACAAGGCTACGTAACAGAAAAAAATGTACAAAATGGATCTGTCTTCTTTATTATGTTATCTATTTTACCGCTCGTAGTAGTTGGGACATATTTATTCTTTTCACAAACCTTTCTTCTCTTTATCTATATTTTAAAGAAGCGCAGAAAGTTTTATTTGAAACAAATAAATATGTTATGGATTTCAGATTTAGTTGCTCGTACCCGTAGTAATATTAATGTACTCTTTATCGTTTCTATGCTATCTGCACTTGCATTTACGATTATTATCGGACTATTTGCTGCAAATAACCACACGAAAACATCGATATTAGAACGATATCCAATCCCCTTCACATATACATCAGAAGGTGATAATACATTTGAACAAAAGCATATTACTACTATTGAAACTGAACTTACAAATGCTAATTTTCAATCTAACAAATATAAGTTTACCGTTTTAAAAGATACGGCTTTAAAAGAGGAAATTGCCATTATGAAAATGAGTGATTATAACGCGATAGCTAAACAATTAAACAGGCCAGAAATCAGCCTTAATTCTGTACAAGTTTATAGTATTTCTCGTTATTCGCCAGAGTTGGTAAATCTTGTCTCAAACCCATTTGCGAAACAAGACACGATTACACTTGGCTCAAATAAAAAGGAATTTCATATTAAAGGTTTTATCAATAAAGGAATCGAACCAACCTTTGCATTACCTCATTTAATCGTGATGCAAGATAATGTCATCGAAAATATGATTCCTCATATTGAAACAATTACAGTTTATAACTATTTCGTGGAAAATTGGGAAGATGCAATTGTCCCAACAAAAAATATATTAAAAAGCTTAGATCATGATGCAGAAAACTTGTATGAAGCACATAAGGATGAAGAAAATTTCATCAAGCCATTTCATATTCATACAGCTACTGATGAACTCATTAATAGTAAAGAAAATGCGGTCGCTCAATTCTTTATTTGGGCATTTCTCGGCTTTATTTTCTTTATTGGAGCCGCTAGCGTTTTATATTTCCGTATGTATAATGACTTAACGAGCGAGAAACAAAAGTATATTACAATTACCAAACTTGGATTAACTGAATCAGAAATGTTTCGTTCTGCAACGATTCAATTAGGAATTTTATTTTTCGTTCCTTATATCGTTGCTGGCATTCATACAGTATTTGCGATTCAGTTTTTACAAAGCATGTTTGCTTTCTCCTTACTAAAAGAGTTATTAATCGTACTCACTTTGTTCGGGATCATCGAGATTATTTTCTTCTTCTTAATCCGTTCTCTGTACATTAGTAAATTATCACAGCATATTAGAACATGAATAAAATGGCCTTGTGCGTATTGCACAAGGCCATTTTCAATAGTTTTTAATAATTAGCAGTATCCACCATAGCCGCCGCCATATCCACCATAACCGCCGTAACCACAACCACCGCCTCCGCCTCCGCCGAAGCAGCTAGCACCGATAATGATTAATAAAATAAACAATACGATTAGAAGCGCAAAACCGCCTCCGCAGCCACGTCTGCGATCGAAATCATCACATCTGCGGTCGCAATCATCATGTCTGTGTTCACACTTTTCGCCCATTATTCTATTCCTCCTTTAGTATCATTCATAACAAGTTCTTCTTGTTCTAAATGAGGGGATTCCATTTATATTATGTTTTCAGGGCGAATCGGAAGCTTGGCTTTCCTAAAAACGGGCTTGTTTCGTGAAAAGGGCTACAAAAAAAAGATACCTGTTAAGGTATCTTCTAAAGAAACATATTTAATAAAAGAGCAAAGCCGAATGCAATAAATGATAATAATGTCTCAAGTACAGTCCACGTTTTAAACGTTTCCTTCACTGTTAATCCTAAATACTCTTTTACAAGCCAAAATCCTGCATCATTTACATGAGAAAACATTAATGATCCTGCCCCTGTTGCAATAACGAGCAATTCTAGATTTACGCCAGACATATGCTGAATGACTGGTGATACAATTCCTGCTGCTGTCGTTAATGCTACTGTAGCTGATCCTGTTGCAATTCGAATTAATCCAGCTACCATGAAAGCTAATACAATTGGTGATAATGAAATATGCTCTGCCATTTGAGCGATTGCTGTTCCGACACCGCTTTCAATTAATATTTGTTTAAATCCACCACCTGCACCGATAATTAAAATAATTGAACCGACCGGTAATAAACTTTCATCTGTTAATTTTTTAATCATCTTTTTATCAATACCTTGTCGTATACCTAATAAATAAAACGCTGCGAAACATGAAATAAGTAAAGCAATCACTGGGCTTCCAATAAAGATTAAAAATTCCGTCATTTTTTCCGGTAATGAAATATATGGTGCGACTACTGATAAAATCATTAAGACTACTGGTAATAAAATGATAAAAAATGAAGCTTTACGACTTGGTAAATCGGTAGATACTGTTGTAACACGAACAAGTTCTGGTTCATTTTCAGGTATAACTCGCTTATGTACCCACTTTGCAAATACCGGTCCTGCGATAATTGCTGTTGGTAATGCGATAATTAATGAATACAATAGTACCTTTCCTAAGTTCGCATTATAAATACCAATTGCTGTCATCGCACCTGGATGCGGCGGCACTAGCCCATGTACTATGGATAATCCTGCAATAACAGGTAACGCAATTAACAATATATTTTGCTTTGTTGTTTTTCGAATGGAAATAACGAGCGGTAATAAGATGACGATCCCTACTTCAAAAAACACTGGAATCCCGATTACAAATCCAGCAAATAACATTGCCCAAGGTAATTTTTTCACCCCGAAGAATCGAATGAAGAAATCTGCTACTTGCATGCCAGCCCCTGAATCAGACATCATTTTACCCAAAATCGTACCGAGAGCTAAAATACCGACTAAATGCCCTAGTACACTTCCAACACCAGTTTCATAGGCAGTAACAATTTTGGTCAAGTTCAATCCAGACATAATAGCTAAAAACAAACTAGCAACTGTTAAACTAATAAATGCATGCCACTTCCACCACGATACTCCTAAAATAACAATTGCGATTGCAATTAACGTGACGATTAATAAGTATATATCCATATCCCATTCCCCTTCGATATGAAAAATTTTTACAAAAAAAGAGAGAATTAGTCCCTCTTCACTTTTTACACATCATAATTAACTACATAATGCTGCATTTCCGTATTGTAGTAGCCTTCACTATATTCAATTACTTCACCTAATTCATCGTAAGAATAACGCATACGTTTTAATAATGCTGTCTCTTCTTTTTCCCCTAACGCTTCCGCAACGAAACTAGGTGCAGCCCCAACAGCAAATTCATCTCTGAAATTTTCTAAATGTATACCTTGTTCCTCGACTAGATCGTAAAGCGATTGTAAATCAAAGTCCGATAAGTCTGTACTTGCCATGCGCGCTGAAAAATAGTGCGTATAATGAATGTACGGGGCATCATTTAAAGAGTATAGACGCTCGATTCTGAAACTCTCTTTTCCAAATAAACGAAATGGCACTGTCCCTTCTTCATTATGAACTACTTCTGCCTTTAGCAATTTCTTTTGTACTTTATAGCCTTCTTCCACTAACACTTCTGTAAATTTTTTACCTTTTGAAAGTTTTGTCGCAGAAGTATTACGAATGACTTTCGTTCCTTTACCACTTTTCTTTTCTAAATATCCTTCTTGAGCGAGTTCTTTAATTGCGTTTCGCACTGTAATTTTACTCACTTTGAACTCTTCCTCTAATTGTGGTTCAGAAGGAATATTCGTATGAATCGCATATACACCATGCAATATTCGATCGCGAATAATATTTTTTATTTGTAAATATAATGGTCCTTTTTTTCTCGTTACGTTCACTGTTACACCCACTACCTTTCTACATCACCTACTGATGCCGTCATTGCCCGAAGTATATCCTTCTCTGATGACATTGGCGTATCACCGACGATTGTATGTGCAAGCATTCCAGCTGCTGACGCAAATGAAACAGCTTTCTCTGGTGCAAACTCTTCTATCTCGCCATGAATAATTCCGCTCGTATAAGCATCTCCAGCACCTATTCTATCATACACAGAAAACGTAAGTGTTTTTGCAAAAGTGAACGCTCCATTTTTACATATGAATCCGCGAAGTGAGTGTGTATTATCACTATTAATAGAGCGATGTGTACCAGCAATTGTAGTGATATGATACGTTTCAGCGACCTTTGGAATGAGATCCATCAGTTGTGCCTTTCGCTCCGTCCCTTCTGTTTTCATTCCTAGAATAAACATTGCATCTTTTTCATTCATCATTACAATATCAGCTAGCCCAAGCATCTCTTCATAATGCGGCTTCGCCTGTTCATATCCATCTTCTCCCCAAAGCGATGGACGATAGTTGCAATCAAAAACGACAGTGCCTCCATTTTCTTTAATTGCTTTCGCTAAAGATTTCATATGATGGCGAACAGTATCATTCATCGCAAGTGTAATACCGCAAAAATGAACGATATCAATTTCTTTTGCGATTTCTTCAAATTGGTACATCTCTTCAGATGCCGTATTGAAACTACTTTCTAGTCGATTCGAATATGTAACTCGGCTTGCACGTGCTCCAAATCCATTTTCTAAAAAGTACATGCCGACATATTTACCGCCTCTTGAAATAAACGGTGCCTGAATGCCTAATTTTTGAATATGCGCTACCGCAGCATCTCCAACTGAGTTTTCCGGTAAAGTTGAAATAAGAAATCCTTCGTGCCCTAGATGAGAAAGTGCTGCTGCAACGTTCACACCTGTACCAGAAAATGAGTAATTTAGTGTGTTAGCTTGCGACAACAATTCATATCCTGGCACTTGCAGGCGCATCATTACTTCACCGAACGCTGCAATTTTCTTACGCATATTGATCAACTAACTTCTTCACTACTGCTAATAATTCGCGTACATCTTCTACTTTCGTATTGCCAGTTTCTTTATCAATAATAGAAGAGTATACGTGCGGGATAACTTGCTCTACGTTTGCTTCTAACGCAATACGTACAATTGTTTCAAAGTTTTCTTTATCAATTCCACCTGTTGGCTCTAATGCAAATCCTTCTTCCGCACATGCTTTCGCAACTGCGCGATATTCTTCTTCATGAGCCAAGCCTTTCATCGGGAAGTATTTTAATGAATTTCCGCCCATGTCACGTACAAGTGCGATTGCTGTTTTAATTGGAACGATTGCTTTTTCTTCCCCAGCTGCACTAATTGGACCAGTAGAAATATTTACGTAGCCTACTTTTCCTGTTGGCGATACTAAACTATTAATCCAGCTATCTTTTCCATCTAGATTTGCGCGCGTTGCTCCAACTGAAGGGAACACTTGGTTAATGTGACTACCAGGATAATGCTTCGCAATTTCAGCTACAACTGCTGCTTGGCGATTATCTCCTGCTCCTAGTCCGATTGATACAGCATCATCAATTTCTTTTCCGTATGCTTTCATCGCAGTTACTGCTTCTTCTACTGTCGGATAATCTTTTGATAAAACGCCGACTACTACATAACCTTCTGCTGCTTCAAAAATATCTTTCGCATTTCGGATATTGTTCGCTAATACATTTAATGCTACGCGCCCCTTATAAAAACGTTTTTGAATGTTTGTCATTTTAGTTTCCCCCTACAATTTCTCTCATTTTTTCTTCAATAACATGTATATCATCACCTTGAAGTGGACGTGGATCGATATCAAAGAAGCCTTGTCTTACTCCGTAATCACGTGTGTAAATTGCGATTTCCCCTTCGCGTAATGCTGTCACAACATCTTTTGCTGATTTATTTAATTCTTTCTCGTTAATATGAATACGCGCTCTAAAAATTGCTCTTCCTGCTTCATCTTGAACGATTGTTACATTTACACCATTTAATTCTTTCAGCGGCATAAGTACTTGTAACAAGTCTTTTTCTTGTTCACTCTTATCTTCTTTTACTCCGTATTCATCAAGCGCTTGAAGTAAACCGAAAGTCGTCTCTTTCCCAACTTTCATACTTCTTCCGATGCAATGTAATTGCACTTTCAGCCATTCAATATATTTTCGTTTACCACCGACAATACCAGAAGTAGGTCCTTCAATTGCCTTTGAACCGCTATAAATGGCAAGGTCTGCATACTTCACATATTTTTGAATATCTTCTTCAGCTGCCGCATCGACGATAAGTGGGATCTTATTTCGCTGCGCTACTTCCCACGCTTCTTCAACAGAAATCATATTTTTTTGCACTGCATGATGGGATTTCACATAAAGAATCGCTGCTGTATTTTCACCAATTGCATCTTCAATATGTTCTGCTTTCCCTTCATTTGCGTAACCCACTTCCACTAGTTTGCCGCCGCCTAAATAAATCATCGTTTCAACTGGAGCACCGTATTGAACGTTATGACCTTTCAGCATAATCACTTCGTTTTTCGCGATTACTTCTTGATGAAGTCTTTCACTTTTACGACGATTTCCTTCTGTAACGATACCAGCGATAGAAAGCGCAATTCCACTCGATGCTGAGTTCACAACAACTGCCGCTTCTGAATCTAGAATTCTCGCAATATGGTCCCCCGCTTTATCTACTAAATCCGCAATTTCCACATAATTTTGTCCACCATGCTTCATCGCATCCATTACCGTATCTGTAGGAGCGGATACACCTAAAATACTCATTCTTCCACTCGCATTAATAACTCTTTTTAATCCGTACTTAGCATTCAATGAATGACCCATTAATTACAACCCCTTTCGTATCAATTCTTCTTTCAGCAATGCGCTGATCCCCTTCTGAATCAATTAACGTAATCGGCTCATCTTTAACCGTAAACAAAGTTAAGTTGGCAATATCCCCTTCTTGAATGCGACCAAGCTCTGGTTTTTTTAACCAATCCGCTGCATTTTTCGTAACCGCATCAATTACTTCTTCGAGTGTATAACCTAAGTAAAGGAATTTCGAAAGAACGTTAGCCATACTGTAAACTGGACCATGTATACGATTCTTCCGATAAATATCTGTACTAATCGTATTAAGAGCAATGCCGTAACGCTTTGCTGCTTCTGCTACTTTAAAAGAAAAGCTAGCATTACCATGCCCAACATCTAAATGTACACCGCGTTTCACTGCATCTAATAACACAGGTAGCGGTTTTCCTTCTTCATCAAATAAATTATTTTCTTTCCCGTTTAAATAATGTGTAATGACATCAGCTTTTTCTAAAAGAGGTACAACTTCCTCTATACGAGGAGGTGCTGAGCCGATATGTACCATAATCGGTAATGATGTTTCGCGAGATAAAGAGCGCGCTACATGCAGCGGTTCAATTCCGCTATCACACACGACACTTTTACTCATTCTCGCTTTTAACCCAACGATTACATCTTTATACTTTTCTACTGCTTCTATTACTTTCTCTTTATCTATCCATTCCATATTGGATAGTTCATCAATTCGTTTCAAACCGATGCGAGAAATATTTAAAAAGGCAAATAAATTCGTTTTCGCCTGTTCTCTACTTAATGCTAAATCTGCAATGCGATCAGCTCCGCAGCTACCCGCATCAACAATTGTCGTTACCCCTTGCTTAACGCCAATTTCATCCACCTCATCGCCATACGGATCAAACTCTGGAAAAGCATGAACGTGCAAATCAATCCAGCCACTCGATACGTAAGTACCTGAGTAATCAAGAACCTTTCCACCTTCGCCAACACCAGCTTTCGTCACCTCAGCGATTTTATTATTTTCAATTACAATGTCAATCTCTTCCCCGTTCACACGTTTCACATTACGTAGCACGAATCGTTCTGTCATTGTATTTCCACCCTTTTCTATAAGAAGCCTCAAGAATACGCTTACATTAAAGTTTCATTTTATATCTCTTTCACATATTTAGAGTATCACGAAAAAAACGAAAAGTAAATATAACGTTATAATGTTTGAAAACAAATAATTAAAAAAGCTATCTACTTCAGATAGCTTTCTTCTCTATTCTTGAACAGTCACAATAACCCCATCCATATTATTCCCCGAAATTTCATACTGCTTATTTACTGGGACATTCACTTTCATGTTCCCGGAAACTTTATAATAAGAAACCGTATATTTCTTACCTTCCACCTCAGTTGAAATTTCTTTTTCCTCTTTTAAGAAGTCCAAATATTCCTCTAACGTAATTTTCTTTTTTTGCATAATTGCGCTATGTGGTAAGCCGACATAACGAATGTGCCACGGCTCATATTGAATGCCTGTAATATTACTTTTATTTTTCGGATAACGTAAAACAAATCCGTATTTCCATACGTTATCTTCAATCCATTTTCCCTCGGGAGCTTTCTCCATTTTCTTTTGAGTAGACCCAACGTCGAGTGATAACCCTAAATTATGTTCACTATATCCTGCTGGAAGTGCATAATCGGATCCCATTTCTTTATATAATTTACTTTGTTCTTGAAAATCTCGGTAACCGCTACTCATTAAGAAATGCTGTACTCCATCTTTGCCAGCTGCATCGACAACGTTTAAAAACTTTTTTACAATATCCTTTGATAAGCGAAGATTTCTATCAAATACAACATATCCTCTTACTAATTCACTATTGTGATTTACATTTATAATGTCGGACCTAATGCTATCTTTTTTAACTGGGTAATCTTTATTAACTAATAATAGATTTCCCTTATAAATCTCTTCTTTTGTAACCTCTACCTTTTCAATATTCGCCGATTTTACCTTATTATCTTTTTCTGCAATTTTAACATCGATTTCCTTTTGAAATAACGGTGATATATAAAAGCCTACACATACTGTGCACACTATAAAAAGAGAAATAAATACCCACTTTTTCATTTCTAGTTCCTCCTTAACGTAACTTACGTATAGAATAGAAAAAACTATTAAAATAAAAAGTGGGGTAAAGTTTAAATTTTTATTAAATTTCCAGATTATCCTCTTTTGGTAATCTCACTTCAAATATCGTTCTAATTACATTACTTTCAGCAGAAATGGTACCGTTATGCTGCTCGACAATATTTTTCGCAATAAATAACCCAAGGCCTGTACTACCTTGCTGCTCTGATCTTGCCTTATCACCTGTATAAAACATATCAAATAAATATGGTAAATCCTCTTCTGGAATGCTATCTCCGTAATTAATAATTTGTACAACTACCTCTTCATGATCAATATATCCGTTCATATCAACAAAATTCCCATCATATCCGTAACGAATCGCATTCGTTAAAAGATTTTCAAAGACTCGAGCTAATAATTTCCCATCACCATTAATATGTAAGTGGGGTGCAATATTCAATCTCGCTTCTAAATCTTTTTTTTCTAATGACGGATACAATTCTTCCTCTAACTGTATGAGTAATTCACTTATATCAATTGGTCTTTTCTCCAGCTGCAACATGCCATAATTCATTCTCGTTATTTCAAATAATTCATCAATTAAGCTTTCAAGCCTTTCCGATTTCGTAAAAGCAATTGTGGAAAAATGTTTAATTTGTTCCTTCGTCAAATTCTCATCTTTAAGAATTAAATCTAAATAACCTAAAACAGAAGTTAATGGTGTTCTTAAATCATGAGCTAAGTTAACAATGAGCTGATCCTTACTACTTTCCGCAAAGTCTCCTCGTTCAACTGCTTCTTTTAATTTCTCACTCGCTACATTTATTTCACGAGCAATATATCCAAACTCGTCATTTGATGAAACGCGAACTTGATTTGTAAAATCACCGTTCGCCAAATGATGAATCCCATTCGAAATCTCATCAAAATATTTTAAGTATGGTCTAGTAAGGAAGAAGAAAAACATAATGGATAGAGGGATAAATATAATTAAAAAGAAATTAATATCCCCAATTTGTCTTACCATTGAACGAAATTGAGCTAAAGGATCCTCATAACGAACTGCTAATTTATAATAGAGCCGTAATCCCTCATACATCAAATACGTTACCCCACCAGCTAATATCATACTTAACGCAAATAGCATAACCATCTTCGAACGAAAACTTCTCATCTTTTTAGCCATTGAAAGTATACCCTACTCCCCATACTGTTTTTATCAACTTATCCTTTCGTTTATCTTCCCCAAGCTTTTTCCGCAGTGTACGAATATGTACCATTACTGTATTTCCACCTTCATAATAATCATCTGCCCATACTTGCTGAAAAATATTTTCCACATTGTACACTTTCTTCGGATGACTCGCTAATAAATATAAAATGTCAAACTCTTTCGGTGTTAACTCAATTTGCTCTCCATATACATTTACCGTTCGGCGCTCAGGATCAATAGCAACTCCGCCAATCTCTAAAGCAGATTTACTCTCTTCTACTTTCGGCTGATTTAACGTAAGAAACCTACGCAGCTGTGCATTTACGCGCGCGACTAATTCAATCGGCGTGAAAGGCTTTGTCATGTAATCATCTGCACCCAGTACAAGACCTGTCACCTTATCGAAGTCAGATGTTTTCGCGCTTAAGAAAATAATCGGCATATGATATTTGGCACGAATCTGTCTCGTCACTTCATATCCATCCATTTTCGGCATCATAATATCTAAAACCACTAAGTCAATCGGCTGCGTTTTAATAATATGCACCGCTTCTTCCCCATCGGCTGCTTTCACGACGTGGTAACCTTCTTTTTCTAAATGTATCTCAATTAAATCAGCAATTTCTGCCTCATCATCCGCTATTAAAATTGAAATGCGCTTCATTTTACTCCCCCTACTTCATTCCGTTTTCATACGCTCGATTTTAAACTAGTCTATCCAATTTGTACAATAAGAAAAGGCTACTCATAAGAGTAACCTTTGTTATTTCATCTTTCAAACACAATCCGCTGCTTCGTTATTTCTTCCAATCTTCCGCGGTCAACTTCATACTCAGCATCAATGCTTTGCGGTACAATCACTTTCCCATCTTTAAGCATCACTTCCGGCGAAATAATATCCTTTTCCCAATGTCTACTAGAAGCAGATATATCTCCAGGAATCGTAAAGTTCGGCAATGAAGCGAGGGCAACATTTTGTGCGCGTGATATCCCCATCTCTACCATACCGCCGCACCAAACTGCTATGTTATGCTCCATACAATAATTATGGATTTGCACCGATTCTGTTAATCCGCCCACTCGCCCTGGTTTAATATTAACGATTTGGCAACTGCCAAGCGTAATCGCAACACGTGCATCTTCTAAACTATGGATACTTTCATCTAAACAAATCGGTGTTTCAATTTTCTTTTGCAACTGTGCATGATCAAGAAAATCGTAATCCGCTAACGGTTGTTCAATCATCATCAATTGAAATTTATCTAACCGTTTTAACTTCTCTACATCAGCTAACGTGTACGCTGAATTTGCATCAGCCATTAACGGGATGTGCGGAAACTCTTTACGAATCTCTTTCAATAACTCGTAGTCATGTTCTGGCTTTATTTTCACTTTAAAGCGCTCGTATCCTTCTTCCGCGTACTTCTCGATTTGTTTTAACATAACCGGAATCGTATTGATCCCAATCACAACTCCGACTTCAATTTCAGGTCTAGTTCCACCAAGTAATGTCGCTAAAGATTTGTTTTTACGCTTCGCATATAAATCCCAAACAGCTCCTTCAATTCCCGCCTTTGCCATTCGGTTTCTCTTTATATGCTGGAACAAATCAGGTACCTCATTCGGATGAGAAATTTCAGCTTTCAATAAATCAGGTATTAAAAAATCCTGAAGTACATGTAGCGCTGTCTTCACCGTTTCTTCCGTATACCACGGTTCAGAAAATGCAACGACTTCACCAAAACCAACGTATCCATCCGTATCTTCTAATTCAATGACGATGCTTTCACGTTTTTCGTAAGTCCCGTAGCTTGCGGCAAACGGAATGACGAGTGGCATTTCCGTTATATAAAATGTCGCTTTTTTTATTTCCACCTACATCTCCTCCACTAATTGTCTTAACTCTCGTCTTAACAATTTCTTTGAAGCATTTCGTGGTAATTCCTCTAAGAAACATACTTTCTTCGGCACTTTATATTTCGCTAATTTCTCCTCGCAAAAACGAAGAATTTCTTCTTCTGTTACCTCTCCGCTTTTTACAACAAAAGCAGCTGGCACTTGTCCCCAACTTTCATCCTTCATACCGACAACACCCGCTTCCACTACCGCCGGATGAAAAAGTAATACTTCTTCAATTTGAGCTGGATATATATTTTCTCCGCCAGAAATAATTAAATCACTGCGGCGATCTAACACGTATAAAAATCCTTCTTCATCTAAATAACCGAGGTCACCCGTATGAAGCCAGCCATTTTGAATCGTCTCTCGCGTCGCATCTTCACGATTAAAATAGCCACCTGTTACGTTCGGTCCTTTTACAACAATTTCCCCTTCAGCATGTGGCGGCACTACTACGCCGTCTTTTTCAATACGAAGCTGACATTGAAATAGTGGTTTTCCAGCTGATCCTACTTTCGTTAACATGTAATCTGCTGATAACGTACAAATTTGCGAAGACGTTTCTGTCATACCGTACGTTTGATACACAGGAATTCCTTTTTCTACACATGTTTCTAATAACGGTTTCGGCGCTGGCCCTCCGCCTAGTAACATGCATCGTAAAGAAGATGGATATGTCCCTTCCCCAAGTCGCTCTAAAAGATCTGTTAACATTTTAGAAACGACAGAAATAATCGTAACGCCTCTCGTTTGAAGTGCTTTATGAATAAAATTAGCATCATATTTCGAAACGAGTAAAATGCGCATACCGTACATAATATTTTTCATTAAAAGAGATAGCCCGCCAACGTGGAACATCGGCATACAAGCTAACCAGCAATCATCATCACGAAGCCCTAAATTAAGCGAAGAACCGACTGCGCTTGCCCAATGATTACCGTACGTTAAAATAACGCCTTTCGGCTTCCCTGTCGTCCCAGACGTATAAATAATTGTCATCGCTTCTTCTAAAGAAAATTCTTCTTGAATAGATGCTTCCGCCTTCGGTCCATTCATCACTTCAGCAAATGAATATACAGGAACATCTTTAGCCCCAAAATCTTGATCCGTCACTAAACAAACAACTTCAGCATCATCCATTTGCCAAAGTAGCTCTTCTCTTGAAAGACGCGTATTTAAAAGCACAGCTACTGCACCTACGTAAGATAAGGCGTGAATAACTGTAATCATCTCCATACCATTTTTCATCAGAACAGCCACCTTTTGTGCCCGCTTCACTCCTACATGTGAAAGTTGTTCACAAACAGATACTACTTTTTCATGCAGCTGCACGAAGGTAACCTTCTCCTCTTCAATTTCAATTGCAGTGCGATCAGGTGTTAAAAATGCACGTTGCATTAACCAATTAGGCATCGTCTCCATCATCCATTCTCCTTTCATGAAAGAAAGAGACTTGATATGATATCAAGTCTCTTAGTTGTTTTGTTTCCGGTTTTGATCTTTGGTTGCGTCTCACACTGTGGGCGAGCTGCTTCCGCTTTTGATCACGGGAAACGAGGGAATTGACCGAAGTCGGGACTGCGTTTTTCTTTGAACGCGTCGCGGCCTTCTTTTGCTTCGTCAGTTGTGTAGTACAATAACGTTGCATCTCCAGCTAGTTGTTGAATACCAGCTAAACCGTCTGTGTCTGCGTTGAATGCAGCTTTTAGGAAACGAAGTGCCATTGGGCTGTTTCCTAAAATTTCTTGTGACCATTGTACTGTTTCTGCTTCAAGTTGTTCTAATGGTACAACTGTGTTTACTAAGCCCATATCAAGCGCTTCTTGTGCGTTGTATTGACGGCATAGGTACCAAATTTCGCGGGCTTTCTTATGGCCTACCATACGAGCTAAATAACCAGCTCCGTATCCACCGTCAAAGCTTCCTACTTTAGGACCTGTTTGTCCGAATACAGCGTTGTCTGCAGCGATTGTTAAATCACATACGATATGAAGTACGTGTCCACCACCGATTGCATAACCTGCTACCATTGCGATAACTGGTTTAGGGATTGCGCGAATTAGACGTTGTAAGTCTAATACGTTTAAACGTGGGATTTGGTCGTCACCTACATATCCACCATGACCGCGAACTTTTTGGTCGCCGCCAGAACAGAATGCACGTCCACCTTCACCTGTTAAAATGATAACGCCAACATTTGCATCATCACGAGCGTGTGCAAAAGCATTGATTAACTCCATTACCGTTTTAGGACGGAATGCATTATGTACTTCAGGGCGGTTAATCGAAATCTTTGCGATGCCATTGTATGTTGAATAAATAATATCTTCGTAATTGCCTTCTTTTACCCATTCAATAGTCATTACTATTACCTCCTTTTATATTTCTGATCTCCGCTATAAGTGCAACTTCCTTCTTGCTGAAAAAAGCATCACTGCATAGTTTTTAGAAATCCCTTTACTATTGTATCAAACTTTTCCGGTTGTTCCACATGAATTGCATGACCAGCACCATCAATTTTGACAAAATTCGCGCGAGGGATGCATTTTTCTATGTTTTTTAATAGGCGAAAGAACTTTTCATCGCTTTCTCCATTCAATAAAAGGACAGGTATTTTTAAGTTTTGCAATTCGTTCCACCATGAAGGCTGAGCCCCTGTTCCCATGCCGCGAAGACTATTTGCAAGTCCTTTTGGATTATTAGCAAGTCGTTCTCTTCGCACCGCTTCTTTTACGTTTTGCGCTAAACG
Organism: Bacillus sp. NPDC057893; assembly: GCF_042796455.1. Lineage (NCBI taxonomy): Bacteria > Bacillati > Bacillota > Bacilli > Caryophanales > Bacillaceae > Bacillus > Bacillus sp. NPDC057893. The sequence goes on along the minus strand of NZ_JBHVNG010000001.1, from coordinate 23,292 downwards.
TTTTTGCGTTTCAAAAAGCGGAATATTTTCCCACATCGATACAAAACTTCGGATGCCTTCTTGCTCAATTTTATCGGCAAGTCGCTCATCTTTTTCCTTGCGTTCTTTTCGCTCTTCCCCACTCTCAAGTCCAGCTGTACAGTTTTCTAAAATAATAGAACGTACATATTCTGGATATAAGCATGCCATCGTAATCGCAAGTCTCCCACCCATTGAATAGCCAAGTACATGTGCATTTTCAATATGAAGATGATCCAGTAGTTCCTTCATGTGCAGCGCCACATTTTGAATATCATAATGCGTCACATCTTCAGGACTTTCCGTTTTCCCGTGTCCAACAATGTCTACTAGAATGACTTGAAACTGCTCGCTCCAAGAAGGAATAAAGGAACGCCATGTTTCCATGCTTCCCGTAAAACCATGAAGAAGTAGAAGTGGTTCCCCGCTTCCGGCTACTTCATATTCATACGATACACCTTGCAATGTTACTCTCATTTTGATTCACCTTGCAAAGATGTAGTAATAACATCCATTGTTTTTGCCCATAGTTCACGATGTAATTTCAAGTTTTCTTCGCGATTCGTACAAATTTCCACAACGTGTAATCCATTCGTTTTCGTTCCAGTTTGTACTTCTTCTCGGAAGTTTTCCCATCCATTCACACGGCTAAATGAACCACCATACATTTTGACAACATGCTCGTAATCAAGCCCAATTGGTGTTCCAAATAATGATTCGAAATGTTCCTTTTTCTCATATTGTGGTAAGAATGAGAAAATACCTCCACCATCATTATTCACAACAACAATCGTTATATTTAATTCATGTAATTTTGCAGCTAATAATCCGTTTAAATCGTGATAAAATGATAAATCACCGATTACTAATACGAGCGGATCACAAATAACGCTCGCTCCTAAGGCTGTCGAAATGATTCCATCAATACCATTTACACCACGGTTCGCCATCACTTGAATGTTTTTATCCGATGTGAAGAAGAATGAATCGGTATCGCGAATTGGCATACTATTACTCGCAAATAACGTTGCCCCTTCTGGTAATACACTTACAATATCCGTAATTACTTTTCCTTCAAATGCCGTTTCATATGTTTCCATCTCACGAAGTGTTTCTCTCGTTTTCTCGTTTATATGTTTCCACATTCCGAACCAATCATTCTTTTTCATAACTGGCATTTTCTCTAGTAATGCTCTGCAAAATTCAATGTCACTAGCTTGTACAACTTCTGTCGCAACTAGAGCTGGATCTCTCCATTGTCCAGATTCATCAACAACGATATGAACAGCTTTCGTTTGTTTTTTGATAAACTGCGTTAATGCTTTAGAGACAGGCATTCCGCCGAAACGAATTAAAACATTCGGCTTCCACGTTTCTTTTAACAATTCATTTCGTAAAAATGTATCGTAACAATCTATAACCATCGTTTTATCATGATTACCACTACGGAGGTTAGAAAGTGGATCTGCTAAAATTGGATATCCTGTTTTCTCAGCTACTTTCATAACAACTTCTGTGATTTCTGGATGACTGCCGTCTCCACAAATAATAAGCCCCTTTTCCATATGTGAAAGGCGCCCTACAAGAGAATCTACATATTCACTCGGCATCGTCACGTTCCCTTGCTGAACTACTCCTGTATATTCACCACGCCCTTTATCCCATAAACTTTCTAATGAGAAATCCGGTATAAGCGGCTCGCGAACTGGAAAATTAAGATGAACAGGTCCTTGCGGCGCTAAACAGGCACTTGCTATCGTACGCTGCGTCGTCATTCGAGCGTAATGATACATTGCTTCACTCGCTTCAGGAAGTGCCATCTCTGTAAATTGCTTTACAAAAGTACCGTATAAATTAAATTGATTCATCGCCTGTGGTGCACCCACATCTCTTAATTCATGCGGTCTATCCGCTGTTAATACGATAAGCGGTACTCGTGAATGAAACGCTTCACATACAGCTGGATAATAGTTCGCTGCTGCCGTCCCTGACGTACATAATAGCGCAACAGGACGTTTTTTTGCTTTCGCAATACCGAGCGCAAAGAATCCTGCTGACCTTTCGTCTACATGTAAATATGTTTTCATTCCTTCATGTTGTTCCATTAGTAAGGCAATCGGCGTTGACCGTGAGCCAGGACTAATGACAACATCACATACATTTAGACGCGTCAGTTCGTCCACGAACGCGCCTAAATAATATGATAATGCTTCTATATGATTGTTCATTTCATTAATTCCTCCAAAGCACCAAGCATCGGTCTAAACTTCAAACTTGTTTCTTCATATTCAAGCTGCGCTACTGAATCAATTACGATACCACAGCCGGCAAATAAGGATGCCCTCTCGCCATTTAATAATCCGCAGCGAAGTGCAACCGCAAATTCACCATTTCCTTCATCATCTATAAAGCCAATTGGTGCACCATATAATCCTCTATCTAAAAGCTCTACATCACGGATTAATTTCAACGCCTCATGACGAGGTGTACCACCAAGAGCTGGCGTTGGATGTAATTCTTCTACCATCGTTAAAAGACTTGCATCACCTTTTGCTTCTACTGGCGTATATAAATGGATTAAATTTTTCGTCGTTAATAAGCCTGGGCTCTCCGGAATATTAACAGATTCACAATGCTCACTTAGCACACCTCGAATCATGTTAACTACATAACCGTGTTCAGCCAAATTCTTTTCATCATGAAGAAGCGTCTCACCATTTTGTTTACTTTCTTCTATAGAATTGCCATGACCAATTGAACCAGCAAGGCACATCGATGTAAACTTCTCGCCTTCTTTTCGAATCAATCGCTCAGGTGTCGCCCCTAAGAAGCATGCTCCTTTATAATCAAAAGAAAATACGTAACAATCCGGTTGCCCAATGCGAAGCGCTTCTAAAACAAGAACGGAATCAATATACTGATCCATCGTTAATTTTAGCTCCCTTGCTAATACAACCTTCTGCACGTTCCCTTGCTTCATTTCATCCTGTACTTTTCCGATCGCATTCATCCAGCCCTTCGGATCAACTTCTACTTTAGAAGTAACTGTTAATTTTGATCCTTCTAGTGCACATTTACTCTCTTGTAAAATTCTCTCTTCTACAGAAATAATTTCGTTATAAAGAGTTTCTGCACAATCTTCAGCTGAAACGAACTGATTAATGGTTAACCACGCTTTTTCATTTTTTACCGTTAATAAAAATGCTGGTAGTGAAAATGTGGTATCATCAAATTCTTTCCAAAGATCCGTTTTTTCTTTTTCTTGGTCAAATGAAAATCCACCAAATAAAAGAGGACCTGTTCCAAATTCGTATCCTTCTCTTTGTACGAATGCTTTCTCTTTTACTTTATCCCACTCGTCACGAGCAGTTTGAAAGCGTTTATGAGAAGAATTTGCTATAGTGAAAACAGAGCCAATTCCAGCAAATATTACATGCTGAGCTGGGTCTGCAAAATAACATCTATTTTCGAATGAGACCCTTTTTCCTGCTGCATAAAACAGAAGTGGATTCACCCAATCTATTTGTTTTACAAAACTAACTAATGTTTTTTCATCAGTCGCACGCTTAATAGCTGTAACAAGAACTTCTTGTAAGCCTTTTTGTTTCGTTTGAATCACAATTGTCTCCCCCCTATGGGCGAAAAATAGTCATAATTACGCTTGATTTTAAGATACACCTCAAAGGAAAGGCCTGTCAACGTTTAGCATTTCTGAGAAATTCACCTTCTCTTCCTAGAAAATAAACGTTGACACTAAATGATGCTTTTTCTACACTTAATTGTGTACAATATGTGACCAAGGAGGATTCAACATGGAAATGAACGTCGAAACGAATTCCTCTCCTACAGCGCAAAAGCCAAGTAAACAAACAGGCTGGCGCATTTGGTGGAGTTTATTACGTCCCCATACATTAACAGCAGCTTTCGTTCCTGTTTTCATCGGAACAGCTTATGCAATACAGGTCGGAGGTATAAATCAAATACATCTTCCTCTTTTCTTTATGATGCTTCTTGCTTGCCTTCTCATTCAAGCAGCAACGAACATGTTTAATGAATACTTTGATTATAAAAGAGGACTCGATCATGAAGGTTCAGTTGGAATTGGCGGTGCTATCGTCCGCGATGGCATTAAACCAAAAACCGTGCTTAACTTAGCATTCGGATTTTTAGGCATCGCAACGCTATTAGGTGTTTATATTTGTATGAACTCTAGCTGGTGGCTTGCTGCAATCGGTCTTGTTTGTATGGCCGTTGCTTACCTTTACACTGGTGGCCCCATTCCAATTGCGTACACACCATTTGGGGAGCTAACAGCAGGATTATTTATGGGTGTCATTATTATCGGTATTTCATTCTTTATCCAAACAGGAGCAGTAACATCAGAAGTGATTTTACTATCTATCCCAAGCTCCATTTTAATTGGTGCGATTTTACTATCTAACAACATTCGTGATTTAGATGGCGATAAAGAAAATGGTCGTAAAACGTTAGCGATTCTCGTTGGACGCGAAAGAGCAGTTGGTGTACTTGCTTCTATGTTCATCGTTTCCTACATTTGGACAATCGCTTTAATCATCGTTAACATCGTATCACCATGGATGCTTATCGTATTCTTAAGTGCACCGAAAGCATTTAAAGCGACGAAAGGCTTTATCGGCAAAAGCATTCCAATGGAAATGGTACCTGCGATGATTTCAACAGCAAAAACAAATACAATTTTCGGTCTCCTAATGGGAATCGGATTATTGCTTGGATACTTCCTATAAAGTGAAACTTTAATCAGTGGGGATTTTGTTCATCCCCACTGATTATTAGCCGGCACCAATCGGGCGTTTACGGGCAGCCCGACTCCCACCTAACTTCTTTGCTCCAGCCAAATTTTAAGGTGGGAGTTTTACTGCCCGGCAAATAGCGGGATAGAAAGGAGCTGCTTACGCAGCTCCTTTTTTCATATACCAACTTCCCGGCTGAAATTCATCTCATAATTCCTACTCTCAACGCTCATACTATGTAAAGAAACTGAATTGTAGGAAGGTGGACGACTATGTTAACTCCACAACAAATAAATCAATTTAAATCTATTTTAGAAAAACAACAGCAAGAAGTTGAACAAACAATACAAACTCATGAAAATGAAAACCGTGCATCTGAACGTGATTCAGTAGGAGAATTGTCTAGCTATGACAACCATCCAGGTGATATGGCTACAGAATTGTACGAACGTGAGAAAGATTTCGGACTCATCGAATTTTGGCATAAACAGTTAGAAGATACGAAACATGCTCTGCAAAAAATTGAAGCTGGTACGTACGGAATTTGCGAAGTGTCTGGTGAGGAAATTCCATTTGAAAGATTAGAAGCAATGCCAACTGCTACAACGTGTATTCAGCACACTACAAATAAATTAGATATGAACACGCGCCCAGTTGAAGAAGAGGTGCTAGCTCCTTCGTTTCACAAGCACGACGAAGATCATTCTGTTGAATACGATGCTGAAGACGCTTGGCAAGACGTCGCAAATTACGGAACATCAGAAACACCATCCGATTTAGAACGACAGGATTCAAAAAACTATAATGGAATGTACGTAAATAGTGAAGAAAATGTTGGGTATGTAGAGGATTTCGAAAATTTTATTGGAACAGATATGTATGGAAAAAACCCACAAGTTTTCGCAACAGAAGAACATGAAGAATATGAACAATTGCTTGATGACTTTGAAGAACGCACCTTTAAAGGTGAATTATCTTCAGATGAGTCTGGTTCTAAAGCATAAAAAAAGCATTCCGAAATTCGGAATGCTTTTTTTCGCTAGCTAATTAGTTTTTTGTAACGTTAGCTGCTTGTGGTCCGCGGTTTCCATCAACGATTTCGAAAGAAACTTCTTGACCTTCTTCTAAAGTTTTGAAGCCGTCGCCTTGAATAGCTGAGAAATGTACGAATACGTCTTCTCCGCCTTCAACTTCGATGAAGCCAAAACCTTTTTCGCCGTTAAACCATTTAACTTTACCTGTTTGCATGTCATGTACCTCCTAAATAAAAATGAAACTATGAATCCACATGAAAAGGTGGATATAAAGGACATGAATGTATAACAAGCTTACAGCCTTTAATACAACGTGCTTTATTTCCGTACCACATTATGTAGCTCAATAGTGTTTTCACTATATCATGCTATATCAAAAACGTCAAATGAGAACACTTTCGTCCCATCGTTTTTTATAATTCTAGTATAACCTTAAATTTTCATTCTATTTTTATTCAAAAATTACCAAAACTACAGTATTCTAATTCCCTTGATTTCTGTACAATATAATTACTACATATGATGAGGTGAAAAAATGCAAGCACATGAAATCGAGTATAAATTATATGGCGATGATATGCAGTTTGTTGAAATTGAATTGGATCCAGAAGAAAGCGTTGTCGCAGAGGCTGGCGCAATGATGATGATGGAAGATCATATCGAGATGGAAACGATTTTCGGTGATGGTTCTGGACCATCTAATGGTCTATTCGGTAAATTAATGGGCGCAGGTAAACGTCTCGTTACAGGTGAAAGTATGTTTATGACTGTATTTACAAATACAGGTCATGGCAAACGACACGTATCATTCGCCGCTCCTTATCCTGGAAAAATTATTCCTGTTGATTTAACAGAATATCAAGGAAAAGTAGTCTGCCAAAAAGATGCATTTCTTTGTGCCGCAAAAGGTGTTTCTATCGGAATCGAATTTACAAAGAAAATTGGAACTGGTTTCTTCGGTGGTGAAGGTTTCATCATGCAGAAACTTGAAGGTGACGGACTAGCTTTCATGCACGCAGGCGGAACAGTATATAAGCGCGAATTAAAACCTGGCGAGAAACTTCGCATTGATACAGGTTGTCTCGTCGCAATGACAAAAGACGTTAACTATGATGTTGAATTCGTTGGAAAAGTAAAAACAGCTCTATTTGGCGGTGAAGGTTTATTCTTCGCAACGTTAGAAGGTCCTGGAACTGTTTGGATTCAGTCCTTAACACTTAGCCGCTTAGCAGCACGCCTTTCAAGCCCAGCAGCTCAAAGCACCGGTGAAGGCAGTGTATTAGGCGGACTTGGTCGCCTTTTAGATGGGAAAGAATAAAACACTAAAAAAGATAGTACCCTCCTTCATAGGGAACTATCTTTTTCTTTTGGACTGTATAAACCATTTTGAAACATATAATATTCCATCGTAATACAGTAGTGTCCGTATTGATGTGCCTGTTCTCTTTGAAAACTCACCAATTGAATAACCTTCCTTTTTGCTCATCCTACACTCCTCCTAACAATATGTTTACAAAAATCATACTCCCTCGCGTAACTGTAGGTTCAAGCCTTTTTTCAAAAGAATGAATCAAGTCCCTCACTGCATATATTGAACTATACCTTTTCTTAAGGAGGGCTTTCTTGATGCGTACTCCTTTATCCTTTGATAAAGATACTGCCATATTGTTAGCTTCTTGCTGCGATCTAACGTATGAACAATATAAACAAAATGGGATTTTTGAAATACCTGATGGATTCCAATATGTACAAGGCTTTCAAGGAAAAGCAATTCAAACGATGGAATGGTTTGGGTTCATATTAGAATCTGAGGATACGATTATTGTAGCTTTTAGGGGCACACAAACAGATACAGATTGGATTATCGATTCACTCGTCAACCAAAGGCCATACCCATACGCTTTAAATAGCGGAAATGTCCATAACGGCTTTCTTTCAATTTATGAATCTTGCCGGGATCCTATTATGGATATGCTCGTGTCATTACCAGCCCATAAGAAACTTCTTGCAACAGGCCATAGCTTAGGCGGTGCACTCGCTACACTACACATACTAGATGCCCGTATGAATACTGCCTTCGCACAGTACGGTCTTTATACATTTGCCTCTCCAAAAGTTGGAGATATCGCTTTTCGAAATTATTATAAACTGCAAGTAGCTAGTAGCTTTCGTTTTGTCAATTTATTCGATGTCGTTCCTCTTCTCCCTCCAAGAAATGTCCATTTTAATGAGAAGGATTGGGAATATGCACACGTCCATCACAACATGACATTTACGAAAAATACAAAATCCATTACGAATAATCATTCCATTACAACATACAAAACATGTCTGACCTCTCATTTTTAACCAGTAAACAATTGGAAATTAAACATTCGTATACTATAATAATATATGAATTTACTTTTGGATGAGGGGACCTTACATGTTAAAATTTATCTTTGCACTTTTTCTCATTGTAATTTTTTCGGTTACAGGTTTCTTTACATTTTCATACTTTGCGACAGGAGAATACGGTGGAACAGGTATAATATATACCACTATCCCATTTCTTTCTTAAGCAAAATAAGTAAAACGAGCTTAATATCCTTAAGCTCGTTTTATTTTTCTAAGCAAGCGTATCCCTGCTTTAAAAGTGAATAAATAAAAGCCCCTTCAAAAGAGGCTTTCATCTAAAAAAGTTTAACAGTATTACCAATACCCCAAATTTCATTACTGTACTGCAAAATTGTTCGATCACTCGCAAAATGCCCAGATTGTGCAATGTTCAAAATCGACATTTCCAGCCATTTCTTCCTATTTTCATAGGCCCTTCCGACAGCTTCTTGTCTTTCAGCATATGGGCTAAAATCTCGAAGAACGAAGTATTCATCATTTTGAATAACGAGCGAATCATAAATCGCTTCAAATTCAGCTCCCGACTGTGCAAAGAAACCATTCGTTAACTGATCTACTACTTTTTTAATGTGCATATTGTGGTGGTAATAGTCACTTGCACGATATCCACCATTTTGGTAGTAATGAAGAACCTCATCCGCTGTTAAGCCGAAAATGAAGCAGGCATCATCGCCGACCCGGTCTTTTATTTCAATATTAGCTCCATCTAACGTTCCGAGTGTAATTGCACCATTCATCATGAATTTCATGTTACCTGTTCCCGATGCTTCTTTACTCGCAGTTGAAATTTGTTCACTTACATCTGCCGCCGGGAATATATCTTCCGCTAAAGAAACTCGGTAGTTTTCTAGAAAGATAACTTTCATAAATTGACTTACGTACGGATCGGTATTCACCTTTCTTGCAAGCTCATTTATTAATTTAATAATTTTCTTCGCATAATAATAGCCAGGTGATGCTTTCGCTCCAAAAATAAAAGTACGCGGGTAAAATGAAAAACTAGTATCCTCTTTTAAACGGTTATACAAGTATAAAATATGAAGAACATTTAATAACTGTCGTTTATAGGCATGTAGCCTTTTCACTTGCACATCAAAAATAGAATTCGGATCAATAGTGATCCCCATTTTATTATGAATGCGCTCCGCTAAAATAATCTTACGCTCTTGTTTTACCCCTGCAAGCTTTTCTTGAAAACTAGTATCATATATGAAGTTTTGCAGTGCTTGCAGCTTAATTGGCTCTTTCTTCCACTCTTCACCAATCGCTTCCGAAATAAGATTCGTCAGCTGCGGATTCGCCTTTATTAGCCAGCGCCTATGAGCAATTCCATTCGTTTTATTATTAAACTTATCTGGATAAAATTCATAGAACAATCGCATTTCACGCTGCTTTAAAATTTCTGTATGAATTTTCGCCACACCGTTAACGCTATGGCTACCAACAATCGCTAAATGAGCCATTTTCACAAGGTCATGCGCAATAATGGCCATGTCCTCAATGCGCTTCCAATCGTACGAATAACGGTCCCAAAGCTCATGACAGAAACGTTCATTAATTTCTTCAATAATCATATAAATTCTCGGTAATAACGGTTTAAAAATGTGAATTGGCCATTTCTCAAGCGCTTCTGATAACGTTGTATGATTCGTATAGGAAATCGTCTGCGTTGTTATGTGCCAAGCTTCTTCCCATGTCAATTTTTCTTCGTCTAATAAAATACGCATAAGTTCTGGAATTGCTAGAACCGGATGTGTATCGTTTATATGAATCGCAATTTTTTCATGCAACTGACGAAGACTACCGTGCCTCTCCCTATGCATACGAACGATATTTTGCAAACTTGCTGATACGAGGAAATACTGTTGTTTTAAACGAAGTATTTTCCCCTCATCATGCGTATCATCTGGATATAAAAACTCCGATACGGCCTCTGTTTCACGCTTATATTTCAAAATATCTTTACAATTTTGCGGGAAAGGAACTGGCTCCGCATTCCAAAGCCGAAGCGTATTTACAGTACTTGTTTCATACCCTATAACTGGAACGTCATATGGTACTGCCATAATAACTTCTGCATTTGTATGTCTGAACTCTAAACGTCCATCAATTTCTAGTGGTTCAACGTTTCCAAAATAACTTACTTCTACGGCTTGGTCATACCTTCTTACTTCCCAAACGTTTTCATGAAGAAGCCACTGTTCTGGAAATTCTACTTGATAGCCGTCAACAATTTTTTGATCAAACAGGCCATGCTTATAACGAATACCACAGCCATGTCCTGGTAAGTTTAAAGAAGCGAGTGAATCGAGAAAACAGGCTGCTAAACGGCCAAGGCCACCATTACCAAGGCCAGCATCTGCTTCAATCTCTTCTAACTCTTGCAAAGAAATTCCAAGTTCAGAAAGCCCCTTTTCACATACATCTCGAATACCTAAATTTAATATGTTACTGCCTAGCAAACGCCCAAGTAAAAACTCAATGGATAAATAATACATTTGCTTTTGATCTCCAGAACGATAACTTTCATTCGTTGCAATCCATTGACTATTCATATACTCACGTACCATATGACCAAGCGTATTATACTGATCACGAGTTGTAGAATCTTTGAAACTTTTCCCATACATCATTTCTAATTTTTCTAGAAAAGCGGATTTAAAGCTTTCAACATGAGTAAACATTTTTTCACCACCTCAATGTTATTCCATGAGACTTTTATACAATTTCTTATATGCAAGAGCAGATTTCCCCCAGCTATAATCTTCAGTCATCGCTTGCTTTACAAGCTTATCCCATACCGGTTTATCTTGATAAAACTCAATTGCACGAAGAATTGTATGTAACATGTCATGCGCATTAAAATTCGTAAAGCTAAAGCCATTCCCAATTCCAGTTTCCTCATCGTAAGAATGTACAGTATCATTTAATCCGCCTGTTTCTCTTACAATTGGAATCGTGCCATATGCTAGCGCAATAAGTTGTCCAAGTCCACACGGTTCAAACAGCGATGGCATTAAAAACAAATCGCTTCCCGCGTACACTTGGTGCGCTAACGCTTCATTAAATCCAATATATACTTTTACCTTTTCTGGATATTCGTATGCCATCCATTCAAAGAACTGCTCGTATTCAGAATCGCCTGATCCCAAAATAATACATTGTACATCTTCTTCCATTATTTCACGGAATACAGTACGTACTAGATCAAGCCCCTTTTGCTTCGTTAATCGTGTTACCATCGAAATAACTGGTGTATCTTCTTTTTCTGGTAAACCAAAATAACGCTGCAATGCGCGTTTATTTTCACTCTTTTCCTCTAATGACTCTGCACTATACTGAGCCGTAATATATGGATCTGTTTCTGGATTATATACACTCGTATCAATTCCATTTACAATGCCACTAAGCTTATCGTTATGCTTTCGTAGCAATCCATCTAACTTCTCACCGAAAAACTCATATTGAATCTCTTCTTTATATGTCGGGCTAACCGCTGTAATTTGGTCAGATGCGATAATACCGCCTTTCATAAAGTTCACGTTTCCATAAAACTCAAGCTGTTCACTATGAAAATATTCATGACCAAGCTCCAGTAAGTCGTACATCACTTCAGGAGGAAATACACCTTGGAACTGCAAATTATGAATCGTATATACCGTTTTAATATGCTCATATAACGGGTTATCTTGATACTTTTCACGAAGTAAGAAATTAACCATAGCTGTATGCCAATCATGGCTATGAAGAACATCTACTTCGAAATCAAGATGCGGAATACACTCTAAAACTGCTTTTGAAAAATAAGAAAAACGCTCCCCATCATCATAATGGCCATAGAGAGAATCTCTCTTAAAATAATATTCATTATCTATTAAGTAATACGTAATCCCATCCTGCTCACCTTTTAAAATCCCGCAATATTGGTTTCTCCATCCAAGAGGAACGTTAATTACTTTATGAAGCGTACATCCTTCTCTTAACTCTTTCGGGATAAGACTGTAGTTTGGAAGTATAATGCGAACATTCACTCCTAATTTTTTTAATTCTTTTGGGAGCGCGCCTGCTACATCAGCTAGACCTCCGGATTTAATAAACGGTACACATTCTGATACTGCAAATAAAATATTCACCTGTTGTTCCACTGCACGAAAAGCGTATACATCATAAATCGCTCTTCTTACAGCTTCCTCCCTTCAAGTTTTCATATAGAGTAAAACCTTAATTAGTGGGGGTTTTCTAAATCCCCCACTAATTATGCACCTGCTATTTACGAATAACTGTTGATTGTACTATTTTGTACACTACCTTTTTCTACAACATATGGCTCATCAGCACTTCCTTTTAACACTACGCCGTCGCCAAGTTTCACATCTTTATCAATAATAACACCATCTATTATGCAATTATCTCCAATTTTGCTCTTTTGCATAATAATACTATTACGAACAATTGAACCTTTTCCAATTTTAACAGAACGGGAGATAACACTATTTTCCACTTCACCTTCAATAATACTACCGTTTGCAATCATCGTATTTTTCACTACTGCACCCTTCATATAACGAGTTGGCGGCTCATCTTTTACTTTCGTAAAGATTGGTGCTTCTTTCTTAAATAATTGCTTCCAAATAGTAGGCTGCAAAATTTCTAGACTATGCTTATAGTAACTTTCAATCGAATCAATGATAGCTACATATCCTGTATGCTCATACGTAGCAATATGCAGTGATTTCCCGCTCTTTTCTCTCACTACATCAAATAAACTGTATTGCTCCACATCTTTATATGTCTCAAATAAGTCTAGCAATAATTGTTTCTTTAACACATATGTTTGAAGCGAAACCCCTTCATGACAAACTTCAGTAATATCTGCAGACGTATGTATATGTCGCTCTAACACCGCTTGAAAGTTTAACGCTGTTACAAGATGGCTATTCGTAATAACAACATATTCTTCTCTGCTTCTTAGAAAATAATCAATATGTCTTCTAAAATGTGCAAAAGATCCAAATTCATCTTGGTCACATTGGCAGTTCGGTGGGAATAAAAACAGTCCATCACGCTTTCTATCTAAATCCCACTGTTTTCCTGAACCGACATGATCCATTAAAGAACGATTTTTATGACTTGTAAAAACCGCCACGCTATGAATATTAGAATTCACCATATTTGAAAGCATGAAATCAATGAGGCGGTAACGGCCTCCAAACGGTAATGCCGCTAATGAACGATGCCCTGTTACTTTCTTTAAGGAAGGAAAACTTCCCGTTGCATTAATAATTCCTAACATTTTTTCTCCCATTCATTTCATCCCCCTTTTCTATTTTCCTTCAGCAATTAGTACTACATCATCAACATTTTTTTCTGGACGAATTATTGTCCCATCTTCAATAACCATTTCCGATCCAACGATCGCTCTTTCAATCACAACGTTTTTACCAATCTTTGCCCCCGGCATAACGACAGAATCGATTACCATACTACCTTCTTCCACCGTCACTCCTTGGAATAAAACAGAATGCTTCACGTCCCCTTCAATGACGCATCCTTCATTAATAAGTGACTCTTCTACTTTTGCCTGTTCTGCAATATATTGAGGCGGCTCGTTTGGGTTCACAGAATAAATGCGCCAATTACGATCGTTCAAGTTCAACGATGTTTCATCACGAAGTAAATCCATATTCGCTTCCCATAAGCTTTTCACCGTTCCAACATCTTTCCAATATCCTTCAAATGGATACGCCATCAACTTCTTCCCTTCATCTAATAAAAGCGGAAGTACATCTTTTCCGAAATCATTACTAGATTCAGGATTTCTTGCATCCATCTCTAAATATTCTTTTAAAATGGCCCAGTTAAAAATATAAATTCCCATTGATGCAAGATTACTTCTTGGAAATTGCGGTTTCTCCTCAAATTCAACAACTTCCATCTCTTCATTTGTATTCATGATGCCAAAGCGACTTGCTTCATCCCACGGGACTTCAATAACAGAAATCGAAACATCTGCTTCTTTCTCAATATGGTAATCTAGCATTTTACTGTAATCCATTTTATAAATATGGTCACCTGATAAAATAAGGACATATTCTGGTTCGTACTGACTTAAATAGTTTAAGTTTTGATAAATAGCACTTGCCGTACCTGTATACCACTTCACACCTGAAGACTCCGCATAAGGAGGTAACACAGTGACTCCACCGTTTACGCGATCAAGATCCCAAGCGTTTCCGATTCCAATATAATTATGAAGTTCTAGCGGTTGATATTGTGTTAAAATCCCCACCGTTTCAATACCGGAGTTTGCACAGTTACTTAACGTAAAATCAATAATGCGATATTTACCACCAAATGGAACAGCTGGCTTGGCTAAATTTTTTGTTAATGCACTTAAACGACTACCTTTTCCCCCTGCTAGTAACATTGCTACGCACTTTTGTTTTTGAGCCATCTTGTTTTTTGCTCCCCTTTCTCGTCTTCACTGGTCGTAATATGGATACGCCAAATGGTGGAATTGTAATTTCTATATGTCCCGCTTGATTATGATATGGCTCTAGAATCATCTTGAGACGTTTCTTATTAACTTGCCCCGATCCGCCATATTGCGCCGAGTCACTGTTTAAAATTTCGTTATAATACTCGAAATCTGGTACACCTACTTTATAGTTTTCATATGTAGCTTTCGTAAAATTACATACGATAACTAACGCATCTTCCTGCTTATCCCCTTGGCGGATAAACGAGAAAATACTTTGCTCATTATTATTAGCATCAATCCACTGAAATCCTTCAGGCGAGTGATCTAACTGCCAAAGTGGTTTTGAGCGCTTATACAATGCTATGAGCTCTTTAAAGTAATCATGCATGTAACGATGCATTTCAAAATCATGTAAATTCCAATCTAAATCTTCAAGGTCTTTCCACTCATCAAATTGACCGAATTCTCCACCCATAAAGAGTAATTTCTTACCTGGATGAGTAAAGAAATATCCATATAATAAACGAAGTTGGGCGAACTTATCCCAGTAATCTCCCGGCATTTTATTTAATAACGACTTTTTCCCATGAACGACTTCATCATGAGAAAGCGGCAATATGAAGTTTTCAGAGTGAGCATATATTAAAGAGAAAGTCATTTTCTCATGAATGTATTTCCGGTACTCTGGCGCACATTCCATATATTTCAGCACATCATTCATCCAACCCATATTCCATTTATAATTGAATCCAAGTCCACCCTCGTATGTTGGAGCTGTTACAAGTGGCCAAGCTGTTGAATCTTCCGCTGTCATAAGAAACTCTTCATCTTCTGCAAACACAGCTTCATTTAACTCTCGTAAGAAAGAGACAGCGTGTTCATTGCTTTGCTCTTTTCCTTCTTTATTCCAGTACAGCATATTCGCAACTGCATCTACCCTGAAACCATCAATATGGAAATACCTCATCCAAAATAACGCATTTGAAATTAAGAAATTACGTACTTCCCTCTTCCCTAAATCAAAATTAACAGTTCCCCATACAAGGTTTTCTTGTACATCTCTATCTTTATATTCATAAGTCGGTGTCCCATCAAACAAATATAAACCGTGAGCATCTTTACAAAAATGCCCCGGCACCCAATCTAAAATGACACCGATTCCATATTTATGACATTCATCGACAAAATACATCAAATCATGTGGCGTGCCGAATCTACTTGTAGCTGCATAATATCCCGTTCCTTGATATCCCCAAGAACGATCATATGGATGCTCAACAAGCGGCATAATTTCAATATGTGTAAATTGATGTTCCACCACATACGGAATGAGCTCCTCGGCCATTTCTCTGTAAGAATACAGAGCGCCATCTTCTTTCTTTTTCCAAGAACCGAAATGTAATTCATAAACTGTCATCGCTTCTTTATAAATCGATTTTTTCTTTCTCTTACGAATCCAGTTTTTATCATTCCATTCATATCCCTCTATATCAAAAACTACAGATGCCGTATTTGGTCTTACTTCTGCATATACTGCGTAAGGATCTGCTTTTAAAATAACGTCATCGCCCATCGTTTCAATCGCATACTTGTATATCTCATTCTCTTCAATATGCGGTACAAACAAGGACCAAATCCCCTCTTCTGTCACTTGTAGCATCTTATGTTGCTCATAATCCCATTCATTAAAATTCCCAACAACACTCATTGCTTTCGCATGAGGAGCCCATACTGTGAATCGTACACCTCGCATCCCATCTTCCGTCACAATATGTGCCCCAAAGATGTTATAACTGTCATAGTACTTTTCTGTATGAAACTCATCTCGTTTCACTTCTTCACAATTTATTACATCCAATATGTTCACCTCACTAAGATGACAGAAATTTTTTACTCTTTATCATTTCTGCAAAAAACTGAAATATCCTTGTTGTTTTTTAAAAAATATTCGTTTTTTTCTTAAATTTCACTTAAAATGTTTACATTTATCGTGTAAAATATCGAATTTTGACGAATATTCATTGTAAACGCTTCATTTTCCTTACTATTTCTCGCCCTTCATTGTTGCTCAATATTTATTTTATTGGTTTCTCTCCATTTTTCACGCTATTTCTCACGTAAAATACAAGCGAAATAATCTATTGTTTAAAAATATTTCTCAACATTTTTCGTCACAAATTTTATCATTTCCCGACGAAAACTCCCACCTCAAGGAATAGGTAGGACATGGTCTAATGAGTATGCAGGAGATGAATGGCGTTTAGGAAAAATTGCCACAAGGTTAACTCCTAAAGAATAAAGTGAAATTCTGCTCGCAAATAGTGGGATAACGCACAAAAGCACTCTATTCAAAAATAGAGTGCTTTTTCTATAAACGACCCTTATCCAGCAAAAGGGGTATATTGGGGATATACAAGGGAAACCGGAAAAGGAATTTATATTAATTTATATTAATTCAGAGGTAGGAAGCAGTTTCCCGCCTCTGAATTATTTAACAATTATTATAGTACTGGTGCCATTGTTTCTTTTAACACTTTTACAGAATGAGCGAATTTCGCTTTTTCTTCTTCGTTTAATTCAAGTTCTACGATTTCACGTACACCTTCGCGGTTAATAACAGCTGGAACACCTACGTAAGCATCTTTCTCACCATATTGACCTTCAAGGTATGCAGATACAGTTAATACGCTGTTCTCGTTGCTTAAGATCGCTTTAGTTACACGAAGTAATGACATACCGATTCCGTAGTAAGTTGCGCCTTTACGCTCGATAATGTGGTAAGCTGCATCGCGTACATTTTCAAAGATTTTATCTAAATCTTCTTGGCTATACTGTTCGTTGTTCGCTAAGATTGTTTCTAGTTTTTGTACACCTACAGTAGCGTGGCTCCATACTGGAAGTTCAGTGTCACCGTGCTCACCAACGATATAAGCATGAACGTTACGTGGATCTACATCTAAGTAGTCGCCTAACATGTAACGGAAACGAGCAGAGTCTAAAGTAGTACCAGAACCAATTACGCGCTCTTTTGGTAGGCCAGATTCTTTCCAAGTTACGTAAGTTAAAATATCAACTGGGTTAGTTGCGATTAAGAAGATTCCATCGAATCCGCTATCCATAATACCGCGAACGATTTGTTTAAAGATTTTTGTATTTTTTTCAACTAAGTCTAAACGAGTTTCGCCTGGCTTTTGTGGTAATCCAGCAGTGATAACAACTAGATCTGCATCTTTACAATCTGCATAGCTACCGCTCCAAACTTTTGTTGGTGCTGGAGAGAATGGTACCGCATGGCTTAAGTCCATTGCTTCCCCTTCTGCTTTTGCTTCATTTACATCTACAAGTACGAATTCTTCAGCTACACCTTGGTTGATCATTGAGTAAGCATAACTACAACCTACAGCTCCTGTTCCTACTAATACTACACGATTGATACCTTTTTTCATGATAATTTCCCCTCTCTATTGTTCACATATATTTTATATTATTGTTTAAGTAATTAATTAAAATACTAATTTAATGTTGTTTAACTTCTTTACATACATATTGTAGCACGGATTATTGTGAATTCCTTCACAAATTATGACCTATTTGTGAACTTTTTCACATAGAGTGTAAAATGATTAGATCAAGTGTGGAATCAATACCAATGAAGATGTTTTATAAAGATTGTGAATCGAAATAAACAAGTTTAATTACCACTTTAAAAATGTTTTTATTCCTCACCATTTTTAGCAACGAGCAGATAATACTCTTTCGTCAATAGAAAAAAATAAAGAGTAGCCTCAACTACTCCTCACACGGTACACTTCCACTCTAACCATTATTGCATATCAATAAAAATATCCGTTACGATCGCTCATTCTTTTCTAACACCAAACTATTCAATATAAGTGATAGGCTATGCAAAGCTTTAGACAACTGTGCCTCGGCATCTTCAGAATTCGCAATCCAACAAGCGAGGTCCACTAATCCCCCATTTATGAGCCGTGCTAAAGCTTCACAGTCTGTTTTTTCAATAATATGCTCCTGCATCAATTGCAGAAGCATATTACCCATTGTTGCTAAACATTGTGATTGCGATGATTGATAATAGCTAGTTCCTAATACTGCTGGTGCATCCCGAAGTACGATTCTCTGAATTTCTGGATCAAGTGCCATCGTTAAATAAGCTCGACAGCGCCCAACAAATCCTTCCCAATTTCCTTCCGCCTCATCTGATACTTTCCGTAATTTATTATCCATTTCCATATCAATTTCTTTTACAACTGCTTCTAACAATCCTTTTTTATCGCCAAAATGATGATAAATTGCACCACGCGTTAAACCGACAGATGCAGTAAAATCATCCATAGATGTGTTTACATATCCAACTGTACCGAAAGCCTCTCTTGCTGCACTCAGCAATTTAGCGCGTGTTTCAATGATCATTTCTGCTCTTGTTTTTTTAACCATCTTTTCCTCCTACTTCTATTCATTCCCTTTATTCAAAATGAATCCCATTATAGTATCGTTCTCTATATAAAAGAATAACTCCTTTTAACGTTAGCTCTCCATCCAGAGATAAAATATTTCAATTGACATACGCACCGTATGTTAATATGATATTGACATACGGTGCGTATGTAAATTTTTTCTAGCTTACAAGATAATATAACTTCTTACTTATACCCTAAATTGACTCACTGTCCCTTTTTATAGAAGGTATTAACGACACAGAGGAGGAGTTACAAGAATGAAGAATGTATATGTAAACGTCAAATACTTTGGTGATTATTATGTTTAATTCCTACCGTGAGATTTTCAGTGCTTCTGGTACAAAAGGATTCTCATTAGCAGGCTTTATAGCTCGGATGCCCATATCAATGATGGGGATTGGTATTGTTACAATGTTATCTCAGTTACGTGGTGACTATTGGCTTGCCGGAGCCGTTGCAGCCACCTTCACATTATCATCAGCTTTACTAGCTCCTCATATTTCTCGTATGGCTGATCAATTAGGGCAATCTCGTATACTTCTTCCGACTACAGGTATCAGTGTTTTCTTTACGATTCTCTTACTTCTATGTACGAAATATGAGGCTCCTTATTGGACGCTATTTCTATCCGCCTTATGTGCGGGTTGTATGCCAAACATGTCGGCCATGGTACGTGCACGTTGGACTAAACTATACCGTGGATCTCATAAATTGCATACAGCATTTTCCTTCGAATCGGTCGTCGATGAAATTTGCTTCATCATTGGTCCTGTATTATCCGTCAGTTTAAGTGTTATGTTCTTCCCAGAAGCAGGACCACTTTTATCATGTGTTTTTCTTACAATCGGGGTATGCCTATTCACCATGCAAAAAAGCACAGAACCACATGTACATCCCCACGACATTACAAACAAAGGAACAGTATTTAAAATTGGTACATTACGAGTGCTTGTATTCACACTCATCGCTATAGGTACTATATTTGGCACAATAGATGTAGTTAGTGTGGCTTTTGCTGAGCATCAAGGAAACACAGTAGCTGCTAGCTTTGTGCTTTCCGTCTATGCAATCGGTTCATGCCTGGCAGGTCTTATTTTCGGTACTCTTAAACTCAGTACTCCACCATATAATCAATTTTTAATAGCAGTCACACTATCAATGGTAACAATGCTGCCACTAGTTTTCGTAAACACTATTGCTTGGCTAGTAGTTATTGTTTTCTTTGCAGGCTTATCTGTTGCCCCTACTATGATTATTACTATGGGACTGGTGGAAAAAATCGTACCTGAATCAAAAATAACCGAAGGAATGACCTGGGCAATTACAGGACTTGGTATTGGAGTCTCTCTAGGATCAGCGGTAGCTGGTTTAGTTATTGATACCTTTGGAGCTCGCGCAGGATTTAGTGTGGCTATTATTGCAGGAGGCCTTGCCTTAACTATTGCACTTTTAGGATACAAAACTCTCCACTCCGCATATAGTCATGCTGTTATGAAACCGGATGGGCATTCAGCAGAGAGTTAAAACATATTCAAAAAATAGGATTACCTCTTCTTATGTATAAGAAGAGGTAATCCTATTTAAATTAATATAACTTTTTTGTATCGTATCTTGAACGATATCCTCTGCTTCTGCTGGTGTTACTCCAATTTTAAGCAAATATCTATAAATACTTTTTGATGTTTCTATAATGATCTTTTCATACTCCATCGCTCTCTCCTTTCTATTAGTTAGACGATTGAAATAGAAAAAAGTATACAACATTTCATAAAAAAAGCGGACTATCCAAAGTCCGCTTTTACACAACAAAAAAGAGATAGCAGATTATGCTATCTCTTTTAGTATGACCCGTACGGGATTCGAACCCGTGTTACCGCCGTGAAAGGGCGGTGTCTTAACCACTTGACCAACGGGCCAAAATCTGGCAGAGAAGAAGGGATTCGAACCCTCGCACCGCGTTCGCGATCTACTCCCTTAGCAGGGGAGCCCCTTGAGCCACTTGGGTACTTCTCTATAATATGGCTCCGCAGGTAGGACTCGAACCTACGACCGATCGGTTAACAGCCGATAGCTCTACCACTGAGCTACTGCGGAATAATTATGGTGGGCCTAAATGGACTCGAACCATCGACCTCACGCTTATCAGGCGTGCGCTCTAACCAGCTGAGCTATAGGCCCATAAAAAGCGGGTGAAGAGAATCGAACTCTCGACCAGAGCTTGGAAGGCTCTTGTTTTACCACTAAACTACACCCGCATTAAATTAAAAATGGTGAGCCATGAAGGATTCGAACCTTCGACCCTCTGATTAAAAGTCAGATGCTCTACCAACTGAGCTAATGGCTCATTTTGAAAGTGGTGCCGGCTAGAGGACTTGAACCCCCAACCTACTGATTACAAGTCAGTTGCTCTACCAATTGAGCTAAGCCGGCTTGCGATTTCAAAATGGTGGCTCGGGACGGAATCGAACCGCCGACACGAGGATTTTCAGTCCTCTGCTCTACCGACTGAGCTACCGAGCCTTTATGTAAAAAAATGGCGGTCCCGACCGGGGTCGAACCGGCGATCTCCTGCGTGACAGGCAGGCATGTTAACCACTACACCACGGGACCATTTGGTTGCGGGGACAGGATTTGAACCTGCGACCTTCGGGTTATGAGCCCGACGAGCTACCGTACTGCTCCACCCCGCGATGATATAATATTTAATTTAGAAAAAATGGAGGAGGTAGAGGGATTCGAACCCCCGCGCGACTCTCGCCGCCTGTCGGTTTTCAAGACCGATCCCTTCAGCCGAACTTGGGTATACCTCCGAGATATGAACTTTGAGTGGTGGACCTTGTAGGACTCGAACCTACGACCGGACGGTTATGAGCCGTCTGCTCTAACCAGCTGAGCTAAAGGTCCTTATGGTAGCGGCGGAGGGGATCGAACCCCCGACCTCACGGGTATGAACCGTACGCTCTAGCCAGCTGAGCTACACCGCCATAAGTGATATTCAAATAAGTGGAGCCTAGCGGGATCGAACCGCTGACCTCCTGCGTGCAAGGCAGGCGCTCTCCCAGCTGAGCTAAGGCCCCATATGTTGAAATATCGGGAAGACAGGATTTGAACCTGCGACCCCCTGGTCCCAAACCAGGTGCTCTACCAAGCTGAGCCACTTCCCGTTAATAAAAAACGCGCCCGAGAGGAGTCGAACCCCTAACCTCTTGATCCGTAGTCAAACGCTCTATCCAATTGAGCTACGGGCGCATATGGTGCCGAGGGCGGGGGTCGAACCCGCACGGTGGTCACCCACCGCAGGATTTTAAGTCCTGTGCGTCTGCCTGTTCCGCCACCCCGGCATGTCATATTGAAAATTGGAGCGGAAGACGGGATTCGAACCCGCGACCCCAACCTTGGCAAGGTTGTATTCTACCACTGAACTACTTCCGCAAGACATGTATGAGTTATTTTATTAAAAGTGCGGGTGAAGGGAGTCGAACCCCCACGCCAAAGGCGCTAGATCCTAAGTCTAGTGCGTCTGCCAATTCCGCCACACCCGCATATTATGATTTTAAAAGAAAAAATGGGGCGACTGATGGGAATTGAACCCACGAATGCCGGAGCCACAATCCGGTGCGTTAACCACTTCGCCACAACCGCCATGATTTTCTGGTGCCGACTAGAGGACTTGAACCCCCAACCTACTGATTACAAGTCAGTTGCTCTACCAATTGAGCTAAGTCGGCTAGAATGGTGGAGGATGACGGGATCGAACCGCCGACCCCCTGCTTGTAAGGCAGGTGCTCTCCCAGCTGAGCTAATCCTCCGAATTGCCTGGCAACGTCCTACTCTCACAGGGACAAGGTCCCAACTACCATCGGCGCTAGAGAGCTTAACTTCCGTGTTCGGTATGGGAACGGGTGTGACCTCTCTGCCATCATTACCAGACTGTATTCATTTAAGACAAGAATTATCATAACTTATTCGACATTTAAAGTCAACAAGTTTTTTATATTCTTTCAAAACTAGATAACATTGCTTCATATTATATGGTTAAGTCCTCGATCTATTAGTATTCGTCAGCTCCACATGTCACCATGCTTCCACCTCGAACCTATCAACCTGATCAT